>CAWARM010000001.1:0-47380 GCA_963784425.1 uncultured Gammaproteobacteria bacterium
TCAAGTTCGCCACCAACGCGTTTTTCTTCCAGGAAGGACAAAGCGACCTCTATGCAACCACACATTATGGCCAGTTCCGCGTTGATGAGGATGGCGAGATGTTACTGACCAACCTGTGCGATGGAGACCTCAAGGTGTTGGGCTTGGGCGGCGCTTAAAAGATTACTTCTGCTGCTTAATCCAGCGTTCCACTTTCTCCGCAAGCTCATCCAGCGGTATGGCGCCATCTTCCAGCACCAGGTCGTGGAAAGCACGGATATCAAATCGCTCACCCAGAGCAGCCTCTGCGTGTTCCCGCAAACGGCGTATTTCCAGCGCGCCCAGCATGTAGGAAGTAGCTTGCCCGGGCACCGCGATGTAGCGGTCAATTTCTGCGGCATTGAGTTCGTGCGAGTTGGTATTGTGGCTGTCCATGTAGTCCAGCGCCTGCTCGCGCGTCCAGCCCAGTCCATGTATGCCGGAATCAACCACCATGCGCGCAGCACGCCAGGCTTCGTTGGACAGCATGCCGAGGCGATCGAGGTCGGAACCGTACAGTCCCATCTCGTCGGCCAGGCGCTCGGTGTATAGAGCCCACCCTTCGCCATACCCGGACAGGAAAAAATAGCGGGATATCGGGTGCAGATCGGTGCGCTCCTGCGCAATGGAGAACTGCGTGTGATGCCCGGGGTAGGCTTCATGGAACGCGGTGGCCTCCAGGCCGGCCTTGCTCTGCTTTTCCGCCTGGTAGGTATTGATCAGGTATTTTCCAGGTTCGCTGCCATCTGCCGAGCCGGGATTAAACTGGCCCAGCGGCGCGGATTTCTCCTGGAACGCCGGGTAGGGTTCGACCACCACTTCTGCCCGGGGCACGCGGCCGAACCATTCGGGCAGGGCAGCCTTGGCGCGCGCCAGCGCCGCCACGGCGTAGTCCACCATTTCCTGGCGGCTGGAAAACAGGTACTTCGGATCGGTTTTCACTCGCTTGAGCAGGACCAGCGGGTCACTCTCATTAAAACTGCGCGCGCCGATTGCACTGATTTCGGCCATCACCCGGTCCATTTGTGCCAGCCCGATGCGGTGAATTTCTTCAGCGCTGAGATCAAGCGTTGCCCAGTAGCGCACGGAGGCGCGGTAACACGCCTTGCCATCCGGGTTGGCATCCACGCCTATGGCCGGCCGGGCCACCGCTGCATACTCATTCCGCAGGTAATCCCTGTAGCGTGCCACCGCTGGCAGGATGCCTTCTTCCACTACGTGCGCGACTTTTTCCTGGTATCCGATATCCTGGTCCTGTGCAGCAATGGCAAACGGGGTTTCCGCCACGGGTAAAGCCAGGAAGGAATCCAGCAAATCCAGCATGGCGCGAACGCTGTTGGCCGATGCGGTGTAGCCGAGTTCAACACCCTCTTTGAGGTTTGCTACCTCTGTATCAATATAGCCAGGCATCTGCGCCAGGCGGCTGAGGGCATCGGCCTGCTGCTGCGGTGTATCCATTTTCATTGCGCCAGCCAGGTCCGTGAATGCTGCCAGCCAGCCGGTAAAGGTAGGGCTGACGTTCCACAGCTCCATGCGGCAAATGCCCATGTCGCGGGCGGACTCCAGCTGGTTGCGCAGGAAGCTCGCCGTATGGAGCGCGGCAGTATCCGCTATCTCCGCAAGATCGACGGCATTGAGCCGGCCCAGCAAGTCCTGCTGATAAACTTGCCAGCGGGCGAGGGAATCGATGGAGCGATCGCTGAGGCGCGCCGGGTCGGGATCGGGTGCACCGGAGAGCAGAGCCTGCTCCGGAAAAGTATCGAAGTATGCCTTGACGTATTCATCCGCCAGTGCGTTGACCGCCGCCGCGGGGCCGATGGCACGAGTGTGTGCGTCATCCGGCGCCGCTTCGTCACCCGAATGGCAGGCGCTCAGGCCGATGAACACGAAGCTGATGAACAAACAGCGCAGCCATGTGGCCAGGAATTTACTCAGCATGGAAATGCAGTTCCTCTTCGGTTCGTGGTGAGGGCCATTTTGCCACGTCCGCACTACTGACGTGGTCACCGCCAGGCTGGAATGCGATATGATCACTGCCTGACTCGATAGAATCCACTGGCAGCCATTAGCTACGAATCAGCATACCGAAACGGAATCGATCATCATGAGCGACTTAAGCCAGGCACAAGCACAACTGGAACAGGCCAAAGCCGAACTGGAAGCAGCCATTTTGCATGCGGGCGAAAGCGCCCCACCCGCTGCGCACGAAACAAAACTTCCCGGCACTGCGCGCGGCATCGAAACCATGTTCCGCAGCGTGTATGCCGTGCAAATGGACTTGACCGGGCTGGCCGATAACAAGGCCAACATGATGATCAGCATCAACGGCATTATCATGTCCATCATCATTGCAGCAGTTGCACCCAAGCTGGATGCCAATCCCTGGCTGCTCGTGCCCACTGCGGTGCTGTTGATTGGTAATCTCGTGTCGCTGGTCTTTGCCGTCCTGGCTGCGCGCCCGCGCATCAGCCGGCCAGTGTTCGATTCGTCCGCGCCGCGTCGCAGCGAAGGCAACCTGCTGTTCTTTGGTACCTTTGCCAATATGCGCGAAGACAATTATGTGCTCGCGATGGAAGAGCTGATGAAGGATAAGACCCTGGTCTACGAATCCATGATCCGCAACATTTATGGGCTGGGTAGTGTGCTCTACAGAAAGTTCGTCCTGCTGCGCTATGCCTACAGCAGTTTCATGGTCGCACTCATCCTCGGCGTCTTCTCATTTCTCGGGGTTTTTGCCTGGCTGGCGCAACGAACCCCCTGATCCGCAACCCGGAAGTTAGTCATGAGCAACACCATCACCATCAACGGCAAGGCACAGGCGACCGATGTGGACCCGGACATGCCCTTGTTGTGGTTCCTGCGCGATACGTTGGAACTCACGGGCACCAAGTATGGATGCGGCATGGGCCTGTGCGGCGCCTGCACCGTGCATTTGGACGGCCAGGCAGTGCGCGCCTGCATGACACCGCTTAGCGCGGCGTTTGGCAAGCAGGTCACCACCATTGAAGGCTTGTCGGCGGATGGCAGCCATCCACTGCAGATCGCCTGGGTGAAAAACAACGTGGCGCAGTGTGGCTATTGCCAGTCCGGGCAGATCATGGCCGCAGCCGATCTGCTGGCGCGTAACCCGGCACCCGGCATCGTGGAGATAAACGCTGCGATGGAGGGCAATATCTGCCGTTGCGGCACCTACACGCGTATTCGCAAGGCTATCGCTGAAGCGGCCGGCCAGATGAAGGGGGCGGCAACATGAACATCCTGGATTCAAGCCAGCTGGCGCTCAATCGCCGGGAGTTTCTCAAGACCTCCGGACTGGCCCTGGGTGGCCTTGCCATCGGTGTGTCGCTGCCATTGGGGGTGTTGGGCAAGGTGGGTAACACCGCATTCGAGCCCAATGCCTTCGTCTACATCGACCGCAACGGAGCAACCACGATTTACTGTGGCCGCTGCGAAATGGGCCAGGGCATCAGCACCGCCCTGCCGGCCGCTGTCGCAGATGAGCTGGAAGCCGACTGGTCGCGGGTAACCGTATTGCAGGGCGATGCCAATGCAAAGTATGGCCCGCAGGGTACCGGCGGTTCACGCAGCATCAATGTGATGCTGGAACCCATGCGTAAAGCCGGCGCGGCAGGCCGGGAAATGCTGGTTGCTGCCGCAGCCCGGAACTGGAATCTGCCAGTAGAAGACTGCTACGCGAAGTTGCACACGGTTTACAACCGCAGTGATGACCGCAAGCTCGCTTACGGCGAACTCGTTGCACTGGCCAGTGAGCTGCCGGTGCCGGACCAACCCAAACTCAAGACCCGCGATCAGTTTCGCTATATCGGCCAGTCCCTGCCGCGGCATGACCAGGGCGAAGTGGTCGTGGGCAAACGCATCTATGGCGCGGACAAGAAGGTGCCTGGCGTCAAGTACGCTGCCATCCGGCATGTGCCTGTTTTTGGCGGCAGCCTTAAGTCCGTGGACAAGTCCGCTGCCCTGGCCATGCCGGGCGTAGTGGACGTAGTGGAAATCCCGCGCTTCGAAAAGCCCTTTGGCTCGGTGGGCGGCGTAGCCGTGGTCGCGGACAATAACTGGGTGGCACAGCAAGCGCTGGCGGCGCTCAAGATTGAATGGGAGCCGGGCCCGAACGGCTCGTATGACACCACGCAATACAAGCAACTGCTGGTGACTAATGTCGAGTCCCCCGCCAAGATCGAATTTGAAAAAGGCTCGCTGGGCGAGGCCTTCAAGCAAGCCACTGTGCGGCATGCAGCCACCTACGTGGGCAGTCACCTGTCGCACTCACCCATGGAGCCCATGGCCAGCCTGGCCTGGGTGCAGGATGACCATTGTGAGATCTGGGCCTCGACCCAGGACCCGGAGGGCATCCAGAAAACCGTGGCCGAGTACCTGGGGCGCAAACCCGGGGACATCACCGTGCATGTGATGATGGCGGGTGGCGCATTCGGGCGTAAATTCATGTGCGACTATGTGCAGGAAGCGGCCGCCCTGTCCAAAGCCGTCGGTGCGCCGGTAAGTTTGGCCTGGTCGCGTGAGGAAGACACGCGCACCGGTTATTACCATTCCTGCACCGCCCAGCACATCGAAGCTGCGGTGGATGCCGATGGCAAAGTCACCGGCTGGCTGCACCGCGCGGCCTTTCCAACCATTGGATCGCTATTCGATCCTGCTGTTGCCCAACCCACCGCTGAGGACCTGGAAGATATCTCGAAGCACCCCTATGGCATCGCCAGCATGCGGGTCGAATCCGGCCTGGCCCCGGCTCATACCCGGATTGGCTGGTACCGGGCGGTGTACGCCATCTTTTATGGCTTTGCCATCAATGTGTTCACCGATGAGCTGGCCCGTGCAGCCGGCGTCGATACGCTGGAGTTTATCCGCGGCATTTACGACAACAACCACGACCCGGAGCAACAGGAGCAGGTGCAGCGCTGCCGCGGAGTGCTGAATGAGGCAGCGAACATGGCTGGCTGGGGCCGGGAACTACCGGCGGGTCAGGGGCTGGGAATAGCGGTGCACCACAGTTTCGAAAGCTACGTGGCGATGGTGGTGCATGCCGAAGTCAAGGGTGATGAGATTGCCGTTCACCGCGTCGACTGCGCGGTGGATTGCGGGTTGGTGCTCAACCCGGGCATCGCCACCGCACAGATGGAAGGCGCCGTCATCATGGGCATGGGCCTCGCCCTGGAAACCGAAATCAACTTCAGGGACGGCACGGTGGTCAACTCAAACTTCCATGATTACAAAGTGACGCGAATGAGCGCGGCGCCGGCGGAAATCAACGTAAGGTTCATCGGCCAGGATTACCGTTCCACCGGTCTG
This sequence comes from uncultured Gammaproteobacteria bacterium, assembly GCA_963784425.1. Taxonomy (GTDB): domain Bacteria; phylum Pseudomonadota; class Gammaproteobacteria; order Xanthomonadales; family SZUA-36; genus SHZL01. Next base: position 5,344 of record CAWARM010000001.1, read on the forward strand.
GGTGAACCCGGCGTGCCCACGCTGGCGCCGGCATTGGTTAACGCCATCGTCGCCGCCGGCGGGCCACGCTACCGTTCTTTGCCGATTAAACCAGCGTAGATTCCTCCCAGTCCTCCATGCGCAATCCGGCGACACGGCCGAATTCTGCGCTATTGTGAGTCACGAGGATGGCATCGAAAGCTCTGGCAGTTGCCGCGATCAGTAAATCGTTGGGACCAATCGGGCGTCCCTGGCGCCGCAGATCGGCTCGAATCTGCCCGTATTCCTCTGCGCAACGGTCATCAAATGGCAAGCTGACCAGCGGCGCAAAAAATGACCGGAGCAAACTAAGGTTTTCTTCCACCTGCATGCTGTGGCGCGCACCATACAACAACTCCGCTTTGACCACGCTGCTGAGCGCGATTTCGTGCGGAGCCTGGAGGGCAAATCGCCTAATTACGCTGGACTCCCTGCTGTTAAGCAGTTGGATGCAGGTATTCGTATCCAGCAGGTACATCAACCCGGATCCGCGCGGGATTCAAAGTCTCCCTCCGGTTCGCGCTTGAGCGCTTCCCCTTGCCAGCGGCCAATGACGTGTTCGAAATAAGCCGCCGGCCAACTGTTGGCGGCATCACGCTTTACGAGTTCAGCCAGATATTTTGATACAGACAAGTGAGCCTGCTGCGCTTTTTGCTGAATTTTCTCCGCCACGCCGTCCGGTACATAACAATGCAATTGGGCCATGGTCCTACCTCCGCACGGTATATATATGTGGTATATGTGTTTTTACATTGTATCAGATAAATACCCTATAAAAACAATGAACATGCACGATCCATCTCCCGGTCTTAGCGTGCTGGCAGATGTGCCGGGCGGCAATGGGCAGTTTCTGGAAAACGGGTAGGACTTCGTGCCGGCGGGACCGATTTACAGCTGATCATTCGCTTTCGAAACAATAGGCAAAGCGTTCAATGTCGTCGTGGTAGTAATCCTCGATCTTACGGCGTGAAGCAGCATCGTAGTAGTGGCTGTAGTGCCGCGCGCCGGACTCGTAGGTTTTCTTGTCCTTGCTCACCACTTCAGGGCAATCCGTTTTGGCAGCGATTATTCCCAGGGCCTCATCGCGCTGTTCAAAGCGGAATACTTCAGTGACCAGCAAGGTGCCATCAGTGTCGCAGATGTATCCGCAATTGCTGAGGTAATGGCCATGGAAGTCGAAGCCGGCGGGTCGCACCAACTGGTCTACGTAGCGCCCGAAGGTCCAGCCCTGCAATTTGCCGTTTTTCTGCAGGAACAGGAACAGCGACACGGCTCGTTCAAAGGGATTCCTGACCATGGCGAAGGTATACAGCGAATCCCATAACTCAAAGCCCACCTGCTCGCGCACCATACCCGCTGGCAGGTGGTGGGGAATCAGGCCCATGCCGATGCCCTCGCTGGCCGAGGGCTTGCCAAACAGCTTGCCGTACTTATTATAAAACGCCAGTTTCAGCGTGGTGGTGGACGTCCGGGGAATGTCAACGAACCAGAAGCCAATTTCCCGCAGACGGCTACGGACGTAATCGGGTTTCTGGATCGTTGTAAAAGATTCTTTCTCTTTAGCCATGCAATCGCGTACCACGGACCTGCCCGCACAGTGATGTCCGTGCAAGGGTACTGCACTTGTATTGTGCTTGGCCAATGGTGCCGGGCCAATGGCAGCCCGCAAAACCGCTCTGGTGTAAACTCACACCTTTACAGTCGCGAGATCAAGAACCCGTGAATTCTCACCGCAGCACTTTTATCCTTGCCGTACTGGTTTTGTGGCCGGCGCTGGCAAAATCCGAGGAGGTCAACCTCGAGGTCATCCACCGCATCAAGGACCAGGCCTTTAATCATTCGAAAGTGATGGATTACATGAACTTGCTCGCCGATGAAAACGGCCCCAGGGTCACAGGTTCTCCCGGCTTTCAACAGGCGGCGGATCATGCCGTAATTGCCTTTAAGGAAGCTGGAATCAAGCAAGCGGGACTGGAAAGCTGGGGCACGTTCGGGCGTGGCTGGTCGTGGTCGCGCATTGCGCTGCAAATGAAAACGCCGCAGGACACGACGCTCACCGCTTTCCCGGCTGACTGGAGCCCGGCCACCGATGGCCCGGTCACTGGCGAGGTGATTTTTGCTCCTTTGTGGCAACGCGGGGAAGAGCCGGCGGACAAGGACCTGGAAAAAACCGCCCGCCAGATCGAGGCCTACAAGGACAAATACCGTGGCAAATTGCGCGGGAAAATCGTCATGATTGACCTTCCGGTGCTGTTCAAGCTGCCGCAAGAGCCCGTGGAGTACCGCTTCGATGATGAGGCCCTCAAAAAACTCGGTAAGTCAAATGAGCCCGGCAGCAAGCCGGAGCTGCAGTGGCCACTGGTCAGGTATCCCGCGGACCTGGATGAGCGCGCGCGCTACATCGATGGTGTTCCTCTGGAAATCCTGGCCGACCGGTGGCTGCTGGACCTGAAGCTGGGCAGTCGCCTCGCAGCATTCTGGCGTGAGGAAGGCGTCACTGCCATTCTGAAAACCACCTGGGCTACCACCAGCGGCATCATCATGGGAAGCGACTTTGGCTCGTATATCGATGGCGCCCCCATTCCGCCTCCTGCCGCCGTGGTCATGCCGGAGCAATACAACCGCATGGTCCGTTTGCTGGAGCGCAAGGTCCCGGTATCCGTGGAACTGGAGGTGGCCGCTGAGTTTTACGGACCCGGGCTGGAAGGCAATAATGTCATTGCCGAAATCCCGGGTTCAGGCAAGCGCAAAGAACTGGTGATGCTGGGTGCCCACCTCGACTCCTGGCATGGCGCCACCGGCGCCACCGACAATGCTGCGGGCAGCGCCGTGGTGATGGAAGTTATGCGCATTCTCAACACTCTGGGCCTGGACATGCAACGCACCGTGCGCGCAGCCTTGTGGAGCGGCGAAGAAGAATGCCTGTGCGGCTCGCGCGGTTACGTGGCCCGGCACTTCGCCGAGCCGGTGAGCATGACCCTCAAACCGGACCACGCGGACCTGTCCGTGTACTTCAACCTCGATAACGGCAGCGGCAAAATCCGTGGTGTCTACCTGCAGGACAACGACATGGCAAGGCCCATATTCGAAGCCTGGCTGGCGCCCTTTGCAGACCTCGGTGTCACCACCACCACCATCATCAACACCGATGGCACGGACCACCTCTCGTTCGTTGCGGTTGGCTTGCCCGGCTTCAATTTTGTGCAGGATCCGCTGGATTACGAAATCAACACCCATCATTCCAACGTGGACGATGTGGGGCATATTGTTCCAGGTGACCTGATGCAGGCGGCGGCCGTCATGGCCACCGCTGTTTACCATGCGGCTACCCGAGCCGAAATGATGCCCAGGATTCCTTTGCCCGCACCGCTGCCGCCCAAGCAGCCTCTACCGGAAATCCTGCAATGAGACCCGCTGATGAGTGATCACTACATTCACGGCAGTTCCGCCAGGGAACGCCAGCGTCTCGCGCTGATGAACAGCTTGATCAACCAGAGGTGCCTGGAGACACTAGCCCTTACCAATGAAAAGCGGGTGCTGGATGTAGGTGCAGGCACCGGCCAGTTCTCCCGCTTGATGGCGACGCAATTGTCCGCCGGGGCAACTGTCATTGCGGTGGAGCACAATCCCGACCAGGTGCAGGCCGCGTTGCAACTGACTGAAGAAAAATCCGATGGTTGCATCGTTGACTTTCGCATTGGGGACGCCATGCACCTTCCACTGGAAGAAAATGAAGTCGGCTGTATGGACCTGATCCACGCCCGCTTCCTGCTGGAACACGTTACCGATCCAGCTGGCGCGGTGCGCTCCATGGTAGCGGCGGCGCGACCGGGTGGGCGCATCGTGCTGGCGGATGATGACCATGAGTTGATGCGCCTGTGGCCGGAACCCGCAGGCTTCGTGGCAGCCTGGACTGCTTACTACCGTTCCTACGCCCACATTGGGGCGGATCCGCTGGTCGGCCGCAAATTGACCGCGTTGCTAAGCGATGCCGGCGCAAAACCATACTTTGCCACCCAGCTATTCTACGGCTCCTGCGCGGGTATGGAGCAGTTCCAGGGCGTGGTCGAAAACCTGGTCGGAGTATTGAAGGGGGCCCGCAGTATTGTCCTGTCCGCCGGAGAAATCAGCGCGCGGAACTATGATGCTGCGGTGGTTAATTTGCGTGCATTCCAGGACTTGCCCAACGCAGCCGCGTGGTACGTCATCAACTGGGCGGAAGGGCGGACGCCGGAGTGATGGCCCTATAGGTTAGGTGCTATCAGCTTGCCCGGCAGCGCCGCTTCGTCAAGCGGCCTGCTGTGCCTGCCTCCCTGCACCCAAAACTTCATGCCGATCCAGTAAATAAGCGCCGGCAGCAGAAAAGCGGCAATTGAGGCGGGCAGGAATTGGAATAGTGCGCTGGCTTCGTCCGTGAAGGGGTCGTACACCAGGAAATAGGTCACTTGCCCAATCGCGATGCCACTTAGCGCAAGAATGTTGAAGCCCCTGGTGTAGTAATACTGTCCGCCGGGGTCTGCTTCGAAAATGGAGCGCAGATGCAAACGCTGTTTCCTGAGGAACAGGTAATCCACCATCAGGATGCCGCCAACGGGTGCGTGCATGGTGCCGTTGTAAGCCAGGAAGGCATCACCCATGTCGTACAGCTCATGTGGCCAGAACACAAAGAACATCAGGGGAACGCAGGTCAGCGCAATGATCAGTTTCCACCCGGTCGTATGCAGTCCCGGTAAATGCCGCAAGGCCAGGCCGCTGGCAAACAGCGAAACCGAAGTCGATGTGATGTTCGCCAGCCCCACGAAAACCAGCGCCAGCACCCCCATAAACACCCCGCCGAGCGGCACCATCCATTCGGTTGGATCATTGGAGCCGATCACCAGACCGGAGAACAGGGCAATGGAGCACACCACGCCAAACGACAGGCCAAGCTGCAGGACTTCCGGGTAGATGGCATTGCGGCGCGACTTCGTGTTGCGCGCCAGGAAGCCGATCCCACCCCACCACGACATGCCCGAAGCAATGCCCAGCTCGAGGGCCACGGCGTAATTCATCCACGGCACGGGCAGAGGATCCAGCGGCTTGGCGGCCAGTATTTCATCCCAGCTGTGCGCATTGAGTAACATGTAGAACATGAAAATGATGATGAAGATCAGGGCCACGGTGATGATGGAATTGAACATGGCCAGCAAATGCACGCCGCGGGTGGTAACGACGTAAGTCAGCCAGATCCCGACCGCGACACCCAGGCCCACCTGCCAATGGGCAGATTGATAGCCCAGTGCCTGGACAATGTTTGCAATGCCGTTACCAAACATCACCAGGATCAGCCCGGACCAACCGAGCATGTTGAACAAGTAAAAAATCAGCACGATGCGGGCGCCGTTCTGGCCAAAGGCCGGCTTGCAGAAATCAATCTGCTCAACACCGTAGCGCTGACAACCCTGTGACAGGGACGCACTGACCAGGAAGGTACCGATCAGGTTGCCTGCGATCAGGCAAACCATACCCTGCACGGCGCCGACATACTCCGCTGTAATTCCTCCTGTGAGGAAGCACCAGGTGGCAATGGCGTAGGCAAAACTGGAGCCATGGGCGCTCCAGGTTTTGTACTCACGCTCCCTCGGTAACAGCGGCTCGCGCCCGTAGGTACTCAGCAGGTCGCCATGAAACTCTTTGGTAGATGCGGACTGAGGGGGAGATGTTTGCTGGCTCATTGGGCGGCCACCACTGCGATGACGGGGATGACAATGGAAATCAGGACCAGGATGACCCAGTCCAGCCCTTTGAAGCGGCCGAGCTCTGCGTCTCCCATGTTCTGCATCATGTCGATGCGCTGTTCCAGATCCAGCACCAGGTCCTTGACGTCTTCATGTTCCAGCATGAGTTTGCTCTTCCTTTTGTTTCACAGTTGCGCAGGTTTCATTATTAATGAGTTGGAGTTTTCCTGCCAGCTTCAAACGCCAGGCAAGCATTCTCCAGCTTGCGGTCCTTTTCAGCCCACAGCTCATCCAGCCAGGTCTTCAACTGGCGGTTGGCCGCGGCATCCTGGCGAAAATTAACCCCGCGCAAGCCCGGGTCAATGGGCCGCAGGCAAGCGTGCAGGGAAATTTTCTTCACCTGGCCGGAAATGAACTGCCAGAACGTGGGATTACCAGCGGGATAAAAAATGGTCATATCGATGACGGTGTCCAGGGCATCGCCGAAAGAATACAGTACCTGCCCGATGCCGCCGTAGCGGGGCATCAGCAAGTGCCGGTACTGCGATTTCTGTTCCGCGTGCTTTGCTGGCGTGAACCGGGTGCCCTCCGGGAAAGAGATCATGGATACCGGTATGTGTTTGAGCTTTTCACAGGATCGGGCAGCGTTCTCCAGGTCCTTCTCGCGCAGGGCCGGATTGTTCAGCAATTCCGCGCGGCTGTAACGGCGCAGGAAGGGAAAGTCCAGCGACCACCACGCCAGCCCGAGGAACGGCACCCAGATCAATTGCTGTTTGAGCATGAAGCGCAGGAACGGCGCGCGCCGGTTCAGGGCGTATTGCATGGCCATGATGTCGACCCAGGACTGATGATTGCACAACACCAGGTAACGGCCATCGTGGTCCAGGTTTTCCGGAAGCTGGATATCCCATTCCATGCCGCGATAGAACCGCAGCACGAAGTGGTTGCCGGAACCCCATAACTCTCCCAGGAAGGAAAGCCAACGATTGATCGCGTTGGCCGTGCCGCCTTGCGGCAATCCGCGTTTGACCACAGCCAGCAGACCCATCATCAGGGACAGGACAATTGTGCTGAGCGAGATAAACAGCAGGGCCGTGGCGCCCTTAAATGGGGTCAGAGAACCATTTTCTAACCCAGCCATTTCATCCGGCTCAGCCAACACCGGAAAATGGTTCTCTGACCCCATTTCACCATTTCACTTGGGCGGACACTTGAACGGAATGTCCACGGCCGGTGGGCGGTTTATGCCTTCCCGCTTCAGCACCGCCATGATTGCGGGAAACGGCGTGGGATCGAATTTGTGATAGCCCAGCCAGTCGGCCATCTGGTAGGGCACGCCGGAGTCGGCATAGGGGCGCAATACCTCCGCTGATTCAGCTTCACGGCCGAGGAGTTTCAGGATATGCCAGCGCGTTGAGCGTGCGTAATTATCTGCCGGGTCTAGCCCCGCCAGGATGGCCTCGGCGTCGCCCCGGCGACCTTCAGCGCAGGCCTGGCGCGCATCAACCAGGGGATTGCCTTGCGGATTCAACTGCCGGTAGCGCTTGGCCATTTGCGCCGCTTCCTCTACGCGGCCAGCCCACAACAAGCTTCTGTGGGTTTGGTACACAAGGTCCAGGTGGGTCGGCCAACGGGTCAGGGCTTCGATGCCGTAGTCTGCCCCGATGGAAGCCTTGCCCAGGGCATAAGCGTTGTTTACATAGCTGTTGGCAGCCGCTGCGTCTTGTTGCCCCAGCACCCGGTTGTGTTCCAGTACTTCTTCGGATACTTCCCGTTCAGAAGCGAGGGCTGCAGCCTGGGCGAGAGAAAACCACGACTGTTCATCGTTCGGCCGATCCTTCAGGTATTCGTGGTACAGCCGAATGGCGTCGCGCAAGCGCAGATCAAACAACGCCCGCTTGGCCATGTATCCAGTGCGATCGGTCTCGCTGGGGGCGGTTTCAATCGCCAGGTTTATGCGTTCGCTGAACTTGGCAGCCATTTGCAAAGGCTCAAGCTCGGTCAAGTCGCTATCGGTGCGCGAGGGCGACAGCTGGGTCAGCCAAAAATCTGCCGCCATCAGGTGTGCGCTGGAAAACTTTGGGTCGATGGCACGGGCCTGCTCGAAGTGGTCATAGGCCTCGAGATAGCTTTGCCTCGGATTCGTTTTGAATGAGGCGTTGGCTTGCAGGCTCAAGCCCTTCAGATACTCCTGATAGGCCGGGACCGAACGCGTTCCGGAGCTGGTCATCTTGGCAAGCGCGGCCGGGTCCATGGTGGTCTCGAGAGCCTGGGCAATGTTCATCGCCAGGTCTTCCTGGATGGCGATCATGTCCGCCTTGTCACGGTCATAGTTCTCCGACCACAGGTGAAAGCCGTCACTTGCGCGTATCAACTGCGCCGTCACGCGGATCCTATTGCCGGAGCTACGCACCGAGCCTTCCAGCACATGCGCCACGCCCAACTCGGCAGCAATCTGCGGCAGGTCGAGTTCACTTTTCTTGTAGCGGAAGGAAGAGGTTCGGGATGCCACCAACAGGTCAGGTGTTTTGGCCAGAGAGTTCAGAATCTCCTCGGCCAGGCCATCGGCAAACCACTCCTGATCGCCCCCCTGGCTGAGATCAGCAAAGGGCAGGACGGCGATGGATTTGGAAATGGGGTCGGATCCCTTTTCCCCTTCGGCTGCCGGGACATGGGCTGCAGTAGTGGAAAAGGGCTCTGACCCCATTTCTTTTTCCGTGCTAATGAACCGATCGGCCAACAGCATCACCACGGCTACCGCCAGGAAGGCAATAATCACCCGGTCCAGCTTGCGCCCGGTCTGTGGCGTGATGGATTGGGTGCGGTCGATGTCCTTTTCGCGCTTGATGCCCTCTGGCGTCATTTCGAACACCCAGGAGAACACCAGGACTATTACGAAGCCGGCCACGGCGGCCATGATGAACACCTGCAAGATCCAGTTGGGCGCGGAAATTGCATCAAGCACGAAATCGATGGCCTGCAACAGCACCCAGGCTGCCAGCAGATAGGCCGCGGCGACGCGAAACACGTTTCTTCTTTTCAGTTCGCCAATAAAACTCATATATTTATGAAACTCATGGTTTGAGATTCATCTTTTGCAGCAATGCCTGGAAGCGCGGGTCTTCACGTAGCGGGTCGTACATGGGCCACCGATTCATGTAAATCGTCGAAGGGTCGTGTGCTGCAAAGCCCTTTTCGAGATTGTCCATGGCGAGTTCGTACTCGCCCAGGAGGGCGAAGTAGAGTGCCCGGCTATCTGCGCCGTCGTACATGAGTAGCGATTGCTGGATAAGCTCTATGGCACGAGGCTTGAGCGCGGGATTTTCCATAGCATCGATCAGGGCCAGATCAGCAGCGCCGTCAAAGCCGTATGGGTGCATCTGGGCCACTTCAGCGGATAAAATCCGCGCTTGCGCGTACTGACCTTGCAGCTGGTATACGAGGAGCACATTTTGGGGGGGTAGAGGGGACTGTGGGTCCAGCACGCGTACCGCCTGGAACTGCGCCGCTGCCTCGTCCAGGCGGCCGATACCCATCAGTGCATTGCCTTTGGCGTTGGCTACGACGACGGACCGCGGGTCTGCTGCTATGGCCAGGTCTGCCTGCTCCAGTGCTTCGTCGAAGCGCCGCTGCGCAGTCAGGATTTCGGAATACCATTGGTGCGCCGTGGCGTAGCCGGGCTCGAGCTCAATGGCACGGGCAAAGTCAGCATTGGCCCCCGCAAAATCGTAGTCGTATTGTGCCTTGATGTTGGCCAGGGTAGCCAACGCACGGGCCGAGTCAGGACGAAGTGCCATCGCCCGTTCGGCAGCCTGGCGGGCCAGCGGAATGTACTCCTTGATCTCCCCGCCGCGATATTCGGGAATCAGCATGTAGGTATCCGCCAGGGCAGCCCAGGCCTGGTCGTATTGCGGGTCCAGTGCCACCGCCTCTTGCAATGGTGCAACCGCGTCCAGCAGCGATTGCGTGGTGCGTTGATTCCACAAATGCCGGCCCAGCAGGTACTTGTTGTAGGCCTCGACATTGTCGGTGGAATGCTGTGCCAGTGAACTTTGCTCGGCACCACTCAAGGTCAGTTTCAGCGCAGTGACTATGGCCTGGGCGATTTCATCCTGCACTGCAAAAATGTCATCCACTTTGCGGGTATAGGTTTCGGACCACAGGTGCGTGTCGGTGTTGACGTCGATCAACTGGGCCGTTACGCGGATGCGGTCGCCGGACTTGCGCACACTGCCTTCCAGCACGTGGTCCACCTGGAGTTCCTTGCCAATCTGGTTGATCTTCTTGTCCGTACCTTTGAAGCTGAACGAGGAGGTGCGCGACGGCACGCGCAAGCCTTTGACCCGCACCAGCACGTTCAGCAGTTCTTCGGAGATTCCATCGGAGAAATATTCGTTACTCGGGTCGTCGCTCATGTTGACGAAGGGCAGGACGGCGACGGAGATTTCGGTGGCGACAGTTTCCTTCATAGGCTCTGCCGGACTTTCGGAGATCCCGGCCTTCGCCGGGATGACGTTTTCACTCGCTGCGGAAAAGGGCTCTGACCCCATTTCCCCCTTTTCCCTATCCCAAAACCGATCGCCCAAAAGCAAGACCACCGCCAACGCAAGGCACCCAATGATCACCCGGTCCAGCTTGCGCCCGGTCTGTGGGGTGATGGATTGTGTACGATCGATGTCCTTTTCCCGCTTGATACCATCGGGTGTTAGCTCAAAGGCCCAGGCAAAAATAAGAACGAGGGGAAAGCCGATCAGCAGCATCAACAGCACGAAGCGGGCAACCCAATCCGGTAGCTGCAAGATGGGAACTACCACACCCACCACCTGCAGCAACACCCAGCCCAGCACCAGGTAGGCGATGCCCACGCGGAACACGTTTCTTCGTTTCAATTCGTCAAAGAGGCTCATGCAGTGTTTTCTTTATGCGCCGCGTGCTTTTGGTTTTGTGGAGGTCTATTCTGCCACAGGTCAGGGGTACAACCCTTCAATTGGTACCCAAAACCCCGGCTATTTTGGCCGGAGTGGAGAAAACCGTGGATCTTGCGGCTTACCTGCAACGCATCGGCTTCACCGGCAAGCCAGTGCCTGAACTCCTCTTTCGCGACGGCTTCGAATAACACCGGCCGCGCGGGCCGAGTGCTCGTGAACAAGGGTCAACCTGGCCACGCTGCTGCGTGGCCTTATCCCTGGGCATACAGCCAAGCATAGTCGATGCGCTGACCGGACAAAGACGCGGACAATCTATGCCGCGACATCGCCCAAGTCGGCAAATCCCGCATTAATAATTCTCCCGCCGAACATAGACTATGGAATTATCGACCGGAAGCGTGGAAGAGGAGTGGGGTATGCAACTACAAGAGAATAAATCAACAAAACGGATGCGTCTTGCACTATTGGCCATGCTGGCGACGGCATTTGCGCCCCTGGCGATCGCGCAGGACGAGGAAGCAAGCGATAAGGGAACCAAGGATGCTACCGTCGAGGAAGTCATCGTCACCGGTTCCCGCATCAAACGCACAGCAGAGGACCAGATGGCGCCGACTGGCGTGATCAGCGCTGATGTGTTTGATCAGCGTGGCTACGTGACCACTGCGGAAGCAATGAACCAATTCACCTCCAATGTTCCGGCACTGAACCAGGCTCCGGGTAATGGCGACTCCAGCGGTACGGGCCAGCAGTTCCCGAACCTGTTCAACCTGGGCACCGGCCGCACGCTGACCCTGGTAAACAGCCACCGGTTTGTCTCCTCTTCAGTCGGCCTCGGCGATAGCCAGGTTGACGCCAATATCATTCCTACCGGCCTGCTCGACCGGATTGAAGTTGTGCAGGCTGGCGGCGCGGCGGTTTATGGATCCGACGCAATCGCCGGCGTGGTCAACTACATCCTCAAGGAAGATTTTGACGGTTTCGAGGTTGACGCCCAGTACGGCAACGGCAAGCACGGTGATTACGACCAGCAGAACTACCGCGCCACCTGGGGCATGAACTTCGACGACGACCGTGGCAACATCGCGATCAATGCCGAGTACGCCTCCACACCTTCGCTGCTATTCAGCGACCGTACGCGCAGTAACCTGTCGCGCATTACCCAGGGCAATCCGCTCGATACCGGCCCGAACGACGGCATTCCGTCTGTGATAGAAGTCCTCGACGCGCACTTCTGGAACTTCAATGGCAATGGCGTGGTGTACAACATTCCGGCGCCACCGCCGTTCGCGCTGACGCGCATCAACGGATCGCCCATCCAGTTTGCAGCGGATGGTAGCCTCATCCCCTACGATCCGGGCGCGATTCTTGGCATACCCTTCGCCAAGGGTGGTGACGGCTTCCGCTACAGCGAGCTGGCGGGCCTGCGCACGGGAGTCGACCGGTTCAACACCATGCTGGTCGGGCACTATGACGTTAACGACAGCATTACGCTGCGCACGGAGTTGCTGTACTCGCACACCCGCGGAGAGGAAATTCCGCAAGGCTATCCGCGCACCGTGCTGAACGGACCGGCGCCACCGAACGGCGCCATCATGATTTTCAATTTCAATCCCTTCCTGACCGACGAGTCCCGGAATGCGCTGAGCGCCGCCAGCCCGGCGTTCGCAGCGGGAGCGCCGCTGTGGCTGTCGCGGCATTTCTACTACGACCTGTTTCCTTCCAACGTCCAGAGGACAACCACGGACACGTATTTTGGCCTGTTGAGCGCCGAGGGTAATTTCGATGGAGCAGGGCGCGAGTGGGACTGGACGGTGCAGGCCACGTTTGGCCACGTTAAGGGCGAAACCTCGGCATGGAATGCAGACAACGAGAAATTTGCCAATGCTATTTTCGCCATACCCGGCCCCGGTGGACCGGCCTGCCTGATCAACTTCGACGGCGACCCGACCAATGATGATTCGGCTTGCGCGCCCATCAACCCTTTTGGTCCGGGCAATATCAGTCCTGAAGCATCAGCCTATGTTTCCGTGCTCACGGGCCAGAAATACACCAACGACCAGTTCGATTTCCTGGCAACGATGGGCACCAGCCTGTTTGACCTGCCGGCCGGCGGGGTGCAGACCGTGTTTGCTTACGAGCATCGCGGAGAGGACGCGGATTTCACGCCGTTTGAAGCGAACCAGCTGGGCTTGACCGGTTCCGGCATCATGGAAATCCCGCAGTCCGGCTCGTATCACACCAATGAACTGTCGGCCGAAGTGCTGGTGCCGATCATCGGCGGCGACACAGCCATGACCGGATTTGAAGTGGTGGAGCTCAGCGGCGCCTACCGTTACGTGGACAATTCCATCGCCGGTTCCGAATCGGTATGGAACCTGGGCTTGCGCTGGCAGGTCATCCAGGACATCACGCTGCGGGCCACTCTGAGCCAAAATTTCCGCGCCCCGACCCTGACGCAACTGCTGGCGCCGATCACCGTGGGTGCCAATTCAGTCGGTGACGACCCATGCGACAGCGACAACATTACGTCCGGCTCCAACCCTGACGTACGCCTGGCTAATTGCCAGGCCGAGTGGGCAGCACATCCGGAGTATGGCTCGCTGGATGGCTTCCAGGACCCGTCGGAGAATTTCACCCTGGCCGAGGTGACCTCGGGCGGTAATCCCGACCTGAACAATGAGACTTCCGATACCACCACTTACGGCATCGTGCTGACGCCAACATTTGCACCTGGCCTGCTGTTTTCCGTGGACCGCATCGAGATTGACTTGCATAACGGTCTCGAAGCGTTCGCCCCGGCGGACTTTATGGCCGCCTGCTATGACTCGGAGCCACAGCCGGCGGGCATCTGCGGCACCTTCACCCGGGCCGCGGACTCCACGATATCCTATCCGGCCGGCTCGGTGGTCACCGCCCTGTCCACCACCTTCAACGCCGGCATCATCAAGTACCGCGGCGAATACTACGTGCTCGATTACCAGTTGCCTTTGGATGACCAGTTTGGCACGGGCCCGGGAATCCTGTCGTTCACGGTGGCGGCCACGCATAATTCGAAGCTCGAGACCGCGGTGACTGGCACGGACTTCGTGAGCGAGGATGGCACGGTAACGCAACCCGACTGGGTCAGCAGTCTCACCATCAACTGGGGTATCGGCCCGGCACTGCTAAGCTACCAGTTGTACTTCCTGAGCAGTGGGCTCGCAGCGCCGGATGCGACCATCGAGAATAATCCGCACCCCGATATTGCCAGCAATGTCACTCAATCGCTGTCACTGCAATGGGACGTATCTGAGGCGGTGACGATACGCGGCGGCGTGATCAACCTGACAGATGAACAACCGTCCTATCCGACGATAGCGTATGGTGACATCCTGGGCAGACGCTGGTTTGCCGGGGTAACGGCGCGCTTCTAGCAGGAGCAAGGTCATGGCGCCCCGGATCAAGTCTGGGGTGACGCTGCGGATCACGGCCGGCCGAGCGCGGCCAGCAGCGTGTCGATATCCCCCATGTCATTGAATACCGAAGGCGTGACGCGGAACCGGTTCTTCGACACGGTGATCTGGACCTTCGCGTCCTCCAGTCGCTTACCCAGCACTTCCGCCGCATTGGGCAAGGCACAGGTCACGATGGGCGCCCGCGATTCGGCTGGGGTAATCACGTCGAAGCCACGCTCGGGCAATTCCTGCTTGAGGCGTGCGACCATGGTCTGCGCATGGGCCTGGATGTTTTCCACGCCCACCTGTGCCAGGTAATCCAGCGAGTGCTGCAAAATGGCGATACCCGTGTGCGCATGGGTGCCCAGCGCGAACAGGCCGGTGGCATTTTCCTGGAAGGCGAAATCGACGATGGTATCGCCGGGAGGATCGAAGGGGTACACGTGGGGCTGAAAAACGCTCATGCCGTAGTATCCGTAGTTTGTGCGTTTCAACCGTGCCTGAACGTCCTTGCGGACGTACAGGAATCCCACGCCGAATTCGCCCATCAACCACTTGTAGCTGGCCCCCGCAGCAAGGTCGACGCCAGTCGCATGCAGGTCCACGGGTATGCAGCCTACGGCATGGATGATGTCGGCATAAACCAGTGCGCCGGCTGCGTGCGCGATGTCGCACACCGCTTTAAGATCGTGTTCGAAGCCGTTGATGGTTGAAACCAGCGACAATGAAACCAGGCTGGTGCCGGGCGTGATCGCTTTCTTCATCTCATCCAGGGGAATGCGGCCGTCGCGCGCCCGCACCCAGGTAACCTGCATGCCCTGGCGTTGCATTTCCGCGTACAGCGGCAGGGAACCGAAGAAATGCAGAGTGTCGGTGACGATGTGTTTGCCAGCTTCCGGGAATCCCAGCGATCGCAGGAACATCTGTTCGGCTGCCGTGGTGCTTTGCACAAACGTGACTTCGTCCACGTCGGCGTTGACCAGGCGCGCGTATTTCTCCAGCAGGCCCTCGTCATTGCGGTCATAGCTCGCGGCGGCCGGTTCAAGAGCCCGATGCGCCAGGTACTTGTGCGCCTCAGCCTGGGCGCCCAGGCTGAGCGGGTGCTGCGAACCGGAGTCCAGGTAAGTGATGTCGGTGCTGGCGAATCCCTGCTTGAATGGCAGAGTGGCACTGTTTGGCGCCTGCGGCACGGCCGCCAGCGCATACTTCGCCAGTGGCAGGGAACCTGCTGCCAGCAGGAGCTTTCGGCGACTGAGATTCATCGACAGACCTCGCTAACTGAGTCATTGAAGGGGTTAGGCCCAAGCGTAACGGGAGATGCCGGCAATTCCCATGCTAAATTGAGACGAACGCGGGTAGGCCCGCGCATAAAAAATGCACAAATGGCTGTAGCAGGCGGAGCTGGAAGCACATTTTCAGCGCATGACTCGTTTGTTAGCGCCGCAGATTACGCATAAACTATCTGGATGACGGAAGAATTCTCACGATTCGATCGGAAGATCCTCGAACAAATGCAAAAGGATTGTTCGATCAGTTCCACTGACCTGGCCGAACGCGTCGGGCTTTCCCAATCACCTTGCTGGCGGCGCCTGCAACGCCTCAAGGACGAAGGCTACATCAAGAAACAGGTAGCGATCCTGGACCGGCACAAGTTCGGTTCCAGCCTGTACATACTTGCTTATCTGAAAATGGCGACGCTGACCGAGAAACAACGGGCGGAGTTCCTGCGCAGTATCCAGGTGATTCCGGAAATCCTCGAATGCCACACCGTGTTCGGCGAGATGGATATCGTGATGAAAATCGTCGCCCAGTCGCTGGAGTGGTACCAGAGATTTATCTTTGAGACGATCCTGAAACTGCCCGGCGTGCAGGACATCCAGTCCACTGTCACGCTGGTCGAACTGAAATCCACCACCGAGATTCCGCTGGGAGGCATCCGGCTCAGCGCGCGCGACTAAATTTTTCGACTTATCATTTGCCCGCGGCAAATTTATGCGTTCCCGCGAAGCACGGACTTTCAAACCGCATAGTAAACCCCAGCCGCGGTGAATAAGGTGGGGGCTGCAATGCGGAGGAGCTGAACATGCAGCGCGCCACTCTCACATTCATGGCCCTGGCGGGCGTGCTGCTGGCCATTGCCTGTGTTCCGGCCTGCGCTCCGGTAAAGCGTGTACAGCCGGCTGAAACCGTTGCTGCGGTGGCAGAACAGCAGCCAGACCTTGCAAGGATTCCGGTAACCGGCGTCGAGTTTCCCGTGGTTACTCACCACCAGGGTGTCTTCAATGGCAAACGCGTCTCGTACACCGCAACCGTGGCAGCCCTCGACGTTGCTGATGCCGAAGGCAAACCTGGCGCCCGCATTGTCAGCATTTCGTATGTGGCCGATCCGGAACTCGCCGTCGCCGATTCGAAGCCGCTGGCGGCCAAGCGGCCTGTTATGTTCGTGTGGAACGGCGGCCCGATTTCACCCTCGGTGTATCTGCACATGGGCGCCTTCGGCCCGAAACGGGTGGCATTTTCCAATGACCTCAAGGCCGACCCCGCGATGGCCCTGCTGGTCGATAACCCTTACTCGATACTCGATGTGGCGGACCTCGTGTACTTTGACCCCGCCGGAACCGGTCTCAGCCGTACCTTGCCCGGCAAACCCCTTGAGGACTACTTTTCCATCGTAGCGGATGCCCAGCAAACTGCCGCGTTCATCGCTGCCTGGCTCAAGGCTAACCAGCGGACCGATTCACCGGCGTATATTTTCGGCGAGAGCTACGGTACCAACCGTGCAGTTGAGACGGCGGGTCAGCTTGCCCAGTTGCCTGAACCGATCCTTCTCGACGGCGTCGTGCTGTTTGGTGAGGCGGTGAACATCATCGAGTACGCGCAGCGGCCGCTCAACATCATGTCCTACGTCGTATCGCTGCCTACTCTGGCGGCGATCGGCTGGTACTACGGCAAGGCCGACAGCGGCGGAGCCAGCCTCGCATCTTTTACTGAGTCGGCCTGGCAGTATGCGCAGACCGATTATTTCGCTGCATTGTTCCAGGGCAACAACCTGCCGCCAAGACGCTTGCGACAGGTGGCCGAGCGGCTCGAACAATTCACCGGGTTGCGCGCGGAAGTCTTCATCGACAAGCGGCTGCGCGTGTCCAAGGAATTGTATCGGGTGGAGCTGTTCAAGGACGAGGGCCTCGTGATTGGGCGCAGCGACGGCCGTTACGTAGGTCCGGCCAAAGTCGAAGGCGCCGGGGAAGGCGCGCCGCCGCCCGACCCGGCGGCGGGACTGGCCCTCGCGCTGGAGGGGGCCTTCCGCAGCTACCTCGTCACCGATCTGGGCTTGCCTTCGGCGGAAGAGTATGTGACCGCGTCGCCGGTACAAGGCCTTGACGACTGGAACTGGAAGGACCGCACGCCGTTCTCGCAGTTCGCCTACGGTGACACCCTGGGTTTGCTGCTGGAGAAGAATCCGCGCGCTCGTGTGCAGGTGACGGCCGGCTACTTCGACACCATGACCACCATCGGCGCGACGCGCTACCTGGTCGACCAGGCGACCTGGCCGAGAGACCGGGTCGAACTCTTTTTTTACATTGGTGGCCACATGGCCTACTCCACCGACGACAGCGCGCGGGTCATGGCCGAGGACCTGCGGTCCCTGGTCGCCGCGAAGCGATGACGGCTTTCCGCGTCTACCGGGCGGAGGAGGTTCGCGCCCTGCTGGACTTCCCCGGGTGTATCCAGGCGATGCGCGCGGCCATGGCCGCGTTGTCGCGGGATGCAAGGGAGCAACCCCTGCGCAGTATTCAACGCGTGAGTGAAGGCCGGTTGTTTGGGCTGATGCCCGGGATGTCTTCCGACAGCGCCGGGTTCGGCGCCAAGCTGGTGAGTGTATTCCGGGATCCGGCACAGGGCGGGCGCTCGACCCACCAGGGTATTGTCGCGCTGTTCGAAGAGGAAACGGGCTCGGTCGTTTGCATCGCCGACGCCCATGAAATCACCCGTATTCGCACGGCGTGCGCCAGTGCCCTGGCCACCGACACGCTCGCGCGCCAGGGCGCATCCACCCTGGCCATATTCGGCTGCGGGACGCAGGCGGAAGCACACATCCGGGCGATTTCCCTGGTGCGACCGATAAGCCAGGTCCGCCTCTGGGGTCGCAGTGACGAAATTGCGCAGGCCTTCGCGCGGCGCATGAGTGATGCGATCGGCATCGAGGTTACTGCGATGCGGGATCCGCGCGAAGCAGCGCACGGGGCGGACATCATCTGCACGGTTACCGGTGCTGCCGAGCCCGTTCTCTGGCGCGACTGGGTCACGCCCGGCGCGCATATCAATGCGGTCGGGTCAAGTCACGCCGGTCCCGTGGAAATAGATCCTGAACTGGTAGCAGCCAGCGCCTACTTCGTCGAGTACCGGCGTTCCGCGCTGGCAGCGGCGGCGGAGTTCCTGCGAGCCCGGGAACTGGGTTTGATCGGCGATGACCACATCCGCGCGGAGATCGGAGAAGTGCTGAATGGAACGGCACCGGGCCGGGTCGACCCGGCGGAGGTTACGTTGTACAAGTCGCTGGGCCATATCGTGCAGGACCTGGCGGCGGCACGTTACATCCATGAGCACGCCGTGCATGTATCAATCGACGGGGGCACGGTATAGAGCAGAGATTATGCGCAAACCAAACCGAATCCTGCCCAGATTGAATAGCTAATTCGGTGCTAATCGGTAAATTAATTCGACACAAGGGCGGAAATTGCGCAAAACGGATGAAAGCGACGAACACAATGGTAATGGCAGGTGCGGGCGGCGAGGCCTACGTGCAGTGGGTGCGCCGTGCCGTGGCGCGTGCCATGCACAGCCACGAGGATGCCGGCATGCTGTTCGGCAGCTCGGTCGAAGAGCCGGTGGAACTGCTGCGACAGACCGTTGAATCCGGATTCAGCTCGCCGATTACTTCGCGCTATACCAGCGTGTTCGTCGCCGGTAACCCATACGTGATGGAACAACTGGCCCAGGCGTATTCGGTCAACATCGAGCACATCCTGCCGACCACGGGCGCCACCGGTGCCTTGTCCCTACTCTATCGCGCCCACCTGTCGCCAGGCGATCACGTACTGGTTGAAAGCCCCGGCTTCGATCTGTTCGAAGACATCGCCCACGCTTTGCGGGCACATGTTGATTGTTTCAATCGCCGCGGCGACTGCTTTGAAATCGATCCGGATGAAATCGAGCGCCGCATCCAGAAAAACACCCGCCTGATCGTCCTGACGAATCTGCACAATCCCTCCGGAATGCTGGCTGGCGAAGACACTCTCCTTGCCGTGGCCCGGGTGGCAGAGCGCCACGATATCAAGGTGATCGTCGACGAGGTATATGGTGAGTACGCCGATGCCAGCGTGCGTCCGCGCAGCGCTGCGCAGCTCTCGCCGAACCTGATAAGTGTCAGCAGCCTGACCAAGATTTATGGGCTGAGCACGCTGCGTTGCGGCTGGATCGTGGCGGATCCGAACGTGCTGGCACCGGTCAGGGCTCTTAACGACCAGTTTGAATTCGGCGTGTCCAAGCTGTCGCACGCAGTGGCAGCACTGGTGCTGGAAAACCGCGCTGCATTTGATGACTACTGGCGTTCAACGATGGCGGCGGCGCGGCCTGTGATGCAGCAATACTTCGACCGCTGGCGAGACGAGGGACTGGTGTCAGGTCTGCTGCCGGAATATGGCTGCATCACCTTTCCGCGCCTGACCGGCATCACCGACACCCAGTCTTTCTCGGCCTGGCTGGCAGACCGGCACGGCGTGATCGTGGTGCCAGGCGAACTTTTCCGCGCGGCCGGTTATGTGCGCATCGGCTTTGCATTGCCCGCTCGTGAACTCGACCTCGCGTTGTCGCATTTTACCGAGGGCCTGAAGGAATACCGCGCGATGGCTCCCCTCAGGCAGTATTCAGTCTGAGCGAGCTGCATGGGCCGCGAGCCAGCGCACGGCTCACATGGCAAGGAACCCCGATTTGAGTTCAGCTGACATGACCAGACCCGATCCACAAGCGGCATCACCAAGGGGCGAGTTTCTGCTCAGCTTGCTCATGCTGACTGCGGCACTCGCGCTGCATCCCGTCCTGGCTGCGGCGGATAGCGCCGAGCACCTGGTGGTGATTTCAAATGCGGAAGTCGTTGGCAAGCTGGACGTGAAGCATGAGAACCACGCGGTGGAAATCGTCTACCGCGTGGACGACAACGGCCGCGGCCCAAAGGTCGATGAAAAACTCGAACTGGACGAACACGGCAGGCCGCTGAGCTGGTCCATCCAGGGAACCTCGCTGTTCGGAGCGTCGCTTGATGAGGCTTACCAGTGGAAAAATGGCGTAGCGAGCTGGCATAGCCAGGCCGATCAGGGCGAAGTTGCCGCGCCGCTACCCGGCATGTACATCGGCGGCGATGCCAGCCCGTGGAGTCTCGGCTTGTACGCCCGGGCATTGCTGGCGACCCCTGGCCAGCCGCTCGACGTGCTGCCTTCCGGGCGCATGAAACTGGAAACGCTGGAAACGCTGCAGCTCGGTGCGCCGGCGCAGCCCGTCACGCTCTACCTGTTGTCCGGTATTCAGCTCGAACCGCAGCTTTTGGCTCTGGATGCATCCGGCGGCCTGTTCGCCAGCTTCGATGGTCGCAGCGGTCTGGTGCGAGCTGGATTTGAGGACACTTTACCCAGGCTGCAGGAGTGGAGCCGGGCGTTCGAGTTGAAGCGCCTGCAAGGGCTGCAGTCTGAGCTGGCGCACGATTTCGCGGTGCCGGTGCGGTACCGGAATGTGCGCGTGTTCGATCCGGTCGCAGGCCGGACCGGCGCACCGGTCTCGGTGGTCGTGCACGACGGGCGCATCCAGGCGATCGACATCGATCCGCTGGCGGGCGATCCGCAAACTGAGGCTATCGTCGAAGGCGAAGGTGGCACGCTCGTGGCTGGCTTGTATGACATGCACTCCCACACATCGATGGACACTGGCCTGTTCTACCTCGCTGCCGGCGTCACCTCCACGCGCGACATGGGCAATGACAATGCCATGTTGACCGAAATCCGCCGCGCCAGCACGGCCGGTGAGATTGCGGGTCCGCGCATCACCCCGGCCGGAATGATCGAAGCGCGCAGCCCGTACTCAGTCCGCCTGGGCATTGTTGCGGAGACACTGGATGAAGCGCTGGCCGCGGTCGACTGGTACGCCGAACACGGTTACCACGAAATCAAGACCTACAATTCCATGAACCCCGAATGGGTGGTTCCGCTGGTGGCGGAGGCGCGGCGGCTGGGGCTCGGCGTCACCGGCCACGTGCCGGCCTTCATGAATCCGGACGAGTTGATCATCGACGGTTATGACGCCATTGCCCATATCAACCAACTCATGCTGGGCTGGCTGCTTGAGCCCGGTGAGGATACGCGGACGCCGCTGCGACTGACGGCGATGAAGCGCGCCGCAACGCTCGACCTGGACGACCCGAAAGTGAAACACACGGTGCAGCTGATGCAGGAGCACGGCACCTCGCTGGACACCACCGCGGTCATCCTGGAACGGCTGATGCTGAGCCGCGCAGGGCAAGTGCAGCCCGGTGACCTCGCCTATCTCTCACACGTGCCCATCGGCTATCAGCGCTATCGCAAGCGCACCTTTGTACCCCTGCCGGAGGCCGGCGACGACGCTGCCTACCGCGCTGCTTTCGCAACGCTGATGCGCGTCCTCAAGTTGCTGTACGACAACGACATCGGTTTGCTGATCGGCACCGATGACGCCACCGGCTTCACCGTGCACCGGGAAATGGAACTGTATGTTGAGGCTGGCGTTCCGGCTCCCGCCACGCTGGCCATCGCCACGCTTGGCGCGGCGAACTACCTCGGCCAGCAGGATGAACTCGGCAGCATAACGCCGGGCAAGAAAGCAGATTTCCTGTTGGTGCCGGGTGATCCCGCCACTGACATCAGCGCCATTCGCCAGATCCGGCTGGTAAGCCGCGGCGGCACGATTTACTTCCCGGCAGAAATCTATCGCGCCATCGGCATCGAACCGTTTGCGCAGCCGGTGAAAATTAGCGCTCCAGGCGCGCCACCGGCCGGCCCGTCGTGGTTTGATCCCACCCGCGTGGATAATGCACCGGTCGCAGCCCCGGTACGGACCCGGCATGCCGGCGAGTACAACGGCACCCGGCTCAAGTACGACGCCATTGCCGGCGAAATCGTGTTGTCCGGTGAGGATGGCCAGCCAGCGGCGACGATGTTCTCCACCGCATACGTCCGCACTGACAAGGGCGCGGCGCCCAATCGCCCGGTGCTGTTCCTGTTCAACGGCGGCCCGGGCGCCTCGTCCTCGCCGCTCCATCTCGGCATCGGCCCCATGCGCCGTCCGCAGGATGACACGCAAGGTGACGCACTGGTACCCAACCCGGTTAGCCCGATCGACTCCGTCGACATGGTCTTCATCGATCCGGTGGGGACCGGCTACACGCGGCTGTTGCGCGACGGCGCCGGAGAACAGTTCTGGGGCATAGCGCCGGATGCAGATTCGGTGCTGCTGCTGATCCGGGGCTGGCTGGAAAGCAACGGCCGCACCGATTCGCCGGTTTTCATCATGGGCGAAAGCTATGGCGGGACCCGCGCCGTGGCCGTCGCGGCACAAGCGCAAGACGTGAAAATCGCGGGCCTGCTGTTATTGTCTCCGGCGCTGGATTTTTCCGCGAGCGAGCAGGTGATCGGCAACAACCTGCCCTACATGGCGCTGCTGCCCAGCATGGCGGCGACTGCTGTCTACCACGGCGTGGTTGATGGCGCCGGCCGCAGTTACCTGGACGTTTTCAACCAGGCCGCCCAGTATGCGCAGTCCGAGTATGCGGCCGCGCTGTACCAGGGCAATACCATAGACCCGGATGTGAAGGCTGCCGTGGCCAGGCGCCTGTCGGAACTGACCGGCCTGCCGCAGGCATTCATCCAGGAAAGCAATCTGCGCATCGACCAGGCCGAGTTCCGCGACCGTCTGTTGGCGCCCGGTGCAATGCGCATAGGCATGCTGGATGCGCGCGCCAAGGGTCCAATCGCCGACTACAAGGACCAGCGGCCACCCGGCGACGATCCTTCCATGGGCGGCCCAGCATCGGCCGCAAAGGGCGGTGGCGGGCGCAGCACTGGAGAAGTGCTGGATGAATATTTCTCCGGACAACTGGATGTGCACATAGATCGTCCGTACCGCACACTGAACCTGGATCTCAATTCCAAGTGGGACTACGGCCAGAAAGGCCAACTCAAGACCTACTTCTCGGTAGCGCCGGAATTGCAGGAAGCCATGCAGAGTGATCCGGAGCTGCGCGTCTTCGTGGGCGGTGGCGTGTTCGACCTGGCTACGCCGATCATGGCAGCGCGCTACGTCACGAGCCAGATTGACGTTGCTCCCGATCGCTTCGTATTCGCCGGATTTGAGGGCGGGCATACCGTGTTCGAGCATGAAGCAAGCCGCATCGCCTTGTGCGATGACATCCGCGCATTTATCCGTGACACCCTCGCCCAGCCTCAGTCGGGCCAGGGCGAGTAAGTGTCACCGGTGCCAACAAGCGGCAATGGCATCGGCAGCGCCAACCCGGCGGCATCGCAGCAATCCGCACTGAAGCAGGGCGTGTCCTTGTGGGGTATCGTCGCGCTGGGCGCCGGCACTGCAATCGGCGTGGCGATTTTTTCCATCCTGGCACCGGGCGCAAAGCTGGCCGGTCCCGCCCTGCTTCTGTCCATGCTGATCGCGGTAGTGCCCATGGTCCTGTTCGCGGTGACCTACGCTTTCATGGGCTCGGCGGCACCGGTATCGGGCGCGTCCTACGAGTGGTCGCGCCGCTTCATCCACCCGTTCGTCGGCTTCATCATCGGCTGGCTGCGCATCGCTGGCAGCACGTCGGCACTGGTGCTCTACGCTTTTGTGCTGGTGCAGTACTGGTCGATGGTCATCGACCTGCCGGTCAAGCCTGCCATGTTCGCCGTCTTGTTCCTGTTTTACGTAATGAACACATTGGGCGTGTCGGTGGTGGCGCGCGGACAATCGCTGATGATGTTTGTACTGATGGCTACCTGCGTCGTGCTGGTCATCTCGGCGTTTTCGAAAGGTGATGCCGGCAACTTTACCCCGATGCTGACGCACGGCTGGAGCGGCACGTTTGCCGCGGTGGCGCTGATGGTATCCCTGTTCCTCGGCATCGAGACCGCGACCGAAGTTGGCGAGGAAGTGACGGACGCGCGGCGCACCCTGCCGTTGGGCATTGGCCTTGCGATCACCGTTACGGCCGCATTTTACTTCGCGGTCGCGGCAGCCGCAGTCGCGGTGCTCGGGGCCGGACCCCTCGGCGAAAGTGAAGCGCCATTGCTGGACATGGCGAAAGTGACGCTCGGCAAGTTTGGCCAGCCATTGATACTGATCGGTGCGACAGTGGCCATCGGCACTTCGCTGAACGCCATTGCCCTGATTTTTTCCCGCTCCCTGTTCGCAATGGGGCGCAGCGGCGTGTTGCCCGAAGCGCTGGCGCGGGTTCACCCCCGCTGGGGTACGCCTTATGTAGCCACCACGGTGGTATTCCTGCTGTGTGCGCTGGGCTTGCTGATGCCGATGAACCTGGTGTTTCTGTTCCTGGCGGTAAACATCCCGACCTTGCTGAAGTATGGAGCGACCAGCTATGCCGCGACACGCGTCATCCGTCATCACCGCGCCATCTACGACGCTGCCGGGTTCAAGCTGGAGCCAGTGGCCATGCAAGCATGGGCCTGGGCAGGCGTCGTGTGCGCGCTGGCGATCATCGCACTGGGCCTGAGCGCTGACTGGCGGCCGTACGCGGTGCTTGGCGGCTGGTTCGTGCTCGGGCTGGTGTACTACGCGGCCCGCCACCGCCATACCGATGCCGCAGCATCCCGGAGTGCAGCATGAATCGTCCACAGATTTCGCGAACAATGCGTCGCAGCGGCATCGTCGTGATTGCCATTGCGACGCTCCTGGCTGGCGTCCCGGCCCTGGCACAGGAGTCGCCGCCTCCGTTACCGGTGCTTGAAATTACCCTGGCACCTGGTGGCATCAAGGCCGATGGTGATCCAGCCTGGATAGATGTTTCCACCCGCATCACCGGTATGACCTGGAAGGCGGACGAGCCTTTTCTGCGCATCCCGGTCAAGTTCGCCGGGGTGCCGGCCGTTGCTTATCGCATTGCGGACCTGGACGTGCGCGATGACAGCGGCGCGATCAGCCTGCGTGAATCCATGGACGACCCCGATGCCGGCGGATTCCTGTATTTCCGGCGCTGGTCAACCGGGCGCGACGTCAACGCGGACGTCACTCTGAACTATCGTGCGCCGATTGAACTGATGATCCCGAAGCTCGGCTCCGGACCGCCTTTCGACCTGCGCGCAGCCGGCGGCGGCTTCAGCGGCGCCGGCAACACCTTCCTGGTGCTGCCGGATACGGAGCGGCCATTCCGCATAGACATTCACTGGCGGCTGGACGCGCTGGCGCCCGGCTCCCTGGCTGTTTCAAGTTTCGGCCAGAGTGAAACGAGTTCGCCAGGACCGGTGGACCGCCTGGTTGCCAGCTACTTCATGGCTGGGCCCCTCGGCCGCTACCCCGCAGAAGGCAGCGATTCCGGATTTACCGGCTACTGGATCGGCATGCCGCGGTTTGACGCCCACGATTTGCTGCAGTGGTCCGAACGGGCGTATCAAGCCATCGTTGGTTTCTTCGGTGATTCGGACCCGCCTTCGTTCCGCCTGCTGATGCGCGGCAATCCCTACCAGGGTGGCGGCGGCGCAGCCTTGATGAGTTCCTTCCTGATGTCATACCCGGACACCGAAGACGATGGCCTGGGCCTGCGCGAAACCGTCGCCCATGAAACCGTGCACAACTGGGTCACCTCCATCGAAGGCGATCCGCCGGGCAGCACTTCGTGGTTCTCCGAAGGAATGACCGTGGCCTATACCCGCAAGATATTGTTGCTGAGTGGCCTGTTCACGCCCGCGGAGTTCCTCGACAGTGTCAATAACACGGCGCTTGGTTACTACACCAACGCAGTGAACACCATGCCCAACAACGAAATTGCCGCGAAGTTCTGGAGCGATACGCGTGTGCGCAGCCTGCCCTATGCCCGCGGGTCGCTGTACTTCGCTGCGGTTGACGCGAGTATCCGCGAGCATTCCGGCGGGAGCCGGTCGCTGGATGATCTGCTGCGCGCCTTTGTGGCCAGGCAAAAAGCCGGAGAATCGGTCACAGCGGAAACCTGGCGTGAGCTGGTCACGGCCGAACTCGGGGCGGAAGCCGGTACCGCGCTGGACGAGATGCTGGCTGGCGAGCTGATCGTACCGCCATCGGGTGCATTCGGCCCCTGCTTCGAGCGCCATGAGACCGAACTGCGACGCTTCGAGCTCGGCTTTGACCGCGAAAGCCTGGTCACCGAACCCCGCATTGTCACCGGGCTGGTAAACGGTTCCGCCGCAGCCACTGCGGGACTCGAAAATGGCGACCAGCTTCTGCATCCAGTGGCCTTGGAAGAGGCGCAGTCCGACCCGGATCTCGAGCTGCAGTTGCAGGTGCTCCGTGGCGATCGCGAGCTGACGATCGAATACCTGCCGCGCGGCGAGACCGTCACGGGCTGGCTCTGGACGCGAGTTGCAAACGTCCCGGATTCCCAATGCGCTTACTGATGAGAGACACACACATGAAGCGATCTGCATTCGCCGTGCACAGGGCGCAAAGCTCGGCCAGGGTCCTGGCCATCGTGATGGGCATGGCGCTGTGCATGATCGGCGTCGCCCCGCTGGCGGCCCAACCTTCTGCTGATCCTGCCGCAGAAGCAACCGCGGACGATCAGTCCCTGCCGGCACGCAGTTTCGAATCCAGCGGACAAGCGCAGATCGGCGGCGAGCGCGTGCACTACCGCGCGCTGGTCGAAGAGACCTTTGTGACCGATGGCGCGGGGCAGCGCACCGCCAGCCTCATATCGACCAGTTACCTGCGGCAGGATGTCGGCAAGAAGGTGCGCCCGGTGGTGTTTGTCTTTAACGGCGGGCCAGGGTCGGCTGGCCTGTGGTTGCAGATGGGCCTGGTGGGACCGCGCCGGGTGGACTTCGATGACGACGTCCATCCGCCTACGGTGCCGCCGTTCCGCCTGGCCGACAATGCCGAGAGCATTCTCAACCTGGCCGACGTGGTGATTTTCGATCCGCCGGGAACGGGTTACAGCCGCGTGCTGGCCGCGGGCAAGCCGGACGATTTCTTCGGCACCCAGCAGGATGCAAAGATGGCGGTCAATTTCATCCGCGATTGGGTGCAGCGCCACGACCGCTGGAACTCGCCGCGCTTCCTGCTGGGCGAAAGCTACGGCACGATTCGCGCCGCCGTGGTGGCCAAGCTTGCGACCGGCGGGCCCTTTGGGAGCGGCAGCATGGACGCGATCACGCTCAACGGCGTTATCCTGCTGGGGCAAGCCATGAACAGTGGCAGCGATGAAATCGCCTTCGCCACTGACCTGCCCTCGTTTGCCGCGACCGCGTGGTATCACGGCAAAGTAGATCGTGCGGATCGCACGCTCGAGCAGCACGTGATGGATGCCAGTCAATTCGCTGCCGGCGAGTACATCCAGGCTTTGTTCGACGGTTCCCGCCTTGGCCTTGAGCAGAAGCAACAGTTGGCAGACCACATTGCCAGGCTGATCGGTTTGCCCGCCGCGCTGGTAATGGAAAACAACCTACGGGTGTCGGCCACTGTGTTTGCGAACAGCCTGCTGGCCGCGCAGGGTCAACAGGTTGGGAAGTACGATGCCCGCTTCGCGCTGCCCCTGGCGTCCAGCGGCAATGACCCGGTGGCGGATGATCCGGCCATGGGTCAATACGTTCCGGCCTTTGTTGCCGCGCTCAACATGCACCTGCGCGACGAGGTCGGCGTGGACATCGAAGAATCTTACCTGCCCATCGAGTTCCACAAGGTCAACGGGCGCTGGGATTACGGCTCAGGCCCGGGAATCTACGTTCCGGTTGATCATGCCGAGGACCTGGCCATCGCGATGCGCCGCAATCCGTCCCTGCAACTGTTCGTCGGCACCGGCTATTACGACCTTGTCACCACCGCGGGCTCTGCCGAATACACCATCGCCCACGCGGATTTTCCCGCTGATCGCGTAACGTTGCGCAATTACGAATCCGGCCATATGCCTTACCTCGGCAGCAAGAGCCGTGAGGCATTGGCGCGTGATCTGCGGCAATTCATCGCCGATGCATCACAGCCGTGATGGGCCGGCTTTTACCGACGCATCGACCTGTGCAGCCGTCCTGGCCGGCCTTCCGGCAAACACTCTTTTTGCTCACCGCGACACTGGGCGCTTTGGCCGGCTGTGCCAGTCATTCCCCCTTGCCGGAAATCGGCGCCTCTGAACCGCCAAGGTTCGAAGCCGTGCTGAAACCCCGCGTGGGCGAGAACGGCGAGGTCACTGCCATCGAGGTGGATTCTGTCGTCTATGGCGCGCTGGCTGCTGACGCGACCCAGTTCAGCCTAACCGCACCGGTGGTTTATGCCGGCGCCTGGGGCATCGCGGACCGGGTCAAAGACCTCGTCGTCACCGACGGCCACGGCAAGGTGGCGCTGGTATTCGAGGACGACCCCTCCAATCCGGGTGGCTTTCCGTATTTCCGTCACTGGAAAGCGCAGCGTGCGGTGACATTTCCACTACGCGTGTCCTATCACGTGGAGGTGGAACCACGGACCGAGCGCCGTGGACCGCCGTTCAACATAAAGCCCTCGAAGGGTGGGGTGAGCGGCGGCGGCTCGGCCTTCCTGGTGATACCGGAGAACGCCACGGCCAATCTTTCGCGTATTCGCTGGGATCTCAGTGAGTTCGCTGCCGGCGCCTCCGCCATCAGCTCGTGGGGCGAAGGCGAATTCGAACTGCCCGGCCCGCCTGCCGAGCTGTGGCCGGGCTGGTACATGGCGGGCCCGCTGGGGCGCTACCCGGCAAGCGGCGACGACGCTGGATTCAGCGCTGCTTGGCTCGGTGATTTCCCGTTCGACCCCACGAGCGAAATGCAGTTCGTCGGCCGGGGCTACGCCTGGCTGGGCGACTTCTTCGACTACCTCTCGCCGCCACCGCGGTTTCGCGTGTTCATGCGCATAATCGACTCGCCGCAAAAGCGGTTTTCGGGCACGGAGCTGGGCAGTTCCTTCATGCTGTCGGGCAGCCCGAACAGCGGCGAGGAAACCAGGGGTGCGCCGCCGCGTTCGACGTTTTTCCATGAGATGATCCATATGTGGGTGGGAGAAGTGGAAGGGCCTATGGGTATTTCCAGCTGGTTCAGCGAGGGGCTGACCAGC
Organism: uncultured Gammaproteobacteria bacterium; assembly: GCA_963784425.1. Classification (GTDB taxonomy): domain Bacteria; phylum Pseudomonadota; class Gammaproteobacteria; order Xanthomonadales; family SZUA-36; genus SHZL01. The sequence goes on from CAWARM010000001.1 coordinate 34,777, forward strand.
TATTACACCCTGGTTCTGCCGCTGCGCGGCGGGTTCGAAACCGTCGAGGAATACGCTGAGGAAATCGACAAGTTGACCAAGATCTACTACACCAGCCCCGCACTGGCGATGTCGGCCCAGGCAATTGCCGACGTCGGCTTCGGCAATGAAGACATTCGCAACACGCCCTATACCCGCGGCACGATGTATTTCGCCGACCTCGATGCGCGCATCCGGGAGAAGTCGGGCGGTACCCGCAGCCTTGACGACCTGATGCGCGAAATCTTCCGTCGCCGGCAATCCGAAACAGGCTACACCTTCGATCCCGATGCATGGGTCGAGGCCATCACAGCGGAGATGGGGCCGCAAGTTGCCGATGAATTCAGGGTGCGCATCATGGACGGCGAACCCATTGTTCCGGTTTCAGACGCCTTTGGTCCCTGCTTCCAACGCGAATCAACCAGCTACATCGTGGAAGACCTTCAGGTTCCGGATGACAGGGTTTCGGGTCAAAGGGTTCCTGGTTACCAATGGGTGCGCAAGCCAGGCATACCGGACGGGCAATGCGCGCGCAAATGAGTCGGGACTCCACCGACAATCCCATCCGGTCAGGCCGATCGGGGATCGCGTCCAGGGTAGTCGCAGCTAGGTTGCCATTCCTTGCTTTCATCTTGCTTGCCGCTTTCGCGGCACCAGCCATGGCGGCGGGAGCGGATCTCTTCGGTGAGCCGGTCATCCGGACCGAACACCAGGTCCAAATCGACGGCAAGGAGCTGAGCTACACCGCCGAGGCGGGCCGCATCGCCATACGTGAAGTCGAAACCGGCGAGCCTCACGGCTACATGTTTTACGTCGCCTACCGTGTCAGCCTTGCAACCGGACCACGTCCGGTGGCATTCATCTGGAACGGCGGACCTGGTTCCAGTTCGGACCTGCTGCATTTCGGGGCAGCAGGGCCAAAGCGCGTCGAGGGCGCCCAATTGGTGGACAACGCCGACACCTGGCTGGCCGGCATGGATCTCGTCTTCGTCGACCCCATCGGTACCGGTTTCAGCCGACCGGCCAGGGCCGAGTACGCCGCGGAGTTCTATGGCACGGTGGGCGATGTTGCCTCGGTAACCGAGTTCGTCCGCGCGTGGCGCTTGCTGCACGCAGCCGAGGATGTGCCGGTGCTACTGATCGGCGAGAGCTGGGGCGCCGGGCGCGCCGGCAGCGTGGGCTTTCAACTTATCGAACGGGGCATTCCGGTGCAGGCCCTGGTGCTGATTTCAGGCGGCACGGGCCTGAATCGCGAAATACTGTCTCCAGCGATGAGTTCCGCGCTGCGGGTGGTCGACCGTTCCGCCACTGCGCTGTATCACGAGCGCCTGGCGCCCGGCCTGGGAGATTCTGCGGAGGCCGTGAGGTCGGAAGCAGAAGCCTGGGTGCGAAACACTTATGCACCCGCGCTAGAACGGATCGATACGCTGAATGCTGGGGAGCGTGCTGGCATTGCCGACGGCCTGACGCGATTTACCGGCATGCCGCCGCAACTGATCGACCGCGAAACCCTGGTGATCGCCCCACGGCGATATCGCGAAGGCGTGCTTAACGATTCGGGGCAAGTGCTGGACATATTCGACATGCGGCTGGTGCACGGAAAAAGCCCCGGCCCCGAGGCCGAGGGAGAGCACACGCGACGCAAGCTCATCACGCGCTACCTGCGCGATGACCTTGGCTACCGCACAGACTTACCCTACGTGGACCTGGAGCCGCTGGAACAGGGTTATGCGCCCGGAGGAATCTATCCACAGTCGGTCAATGAGCGCTGGAACTATGCCACTGCCGAAGTAACGCCGGAAGAACAGCAAGCGGCGTTCGAAGCGGCGATGAAACACGGCGGCGGGCCGCCACAGCTGGGTCCGCCATTGCCTTCCGCGGCGGAAGCGGTTGAGCACGCTCCGCAATTGAAAGTACTGGTCGCAGCAGGGCGCTTCGACTCGCTCAACAGCTGTGCCGGCAACGAGGAGCTGGCGCGAAATCTTGCCGGCGACCTCAAAGCTGCCTATGCATTCAGGTGTTACGAAGGCGGCCACATGATGTACCTCGACAGCAAGGCCCGAGTGGAATTGGGTCGTGACGTGCGTGAGCTGACCGTCACTTCCCATTGAGTTGTGGCGAATTTCCAGCGACCATGGCGCAATTCATTTTGGCCGGAGTGGAGAAAACCGTGGATCTTGCTGCTTACCTGCAACGCATCGGCTTCACCGGCAAGCCAGTGCCTGATCTCGACACGCTAAAGCAGATGCACCGCCAGCATCTGCTCTCCATCCCCTACGAAAACCTGGACGTGCAACTGCAGCGGCCAGTGGACCTGGATCTGCAGCGCAGCTATACCAAGCTCGTCGAGCAGGCCCGCGGCGGCTGGTGCTATGAAATGAATGGTTTGCTGGAGTGGGCACTGAAGGAAACCGGCTTTGAGGTGATGCGTATGACCGGCGGCGTGCGGCGCGCAGAACGAGGGGATGCTGCGTTTGGCAACCACCTGGTGTTGTGCGTGCAGTTGGATGAACCGTGGATTGCCGACGTAGGCTTCGGGGATGGGGCGTTTGAGCCGGTGCCTTTGCGACCGCATCAGTTCGAGCAGCGCGGTTTTTCATATTCACTGGAGCGGTTGGGTGATTGCTGGCGATTTCACAACCATGCAGGCGGCGCTGCTGATTCCTACGATTTCCGTCATGGCCCGGCGGACGAGAGCCTGTTTGCAGAAAAATGCGCCTGGTTAAGCTGTTCGGAGGATTCGCCTTTTGTCCAGAGCCTGACCTGTCAAAGGTTCGCACCGCACGGCTACGACATCCAGGTCGGACGAGTGGCCAAGCAGGTTACGCCCGGGGGAAAGCGCGAGTGGCAAATCGACTCTCCCCAGGAGTTGCTTGAATCCTTGCGCTTGCGGTTTGGTCTCGATGTTCCTGAAGTTGCCGGCCTGTGGGAACGGATCACCGCCCGTCACGAAGCGCTTTTCGGCCAGCAAGTGATGGGGTCAGAGTAAAGTGCCAGAGTAACTACTCTGGCACTTTACTCTGACCCCATTTTGGGCCGCGCATCCTCGAGCATTTTCAGTACGGCCTTGAGCTGATCGACCACCGGTTTTTCGCCATTGTTGCCGACGAAATAGAAGAAAGCTTTGTGCTGTGGGTAAAAACAGAAATAGGAAAAGAACACACCATCTGAGCCGCTATGGCCGATGCGATAGACCTGACCACTTTCATCCAGCCGGAAAAACAATCCATAGCCTTCCATCACGCCCTCATCCCCACTTTGAGCGTGAGGGGCGAGCATCAGCGCACGAACGGCTTCCGGCTGACTCATGAGGCCGTGATAGAAACGCTGCATGCCGGCAGCGGATACTTGCAAGCCGCCGTTGCCCTTGAGGTTCCAGTCTGCACCACCCAGCGCGGCGATGCGGTCAGAAATAACGCCCTGGGAGATGTCGCCGAGATAGCCAGCCGCCAGTCCGCCCGGCGGTTCCGTGGTGAAGGTCCAGCCGGCATGAGTCATTCCAAACGGCTGCCAGATGTGGCCGCGCAGATAATCTTCCCAGGCTTGCCCGGATACCTGTTCCACCACGGCTGCAGCAATGCTCAGGCCCATATTGGAATACACCGAAGGCCCGGCAGCATGGTCCAGGGGCATGGCCATGCACACCGTCAGTAGCTCATGTTTTGTGCGTTTGTCAAAATCGTCACCACAGTAGTCGGCCAGCCCCGCCGTGTGGGTCATCAGCTGGTTGAGGGTGGCCGAGGCCGCGGGCTCTGCCGCATCGGGCAGGTAGGTTTTCACCGGCACATCGAGGTCAAGTTTACCCTCGGCCGCCAGTTGACTCACGGCCAGCGCAGTGAAGGCCTTGGTGATGGAGCCGATCTGGGCGGTGGTGTCGGCACTGAAGGGTATTTTCCGCTCGCGATCGGCGTAGCCATAACCGGCCTGCAAAACAGTTTTGCCGTCCAGTTCGACAATCACTGCACCACCAAAGCCGTTTTCCGCAGCGCTGGTTAGTTGACTGTTGATGGCCCCAGCCGTGGGCCCTTCGGCCACATCCACCTGCAGCGGGGCGGCGGCGTGGGCGATGCTGGCTGCCAGTGCGAACACAACTGCAAATTTGAGCAGGCCGGGCATTGGCTTATTCCCTACAGCTAAAGACGATGCGGAAAATTCCATACGGTTCGTTGCAGTAGGCCTGTTCTCCGCATTTTGTGCGGAGATTAGTCGGTTTATTCTCCGCAAGAGTACAAAACGACGTCAATTACATTCAAAATCGTCCTCGCCAATGGGTTGGCACATATCTGGCCAGCCGACTTTGCGCCAGTATTCGGGCAGGTTCAGTTGCATCAGCAGTGCCTTGGTACGCGGGTCGGCGCGGAAGCGGTGCATGATTTCGGGCGACGCAGTCGGAGCCAGAAGTTCGTCCAGGCCATCCGTGTACCACTCGGGCCATTGCGCGCCATTGGCCTCGACTGCATTAATCCAAACGTCGTAACGATCAGCCAACATTGCCGGAAAACTGACATAGCTTAGAGCCCGCAACACCCCCGGGCCAGGTTCCTGTTGCGGGTGTTGCATCCAGTCAACGAGATCTTGCCCGGCTTGCTGATCAATGTTCACCGGGTTCATGTTACCGGCATAGGCGCGTGCCTCGTCGTATTGATGGTTTTGCAACAGGCCAAGCAGCTTCCACAGCTGGACAAACCCCAGATCCGGGTTGATCTCCAGCGCCCGTTGGGTGGCCTGGTCGCGCAATGCATTTTCGCCCTGCAGGTCATACAGGAGAATTGATTTCTGCAAGAAGACCGGGACCAGGGGGTCCAGGCTCAGCATGCGTTCGACGACGCTACTGGCTTCATCGAGCTGCCCGCTGTCCAGCAGCAGGGTAGCGTAGTCCTCCATGATGTCAGCCGAATCAGGGTCCAGCTGCAGAGCCCGCTCGTAGTAGTCCTGTGCCTTCGCCCACTCAAACCTGAACGACATATTGTTACCCATGGCATGCAGGGCGGTGGGCAGGTTCGGATCCAATTCCAGTGCTTTTTGCGCTGCTGCCTGGCTTTCCTCAAGGACATCGCCAAGACGGTGCCAATCGTCAGTGGATACGAAATTGGGTACGACGATATAGCTGTGCGAGAGGCCGGCCCAGGCCGGTGCAAATTCCGGATCGATGGCCAGCGCCTGCTGGAACAGTTCAATGGCCTGCAACACACCTTCCCCGCGCTGCCGGTGCAGCGCCCGGGCGCGCAAATACAGGTCATAGACTTCCGGGTTCACCTGTTTGGCCGGCTGGTCTGATGGCTGCGCAGAAATCCCCAGCGAAATCTCCAGGGCTGCGGCGATCTGGCTGGCAATGTCGTCCTGGATGGCAAAGATGTTTTCCAGCTTGCGGTCGTAGGATTCAGACCAGAGGTGGAAGCCATCGCTGGCGCGGATCAGTTGGGCGGTGATGCGCACCTGGCCATCTGCTTTGCGCACACTGCCTTCGAGGATATTGCCCACTCCCAGCAATTGCGCAATCTCGCGCACGTCCTGGTTGTGGCCCTTGAAGGAAAATGCCGAAGTCCGCGCCGCTACCTGCAAGCCACGTACACTGGCGAGGCGGTTGAGGATTTCCTCAGTGATGCCATCGGAGAAGTATTCCTGCTCGGGGTCGGAGGACATGTTGACGAAGGGGAGGACGGCGATGGATTTTTCTGCTGGGGTCAGAGAACCATTTTCTGATTCAGCTGTTGCGCTCTGTTCGGCTATCACGGAAAAATGGTTCTCTGACCCCCTTTCACTAAACTTGTCCCAGGCGAAATACCCCAGGGCGAGCACCAGGAAGGCAATGATGATGCGGTCCAGCTTGCGCCCGGTCTGTGGCCGGATGGATTGCCGGCGGTCGACCTCGCTTTCTTTCTTCACTCCTTCCGGCGTCAACTCAAACGCCCAGGCGAATATCAGGGTGGGAATGAAGCCCAGCGCCAGCACGACCAGCGTCAGTTTTGCCACCCATTCCGGCAGGTGGAGGATGGGCACCACGGTGGTAATCACTTGCAGCAGCAACCACGATACTACGGCATAGGCAATAGCTACCCTGAATACATTGCGCCGTTTGAGTTCTTCGAACAGGCTCATTGCGGCCGCTCCTTCCAGTAGCCAATGTGTTCATAAGGACCGTTGGCGCGGCGAATGTCCATCAATTCCTTCAGGCCCGGCCGGTTCCAGAACTCCAGCCACTTCGGATCGGTGGAAATTCGCTCCGGAAGGTAAACCAGCAGGGGCCAGGTCAGCAGGTATTCGCGCTGCTGCCAGGCTTTTTCCAGCCAGGGCATGGCGGCATCGACACCATCCAGCCACAGGCTGTAGAAGGCCGTGGTGGTATGCAGCATATAAGTAGCGCCCTGCTTGCTCAGCTCTGCGCGCTCTGCCAATACCCGGCGCAGGTTCACAACGTCATTTTGTTCGAAGTAGTACTGACACCACCAGGTCGACACCAGCTCCGGATCGGGATACGGCAGGTTCTCGGCCAGTTCAATCTGTTTACGTGCCTCGGAGAAATCACCCAGTCGTATCAGGGCAGAGATCAGCACATCCATTCGATTGGCCCTGTCTGGCGCCAGCTTGACCGAGGTGTGCCCATACTCAAGGGCCTCTTCGTTCCGGTTCAGAATCAGCAGTACCACGCCGAGGTCACCGTGATTAAATGCAGCGAGCGGATCCAGCTCAATCGCCCGGCGTTCGATCTGCTCAGACCTGACGAAATTCCCGACCCATGTCAAGGAATCGCCTAACATGTTCACCACAACACCATCGTTTGGCGCCAGTGCAAAAGCACGCTCAAAACTGGCTGCAGATGCCGCCCAGTTCCACTGGGTGGTGCCTTCCACCCTGCCGCGCGCCACCCATGCCTCCGCATTTCTGGCATCCAATGCTATAGCAGTGATGGCGTATTGCAGGGTCTTTTCACTACCCTCTGTAGCGGAGATGGTGTCGCCATAAACCGGCATCAGGGAGTAGGTGACCGCCAGTCCAGACCATGCCTTCGAGAACTTCGGGTCAAGAGCCACTGCCTGTTGGAACAGTTCTATGGCCTGCAGCATGCTCTCCTCGGTGCGCCCGGCAAAAAGGAAACGGGCCTGCAGGTAGAGGTTGTAGGCTTCAAGGTTGGACGTGAGCTGCGCCGGCTGCTCGACCGCCTGCGGTGCCGAGCTGCAATTCAAGGGCGCCTGCGATCGCCGCCGAAATCTCATCCTGGATGGCAAATATGTCAGTCAACTCGCGCTCGTAGGTTTCCGACCACAAATGAAAACCGTCTTTGACATTAATGAGCTGGGCCGTTATGCGCAAGCGATTACCGGACTTCCGCACGCTGCCTTCCAGCACATGCTCTACATTCAACTGCTTGCCGATCTCACTGACATCCAGGTTCTTGCCCTTGAACTGGAATGCCGAAGTGCGCGCAGCCACGCGCAGGTCATTCCGTTGCGCCAAGCGGTTGAGCAGTTCTTCCGCCAGGCCGTCGGAGAAGTATTCCTGCTCGGGGTCCGAGCTCATGTTCACGAAGGGCAGGACGGCGATGGATTTTTCGGCGGAAAAGGGGTCAGAGCCCTTTGCTTCTGACACCCGCTTCGCCTCCGATGTGGCCGGAGAAAAGGGCTCTGACCCCTTTTCCGAATCGACCGCGGGTGTGGTGAATTTGTCCCAGGCGAAATACCCAGGGCCATAACCAGGATGACAATGATGGCAAAATCCAGCTTGCGGCCGGTCCGGCTGGTAATGGACTGATTGCGATCCACCTCCCTTTCGCGCTTGATGCCTTCGGGGGTGAGTTCAAATGCCCAGGCGCCGATCAGAGCCGGAATGAAACCAATCAACAGCAGCAGGAATACGAGCTTTTTCGCCGTTTCCGGCAAATTGAGGATGGGAACCAGGAGATCGGTCACCTGCAGCAACAGCCAGGAGGCGCCGAGATAGACGATGCCCACGCGGAACACATTGCGACGCTTCAATTCCTGGAACAATGACATGCCGTGGTGTGCTCTCAGGCCCCTGCAATTCAGCGATTCCGCATTTTACACGCTTAAAGCACCAGCACATTCGCCAGCCACAGGAACATGCCCATGCTGACCACGTCAGTGGCAGTGGTCAGGAATATGCTCGACGCCACCGCGGGGTCAGCACCCAGACGCCTCAAGGTCAGCGGAATCATCACACCGGTGATGCCGCTGACCAGGCAGGCGCCGGTCATGGCAAGAAACACCACCAGGCCAAGCACCATGGGTTGCTCAGCGTGGGCATGCGTCGCATAGCCCATCATCGCCAGACCGGCAACGATGCCGACCAGGGCCCCATTGGCCAGGCCCAGCAAGGTTTCCTTGATGACCACGTGGCGCACCAGTTCCGGCTTGAATTCGTTCAGCGTGATGCCGCGAATGGTGACCGCCAGCGCCTGGCAACCGGTATTGCCGGATTGCCCCGCGAGCACGGGCAGGAACGCGGCCAGCACCACCAATTGGGAGATGGTCTCGTCGAACAGGCTAACGACGAAGGCCGCGAGGAACGCGGTGAGCAGGTTGACCTGCAGCCACGGGTGGCGCATGCGCAATGCAGGGAGCCAGTCGGTCCTGGCGTGCTCCTCTTTATCGACACCCACCATGCTGCCGAACTGTGCACTGATCTCGAACTGCTGGTGTTCGAACAGCATGAAACCCTGTACCACGCCAAGCAAATGCCGTTCAGCATCACACACCGGGTACAAGGGGTAATGGCGGTACACCACTTCTTTCATGGCCTCGCCGACATCCTCGTCAGGGCGTAGCGTAAATGGCTCGAGCAGCATCACGTCCTTGAGCTGGGCATCCGGTTCGGCCAGCAGCAGATCACGCATGGCGACGACCCCCAGCAAACGCTCCTGCGGGTCGATGATGTAGCCATAGGTGATCAGTGTATCGTGCGTCCATGCGCGAACCATTTCAACAGCGTGAGCGACGGTAATTTCCGGCGTAAACACGGACACCGCTGGCTCCATCAGCCGCCCAACACTGTCCTCGGGGTATTTCTGGGTATCTTCCCAGGAATCGCCGACATGTTCACCGGCATACCGGGCAATGGACTCGCGCCTTTCGCTGGGGAAGCGCAGCAGAATGCGGTAGGCCTGGGCGTGGTGCAAATGCTGCAGGACTGCCCCCACCGTTTCATCGGTTTCCGGCTGCAGTATTTGCGCTGCATCCAAAGGGGCTCGCCGCTGGGCTTCCGCCACGAGGTGCTGCAGGCGGCTATCGAGTGTACCCGCTGCCGTGATCTGAACTGTGTTGGGCTCTGTCATCCTTCTGACCCTCCTTGCCTGTGGCTTCAGTCTGAAGAAATTTGCATGTTGCCTGATCTGATCGCCTGATTGTAGTCCGGCGGGGCTGTTGTGAACACAACACCTGTGAAAAGGGGTCAGAGCCCTTTTCTCTCGGCATAGATCCAGTCTTCGCTCCAGCCTTTTCCGTAGGAAAACGTCTTGATTTGATAGCCATTCTGCTGAAGCTTTTCCACCACAAATTTTTTCGTGCGGAAGTGTTCGCCGTCGCCACGATTGGCTCTGAAATCATGGCATGAGACAACCACTCGCTGAATTGCAGGAAAGTTGTGAACAGAGTTGATGAATTCTTTCTCTGCACCTTCAATGTTCATCTTTAAAAGATCCATTTTTGTGATCTTGTAATTTTCACAAAACTCTTTCCAGGTGAGCGTAGGGACATAAATATAGCCTTCGCGCTGTTGGCTCGAAGAGGCATATGAAAATTGGCTCTGTGTTTTGAACTCTTTGGCATCTGTTATGGCATAGGGAAAGGCGAAAAAGCTTTTTCCCAGGCCTTGATAGGTATTGGATAAACATTCAAAAATTACCGGCTGAGTTTCCATACCATAATATTTGACCTCGGGGGCGTGTTGACTCAACCATACCGCCTCCTCCCCATAGCCTGCTCCCAAATCCACCACCACATCTCCATTCTCAGGAAGATAGTGCTTAAAAAAAATGGATTCACACAACCAGGAGTTTTGTGATTCCGGCAAAAAATGACGAGGGTGACGAATGTAGATACTTTTTCCATAACGGCTGTACTTGTAAAAGCCGGTGCCTCGATCAAATTGGACATTGAGAAACCGATTCAGACGTTTTTGTGTACTTTTTAATAATCCCATTTCCGGTCCTTTGCCAGCGATTCAATCATACATCCGCTGCTTCTGGTTCAAACGATTTTCATTGCTTCGAGTTTCATTGCGAGCGCACGGGGGCACGCTTCCGCGCCGCGGGGTACACCTTCACGCTGCCTGATACCTATAATGCGGACATGATTTCTGTCATTGTGCCGGTCTACAACACCGCTGCCTATCTCGAACGGGTGATCGGGGCCTTGCAGGCCCAGGACTTCCCGCGAGCCGGCTACGAGTTGATCTTTGTGGACAATGGTTCGAGAGATGACAGCGCAGCTATCCTGCGATGTCATCCGGAAATCCGGGTGTTTCAGGAGCCGGAGAGGGGCTCCTACGCGGCACGCAATCGGGGGGTGAGTCAGGCAAGTGGCGAGATTCTGGCGTTTTCCGATTCAGATTGTTTCCCAAAGCCGAATTGGCTGGGAGCGATCGACACGGCCTTTCGGAATAGCGAGGCACAGGTGCTGCTCGGTCCGCGCGTTCCCCCGGACTCCACGAAGTTCATGAGGCTGGTTTCGGCATACGAGAACAAGAAGGTCGAGCTGGTTTGCGCATCGAACGATCCACTGGTTTACTTTGGACACACCAACAATATGGCTGTGCGCCGGGCGGCAATGGAAAGGTTTGGTCCATTCATGCATCGGGCGCGCGGATCGGATACGATTTTCGTACGTGCCGTAGTGGATGCCCTGTCCTGCAGCGCAGTCGCATACTGCCCGGACATGGTAGTGCAGCACGCCGAGATGGAGTCGATCGCAACGTACTACCGCAAGATTGCAACCTATGCGCGCAGCCGCAGTGCATACCGCAACATTACCAAGGTGCGCCCGCTCAGCCAGCGGGAACGGCTGCGGGCTTTCTGGGAGTGTACCCGGCAAGGCCCCATTATCGACTCGGTGCAACTGTTCGTGCTACTGGTCGCCGGCTCGTTCGTCTGGTGGTACGGTAGTCTCGATTTCTCCAGGAGCACCTCCTGACCAGCTCGTGACAGTTGCGGAATCAATGCCTCGCGTTGCGCTCAATCGTTGTTTTAACGCACAGAGCCTGGGCATAAATTCGGGCTGGTCCGCGATGCTGTTTGCGCAGGTAGTGCGACTTCCGAATGTCCCACAATCGCTCGAAGTTCTGTGCAATCACCGGGTTTGACCATGTTCCATAGCCGGAGGTCGAGTAGACAGTGACCTCCCCGCCATAAAGGCCGCGTTCAGTAACAAGGAAATCGACCCGAACATAGTCGAGCTCACCGCAAACCCTGATTGCCATTGCGGCAGCTTCGCGAACATACTCGGTAAGCCGGGCATTTGCCGGAAATGCCTGGTCCTCGCCAGGGTATTCCGAATCCCTCCCCTCCAGAGGAGCCCCGTTGCAGTCGAGCAGCAGAGAGAGCTTTGCAATGCGGTCTTCGACCCAGACATGACAGACCTGGCCCTCGCAAACGTGCACCTTTATGTCAGTGGGCAGCAAGTGTCCGCCAAGAGTGAGCTTTTCTTCGACGAACAGCGTTGGTTGGACCAGCGAATAGGCCCATTCGCCATGGCGGCGACTGTGCCGCTTGGCCAGCCACTGCTTGGTTTGACACTCTATCCCGGCAACATCAGGCTGACCGTTTGAGACGAACAGGTTCATGTTGCAGCCGAAGTTAACCTTTACCACGGCCGCACTCTGCAAGAGGCGGATGGGAATTTCCCTGGCGTCCTGGCCAATCCAGAGAGTCTCGGGAAGTCGCAATTCAGGAACGAGCATGTGAACTCGCTCCTTGGCAGCGAGCTTGTCGGTCAGTAGTACAAAAAGCGGATTATGGTCGATGATTTTCCGCCAGAGTATTTTTTCATGGTAGCTCACCGGTGCTGCCGGATTTGGAAGATAGCCGAGCTTCCTGACGAACCGCGCTACCAGCAGAGGATGACGCACTGTGAGCAAAATTCTGGCCAGCCCCAGTATAAGGCGGGAGCCAAACGGGAGATCGGAGTCAGTCACCATGTTGAGGCATAGCTATTCATATCGGGCCTTCAGCCGCATCGCCGTTGAATCTGATCACATTTAAGTACCCGGAACAACGTGATCCCGGTTTGGAGGCCGGGATGCATAGAGCGCCGCTGGCGTGGTCGGGCGATATTGCGTACGTTAGCGGCCAGCCAGGCTCATCGGGAACGGCATGTCGTTTTTCCAGGAACTGAAACGTCGGAATGTCATTCGTGCAGGCATCGCCTGCGCGGTGACCTCCTGGCTGGTCGTGCAAGTCCCGGATGTCGTGATCGACAACATCGGTGCACCAGACTGGTTGTTCAAAGGCATCCTGCTACTGTTGGGTATCGGCTTCCCACTGGGCATGGTTTTCGCCTGGGCCTTTGAGCTGACCCCCGAAGGCATCAGGAAAGAAAAAGATGTCGACCGCACCCAGTCCATCACGCCGCATACC
>CAWARM010000002.1:0-100105 GCA_963784425.1 uncultured Gammaproteobacteria bacterium
GGCCGCAAACAACTCATGCTGGTATCGGAAGACAGTGCGATCCAGTCCTCGTCCCAGGCCTATGTGCAACAGGTGGGGCAACTCAGGAAAGATGGCAAACTTTCGACCGATGCTGCACTGATCAAGCGCATTGACACCATTACGGGACGCCTGGTCAGCCAGGCCATCATCATGCGTCCAGCGACCGCCAAGTGGATTTGGAGCGTGGCGGTCATTGATGATCCCAAGACCGTCAACGCCTGGTGCATGGCCGGCGGGCGCATGGCAATTTATACGGGCCTGATCGATCAGATCAAGCCGACCGACGATGAACTGGCCCAGGTCATGGGCCATGAAATCAGCCATGCCCTGGCCAATCACACTGCGGAGAAAATGTCAGTAGCCATGGCCAGCAGCCTGGGCGTTCTGGCGGTTGGTATCGCAACCGATAGCAAAGGGGTTGCGCTCACTGGGGCAGCAGCCGCTGCAGTTGCCGTGACCCTGCCCAACAGCCGCGCAGCGGAAGCGGAAGCTGATCGCATAGGCATTGAGCTGGCAGCAAAGGCTGGCTACAACCCCGAAGCCGCTGTGACCTTGTGGAGGAAAATGAACGGCTTGTCGAAGTCAAATCCGCCGCAGTTCCTGAGCACACATCCCAACCCGGAAAATCGAGAGAAGGCACTGGCTGCCCTGGTGAAGCAAATGGAAGTGTACTACCACCCCGCAGCAGAACACCCCGTGTATGCCCTCAGCGGGCAGCCGGCATTCAATTGACCTTAGACTTCAAGGCATGAGCAACACCAGCGAAGCAGTTGCCGGAGCCAGCTCCGGGGAAAAAATTGGCGCCAAAGATGCAGGCAACTCGCAACTCAGTCGCGTCCTCGGTGGCGGATTTGCCATCGCCGCCAGTGTCGGCACGGTTATTGGCATGGGCATCTTGCGCGTACCGGGTGAAATTGCCGCGGTATTTTCCAACCCGGTGGTTTACCTTGGCCTGTGGGTAGTGGTGGGCCTGTTCGTATTGATGAACATCGGCGTCGCGGCGGAACTGGTGGGAATCACACCCCGCTCGGGTGGCTATTATGTTCTGGTGCGGCGGGGCCTGGGGCCCTATCCCGGTTTTCTCATGGGCTGGATTGACTGGATCAGCTTTCCGGCAACCATTGCCATAAAATCCACAGTGCTGGCGGAATACCTGGTCCTGCTTATTCCCGCTTTGCAGTCCTGGAACAAGCCACTGGCGGTGGCAATTACCTCCTGCTTTGCCGCCCTGCAAATCAGGGGGGTGGTGTTGGCCGCCAACATCCAGCAGGTTGCGGCGGCCATCATGAGCGTTATCCTGGTCAGCATCACACTGGCCCTGCTGCTGGCCGACCCTGTGCTTGTCTCAAGCCAGGTCGCACTGGGTTCGCCCCAACCTGGTTTAAAGGAGTACGGACTGGTCCTGGCTGCCATCGTGTTTACCTATGATGGTTGGCTTTCAGCGGCCTATTTTGGTGGGGAAATCAAAGGCGGGGGCGGCGCGGTAGCCAGGTCCTGCGTTCGCGCTGTCCTGATCATCCTCGTGCTGTACATTGGTTTGAACGCGGTGCTGGCGTTCACTGTGCCGCTCAATCAACTGGCCGGGCAGGAACTCGCGCTGGCCCATGCACTGGACATTACCTGGGGCGCTGGCACCGGAACCTTTGTCCTGGTCGCGGCAGTATTCATTCTCATGGCGCATCAAAACGGCAATTACATGACGGCGCCGCGAACACTGTATGCGCTTTCAATGGATGGTTTTGGCCTTGGCAAAGCCAAGCGGGTGAACAAGCGTGGCAACCCCATCTTCGCCGTCCTGCTAACCTGGATGGTCGCTGTGGCACTGATCCTGGCGGGCGGTTTCGAGTACCTGCTCAACCTTTCGGCCATGTTTTATATTGTTCTTTACGTAGCTGTGATGTTCGGTGTTTTCATCCTGCGCCGCAAAGAGCCCGAAACTGAAAGGCCTTATCGCGCCTGGGGACACCCTTACACCACGGTTCTATGCATTACCGGATGGACGCTGATTACCGGCTTCATGGCTTATACTGCGCCGACCAGCGCCCTTAGCGCCCTCCTTATGACGGGGGCATCCGTGCCTGTCTACCTGGTGCTGGCGAAACTGAGGGGTAAGAACCCGGCGTGAAAACGTGCACGGACAGTTGGTTGTGAGAAAAGCCAGTGGTAAGCTGTAGCACTTTTTGTTGAATTGTTTGATTTTTCGATTTAAATGCTTATCTGCCCAAAGTAGATGACTAAGGTCAAACAAATGATAAACTGCACTTATTGCTTAACAAATCCTTTACCACCGGTTAAAATGAATCGTTATAATGTTTCAAGAATTCATAGTAGTTTCAGGATTTAACGGTCGGAAAGAACTAAATAATCTTGAATGGTAAACTGTTAGGTGTTCGTCAGGAGTGTGTCAGGGCTGGTCAGGCAGCAGGTTCGCTTGGCTATCCTTTTGCTTGTATTGGGGTTTTACCCGATTCACAGTTTCCTGGGACGAACCATTTAGTCATGAGCTCAGGCGCAGCATCGGTGAAACAAAAATGACTTCTAAGGCACCAACACCGATGGTTAAGAACGCAAAAGGCTGCATTCACGATGAATGAAAACTCCGGGGTAGAGCAATTGCAAGCCACGAACACACCTGCAAACCATCTGCAGCCAACATCTGTGAACTGTGATTTGGCGCTCAAGAGTGACGGATTTACCGGCCTGGCTGATGCTTTGGCTTATGCTGCTCGGGGCACCAGCGGTTTCAATTTTTATGATCACAGCGGCCAGCTTGAAACGGTGCTGAGTTACCGGCAGTTGCTGGCGGATGCACAAACTCTGGCCCGGCGCCTGGCCGGGCTCGGATGTCCCCGGGGATCACGCGTCGGCATCGTGGCCGAGACCGACCCCATGTTCCACCGGTTTTTCTTTGCCTGCCAGTTTGCCGGGCTGGTACCCGTTGCGGTGCCCGCGGGCATTCAACTGGGCGCGCACAAAGCCTATGTAGGGCAGATTCGACGCATGCTGGAAAGCTGCGGTGCAACAATTGCCGTGGCTCCTGAGTCCCATGCCGGTTTTCTCGCAGAAGTTGCCCGGTCGCTAAAGCTCGTCATGAGCGGCACGCCTGCAGACTTTGATCTGTTGCCCGAGTCCGATGCAGAACTGGTGCCTTCCAGTGGTGATGATATTGCCTACCTGCAGTACACATCCGGCAGCACACGTTTTCCACGCGGTGTTGAGATCAGCCAAACCACAGTTCTGAACAACCTGAGCGAGATCGCCGCACACGGACTGAAGCTTACCCGCAATGATCGTTTCGTTTCGTGGCTGCCGTTCTACCACGATATGGGCATGATCGGGTTCATCCTGGTGCCCCTGAGTTGCCAGCTTTCGGCTGACTATCTTGCGTCCCGTACCTTCGCCATGCGCCCGAGGTTATGGCTGAAACTGATTTCAGACAACCGGGCTACGATTTCTTCCAGCCCGACATTTGGCTACGCGCTGTGTGCCCGCAGGCTCAGGCCTTCGGATTACGAACGCTATGACCTCAGCACCTGGCGGGCAGCCTGCGTAGGCGCAGAGCAGATCAAACCCGAGCCCCTGCGGGCTTTTGCCCAGAACCTGGCCCCTTGCGGGTTCAATGCCAAGGCGTTCACGGCCTGTTACGGCATGGCAGAAACCGTATTGGCAGTCAGCTTTGCGCCCCTGGACTCTGGTTTACAGGTCGATTATGTCGACTCTGAACTTATGACAACGACGGGCGCGGCGCAGTCTGTTGCAGCCAGCCACGAAAATGCTGCCGGTTACGTGGATTGCGGCGCCGTTATGCCTGGATTTGAAATCAGTGTCCGCGACGCGCAGGGGAATGCACTTGCGGACCGGGTCTGCGGGGAAATATTCCTCAAGGGTCCCAGCGTCATGTCCGGATACTTCCACGATGCAGAATCGACCGCTGCCGTATTGTCTGATGACGGCTGGCTGGATACCGGGGACATTGGCTACCGCGTTGGCCAGCACCTGGTCATCACCGCTCGCAGCAAAGACGTGATTATTATCAAAGGCCGCAATATCTGGCCACACGATATGGAAAGTGTAGCTGAGAAACTGGATGAAGTTCGCCTCGGCGGTGTTGCCGCTTTCGCAGTACCGCAAGATGACGGTGAAGACCAGGCCGTGCTGGTAGTTGAAACCCGCGACCGTGACGCCGAAAGCCGTGATGAGCTGATCCACTCCATCTGGGCTCTGATGCATGAGAACTTCGGCATCAATGTATTGATAGACCTGGTCAAGCCAGGCACGCTGCCACGCACTTCATCAGGCAAGTTGTCCCGCTCCCAATCCCGCGCCGGCTACTTTGAACGCCTGGCCGAAAGCGGGCAGGCTCGCCTGACACCGGGGATCGGCAACCGCAGGATCGCCTGACCAGGGCGCACGCCCATGTCGTTGCTGAAGTTATATCCATCGAGTCCCCACTCCCGCCAGGCATAAGCACTGCGCCTGTGCTGTTGACCGGAGCTACCGGGTTCATTGGCAGGCGCATCCAGTCTTCACTCCTCGCTGCGGGATTCCCGCTCCGAATCCTTTTGCGTCCGGGTTCCAAACACGCCCGGCACCTGGACCCGCGTTGCGAGGTGCAGAACTGCAGCCTGTCCGACGCCGTGGGATTGCGCCGCGCGGCCGAGGGCGCCAGGGCCATAGTCTATTGTGCCGGCAGTGTACGCGGCAGGTCGCTGGATGATTTTCTGCCCGCAAACGTCGCCGGGGTAAGCGCAATCCTGCAAGCCCAGGCTGCGGTTAAGTCGCAGTCCCCGCTGCTTTTGATCAGTTCCCTGGCGGCCGGCCGGCCACAACTCTCACACTACGCCCGCAGCAAATTCCTGGGTGAGCAGGTGCTGCGTGAGCACGATGTTTCACCATGGACCATATTGCGCCCACCTGCGGTGTACGGTCCGGGCGATACTGAAATGCGGCCCGTCCTCAAGATGGTTCGTCGCGGCCTGGTATTCGTCCCCGGCGGCAAACCACAACAACTATCGCTGCTGTACGTGGATGACCTTGCCAGCGCCGTGCTGGCCTGGCTGGGCGCCTGGCAGCAGTGCAGCAACATGACATTCTCTATCGATGACGGACGTCAAGGGGGCTACGATTGGCCAGGCATCGCGCACGCCGCCGGTTGCACCAGCTACCACAGCCTGGGCATACCCTATTTCGTGCTGGCAGGAGCGGCGCGGGTCAACTGGCTGGTCTCCAGGGTAGCGGGCTTTGCCCCCATGTTTACTCCTGGCAAAGTGCGGGAACTGACTCAGACTGACTGGTTGTGTGACAATACCGCCTTCGTGCAGGCAACGGGCTGGACGCCACGCACCCAATTGCCCAGCGGGATCCGCCTTAGCCTTGAAGACCGTGACTTGAAAACCTGAAAATGATGGAGCACTCTTGAACAGCACCAAGGACAGTATCGAACAGCAGATCATTGCCTTGCTGGTTTCTTACCTGGCACCCCGTTGGGAAGCAGACCCGCAAGCCCGGACCGAAATCACCGGCGCCACCAATCTTACTTCTGATTTGACGCTGGATTCATTCCAGGTCATGGAGTTTCTGATGGAAATCGAAGATGCTCTTGATATCGCCGTTGACATGAACAGCTTGTCGGATGTTCATACTGTTTCTGACCTGGCCACCGTAGTTGCGAGCCGGGTAAAGGCCTGACGCGGGAGCTTGCATGGCCCTGTTGGACAAATTTGCAGCGGTAGCCGCTATTCGTGCGGGACTGAACACAAGTTCCCATGATCCGACGCAGGTCGTGATCGACACCATCATTTCCGCCACTGAAGGCATCGTTGAGGGCCGTCACACGATCCTGGCGGGCACCAATAACTACCTCGGACTTACTTTTGACCCCGCGTGCGTGGCCGCCGGCCGGAACGCACTGGCAGCCCAGGGCAGTGGGACTACCGGGTCACGCATGGCAAACGGCAGCTATGCAACCCATGCTGCATTGGAGCAGGAATTAGCGGATTTTTACGAGATGCCCTATTGCATGGTGTTTTCCACCGGCTATGCAGCCAACCTCGGGACCCTGGCAGCCTTGTTGACGCCCGGTGATGCCGTATTGCTGGACGCGGACGCACATGCCAGTCTCTATGACGGCTGCCGCATGAGCGGTGCCGAAATATTTCGCTTCAAACACAATGATGTCGTGAGCCTGGAAAAACGCTTGCAGCGCCTTGGCGAGCGGGCAGAAAACTGCCTGATCGTGACCGAAGGACTGTACAGCGTGCTGGGTGATTGTGCGCCCCTGGGACAAATCGTTGATATCGCAGAACGCTTTGGTGCAAAACTGTTAGTGGATGAAGCGCACTCGCTCGGTGTCTACGGTGATCAGGGTCGTGGCGTTGCCGAAGTTGAGGGTGTGCTCGATCGCGTAGATTTCGTGGTAGGCACGTTCAGCAAAAGCCTGGGTGCAATGGGCGGATTCTGCGTCAGCCCACACGCCGAGCTGAAACTGTTCCGCTACGTGTCACGGCCGTTCATCTTCACCGCCTCCTCCAGTCCATCCATCATCGCCACCACGCGCGAAGCCCTGCGGCAGTTGAGGGCGAGACCGGAATTGCGTCAAACCCTCTGGCGCAATGCCCGCCAGCTGTACCAGGGATTGCAGTCCATTGGTTTCACCACAGGCCCGGAGGTCAGCCCGGTAGTGGCGGTTCGAATCGGCGAGAAAGAAGAAGCCTTGCAGTGCTGGAACCGATTGCTGGAACTGGGAATTTACGTCAACCTGATGATTCCACCGGCTTCGCCGGACAGCTCCAGTTACCTGCGTTGCAGCGTCAGCGCCGCGCACACCACGGAGCAGATGGAGGCCATCCTCAAGGCGTTCCAGCAGTTGCGCAAGGACTAAAACTCCTGCAAATTTCCTTCAGCGCAATCCCCTCACCAGCCTGATATTCAAACCCAAGGTCAGCAGCATGGCACAGATCGATGCCAGGCCCGGGCCAATCAGGTCAAAATAGTTGGTGAACAGATAGAACAATGCCACGTATACGACTATGCCCAGCAGGCTGATATGCAGCAACCGGGAGGCGTGACCCATGGCATAGGCCGCAGCGCGCAGCGATGCGCTGGCCAAATCGAATGAAGCCGCAACCAGCAGCAGCACCATGAGGGGCTTGGCCGGCACGTAGTCCGCTCCCACCAGCGCCAGTATCGGCGTACCGGCGACGTACGCGAACGCTGCGCACATCAGGCCGGCGCCGCCGGCGATCAGTGCAGTCTTGAAGGCCAGTTCGCTGAAACTGGTTTCCTGGGCGTTCCATGCGCGCGTCAGGTCGGGAAACAGCACCTCGCGCAAGGTGACTGCAGGTTGGGTCAGTATCGACGATGTTTCGCGCGCCAGTCGAAACAAACCCGCGGCGGCAGGGCCCAGAAGATTGCCTGCGAGCAAAGTCGACAAGTGTTTGGGTATCAGGTCCACGTTGGTCTGCCAGTACACCACGCCGACGAACCTCCAGAAACCGCTGTCCTGCTCTGTCAATTCACGCAAGCGGAAACCTTGCCACAGTGGAGTCTGCAATTTGCCGCTTAACTCGGCAAAACCACGAACAATCATGTACAGATTGCCGATGCAGAAACCCAGGCCCCACACCACGACAAAGACCAACATCGGCGCATCCACAGTCCAGGCGATCACAACCAGCACCATCCGCACCAGCGGCCCGACAGTGTGCTGGATACCCAGCACGTCGAAGCGGTCATACAAGCGCAATAAGCCGCTACTGGTGTTCACGGGAGTGGTGAGCAAGACCAGCGAGTACCACAGTGCCCAGTTGCTCATCTGCGCATCCCAATGCAGCATCCTGGTGGCAAATGGCACTGCAGCCAGGGCAATCAGGGTCGCGACCAGGGTGGACGAGAAATCCACTACTACCGTAGAGCGCAGCAGGCTCTTGAGTCTTTCTTCTTCCCCACTGTCATGCATGGGTATGCCAAAGCGAACGATGGCCTCGAAGGTGCGGAAATTCACGAAGCCCTTGATCACCATGATGTAGGTATGCAGCAGGATGACCAACCCGAACTGTTCTACCGGCAAGGCATTGGCCATGAGACCGGTGGCCGCGACAGAGCAGATGCCAGCAATGCTGCGTCCACGCAATACACGGGTAAAGTTTGTCAGCACCCGCTTCAGCACTGGCCCGCACTCATCGGACTGGGCTCATTGGACCGTGGTCAACGGAAGGACCCACGGCGATACAACTGCCACAGCAGCGGCCAACCAAACAACAGCGGATATTTGCGCTGCCGCGGAGTCGGTTCGATGACAGTCTGGGAATGGCGGCCAATTTTCCACAAGAGATAGTCGAAGCCACCCGCAAAAGTCAGTGCTGCCTTGAGCACACGCAGAATTGACAGCACCTTGCCCTGCATTCGTCGCAGCGCCCATGACATGGACGCCCGCTGCCGCCGTGCAGGGCTGGATTGGTTAACGAAGTAACCCTCGTTACTGCCATGACTGAACCCAGGATTGGTGCTAGCAAGCGCCGCAACCATGGACTGGTAATACCCGGAGTTGTGCTCAAACAACCGGGTCGCATGCGCGGGCGGTTCGGAGCGCAATTCACAGCGGTACGTCAATGACAGTCCGGCACTAACCAGGTTAGCCGCGGTGAACTCAGGTGGCAGACAAGGCACTACCCGGCGGACAAACGTGGCTACGGCCTGGCTGATCGCAGCCACTACCCGGTCGCGCGCTGCATCGTCCCGGCAGTACACCAGGCCACTGGGCTGAGCAAAGCGCGCCCAGAAATAGGAATGAAAGTCATGGCCCATGGCGTACTCAAAACGGCCCATAGTCATCAAGGCGTACTTGGCACGCGCCTCGTTTGGCGGTTCGCCATATCGCACCTGGTATACATTGGGTGAAAGGACCCAGGCCAGCATTGCCTGCCAGTGCGAACGCATGGCGCCGTAGTCATCCAGCAAGACGTAGAAATCCAGCATCGTGTCACGCTGGCCGCGCACGTACGAACCATAAATCAATATGGCGCAAATTCCTGCGCCATAACGTGCACGTATGGCGTCCAGCAGGCCGTCCCGTTGTTCATCCGGCCAACTGCAGGCAGCGGTAAGCTGCCCGGCCACCAGTTGCTGCACGCTCTCAGGCTTTGAACGCGCCACGTGTACCACCAAAAATACGGAACGAGCGGGCATGGGGACCAGTGGCCACGTTGTCTGCGCCGAGCCATGACGTCAGCGGACCATGCATGAGCCGGGACACCAGGCCTTGCAAGAGACGCACGAACATGACCCCGGTGGTCAACATCGTCCAGCCAACCACGGCCAGGAAGCCCCAGTCCGGCCGGCCAATCAGCACGCTGAGGGTGAGCAGGATCATGCAGGGATTGCGTCGCGCTGTAACCAGCCGGAACCAGGCGTCGAAAGGCCTCCAGGTAAATAGGGTGCAATTTCCCAGCTGGTTGAATATCAATTCAACCAGGCGTCCCAGTCCGTAGGCAATTATCAGCAACCAGCTCAATGCGTCGAGATCCAAACCAAGCACGAGGGGTGGCGGGACCAGTGACTTGCCCCAGAAGACATACCAGAATGGCGGATGCAGCAGGTCTATCAGGTGATCATACAAGTGGCCGAAGCGGCTGGATCGAACGGTCACCCTGGCCAGCTTGCCATCCACCGTATCGAGCAGGGTCATGACCCATCCGGCGGCCAGTCCCGCCGCATAGTGCCCTTCACGGAAAAAATAACAGGCCAGCAGGACCAGCAGAAATCCGATGCTGGTCACCATGTTAGGCGTTAGCCCAAGCCGGGCGCACCAGTGAACCAGCGTGCGCGCCGGCCGGGGAAAGAGGAACTTGGTTACAATGTCCGTGATACCACGGTACGCATTGCCATAGAGCATGTTCTCCAGCTCATTCTTGCGCTGCTCCGTAATGAGTTCCAGCAAAGGTGGACGAGCACTGCGCAGGGCTACGTTAAAAGCGGTGATATCTCCGGGTTCCAGCCGCCGCATTCCGGCAGGGACGACCTTCGACCCGGAAACGAGAAACTTCAGCACCTCCTCCGCGCGGGAAGCTGGGGCAAAAGCCGCGGCCGGCGTGCCATCCGGCGCTATCAGCACCGAACCAGGGTTGTTCATCAGCCCCTTGAGGGTGCGTGTCTCGAACAGAAAACGGCCAACGAGTAACAGCACCTCACCTTCACCGGGGAGTTCTCCGGAGTCACCCAGCCAATTCACCTCACCGACCTCACGGGTCTGCCGGCGCAAACGTTCTACGGAACTAAGCCCCCACAGCCGGGCGGGAGCTTCTGACAGAACAAGGGCGGATAGGGTCATGTTATAGTTCGCTCGCTGGGTCAGGAACATGGGAAATGCGCACCCATTACCGGGCACGGGGCCAGGCGCGGGAGATTATAACAACACCGGCACAATATTAAGGCATGCACTGTATGCGTCTTATCCATATTACCGACCCGCACCTGAGTACATTAACCGGGCAGTCCTTTAGAGCACTGAGCATCAAGCGACGATCCGGCTACCTGTCCTGGACACAAAACAGACAGCGTATTCACCTGCGGGACACGCTGCACCAGCTGATCACGGCTGTGCGCAGGGAGTCTGCGGACCAGATCATCCTGACCGGGGACCTGGTGCAAATCGGCCTTGAAGATGAGATCCGCGAAGTGAGCGGCTGGGTTGCGGAACTGGCACCGGCGCAGCAGATTTTTTTTGTACCTGGAAATCATGATGTTTATGCCGGGGACTCCTGGGCTGCACTGCGGCGGTATTGCGATTTTTTACTGCCTCCCTCACCGGCAGGAAAACCGGATACCTCCCATTCAGCTTATCCGCTGATTCGGGACATTGGCAGTTTGCGCCTGATTGGGGCATCTTCGGCCTGTGTGACGCCTTTGTTTTCAGCCCGCGGCGCGCTTGGTCCCGACCAGTTGGAGCGCCTTGCTCAACAGCTCAGCGAAGCGCGAGAGCAAGGGCGCATGCCCTGCCTGGCCATTCACCATCCTCCGCTGCCGGGCATGACCGCATGGCGTAAAGCACTGCGAGAAGTCAAAGCCCTCAAAGCGATGATTTCAACCCTTAAGCCGGCCCTGGTATGGTGCGGCCATTTACACTACAACCGCGAGCTGAAGGAGGCGGATTCCCGAATATTCTGCACCACCTCCGCCTCACTGGTACACCGCGCTTCCTACCGGGTGTTCGATATTGGTCAGACCA
The DNA here is from genome assembly GCA_963784425.1 of uncultured Gammaproteobacteria bacterium. GTDB lineage: Bacteria > Pseudomonadota > Gammaproteobacteria > Xanthomonadales > SZUA-36 > SHZL01. The sequence goes on from CAWARM010000002.1 coordinate 11,246, forward strand.
TGGACGATGGACGCCCTTGCTGGAGCATTCACATGCAGCTGAAAAGCTGCCCGCCTGGAACCGCCGGGTTTCACCCGGTGAACGAGCAGCGCTGGAACTTCAGGCTCTAGCCGCCGAACTGCGTAACGCTGTCCGTTTCTTATGGCTGTCCAGGAACTGGGCATACACGGAGACAACGAGGATGACCAAGGCAGGCGTCAGGATGATGCCCGGCGGATTCCATTTCAGCAGGCTGGCAACATGACCGGAAAGCTGCTGTAAAAGGTAAAAACCAATACCTATGAAGCCGCCCATCACGACACGCTGGCTGGCAGGGATGGCGCGAATCGATCCCTGCAGCATGGGTAAGGCCAGCAAGGCCATGCCAATCACGGCAACTGCAATGCTCAACTGCTGCCATAACACCACCCGGTAACGGTGTGTATCCAGCCCGTTGTCACGCTGGAAATTGATCAAGCGCCACAGGTCGGACGGTGCCAGTGCTTCCAGCGGCAATACCAGGACGGCGACTTGCTCAGGGCTCAGCAGTGCCGGCCAACGCAACTCTTCATGGTGCTCCACCTCCACCCCATGCCCTGCAATCGAAGTCACCGTGACATCCTTTAACACCCAGTCACCTGCATCGGCTGCACTTGCCTGGCCGGCCTGCACCAATCGCACGAAACGACCCTTTGCATCCATCGTGAAGATTTCGATTTCATTTAGCAGCAATCCGTAGCGAATATTCGCGACATGAACGAACTCATTTCCAGCGCGCGTCCAGAAACCCGCGCCCCCAGGCGCATCAAGCCGTGTTTGCGCCAGGGTTCGCGCACGCAACTCGTTAGCTTTCTGCTCGCTGAGGGGCACCAGGTAGCATTGCGCCAGCACAGTCACAATGGCCATCGCCATGGCCAGAATCAGCACCGGACGCGCCAGCCGCGGACGTGACATACCGCCAATCTTTGCGGCCATTAACTCCTGGTGGTTAGCCATGACGCCCAGGCCCATCAGTCCACCCAGCAGGGAGGTGACCGGCAGCAAATCAATCGCGAGTCTCGGAGCAGAGTAAAGCACAACCAGGTAGGCATCAAACTGGGTAAACACGCCCTTCCCGACGTTTTCCAACTCGTCCGCAAGAACGAAGAAACTGAACAGCAACAGTAGCAACAGCAACACCGGGATCATGCCCATTATGAAATTCCGCACGATGTAGCGATCCAGGAGATTCATGCCGGCAGGTTCATGGCTTGCTTTCTGCTGGCCCTGCCGGCCTCTGGCTAAGTCGACTCTTGCTCAACCATTTGCGCCACGGCATGTACATGGCTGCAACCAGCAGAATCGTGGCGCCTGGCACCCACCAAATGGTATTGGCTTTGCCCTGCTCTACCCAGGTACGGCTCATGTCCAGCAAATTGAAATAGACCGCGTAGAACCCCAGTGCCAGAAGCACACGCGCGTAACTGCCCTGACGCGGCCGGCCCCGGCTCAGAGGAATGGCCAGCAAGGCGAGTAACAGGGCGGAAACCGGAGTCGAGAAGCGCCACTGCAGCTCGGCGCGGTCCGGACCGGACGGGGAATTTACCAGGCCACGCGTCGGGCTGGCCTTGGTCTTGTACCCCACAGGCTTGGCTTCGCCAGCGGGCAGCCACATGGAAAACGAACCAAGCTCCGCAAACAGGTCAGGCGCATCCTTCACCGACTTGAACAACTGGGCATCGAACAGTGTCAGCCGGATAAAGTCCGGCCGTGCTTCATACTCCAGCTTGCCGTTAACCGAGGTGATGAGCTGCAGGTCCCTGCCTTTACCGGAGCGGATAAAGACGCCATTAATACTGCCACTTGCTTTGGAAATATGCTCAATGAATACCGTGCGGTCAGAATCCTTGAAGTGATAGAACTGTGCTGGATGTATGCGGTCGATTTCAGAAGTGGCGGCAGCCTCGGCCAGAATGGAATAACTGCTGGCATAGGCCCAGGGCCGGACCGTAACTGACAGAAATCCAGTCACCACGGCAAGCGCCAGGGCCAGTACCATCACCGGTTGCATCAGCCGTTGTTCGCTGATACCGCTACTGCGCATGGCGTATATCTCGGAATCGCTGTACAAACGGCCCATGCCGATCATGATGGCGAAGTAAAAACTCAGTGGCAGCAGGACTTCCAGCGAAACCAGCGAGCGCAGCAGGGTCAGGCGCAGCACCTCGCCGGCAGCCAGCAAACCGCTGTTGGCCTGCACCAGGTACCGGGTCAGGCTGTAGGTGGTAAATATGATCACCAGCACGGTAACGATAGCCAGGAAAGGCAAGCCCACCTCGCGCACCATGTAGCGATCAATGATCATATCTGCTACTTCTCAAGGACTGCCCCCAGCTAGCCTGCTATCATTTTGGTCATTCTTCGCCGACATACCCGTGAACGATGCGAAATTCCACCCGTCAGCACTATAGCCCAACAGACCGCGCGACTTCCGCGTTGCAGGTACCGGTGCTGATACCAGTGCTCGCGGCTTTGTTGCTGATGGTACCGCAGCCTCGCGCCAGCGGCGATGAGCAGGGATTTCGCCTTGGCCACGAAGATGTGGTTTCCATCCGGGCCGACACAGCCTGGGAGGACGTCGAACCGGACATAGTTCATTTCGAAGGTCATTTTGAGATGCGGGTACGTGACTGGATGGTGCATGCCGACCGTGCGATCCTGTATGGCAAACTTGATGACCCGGACCACGTAGTGCTGGAAGGTTCACCTGCCCGCATGGAGTTAAGCTACACGCTCGGCGAACGGACACAAATCGTACAAGGCGAGGCAAGCAAGATCTTGTATGACCGGAAAGCAGCACAGATTCGCCTGAGTGGTGATGCGCGCATGGGCCAGGGTGACAAAATACTACGAAGCAATGAGATCAACTACGACATCAAGACTGACCGGTTCCACACCGAGGGTGAAACAGGCATCAACATCAATCCGGGGAGTGGAAAGCCACCGGCTCAATGAGGAAGTGGCTTTGCTTCCCTCGGAGCATTTGTATCCGACGCGAAAAGTTCCGCCGCCGATGATTTGCGCTGCCAGCGGGCCACCGCATTTTGCGCGTGCTTCAGGTCATCAAGGTCATCCACTTCGCACCAGCCACTGCCATGGATGGAACAGATGCCCACCTGACCTGCGCGCGCAAGTTCATCAATGGCCGAAAGATACCACCGCGCCAGCCCGTCCGGCCCACTCATCAACGATTCGATCTTGTTGACGAAAGCCTCTGCTCCCTGCTTGCTGAACACCATCATGCCGATGGATTCACCGTTGACTTGCTTGAGTTCCAGTTTCTTGCCAACCTTCAGCAGTCGATCGCCTTCTGCAACGATTTTCATATCGTCGCTGTCATACTGGTTTTTTTGATCTGTGGCCAGGGTGATGGGGAATGCGCTGGCTGATTTGAGCAGGCGGTCCAGTACGGAAGTTTCGAACAGGGTGTCACCATTGATCAGCAGGAAGGGTTCGCGCATTTCGCCCCGCGCCACCCAGCAGGTGCCCAGGTTGTCGGACAGGGCGTAAAACGGGTTGTACAGCGTACGAGCATTGATACCTTTAATCCGGCCGACGACATCCTGAACCACGTGATGGGCAAAGCCGGTGACGACAACGACTTCCTTGATGCCATTAGCGGCAAGTGCCCTGATCTGCCATTCCAGCAATGGGCGGCCATCCACCTGCAGGCAGCATTTGGGCATGGCTTCAGTCAGGGGCATCAGCCGCCTGCCCTGGCCCGCACTAAGGATTATGGCTTTCATTTTCTTGTTCCCTCGCAACGATCAACCCGCCGGGTGTATGGGCAAACAGCCGCAATTACCCTGCTGAGTCAAAAACCTGGCGGGATTTTACACTGTTTCCAGCTGCAGCACACTTGACCTGACCGGACGAGCTATTGCCAGCAAGTGATGCGTCAATTTACCCCGTAATGCAATACAATCGTGCCGCATAGCCCCACAAGGAGAACCCAGTGCTGACCGATTTACTCAACGCAGATCATGCAATGACTGTGCATGCCGACGTCTGCGTGATCGGTGCAGGAGCAGCGGGCGTGGCCCTGGCCAGGGATTTGAACATCGCCGGCCGTTCGGTGTGCTTGCTTGAGGCTGGCGGGCTGGACTTTGAAATCGATACCCAGGCCCTGTTTGCCGGCAACAATCCGGGTATGCCTTACTACGATCTCGACCGCTCCCGGCTGCGATTTTTTGGTGGGACCACGAATATATGGGGCGGGCGCTGCGTGCCCCTTGATGCCATAGATTTTGAACGTAGATCCTGGGTGCCGCACAGTGGCTGGCCCATCAGCCGGACTGACCTGGAACCATGGTATCGCAAGGCACATGACTCCATGCAACTCGGAGAGTTTGAATACAGCCATTCCCTTTGGAAAAAACTGGGTATCGAACCCCTGGCCTTCGATCCGTCAGAGCTATCCACCCGCTTCTGGCGCTTCGATACCATGCGCGAGCGTTTTAATCACAGCCAGAGCGAGGACCTCATGAAGGCTGAGTTTGTGCAGATTTTTCTGCACGCCAACGTCATTGCCATTCACACCGACGAATACCAGAAACAGGTCACTCATATCGAGGCCCGGTCCCTGAAGGGCCACCAACTGATGGCGCGGGCGCGGCATTTTGTACTGGCTTGTGGCGCCATCGAGAACGCCAGGCTACTGCTGATTTCCGACGCCGAAGTCGCTGGCGGTATCGGCAATGCCCATGACCAGGTTGGGCGCTATTTCATGGAACATCCACACGGCCGCATTGCGCATGTGGACACCACTGATCCGGGCGCTTTCTGGGCTTTGTACCGTAAACGCTACCCGCGCAAAGACGTGCCGGTGATGCCCGCCCTGGTTACCTCGGAAGACTTACAGCGAAAAGCCGGTATCCTCAACAGCGCCGCGACCTTCAAGCCGCTACGAAGCCCGGAAAAAGGTGTTGCAGTAAGCCAGCAGGTGTATATGAACCTGAAGCACAGCCTGAATCCTTCGCGCTCGGGGCGTAGCCTGTGGCACGGTTACCGTGCTGTCACGGATTTCTTGCAGCGCAATGTTTCCATGCCCTTGGTGCGCGTCGGAATCAAGCTCGCGCGTATGCAGCTTTACGTCATTGCGCGCGCCGAACAATCTCCCAACCCGGAAAGCCGTGTGCAGCTGTCGGAACAGCGCGATGCACTGGGCTGCCGGCGGGCAGATCTTAACTGGCAGATGTCCGCGCTGGATAAACACTCCGTGCGCGAACTGGCCTTGTCACTGGAGAGGGAATTCAGCCGCCTGGGCCTGGGCAAGGTCACCATCATGGACTGGTTACACGATGGCTCCAGGGAATGGCCGGTGGATCCCACCCTGGGCAATCACCCGATTGGGGGCTATCATCACATCGGCACCACGCGCATGAGTTCTGCGCCGGCTGAGGGCGTAGTCGATGCAAACTGCACGGTGCATGGCATTGCCAACCTGCACATTGCCGGAAGTTCGGTGTTCACCACCGGCGGCTGGGCCAACCCGACCTTAACCCTGCTGGCGCTGACCCATCGCCTCGCCCACCATATCGATACCGCTTTACTGAAAAACTGAACTCGCCCATGACGTCGGCAATTCCGTGTCGGCCAAGCCGTCCACCCCAAGCCCCCGTTCAGAACGTGTAATTGAAGATCACTCCGTAGGTGTTCGGAATATCCCAGTTAACCTGCAAGGTGGTGATATCCGGGCGAGCGGCCGGGTTGTACACCCTTGACCCGTTCATCGTGGCCTCGTCCGAACCATTCAAATAATAAAACTGCAGGTAAAAATTCTCGTTAGGCGACTGCCACATGATCCTCAGATCGGTGCGGTATTGTGAGCCCTGTTCCAGCCCGGGCAGGTTGATGTCATTGATGTAGTACGCGCTCGCATATGTGGTTTGCACATAGGGCGTCACGCTGCCCCAGTCCGTGAAGTAGAAGGTGTACGCCGCACGCAGCCCAACTACCCAGTCCGGCGACAGAGCGGGGCTCCAGCCATCGAAGTTCAGCATGTCACCTTCCGAATGTCCCGCAATATCAGGGAGCCCGGCATAACTGGCGGCAGTGTAATTTCCAAACCTTGCGTGGGTGTAGGCAATGTTCGCGGAAAGATCCCAGTTCTCGGTGGGATTCCACTGGATTTCAGCATCTACACCAGTGGCACTCAGCGGCCCACCGTTGCCGGTGTATTCCGTAGCCTCCGGCGAGCCCGGATAAGGCAGGACCAGGAAAGACTGTGACTGGACATCCTTGAATTCATTCCACCACACCGAAGCATTCAAACCAACCGTGTCATCAGCCCACCGGCTTTTCATGCCGAGCTCATACGCCGTCAGTTTTTCCGGGGCCCAGGTTGGATTGACCCCGCTTGCCGTGTTGTTGCCCCCGGCCCGATAACCGGTCGAAACCGAGAGGTAGCTCATGATGTCCTCATCGATATCGTATTCCAGCGCTGCCTTCCACAGTACGTCGTCCCAACTACCCTTCACGCCCGTGCGGGTGGTTTTCTTTTCATCGTTCCAGCGCAACCCACCCGTAGCCCGGAAACGGTCGGTGATGGCGTAACTCAGTTGCCCATAGACAGCCGAGGTCTTGGTGTTGTAGGTGCCATGAGCGTCCCAGGATGGCTGTGAGGTGTCACCGTTATCATCTTGCAGGTAGATCCAGTCCGCATCGCGGCTGGACTGGTACATTGCCGCCAGCCAGGTAAGGTCCGAGTCTTGATTTGAAGTCAGGCGCACTTCGTTGGACCATCCCGTCTGGGCAGTTTTCCAGCCCGCGAACGCCGTGGTGTTTACCTGTTCCAGGTTGGTGTAATCGTTGTCATAGGTCTGCTTGCCATGAAACGCCGTGTAATTGAACAGCCACTGCAATGAGGCAAAGCCCATATCCCAATTCAGGTCGACGGTGTTCAGCCAGTTTTCGAACTCCGCCGTGCCTATCATGTTCCGGTCCACGGTCCAGGGCCCGGCATCGGGATGGTAACCTGCTCCCGCGAACTGATTGCCGGGTTGTAACTCACCATTAACATAGGCGCCAACCTGCTGGTAGCCCCAGGGAGCAGAACCGTTGCCGTTTTCGTCCAGATAACGGCTCCAATACAGGATGCTGAATACATCGCTGGGCTGCCACAACACGCTCGCGCGCAAGACCTGCATGGCGCGGTCATTCATGTCATCGGCATCCCCGGAAATATAGCTGTTATCGATCAGGCCGTGTTTGGTATCCGACAACCCGGCAAGGCGAAAGGACAGTGTGTCAGAGGTTGGAATATTCATCGCCAGGCGCCAGCGCGTCTTGTCCGGCAAGCCGTTTTCCAGCTCGGCATAGCCGCTAAAGCCATCAAATGTGGGCTTGTTGGAAACGACACTGACTGCACCGGCATAGGCCTGCTGGCCAAATTCGGTGATCTGCGGACCACGCAGTACGTCAACCCGCTGCACATCCAGCCAGGAATTCATTTGCTCGGTGGTTGTGGCAATGTTTATCCCGTCTTCGTAAACGGCAACTACAGGGGATGACTCGGCCCCGGTGGAGTTGGTCCGCGCACCGCGCATGGCTTGCTGCGCTTCGTGACCGGTCTGGCCGAAACGCAAGTTTGGCACCAGGTACTGCAGGCGCGTCACATCTTCTACGCCACCGAGCTGCAACTCTTTCTGGCTCAGCAGGGAAATCGAAGTTGGCGTGTGGAACTGCTCCTCTTCCGCCGCGAGAGTCTGGGCCTGGTTATACGCCGCTACGGCCTGACCAGCTGATTCGCCTGCCGCCGCGCCAGGAGTAACCGCGGGACTCGAAGCCCCGGCCGAAGCTGTGGCAGAAACCGGGGCTGTGGCAGAAGCCGGGGCCGAAGCCGGGCTCGACACCGAAGCCGTGGAGCCTGCGCTTGCGCCCGATTGGCCTTGGAGCTTTGCAATGGTCTCGTTGGCAGCCTTGAGCTGCGCCTGCAGTGCAACTATCTGTTCCTGCATGGCTTGCTCACGATCCGTGGCCGAAGATGTGGTGGTTTCGGAGGCCTGGGCTGCAGCGGCAGTCAGCGCAAATAAAAAGCAGGTGAAGCACAGGAACAAAGCTGGTCGCAAAAAATTCTTCAAGTGAAATTCCTCTAAGTTTTGTGGGCTGCAACCCAAGCAATGTGGGTGACATTCTGTAAGCAAAAACATGCGTCTCAATCGCGCATTTTATGCTATCGCAGCCTAATTTGTTGTTATTAGCCCGTTTCCAATGACCCACGCGTAGACGCGGGCACCACTATCCCACACCCGAAGTTAGACGGTGGAGAATGGAAATTCATTCTCAGAGATCACCGGAGAGGTAAGGTAAAAACCGCCGTGTGGAATACGGGCAGGTCTTTCTTAGCCGGAAAGCCAGTGACTTAAATCACGTTGCAACAGTCGGGACAGTAGCTGGACATCCGGACCGAGGTGGTCGCGCACGATGCCGGCCATACGCGGCGTCAGCGGTGTAGGCACCGCGGACACCGCGTTCCAGTTCACAATTCGATTGATCAGGGTCTTGCGCTTTGTGCCGTCTGCGTTGTATTTGCGGGTGCTTCGCTGCAGCGTCTCCACCAACTTCCCTCCGCGCCGTACCGGTATGAAGAACATCTGTTGCAGCCAGGAATAGCGATAAAACTGACTCTCACAACTGTCATCAAAGTGAACCTGACGGTCGTATTCGACTTCCAGGAAGTCAAGCGCTTGTCGGTATACACCAAGCGGATCGGCCAGGAAGTCATCGAACACGATAATGTGTGCCCGGTCGCGGCCCACCAAATCGAACAGCCGTCCAACCTGTGCACCAAAACTGGCAATCTCGCCATACATCAAGACACGGGCATCGAGGCAGCAAGCCGGGAGGCTTTCCGCGCGGGCACGCTCGGCCTGCAGCCGCCAGGCGGTTTCGAAATCCTCAACATCCTCCTGCAGCAAGAACCGCATGCGCAGGTGGTACGAAGGCAGCATTTTGAGCGGATTGCGCACCATCGCGATAAACCGCACGTCCGGGTTGATCTGCAGGATCTGTTCAATGGCGCCGGGCAGATAGAGGTAGGAAACCGACCCCTCACCTACCGATCTGTGAGCAGCGGTGTGATGGTAGAAATAGTAATCCAGGTAATTCTTCTGCAGCTGCTCTGCGGAAGGCAGCTGGCCGGTGCGGGTGAAATAGTGCGGCTCCTTGGGCCGGGAGAAACAAATCTGCGGATTTCGGGCCAGGTAGCGGCACAGCGAAGTTGTTCCGCTACGTGGCGCGCCTACGACGAAAAAATCCGGAAAACCTCGTGGCTTGGTCATTTGGCATGCTCTCTACGGGGCAGCGAGTATAGGGAGAGTAAAAGCGCTTTTCAATAATGGAACCCATGCCGAAATTCAATCGAATGATTTTCAACGCCCGGACGTCAAACGAGTTTGTATTGTTGCGAATTTCCTAAATTTCCTAAGGCGATTTTTCTTAGGCGCATTTCTGCTTCATAAAATCTGTAGTCCATTGCAATGTAATTTCACCCGGCAAGTCACTGAAAGGAAAAACCATTGCTGATCGACCTTCTGACGGCAGACCGCGAAATGACCGTGGATGCGGAAGTTTGCGTGGTTGGAGCGGGCGCGGCAGGGGTTACGCTCACCCGTGACTTGAGCCGTGCCGGGCACGAAGTCTGCCTGCTCGAAGCCGGTGGGATGGACTATGAAGCTGAAACGCAGTCCCTGTTCCAGGGCTGCAACGTGGGTTTGCCGTACTATGATCTGGACCAGGCACGCCTGCGATTTTTTGGCGGGACTACGAATATCTGGGGTGGTCGTACCATGCCGCTGGACCCTGTCGATTTTGAACGCCGGACATGGGTGCCGCACAGCGGCTGGCCGATTAACCGCGCAGAACTCGAACCCTGGTACCGAATGGCGCACGATTCACTGGAGTTGGGGGAATTCGAGTACAGTGCGAATTTATGGAAGAGCATCGGCGCGGACCCCATCGCGTTTGACCCCATGGAAATCTCCACAAAATTCTGGCGCTTCGATGCCATGCGCGAGCGCTTCAGTCGCAGCCAGAGTGATGACGTCCTGGCCTCAGCAAAGGTTCGTATTTTCCTGCATGCCAACCTGGTCCACATGTGCACGGACGAGCACACGCGCCGCATCGCCACGGTTGAGGCCCGTTCCCTACAGGGCCATCATTTACAAGTCCGGGCCAGGCATTTTGTGCTGGCCTGTGGAGCCATCGAAAATGCCCGGCTGCTGTTGCTTTCCGACCGGGTAATGCCTGGTGGCATTGGCAATGCACACGACCAGGTCGGCCGCTACTTCATGGAACATCCGCATGGCCGCATTGCGCATGTGGAAACCAGCGATCCGGCGGCATTCTGGGCCCTTTACCGCAAACGCTATTTGCGCAACGCCCCGCCCGTGGCTCCGGCCCTGGTCGCCACAGAAGCATTGCAGCGCAGGGTTGGCATGCTGAATAGCGCAGCGACGTTCAAGCCAAAGCGCGATCCACGCAAGGGCCTGTCTGTGGGGAACAAGGTGTACAAGAGCCTCAAACACAAACTGAATCCTTCGCGCTCCGGGCGGCAACTGTGGCACGTATACCGCGGCATCACTGACTGGTCACAGCGGCATGTCTCGATGCCGCTGCTGCGGCTGGGTGTAAGGGCGGCCGGGATGCAGCTATACATCATGGCCCGGGCTGAACAGGCGCCCAACCCGGCTAGTCGCGTGCTGCTGTCCGATCAGCGCGATTCACTGGGCAGCAGGCGAGCGAACCTGGACTGGCAGCTGTCTGCCCTCGACAAACACTCCGTACGTGAGCTGGCTTCGGCACTGGCTCGCGAGTTCCATCGTCTGGGGCTGGGCAAAGTCACCACCACGGACTGGCTACAGGACAAATCCAATGCCTGGCCAGTTGACCCAACGGTAGGCAATCACCCCATCGGTGGTTATCACCACATGGGGACAACGCGCATGAGCGCTTCACCTGCCCACGGCGTGGTGGATGCGAACTGTACCGTGCATGGAATGTCCAATTTGCACATTGCCGGCAGCTCGGTGTTTACCACCGGGGGCTGGGCCAACCCCACCCTGACCCTACTTGCGCTGGCCCACCGCCTGGCGCATCACCTTGAGGGGTTGCTGGCAAGACAGTAATCCATCAAAGTTGCAAAGGGGCAAATCGAATGATTCGGTCTTGCCAATCGTCTAACAGGGTGGCGAGGTAGGTTTTTCGTGCTGAACTACAAGAATGAAAAGAAACGGGCACAAGAGCTTCTCGCCGGGAACGATGCTGATTCGAAGCAATTTTTCGATGAGTTCTTCCCGCGCCTGTATCGCTTCGCGATAAATCGAATGTCCGGGGACCATGAAGCTACAAGAGAAGTCGTGCAAAACTCATTGGCAAAAATTTTATTGAACCTGGACACATTCAGGGGTGACTCTTCACTGTTCACCTGGATGTGTTCCATCTGTGGCAATGAAATTTCTGACTTTCTGAAGAAACGCACAAAATACCGTCAGTCCATAGTCCTGGAAAGTGAACTTGGTGAGTTTGAAGGAGTGGATTCAGGCGCAGATCAAAAATCACCGGATCAACCTGATGACATATACGGTCGTGATCAGCATGCAGTAGCGATTCACCTGGCGCTTGACAGCCTGCCAGCGATTTATGGCAACGTCCTGGAGTGGAAGTACATTGAAGGTCTTTCAGTCAGTGAGATGTCAACCCGCCTTGGGCTGAGCCATGTCGCAACACAATCTGTTTTGTACCGCGCACGAATGGCATTTCAGGATATTTTTTCCAATCCGATCGCATTACGCAGCTTATCGCCCTCAGGAGAAATTGGATCATGAATAACATGGGCAATGACAGACCTGAAAAACCGGACGAGGTTTTCGAGTCCCTGTTCAGGAGTGTACCTGTCAGGCCGCGTGCTCCGGATGACGTCGAAAAAGCCGCTTTCAGGCATTTCCGCAGACACTGGGACGCCCTGCACCCCCGCCAGATACGAAAAAAACGGGTAGTTTATTGGGCAATTGCGGCGTCAATACTGCTGGTTTTGCTGATCCAACCGGTGGTTTTTCAATTGGGCGAAAAAGCCGGCCCGGCACTGGCGGTTGGAAAAGTGGAAAAACATCGCGGTGACGTTGCAGTTCTTGTGGACGGGAAACGCGTGGACCTGAAAGTCGGGGATCCACCTTTTGAGTTATTCCCAAAACAATCACTGCTCACCGGCAATGGGGCCGGATTATCGGTTCAATGGGGCGGCCACAAAACCGTTCGCGTTGATCAGAACAGCCGGCTTAACCTGCTGTCCGGCAATGAAATCGAACTTGTCACAGGCCAGATATACGTGGATGTCCCGCCCAATTCCGGGTCAACCGGCCCCAATGGAATACTCCGCATTACTACCCGCTTTGGAACGATTTCGCACACTGGCACCCAGTTTATGGTTTCTGCAAATGACGAGGCGCTGGAAGTCAGGGTGCGCGAGGGAACCGTGACACTGGAAAGTGGCAAACAAAGGCTGGTCTCGCACCAGGGGGAACAAACAATTGTCGATGCATCAGGTGACATGAGCTCCAGCGCCACAAGCATTTATGGCAATGGGTGGCAATGGGTGGAAAAACTCTCTCCAGGCTTTGAACTCGAAGGCAGCTCAGTGGTGGACTTTCTGACCTGGGTGCGCAGGGAAACCGGCAAGCAAGTGGTGTATGAATCGCCCGAAGCACAAGACTCCGCTGGCAGCACCATACTGCACGGAAGCGTAGACCTGGAGCCCATGCAATCCCTGGACCTGGTATTACAGACCACCGAAATGGTCTGGTATGAAAAAGATGGAGCCATTCATCTTTCAGTGGGCCATTGAGGACACTAGACCCCACCCCGGATTTTGCTCACTTTTCGGCTGGTACTGTATTCGCCACCAGCGGGCGAATGATTTTTCCCTTTGTTTCGTCTAACCAGACAACGCATTCAGGTTCCCCCTGAGGAATTAACGCCTCCTCCGCAGGTGCCAAATTGAAATAAAGGCCAGGTAATGAACCAGCGGTGCTGATTCAACAGGAAACATGCCATTGAAAATTGGTTTTCTTTTTAATCACGAACAAATTCACCAGGTACTGCATAGCGCGCCTATAGCATTCGAAATGTCGCGTTCGCGCCCCGACATTGAAGTCCAGCTCATCATATCCAGCGAAGCGCAGCACCAGTTGCTCATTGACCTCGCGAAAAGTTATCCCGGCCATCGTTGCCAGTGGATAAGAATCACTTTACCACCCAAATTTGGTTGGCTGTGCTCACGCTTATCAGGTTGCATTCCGATTGAAAAAGTTGCCATGCTCAAAGCCAATGTGGCTAAGTTCGCTGGCCTTGACGCGCTGGTTGTTACGGAAAAAACATCTCTTTTGCTTAAGACGTACTTCGGCCTGTCAGACGTTCGCTTCATTCACACCCGCCATGGCGCCGGAGATCGTGCCGTGGGGTTTGATGAGAGCAGCGGAAAATTTGACCTGGTGTTACTGGCAGGTAGAAAAATCAGGGATCGCCTGCTGGCTGCAGGGCAGTTAACAAATGGCCAGTTCGCCATCACGGGATATCCCAAGTTCTCAGCCGTTCAAGCCCAGGCAACAGCGGCGCTGAAGCTGTTTGATAATGACCGGCCAACCGTGCTGTACAACCCACATTGCTCAACTGAGTTGTCTTCCTGGTATCGATTCGGACGAGACATACTTGATTACTTTTATCATTCCAGCAAATACAACCTGATATTTTCCCCGCATATAATGCTTTTCGAAAAACATCTTCAAGCCAATTTACACAGTTGGCGTATCCGCATGCCTGGATCAATTAGCAACAAATACCAAAACTGCAAACATATCCACATTGATACGGGTAGCCGTAGAAGCACGGATATGACGTACACCATGGCTGCTGATCTCTACCTTGGCGATGTCAGTAGCCAGGTTTACGAATTTCTTATCCGCCCGCGGCCATGCGTGTTTGCAAACCCTGGCATTGCAGGCTGGGAACAGGATCCAAACTACCTTTGCTGGCAATTCGGGCCGGTATTTGACGGTATAGAGCAATTGGATGAAACACTGGAAAAAGGCTTCGCAACACATCAGCAATACCTGCCCATACAGAAACAGAACTTCGCTTACACTTTTGATGAAAATCAGGTGAACCCAGCCTTGCGCGCGGTCCGGGCCATTGTTGAACACATGCAAAAGGAAGTGCCACTGCCATCCATGGCGATGGGTGGTGTTTCTGCATTCAATTAAGTGGCCTCTGATCAGAGGCCACTTAAGCCCTTCTTGTGGCGGAAAGACCGGATTCCAGATGGTGCAACAATTCATCCCCGCTCTCACGGAATGCAGCAGGGCTGAACAGGGATGTGACTCTCCGGTGAGCTGCGACCCCCATGGCGTGAGCCATGGCAGGATTCTGCACTAATGACTCTACGCTGGCGGCAAGTGCACTGACGTCTCCCACTTCGCATAACAGCCCGGTTTCCCCGTCAATTATGCTGTGGCGCAACTGCCCAACCCGGGTCGCAATGACCGGAAGCGCTGCCTGCATCGCTTCATGTGCGGCAATGCAAAGACCCTCGTGGTGCGATGTCTGGATGTAAATGTGCAGTTCTTTCAGAAAGTCCGGCGGGCTGTCGATATAGCCCACGAGGCTGAAATTGCGCACCCCCAGCTTTTCAATCAGGGCTTCAAGATTCCCCCGCTCCGGCCCGACCCCGCCCACGACAAACTCGATTCGTCCAGCGAGCTCCGGGCGAGTCTTCTGTAGCCGTGCCGCAACCCGAACCAGGCAGTCATATTTCTTGTTGGCGTGAAGCCGCCCCAAACTGCCGATACGCATGGGGCCATCGCCAGACCAGGCTCGCGCTACTGGCGCGTCAGGCAATACCTGGAACATGGGCCAGATGCTGACCTGATCGGGACGAATTCCAAGCGTCTTGATAGTGAATTCCCTGACGTTTTCGGAATCAGTGACCCAACGCCAACTCAGGCTCTTTGTGCAGCGCAACAAAAACAGATTACTTCGCTTCAAGAAAGCACTGTGTTGCCAACTGACCACAGGTATGCCCAGCATTTTCCCCGCTGCCTGTCCAAACAAGGTTGCACGCGTGAGTGAGGTCCAGATCAGGTCAGGTGAATCCCTGCGCAAACACTTGATAAGGCGAGTCCAGGAACCCAGCAAATCCCCTTTCCCACGGCCAAGAACCTCATAGTCAATTTCCGCCTTCTCGAGTTTTGACCGGGCTTTCCCATCCTGCAGCATTAATCCGAACACTTTTACTTCATGGCCTCGCCTGCGCATAAGCCCAACGAGGTCGGGGATGGGCAAGGCAGCGCCACCGCCATTGAACCCGTTAATAAGGTAGTGAATACGCATCAGTGAGTATGATGTTCATGCGGGGGCCGCACAGGCATTTGCTGCCTGAAAACCGCAGCCATCCACGCCACGCTAAAAACCGCAAACAACAGCGCATGCAAGCCGGCTCCACGCAGGCCATACACATGTAACAAACCGAACAGAATCGGTAACAGCACCAGCATGGCAACCAGGTTAACCTTCAGCACCGCACCGGGTTTGCCAAAGGCAATGAGTGCCGAAGCCAGTGGAAATCCAAGCAAATGAAGCGTACGAGCCAATGTGATCATCATCAACACAGCGTACGCGGCATCAAAGCCGGCTCCCCCCATCAGGACAAGAATATTGCCCCCAAAGAACCCCAGGACAATCAAGACACACATACCCAGCATGGCCGCGATCAGCCCGGTGCGCACTACCACGCGCCTGAGCTCGGCAAAGCGCTGGTCTGCTACCAACTGTGACAACTCCGGGTATAGCGACTGGCCTATAACCAATACCGGCTGCGCCAGGATCATGCCAATCTTGAGCGCGATTTGATAAAGACCAGCCGCGGCTGGCCCAAGCAGCCAACCCACGGCAAGAGGTGTCGCCCGGCCGCTGAGTTCTTCGAGAGAGACGTTGAGCTTATTGGTGAGTAAAAAACGCCATAGTCCTGGGTGTTCCCGGGTAACTCCGCGAGGCCACTTCAGCAGACTTTTAAGCAAACCTCGCCGGGATAGCTCACGCAGACCGAAAAACCACTGCGCTGCAGCTTCCGCGAGCGTCCCAGCCAGCCATGCGAGCAGGAAGCCGTTGAGGCCCGACTCGAGAACATATGCGAGGGCAGCTCCTGCCACGCGTACCAGCGGCCCCATCGTTTGCTGTATTGACAACAGGTTGAAACGCCCGAAAACAAAAAGAACTCCAGCAGGCATGGAGTGCATCATGGATGCGCAAGCCAGGCTGTAGAGAACAATGTAGGGCAACGACTCGACCGGCCAGGAAAATTGCTCAGCCGCGTATGGAGCAAGAAGAGCTGCCGCGCCTATCGCCAGGACTCCGAATCCAAGTTCAAGCAGAAGCATGAATGCCAGGAGGTTTTTGAGTTTACTGGAAGACTCTTCGGCCAGGCAAAGAGTGGCATAGCGAACCAGTGCATAACGACCCTGGAGGGTGATTAGTGCTGCGATTGAAAGCGTGTAGGCGTTCACCAGCACCAGCACGCCAAACTGGGTAGTGCCCAGTGTATGGGCTGCCAGGGAGACATAAACCGGACTCATTAAACCAGCCATCACTTTGCCACTGACCAGCACACTGGCATTTCCGTAGATACGCCTGACCGTCGTATCCTTGAACCAGTGCCTGGGGTTCACCTTGGAAAGACTGTTTTTCAATGTCATGTGGAAGCCAACTGTTCTATGTCAGTTACCGCGACCAGGCCGGTGCATGCCCGGGCGAACAGCATCCGGCCAAAACGGCACATACTGCTGATAACTGACTCGATCCCGGATATCAAAAGCAATGCAGTCCCCTAGCAAAGAAATATGGTGGGGAGAAAAACGCTGAGCAATGTCCGTCAGTATGTTTTCTCCGTCAAACACTGATTCGACGAATTCAGTGGTCGTCAATGTGTCGATCTGCATGACACGGGTTGATTGCCCGTAGTAATCACGATTGTCCTGGGCCAGCCTGAGCAGTTTGAGTCCCGACCGTGCAATTCCGCCCGCGTTTCTGCCGGTACTGAAACGTGTACCGAAAAATCGCCTGTCTGCATTGAAGGGATGGGGTTGCCAGTTTTGGCTCAGCACGTCATCGCAAAAATAGATTTCAAGCCAACGCGAAGCTTGCCCTGAGTCCTGACGAACAGAAGTAATCAACCACCAGTGGTCCTGATATTGAAAAATTACGGTGTCAGTAGCGTCCACGTTGTGCAGCAGTGTTTTGACCAGGCGCCATACCCGTGGGAAATCTACGCATATGAACAGGTCGATGCGGCCCCGCCGAGAAGTTTCGGGAACCAGGTAAAGTTGATTGGCATACTCAAAAAGAAAGGGGAAAGAAGCGTGGCAGTCCAGGGAAATTGTGGGTACGGGCATGCCCGGCTCAAACGATTCATCAAGCGGAATTCCCCGCAAGCGACCTCGATTTTTCAGGTACTCAAATTCTTCGACCAGGAGCCACAATTGATCCCGGTGTCTCCACAGGAACGGGTCTGCATAATAACTCCAGGGGCTGGAAACAACCGGGGTATAGGAGCCCTGGCCTGGTCTCCCAACAAACACAGAAAAATGTTCCTTTGGCAGGCGGGCCAGGCCTTTTGCAGTCTCAAATAAGCCAGGTTTTTGATCCGATTGCCTCATGGCTCCATTTCCTGGCCCGAAACGCGTGGGACGACAGCTGTCTGACGGTCATCATCGCACAACAGGGTGCATGCAGCAGTGATTCACGGCTCAAAATATCGAACGGCGTGAAAGAAACTGGCTTGAAAAATTCGTTAGACTTGTAATGCGCTGACCCGGAGCTTCGCGCATCCCGCAAGATTGACCGGTCCGAATCATTTCACCTGTGAGATGCATGGCAAAAGAGCACAACAGTTTTTGGCGCGACATCTGGTGGCTGGCCTCCCTGTTGTTATTTTCTTGCGCTTGCCCCGCTTCAGACCCGACCCCCGCCAATGGAGCAGCTCCCACCTGGGTGGGAAAATCGGTTCTTGAAGTGCTGGAAGCTTATTCAGGCCAGGGTTTTGATCTGATTTTCAGCACCAGCCTGGTTACACCGGACCTTCTCGTTTTGAAGGAGCCGCAGAGCCAGGAACCTTTGCAGCAAATAGAGGAAATTCTCCAGCCGCATGGCCTGACAATCAAGACTGTCGGTGACAAATACCTGGTTACAAAACTCCCGTCAGGTCCCAACAAGACCCCATCTTCCTCGCTGCTTGTAATCATCCAGAATGCAGAGGATTTCAATTCCTCTGAAATACCGGTGGTTTCGAGCAAGCCAAAGCTATCTCATCACCATATGACTTCCCCTGGTGTCCACTCTTATTCCCCGGTTGATCCTGGAAAATACACCGTCGAAGTCGATTTACCCGGTTATTTGCCCAGCGTTTCTGTCGTAGAAATCGAGCCGGGTGAAAGCGAAGTCCTGAGCATTGAATTGCAGCAGGGGCCGGCAGTCCTGGAGGAAATGAGCGTTTCCGCCAGTCGCTACGTATTGTCATCAAGCTCACAGTTCTACATTGACCAGCAAACAATACAGGCCCTGCCGGAATTGGGAGGTGATCCCATTCGCTACGTGCAACGCTTGCAGGGCGCAGCAACAAACGGCTTGTCCTCAATGTCTTATTTGCGGGGCGGGTTGCAGAACGAAAACGGCATTTACCTGAACGGCTTGAAGCTGCTGGCACCATTCCACATCCTCGATTACCACAGCATATTCAGTTTTATCGACACTCAGGCAATTTCAGGGATCCAGGTTTACACCGGCGGATTTCCGGTGGAGTACGGGGATGATATGAGTGGCGTAATGCTGCTCGATTCAATTCCGCCGGAAGATCCAGTCCAGACAAAACTGGGCGTGAGTTTTTTTGATGCATCGATTCTGAACTCCGGTCATTCGGCGGACAACCGGGTTGACTGGCTTGTATCTGGCCGCAAGAGCACTTCCGACTGGGTTCTCCCAAACAAGTACGGGGAGCCGCACTACCTTGACATTTTTACCACGCTGGGCATTGAGCTGGACTCCGATTCCCGTTTGACGATCAATGGTCTGTATGCCCACGATCATGTGACCATTACCACGGAAGACAATATCGACGGGTTTGAGCAATCCATCAGCAAAACCCGCAATGAAAACCTGTGGTTGACGCTGGAGCACACGTGGAGCAACGATCTATCTTCGAGTACATTTATTTCATACAACCAGTTTTCCAATCTTCGCACTGGCACGATCAACGAACCCCAGCAAATGATTTCCGCTGTAAGTGACGATCGAAAAGCCAAAGATCTGCGACTGCGCCACATCATGGAATATGCGGGATTGCCCGGTCAAACGCTGAAGTGGGGCCTGGAATACAACCGACAGAATGCCAGCTATTCTTACGCTGGCGGAGCTGAATACTTTGGATTAGCTGCGCTATATCCAGGCATCCAGAACCCCATCGCCTACCAGGTGGAGGCCAATCCGTCCGGTGCCTCCTATGCACTTTTTGCATCAGACCGGTTTGCCGTCAACCAGCAGCTTTCAATGGAGGTGGGACTGCGCTGGGATAAGCAGGCTTACACAGACCCGGAATACAACAGCCAGTTGAGCCCCCGGGCCAGCCTGCTATATGCCCTGGGTGAACGCAAGAACCTGCGTTTTACCGTCGGCAGATACTACGAGGCGCAGGGCATCAATGAACTGCAGGTGGAGGATGACATCAACCAGTTTAACCAGCCACAGCGCGCTGACCACTTTATTGTGGGGTACGAATGGGCCACCCCGCAAAATTTTCAGTTCCGGCTTGAGGCGTACTACAAGGACTACGACCGGTTGGCACCGCGATTCGAAAATCTCTACGATCCGCTGCAGGTCATTCCCGAGTTTCAGCCGGGCAGAATCCGCCTCGCCCCACAATCCGCCAGTGCCAGGGGGGCGGAATTCAGCCTGGAATATGTCGGCAGCGAGAACCTGACCTGGTGGGCTTCGTACAGTCTTGCCCGGGCAACCGACTCAATTGATGGCAGCAATGAACGTCGTGACTGGGATCAATTACAGGCCCTGCAACTTGGGCTTGCCTGGCAACGGGGTCCGTGGGAGATAGGAGTCGCCAGCCGGCTGCATTCAGGCTGGCCAACCACTACTTTGACCCTGAACTACGACAGTCAAACGGGGCTGGACGTTCTCGTGCCCGGTCCGCGCAATGCCGAGCAGTTTGGCACGTTCTTCACCCTGGATTTCCGTGTCAGCCGTCGCTTCGATGTGCATTTGGGCGAATTGACCGCCTTCCTCGAAGTGACCAACACAACCGATCAAAAAAACGCCTGCTGCACCGAGTACGGCTCAGTAGAAGGCCCAAATGGAAATCTGATACTGACAGAGGATCGCGAATACTGGATACCTATCATTCCTTCCCTTGGCTTGCTGTGGGAATTCTGAAACGCACGGACTAGAACTGTCATTGGGCTTTGGCAGTAGGGCAGGTCATTTTGCATCGCCATTGAGCCAAAAGCCCAAATCACGGTTCAATAACCGGGAAAGCAGGGCAACATCGTCGCGCAGCGCTTCCCGCAGAATATCAAGCATGGGCTCAGAAAGCGGGTCGGGGGATTTATAAACCCTGTTAAAACCGGTAATCCGCTTGATGAAGATTTTTTGCTTTGATCCATCGTCGTTATACTTCCGCTTGCGCCTTTGCAGCGTGTCAACAATTTTTCCACCGCGCACAACGGGCGCAAAAAGCAGTTTCTGCAACCAGCCGTAACGATACATCTGGCTGCCCAATTTGCGCTCAAACGTGGTCTGTCCGTCGTAGTCCACGCCAAGAAATTGCAAAACCTTCCGGTAGACCGAAAGGGGTTCCGCAATCAGGTCGTCAAAAACAATCACGTGCGCCTGGTCACGCCCCACGATCTCGAACAAGCGGTTTACCTGGAAACCCAGCTTTGCCACCTCGCTATACAGCAGCAAACGGTGGTCAAGGCAGCGCTTGGGCAAGTGTTCTGATCGCGCACGCGCGGGTTCCAGGCTCCATGCGGTTGCAAAGTCGTGCTCATCCTCCTGCAACAAAAAGAGCATGCGCTGGTGGTAGGAGGGCAACATGCTAAGGGGATTGCGCACCATTGCAATAAACCGCGCCCGCGGGTTGAAGTGCAGGATACGCTGCAAGGCCTCAGGCAGATGCAGGTACGTTACAGAGCCCTCGCCTATGACCCGGTGGCGATCCGTGCAATGACCGAAATAGCGCTCGAGATAATCGTGTTGCAACTCGCTTGCAGTCGGAATAGCGGTAATCCGCGAAAAATAGTGGGATTCTTTTGGCCGTGAAAAGCCAATCTGCGGATTACGCGCCAGGTAGCGGCCCAGCGCCGTCGTTCCACAGCGTGGCGCACCCACGATGAAAAAATCCGGAAATCGATTGAATTGTTCCACGGGAGTCAAGACGGGTTTTCTTGCAGCAGGACAGACTGTGCCAGGTCACGATCAGCCACCGTATCAACATCCACCGCGGCCCTCGCTTCCATGACCAGCACATAGGACGCTTTGCACCCACACCGGTCTGACAGTTGCTGCAGTGCCTGCTGCAGCGACACCCTGCCCAAAGCGCAGCGCAGGAGAAATCCGATTCCAAGCTTTTGCGCAATTTTCCATGGGCGCTTGCGCTCTGCTTCAACTGTTTTCCAGAATTCCAGCGCGGCCAGGCCCACGGGGTTTAGCACGACAAATAAATTGGTGCTGCAAAAACTGCCGTCACTGTACTTCTGCACGGTGCGTTTTGACTGTGGAAATGCAGCGTGCACAATGGAGTACGGGGTAAGGCCAACAACGATGTCACCACCCACTGCCCGCGCATGGCGACAAAACGTGTCCACCATTTCCGCTGTGAGCAATGCATGGTCCCCGGTAGTCAACAACAAGGGATATTGATCCAGTGTCTTTATGGCTTTGATTGCACTCGCGCTTGGCCCGGCTTCCGGCTCCAGCCAGCGGAACGAAGTTCCCGCAAGTATGCGTTCAAACTCGGGGGCATCCTCAAATACGCTTTTTGCCGGACCACACAACAAGCCGCCATTGACCTGATCCGCGCCGGACAATGCGTCAATCACCCGTTGCAGGGCAGGCTTGCCGGCCACGTCAATCAAGACGCTGGCCTTGAGTCCAAGAGCCCGGCTAAGCGGGCTACCGCCTGGCCGCTCGCCGGCCAGCACTACTGCTGAAAACATTCTTTACTCAATTACCCTGGATGCGAACTGGAAATTACTGACTTGACCCGTGTCAACGGCAATCATGGCCGAATGGTACACGATAAAGAAGTCGAGTAAAGTTCGACCGGCAATCGAGACAATAGCAGCACGGCAGAAGCGCAAAATGAGCAAGGCCCTACGAAAACTTGAAGCGGCACTGGACCGCGCCAGCAATTACGCTGAGTGGCTAAAAGCTGCACAAGAGCTTGATCGTGCGGGCGGCAAAGATAAGTGGAGGGACCAGGAAGAGTCGACGGATTACGACTACCGCCTGATCGCGTCACGTGCAGTCTTGTTGCACCGGTTGCGCCAAAAAAAGGACTACGACCAGCTCGTGTTCCGCCTGCGCGAGGAGTTGCACGGTAACCTTGGCAACATGGCCAACCCGGCACTGTATCAACACGCGCGCGCCGGCAGCAAACGATTGATCAACGAATATCTCGACGAAGTCACAGCTGCGTTGAACCTGTTGTGCGACAGCAACGTGAAGATCCTGCCACCCTCGCTCAAACGCCGGTTCTTCAACCGGGCTGCCCGCAGTTTCGGCCGCTCGGCGTTATTGCTCAGCGGCGGTGCTTCCCTTGGCCTGTTTCACGTTGGCGTTATTGAAGAGCTGATGGAACAAAAGTTATTACCCAGGGTAATAACCGGCTCCAGCGCGGGCTCGATCATTGGTGGATTCCTGGCAACTCACACCGATGAGGAGCTTGAACAGGCCTTGCAGCCGGATGAACTGAAGTACAAATGGATACGTGTCTTCGGGTTCAGCGACGTCATCAAGGGCGAAGGTATTTTCGACCCCAGGCAATTGCGTTTGTCCATTAATCGCAATATCCGGGACCTGACCTTCCTCGAAGCTTATGAAAGAACCGGCCGCATCCTGAACATTTCGGTTTCTCCGGCCGAGCCAAACCAGTTTCCGCGCCTGCTCAATTACCTGTCCTCACCCAATGTGCTGATACGACAGGCCGCGCTGGCGTCCAGCGCCATTCCGGGCCTGTTTCCACCGGTGCAACTGAGAGCACGAAACTATAATGGAAAATCCGTGCCCTATATGCCGCAAAGCCACTGGATCGATGGCTCCGTGCATGAGGATATACCCAAAGAAAAAGTCAACCGGCTGCATAACGTCAACCATTACATAGTCAGCCAGATCAATCCACACGTGGTGCCTTTCCTGAGTGATGAAGCCGAGAAAATCGGGGTAATGCCCTTCCTGCAGGAAGTGGCCATCAAGGGGCCCATGCTCCAGGTCGAGCACATCCTCGACATGGTACAGCGCTATTTCGACGTCCCCGGCCTTGGTTCCATCATCAAGAAAGCGCATGCTATTGTTGGTCAGAACTACAGTGGTGATATCACCATTTACCCGCAGCGCAGTGAGCTGAACATGCGCAACCTGTTTGCCAATGCAAGCACGGAAATCGCACAGCAACTGATGCTGGCCGGGCGGCGAGCGACCTGGCCTAAGATAGAACGCATTCGCAACACGACCCAGATCAGCCGTACCTTTGACCAATGCCTGCAGCGCCTGGGTGATCGATACCAATATGTAAAACGCTGACCATGGATTGGGAGCCGGAAGTTTTCACCGGCACTATGTTTGTTGGCGCTGGCGCCCGGCGAAGTAAAAAATAGTTCCAATGGCTGAAAATAGTCCGGTCGTGAGCCATGACTGACCACTGGCGAAGGTCATCAGCCAGGCACACAGGATCAGCGCCATGAGCGGAATCAGGTACCCGCCGGGAAGATCAAACGGCCGTGCGTCATCGGCAAGAGCCGTGTGCAGGCGTGGCAGGGCCAGGACGCAGGCGGCATAGGCCAGCAGGCGAACCACCGTAGACATCGCAGCCAACCAGATAAAACTTCCGCTCAGGGATAAATACAGCGCCAGGCCCCCAATGAACAAAGTCGCATTTGCCGGCGTCCCGTAGCGCTGATGGATCGCACCAAACCAGCGCGGCAAAAGGTGCTGGCGTGATATTGCATAAACCATTCGCGGCACCGCAAACATGATGGAAGAACAATTGCCGCCCACGGAAAAGATCGCCCCGGCAGCCATCACGGCGGCGCCCGCAGACCCCATCAGGACCAGCGCGACATCAGCCAGGGGTGTCTTGCTCGTAGCAATCTCCGGGATTACGGAAATCACCACGATTTGAATCAAAACATATAGCACCGTAATGCCAATGACACTGGAAACCAATGCACGGGGTATGTCGCTACGCGGATTTTGCGCTTCGCCAGCCGGTACCGCGGCGCCTTCAAACCCGACAAATGCATAGAGCAGAACCAGCAGGGTTTCGCCCAGGCTGCCGAACGCCGGCAGGCCGGCGCCGGTGAATACGTCCGGGTTAAGGCGGGACAGGCCCAGCACTACAACCAGGGCCAGCGGTATTAACTTGAGCAGGGTAAACGCGAAGATGGCTCGCATCCCGTTGCGCAGCCCGATCACGTTGATATAGGTAAGGAAGACGCACATCAGGGTCAAGGCGATCTGCCTGGTGACTCCCTGCCCCAACGGCGCCCAGAACCAGGCTGCGTAGGTCAACAACAGGTTGATGTTCGCGGCCAGGGCGGCAACCCGCGAAAATGCGTACAGCCATCCCACCTGGAAACCTGCGAACGGGCCAAATGCATGGCTGACATAGGTCAAAGGTCCGCCGGTGCCGGTAAAGAAACTCGCTGCCCGGGCAATAGACAGCACCACCGTCATGATCATCAGGCTGCAGATCAAAAATAGCCAGGGGCTGAAAAGGCCGCCAGCGGCGGCAGCCACGGCCGGCAAGGCAAAAATGCCTGCGCCAATGACGCCATTCAAAGAGATGGCAGCAAATCCCAGGCGGCTGATTTCGCGCTTCAGGCCGGGTTCGGTTTCAATCCCGGGTTCGATTCGGGTTTTGGCTGAATCAGCCACGCGAGTCAACAACCTACTGAGAGATCACAACTAGTCGTCCAGCAGCGCTGGTGCAGGGCCCGGCATTTCTGCCAGCATGTCCGCCAGCATGTCCTCGTACACCAGCAGTGTGCTGTCTTTAAGGCGGTCGATGTAGAGCCTGCCATCCAGGTGGTCAAACTCATGCTGGAAAACCGTGGCCAGAAAGCCTTTGAGCTCCAGTTCGAAGGCATTGCCCTGCAGGTCCAGTGCGCGGACCCGTACATGCTGTGGACGCTCCACGAAACCGCGCAGTCCGGGGACGGACAGGCAACCCTCCCAATAGCCCGCACTCTCGCCATCAAGCAGCTGGATTTCGGGGTTTACAAAAACCGTAAGGGGCATGGCCGGAATATCACCATAGCGGGAATTCCCGCCGGGAATTTCAATGATGGCGAGGCGCACGGATGCATTGACCTGCGGCGCTGCCAACCCTATTCCGCCAGCATGGTGCAAGGTGTCGACCATGTCCGCCAACAACTCACGCACGGGTTCGCCCAACAGCTCATGCGCCTGCAGTGGCCGTGCCACCTGGCGCAGAGTGGGGTGTCCCATGCGGATGATCTCTCGAACAGCCATACTTATGTTCTCCGTGTCTGTATGCCGATTGTATCCCGGGATTCGATACTTGCCCCAAAAGGCAGCCTGCGAGTCGATGGACCGTATCCGATGTTGTATGCTAAAAGATCACCCTGCCAGACTGGAAAACGATGATCCTTCAGAAGCTTGCCTATACCTGGTCAATCCGGTACTCGACGATTGTCGCCCGAAGCAACGCAACCATGGAAAAATTGCCATGAAAAAGCAACTCGCTATACTGATCGCTGGCAGTCTCGGCTTGATGGCCCTCTGCGGTTGCGAAAAGCAGGAGGCGCCCGTTGCGGCAGAACCGGCGCCCGCACCAGCGGCCGTCGAAGCTGCACCCGTCGCGCCGGTATCCGATCTGCCGCCGCCGAACCCTGACAACAACGTCTACTTCGGCGACGTCCATGTCCATACCGGCTGGTCGTTCGACGCTTTCACCAACGGCTCCAAGACCACTCCTATGGATGCTTATGCCTGGGCGCAAGGCAAGGCCATCACCGGCAGCGGCGGGCCGGAAATGCAGATCCAGACCCCACTCGATTTCTACATGGTGGCGGACCATGCCGAGTACATGGGGGTTTTCAACCAGATGGCGAATCCGGACAGCCCGCTCAGCCAGACCGAGCTTGCCAAGGGCGTTACCTCGCCCGACGCCAATGTCCGCCTGCAGACCTTTGCCGGCATCTTGCGCGACATGAGCGAGGGCAAGCGCGACCCGACCCTCAGCGACCCCGTGCTGGCGCACACCGTCTGGACCGATATCATCAAGGCGGCGGATGCCAACTACGTCCCCGGCAAGTTCACCACCTTCGCCGGCTTTGAATGGACCTCGAACCCGCAGAAACGCAATTTGCACCGTGTGGTGGTCTTCCGCGATACCGAGCACCTGCCGGAGCTGGCGCTGTCGGCGCTCGATTCGGACGATCCCGAAACCCTTTGGAAATGGATGGACGAACAGCGCGCCAGGGGTTCGACACTGTTCGCCATTCCACACAATGGCAATGCCAGCGACGGCCTGATGTTCGATCTGGTCAAACGCGACGGCAAGCCGATCGATGCGGCCTACAACAAGACCCGCGCCGCCAACGAACCGCTGTATGAAATCACCCAGATCAAGGGCACTTCTGAGACCACACCGTCCCTGTCCCCAACCGACGAATTCGCCAGCTTCGAACTGTGGGATTACACGCTTTCGGCGGATTTTGAGCGTCCTTCCCATCCCAGGGGCAGCTTTGCTCGTCAGGCTCTTCTTGATGGCATGAGCCAGGCCGCGAGCGGGGCCGGCAATCCGTTCAAATATGGCTTCATTGGCGATACCGACACGCACAATGCCGCGGCCAGCAACGAGGAGTACAACTTCACTGGCAAGTTCGCCTTTGAGAACAATGCCAAAGAGAGGCTGACCGGCATTCCTGGTGCGCCGGCAGGCCAGATCCAGCAGATCAATGAATTCAGTTCGGGTGGTTTGGCCGGCGTCTGGGCCCCGCAGAATACCCGCGAGGCCATCTATGATGCGATGCAACGCAAGGAGACCTTCGCAACGTCGGGCCCGATGCTGAAGCTGCGCTTCTTCGGCAGCTTCGATTATGCCGCTGATGATGTGAACAAGCCGGACTTCGTCAAGCTCGCTTATGCCAAGGGCGTGCCCATGGGCGGCGACCTCAAGCCCGGCAGCGGAAATGCACCAACCTTTCTGGTCACGGCGCTGAAGGATCCCAAGAGCGGCAACCTCGACCGTGTCCAGATCGTCAAGGGCTGGCTTGACGCGGCAGGCGAGCAGCATGAGAAAATTTTTGATGTCGCCTGGTCAGGCGACCGCAAGATCAGTGCCGATGGCAAACTGCCGCCGGTCGGCAACAGTGTTGATCTGAAAACTGCGACGTACACGGATGCCATCGGCGTTGCGCAATTGGCCGCCGGCTGGACCGATCCGGAGTTCCAGGCGGACCAGCGCGCCTTCTATTACGCCCGTGTCCTCGAGATACCGACCCCTCGCTGGAACACCTATGACGCGGCCCGGCTGAACATGCCGCCATTGACCACGGTGCCGGCGACCATCCAGGAACGCGCCTGGAGTTCACCGATCTGGTACACGCCCAACTGATATCGTGCTGATTGATTGAGGTATCACCCTGCGGCGGAGCCTGTTTGCTCCGCCGCATTTTTATGTGGAGCCGAGTTTGCAAATCAGATCCCTGTTGCGAGAACCGCTGCTGCACTTCCTGCTGATTGGAATGCTGCTGTTCCTGCTGTACGGCAAGGTGGCGCCGCCTTCCAACGATGGCAATCGGATCACAGTCAATCGAACCGTTATCGCGGCACTAGCCGGCCAGTTCCAGGCGACCTGGTCACGGCCGCCGACACCGGTTGAGTTGAACGGCCTGGTCGACAACTATGTCCGGGACGAAATCCTCTTCCGCGAGGGAGTCGCCCTTGGCCTGGTCAAGGATGATCCGGTCATCAAGCGCCGCGTGCGTCAAAAGCTGGAAGTGCTGATCGAGGAGGAAGGCAAATCCGGTACGCCGAGCAACGCGGAGCTGACCGCTTACCTGAGCATGAACGCGGCGGAGTTCCGCATGCCGCCCGTGCTCAGCTTCCAACAGGTGCTGTTCGATCCGGCCAGCTACGGCGACCAGCTCGAGTCAGTTTTGGCCGCATCAACTGCCGCATTGAACAGCGGCGCAACACCGGAATCGCAAGGCAGACCCAGCATGCTGCCGAGCCACGTGGAAAAGCTGCCGCTGGATCTGGTCATGCGGGACTTCGGCGATGACTTCGGCAATGCATTGGAATCCGCGCCGGTCGGACAATGGATTGGCCCGGTTCGCTCAGGATTTGGTGTGCATCTGGTCCGCATTAGCGAGCGCACACCGGGCTATGTGCCCACGC
The DNA here is from genome assembly GCA_963784425.1 of uncultured Gammaproteobacteria bacterium. GTDB lineage: Bacteria > Pseudomonadota > Gammaproteobacteria > Xanthomonadales > SZUA-36 > SHZL01. The sequence continues at coordinate 39,959 of CAWARM010000002.1, forward strand.
TTGACGAAGCCCGCAAGGCGGTCACCCGTGCATGGGAGAATGACCAGCGCGAAGCTGCACTGGCAAACAACTACGCACGTCTGCTCAAAGAGTACGACGTGGTGATTGAAGGCGAGAACGCGGAAGCGCCGGCCAAATGATGTGCCGCCCCTTCGGACTGTTCGCGCTCATGCTGCTGGCGCTCGCGTTGCCGGCCAAGGCCGATGAGTTCCGCCCGGCATACCTGCAACTGACCCAGACCAGCGCCGATTCCTATGACGTCCTGTGGAAATCGCCGGCGCTGGACGAAAACACCCCGCTGAAAGTCCATCCGGTGTTTCCTGCCGGTGTCACTGAGCAAGGCGCCAGGCGCAGCACCTTCGCCGCCGGCACCATGCGCCAGCGTTGGCGCATCGTGGTTCCCGGTGGCTTGAATGGCAAACCTATCCTGTTCCCGGGTCTGACCGAATCGCGCATCGACATCCTGGTGCGGCTGCAGCGTCTGGATGGCAGCGTGCAACTCGAGCGCATCCTGCCGGGCCAGCCGGGCTTTACCGCCAGGGCCAGTCCCGGGGCCTATGAAGTGGCAATGACCTACGTCACCATCGGCATCGGGCACATCCTGCTCGGTTTCGATCACCTGTTTTTTGTGCTGGCGCTGGTGATGATCGTGAAATCGACCCGGCGCCTGTTTGTCACCATCACCGCATTCACGGTAGCGCACTCGATCACGCTGAGCCTGGCGACCCTGGGCGTGCTGCATGTCCCGGTCCGCCGGTCGAGGCCATCATCGCGCTGTCGATCGTGTTCGTCGCCAGTGAAATCATCCATCAGCGACAAGGGCGCGAAGGCCTGGCATCGCGCAAACCATGGGTCGTGGCGTTTTCCTTCGGCCTGCTGCATGGCTTGGGTTTCGCCGGCGCGCTGGCCGAAGTCGGCTTGCCGGAGAATTCCATCCCGCTGGCGCTGCTGTTTTTCAACATCGGCGTGGAAATCGGCCAGGTGCTTTTCATCGTCGTGGTGCTGGCGATCTACAAGACGCTAGCGAAGTTGTTGGCGGGGCGCTTTGATCTGACGCGACTAGCTCCAGCTCAGGCGTACGCCATCGGTGGGCTTGCCAGTTATTGGTTGTTCGAGCGGGTGTCTGGCTTCTGGGCTTAGGCGCGGCCGGGGCGATTAAGCGGAGCTCCGGGCATATCGGTTTGGTTCAATTTTGCACATCTTGTTCGCTTCATCGCAAATTTCGCAGCTATCCAAAAATCGGGTTCCTATTTTATTCAGCAACTTGAAATTCATTTGTAATCTGTCGGGTAAAAATACCCGCTTAAACTTGAAGTTTGGCGTGTTGACAGGTGGGATGTGGAGGAATACTGTTGATTCCCGTCTAAAGAAATCTGTCAGCCGGAAGGCCGACCCGCCGGAAGGCAGCGACAGGTTACAGAAAGCGGAAAAGCCCAGGTGGTACTGGGCATGTCACCCAGACCGGGCTCTGTCAACAACGGTCCTACCACGAGGGTGACTCGAAAGGGATACGCGGTCCCTGGAGATAGACGCCATCAGCCTAAGGGCGTGACGTCGATAAAGAAAGACGGAGGTAGAAGATCCGTGACCGGAGCCGAGCGACAGAGCAAGGCGGAGCCGGGCAAAGATGGAAAGGCCTTAGGAGGATCTGCAGTCCACTATAAGCGGAGTTCCAACACTTCTACTCGGAGAGGAGGCGCAAGCCTCCTCTCTTTTTTTACCCCACCTACAGATAGCTCGCCGCAATCACTTACGTTGTGCAATCTCCCGGGCCGCCCAAACACCCTGTCTTACAATCTTGGCGGCCTAATTCTCGTCCAATTCCTTTACAATGGCGACTGGGAGTGGAACTCACCAGACAGTGCCGGGCCGTTACCCGTCGTCCGTAACTTTTCAAGAGTAAAAAGGGATGCTGGAAACTGAACAACAAGCCGGGCAATCCCCAGGCGCAGGGACATCAGCAGCCCCGATTATCCGTATCCGGGACCTGGTATTCAGACGCGGCCGAAATACGATTCTCGATGGCATCAACATGGATATTCCGCGAGGGGCCATCGTAGCCTTGATGGGCCCCAGTGGCGCAGGAAAAACCACCCTGCTGCAATTGATCGCCGGGCAACTCAGGCCGGACCAGGGTTCGATTGAGATCAATGGAACCAATGTTTCTACCCTGTCGGACCGGGAGCTGTACCGGTTTCGCAGAAATATCGGCGTTTTGCTGCAAAACGGGGCCTTGTTCACTGATCTTACCGTGTTCGAGAACATTGCCACCCCGGTCCGGGAGCACACTGACCTGCCAGAAGCCCTGATACGGCGGCTGATCATGACCAAGCTTAATTCGGTGGGCCTGGGCGGCACTGAAGACCTGATGCCGCACGAGTTGTCCGGTGGCATGGCCAGGCGCGTGGCGCTGGCCCGGGCCGTGGTTCTGGACCCGCTCATCATGTTGTACGATGAGCCCACAACCGGGCTTGATCCGATTGCCGTCTCTACCGTGCGCACGCTGATGCGGGAGACTAATGATGCGCTCGGCCTGACCAGCCTGATCGTCACGCACGACGTGGTCCAGGTGAGTCAACTAGCTGATTACTGCTACATTATCGCCTCGGCCCGGATTGCGGGAGAAGGCCCGCCGGGCGAACTGGCCCACAGCACGGATCCTGGCATCGACCAGTTCGTCAACGGCAAAGTTGAAGGTCCAATCGCATTTCATTACACCTCCGCCGATCGTCAATGGAGCCTTCTGGGCTGAGTAGGGACAGACTTGGACACTAACCTTCGATTCGCGCGCTTCACCGCGCCCATACAGACTGCCGGCCATTGCCTGCTGTTCCTGCTGCGCATGCTGGCTGGCCTCCGGCCGGCACTGGCGCAGGTCCAGTCCATCCTGCAGCAGGTCTACCTCATTGGTGCTCGTTCGCTGGTCATCATCATGATCTGCGGTTTTTTTGTTGGCATGGTGTTGTCTTTGCAGGCCATCAATGCGCTGGAGCAGTTTGGAGCGTCAGACCAGGTCAGCCTGCTGGTGGGCAAGTCGCTGTTCCGCGAATTGGGTCCGGTTCTTACCGCATTGCTTTTTGCCGGACGGGCGGGCACCGCCATCACGGCCGAGATCGGCCTGATGCGAGCAACCAGCCAGATCGACGCCATGGAACTGATGGCGATCGACCCGGTGCAGCGCGTGGCTCTGCCCCGGTTCATGGCGGGCCTCATATCCGTTCCCTTGCTCACGGCCATGTTTAACGCCCTGGCGATATTGGGCGCCGTGGCATTTTCCATTGGCGTCCAGGGCCTCGATCCGGGGATTTTCTGGAGCAAGCTGCAGACCGGCGTTTACTTTGGCAAAGACTTTATGGGCGGGATTTGGAAGAGCCTTGTGTTTGGCGGCATCGTCAGCCTGATAGCAGTGTTTTTTGGCTATACCGCAAAGCCCACCGGAGCCGGTGTCGGGACGGCAACCACCAATACGGTGGTGCTCAGTTCGGTGCTGGTGCTGATTTTTGATTTCATCATGACGTCATTTTTGACTTGAGGTTGCACTATGCGAGCCAATTACAAAGTGGAATTCGCTTCCGGTATTTTCCTTCTCCTGGGAATCGCAGCGCTGATCTGGCTGGCCACGCGGGCTACCGATTACGGCCAGGAAATCGGTACGGACACCTATCAAATCAGCGCACGTTTCACTAACATCGGTGACCTGAGAAGTCGCGCACCGGTGAAAATTGCGGGTGTTCCTGCGGGCCTGGTGGAGTCGGTCGAGTTGGACCCGGTCACCTTCGAAGCCATAGTGCACATGAAAATCTCCTCCAGGTTCAATGAACTCCCGACCGACACAGGTGCCTCAGTCCTCACTTCCGGCGTTCTCGGCGATCGATATATTGGCCTGGAGCCCGGTGGAGCCCCGGATTTCCTGGCGGACGGCGATGTCATAGTCATCACGCAGTCTGCGCTGGTGCTGGAACAAATCATCGGGAAATACCTGTTTAACACGGGTGAATCCAAGGGAGACAAATAATGAGAATAAGAGCGAGGGAAAGAGGAATGAAGACACTGACGATATCCGCATCGCTGCTGGCCCTGGTTCTGCTGGCCCCGGTCACACTGACACCGGCTGCGGCGTCAGCGGACTATATCCCGGAAACCACCCAGGAGCCGGTTGAAATCGTGCGCCAGGCCGCCGGCAAAATCCTCGGCGACATGGATCAGAACCGGGAGCAATTCACGGCGCAACCGCAACTGCTGCGGGACATGGTGCGTGCGGATCTGCTGCCTCTGCTGGACCTCGAGTATTCTGCACGGCTTATTCTCGGCAAGTCGGCCCGCGCAGCCAGCCAGCAACAAATATCAGCATTTTCCTCCGCCATGACTGACGTATTGATCAATCGCTATGCCGATGGGCTGCTGGAGTTTCGTTCCAACGACCAACTCGAAGTCATGCCAATGAAGGGCGACAACAACGACAAGCTGACCCGTGTGCGCACCCGGGTAAAACTGACAAATGGTGGTTTTGCCCCGGTGGACTATGCCTTCCACAAGACCACTGACGGCTGGAAAGCATTTGACGTAACCGTTGAAGGAATATCCTACGTAATCACGTTTCGCGACCAGATTGTGCCACGCGTGCAGGCAGAAGGGATTGACAAGGTGACTGCCGACATCGTTGCCGGAAACCTGAAACTGAATGACTGAAGCATGACACAAGACAGCCAGTTCTCGCTCGACGATGCCGGACGGGCAAGCATTACCGGCGAGCTAACCCTGGACACGGTGACCAAGGTGTTTCGCCAGGCTGAACAAGCTGCAGCCCGGGGCCAGCACATTGCGGACCTGGACCTTGCCGCGGTCTCGCGGGTAGATAGCTCAGGGCTGGCTTTGTTGCTTGAATGGCAGTCATTGGCACACCGTGGCGGGCGCATCATGCGCATTCGCAACGCACCACCCGGCTTGCTGAGCCTCACGCGGTTATGTGAAGCCTCGGACCTGATGGTGTTTGAAGGACGGGCAGCCCAGGCTGCTGCCAGCTAGCACACGACAAATTTCGGAAAAACACCAAGGAACGACTTAAGATAGCGGCCCATGAACAATCAAATGCACACCCCGCCAGATCAACGCTATTGCCGTATTGGGCTTATCCTCCTGGCGATTGTTATGCTGGCTGGCTGTGCCGGTCAGCCCGCCAAGCTGACCAAACCGGTGGAAGACCCATGGGAAGCCTCAAACCGCAAAGTTTATGGTTTTAACACCGCGTTGGACAAAGCAATCCTGAAGCCGATTGCCAAGGGTTACGACGTGATCATGCCCGATGCGCCGCAGCGTGGAGTGCGCAATTTCTTCCGCAACCTGCAGTGGCCGCGGACTGTCGTCAACCTCCTGCTGCAAGGACGAGTTGAAGATTCGCTCATTTCCACGGGCCGCTTCCTGCTGAACTCGACGCTGGGATTGGCTGGCTTTTTTGACGTGGCAACAAAGTCAGGCATAGAAGATTTCGACGAAGATTTTGGCCAGACTCTGGCAACCTGGGGCTGGAAGAATAGCCGCTATCTCATGGTGCCTTTCATCGGGCCTGCAACCATTCGGGACCTCGGTGGCGAAGGACTGGGAAGTTTTGGCATTGCGAGCTATTTGAACCCGACAGCCTACATGATCAGGGAGCACAACAACTATGTGCCGTTCATCATCGACCTGATATCACTTCGAGCTTCCTTCCTGCCTTATGACAAAGACATTGAGGATGCAGCCGATCCATACGCATTCGTCCGCGACGCCTACCTGCAGAACCGTGAATTCGAGATTTATAACGGTGAACCACCGGCGCCCGATTACGACTCCCTGCTGGAAGAACGCTAGGCCCTTTCCGCACAATCTCCGGCCCCGTGTGCGTGGCCCTCGTGCCTCTTTGCTTCCGGCGGCCTTCCCTTGTTGCGGCGACATCCACCGGCTAAGCTGAACCACCGTGAATGGTTGCACTGAAAAATTGCGCCCGAGGCTTAGCCCCGCGGCCCTGCCATGGTTTGTGCGGCCGCGGTCCACCCGTCTGCCGTTCGCTTTGGCGTTGACAGCTCTGCTGGCGGTTGGCCTGTTCACGCTGAGCGCCTGTGATCAAGGTAAAAGCCCGGTGGGCGCGGATGCGAAGCAGAGCGTCTATCGTCATTCCATGGACAGCGCCCCAACCGACCTCGACCCGGCGCATGCCTCGAACACATACGCCAACTTCCTGGTGGTAAACCTTTACGACACCCTGTACCGCTACAAGTACCTGGCCCGGCCCTACGAGCTTGAACCCAATCTTGCCGAGGCCTTGCCCCAGGTGTCCTCGGACGGACTGGTGTACACGATTCAGATCAAGCCGGGGGTTCACTTCATGGACGACGAGGCATTCCCCGGTGGAAAGGGCCGTGAGCTGACCGCCAGGGATTTTGTTTACTCAATCAAGCGGCATTTTGACCCGGTGACCCGTTCCCAGGCCGCGTGGATATGGCAGAACCGTATCGCCGGCCTGGACGAGTGGAAGGAAAACGGCGCCCATTATGACCAGGATGTTGCGGGTCTCCGCACGCTGGATGATCACACCATCCAAATTCGCTTGAACGGCCCATTTCCCCAGCTTACGCACACATTGGCGCAAGGCTTTTCCGCTGTTGTCCCGGCTGAGGCAGTGGCGAAGTATGGCCGGGAACTGGCAATTCACCCGGTAGGTTCCGGGCCTTACCGTTTGCAGCGTTTTGACAGTGCGGGCGCCAGTCTGCTGCGCAATGCAGGTTTCCGCGCCGAACCCATCGATCTCGCTGCCGAAGGCTATGATCCTTCAATCCAGGGCACTTACGGATTGGAGCGGCTACAAGGCTTGATCCCCCCACTGGCGGATCGCATCGAAATCGAATTCATCGCCGAGGATGCGGCCCGCTGGAATGCCTTTTTGGCCGGGCAACTTGATTTTGTAAAAGTGCCGGTCAGCCAGTTCAGCCGGGTGCTCAAGAGCCGTGACCCACCCCTGCTTGCAGATGACCTGGCTGCCGGCTACAACCTGCTGGCCAACCTGGAATCCGGTTTTGTGCACACCGATTTCAACATGGCAGACCCGCGTGTGGGCTACCATCCCGACGCGGAACAGGCTGCACGCAATCATGCGCTGCGCTGCGCTGTGATCAAGTCTTTCGACTGGAAAAAACGCAACGAGATTTTTTACTCGGACATCGGGCGGGTGTTTCCGGGAGTCATTCCTCCTTCAGCACTTGAGTACGATGCTGACCAGGACCCGGACTCCATACGCCGCGATACGATTGAAGCAAACCGCCTGCTCAGTGAATCCGGCTGGAGCCCCGGAAACCTGCCGGCATTGGAATACGGCTTTGTAAGCTCGGTTACCGAGCGCCAGATGTTTGAACAATTCCGCAGCTTCCTGGCTGGCATCAACTACCCGCCGGAGAAAGTTCGACCGCTCATGTTCGCCAGCTACGGTGACTATTCCAAGGCATTTATCAACCGTGAAGTGATGTTGGCCACTTCATCCTGGGTGATGGACTATCCGGACACCGAAAATATCATGCAGTTATTTTATGGCCCCAATGCATCACCGGGTTCCAATTCGGCCAATTACGACAACGCCGGGTTCAACCGGCTCTACCGCGAGTCCTCAAGCATGAGCGCATCGCCGGAGCGCACTGAACTGTACCGCAGGATGAACCAGATCCTGATCGATGATTGCGTAACCATCAGCGGCATTTCCCGCACCCTGGTGCTGCTGTGGAACCGACACGTCACCATGCTGCCGGATGTCGAGTTTGTCGGAGGATTCTTCTTTCGCTTTGCCAGCCCGGGCAGGACGGATTCCTAGTGGCCTTTCTGCTGCGCAAGCTGGCACACGGCCTGCTGCTGATACTTGGTGTTACCCTGGTCAGTTTCCTGTTGATGGTCTATTTTGGGCCGGATCAAACCTACAACCTGCTGGGCAAGAGCGCTACTGCCGCGCAGATCCAGGAAATCCACCAGCAACTGGGCTACGACCGCGCTTTCGCCAGCCGCTACATCGACTACCTGCACAACCTGTTTACCTTGCAACTGGGTGCGTCCAACTCCAATGGCGAGAAAGTCACCGACCTGCTGTGGCGCTCCCTGCCCATAACCCTGGCCTTGATGCTGCCCGGTTTCATCATCGGCAACCTGCTTGGCGCCGGACTGGGCATGCTCGCCGCATGGCATCGCAACCGGCGGCTGGACCGCTTGATCTCGGGTGTTTCCATCACCGGCATGAGTATCAGCTTTCTCATTATTGTCATCGTCCTCCAGATCCTGTTGTGCACGCCGCAGGGCTTGAACCTGTTTCCGGCGCGGGGCTGGCAGGTGAGCGACCTGCCCAGCTATCTTTACTACGTGGCGGTTCCCACCCTGTCATTGGTGTTTATTACCCTGGGCTATAACACGCGATTTTTTCGCGCGCTTTTCGTCGAGGAACTGGGCCGTGAACACATCAGGACGGCCAGGGCTTTTGGCGCCTCACCGACACAGATCATGGGCCGGCATGTGTTGAAAAACAGCCTCCCTGCAGTGCTTACCCGGGTGCTGTTTTCCATCCCCCTGATTATCGTCACCGGCAGTCTGGTACTGGAAACCTTTTTTGGCGTTCCCGGTGTGGGCAAAGTCACCTTTGACGCGATGACCAACGGCGACCAGCCCGTACTGCAAGCGGTCGTGGCCCTGACCGCTGTCCTGTTTGTCGTGATGCAAACACTGGCCGACCTGGCATACCGGTTGGCAGATCCGAGAGTGGCATGAATGCCAGACTTTGAACCTACCCACCGGGTGTGGCAGAAGTTGCGCGCCAATCGCGCCGGGCTGGCGGGATTTGCCGTAGTCAGCCTGTATGGCCTGATCGCCCTGGCCGTTGCCCTCGGATGGGCAGGTCAGGAGTGGTCGCTGGTTTCAGGCGAACGCTGGGAATCTGCCAGCGGTGAGCACTGGTTTGGCACCAACCAGCTGGGCCAGGATATTTTCCAGCGGGCGATCTACAGTGTGCGCACGGCATTTGAAATCGGCCTGCTGGTAGCTTTGACTTCCACCTTGCTGGGGTCTGTTTGCGGTGCGATATCCGGCTGGTTTGCTGATACCTGGGCCGATGACGGGGTGGTGTTCATCACCGGGGTGCTCGACTCCATTCCGTTTTACCTGTTTGCCGCCGCCGTGGCATTCGCTTTCCAGGCCAGCGCCTGGGCCATGCAGATCGCCATGGTGGCCACTTTCTGGACCACTACCAGCCGTTTGGTGCGAGCTGAAGTGATGCGACTCCGGAACCGTGACTTCGTCCAGTCGGCGCTGGCCATTGGCTTGCCGCCTCACCTGGTCCTGCTGCGGCACGTTTTGCCCAATACCGGTCACATCCTGCTGGCGCAGGCCGCCATGGTATTTGTTGCCGCCATCAAGACCGAAGTCATCCTCAGTTTCCTCGGCCTGGGGGTGAAGGATGGGGTCAGCTGGGGACTGATGCTGGCGGAGAGCACACAGGAGGTACTGGTCAGCCAGTTCAACAATCATCTTGCCGCCGCCATTCCCCTGCTGCTGCTCTTGCTGGGCTTCAACCTCATGATCGATGCACTACAGGATGCGCTCGATCCAAGGCAGGGTTCGGCATGAGACCCGCCGCGGAAAACCCGGTCCTTGCAGTGCAGGACTTGCGCGTGACGCTTCCATCCCGGCAGGGCAGGCTGGCGGTAGTCGATGGAGTAAGCCTTGAACTCAGGGCCGGGGAAATACTGGGCCTGGTGGGTGAGTCGGGTTGTGGGAAATCAATGACTGGAGCTGCCCTGCTGGGCATAGCGCCGGGGCCATCCGGCCAGGTCAGCAGCACCGCCATGCGACTGGGTGATCTTGATCTTGCGCAATTGGACGAAAGAGGTTGGCGGCGTATCCGCGGGAGCCGGATCTCAATGGTATTCCAGGAACCCCTGACCGCGCTGGACCCGGTATTTTCCGTTGGCAACCAGTTGCTGGAGGTGATCCGGCGTCACCGGACGTTCAATCGCCGGCAGGCACGCACGGCTGCCGCCGACATGCTGGCTTCCGTCGGTTTTGCCGACTGTGACCGGGTCATGCGCTGCTATCCGCACGAACTGTCCGGCGGCCAGCGCCAGCGCGTCCTGATTGCCATGGCCATGGTATGCCACCCGCAGGTGCTCGTTGCTGACGAGCCCACGACGGCCCTGGACGTGACCACGCAAGCCCAGATCCTGCACCTGCTCCGCGACCTGGCAAGACAGTCAGGCACGGCAGTGCTGTTGATCACGCACGATCTGGCTATCGTAGAGGCAGTCTGCGACCGTGCCATGGTGATGTATTGCGGGCGCATCAGCGAAGAAGGCCCGACACACGCACTGCTGCAATACCCCCGTCATCCCTATACCGCCGGGCTGTTGGCGGCAATGCCACGGTTGTCGCCGGGGCGGGTTGAGCCGGTAAAAGGCATACCCGGATCAGTGCCAGCCCCCGGGCAGCGACCCGCAGGCTGCTCCTTCAGCAACCGCTGCGAGCGCGCAGATGATATTTGCCGATCGCAAGTGCCGGTTCTGCACAGCGCAGACCCCGCAATGCCAGCAACTGTGCACCGTCACGCCTGCCATCATCCTCTGGTTAACCCCATCGGTTCCGCCACGGCATGAACTCTGATTCCTCTTTGTTGCGCATACGCGAACTGAGCGTAAGCTACGCAGTGCGCCGGCTTCCCGGCTTCAGCCAAAAACGCCTGCAGGCCGTGCGCGGCGTGAGCCTTGATCTGCATGGCGGCCGTGTATTCGGCCTGGTCGGAGAGTCCGGTTGTGGCAAGACCTCGCTGGCCCGGGCCATCATCCGTCTCGTCAAGCCGGATTCCGGAACGGTGCATTACCGGGATTTTGACCTCAGCCACGCCGATGCTCCGCGCTTGCGCCAGGCCAGGCGTGAGATTCAATACCTGTTCCAGGATCCACTGGCGTCCCTGAGCCCCCGCCGCAGCATTTGGCAAACCTTGCTTGAGCCCCTGCTGCATTACCGTATTGGCAGCCCTGCCGGGCATCGCGCCCGGGTCGGACAGGTGTTGGAGCAAGTAGACCTGTTGGCAGATATCCTGCCCCGCTATCCCCATGAGCTTTCCGGTGGCCAACGCCAGCGCGTGGCCCTCGCGCGGGCCTTGCTGGCGGAACCGTCCCTGATCATCGCCGATGAACCCATGTCGTCACTGGATGTTTCCGTGCAGGCACGCATGCTTACCCTTTTGCGCAAAGTGCAAAAGGAGAACGGGCTCGCTTTTCTGTTTATCTCCCACAACCTTGCGGTGGTGCAGCAACTCGCCACGGAAGTGGGCGTCATGTACGCGGGAGAGTTGGTGGAATACGGACCTGTCGATGCGCTGTTACAAAACCCGGCCCATCCCTACACCCGGACCTTGCTGGATGCGGCATGCAAACCCGGCAATGGTGAGTTGCCGGTACTACCAGCGGGCACGCCACCAGCGCCGTTGCACCCGGTCCCCGGCTGCCCGTTTCATAATCGTTGTCCGCATGTCATGGAGCATTGTAAGATCACACATCCTCACGATAATTTCCTTGCTACGGCCACCGCAACCGGTGGAAAACATATTGCCAGGTGCCATTTATGGAATTCATGAAATTACGTCCCTACACACTTATGCTGGTCAGCCTCGCGCTCTGCAGCGCTTGTGCTCCAAACAAGATCAAGGGCAACCCTCCTTTCGTCAGCATCGCATCCGTCACGATGACGGATCAGGCCCTGGTCGCCGGTTTTGATGTGCGCAACATCAACGAAGTCGCGATGGCTATTGATTCCGTGGATATCACCATAAGCGCCAAGGGCTCGGAGTTCTCCCGTTATTCAGGCCCTTACAGCCTGAACATAGATCCGAACACGACGGAAACAATCACCCTGGACAAGCTGCCTGGCGAACAGGCCCGCGGGCAATTGGCGGACCTGCAAAGCGGGAAAATCGCCAGCCTGCCATTTACCCTGCAAGGCCGCGTTCATACCGCCGAGGACGGCTACCTGGACTTCAAGCACGAGGGCTACCTGTACACTGTGCCCGGCAAGCCCGGACAGTTCCGCTCCGCGACGTCACGTACCCGGGAACAGCAGTGAAAAACACCGACACGGGTTTTGCGCAACCAGTTGCTTGTTATAGGCAGGGGAAATAGAACATGCCCATGAAGATCACTTTCGAACTCAGCGATTCCGATCTGGAGCACTTCCGCGAAGTCATGGTCCGCTCACGCGAGGCTTCTGCCAGCTTGCCGGATGCCCAGATTATCGACAATGCCCGCAAGTTGCTCTACGAGGTGTGGCATTCCGAGACATCCGACTTCATACGTGAGCGTATGCACCGGCTTGAAACCATGATCGGCATGGTGGTCGACGAGGGGTGGGCGCTGGAGGAGGAGGACCGGGCCCGGGCGCTGCTGGCCTTGTCGTATTTCTCTGAACCGGAAGATTTGATTCCCGACAACATCCCTGGGCTGGGCTTCCTGGATGACGCCATCATGATTGACATGGTGACGGAAGAAATGGAGCACGAAATTCACGCCTACCGTGATTTTTGCGTATTTCGCGCAGCGGAGGTAAGCCAGAGTGGCGAGGCGGCCCTGAGCGCAGAACGTTCAGAGTGGCTGGAAGAGCGCCGTCAGCAACTGCACTCCAGGATGCGCCGGCGGCGCCAGCGCGGCCGCGGAAACAGTGGGGGCAAGGGCTCGTCCTTCTCCCTGTTCTGACTATTTTTTGGGTTCGGCGGCCGGTACGCGAGCCTCGTAATCGCGCTGCAGCTGTTTCAGCTTCATCACACCATAAGCCACTACCAGCGCCATGAGCACTACCAGCACTCCGGCGAAGTGTTTCTCGTCGGCATACTCGCCATGACGGTTGCTCGCTGTCGTGGCGATAATAAGCGCAATGATGGCGATATTGATGATCCAGTTCAGCCACGGCTTAACCACAAAGTTCAAGGTGCCGAAGCCGAGAAGTTGGTACAGGATGAATGGCAGCACCGCGATTGCCGGCAACAACTCTGAGACGCCCAGGGCGGTATTGATCGACTCAGGTGCCCTGGCATGCAGCAGGGTGCTGTTTGCCAGTTCATGGAACAGGGGCGGAACAGCGCACAAAAAGGGCACTACAGCCAGCAGTTCAAGCACCAGTGCACCGCTCCACAACCCGACCCGGGACGAAACGTCAGAACCCTCGACCATGGACTGGCTGCCTATGAACAATCCAGCGACCACTGCCGAAGCGCAAGCCAGTGTCAGCAATTCAACCGTTATGCCAAAAGCAGTTGGTTCGCCGGTCTTGAGCAGCAAAAGGGCCAGGAAACCCGGAGTGTAGAACATGACGCGAACCATGCGCGCCCAGACACGGGCATCGCGTACCGGTGGTAATACCGGCAGCGGCTTTCCGTCCGAGCCGATTTTTGATCTTTCTACGATTTTGGACACGATCTTTCTCCCGTTGCCTGGTTGTAACCGCCCATTGTAGTTCCCATGCCTGTACTTCCTACGCCGGCTTTCTGATCACCGCCTGTACACACCAAACGGCCATCACCAGATGAATAATCACAGCCGGCCATAGCAGTATGCCAACGACCTGGGATTGCATTCCCGCATAGCCAAGAACCAGGACCGCACCCAGATTGTACAGTACCATCGCCTGGGTCAATCCCCGCGCTGCTGCACTGCCCGGGTCATTGCGTGCGAGCCAGCAGGCAACAGCCAGCGCAGTTAACGCGGCTCCGGCAATGCGCGCCACCGTCAGCGCTGCTATTCCGTCCAGCGTGCTACGCAGCAGCAGGTCAACAAAAACCTCCGGGAAAAGGAGCACTGCCAAACCGGCGCCCAGTTCCAGCGCTGCACTCGTGCCGAGCAATGCTTTCATCTTTTCACCTCGCCATCCAGTTGCGCTGGCCACGGCCCCAGTAGCAAGTAAAACAAGTTTACACACGCCAATTATACCCGGCAATTCCAGTTGTTGGATTCATTGCTTCATCCTACGCTCTGACGGAGCAAGATCACTTGCAATGGCGACCGGAACACACTACAAGAACAGTATGTTGCAATCGAATTTCCGCCATTTTTTCGTCGCCATCGAAACCGATGCCACGCGTTATCACGGCAGCAGTGCTGCACGCCCGCGCCTGCTGGCAGAAAACGAGGCCGGGCAGACTGCTGGCGCACCTGGCAACAGACCTTGAGGGCTTGCTGCCGGGTTTTGCGCAGTGCAGGCTCGCCACGGTCGGCGCATTGTTTGACCAGACGCAAGTGCTGCGGCCCGGTTACCCAGTGTGTACGGCACTGGAGCACGTGCTGGCGTCTGCGGGCGATTCTTCCGCTGGCGGTCCCGTGCGGATCAGCCTCGGTGCACAGCACAATACGATTGCGCTAGCGGCGCTGCAGCCTGAGGATGCAATCCCGCTGGGCATATTCCAATTACTGCCCATGGCAGTCAGCGCCGATGCAACACGGTTGGCGGAGCTGGGAACCGCCATGGAAGATACGTTCCTGGAGAAGGGACAAGTGTCCGCGCATACGGCCAGGTGGCTGGAATCAGCCTTTGCCATCAAGATCAACCACGCCCGATTCATGACCCTCATGGACCTGAACGCCATGTTCCGCCTGCAGCTGGAACATTTCGGTTTTCTCCCGCTATGGCAATTGCTCGATGCCGCGTTGAATGACCAGGAGGACGAACTCGCGGTGGAAGCTCGAAAATGGCCAGGTATTCACCTGGCGTGGTGGTGCAGTGCACACGGACTTCCAGACTTTTGACCATTGGTCGCAGTCCGGTAGCGGAATGCACGTGGACAGTTACCGGGGAAAGCTGGCCGGGGCTTACGCTGACTGGACCCGGGTGATGCGCCAGTACCTCACCACGCTTGCAGCACACAGGGTGCCGCTTGGGTTTTTTCGTCCGGGTCTGCCGCAAGAGGCCCTGCCGGGGTCCTATTTCATCGAAACCAGCACCCGTGCGGCCCGCTCTCACTGCGCCGAAGTCACGGAACACAGTTTCGCGGAACTGGGAACCATCTGCCTCAGCGTGGTTATTGATGGCCGGCAGGAAAACTACTACCCCCTAAGGCCACACGGCTTGAATGACATCCAGCAGGCCATCCTCCAGCGCGGCCTGGGAGGTAAGACCGTCTCCTTTCCAGGTACAATCCTGTACGATGAGGGCGGTCGCAGCTTGCTGGCAGAACCCTTGGCCGACCGCCTGCGGCAATGACAAAAGCGGTGATGAAACTTGATTCGTCCGGCAAGAGCCTCATATTAGCCGCTGTGGCTGGCACCGCATCCAGCACCCAGGCCCAGCCGGCGGATTCTGCCCCAAGGAGAGCAAACCATGAGTTTGAGTGATACCACCCGGGAAAAAATCGAGAACCACGTGAAAAGCAACAGGGTGGTCCTGTTTATGAAAGGCACGCCCGAGCAGCCTTTGTGCGGATTTTCCGCCCGGACCGTAGCCGCGCTGAACAGCGTCTGGCCGGACTATTCCACGGTCAACGTGCTGGAAGATGAGGAAATTCGCGAAGGCATCAAGGTTTACAGCAACTGGCCCACCATTCCCCAACTGTATATTGACGGGGAGTTGATCGGCGGTTGCGATATCGTGCTGGGCATGCTCAATTCCGGCGAATTGCACCAGGCCCTCGGTTTGGCCGAGCCTGACCGCACGCCGCCGGAAATTACCTTGACGGATGCGGCAGCGGCGAAAATTCGCGAATCCCTGCAGGGGCATGAAGGCATTGCACTGCATTTCGCGGTTGACGCCAATTGGGAATCCCAGTTCAGGCTGGCGCCGGCAACAGGTGAAGAGATTGCTGCAGAATCCAACGGCATAACGGTACTGATGGACCTGGCAACCGCACAGCGAGCGAAAGGTGCACGCATAGACTGGGTCAAGTCTCTGGCGGGCGAAGGTCTTTCCATCGACTTGCCGGCCTCTCCCCCGCCGGTGCAGGAAATGTCCGTGAAGGAGCTGTCAGAACGTTTGCTTTCCGGCCGGATCATGCTGATTGATGTACGCGGGCCGGAAGATCGCGCCAAGGCATCAGTAACTGAGGCGCTGGTGCTTGATCGGGAGATGCTGGACAAGCTGACCAGGATGCCCAAGGACACCGAACTCGCGTTTATGTGCCACACAGGGAAGTCCAGTCGCAACGCCGCCGAGCATTTCAGGAAGCAGGGTTTTACCTGCGTGCATAACGTAACGGGCGGGATTGAGGCCTGGTCAGTGGAAATCGACGCCCGCGTACCGCGGTACTAAGCAAAAAAAAGCGGGCTTAAAGCCCGCTTTTTCCAAGTCTTTTACAAGCCGCGCTCAGTGCTGCTTTTCTTCTACTTTTTCTTCAACCGTATCCTCGACGTTGTCCATTTGCTCCTTCATCCCGGCGTTCATGGCGTCTTTCGCTTCGGCTGCTGCGTCAGATGCCATGTCCGTGGCGTCGCTGGCCACTTCTTCAGCCGCATCGGTCGAAACTGCCTGGTTCAGATCATCGGTGGCCTCAGCAACCTCCCCTTCAGCCATGTCAGCGGCCATCTCATCAACGGCTTCTTCATCCAGGTCTTCGGTCACTTCATCTGCAACTACTGCAGTTGCGTCATCAGCCGCCTCCACAGCGGTCTCGTCGGCCATTTCCTCGTCAACTACAGCAGCAGCCCCTGCTTCTGAATCATTCACGGCTTCCGCGGTTGCCTCTGCCTGCTCTTCACCCCGGTTGCATCCGCCCAAAACTAGCATGCAGGCCACTAAACCCATCAACACCAAGATTCTAATTTTCATAATCCCTCTCCTCCAAGTAAGTAAACCGCAGCCGCATAAGGATATATCATTTTCAACAGGATGGACGGCCCTTGCTTGAAATTTTCCGCGCAACGCCCCCACGCCGGAGTTCAGGCATCGAATTCAGCCACTACGGGGGCATGGTCGGAAGGCCTTTCCTGCCGGCGGGGTTCCATATCCACGTAGCTCGCCGTGCACCGTTCGGCCATGCGTTCTGATGCCAGCACAAGATCTATGCGCAGACCCAGTTTGCGGCGAAATGCGTTCATGCGGTAATCCCACCAGCTATAGATATTCTCGGCCTGCTCGAACAGGCGGAACGTATCTTTCAGACCGAGTCCGAAAAATCGCTGCAAAGCATTCCGCTCCGGAGTACTGCAGAGGATCTTTTCCTTCCACTGTTCCGGGTCATACACATCCCGGTCATCGGGTGCAATATTGAAATCACCGAGTACCACGAGGTTTTCGTACTGCCTGGCCTCGCCAGCCAGCCAATCAGTCACTTTTCCCAGCCAATCCAGCTTGTAGGCAAATTTGTCTGAACCCACCTCGCTGCCATTGACGACATAGAGGTCAACGACACGCAAGACACCCAGGGCCGTGGGGAATGTCGCAGCGAGGATGCGCCTTTGCGGGTCATTCATGCCGGGTATATCCGTGACAATGTCAGCAGCCGACTCGCGACCCAGGATTGCCACTCCGTTGTATGTCGCCTGGCCGGAACACACGCTGTGATAGCCTGCCGCTGCCAGTTCATCAGTGGGAAAACGCTCATTGGGTAGCTTGGTTTCCTGCAAGGCAAGAATGTCCGGCCGAGCACCATCTGTCCATGCCAGAACGTGAGGCAGGCGGACGTTAAGGGAGTTTACGTTCCACGAAGCGATTTTCAGCATATGCGTATCTCGATTTCCCGGGTTTCATTGCTCTAGGAGCCTGTCGGACTTAACCGATCGTAGCGAGGGAAAGCCGATTTGAGGCAGATTTTTCGCTCTTTTGAGGCGAATAGCACCGCTATTTAACGGGAAAGAGCGGAACATATGACCAAATTCGGCTTTGCCGCAGTAGATCAGTGTTAAGTCCGACAGGCTCCTAGGCCATAACTTCGCAGCAGTGGTCCCGGCTCGGGTGGGCGTCCGCGAAAGGCTGTAAATGATTCCATTGCAGGACGTGACGCCCCGGCAGCGTAAATTTCCCTGCGCAGGGAAAGCCCGGTTTCCTGGTTAAACGGCCCTTCGCCCAGGAAACGTTCCCAGGCATCAGCCGCCAGCTGTTCTGCCCACAGGTAACTATAGTAACCGGCCGCGTAACCACCGCCAAAAATGTGGCTGAAGCTGTTCAGGAAGCGGTTCCAGTCCGGTGTGGCGGCCACGGAACACTGCTTGCGCACCTCGCGCAATACGTCCAGCGGATCGCGTGGCGCATCGGGTGCGTATTCCAGGTGCAGCCGCAGATCACACAAGGCATATTCCAGCTGACGTATCATTACCAGGGCCTTGTGAAAATGCTGCGAACGCAACAGGCGTTGTTTCACTTCGCCCGGCAGCGGCTCGCCCGTCTCGTAATGCCGCGCGAATCCATCCAGCAGGTGCTCTTCCCAACACCAGTTTTCGAGCAACTGGCTGGGCAATTCCACCGCATCCCACTCCACGTTGTGAATGCCATTGATCTGCGGCCAGTCGACTTCAGTCAGCATGTGGTGCAGGCAATGTCCAAACTCGTGGAACAGCGTCTGCACGTCGTCGTGTGTGAGCAGGCTGGGATGGCCCTCGGTCGGAGGCGGGAAATTGCAATTGAGATAGGCCACAGGTAGCTGTATGCCCGCAGCCACGCGGCGGCGCGAGCGTGCCACGTCCATCCAGGCCCCGCCGCGTTTGTTCTGGCGGGCGAAAAGGTCCATGTACATGCCTGCGCAGCGCTGCCCGTCCGTATCGTGCAGCCAGTAAAAGCGCACATCCTCATGCCACACCGGCACCTGCCCGTCGCGCTCAAGGCTGATGCCAAAAACGCGTCCGGTAATGTGAAACAGCGCAGCAATCATCCCGTGCTGGGAAAAGTAGGGCTTGAGCAACTCGTCGGATAAACCGAGTTCCGCCTGGCGATACCGCTCGGCCCAGAAACTCATGTCCCAGGGCTGTAGCGGCGATTCTGCTCCCCTGCTCACAGCAAACCCGGTCAGTATGTCGAGTTGCCCGGCGGCGGCAGGCAGAGCCTGGCCGAGCAGGTCGTGGAGAAACTCCAGCACGGTTTCCGGCCGATCCGCCATGCGCGTCGCCAGCGCGTACTCGACGTAGTTCACGTAGCCGAGCAAGAGCGCCAGGCGGTGCCGCAAGGACAGAATTTCCCGAATCACCGGGGTGTTGTCCCGCTGACCCGCGTTCGGCCCCTGATCGGATGCACGTGTGACGTAAGCGGTGTAGACCTGCTGCCGCAAGCTGCGGTCATGGGCATAGGTCAATATTGCAGCGACTGCAGGGTAGCTGAGATCCACCAGCCAGCCGCTCTTTTCCCGCGCGCGGGCGTTTTCTGCCAGCAAGCGCATCTCGGCGGCCGGCAATCCTGCAAGCGCCGTTTCGGCTTCGAAATGTTGGCTCCAGGCATTGGTTGCGTCGAGTACGTTTTCCTGGAATTGCGCTCCCAGTTTGCTCAGCCGCAATACGATATCGCGGTAGTCCTCCCGTGCAGCATCTTCAAGATCAACTCCGGCGAGGTGAAAATCGCGCAGTTCAAGATTAATGATGCGCTGCTGCTGTGGGGACAGGCGCTGGAACGTTTCCGAGCAGCGCAAACTCTTATAGGCCTGGTAGATACCCCGGTGCTGCGATCGCCATGTTTGATGGCTGGTGAGCAGGTCCAGACCCTCGTTGTAGACTTCGCGCAAATTCGGTGCGTCGGCAACTGCATTGAGGTGAGAAATGGGTGACCATGCCCGGTCGATGGCATCGGCCCACTCAATTTCCGCTTCAACAAGCAACCAATCCGGGGTGGATTCCTGCGCGAGGAGCTGTTCCACCCCTGAGCGATACCGGGCCACGAGCGACTGCATCATGGGCAGCACGCCATCGATCTGGATGGCTGGAAAGTCAGGCAAGCCGCTATACGAACAAAACGGTACCGGGTCTTTTTCGCCCGGTCGCAGGGGCTTTTCACTTGATCGATTAGCGGGCATATATTCCGTGCTCGACAACAAACAGGCAGCCGTCGATGATAGCATGTATCTGTATTTCAACACTTTGAGCGGGATATTCAGTGATTCGTGGAGAACTCAATGAGAATGCAATGGACCCTGGCCCAATATTTTTCATTCCGTGTACTATGTTTTTCATTAACTGCACTGGGTTTTTCGTTAACTGCAATGGCACAAGATGACGAGACGGCAAAGCCCGTCCCCCCGCCGCCGTGCAGCACCGCAAAATACCACCAGTTCGATTTCTGGATCGGAAACTGGACAGTGACATCAAGTGGGCAGCCGGCTGGCACCAATTCCATCCATCCCATCCTGAACGATTGCGCCCTGCAGGAAAACTGGCAGGGAAGCGGTGGCACCACAGGCACCAGTTTCAATATCTATGACCAGGCCACCGACAAATGGCACCAGACCTGGATAGACGATAGCGGGACCTTGCTGCAACTGGACGGCGGACTGAAGGACGGGAGCATGGTCATGCAGGGCCAACGCCCCGCGCCGGATGGTAATGGGATGACCACGCACAGGATAAGCTGGACCCCGAACCCGGACGGCAGTGTGCGCCAGTTGTGGGATGCAAGCCGTGATGGCATAACCTGGACCGTGCTGTTCGACGGCCTGTACCAGAAAGCTACCGGCACCGATGGAACCCGGTAACTCCGGTCTGCGCCGCATCCTCGCGGCTACCGGCCATTCCATGCGCGGTTTGAAGGCCTGCTGGGTTAACGAGGCTGCATTCCGGCAGAATGCGACTCTGTTGGCGGTGCTGTTTGCAGCGGCTTTTTTTGTGGCCCGCGACCCCCAGCAGTGGTTGTTGCTGGTCGTTCCCCCGCTGCTGCTGCTCATCGTGGAATTGCTCAACAGCGCAATCGAGACCGTGGTCGATCGCATTGGCACAGACCATAACGAACTTTCCGGCCGCGCCAAAGACATGGGCTCCGCGGCTGTGTTCGTGTGCCTCGTATTGATCGGGCTTTGCTGGCTGGTTATTTTGTGGACCAATTATTCCTGAGCGGAATGTTCGCCCGCTAATCGTTTCTTGCGCTGCATGTGGATCAGCACGAATGAGATTGATCCAGCGGTGTTAAGGAGCAAAGGTAGCAACAGCGCATAAGAAGCATAGTGTGGCGCCTTGGACACAAGCAACTGGTAGAAACCCACGCCGACAAAAGGCACGATCATTCCGCGCAAGCCGGTCAGCGTGACGTGAATGGCCATGTAGTGCGCGGCCGTGCCATCGCTGCTGAAATCATCGTGCCCCAGGTTCCAGCCCAGGTTGCCGCCCGCATACGCACCACCGAGGATGATGGACGCGGGCCATAGCAGGGCGGTACTTCCAAGGATGAGGGCCAGGGCAAACAACGCACTTGAGCCGACAAAATACCAGCACTGTATCGCCCGGTAGCTAAAAATATGCAGCCGGTCGAGCAACCTTGCCCAATAAGGAATCGAAAAGCACAAGGCTACCAGCGGCAGCGACGACGTAATCACTACCTGCTGCCACTGGCTCATGTCCATGCGCTCGCTTAACAGGACGACCAGCATGGGAATCAGCATGAGGTTGCCCCCGCCAAAGATCATCATGCTTGTCATGTACTGCCTGAATTCCTTGTTATTGCGCAGGACGGACATGAGTACGGAAACGGTCAAGCGGCGTCCCTGCAGTGTTTTTTCCTCCCGCTCAGCAGTCAGCAAGCGCCGGTGCCGCCGCACCCGCGCCTTTCCATAAACCTGGGCTGCTGCCAACGCACAGGCCGCGCCGAGGATAAAGGCCGGGCGAAACGTCCACGCCCGCCAATCAAGCAGAAAGCCAATCAGCATGGAATATGCGCCTACCAGCAGGGAAGACAGCTGCACGATCCGGGCGGTCACCCGGCCCCGCCAATCGCGGTGGTAGTTTGTTCGCCAGACCGCGGCACGAATGGTCAGGACGCCGGTCCAGGCGGTTCGGGCAACTACCGTTGCGAGACAAAAAACTGCCAGCCCAACCGCGTTCATACCGGGCAACGCCATGATCGCAAGGGACACTGCCATGATGCCCATCAGTTGGCTTATCAAAGCCGGCTTGTCCTGCCCGACCGCGAGCGAGGCAAACATAAAACTGGAAAGGTTTGTGAATGAAGGCGCAGCTGTCACGACGGCGGCAGCAAGGTGCACGATGCCCGGCGAAGCGACACCGGCAAATTGGTGCTCCACCATTACGCCCAGCAATCCGCCCTCCAGCGCACCAAGGGCAACAGCACTCAGGCTCCAACTGGTCAGTTCGCGCGGAACCAGCGCGGCCGCCATGCGCGGAAGCCGCTGCTTTACCAAAATGGAACCGCCTTCATTGATTGAAAACCACTCCCCAACTATATAAATTGACCCGAACTTTAGCCTCTTTTGGCCCACCCGTCACCGTGGCAGCAAGCTATCCGCTACAATGTCACCTGCCATCACTTGACCGCGGACCAAACGTGAGCCTGAAGGACCAACCCGGGCAAAAAAGAGCTGCAGCTAGCCACATCGCAGAAGGTGACTTGCAGTGCGCAGCTCTACAGGCTGAACTGGACCAGTCAATTCCACTGAGCCGGGCCATGCAACTCAGGGTATCCGGCTGGTCGGACCAGGATCTCACTCTCGTGGCGCCCCTGGCACCCAATATTAACGATAAGGGCAGCGCTTTTGGGGGCAGTCTCAGCGCCCTGCTCACGCTGGCTGGCTGGGGCCTGCTGTGGCTGCGGACAAAGGAAGCCAGCATGCTTTGTGACCTGGTGATTCACCGCGCCGAAATTCGCTACGTGCGGCCGGTGACCGGGCCGATCCAGGTCCGCTGCCCCCAACCAGGGGACGCGGAATGGCTGCTATTTTTCGACCAGTTCGAAAGCAGGGGCAAGGCGAGGATACGACTCCGTCCCGTGGTACTGGACTCAGCAGGACAAGAAGCAGTAACGTTCCAGTCTGAATTCGTCGCGTTGAAGAGGAATTGAAATGAAACGGATGATGTACAGGCAGAAATCAATCAAGCCCGGTGCGACGGTAGCGGCGCAAACCCGGATAAAGTTTCTGGTGATGTTGCCGATGATATTCCTGGTGCTGTCCTTACCGGGTTGTCTTCCGCCCAGCGGAATTGAGGAAAACCGCACCGACACATTAAAGCAATACGAAGCACTTGTGCGCTGGAGTGAGTGGGACGGTGCGGTGAACTTTCTTGCCCCAGCCTACGTGGCAGAGCACCCCGTAAGCCAGATCGAAATGGAACGCCTGCAGATGTTCAAGGTGACCAGCTACACGCTGCGAGCCTTTGCCGTGACCGACGGGGGCATGACCGCGATACAAACTGTAGACATCAAAATGTACAACAACACCCAGGCCGTGGAGCGCACGATCACGGATGAGCAGGTGTGGCGCTATGACCCCGCGTTAAAGCACTGGCTGCTTTACAGTGGTTTGCCGGACCCCACTAAGCGCCGTTAACCATCAAGGTGCGGAACACAGGCAATGAGCGGCCAGGGTAAAACCGCCGCCGGCACTGGCCAATAGCCGCAAGTCATTCAATACGCTCTGGAATAAGCCGCTATTCATCCACGCATCGGCGTGCCGGGTAAGTCCCAGCCGGGATGCCTTATTCCCCACCAGATTCAGCAAAAAGGTTTCTATTGGGCTAAGCTCCGCTTCGTTGTATTCCACATGGTAATCCGCACCCAATCCAGCAATACGCGCCGCGGAATCTATCGCCTGCTGCAGAGTTCCGGTTTGATCCACCAAGCCCCGGTCCTTGGCTTGTGTCCCGCTCCATACCCGTCCGCGCGCGACCTCGTCAACCGCCTGCTCGGTCATGCCCCTGCCCTTGGCGACAACCTGTAGGAATTCACGGTACGTTCGATCGGTTGCAGTCTGGAAAATGCGCTTCAGATCCTGGTCCAGCGGCATGTCCAGCCGCAGCTTCCCGGCCAATGGTGTCGTACCCACGCCATCGGTATGAATGCCAATTTTTTCCAGCGGTCGCGAAAAAGTCGGGATGAACCCAAACACCCCGATGGAGCCGGTGATAGACGCGGGGCTGGCCCAGACTTCTTCCCCGGCCATAGCGATCCAGTAAGCGCCCGAGGCAGCCACGTCGCTCATGGATATCACCACGGTCTTGCCGCTGTCCCTGAGCGCCTGCACCTCGCGGCGAATGATTTCGGAAGCGAAGCTGTCGCCACCGGGGCTGTTAAGCCGCAGCACTACCGCCTTGACCGCAGAGTCTTCACCCACAGTCCGCAGCCGTTCGGCCATGGTTTCAGAGCCGATTGCGCCTGGTGGCTGCACGCCTCGCAGGATTTCTCCTTCTGCCACCACCACGGCCACCTTGTTTACAGAATCCGGCCCGTGTGCCGGTTCCGTGAGTTCCAGGTATTTGTCAAAAACGACCTGGCGAAATCCTTCGCTGCCTTTTGCAGATGCACCCAGGCGGGCGAGTTCCTCATTGGCCTCGGGGCGGCTCATCAGCCGGTCAACCAGCCCCTGGTCCAGCGCCAGTTTGGCGAAATCACCGCCCGCTGCATCCAGACGGTTGGCAAAATCGTTTACTGCCTGGGACAGGTCGAGTAAAGGGATACCGCGTTGTCGGGAGATGGCTTCAAGATACTGCTGCCAAAGGCTTCCAAGCCAGTACAGGTTAGCTTCGCGGTCTGCCGGAGACATATCGTTGCGGATAAACGGTTCCATTGCGGATTTGAACTCGCCCACCCGGAACAGGTTTACCTCGACCTCCAGCTTGTCCAGGCCGTCCTTGTAAAAATTACGGTAGTTGGAAAAGCCGTCCAACCACACCATGCCTTCCGGGTTTAACCAGATTTCATCCGCCATGGAGGCCAGGTAGTACTGCTGCTGAGTGAGTTGGTCGGTCACCGCCACTACCGGCTTGCCGGAGGTTTTGAAATCCAGCACTGCGGCTTCCAGCTCGCCCAGCTGAGCCAGGCCGATATGCTCCATGTAACCCGGATCGATGACCAGCCGCACGATGTCCTTGTCATCACGCGCGCGCCGCATGGCCTCGACCAAATCACGCAGACGGGTTTCGGATGGTTTTTCCTCGGTAGCCTGCATCAGGGCTTGATCCAGCGGCGTACCACTGTATTCCTCAACTACGCTGCCGGAGGGGCTGATGATCAAGGCAGTATTGGGCTGTACTACCAGCGAATTGCCGGTGTCAATGAACGCCATAACCAGCAAAAAAAGAATAATCAGAAAGGCGACGTTTAGCACCAGCTTCCGGGCGCCATCGATAACGTTCCAGATGCCGAGGAAAAACCGTGTCAGCGCAGATCTTTCGGAATTGGGCATTTCAACCATCCTGTGTAGGGAGTCCTATTCTAAGACTGCAGGCGCCGGGCTGCACAGCAATCCTTCGCCAGTTTAAGGTGCCCTCGCCAGATTTCGGCTATTTACGCCAGGACTTCACTGCAAAATTCAATTTTATGCGATTCATCCCTTTGAGTTTAAATGAATACACTTGCTGGCATGAATACTGCATCTATCTGCTCAGCAAAGCCCAACCACCACAGGAGTCAGTACCATGGGGACCTTTTCGCGACTGCGCTATGTAATTGCGGCCAACATCAATGCATTGATTGAAAAAGCCGAAGACCCGGAGAAGCTGCTGCGTGCATTGATTCGGGAAATGGAAGATGCCGGCGAGGAAACCCGGCTGGCCAGCGCTGAATTACTGGCTGAGCAGCAGCACCTGGCGAGGCTCGAGCAAGAGCTCAACGAAGAAGCCACCCTGTGGCACGGCAGGGCAGAACACGCTGTGCAGGAACAGCGTGAAGATTTGGCCAGGGCGGCGCTGAAAGCCCGTGCAGAAGTGCTGGACCGGCGCACCGCAGTCGTGCAACAGCACCTGGGCGTTGCAGACCGGCTTAAGCAATTGGAAACGGACGTACAGACGCTCAAGAGCAAACTTGCAGAAGCAAAGCTGAAACTGAAAAGCGGCTATGCCCGACCAACGACCGGCAAATCTCCCCGCATCGCACCCCAGGCAAGCCTGTCGCCCTCGGAAAAGCGCGTGCGCCAGGCGCTGGGTCGCTTTGATCGCCTGCAAACCCAGGTCGAAAACCTTGAAGCCCGGGTACGATCCTACGAAGTAGGCGGAGCAACACCCGCCATTTGGAATTCATGCTCTTTGGAAGCAACCGCGGATCCTGTGGTCGAAAACGAATTGCAGCGCCTCAAACAGCGCCTGGCTGAAGCGCAGCAGACCAGGAGGCAGCAGCCTGAACCATGAGCTCACCGGCCAACACCACACCATTACTGGCGGGCGTCTGCAGCCGCTTCGCCAACCTGCTGCATTTCAATGTTTGGGCCTTGCGTGCTGTTTTTATTGTCCTGTTATTAGCCAAGACTGTGCTGGCGGTAATTGTTTACGGCGTGCTGGCCCTGTTGTTTCACGCCGCGGGTCGGCGCCGCCAGCCAGAGGATGCCGCTCATGCACAGGCTCCGGCCAACGCGTCCCAGCCAGGCCCGCAGGACGAGCGCATCAGGGATTTGGACCGGAGGTTCAGGGAGTGGGAGCAATCAGTGGGCAAGTAGTATTCCGTGACTGGCCGCGTCAGGCATTTACCCGGGCAGAGCGGATCAGCCACGAGGTGCGATGCAGGAACCTGCCAGTGAGCAGCACCGCACCAACTGACAGGCCTGCAATCATCCCGATCCACATGCCTGCAGGGCCAAGCCCGACACTGAAGGTGAGGTAATAGCCCAGGCTCATACCCACCAGCCAATAGGCAACCAGGTTGAAGAGCATAGGTATTTTCGTATCTTTCAATCCGCGCAAAGCACCGGCGGAACAGATCTGGATGCCATCGGGTAACTGAAACACCGCGGCATAGAACAGCAGGCTGACCGCCATTGCCGCAACGGCAGCGTCGTCGGTATACATGCCAACGATCTGCGCGGGAAACACGAACATGACGGTCATGCTCACGCACTGTGAGGTCGCTACCATCAATATTCCCACGATACCGGCGTAGCGCGCGGAGGCCGGATCCTTGCGCCCCAGGGCGTTGCCAACACGCACTGCTACAGCGCTCGACATGCCGAGGGGAATCATGAACACCAGGGCGGAAAAATTGATGGCGACCAGATGAGCAGCCGAAGGCAAAGGACCCAGGCGTCCTATCAGCAAGGCAGCACCAACGAACAGCAGGCCTTCAAGCGAAACTGAAACAGCAATAGGAATCCCGAGATGCAGCAAGGAGGCAATTTCCCTCCACCGCGGCGCATCGAAACGATGGAACAGTTCAAAGGGTTTGAAGTGATGGTGCATAACCAGGTAGGACAGCACCATGCCAAGTTGCAGCCAAATCACGATGGCGGTGGCATAACCGCATCCGAGGGTTCCCAGGGCGGGGAAACCGAAATGTCCAAACATCAGGATGTAATTGAGCGGGATGTTCAGAGCAGCACCCAGGATGCCATAGAACATGGTCGGCCGGGTCCGACCTGCACCTTCACTGAAAAACCGCAGCAGGAAGATCAGGCAAAGTGCCGGGGCACCCCAGGAAATCGCGCGCAGATAACCGGCAGCAACCGGGATGATCACGGGGTCAATGCGAAACAGCTGCAGCAGGTGTTCGCTGAAATAGCACACTGCCCAATAGGGCACAGCAATGAACAAGGCGATCCACAGCGCCTGCCGGGTCAGTGCACCCGCCTCCAGCCTCCTGCCCGCGCCATCCAGGTGCGCCACGCTGGGCTGCACGGCCATCAACATGCCTATGGTAAACATCATCAGGGCCGACCAGATCGAACCACCAACGCCCAGACCTGCCAGGGCAATGTCTTTTTGCGGCAAGTGGCCGGACATGACGGTATCGACAAAATTCATGCTGAAAATTGCCACTTGGCCAAGTACCACGGGTATCGCCAGCTGCAAGGTGCGGCGCACCTCGGCGGGATGGTCGTGGGATTTGTTTATACTGTTCACAGGAGTAGTGTCTTGAGCCATGGCCGCAAACCGGCCGGGCATTGTACCGCAGGGATGTAAAGCCATGAGCCTTAATGCATTTGTAACCGGGGCTACAGGATTCGTCGGCTCCAACCTGGTACGGGAACTGCACCACCAGGGTTGGAACGTTTCGATCTTCGCACGACCTACTTCATCGCTGGACGACATCCGCGATGTTCCGGTTACGGTGCACCTTGGTGATCTTGCTGATGCAGACTCGGTCTCGCGCGCGCTGCCCGAGCACACCGATGCAGTATTTCATGTCGCTGCCAACATCAACGTCTGGTCCCGCAATAACGCTGAGCAGAGCCGGACCAACATTGATGGCACCCGGTCCGTGATCGAAGCAGCGGTCCGGAACAATGCCGGCCGCCTGGTTCACACATCGAGTTTCACTACCTGGGGGCTGCGGGACGCTGTGCTCAACGAGCAGAGTCCGCGCACCGATGCTACCGACTGGATCAATTACGTGCGCACCAAGCATGTTGCCCAGTTGATGGTAAAGGAGGCGGATAACCAAGGGCGACTTGATGCGGTTATTCTCTGTCCTGCGCATATTCTTGGCCCGGGTGACCGGCATAACTGGTCAACTATGCTGCGCATGGTTCATCGCGGCAAGCTGCCGGGCGCGCCGCCAGGTGGGGGCTCATTTGCCGATGTGCGCGAAGTGGCCAAAGCGCATATCGCGGCTTTCCACCAGGGCGCAAAGGGTGAATCCTATTTGTTGGGTGGTGAGGATGCCTCATTCCTCGAGTTGATCAAGCTCGCTGGCGAACTGCTCGGAAAGCCTGTTCCTGCCAGGGCAACACCCGGGTGGATACTGCGCTCCGCGGCCAGGGTGAAAACCTACTTTGCCGAGCTGACGGGCAAAGAGCCGGACATTACCCCTGAGTCGGCCGTCATGATCAGTCATCACATCCACTGCGATTCAAGCCGTGCCTGCAGGGAGCTGGGTTACCGCTCAACACCCATCCGGCCCCTGCTGCAGGACACCATTGACTGGCTGTGGAAAGCAGGCATCATGAACTCATGAGCAAGACCGAAGAGAAAACCAGGAGCGCGGCTGCTGCGAAGCCCTTGGTGGTTCCAAACAGGCGTTATACCCTGGCCCCGAGAAAGCTGGCCAATTCGCCGGCCTGCCTCAATTGCGGCACTGAACTGAAGGGGCCGTTCTGCTATTACTGCGGCCAGCCGGACAAGAACCTGATGCGCTTTTTTCCGGCTTTGCTGCGTGACCTGCTGGAAGATGTACTCGACCTGGATTCGCGTTTCATGCGCACCCTCAGACCGCTGCTGTTCCACCCGGGCAAGCTGACACGTGACTATCTCGATGGGCGGCGCTTTCGTTATGTCGCCCCCATGCGGCTCTACATTTTCTGCAGCATGCTCTTCTTTATTCTCGCCGGCACGCTCGCAGGCGATGCCATAGACATCCTGGGAAATGCAGATGGAAAACCCGGGGGCCTGCATCTGATCTTCGGCGATGACGACGAGGATAGCGCCAAGTCCTCCACTGCTGCCGGATCCGGCACGGAAATTCCCAAGAGCACCGGCGAGGCTGAGGCCGGCGGGAAAAAAGACGACGACACCATCATCATAGACGGAACGCCATGGAACAAGGAAACCAACCCGGTCATCATCCCGGGCCTGCCGCAATTCATCAACAACTGGATCAACGACGAGATCGAAGAATCGCCCCAGAAAGGCCGGGATATCGAAGCCAACCCGGGGCTCATCGTCGACAAGCTATTTGACGTGTTGCCGGTCGCTGTGTTTGTGATGTTGCCGCTGGTCGCCCTGCTGTTCAAATTCTGGTACCTGTTCGCCGGCAAATATTATGTGGAGCATCTGATTCATGCCCTGCATAACCACGCCTTCCTGTTCCTGATTTTCATCCTGACCCTGGTGACAGATTCCGTGGCGAACCTGCTGGACCCGACTGAGTCCGGCCAGCCCAGCGAAATCGCATCCAGGATTACCATAATCCTGCTGTGCTGGATTCCCCTGTACTTGCTGATTTCACTGAAAACCGTTTATCGGCAGGGTTGGGTGATGACCTTCTTGAAGTTCTCTATCATCGGCGTGTCGTACGTAGTATTGCTTGGACTCGTATCCGGCGCGGCGGCAGTAGCAGGTTTTGTCTTGCTTTAGGGGAATCAGGCGTAGCGGGTTTGCAGAAACCGGAATGCAGCCCGCAGTCCCAGCGCTTCGCCACCTTCTGGCCGCCCTGGCCGGCCCGACTGGTTCCATGCGAAAGTATCGATGTGCACCCAGGGCGTTTTGCTGGTCACGAACTGCTGCAGGAACAGGGCAGCGGTGATACAGCCTCCATAGGGACTTTTCGATGAGTTGTTCAGATCCGCGATCGGGCTCTTGATCTGCTCCACGTAGGGCTGATAGAGCGGCATGGTCCATAAGGGATCTTCGACTTCGTCACCTGCTTGCTGGATCGCCCGCGCCATGTCCGCGCGGTTGCTGAACAGTGGTGGCAGATCGGCTCCAAGGGCTACCCTGGCGGCGCCGGTCAGGGTGGCAAAATCAATCACCAGGTCGGGATCGTTCTCACAGGCCAGTGCTAGGGCATCAGACAATACCACCCGCCCCTCGGCATCTGTATTGCCGATTTCAACACTCAGTCCCTTGCGTGTAGCAATCACGTCACCCGGCCGGTAGGCATTGCCGGAAACCGAGTTTTCCACTGCTGGTAACAACACCAGCAAGCGGATCGGCAACTGATGCTCCATGACCAGGCGCGCCAGGGCCAGGGCATGGGCTGCTCCTCCCATGTCCTTTTTCATCAAGGCCATGCCGGAAGAATTCTTCAGGTCCAGCCCGCCTGTGTCGAAGCAAACGCCTTTGCCCACCAGGGCAAGCAAGGGTGCATCAGCTTCCCCCCAGGTCATTTGCACCAGCCGGGGCGCATTGCTGGATGCCCGCCCCACCGCATGTATGGCGGGAAAGTTGCGGCGCAACAGCTCATCGCCGGTGATTATTGTGCACTTCGCGCCAAAGCGGGCCGCTTCTGCCAGGACTGCATCGGCGAGTTGCTCCGGGCCAAGGTGCTCGGTCGGGGTATTGACCAGGTCACGCACCAGGCATTGAGCCGCGCACAGGGGTTGCACCTGTTGCGCAATGCCCGGCTTGAGTTCCAGTGTGCGCTTCGGCTGGCCGTTCTTACGGTAGCGGTCAAAACGGTAGGCGGCTAATCCCCAGCCCAGGCTGGCCTGACAGACCTGCTCTTCGGTCCAGTCGGATACAAGGATGTAGTTTCCTTCAGGCAGTTCGCGATAGATGGCTGCAAGCTGGTACAGCCAACCTTCATCCTGCATGCCGAAAATGCAACTCTGGATGTTACCGCGCTCATCCGGCAAGGCCAGGCATTGGCCAGGCCGTGCCTTGAACCCTGACGCTGCCAGCCACCGGCGCAAGCGCTCCGGAGCGCTTGCCAACCACTGCTCCAGAGCATATTTTTGAACGGGCACCAGCGGCACTGCCGCAGTGGAAGGCTTCTCGCTGACCTGGTAACTCATCGTAACTCCCGTAGCTGGCTGGGCTGAATGGTAGCCGCGCCGGTGGAATCAATCCACCCTGACGATGTAATCCTCACCCTTGCGGTTCACCTGTATGAGGATAGGCCCACTGCCGGCTTGCACCAGGTCCTGTAGCTCGACCAGGCCTTTTACGGGCTGACGGTTGATGCCGGTGATGATGTCACCTTCGCGGAAGCCTTTGCCGGCAAGAAGGCTGTTTTCATCCAGTTCAACCAGCACGACGCCACTGACCCTTTCCGTACTTTGCCGCGCCGGTATCTCTGCAAATCGCGCTCCTTGCAGGCGGCGGTCAATCGTTGCCCCATCCAGCTCCCGCAGCTCAGTCACGCCTATGTTGACCTTCACCATTTGGGATGCGCGAATATAGTCAAGTTCCTGTTTCTTTCCAATGGGTAACTGCCCTTCCGCATTGTAGAAATCCTGCATGTTGCGCACCGGGTTGGCAGCCAGTGATGTGATGACATCCCCAGCCTTGATACCGGCTTGCTCCGCGGGAGACCCTTCGACCACCTCGGCAACCAGGGCTCCGTGGATATCACCAGAGCCCAGGGCTGCGGCCAGGTCCTCCGTCAAGTCCTGTACGTAGATGCCCAAAGTTCCACGACGGACTTCACCATACTGGGCAAGCTGTTCCAGCACATAACGGGCCATCACGGACGGGATGGCAAAACCGATGCCAACGTTGCCACCACTGGGAGTAAAAATGGCACTGTTGATTCCCACCAGCTCGCCGCGCAGGTTGACCAGTGCACCGCCGGAATTACCCGGATTGATGGATGCGTCGGTCTGGATGAAGTTCTGGAATTCCAGTCCTCGGAAACCGGCACGCCCCAGCGCGCTGACTATGCCGGAGGTGACTGTCTGGCCGAGGCCAAAAGGGTTGCCGACGGCGACGACAAAATCCCCCACGCGCAGCAGGCTGGAATCCGCGAGGGGCAATGCGTGGAGGCCGTCTGCCTTGATCCGCACCATGGCGAGATCCGTTTCCGGATCGGTGCCGATTACCTCCGCGGTGAAGCTGCGACCATCGGACAAAGTTACCGATATGTCATCTGCACCCTCAATCACGTGATTGTTGGTCAGTACATAACCCTCGTCCGCATCGACAATGACGCCGGAACCCAGGCTTTGCGAAACCCGTTCTTGCGGCTGGTCAGGAACATTGAAAAAGCGCCGGAAGAATGGGTCATCGAGCAGAGGACTGCGAATGCGTACCCGGGTCTGGGTGTAAACGTTGACTACGGAAGGAGTAACCCGCTCCAGCACCGGCGCGAGTGATGGCAGCGGCTCCCCTTCAACCAAGGGGGGCAGGGCCGCAAACGACAGGGCGCTGTTGAACAATCCAAGAGTGACGATCACGAGGTTAAGGGCTTTTGCTGTGTTGTGCATTGTTATCTCATCCGATTTGACCGGGTGTTGGACCGGGTTCGAGCCCGGAGGTTCTGTTCCTCACCGCAAGCAACACACAGCAGGGCCGGGAGCGGGGAGTTCTTTCAGGACCGTCGCCAGCAGGGAGGCTGGCGAGGAGCTTACAAGGATGTACTTGCAGCGTGTCCGGAAAGAACTCCCCGCTCCCGGACAGGCACCCTGTAACGAACTGAGCTCAAGTCGCGGAAACAAATACCCGTCCAGTCTTGCCATTTCAGAGCAAACCGGATATACAACCGGTACAAGAAATTGCAAATACGCTATGTTGATGCCTTGTTTCATATCTACCCCGGCAGCACAGTGAGCAGGACATGGATCTACAGCAACAGGTTTTGAGAACCGACGTTTCCGGGATGCCGCTGGAATGGATCGACTACCAGGAAGCGGTGCGCCTGATCGCTCTGGACCAGGTGAGTTACTCGCTCGGACGGACCCTGTATCGCATCCGCGGTGGCATCAATGCCGTTACCGGGGAACGCAGCGCCATCGAAGTCAACGCCATAATCGCCAGCTGGGGCCATCACCCTCACGCCCATCTTTTTGCCAGTGGCTATACACCTCCGCTGAGCAATAAAGCCCTGTTCCGCAGGGACCAGTCTTTGTGCCTGTACTGCGGTATACCGTTTCCCAATTTCATGCTTTCGCGGGATCATGTCAAGCCGTTCAGTCAGGGCGGCAAGGATACATGGGCCAACGTTGTGACTGCCTGCAAACGCTGCAATAACCACAAAGCCGGTCGTACGCCGGAGCAGGCCGGCCTGCAATTGCTGGCGATTCCATTTACCCCTACCCACGCCGAATATATCTACCTGCAAGGCCGCAGAATCCTGGCGGACCAGATGGAATTCCTGCTGGCGCATTTCCCGCGCAACAGCGTTTTGCGCAAACGCGTTGAACAAGGGCAGGAGTTGTTGGCCTAGGATAGTAGTTATTGACTTGGGGCAGTGGGATTCTATGCAATAATCCCTGCACATGAACCTTCCACCCGTCTACCTGATCGATGCCAGCGTGTATATTTTTCGTGCGTGGTTTTCGGTCCCGGATGATTTCACCAATGGGCGGGGCGAGCCTACCAACGCGGCCTATGGCTTCTGCGGGTTTCTGTGCAGCATGCTGGAACAAACATCTGCCCAGCATGTGGCCGTGGCCTTTGACGAGTCACTGACCACAAGTTATCGCAACGAAATTTATCCCGCGTACAAAGCCAACCGCGACCCGGCGCCGGAAGATTTGAAACGGCAGTTTCAGTGGGCCCGGTTGATTGCTGAATGTCTCGGGCTGCGCTGCTTTGCCGACCCCAGGTTTGAGGCCGATGACCTGATTGGAACCCTGGCTGAGCACTGGCGTGCGCGCGGTCACCCGGTATGCGTGGTCAGCAGTGACAAAGACCTCGCCCAGCTGGTTCGCCCAGGCGATCACTGGTGGGATTTTTCACGCAACGAAAAACTCGGTACCGCACAGATAGCGCAGAAATTCGGCGTCGCACCAGAACAGATTGCCGACTACCTGGCGCTCGCTGGCGATGCGGTGGACAATATTCCCGGAATACCGGGCGTGGGTCCGAAATCAGCTTCCGCCCTGCTGCGGCATTTCGGCGACATGGACTCCATCTTCAGCCGCCTCGAAGAAGTGCAGCACCTCAGCATTCGCGGCGCGAAATCCCTGCAGCAAAAACTACGCACTCATCGCGCGGCCGCTGAGCTGGCCCGACGTCTAACCGTCATCCAGACCAATGTTGCGTCCGCCCTGGCGAGGCCTGAAATCCACCGCAACGTGGTGGATACTGCCGGCCTCAACCGCCTGTTTGACCAGTTGCAATTTGGCGGTATGCTGCGCCAGCGCTGCCTGCGAGTTTAGGCAATCGGTCGCTCAATGTTGCGCCTTTTTGGCCTCGACGTCGGCATTGTATTTCCTGTTCTCAACCGGTGTTATCGGTTCACTCAATACCATGGGTGATTTCATTACTGTTGTCACCGCGGGCTCACCATTTTTATCGCTCTTGTTGCCCTCGGCAAAATAGTAAATCGCACCGGTGTTGACCACGCCGAACGCGGGTGAATCGAATTCTTCAAGGGCAATAGCCAGCGGGGTCACCGTGGCTACATCCAGGCCGTTCGGGGCCAGGGTAAGACGCATCAGTCTTTGCGGGGTAATTCCATTCTGCAGCATCAACAAACTGTCCTCGCTGTACATCAACCCGGAAATCCCGCCAACATTCAGTGTTTCCGGCACACCCAGCACCGTGGAGGTTTTCGCTTCAATGTCCACTACCAGGATGCCGAGTGCCGCGTCAGCGATGTACATCTTCGTGCCGGTATCCGACAGCGCCATGTCCCTGAAGCCCGTCATGTCGCTTTTGGCCATGAATGGCTCCACCTGGCTGCCATCTGCCATCTTGCGAAATACCATGGGCACAGCCCGATCAATAAAGTAGATATTGCCCTGCGGCGTGATGCCAATCCGACCAGGCACGTGCGGGAGGGCATCGATCGGAAGGTCAAAGCGGTTGAGCAGTTTCAGGGTCTTTAGATCAAACTCAAGTAGTGCTGCGCGACCGAGGTCGGCGGGCGGCAGCCCGATGAAAACAGGAACCCCGGCTGAACTTAGCCACAATCGATTCCTGGCCGCGTCAACTGCGAGACCGGTAATGGCCAAAATCCCGTTCTTTTCAGAAGCACTCAACAGTTTTTTGGTTTTGCCGTTCGGTGCGACAGCAAATACCACGCCGGTATCGAGTGTACCTACCAGGAACGCGCCGCGATTGTCATCCCAGGCAATACTTTCCGGGCGCATGGTGGTCTCTGGCAGGGTGAACACCGCGCTACCCTCACCCATGGGTTCGCCCGCCTTGATCATCAGGTCATTCAGGTAATCGTAAACCTCCGTCTTGCGGATATTCACGGTATCTTCACTGGAGTTGAAGTCGAAAGACAAGCCTTGCTGCTGCATGACGTGCATGTAATTGTAGGCAGTGGGCGTCTTGCCCAGTTGCGACGCTCCAAACACCATCCACTCCATGTACAAGGGTTCGTAGGGGCGTAAGTCGCGCAACTTTATCGTTGCCTGCAGGAATCGTAGCCATTCCTTTTCCCGGTGGGACGCTACAGCCAATTCGTGCAATCCCTTCAGGTCCTGAGGCAACGGCTTCCTCGGTTTCGTGCTGTCGACAGCTGGAGCGGTCGAAGGAACCGGGGGTGCCGTCTGCGCCTGTTTGGCTGGTACAGACTGCGCCCACGCGGCGGGACTGCAAAGAATAATGGCGCACGATAGGGCCGTAGCGTTCAGCGATTTGAGTGTCATATCAGTTTCCCGGGGTGATCGGATGGCGGCGTCGACATGACACTGCCAGAGGTTCCAGGCCTGAACCTGCAGCTTCCAGGCACTGGCGGACATGTTTGAGCAAAATCAGCAAGGTTGGTTCCACGACCCGCAATACATTGCCCCGCAGGCCCGGGCTGCCACGGAACGAATTCTTACCGTGCCATCTTTGCTGTTTTACAATGGCGCAATTTTAACAGAGAGTGGGCGCCATGCAGAGTCGTGAATCATTATACCGGGGGAAATATCTGAGCCTGCTCAAAATTGGTCGCTGGGAGTTTGTCAGCCGCAGCAACGCTTCGGGCGTGGTTGCCTTAATAGCCGTCACCGACCAGCGCGAATTGGTGCTGGTCGAGCAGTTCCGTATCCCGATCAATTCCACGGTCATAGAGCTGCCCGCCGGTCTGGTGGGCGATTTGACCGAACGGGACGAGCCCGTGCTGCTTGCCGCTCAGCGTGAGCTGCTTGAGGAAACCGGCTTCGAAGCTGCGTGCCTGGAAGTGCTGATGACCTGTCCCAGTTCAGCGGGCATGAGTGACGAAGTCATTACCTTTGTGTTAGCCACGGGATTGAAGCGAGTGGCAGCCGGTGGCGGTGACAGCAGCGAAGACATCACCGTCCATGTCGTTCCCCTGGCTGAGGTCGATCGCTGGCTCGCGGACCGGCGCACAGCGGGCACGCCGCAGGATCCAAAGATTTTCACTGCCTTGTACTGGCTCAGCCGGGAAACAAGGGGCTGACTCAGGCCACCGGCAAGGCGTTCAACCGCTGCCACAACATCAGGCTCGCATTGGCGCGGTTGAGGGTATAGAAATGCAAACCCGGAGCGCCTCCCGCCAGCAACTGTTCACACAGCCTGGTCACCACATCAAGACCAAAATCACGGATCGAAGCTCCGTCATCACCAAACCCTTCCAGCCGTCGTCGCAACCATTGGGGGATTTCTGCCCCGCACAGAGAAGAAAAGTGCGACAGCTGACGGTAATTGGTGATGGGCATGATGCCCGGCGTGATGGGGATAGTCACGCCCAATCGCCCGCAGTCTTCAACAAAGCGGAAATAGCTGTCGGCATTGTAGAAATACTGCGTTACGGAGCTGTCCGCCCCGGCTTCGACTTTGCGCCGGAAAAATTCGAGATCAGAATTCGCCGAGGGTGATTCCGGATGGAACTCCGGATAGCTCGCCACCACAATGTGGAACTGGTCGGCAAATTCCTGGCGGATGAAACTCACCAACTCACTGGCGTTTTGAAACGGGCCAGTGCCGGACACACCATCGGGGCGATCCCCGCGCAGCACCAACATACGGTGCACGCCAGCCTGGCGGTAACCATTCAGCAAGGCACGCAGCATCTCGCGGCTTTGCACCATGCAGGAAATGTGCGGGGCCACTGGCACACCCGTGTCCCGCAACAGTGCCATGACCGTTTCCCGGGTTGCATCCAGGGTCGAGCCACCGGCGCCGAAGGTTACTGATAAATAATGGGGATTGAGTGACGCAAGCTTCTGCCAGGTGGACTCAAGTATGAGCTTCTGCTCTTCCGTTCGTGGCGGAAAAAACTCGAAGGAAATGTTGGTTACCGGCACTTTTTTTTGCCTGACCCTTATACCCGGGTATGAAGAGTGCCTGGTCAGTCGGCCAGGCCCCTCAAGTCAGTACCGGTAATGATCCGGTTTGTACGGCCCGGAGGCGTCAACACCGATGTATTTTGCTTGCTGTGCAGTGAGCTCGGTGAGATGCACACCAATGCGCTCCAGATGCAGGCGCGCCACGTGTTCGTCCAGGTGCTTGGGCAGTATGTAAACCTGGTTCTCGTAGCGGTCGCCGTGGTTCCACAATTCGATCTGGGCCAGCACCTGGTTGCTGAATGAATTCGACATCACGAAACTGGGATGGCCGGTAGCACAGCCGAGGTTCACCAGTCGCCCCTGGGCCAGCAGGATGATCCGCCGACCGCTCGGGAAGATGATGTGGTCAACCTGCGGCTTGATGTTTTCCCATTTGTATTTCTTCAGGCTGGCAATATCGATCTCATTATCGAAATGACCGATGTTGCACACGATGGCCTGGTGTTTCATCTGCACCATGTGGTCGTGGGTTATGACATGGAAATTACCGGTGGCTGTAACGAAGATATCGGCCTTTGCTGCCGCTTCGTCCATGGTCACCACGCGAAACCCTTCCATGGCAGCCTGCAATGCGCATATGGGATCAATCTCTGTTACCCAAACCGTTGCACCCAGTCCTTTCAGTGATTGCGCACAACCCTTGCCCACGTCTCCATATCCGGCAACAACCGCAATCTTGCCGGCGATCATGACGTCGGTGGCGCGCTTGATGCCGTCCACGAGCGATTCGCGACAGCCGTACAGGTTGTCGAACTTGGACTTGGTCACCGAATCATTGACGTTGATCGCCGGGAATGGCAACTGGCCATCCCGCGCCATCTGGTACAAGCGCTTTACGCCGGTGGTGGTTTCTTCGGTAACGCCCTTGATTTGCGCAAGCGCCTTCGTATACCAACCGGGCCGGCTCACCAGCCGTTGGCGGATGGCATTGAACAGGGAAACTTCCTCTTCACTGTGCGGATCGTCCAGCAAGGAAGGGTCTTTCTCCGCCCGGGAACCAAGATACAGCAACAAGGTGGCATCGCCCCCGTCATCGAGGATCATGTTGGCAAAGTTTTCATTGCCTTCGCCCTGGCCCCAATCAAAAATCCGGTGGGTGAATTCCCAGTACTCATCCAGCGATTCACCTTTGAACGCAAACACCGGCGTGCCGTTTTTGGCGATCGCGGCGGCGGCGTGATCCTGGGTTGAATAGATGTTGCACGACGCCCAACGCACCTGTGCCCCCAGGGCTTCAAGTGTTTCGATCAGCATCGCGGTCTGGATGGTCATGTGCAGGCTGCCAGCTATGCGGGTGCCCTTGAGAGGCTGCGCGGCGCCATACTCCGCACGCAATGCCATCAGGCCGGGCATCTCGGTTTCGGCAATGGCAATTTCCTTGCGGCCGAAGTCGGCGAGCGTGATATCCGCAACATAAAAATCCTGCTTGTTCATCTGTTCAAGGACAGCATTCACAGTTCTACTCCCATGCATTCAGTTTGATGCATATTCAGTTTGGTTCGTATTCAGTTTGGAGCGGGCCTGGCCTAGAGCCCGGCTGCCTCACGCAATTCTTCCGCCAGCGTGGTGTCTTCCCAGCTCACCTTGAGATCTTCCCGTCCCATGTGGCCGTATGCCGCGAGAGGCTGGTATATGGGCCGGATCAGGTCGAGCATGCGGATGATGCCGTAGGGACGCAGATCAAACTTCTGCCGCACCAGTCGCTCGATTTTCTCCGCTGGTATTTTTTCCGTACCAAACGTTTCCACGCTGATCGA
The DNA here is from genome assembly GCA_963784425.1 of uncultured Gammaproteobacteria bacterium. Lineage (GTDB taxonomy): Bacteria > Pseudomonadota > Gammaproteobacteria > Xanthomonadales > SZUA-36 > SHZL01. The sequence goes on from CAWARM010000002.1 coordinate 79,595, forward strand.
AGTTGGCTTGGCAACACCGATGGCGTAGGACACCTGGATTTCAACGCGGTCAGCGAGGCCTGCGGCCACGAGGTTCTTGGCCACGTAGCGGCAGGCATAAGCCGCTGAACGATCGACCTTTGAAGGGTCTTTTCCGGAAAATGCCCCGCCACCGTGGCGGGCCATGCCGCCGTAGGTGTCAACGATGATCTTGCGGCCGGTCAGGCCCGCATCACCCATCGGCCCGCCAATTACAAAACGCCCGGTCGGATTGATGTGGTACCTGGTGTTGTTGTCGAGCCAGGCTTTCGGCAGCACGGGCTTGATGATTTTCTCCATCACCAGCTCATGCAGGTTTTTCTGCGAAATATCGGGGCTGTGCTGGGTTGAGAGCACCACGGCATCGATGCCCGCTGGCTTGCCATTTTCGTAACGAAACGTCACCTGGCTCTTGGCGTCCGGGCGCAGGAAGGCTTTGCCCGCCCTGGAAGTGCGGCGCACCAGCGACTGGCGTTTGACCAGTTCGTGGGCGTAAAAAATAGGAGCGGGCATCAGCACAGCTGTTTCGTTGGTCGCATAACCAAACATCAGGCCCTGGTCACCAGCGCCCTGGTTTTCCGGACGCCCGCGATCGACCCCGCGCTTGATGTCGTGTGACTGCTTGCCGATGATATTGATCACGCCGCAGGTATTGCCGTCAAAACCTACCTCCGAGGAGTCATAACCAATTCCGACTATGACTTTGCGTACAAGGGCCTCGAGATCCACCCAGGCGTTGGTGGTAATTTCACCCCCAACGATGGCAACACCGGTTTTTACAAACGTTTCGCAGGCAACTCGGGCGTGGGCGGGGTCCTTGTCCTCTTTCAGAATGGCGTCCAGGACGGCATCGGAAATCTGGTCGGCAACCTTGTCCGGGTGGCCTTCGGAAACGGATTCTGAGGTGAAAAGGAAGTTTCTCATGCGGCCTGGACCTCGCTACATATCTTTCAATCGGGATAGGGAGATAGATTGTAACCACAATGAAAAAGGAATGCACCACCCTTTCGCCGTTGTTCTGGCCCGGTTCGGCGTGACTGCTATACTTCTCGCCACCAAAACCCGCAGTCGAAGCACTGTCCCGGAGGAAAGCCTTGGAAGTACTGGTAATGAATGAAGCGATGATTGCTTCCGGCATCGTACTGGCCGTCACTTTCATCGGCATTTTCACTGAAACGCTGCACGGGTTTCACCGCGCAAAGTTTTCCATGATGGGCGCGATCCTGATGATCATCGTCGGCCAGTACTATGGCTTCTACGATTCCATGTTGGCGGTCAAGGCGGTGGACTGGAATGTCGTCTTCCTGCTCGGTTGCATGATGGCCATCATTTCCATCATGATCCCGACCGGCGGGTTTGAAGCGATGGCGAAGTACATGGCACGGGTCAGCCGTGGCCACCAGTTCACCCTCCTGGTGTTGCTTGGCACGTCAGTTACCCTGTTATCGATGTTGCTGGACAATGTGACCACGATGGTCATCTTCGGGCCGCTGATCATCATGATCGCGCGGTCGATGAAAATCACCCCGATTCCATTTCTGCTCGCCGCAGCGATGCTGAGCAACACTGGCGGCGTGGCCACCCTCGTGGGAGACCCGCCCAACCTGATGATCGGTTCCGCCAAGGGCATCGACTTCAACACGTTTTTCTACCACATGGGCGGCCTGGTGTTCGTCGCCTGGCTGGCCACTTTGCTGTCCTTGCGCGTCCTGTTCCACAAGGAACTGACGGTTAAACCCGAAGGTGTTTTTGACCAGGCAATCGAGTGGCAGGACCGTACCTTGTGGCAAAAATGCGTGGCTATCATGGGTGTAATGATCGTGCTGTTCGTGGTTCACCACCAGATCGGCTGGGAACCATGGATGGTTGCCGCCACCGGATTGGCTTTGTTGTTGTTCGTAGCGCGCGACATAGAAATGGATCACGCCATGGAGGATGTCGAGATTCCACTGCTGATTTTTTTCATTTCCCTGTTCATTTTGGTAGGTGGGGTGGAGCACAGCGGCTTTCTGCGCTACGTCGGACAATACATTGTGCCCTTCGTAGAACAGGACTTGTTGATCGCGACGCTCGTCCTGCTGTGGGTGTCTGCCTGCCTGTCTGCAATAATCGATAACATACCCTTCACCGCGGCCATGATCCCCATCCTGCTCGGCATAGAGTCACAGGGCATCCAGATAACACCGCTATGGTGGGCGCTGGCCGTTGGCGTAGGTATGGGCGGAAACGGCACGCACATCGGCGCAACCGCGAATGTTTATATCGTGACCATATCCGAGCGCCTGGCCAAAAGAGAAAACGACCCATCCCTGGCCATAACGCCCTGGATGTGGTTCAGTCATGGAACGCCAACCACCATCGCAACGCTAATCACCAGCAGCGTGCTGTTTTACTTCTTTTTTGATTTCTTTTCTGTGCCACTGCGCTGAGTTTGCCAACAGGCCGCAGACTCGAAGGAGGAAGGGGTCCTCAGTGCGAACCGCCGCTAGTAGGAACCAGCGATGTATTGAGCCAGTTGTCGCACTTCCACTTCTTTTTCTTCCAGCATGTGTTTGACCAGGTCACCGACAGAGATGATGCCTACCATCTCGCCGCCGTGGGTCACGACCAGGTGCCGGCAACGGCACTCCGTCATGGTTTCCATCGCGCTTTCTGGGGAATCGGCAGTTGTGACGGTGATCAGGGGAGACGACATGACATCCCGCAGCGGGGTATTCGATGAGGATCGCCCTTTCAGAGCAATCTTTCGCAGATAGTCGCGTTCAGTGAAAATGCCTTCGGGTTGCGCACCGTCCTGGATGATCAGTGCTCCGACATTGGCTTCGGACATCAGGGCTATGGCTTCCAGCACGGTAGCCCCGCCATGCATGGTAAGAACCGCCCTCCCTTTGCGGTCCAGAATCTCGCGGATCGTGGACATCGCTATTCACCCTGAAATTAATGATCGACCTTCAGTTTATACCTGCGAAGCCAAAATACAACGCCATTGGCCGATTTATTCGTGCCGTCTGTAGACCACGGTGTATTCCGCATCAATGACCTGTCCCTGCTGTCCAGTTGGCCCCTGCGTTGCGATGTTTGCGGCCGGTTTGCGTGCCAACCACCATGCGCGAACCCGGAATACGAGGCCAAAGCCGATCAGCACAGCCAGGAGAATGGCAACGACAATCAGGCCGAAAAAGAAGAACCCGACCAGGGCCAGGGCAGCAACAAGGGTGGTGAGAAACCGTGAAACCGGGTTCATGGGCGACTGACTGATGTAGTATTTCATGGGTAGAAGCCTACTCCTTTACTCAGACATGTGAGCGGAAACAGGGCAAATCAATGCTTCAGTACCTATGCAAAATTGAAGAAATCGGTGAAAACGGCAAGGAGGTTCGCCTCGTGGCGGGTCCAGTGCCGGGCTACGTCATGGTGTTTTTGCATGCCGGTGCCGTTCACGCCTTTATCAACGCCTGCCCGCATCAGGGCAGGCCCCTGAACTGGGCTCCCGACCAGTTTCTGTTCAACCCGGAGCGGCACCTGGTCTGCGCACAACACGGCGCCACTTTTCTTCTGGAATCCGGCGAGTGCATCTCAGGTCCATGCCGGGGTGCACGCCTGCGGCGGCTTGAGGTCAGGCTGGATGGCAACTCGGTTTGGCTGGACCAGGACCTTGCCAGGGAGCCAACCTAAGGAGCGAACCTAAGGAGCCAAATTAAGCAGTTCAGTGAGAACCAAACAACCAGTTCACCATGACTAGCATCACGCTCAGGAATATCAGGCTCATCCCGCTGCCAACACGAACAAAGTCAGCCACCCGGTAGCCACCGGGGCCCATGATCAGGGCATTGACCTGGTTCGTCGGCAGGATAAAGGCATTGGAGGCTGACAGGGCGATGATCAGTGCATACATCAGCGGGTTGGCACCGGTCGCCAGGGCAATGTTAATGGCAATGGGTACGAGGATGGTGGTGGCTCCCACGTTGGACAGCACCAGGCTGAACATGGTGGCCAACAGGGCCAGGGAAATCTGTATGGCGATGGCGGGCATATCCCCCAGGGCCACCATGAGCTCCTGCGCAATCCAGGCTGCCGTACCCGTTCGTTCCATGGCCTGGCCCAGTGGGATCAGGCTGGCCAGCAGGAACACCGTTTTCCAACTGACCGCGCTGTAGGCTTCATCCATGCTCAGAACCCCTGACAGCACCATGCCCAAGGCGCCGACCAGCAAGACAATGGCAAGCCGGTAGTCAGTAAAAATACTCAATAATATGGCGATGGCAAAAAACGCCAGTGCATACCCCACTTTCTGCGGACGTTGTTCTTCTTTGGGAATTTCCGTGGCAACGATGAAATCGCGCTCGCGGCTGACAATGGCCAGGTCCTGCCAGGTGCTGTGCGAAACCAGGCAATCGCCAGTTTCCAGCTCGATGTCGCGAATGCCACGGGTCATGACCTCTCCGCGCCGATTAATGGCCAGAACACTGATGCCATATCGTTTGCGCAAGCGTTCCCGGTTGATGGTTTGACCAATCATGCGGGACCCCGGCGGAATCACCAGCTCAGAAATCCCCGCCCGGCTGGAATTGAACAAACCGCCAAACGTTCGCAAGCGCGGCTGGACCCTGCATTGGTAATCAATGGCAAACTGCCCCACCAGGTCCCGCGTGCCCATCACACCGAGAATGGTTCCAACCCAGATCATCTCGTCGGACGGCGGCGCCAGGCGGGGCTCCTCGGTGTTGCGGATCGCCAGCAACATCGGGGCGCCTTCCAGTTTCTCCGCATCGCCGACCCTCATTCCCACCAGCCGGGAGTCGACCGTAACCAGCAGTTCGAAGATATCACCCTTGATGCCATAAACGTCCGCAAAGTAAGACCTGGTGCGCGCCGGGCCACCAACGGACTTTTCACGCACCTGGGGCAACAGGAAACGGCCTGCAAAAACGAGGTACAAAATGCCGATCGGGAGCATGACCAGCCCAATGGGCGTTATGTCGAACAGGTGCAGGATTTTCAGCGTTTCAACGTCCGGCGGGAGGGAGCGGTTAGCATTAAGGATGAGGTCGTTGAGCAGAATCAGCGGCGAGGACCCCACCATGGTCAGGCTGCTGCCAAGGACCGAGCAAAAAGCCACGGGCATCAACAGGCTGGACAGCGGAATCTTTGTGCGCGCAGCAATACGCGAGGTGACCGGCATGAACAATGCGACAGCGGCCACGCTTTGCATAAAGCCGCCAATGAGGCCGATGGTGCCGCACAGCAAAGTAGTTATCCGGTTGGCGGTGGAGCCTCCAACTTTGAGGATCCAGGCTGCTATGACCAGCATGACCCCGGTGCGGTCCAACCCGGCGCCAAGAATCATCACCGCGATGATGGAAATAACCGCGTTGGACGCAAATCCATTGAACAGTTCGGTGGGTGGCACCAGTCCAAGCAAACCCACCACGACCATGACCGCTATGGCGGCTACGTCAACGCGCACCAGTTCAGAAACGAACAACCCTATGGTGGCACTGAGGACGAGCATCACAAGCATCATGTCGCCGGTAAGTACCAGGCCGGTTTCCGATCCCATGCTGGATGTGTCCCCCTATAAACCGGTGGTTAATGAGCTATCCTAACCCGTGCACTGGTATGAAACCACGCAAGACTGGAATCATCCCCGCTTGCGGAAGATCAGGTCGTACACCTCGTGGCCCAGTTTTCTGCCCCGGTTCTCATAGCGGGTCACTGCCCGCCAGGCCGGTCTCGGGCAGAAGTCACCGGACACGGAAAGGTTTTCAAACCGGCTGCAGGAAGCCATTACCGTAAGCATGTGTTCCGCGTACGGGCTCCAGTCGGTCGCCATGTGGAACACTCCGCCAGGCGCAAGTTTGTCCCCCAGCAAGCTCACAAACCCGGGTTGCACAATACGCCGCTTGTGATGCCTCTTCTTTGGCCACGGATCCGGAAAATAGAGCCTCACCCCGCCCAGTGAACCGTCCGCAACCCGCAGCCGGAGAAATTCGACTGCATCCGCGCAGGCAATGCGGATGTTCTCCAGCGCGTGCTCCTCGATCTTCAACAACAGGTGGCCGACCCCGGGGCGGTGTACTTCCACACCGAGAAAATTTTCATCCGGCCGGTCGCGCGCCATCTGCCAGGTGGACTCGCCATTGCCAAAGCCAATATCGAGAATGACGGCTCCGGAATTGCCAAATAGCTGGGGGAAAGCCAGCGGCTCGCCGCTTTCTTCGATGCCGCAGCGCGGCCACAGTTCGGCCAGTGCACGCTTCTGCCCTTCAGTCAGGCGCCCGCCGCGCAGCACGAAACTGCGCATGGGCCATGGCCGGGCCGCTTCCTGCGCCGCCGGAATCCGTCCGTTGGTCAAAAACCCGTTAGTCAAAAAATGGTGCCGTCCAGAGGCGAAGAGGCGGACGCATAGCGCTTGCGGGGAATACGCCCCGCGAGAAAGGCTTTCCGTCCTGCTATCACCGCATGTTTCATGGCAGAGGCCATCAGCACCGGGTTTTGCGCACCGGCAATGGCCGTGTTCATCAACACACCGGCACAACCCAATTCCATGGCCAGCGCAGCATCCGAGGCGGTGCCAACTCCCGCATCGACTATGATGGGCACCGTCGCTTCTTCAACAATGCTCAGGATGTTGTAGCGGTTCTGGATGCCCAGGCCCGAGCCTATGGGAGCTGCCAGCGGCATGACGGCCACGCAGCCCATTTCGGCCAATAGCCGTGCCACGATAGGGTCATCGTTGGTATACACCATGACCTCAAACCCGTCCTTCACCAGGATCTCGGCGGCAACCAGGGTCTCGGTGATGTGCGGGAACAGGGTTTTGGCGTCGCCCAGGACCTCCAGTTTCACCAGCGCCTGCCCGTCCAGCAGTTCCCGCGCGAGCTGGCAAGTCCGGATGGCGTCCCTGGCGTTATAGCAACCGGCCGTGTTGGGCAGAATGGTATAGCGCTCCGGTGGCAGGACATCCAGGAGGTTGGGCTGCCCTGCCTCCTGCCCGATATTGACCCGGCGGATGGCCACCGTGATGATCTCCGCACCCGCGGCTTCGCTGGCTGCGGCAGTCTGTTCCAGGTCGCGATATTTTCCCGTACCCGTGAGCAAGCGTGAACGGTAGGACTTGCCGGCAATCACCAGCGGATCCGCCCATGTTTCAACTTTTTGGATTTCAACCTTCTGCATTTCAGCCACCCCCAATAGCGCGGACAATTTCAACCCGGTCGCCCGTCTTCAGCAGGCGCTGTTCATACTGGCTACGCGGCACGATTTCAAGGTTGAGTTCCAGCGCAACCCGGCTCACGCCAGGCAGCTTTTGCCGCATCAACTCGGCAATGGTCATACCTTCGGAAAGGCGTTCTGGCTTCCCGTTCAATGAAATCTCAATCATCTGGTCATTGTAACAAGCGTTGCGCCGAAATGGGGGGCTCCTTCCTGAACATGAATCCCGAGCATAAATATTGGCTTCGATAGCTTGAAAAATGACGCATTAAAGCCCACTCTGGACACCATGGAAACAGAAAAGGGCAAGGTTCATTCGGGCTACCTCGACCGGCAGATGTTGATTGCCATGCCCGGCATGGTGGATGGCAATTTTGCGGGTAGTGTCACCCTGCTGTGCCAGCACAATGATGAGGGCGCGATAGGCATCACCATCAACCGTTTGTCGGATTTCTCACTCGGAGAAATTCTTGCCCAGCTGCACATCGACTGCACCGACAATTCCATCCGCAACCTGCCGGTAGTAGAAGGCGGCCCGGTGGCGCCGGATCGCGGGTTTGTCCTGCATACCCCGCTGGCGGGGTTTGAATCCAGCCTGCCGGTCAGCAAAGAGATCATGGTCACCACCTCGCGCGATATCCTCACGGCGATCGCCAGTGGCAAAGGACCCGAGAAGTACCTCGTGGCGCTCGGCTATTCCGGTTGGGGCGGCGGCCAGCTCGAGGGAGAACTGCGCCAGAACGCCTGGCTTGCCGTCGAAGCAGACAGCAACATCGTGTTTGACATGCCCCTGCCCAATCGTTTTGATGGCGCGCTCAACCGGCTGGGTATCAAGGTGGACCGGTTGCACGCGGAAGGCGGGCATGCCTGATTCCGCGCCTCCGCGCGGATACGTTTTCAGTTTTGATTTTGGACTACGCCGCATCGGCATTGCAGTAGGCCAGTCTGCCACGCGCACAGCCAGCGTTCTCGGAACCGTATCTCATAACGCCAATCCTGACTGGGCTGCCATAGATCGCCTCGTGACAGAGTGGAAGCCACAGCTGTTCGTGGTCGGTCTGCCGCTCAACCTGGAGGGCGAAGAAACCGGGATGTCGCGCGCCGCGCGGAAGTTTGGGGCGGAACTGGTCAAGCGCTACCAGCAGGAGTGCATCTTCGTCGATGAACGCTTGAGCTCGCGGGCCGCTGGAGACCGATTTGCCGAGTTGCGCGCCAGCGGCGGCCTCAAACGCAAGCACGCCAGTAAACTGGACGCCATGGCGGCGCAGATTATCCTGGAAAACTGGTTACAATCACTGCCCGTACAGCAGGCCCAAACAACTTAAGCAGCTTATGTAACCGGGGAAGCAACTTCCGGGAAACCGGGCCAGGGGCAAAAGGTAAATCCATGAAGGCAGCACTGACTCACTTCACGCATACGGATGACTGCAGCACGGAGCAACTGCACGGCCTTTTACAGTTGGCACAGCGTGTGGCTGCAGACCCTTCAGCTTATTACCAGAGGCTGAGCGGGCAATTGCTGATCAACCTGTTTTATGAGGCCAGCACCCGCACGCGAGTGTCTTTTGAGGTTGCCGCCAAGCGCCTGGGAATGCACGTGGTCAATGTCGGCACTGCCGGGAGTTCCATAGAAAAAGGCGAAACCCTGCACGACACGTTTTTTACCCTGCAGGCCATGCAACCGGACTTCGTCGTGGTGCGCCACCCGGTTGAAGGTACTGCCAGGGATCTCGTGTCCCTGGCTGAGCCCGGCACTCACATCATCAATGCCGGGGATGGCACTGCCGCCCACCCGACGCAGGCTCTGCTTGATGCCCTGACGCTACAGCAACACTTCGGCGATCTTTCCGGGCTGACCATCGTGATGGCCGGGGACATTCGCCATTCGCGCGTGGCCCGCTCCAGCCTGGCCTTGCTGCGGCGCCTCGGGATCAAGGAAATCCGCCTCGCTGCACCGGCCGATTTCCTGCCTGGCGAGCAGACCGTCGCGCACGATCGGGTGTTCACCGAGTTTGATCAGGCACTTAAAGGGGCCAACGTCATCATGATGCTGCGCATCCAGAAAGAGCGCATCAGCGGCCTGAACATTCCCGATGCGGGTGATTACCACCGCGACTGGGGACTGACCCCTCAACGCCTGGCACTGGCAGCACCGGAGTGTCGCGTGCTGCATCCCGGCCCGATCAACCGCGGGGTGGAGATCGCCTCCGAAGTCGCTGATGGTCCGCAGTCGCTGATCCGCCTGCAGGTGCGCAACGGTCTCTACACGCGCATGGCCTTGCTGCTGGCGCTGTCGGGTGAAAACTGTGCCACATCATGACCCGGCACCCACCACCGCGTCGCCTGCTAACTCACCCAGTCGCCCCAACTCAGTCTGAATAGGCCTATGAATAGTCCAGCCAACCCTGCCCAAAAAAGCCGGCTCGCGCTCTTTATCATCATCGGCCTGATCGCCGGTATTGCGCTGGGTTTTACCCTCAACGAAAAGTATCTCGCGGAAGAAAACAGCAAACTCGCCGCGCTGGATGCTTCAGTTGAGCAGGTCGATGCCGAAATCAGCCTTGTTACGGACAGCACACAAAAGGCCGACCTTGAGGCACGCCTTAAAACACTGGGTGAGGAAAGAAATGGGGTGTTGGCAGCACGGGAGAAGAAGGTGGAGCCCTTCTCACTGCTGGCCGACATTTTCCTGCGCCTGATCAAGATGATCGTGGCGCCGCTGGTGCTCACCACGCTGGTGGTGGGAGTGGCCAGGCTGGGTGATATCACTGCAGTGGGAAGGATCGGCGGCCGGACCTTGCTGTGGTTCGTCACGGCCTCGCTTACAAGCCTGCTGCTGGGCATGTTACTGGTCAATATGTTCGAGCCCGGAGTGGCGATGCACCTGCCCCTGCCCTATGAAGCAGCGGGCAGTGCTATTGTTAGTACGGGTTTGTCGCTGAAAGAGTTCCTCTACCACGTCTTCCCGACCAGCGTGATTGATTCGATGGCAAGAAACGAGATCTTGCAGATCGTGATCTTTTCGCTGTTCTTTGGCGTGGCCACCGCGGCCATAGGGGAACCTGGAAAGATGGTGATCACGTTCCTGGATGCCGTTGCCCATATCATTTTGCAGATGACCGGCTACGTCATGTACCTGGCCCCGGTTGCGGTCTTTGGCGCCATGACAGCCATCATCGCCAAACAAGGATTGGGCATCCTCGGGGTTTATTCCATCCTGATCGGTGAATTTTACTTTGGACTCCTGGCACTGTGGGTCTTGTTGGGGTTGGCGGGTTATCTGGTGGTGGGCAGGCGCATCATCGAATTGTTCAAGCACATCAGGGAACCCATCCTTTTGGCGTTCAGCACCAGCAGCAGCGAGGCAGCCTTCCCCAAAACCATGGAGGAGTTGCGACGCTTTGGCTGCAAGGACAAGGTGGTGAGCTTCGTGTTGCCGCTGGGCTATTCGTTTAACCTGGATGGCAGCATGATGTACATGACCTTTGCCTCCCTGTTCATCGCGCAGTCCTATGGCATGCATTTGCCCCTCTCCACCCAACTGAGCATGCTGCTGGTGCTGATGATTACCAGCAAGGGTATAGCGGGGGTTCCCAGGGCTTCCCTGGTGGTCATTGCCGGAACCCTGGCAACTTTTGACATACCGGAAGCGGGGCTGGCCCTGTTGCTGGGCATCGATCCCCTGCTCGACATGGGCCGCAGCGCCACGAACGTAGTGGGCAACAGCGTGGCAACCGTGGTGGTGAGCAAATGGGAAGACGCACCGAAGCAAACAATGTGCGGTAGCAGGCAGCGTGGCCGCTATTCAAGCTGCAACATCCCCAACACCGCCAGGTCATCATCCATTTTTTCTCCCAACCACTGGCTTTGAGCGGTTTTGGGGGTAATACGAATGCCGCGATGGGCGTGAGTGTCGAACAGCGACAAGAAATTCCCGCGGGAACGCGTGTCCGGGCCGGTTGGAATCAATTCACCGGCCGGATTGCTGAATTCGATCACACCCTGAGTGGATGTGCAGATGCCAAATCCACCTTCATGCACCAGCCGGTGATGATGCCCGCACAGCAACACCAGGTTGTCCATGGCTGTTTCACCGCCATCAGCCCAATGCTGGATGTGATGCGCATCGACAAAGTGCATATTGGTGCAACCTGGAAAACGGCAACCGCTATCGCGCCGTTGCAGAGCCCGGCGTATAGCCGGTGGAATGGTGCGGCTCTTGCGCCCGATGCTGAGGGGCTCGCCGCCAGCTTGTCCGGCAATGGAATGCTCCAGCCAATGCACGACTCCGGCATCACAGGAAACACGCCGGGCAGTTTCCGCTGCCATTGTGCCACCATCTTCCAGTTCGGCCTGGCCATTAAGTCCATCTGGACTTGAGTGTTTCCATGTCGGTATGCACATGCACCGTGAAGCGATCTCCGCTGTTGCAATTCGCATTTCCTGAATAGCCCTGCGCCATGCGCACCAGCGCATCCGCGCGACGCAAAGCAACGGGATGGGGGTGAGGATGAATTTCATCAACGGCTTCTGTCGAAGAAATTCCCGCAGGAACGCCGCGTTGTTCACGGAAGTCTTCTTCCATGGCCTGCTCCATCACGGCTTGCACCAGGGCTCCCTGTTCTGCGGTCAAGCGGCCGCGTAGTACCCAGTAACCCTCGTCATCCACATACCAGTGGAGTTCGCGCTGCGCATGGCGGGTATTTTCACTTCTCCAGAGCTTCAATGCGCTTCACCTTGCGGTAATTACGCACCAGGCGTTCAACATGCACCGCCGTGCCATGTTGCGCAATCATCAGCAGGTAGTCTTCATTCTTGGGCGTGGCTACCCGCGTCATAGCGCGTACCTTGGAATAACTCACCTGTCCGTGACGAAACGCCTCGCTGATCTGTGGCAACTCTTTCAGGGCATGAGCTACGCGCACTTTCTCCCGCGCTGTACCCATGTCAATGCCACATTTCCAGTTCAGCCAGTGGGCACACGAAATCAAACCTTTACCTCCCCAGCCTTCGCGCTCGTCGTACTCACGCAGTAATTCAAGCAAACGAAAGGTGGCCGCGTGAATATGCGCAGCCAATTCCGTGATCTGATCTTCCAGGTGTTCGATGTGCTGAAGGCGCTGGTTAGCCTGGGCGAAGTGGGCGTCTTTGAAAGTGCTGGAAGTGTGTGTGCAGCCTGGAGAAATCATGATAATCACCTCGAATTAAATACTATACAAATATATAGTATTATTGATTATTAATCAAGCAAATTCATGTAGTTAAATGGCTTAATATTTGAGTATTTCTGAGACAGAAATTTCAATCAGACAGGAACACGTCATGAGGGGATATTTCTACCTGATTCAGCCAGCACTTTTGGGCAAGAGCCAATTAATCAAACCTGCCCTGGTTCTGGTGGGACTTCTGATCGTGGTGTTTCACTTGTGCCGTGCACGCTGGTTTATACTTCCGTCCACCCGATGAGTAGAAGAATTCAATGACCATCAAGCACCGCCTCGTGGTGATGAACTTCCTGCAGCTCTTTGTCTGGGGCTCGTGGCTGATTTCCCTCGGCGGCTACATGATCGTCACGCTCAAGTTCAGCGGCGGCCAGGTGGGCAGCATTTACGCCACCATGGGCATTGCCTCCCTGTTCATGCCTGCCTTGCTGGGAGTGGTGGCCGACCGTTGGGTAAACGCCGAGCGCGTGCTCGGGGCCTGCCATCTCGTGGGTGCCGCCTCCTTGCTCATGGCCTCCAGCGTGAGCGACTTCGGCTCAATGTATTTCCTCATGCTGCTGAATGCCATGGCCTACATGCCCAGCATCGCGCTGAATGCTGCGGTGTCCTACACGGTGCTGGAAAAACACGGCAACAACATCATTACCGACTTTCCGCCGATCCGCGTGTGGGGAACCATCGGCTTCATTGCGGCCATGTGGACCGTGGATTTACTCGGCTGGACCATCAGCCATTTGCAGTTTTACGTCGGCGCCGCAGCTGCTGCGCTGCTGGGCGTATATGCCTTCACCATGCCCTCCTGCCCGCCGGCAAAGGCACAGCGAAACAGCTCCCTGGTTTCAACCCTGGGCCTCGATGCGCTGGTCTTGTTCAAGCAAAGGAAGATGCTGGTGTTTTTCCTCTTCTCCATGCTGTTGGGGGCAGCGCCCCAGATCGGCGCCTCATTCGGGCAGCCCTTTCTGTATGACTTCACCAAGCTCTATCCGGACTCATTCGCGGTCAATCATCCGGGCTTGCTGATGTCCGTTTCCCAGATATCCGAAACCTTGTTCATCCTGACGATTCCCTTTTTCCTGCTGCGCTTCGGCATAAAGAAGGTGATGCTGATGAGCGCCTTTGCCTGGGCCTTGCGCTTTGCTTTTTTCGGTATTGGCAACCCCGGTGGCGGGCTGATCTTCCTGGTGCTCTCGATGATCGTCTACGGCATGGCCTTCGACTTCTTCATCATCTCCGGCTCGCTGTTTGTAAAAAACGAGGCCCCCGGCAACATGGTGGCCAGCGCCCAGGGCTTGTTCATGCTCATGAGCAATGGCGCGGGAGCCTTCCTCGGAGGGATGGTCAGCGGAGTCGTGGTGGACTATTTCACCGCCGGCGGTGTGAAAGACTGGCCCGGCATCTGGTTTGCCTTTGCCAGCTACTCCCTGGTGCTGGGCCTGGCCCTGGCGTTCGTTTTTGACTACAAGCATGATGCAAACAAGCTCAAGGCCATTGCGCATTAGTTAGGACCAGCCCATGGGATATGTACAGATTCTTGCCTTGCTCATGGTCGCCACCGCCGTGGTGCTGGTGGTAAAAGGCTGGGACGTCCGCTTGGTGCTTCTCGGCGCAGCACTGGCCATCGCCGCACTGGCCGGTGATGTGCCGCTGGTTCTGCGCGAATTCCTCGCCACGTTTTCCAATGAAAAATTCGTGGTGCCCATCTGTTCCGCCATGGGCTTCGCTTACGTGCTCAAGCACACCGGCTGCGACAGACACCTGGTGAAGCTGCTCATGGACCCATTGCGTCACTTTCGTGTGCTGCTGGTCCCCGGCGTTATAGCTAGCGGCTTTATCGTCAACATACCGCTGGTCAGCCAAACCAGCACTGCGGTGTGCCTCGGCGCCGTGGTAGTGCCGCTGATGCGCGCGGCGGGTTACTCGATGGCAACCATAGGCGCATGCCTGCTGCTGGGCGCGTCCATTGGCGGCGAACTGCTGAACCCAGGTGCGCCTGAGCTGCTCACGGTATTCAAGGCAACCGGCGTACCCACCACCACGATGGCCAGCGAGTACATCCCGCCTCTGCTGTTCACCCAACTCGCCATCGCAGCCGTGCGTGTTCTGGGCGCTGAGCTTCTGGTGGGAGCGCAGCGCAAAACTCGCGCAAGCGCCGATTTATCGCCGATGGGCGGGGAAAGGCCGAGCGGAGCGAGTCCTAGGGCGGTCCGGGCCACGAGCCCTGCTTCGCCCTTCCTCACCGACCATGCGACCGATGAGGCGAACGCTCGAGCCGGCCCGGATCAACTGGCTCAAGGCGATGATCCCCTTCGTGCCGCTGGTGCTGCTGTTTGCCGCCGCGCCGCCGTTCAGTTTCATCGACATACCCGACGCCTGGGTGATTGCACCCTTGCCGGACGGCTCGCGCGACCCGGCTTACAGCAGCCGGCTGATCGGCCTGGCCATGCTGGTCGGCGTACTGGCCGCAGCGCTGGTTACACCCAACAAGGCGCGTGACAGCGTGAAAGAATTCTTCGCCGGTGCGGGCTATGGCTTTGCCAACGTGGTAAGCCTGATCGTGACCGCCAACTGCTTCGGCAAGGCCATCCAGGCAGCGGGACTGGCGAGCTCACTGGGGCATCTCATCGACCGGGTGCCCGGCCTGATCAAACCCCTGGCCGCGTTCGTGCCGTTAACCTTCGCCGCGATCAGTGGTTCCGGCATGGCCAGTACGCAAAGCCTCTACGGCTTCTTCCACGACCCGGCGGTTGCACTCGGCCTCGACCCGGTTGCCATCGGTGCGCTGGTCTCGCTGGGCAGTGCGGCGGGACGGACGATGTCGCCTGTTGCTGCGGTGGTGCTGATGTGCGCGGCACTCACCCAAACGAATCCATTCACGCTGGTGCGGCGGGTGGCGATACCGCTGCTGACGGGTATCACCTTGGTCGTGCTGCTGCGGCTTTAGGTGCCGGATGAGTGGTAGCCGTCAGGCAGGCCCAACCGACTACCTCGTCATGCCGGGCCCGACCCGGCATCCACTCGGAACATCCGCTATTTGGTGGCTATTCGCGCTTCCAAATCACGGCAAACATAACCCGCCGTTTCCAGCGAGAACAGGCGCTCAAGGCGCTTCGTGCCGGAGCCAAGACCAATGTCAGTCAGGTTGTATTGCAAGCTCAGGTCATTGCAATTGTTGCCGGTGATGGTGACGCTGCCAACTACTGAACGATCTGCCTTCTTGCTGCCCATGAACTCGCCGTTGGAGACATCCTCGATGGGAATGGTCACTTCGGTTGCGCCCATCGCAAATTGAGCTGCGCCAGTGAGCCATAACATCTCGCCGTCGGCATCGTAGGTATACCAGGAAAGGAATATGAGCAGGGGTGAGTCCATCAGGTCATCGGGAGTAGGTACTGCGTCTGGAACCAGCTCGGAAATTGCAATTACAAATCCCTGGTCGGATGCGCCATCGACCACCCAGTTACCCGAGAGCCGGCCGGAGAGGGGAATGCGTGGATTGGCTTTGTGTAAACTGGCGGTGGATGGGACCCGAACGATGTTTGGGCCGATGCCGCCTCCTACTGCCAAAGCAAGGCTTCCATTATAATCCACAGGCGTGTGCGACCATTCATTAAACTGGTAAGACCATGGTGCTGGTTTGTCCAGAACGAAGCGCCATCTCCTGTCATGACCATCGGTAGTGCCAGGTGTATTCCCACCGAATGACCGGGTATCGAAACTCTGGTCTGCGCTACCCCACGTGTTCGGTTCGCTGCTCAAGCGCATGTATTTCCCTTCCTCATAATTATCTTCGAGAGAGATGCTAACCCCGGGCAACGCGTAATAGGTTTGTGACGGATCCAGGCGGGCGGGGATGGAAAATTCGAGTACTAGTAGGGAGCGAGCCTGGGTCGGGGCAGACGATACGGTACACCGCAAGGTTCACCGGCAGGAGTTCGTTTAAGCTTGCGTCAGTGCTCCAAATCTCAATCTCCTGTTCCGCGACCTTTACTACGTTGTCCCCATAAAGCTCAGTTTGCAGGCCAGGCAGCGTTGCGCAACCCGGTGGGTACGGCGAGTAGGGGTTCTCAATAAAGTTTGAGTACGCCTGCAGGTTGAAACTACTCAAAAGCATTATCAAAACAATTGTCGTGTTTCTCATTTCTGATTCTCCAGCCAGCTAGCCTTTAACGTTCGTGAGTTTTGCGATCCCTGGAGGCTCACTTGGTCGCAATCCGTGCTTCCAGATCACGGCAGACATAGCCCGCAGTTTCCAGCGAGAACAAACGCTGCAGATGTTTTGTGCCGGAGCCAAGACCAAGGTCACCCAGGTCGTATTGAAGGTCAGGTCATTGCAGTTATTGCCGGTGATGGTCACGCTTCCCACCACTGAGCGATCTGCTGTTTTGCTCCCCATGAACTCGCCATGGGTAACCTTTTCGATCGGAATGGTGACTTCGGTGTCGCCCATCGCAAATTGTGAAGAGCCCGTAAGCCACAACTTGTCGCCATTGGCGTCGTAGGTATACCAGGACAGAAACATCAGCAGGGGGGAGTCCAGCAAGTTCGTCGGGCTCCGGAACCGAGTCCGGAACCATTTCGGAAATAGCAATGACAAAGCCCTGGTCAGAAGCTCCATCCACTACCCAGTTACCTGAAAGCCGGCCGGAAAGCGGAATGCGGGGATTGGCGGTCAGAACAGGCTCGCGGTGCTGATGGCATCTGAATCGTCCCACCGTCTGAATCCAGTCGTTCAATCCACAGTTGAAAGTGTTCGTTGTACGAGTTGGCGGAATGCATGACCCGTGCACCAAAGTCGTATCAGTTACGGGGGAGCAACTGTTATCCAGCACAAAGATCCACGTTCTGTCGTGGCCATCGCCCCATCTGTGACCGTCAGTGCTTCACCCAAACACCTCACTCGATGCCAGGGTGAGTTCCCACCGCCCCAGCTGTTCGGCTCCCTGGCTCAGGCTGATGCCATTGCTAATTGGATAATCACTCACCGTCGTAGCCATCGCTCACCCGGAGTACCTGATACGTGTCCAGGGCTCATCTGATCGGGAATCGCGAACTCAAGCAATACCACCGAGCGATTGGCATCGGCGCAGGCAACGCGGTACACTTTGAGATCAACCAGGCACGCTGTTGTGTTGAATCCAGGGCGTATCGGCAGGGTATTCACCATCAAAGAACTTCACCACGTTATCGCCATACAGTGCCGTTTGCAGGTCAGGCAGCGTTGCGCAACCCGGTGGGTAAGGCGTGTACGGGTTCTCAATGAAGTTCGAGTAGGCTTGCAGATTGAAACTGCAGAAAAGCGCCAGTAATGCAACGATGTTGGTTTTCATTTCACACTCCTCAGTTTATTAGCCAAACCGCTTGGCGGTTTCAGTCGCGCAATGCGCCGTGACCAGGCGGTCGTCGGCGTCAAATACCTCGATGGAAGCAGTGCCGGTGAACTCGTTGCCGTCCTTGCTGAGTTCGAGGTGACGGGTGACTTTGCGTGTCTCGGCCACGGACCCATCCGGGTTAAAGCGAAAGAAGCGCAACACGGCGGAGTAGTTCCGGCCGCAGATATGCCGCCATGTGCCCTGGCCCGGGCTGTGCGGTTGGGGTGTCGCATGGACGCCCGTTTCGATCAATGCGCCACCGCTGGTAAAGGTATCCACCGCGCGCAGGGGTTCTGGCAGATGTTCCCGTGGCACGCCCTGTAGCGCGATTGCGCAAAGTGACTTCGATGTCCCAGGTACCGATCATTTTCTTCTCCTGTTTTGCTCTTCCGTTCAATGGTCTTGATAGCGTGCTACAGCGGCCCCGGCATGCCCGGGCCGGCGTACAACGATTCGCACAGTGCGACGGTATCGTCGGTATGGCGCCGGATGGGAATCACGCCACTCATGGGTGGTGAGCCGGGTTCGTCACCATCCCAGTTGTAGCTGATCTGGCCGGAGGTACAGTCGCTGAATTCCAGCAGGATGCTTCCGTTCACATGCTGCTCGGGTACGGGTTGCGCAGCATTGAACGCTCCCCCGGCGGTCCATTCGATCGCTAGATCGGCCGATGGGCCCTCAAACTGGCCCGAACGCCGTCATCCAGCGTTGGCCATATTCATCATCTGGCGCGGATCATCCGCATAGGTGAACCAAGCCATGAACACCTGGTTGAGCTTTTCGTAGACGGTCAGGAAGAAACCCTGGCCCGGCGTGTCCGGGTTGTACCAGGTGCCGGACAGGCCGGGATTGATGCGCAGTGGGGCGGGTGGCGCCAGGGCGTACAGGAATTCGCCAGTGGGGTAGCCAGATATCACCTGAGTGACGAAGTAGTAGTCCTGTCCGGTATGCAACTCGAGCAGGGGCATGCCACGAGCGACCCAGGTCACCAGATTGGCCCACGGATCTTCCGGATTTACCGGTGCCGTGTAAACCTGCAGCGATACCTGCGCGCCCATATCGCCCGGAATCGTATCCGCGAAATAGTAGGTTCCGTCCCGGGAAACCCGGATCGGACCCGACTGCTTGTAAGGGGTCTTTTCGTCAACATTGGGACTCCAGGGTTTGGTCGGGTCACTCGCGGTGAATTTTCCTCTAGTAAAGCTGGGCACATGTGCGACTGCGTCGGAGACTATTGACCCAGGTCCGACGAATCCTGCCGCCCAAGCGCCCTCATTGCTGTTACATTGCTGCACGACAAGAACATAGTTGACGCCCGTGGTAAGGCTTAAGCTGTAAGAGGGGCCCCAAAACGTCATAACATTTTGCCGGGGATCAGCCCGGTTGAAACTACCCTTGTACACCCGGTAATCGACGGGCATTCCCCCGTGGTAATGAAGCGCTTCAAATGGGTTGCTAAATATGTAGGATCCAGCAGAGGACACATGGAAGGTACTTTGACGATAGCCATACTGCCCACGGGTGCAGCCATAGTCAGAAATGGGACCCATGACCGGCTCGGAACCGTCAAACATTCCGCTCAGGACGGTGCTCTCCGCCCAGGCGGGCGCAGAGCCGAACAGGCAAACCGCCAGCGCAACGGTCGGTGCGGCAACACGTGATAATGTGAACATTGGAATGCTCTCCCTGGAAGCCTAGAGAGGTCCCGGCATGCCGGGACCTGCGTACAGCGATTCGCACAGCGCGACGGCATCGTTTACGTTGCGCTGGATAGGAATCACCTCGGACACGATTGGAGGAGTGATGTCATCACCGTCCCAGCTATAGGTGATCTGGCCTGAGGTGCAGTCGTTGAATTCCAGCTGGATGGTCCCGTCCACGTGCTGCTCTGGTACGGGTTGTGCCGAGTCAAACACTCCCCCGGCGGTCCACTCGATGGCGAGTTCAGCCGCCGGACCTTCAAACTTTCCGAATGCTGTTAGCCAGCGGTGGCCGAATTCGTCATCCGCCGACGGATCGATCGCATAGGTGAACCAACCCAGGAAGACCTGGTTGAGTTGTTCGAACACGTCAAGGAAAAAGCCCTGCCCGGGGGTTTCTGGGTTGTACCAGCTGTCGGCAAGGCCGTGGTTGATGCGAAACGTCGCCGGCGGAGCCAGTACAAAGAAGTAGTCACCAAGTCCCTCCACCAGGATGTAGTAATTCTGTCCTGCCTTGAGTTCAATTCCTTGTGGCGTTGGGTATGCATCCATTTCATAGGGGTAGGTAATTCCCACCTTGTTTACCCATGGTTTGGCAGGATCTACGGGGGCCGAGTAGATGGACAGGCACAAGCTGTCGATGCCCGCAGTGGAAAAATAGTACGTTCCATCGCGCGAAACCTTAAAGGGCTCCGACTGTTGATAATGAGTCGGGTATGGGCCCCAGTAATCATCACAGTTAAGGTTTTTCATCGGCCCATCTTCAGCCACAGATCCGGAACTAAAAGCCGGCACAAGCACCGAGTCTTCAGAACTGATGCTTCCGGGCCCGACAAAGGCCACCGCCCATGCTCCTTTAGCAGGCTCGCACGCCAACTGTGCGACCAGGACATAACTCGAACCGGCAGAGAGCGCCACTTCGCTGGCAGAGTCCGCATCGGCGGTCGCTACGAGGTTCTGCCCCGGCGCTGCTGCATCGAAACTGCC
>CAWARM010000003.1:0-82013 GCA_963784425.1 uncultured Gammaproteobacteria bacterium
GTCGTAAACCAATGCCGTGACATCCAAGCCACCAATGGATCGCAATTCGCCGAATGCGTCGTTGAATCTATAGGTGCCGCTTTCAGAAACCTCAAAAGTGCTTTGCACATATCCCAGCGATGATTCGGCGCAATCGCTTGTGAACAGCGGGCCAACCGCCGACTCAGTGCCATCAAACACCCCGCTCAGCACCGAACCCGTTGCCCAGGCAGACGCCGAAACCAACAAGGCACCGACCAATGCCAGAGTCGGCATCAAAAGCGGCCGAGCCGAGCCTCGAAGTGCTGGAAACGTGGCTGGACTCCGTAAGTCTCGGGTGCTGGTCATTTTTTGCTCCTGTTAAGCGCTGGTGTGGAGCAATACTCTTCCCCCGGCGTGCTGAAAGTCCTTAGAATGCTGTGAAACTTTCTGAAAAGTTATGAAAGCCGCATGACCGAGCCGCAAAAGCAGGATTACGAGTTTGGAGAATTTCGCGTGAATACGGCCAAGCGGCTGCTGTTCAAGGGCGATGGCCAGCCTGCGTCCCTGACCGCAAAAGCCTTCGATGCCCTGCTGTACTTGCTTGAACACCGCGCCGAAGTGCTAAAGAAGGAAGAGTTGATGAAGGCGATCTGGCCGGGACGAGTGGTCGAGGAAAACAACCTGAATCAGGTCATCTCCACCTTGCGGCGTGTGCTGGGAGAGGCTAAAGGCGAGCACCGCTACATTGTGACCGTGCCAGGACGGGGTTATCGCTTCGTCGCGGAAGTTAATGCTCCACCAGCGCGAACTGAAGGGAACCTGGCGACCACACCCTCCGCAGGCGCTGCCATGGCCATCGCGGTCCTGCCGTTCCTGCCGCTGGTGGAAGAGCACCGCGAGCCGGCACTGGAGCTGGGCATGGCGGACACGCTGATTGCGCGCTTAAGCGGCATTCGAAAATTGATCGTGCGCCCCACAGCCTCGGTGCGAAAGTACGTTGATGTGGAGCAAGACTCGCTACAAGCAGGCCGGGAACTGGGCGTTGAATCCATCCTGGAAGGCAGTATTCAACGCTGGGGTGACACCATCCGGGTGACCGTACGCTTGATGCAGGTAACAACGGGCGCCGCATTGTGGGCCGGCACCTTTGATGAGAAATTCTCCAATATTTTTGCAGTGCAAGATGCGATTGCCGAGCGGGTGGTGGCAGCGCTGACCTTGCAACTGGGCCATGCAGAGAAACAGCACCTGTCCCGGCGGCCAACGGACCAGGCCGAAGTCTATGAGCTGTATTTAAAAGGACGATTTCATTTTTTCCGATTGACTCCACCTGAAATGCAGACCGGCATTGCCTATTTTAAGCAAGCCATCGCAATTGATCCGGAGTGCGCCCTGGCCTACGTTGGGCTTGCCAGCTCACTGTTCCGCGTGCCTTTGGCCGGCGAAGTGTCTCCCGGCGAGTATTACCCGAAGGCCAAGGCGGCTGCCCTAAAAGCACTTGAGCTTGATGACACGCTGGCCGAGGGCCATGGCACACTCGGCTGGATCGCGTTCTGGTATGAGTGGGACTGGATTGCTGCGGAAAATCACTTCAAGCGGGCCCTGACCTTAGACCCGAACGACGCCGAGAGTCATCTTGGCTATGCTCATTTGCTATCCAACACTGGCCGGCACCGGGAAGCCTTGGCAGAAGTAAAGCGCTCCCGGGAACTCAATCCCCTGCACATGCTGGGTAATGCCCTCGAAGCTCTGTTTCTGATCCAGGCCGGGCGACTGGAAGAAGCGCTGGAAAGTTTGCACAAGACCCTGGCGCTGGACGAGCGCTTTTGGTTCATTCACCTGTATTATTCGGCTATCTATTTTGAGCAGGGGCGATTTGCCGAAGCCGTGGAAGAGGCCAAGCGGGCGCAGACTCTGTCGGGTGGCAATTCAATGTCTATGGCAGTCGGCGGCTGTGCGCTGGCTAAATTGGGCAAAGCGAAGGAAGCAAGAGCTATTCTCAAAGAGCTTCTACAGGCGTCCACCCAGCGCTACATACCGCCCTATCATTTTGCCCTGTTGTACAACGTTCTCGGCGACCAGAAAAAAACCCTGGCCTCGCTGGAACAGGGCATCGAGGATAGAGATCCCAAGATGACCTTCTTGCAGGTCGATCCGAGGTGGAAAAACCTTAGAGACACACCCAACTTCGCGGACATCGTGCGGCGGGTTGGGCTTTCATTCGCAGCAGCCGGCCCTGCTGGCTAAAGCCCAGATGCTGGTTCTGAACAAGCACATTCGCAAAAGCCTGGCAGAAGCGGCAGGGCCGATCCGGTTTTTGATCGTTCTATCGTTCGCAATCGCGTTCGTGCTCGGCGCAGTGGCATCGAATGGAAGCAGTTCGACCAAACTGACTTCGGACGCCTTTATTCCCGTCCGCACGGTGGAAGAACTCGTGGCTGCGCTGGAACCACGCAATGCGGGTCGGCACATCCGATTGCACAGCGGTGAGTACGCGGTCGATCATCCCTTGACCGTGCCGGATGGTACAGTCTTGGAAGGCACCGGTGTGATGCAGGTGGAGAACGGATTGCCCCTTGGATTTGAGCCGGGAACCGCCACTACGATTCGCGTAACTTCGGGTTTCGCAGGCGACGTGATTACTCTGGGCAACGGCTCCGTGCTGAGCGCCTTGCGCCTGGAGGATCTTAAGACTGAGCCTGGCAGTGCACCGCAACGTTCGGGCAACGTGATCGTGGTGGGATCGCGCGCTGCCCATGACGTGGTCTCCGCGGAAATCCGCGATTGCGAAGTCACCAATCCCAATCCCATGGGCGTGGCTTTGGACGGCCCGATCGGGCACGACCTCGTGGTGTTAACCCGCAACCTCGCAAGGCAAGATGACCCGCCACCGCACGAGGGCGCGGCAATCACGGTGCGCATGGAGCGATCCATCCTGAGGGCAAATGGCGGGGGCGGCGCGGTGTTCATCATCAATTTTGCAGCGCACGGTAAAGTGTCCGTGGTGCTTGATGGCAACGTACTCGAGGGCGCCTTAAATGTTGCCGGCGGTACCAGCCGACCCGACCTGGTGACCGGCGCCGAAGCCGTGTTCGAGTCACGTAATAACCTCTACGCACTGCGTCCCGGAGGATACGATGCCATTGCCTGGCGGGTCTACGGTGGTAGCAGCTCGCATGTTCCCGGCTTGGCCTCTCCCGGATCCAGCTTCAATGTTGCACATATAATCTCAGACCATGACCGCATAATCGGCTTCAAGGTCGGCATCCGGGCCACCGGTGGGCGGCGCTGGCAGAGCGCATCTGGACCACTCAAGGACAACCGCCTGGAGTTGGAACTGCGGGGTACGCAGATCCAGACCGAGGGCGAAGGTGCAGCCGATCTTGTTTTGCAAGGCGCGATGTCGGATTTGGAATTCGATGACAACCGTGAATTCCCGGCAGGAGACCGAAACGTCCTCCGTGTGCTTATGCACGGTGTGACCGGGAGTTCCGCTCCGCGTGCTAACACCTATGCTGATGTGTTTGGGCCTGAGCTTGAGAGCAATCGTGGCAGCGGCAACCGGCTTGAATTTGCCGGTAGCCTCGCCGGGTTTGAACAGTCGAACACGGGCATTACACCAGCGCCACCTGCGGAGTTTTTCCTGGACCAGCCATGAGTAGAACCCTGCTCGCGCTCGGAATAGCAACCCTGTGCGGATCTGGCCTGGCGGAAGGTAGTCCTGACGAGGTGATCCAGGTCAGCTCCAGCCAGGAACTGGTCGCAGCACTGCAACAGCAAGGTAGCGGCCGGCACATTCGCCTGCTCGCCGGCGACTATCCCGTCACGGTCCACTGGCGGTGCCGGATGGAACCACCCTCGAAGGTGCTGGCATCATGCGCACGGAGAGCGGACTGCCGGTTGAATTCGAACCGGGCACTGCGACGACGATCCGTGTCGCTAGCGAGTTTCGAAGGCGACCTGCTGACCCTGGGAAATGGTGTGACCATTAGCGGCTTGCGGCTGGAGGATCTGAAAACAGCACCTGACAGTTCACCGCAACGAGCGGGCAATGTGGTCGTTGTGTCATCGCGCGCTCCCAACGATTCGCTCTCAGCAGAAATCCGCAATTGCGAGATCATCAATCCCAACAACTCCGCCGCGTTGATGGATGGCCCAGGCGGGCACGGTCTGGCCGTGCTGACGCGCAATCCCGCGAGGGGAGACCTCCCACCGCCACACGAAGGCGCGAAAATCGCCGTCCGGATGGAAAAATCCATAGTGCGTACGGACGGCTCGGGTAGCGCCTTATTTGCAATGAACTTTGCAGCACACGGAAACTGTCAGTGGAATTGGCAGGCAATCATATCGAAGGGGGATTGGACCTTGCCGGTGGCGTCAGCCGGCCAGACCTGGTAACCGGCGCAGAGTCGTTGCTCGAATCGCGCAACAACCTTTACGTGTGGCCGGGCCGGAATGTAAGCTGGTCATGCCTGGTGGGTCTATGGTGGCAGCACCGCGCCCTCCCCGGTCTGTCTGCTCCGGGGGCAAGCAATAACCACCTGCGCGATCTTTTCGGTCAATGACCGCATCGAGGGCTTCAAAATTGGAATTTGCGCAGTTGCCGCCCGGCGGTGGTTAAACTGGTCAGGCCCGGTATCCGACAACCGCCTCGAACTGGAGCTGGATGGCATGCGCATCCGGACTGAGGGTGAAGGGGCGGCTGATCTCGTGTTGCAAGGCGCACTGTCGGAACCTGAGTCGAGTGACAGCCCGGAATTCTCGGTTGGTGACCGGAACACCCTTAGCGTACTGGTCCACAATTTAACTGGCAGCGGCTCGCCGCGTGAGAACCTCTACGCCAATGTGTCCGGTCCGGTACTGGAATCAAATCAAGGTAGCCATAACCGGCTCGAATTCAGTGGCAGCCTCGAGGAATTCACACGATCAAACCCGGGATTTTCGCCTGCACCGCCTGCAGAATACTTTCTGGATAAGCCATGAAGATGGCCTTTCTGCGTGGTTGAAGCCTTCTTAAAGGTGGTTCTGCCGATAGCCCTGGTGGTGATGATGTTCGGCATGGGGTTGCAGTTGACAGGGGGTGATTTCTTGCGCCTCGCCCGTTTTCCCAAGGCGGTCCTGGCGGGACTGCTGGCCCAGCTGATCCTGTTACCAACCATCGCGTTTTTGCTGGTGCATTTCCTGTCCTTGCCGCTGGCGATTTCCGCCGGAATCGTAATACTGGCGGCTTGTCCCGGGGGTGTTGCTTCCAATGCTTACGCCTTCCTGGCGCGTGCGGACGTGGCCCTTTCGGTGACCCTGACAGCGCTCTCCAGCGTAATAGCGCTCGTGAGTGTGCCGCTCATTGTTGCCATGGGGCTGGAAATTATCCAGCTGAGCACCGCAGAAGTCAGCCATCGGGGCGCCATTGAGTTACCGCTCCGCGCCACCTTCCAGCAACTTTTCACAGTCATCCTGCTGCCTTTGTCAGCTGGAATGCTCGTGCGCAGATTTGCACAACGCATAGCGCTGAAGGCTGCGCGCTTTCTGGCAGTGGTGAGCATGGTTGTCCTGGTAGTCCTGCTGATGGGCGCATTCATCGTAGGATTTGATTTTCTGGTGAATAATTTTGCGCTGATACTGCCAGTCTTACTGGCCCTGAATCTTGCTTCAATGCTGGGTGGCTACTTACTTGCGCGAGTGTTTGGGTTGGTCACAAGTCAGCGGCTAACTATCACCATCGACACCGGAATCCATAACGTGGGGCTGGGCATATTGCTAGCGCTGAATGTTTTGCAGCAACCGGACTGGATCGTCGCACCCGCCGTGTACAGCATTGTGATGATGTTGAGCGCCTTCTCCTTTATCGCCGGCCTGAGGCTACAGCGTGGTAGCTACCCCCAGCAACCCTGACCTGACGGGCTTCTGACGGCACTATGGCGGGTAAAAACCTCAGAGCCTTGCCGGCGCAGGCGCTTGGGTAGCGCCGGCAAGACTCTGGGCAAGAAAAGTCCTTAATCGATAATTGGGCGTCTGCAGTTCCTGTTGGAAGGAATGTTCCGCCCCGGCAGGCATGAAAATCTTTAGAAAGCTGTGAATTCTCCTGAATATTTATGAAATTTTGTGGCCTGCCGACTGAGCCCTCGACATTCGGTCGGCAAGGCCATAGTCTAGATTCTGTCCCCTGACAAGTAGCTCGATATGCGATATCAGCTTTGGGAAGGTTTGCAATGATCCCCCGCTGCACCCAGCGCGGCGTGACCAGACGCGCCGGATGGCTGGTGGGTCTGTCAGTTACGGGTTCCTTGCTTTCATCGACTGCGTTTTCCCAGGCTCCCCTTGAAGCAGGGGCAGAGAACAACCTGCTTGAGGAAGTTATTGTCACCGCGCGAAAAATCGAAGAGAGCGTGCAGGACATACCCATGAGTGTGCAGGTTTTATCCAAAGACCTTCTTGAAAAGGTGGATGTGACCCGCTTGTACGAGCTGCAGTTCAATATCCCCGGCCTGGTGGTCAATGACATCGGCATGTTTGGCGCGGGCTTTTCGCTGCGCGGCATAGCCGACCAGCTTGGCTTGAGCATGACCGTCGCCACGCACCTGAACGGCGTCTATCTGGGCAACTCCAACCTGGCGATAGCCCGCTTGTTTGACCTGGAGCGCGTCGAGGTCCTCAAGGGACCGCAGGGAACCCTGTACGGGCGCAATTCTACTGGCGGGTCGATCAACTTCATTACGCGCGCACCAGAGGACGAATTCAGTGCGGAAATCGAAGCTGCCTATGGCAGCTTCGATACGGCCCGGACGGAGGGTTACATCAATGTCCCTTTTGATAAATCCGCCCTGCGCCTGGCCTTCATTGGATCGGAAGGCGACGGCTATATCAGCAACTCGGTCGACGACCGGAAGTTTGCCGAGAGCGATTTTTGGGGGCTGAGAGGAACTCTGCTAATCAACCCGTCCGACAAACTCCAGTTCGATATCATGGCGCAGCACGTGCGGGACGATGGCGCAAGCGGCGATCTGTGGGACCCGTGGCCTAGGTTCCTGCCCGACCCGGATGACATCTGGCTGACCAGGGTGACCTTGCCCAACCCTTACCTCGTCACGGAAAACGACACGGTCAGCATAAATGCCCAGTACGATCTGGGCTTTGCGCAATTGCATTCCATTACGGGCTATGCGCACAGCCGGATCAATGGCCTGGATGATTGTGCCGGCTCGCCGATACTGGCCGGATGCTCACGCGGCGTGAACCCCCTGACCTATGATCAGTGGAGCCAGGAAATTCAGCTCATCTCGAATACAGATGGCGCGTTCGACTGGCTGGTGGGAGCGAATTTTTTTAGCAGCGAAGAATCCAGCAAATTTCACCTCAGCGTACCTTTTTTTGGCCCGGCGCCACTGAACGATGCATCATCCACAGAAGAAGAAACTGCCTACGCTGGCTTTGGCCAGGCGACCTGGCAAATTGCGCCGCTTTGGGGCATTACTGGCGGCCTGCGATTTAGCCATGAGAGGAACCGCGTCTCGAGCGTTGGTGTCGGGGTGGAAGATAACCATACCCTGACCGTCGCCGAAGACGACTGGAGCCATGTATCCTGGCGTATCGACCTGGAACATTCGGTCAGCGAAAACCTGATGTTGTATGCAGGCGTTTCCACAGGATTCAAAAGTGGTGGCATTACCACGGACTTGCTCCCCGATGGGCAGTACGACAGTTTTGGGCCGGAAAACCTGACCGCCTTTGAACTTGGAGCGAAGTCCCGGTCGGCGGATCGGCGATTGACATTTAACGGGTCTGCGTTCTACTACGACTTCAGGGATTTGCAGGTTGCAACTACCATGTTTACGGAGGAGGGCCTGATCACAGACGTCCAAAACGCCGGAAAGGCCGAAGTGTATGGCCTGGACCTTGATGGATCGTTTGCGATCTCCGACTCGCTGACATTGTCTTCGGGTGTAGTGTGGTTGCCCAAGCGGGAATTTGTTGAATTCTGGAACGACCCCGGCAGTGACCCGCTTACCGGCAACGATCTCATCCGCGCCCCCGAATGGTCTGGTACTTCGGCAATCAGCTATGAGCTTCCGTGGCAGGGCTACGGCATCTTTTCCGCGCGCCTTGAGTACAACTACCGATCGCAGGTTTTTTTCACCAAGGAGAACAGCCCCCTGTTCGAACAGAAAGGCTTTGGCCTGCTGAATGTGTTCCTGCGTTTCGAGAGCAGCAGCGGCAAGTGGTATGTGTTCGCGACAGGACGTAATCTGACTGACCAGCCATACTTCAACCAGATCCTGATCCAATCCGCTCCCGGCTATCCCGCGAACTACGAAGTGGGTTTTGGACTGCGTTTCTGAGAAAGCATGCCTTCTATCTGCGTCTATTGCGGTTCAAGCCCAGGCAAGTCGCCGGAATATTTCGCTGCTGCCCGCGAGTTGGGGCAGGAACTGGTCAAGCGGGGGCTGGGCCTGGTTTACGGCGGAGCCAGCGTGGGCGTGATGGGCGCGGTCGCTGATGCGGTGTTGCAGGCAGGGGGGAAAGCCGTCGGTGTCATCCCGAAGAACCTGGCCCAGAAGGAAATTGCCCACCAGCAGCTGGATGAATTGTTCGTGGTGGACTCCATGCACGAACGCAAGGCCATGATGGCTGATCTTTCCGACGGTTTCATAGCATTGCCGGGTGGCTGGGGAACCCTGGAGGAAATTTTCGAGGCATTGACCTGGGCGCAACTCGGGCTGCACCTCAAGCCTTGCGGCTTGCTCAACGTGGCCGGCTATTACGACCACCTGGGAGCCTTTCTGGAACACGCCGTGCAGCAGCGGTTTGTGCGCGAGGAATACCGCCCCATGATGATGATCGAAAATGAGGCGTCCAAGCTGCTGGATCGATTTGCGAGTTACCAACCGCCTTTGGTCAAGAAGTGGATAAGCGCAGAAGAAACCTGAGACGCCCGGCGCGTGAGCGCTTTCACAATCTTTCATAATCTTTCACAACTTCCTAAGTACTGACCGAGGCCGGGGTGGGACTATTGAGGCTCCTTCCACAACCGGAGTTTCCCATGAAACAAAGTCATCTGTTCAGTTGTACCGCGCTTGCATTGAGCCTTTCCCTGGTGCCCATCGCATACGCAAAACCGGCAAACCAGGACCCCCTGTACCTGTCCAGCGTGGCCGAACTCGAGGCTGCCCTGGTCGACGACAACGCCGGCCGCCGTTTGGTTTTGCTGAGCGGCACTTACGCGATCAATGCCCCTTTGGTGGTGCCGGACGGTGTATCCCTCGAAGGTGAAGGCATTATGTTGACAGATGGTCTGCCAACCGGTTTCGAACCGGGTACGGAGACCACCATCGTCGCTGCCAATCCATTTGATGGTGATCTCCTGACCCTGGGTGACGGCGCGCAACTGAGGGGCTTGCAGATCGAGCAGCCGTTCGAGGCTGCCGGGAACGTCGTGACCATCAAGTCACGGGCGCCCGGCGACACGGTCTCCGCTTCCATCGTTGACTGTGAGCTGATCAGCGACAACATCAACGGCATCGGTCCGGACGGTCCGGTCGGCGGGGGCGTGCTGGTGTTCACGCGAAATCCGAATCCGGCCGGCGATCCGCCGCCACATAACGGCTCCGATCTTGCCGTGCGAATGGACAACTCCATCGTCCGGGTACCGCCTGGCGCCAATGCCGTGTTCGGTATCAACTTCTCTTCGCTGTCCAGCGTGACGATTTCACTGACGCGCAACCGGCTCGAGGGCACACTCAATGTCGTGGGAGGTGTTAGCCGGTTCGACCAGGTGTCCGGATCCGCGCTCATGGTTTATTCTGATCGCAACCTGTATGAGGGCACGGCCGATGACACCGGCATGCAAATACAGGGTGGGGCCGCCCCACCGGTACCGGTTCCAGCCCCGGGGTCTAATGACAACTACGTCTACGTGAGCTCAAACAATGACCGCATTGAGGGCTTCGGCTGGGGTGTTCTCGCGTCTGCTGCGCGCCGGTTCAACGATACGACTGGCCCGAGTTCCCGCAATACGGTCGATCTGCGCATTCGTGGTCTCTCGCTCAACTCGCAGGGAGCTGGAGCGGCCGACTTATCGTTATTCGCAGCACAATCCAACGGGCAGTATTCGCCAGGCGATGACAACACGCTGCTCGTGCTGATTCGCGATACGACCGGCAGCGGGCCGACCGACAATCGCTATGGCGCGACTGCCGATGACACAGGGGATCCGCTGCCAAGCAATCTTGGCAGCGGCAACCGGCTGGAATTAAGCGGCAATCAGCGGTCCTTCGACAAGGCAAACGCCAACATCATCCCGCTTCCTCCAACCAGGTTTTTCGCGGGTGGTCTTAAAAACTGAAACGGGTACACAAAAGGGGGGTCGGAAATAAATTCCGGCCCCTCTTTTCGCGAGAACAAACAGGATACAACCCCGCAGAACCCGTGACCGGATTTTCACTCGGAACCAAAGGTCGTTTCAAAACGCCAGGTACGCACAATTTGCAGGATATCAACCTGCTTCGCAATGTCATCCGGCAAGGGCGCATAGGGCCCTGCCAGTTGCACGATGTTGCGCGCTGCGTCATCAATTTCCCGAATGCCTGAACTGCGCTTCACCTCGATACTTTCAATAGATCCGTTCTGGTGAATACCCACGGACAGGACCAGGTCACCGTGCAGTTTCTTTTGGCGCAGCTCGACCGGGTAATTGAGGTTGCCCACGCGCTCGACTTTGGCCACCCAGGCACTCATGTAGGCGGCAAACTCGTATTGCCTGGTGTTGGCGGAAATCTGCTTGCGCCTCGGCAGCTTGGATACAAACTGCTTACGCTGGCTGAGTTCCGGCTGCAAGCTGGCCATTTCCATGCTTTGTCGCATCAGGCGCGCAGCGCTCGGGGCTTCCAGTTCCGGCTGCTCAATTTCGGTCGTCTCCTTCACGCTGGCCTGCTCTGCCTCATGCGTGATGACTTCCCGTTGAGTGGTTTGCGGCGCAGGAACTTCCTGCGTGCTCTGCAATGCGTCATGGCCCTGGGCTGGAATGGGCAGGATGCCACTCTCCGGCTGCGAAGGCCGGTGTTTCTCTTTGGACTCACCTCCACCCTGCTGGTTGGCCTGGGCCAGGAAGTCTGCCTTGTCCGGTTCTTTTTCAGATCGCCACTGGACCAGCACGACATCCAGCGTATCGGCCAACCTTGGCATGGGGTTCAACTCGGGGCCAAAGCGCACACCCAACAAGATCGCCGCGTGCAAGGCAATCGCGCCCACCAGGCATAGCATGAACCGGTCGTGCATCCAGCTGGATTGGGATTTAACCTGGCTTCTCATTGCCTGCCGTGATGTTGTTCCATGGCGTTAAAGAGATCGGCCGCGATATTCAGACCAAACTGTGCATCCAGTTCGCGAATGCACGTCGGGCTGGTCACGTTAATCTCGGTCAGGTAGTCGCCGATCACGTCCAGCCCGGCAAACAGGATGCCGCGACGACACAGTTCCGGCCCTACCTGCGCGCTGATCCAGTGATCCCGTTCGCTTAGCGGCACTCCTTTGCCGGTGCCGCCCTTGGCCAAATTGCCGCGAAACTCACCCGGGCCGGGTATCCGTGCCAGCGCATACGGCGCAGGCACCCCGTTCACCATCAGGATGCGTTTATCGCCCTGCGTGATCTCCGGAATGTATTTTTGCACCATGATCAGGTCTCTATCGCCCCGGGTTATGGTCTCGATGATGACATTCAGGTTCGGATCATCCGGTCGCGCCTGGAAAATCGATTCGCCACCCATTGCACCCAGCGGCTTGACCACGGACAGACCATGCTGGGCGACGAATGCCCGGATGTCTCCTGTGCTCTGCGTAATCCAGGTGGGAACACAACACTGCGGAAACTGCGTGAGGAAACACTTTTCATTGGCATCGCGCAGGGACTGTGGGCGATTGACTACCAGTACCCCGGCGCGCTCTGCCAGGTCGAGGATGTAGGTGGTGTAGACGTAGGCGAGGTCGAAGGGTGGGTCCTTGCGCATCAACAGGAAATCGAGCGAGGCCAACCCGAGCTTGGCGGGCTCACCCAGCGTGAACCAGTTCTCCTTCTGGTCCCGGACCTCCAATGGGCGCATCACTCCCAAGGCCGTACCATCATGCACGCTCAGATCAGATGGCTCCATGTACCAGAGTTCGTGACCACGGCGCTGCGCTTCCAGCAACATGGCAAAGGTTGAATCCTTGTAGGCCTTGATACCGGAGATGGGATCCATCACCACCCCGGTTCGGCGTGGGATTGCTGATTGGTGTGCCGCTGCTGACATACATCCTTCCTTGTTTAAAGCGTGGTGACCTTTCCCTGTACAGCATCTTCCGGCAAGGCTGCAGTCCATATTATCAGGCTCAAATGGTGTCCGTTCCAGCTTTCGCACAGAAAACCGGGTGAAATGGAAGCCGGAAAAGCAATTCAGGTATTCTTTAGCTTTCCAGCATAAGCTCTTGTAACTACTGGCTTGTACGCCCGGAAGTGGTAGTATATGGACTCTTAGCAAACTGGGTTGAGAGGGTGTATTCTCACAAGGGGGCCAGGGTGGCCATCGGCAGGAATATCTAGGGATGGATTTTATGACTCAGCAATACGCTAACGGCACAGCCGTCAAACTCAACGGTGCAGCAAAGTCGTCAGGTCTTCGTATCCTGGTCGTTGATGACAGTGCAACCATACGTCGTTCCGCGGAAAGCATGCTGGCAGGAGAAGGCCACGAAGTGGTGACTGCGGAAAATGGCTTCGACGCCTTGTCCAAAGTGGCGCGCCACAACCCCGATCTCATCTTTGTAGACATCATGATGCCGCGCCTCGACGGCTACCAGACCTGCGCCATCATAAAGAACAATTCACAGTACAGGGCCACTCCCGTCATCATGCTGACCAGTAAGGACGGCCTGTTTGATCAGGCCCGCGGGCGCGTGGTGGGCTCAGACCTTTATCTGACCAAGCCATTCACAAAGGACGAGTTACTTGCAGCGGTGGCGCAGCACACATCCGCCCGGTAATCCATAACTAACCAGAACCATCAAGGTCCACGAACACGGAACGTGAAGGGACAGATGAAAACAAAGAACGACAGGGCGGCTTTTCGCAAGCTGCAGGAATATCAGCGCCGCAGCGAGGTTTTCAAACCGGGCACCGGCGCCAGCGGCAGCCATTCGCAGGAATGGAGCGGAGTGACATTTCGTCTTGGTGATTCCCGCCTCGCCTGCAATATCGAAAAAATACAGGAAATTCTTCCCCTTCCATCGGCCACACCGGTGCCGGGCGCCAAACCGTGGATCCTCGGGCTGGCCAACGTACGCGGTAACCTGATGACTGTTATTGACCTTGGCTGGTATCTGGAAGGCACACAATCGCAGATCACACCCCGCAGCCGATTGTTGTCCACCGGCCCGCAAAAGTCACCGGTGGGACTGCTCATTGACGAGGTCTTCGGCCAGCGCCACTTCCTCAACAGTGACGCAGACGACGCTGAGCTGCAGGAAAATTCATCGCTGCGCCAACTGGTGCGCAAAAAACATCGGCTCGGCACCGAGTCCTGGCACGAGTTGGACATGGACCAGCTGTTCAAGACCGCGGAGTTTCTCAATGGCGCTGCGACGTAAAATTCTGCACAAGCGGGGGCAAGCCACCCAAAAGGGCTATTTACTCAATCCTGAGAAAGAGCAAAAGCACATGAAAACCGAAACTTCCAGGCCGGCACTGCAGCGCTCGGGGCTTTTATACATCATGGTCGGCTTACTCGTGTTCCTGCTGGCTTTCGTTGCAGTGACATTTTTTCTCATTACGCGTGACAGCCGCAACCAGCAAACATGGATTAGCCACACCACCAATGTCCAGGTGCTTTCCCAGCAAATGGCCAAGTCTGCGCTGGAAGCTGCCGAAGGAACCCTGGTCGCATTTGTTGAACTGGGCGATGCACGCGGCGACATAGAACACGATATGACCAGCCTGATGGACGGCGACCGGGTTCAATCCCTGCCGCCACTGCCACGCTCGATGCGGGAGTCCGTTACGACATTGAACAGTACCTGGGAGCGCATCGATGCGAATGCGCAAACCATCCTCAAGCGGGAAGAACTGATACTGAACGTGGCAAAGTCCAGTGCTGAATTTATTGATGCACTCCCCAAAATGCAAACATTGACGGATGACGCAGTTCGGGTGCTGACCAAGAACGACGCTTCCAGCCAGCAGATCTTCGTCGCCGGCAGGCAATTGGTCCTGTCTGACCGGATTCTGCGCCACCTCAATGAAATCCTGCGGGGCGGTAACGGCGTCGCCGATTCCGTGGATAATTTCCGCAAGGAAGTCGACTACTTTGATCAGATGCTGACTGCATTGCTGCGCGGCAGCAACACGGTGGGCGTTTCCCAGGTACGCAACGGCGAGGCCCTGGATGACCTTGCCCAGGTCAGTGATTTATGGACCGGGATCAAGCCCCAGATTGAACTCATCCTCGCTTCCTCAGCAGATCTGGTGGCCGTGCGCACCGCTGCCGACAATATCTTCCTGGACAGTAAAGACATGTTTGACCAGGCGCGATTGGTTGCCGAAGTCATACAGGCACAGTCCAGTTCACAAGTCTGGCCCTCGTTGTGGTCAGGATCCCTGGCTCTGATCCTGATGCTGGCCATCGTTTCCTGGCTGGTGCGAGCCTTCCTCACCGCTGAGCGCAAGCGCGCGCTGGATGCAGGCACACAAAACCAGCGCAACCAGCAGGCCATCATGCGCCTGCTGGATGAAATGGAGTCCCTGGCCGATGGTGACCTCACGGTCCACGCCACGGTTACCGATGACATGACCGGCGCCATTGCAGACTCAGTCAACTTTGCAGTAGAGCAACTGCGGGGCCTGGTCACGGGAATCAACATGACCGCCTTGACCGTAGCTGAATCAGCGCAGGAAACCATGGCTACTACCGGTAACCTGGCCAAAGCTTCAGGCCTGCAGGCAGAGCAAGTACGTGCGGTAACGGAAACCATCAACGAGATGGCGGGTTCCTTCGACAAGATGGCCGCCCGCTCACGTGAATCGAGTGAGGTAGCGGAGCGGTCGGTAGCCATTGCCAATAACGGTTCACAAATGGTGCAACAGACCATTCGCGGCATGGACACGATTCGTGATCAGATCCAGAAAACGTCCAAGCGCATCAAACGCCTCGGTGAGTCGTCGCAGGAAATCGGCGATATCGTCGAGCTCATCAATGGCATTGCCGAACAGACCAACATCCTGGCCTTGAACGCGGCCATCCAGTCCGCCTCGGCTGGAGGCGCAGGACGTGGTTTCGCGGTCGTAGCCGATGAAGTCCAACGGCTGGCGGAGCGTGCCACGAATGCTACGCGGCGAATTGAAATGCTGGTGCAGAACATCCAGACGGACACCGCCGAAGCAGTAGTGTCGATGGAGTCCACAACTTCAGAAGTGGTCAACGGCGCCAAGAAAGCTGAAGACGCAGGTGAGGCCCTGGGCCGGATTGAGTCCGTATCGATCAACCTGTCGCGCATGATTGAAGAGATCGCGCAGGAGGCACAAACCCAGTCCATCACGGCTACCAGGGTGGCTGGTGAAATGAATGCGATTCGCGACATTTCCATCCAGACCTCGGAAGGCACTAACCAGACGGCCCACTCAATGGGCACATTAGCTAACCTCGTGGCCCAGCTGCGGGAGTCGGTAGCCGACTTCAAGCTGCCGGCCAAGAAGGAAGCCTGACCGGTTGATGCCGGCGGCGCAGGGAGTGATCAGGGATAATGCTTGAAGGAACCAACGCAAGCGCGGCCATACGCTGGGTTCGACAAGACCTGGATGAAGCATTGCAGGTCGTGCGTGACAACCTCGAAGCCTTCGCCGCTGACCCCTCGGAGCGAGCGCCTTTAAAGATCGTGCAAGACCGGTTAGAGCAGTTGAACCTGACCTTCCTGACCATGGAGCAAAAGGGCGCCAGCATCCTCACCGATGAGATGATTGCGGTTGGCGGGCACATGCTGCACAACGGCAAGGCTGGTGACTCCGAATCACTTGCTGCCCTGACTGACGCGATTATCGTGTTGCCATCCTACCTGGACCGCTTGCAGGCTGGCCATGACGACCTGCCCATCCTGCTCCTGCCAACGCTGAACGAACTGCGGGCAACCTACGACGAAACGCTGCTCTCAGAAGGAACCTTGTTTGCGCCACAACTGGATGTGATGGTTCCGGAACTCGGTGGCTGCGAATCCACTGCCATCGCTGCCAGCGATTTCAGCGTGTTCTCGAATCGAATCCGCAACCAATACCAGATGAGTCTGCTGGGCTGGCTGAAAGCACAATCAAATACGGAGCTGCTGGAACCCTTATTGCAGGTATGCAACACGCTGCACACACGACTGAGCCGGAACAGCCTGCGCCGCTTGTGGTGGATCGCAGAAATGACCATCAGCGGTTTTCGCGATGGCGCGGTGGACAATGACCTGCCCCTGCGCCGGTTGTTCGCCCGCCTCGACCTGACCCTCAAGTCCATGACCGAGGGCGGCCAGGAAGGACCCTCGGAAGAGAGTTTGACAGCGCTTTCGCGCGCCCTGCTGTTTCACGCTGCCCAGGCCCGGCCCGGCACGAAGGCCATGGACATGCTGCGCCAACGATTCAAACTGGATGAGCTGATACCGGACCGGGAAGCTCTGTTGCGGGCTCGCGGTGCCGTCTCCGGCCGGGACGCTGGTTTGTTCCGCTCCATTGGTGAGGCGATCCGCGAGGAAATGGCCCTGATCAAGGACACGCTCGACATGGAGCTGCGCACCGGACGCGTGGATAAAGACCAGCGGGAATCGAGCATCGCATCACTGCGCCAGCTGGCAGATACCTTGAACATGCTGAATCTGCCAGTCCCGGCACGCGCGGTAGAAAACCTGCTGCCTGGCCTGGAAGAAAGCGGTGATAAGGTCAGCAACGAACTGGATTCGCCCCTGCTGAAACTGGCGCGAAAGCTGATTGAGGTTGAGTCCATTCTTGACAGTCACATTCGCATGCTGGGTGAACCGGTCGGTTCCGGGGCCACGACCGGGTATATCGAACTGTCGGCCCACGAACAACGACTGATTGTCAGTTGTGTGCTTGACCAATGCGTAGTTAGCCTGCACGAAGTCCAGGACATCGTGCGCAAGCATCTGGCGGGTGATACTCAGGAAGATTTCTCCGCGCCCCTGAATTCCATCAGCGGGGCTTTGCTCCTCGCTGGCCAGGCAGAAGTAGCGGCGCTGACGGACAAGCTCGGACGCGCACTCCACGCCGGACTGCACGCCAAGGCTGAGGGCGCCTCTGACCAGGATGTTCGGCTGGAGACGCTGGCGGATGCTGTCGCTGCACTGGAACTGTATCTGGCGGGCTGCCGTGATGAACAATCCAACAGCTTGCGATTCCTCGAAATCATGCACCAACGGCTGGAGGGATTGCCGGAAGCCAGCGCGAGTGGAGAAGCCCTGGAGCTCACCAGCATCCAGTTACCTGCGCCTTCGCTTGCAGCATTGGCGGTTGCAACATCAGCGGCAACACCCTCTATCGATCCCGAGCTGCTGGCGGTTTTCCTCGAGGAATTCGACTCTGTTCGCAACCAACTGGGCACACAGCTGCCGAAATGGCTGCAGGATCCTGACAACTCCAAGACACTGACCGAAGTAAAACGCGGCTTCCATACACTCAAGGGTAGCGGCCGCATGATAGGCGCAACCGAGATCGGTGATTTTGCCTGGCGCGTGGAAGAAGTCTTGAACCGGGTGGCCGAAGGCCGCCTCGCAGCTAACGAAACGGTTACCACCCTGGTCCGGCTCGCTGCCATGGCCCTGCCCGAACTCAAGGCACGGTTGCTGCATCAAGAGAGCGCTCTGCAGTCTTCAGCCATTGCCAGCTTTAACGCCTTTGGCCAAAAGCTGGCGCGCGGCGATACGCTTACCCTGGATAGTTTGCTTGCAATACTCCCCGGGAGCCTGGCATCCGGAGAATTGGTGTCCGGGCAGCTCGCGGCTGCGGAACTTGCATCAGCCGGCATCGAACAGGAATTGCAGGGCGCAGACGATATTCAGCCGGAACCGCTTGTCCAGGCTGGCCAGGACGAGCAGAAGGTCGATGCAGAACTGGCGCAGATCATGCTCTCGGAGATACGCCAACTCATTGGCGTGCTCAATGCATTTGCCTTCTCTGCGGGTGGTCGCGCGACGGTCACGGTCAACCAGGACCTCGTGCGGGCCGCACATACGCTCGCAGGCACGCTCGCCATGGCGCCTGTGGGGCAGGAACACCTCGTGGCCAGGGCACTTGAACACTATTTCAGTGCAGCAGAGCAGCACGATGCAGCTGTGAGCAAACAGGCGGTCACCACGTTGCAGCTTTGCCTGCACCGCTTCCGCCAACGCCTGTATGTTCTCGAAGAAGGCCAGGCTGCAAGCTATCCGCTGGAGGATGAAAAACTGCTGGGCAGTCTTGCCACGCTCGCGGACGAGGCCAAGGTACGGCTACCCGCAGAAGCGCCAGCAGCCATTCCGGTAGAACCGGAGGTGCCGGCAGCGAGTGAGCCCGCGAGTGAACCCATTAGCGCACCTGCGGCAGTGCGCGATCCGATTCTGGCCAAGCTCGAAGAAGGCGGCATACTTGGCATCTTCCTGGAAGAAGCCACCGAGGTGCTGGAGCGCTGCGACACCCTGCTCAACAGCTGGCGGGACAAACTGGCTGATCAAAAACTGGTGAAAAACCTGCAACGCGAAATCCACACGTTCAAGGGCGGCGCACGCATGGCAGGTCTCGATGCGCTGGGCGATCTCAGCCACGCCATGGAAAGCCTGCTGGAGCAAATAGCCGCCAACCGCCTGCAAGCTACGGTTGCTGCCGTGCAAGCGTTGGAAGAAGGCTGTGACCGCTTGACCCTGTGGGTTGAACAATTGCTTGCCGGGCGCATGCCGGAAGCGGGCGATGCCCTGACCCGCTTTGAACAGAAAGCCGGTGCGTTGAGCCTGCTGCCAGGAGGCAAAGCCGCCCGTGAGCAGGTGCCGGCACAGCAAGAGCAGGTGCAGACGCAGCAAGAGCAAAAAGTCTACCTGCCGCCAGCAGAACCTGCGACCACGCCCACGGAGCCCGTGAGCACGTCTGCGGAACAAGCAGCAGCAACGAACCTGCCAGAACAGCAAGCGCTTGCAGCGCAAGCCATTCCACAGGAACAAGTTGCCCCAGCGAAGGAACCATCACGCCGCCGGACACTTACCCAGCGGCCGGCGCCGGAGGCACCCAAGCGCGAATTCCACGAGGTGCAGGACCAGCCGCTGACAGACCCGGGCGACGACAGCGGCCAGCAGCACATACGGGTTGCGGCCGAATTGATGGATTCACTGGTGAACTATGCCGGGGAAATCAGCATTTACCGGGCGCGCCTTGAGCAGCAGCTCGGCACTGTGCGCTTCAACCTGAAAGAAGTCGGGCAAACCATTGGCCGCCTGAAAGAACAATTACGCCAGATGGACGGGGAAACAGAAGCGCAAATGCTTTCGCGCTATCAACACGCCTCGACAAAGGGTTCCACTGAGTTCGACCCGCTGGAGCTGGATCGCTTTTCCAACATGCAGCAACTGTCTCGCGCGCTGACCGAATCTGTCAGCGACCTCATGAACCTGCAGGACATGCTGGATGTATCCGTGCGGGAGGCTGAAACCCTGCTGGTGCAACAGTCGCGTGTAAGCTCGGAACTGCAGGAAGGACTGATGCAAACCCGCATGACGCCTTTCGGCAGCGCCGCACCGCGTTTGCGCCGGGTGGTGCGGGCAGCGGCGGCCGAAACAGGCAAGCTGGTGCGCCTGCAACTGAAGATGGCAGGCTCCAGCGACCAACTCGATCGAAATGTGCTGGAACGCATCACCGCGCCGCTGGAGCACATGTTGCGCAATGCGGTGGTGCACGGTATCGAAGAGCCCAAGGCTCGCGCCAGGCAGGGCAAGCCCGAAGAAGGCGAAATTACCGTAACGGTGGAAGCGGAAGCTACCGAGTTCGTGGTCCGGGTTGAGGACGACGGCAATGGCGTAAACCTGGAAGCGGTGCGCAATCGAGCCATCGAGCGCGGCATGATAACCAGGAAAGAAGACGTGCCCGAGGCTCGCCTGCTCAATTTCATTCTCGAAAGCGGCTTTTCCACTGCCACCACGGTAACAGGCCTGGCCGGTCGTGGCGTCGGAATGGACGTGGTCAGCAACGAGGTCAAGCAGATTGGCGGCTCCATGGAAATCAGGTCAGTGCCCGGCAAGGGAACCTGTTTCACGCTGCGCATCCCGTTTAGTCTCGCCGTCATGCAGGCCATCGGAGTAACTGTGGGCAAGAGGCCTTTCCTGGTACCGCTCAACAGCGTGGGGGGCGTGGCGCGCATGCCGCCTGCCGACTATGCCGCCCTGCGCAACAGCGCTGAGCCGGTTTATGAATTTGCGGGTGAAACCTACCCGGTACTGGAACTTGAGCCTTTGCTGGGCGAGCAGTCCATTCCGGTGGACAGCGGCAGCGTTTCCCTGTTGATGATTCGGTCGGGCGAGCACAGGGCTGCTTTCCGGGTGGCCGAACTGCAGGGACACCAGGAAATCGTGATCAAACCGGTCGGCCCCCACATCAGCAGCATCCCCGGCATCCTGGGCGCGACCATCAGCGGTGACGGCCAGGTTGTTCTGATCCTGGACATGGGCCCGGTGATTCGTCGCGGACTGGCAGCCGCCGCCAACGCACAGCCGCGTGCGCAAGCGGCCGTGCAGGAGGTGAAACACATACCGCTGGTCATGGTAGTGGATGACTCAATAACGATGCGCAAGGTGACTTCGCGCGTTCTGGAGAACCACGCTCTTGAAGTGATGACCGCCCAGGATGGCATAGACGCACTGGAGAACCTGCGCGACCGCATCCCCGACCTGATGCTGCTGGATATTGAAATGCCAAGGATGGATGGTTATGAGTTGGCTGAGCATGTGCGCGCCGATCCAAGGCTCAAGCACATACCCATAGTCATGATCACATCACGTGCCGGGCAGAAGCACCGCAAGAAAGCGCGCGAAGCAGGCGCCGATGCCTACCTGACCAAGCCCTACCAGGAAGCTGAGCTGGTGACCAAGGTGGGAGAAATGTTGAAAATGAAACTCGAACCACAGCAAAGGAGACACGACTGAAATGTCTGTTTTCGGTAAAAAGAAATCGTCTGCACGAACGCCCCCGGGCTCCGGAACCAGCAATACTACGGCGCACCAGGAACGTTCTGCCTCGCGTCCGGTGCATAACAGCGCCGCGGCAATGGGCCCGGTACACTGCACACTGGCACCGATGGAAGGCGAATTCCTGCTGCTGCCAACCAACGTCATCACCGAGGTCATCGAGTACAGCCCACCGCAGGCCACGCACGCAGCACCCCAATGGTTTCTTGGTCATGTCGACTGGCAAAGCCGGCAGGTCCCGGTCTTCAGCTATGCAGCACTGATCAGCGGCAATCTGCCCGATCAGGTTACGACCAAGACCCATATAATGATCGTGAAATCACTGTCCGATTCCGCACGCATGCCCTACCTTGGCATCGTGATCAGCGATATTCCGCGACTGGTGTCCGTGGAAATGGACGAGGTGCTGCATACCGGTGATGAACGCAAGTCACTGGGTGTGTTCTGCCATATCGAGCTTGATGACCAGGCAGCCGTCATTCCCGACCTGGACAGGCTTACCCACCTCGTCACGCACGCTGCCTTTGGCATATTGCCCATTACCCAGGTACAAAATTAAGGAAGCTCTGGATTAATCAGAGTTTCCTGAATCAGGCCAGGTCGCCTGCCAGCGCCTGCAGGATGGTGATGGCCACAGCGCCGGCCGTTTCCGTGCGCAGTATCCTCGGGCCCAGCCCGGCAGCCACTACTCCCTGCTGTGCCAACACTTCCAGTTCGTGGTCATCAAATCCACCTTCCGGACCAACCAGCAATTCCACCGCGCACTGATCCGCCATGCTGGCAAGTGATCGATCCGCGCCGGGCAGGCACACGATACGCCGTCCTGCCGATGTGCCGTGAGCCCACTCCTCGAGCTCGGCAGGAGCATGCAGCACCGGCAAGCGGGCGCGTCCGCTCTGCTCGCACGCAGAAATCACGATTTTCTTCCAGTGCTCCATGCGCCGCAGGAGTTTTTCTCCTTTCAGGCGCACCTCGGTGCGAGCGCTGAACAGTGGCTGCACTCCCGCCACACCCAGCTCCGTTGCTTTCTGCAAAGTAAGATCCATGCGCTCGCCCCGACTCACTGCCTGCACCAGCTTGATCTGCAGCGGTGATTCAGGCCGCGCCGGC
The DNA here is from genome assembly GCA_963784425.1 of uncultured Gammaproteobacteria bacterium. Taxonomy (GTDB): domain Bacteria; phylum Pseudomonadota; class Gammaproteobacteria; order Xanthomonadales; family SZUA-36; genus SHZL01. The sequence goes on from CAWARM010000003.1 coordinate 22,282, forward strand.
AAACGACTCTGCACCCGCACACCCAGGGCGCCCCGATCAAGGCGGTCGATTTCAGCGAAGTAATCAAAACCGTCTCCATTAAAAACCACGACCTGCTGGCCTATGGCCACGCGCAATACCCGGGACAGATAGTGTGCGGCATCCTCGGCGAGCACGACATTGCGTTCTGGCTCAAGTGACTGGTCAGTGAAAACGCGGTGAATTCTCATGCTCAAGACCCCTGCCCGGATGCCTGCAAAACTTTCCCTGAGCGTGCCCGCAACCGATTTTGCTATCATGTTGAGCTTCGCAGGCAGTGCGCTACCGGCTCATTATCTCATGGTCACGATGGATCGCCAGCAAGGGCGTAACAAGGTAGGAGCAATACAAAGTTGAACCTGGAGTCTTTCATGCAAGCCGCCCTCACAGTGGCTGTGGAGGCCGCCCGGTCATCAGCCGCCTTGATACGGCAGTATTATCGTGGCGAATTCAGTGTCGAGCTGAAGCCGGATCAAACCCCGGTAACGGTGGCTGATCGCGAAGCAGAGGACATGATCCGCAACATCCTGCTGAGTGCTTTCCCTGACCACGGGTTCTACGGCGAAGAAGGGGGCCGCTCCGGATCCGACGCGGAATTCCTTTGGCTGGTAGATCCCATAGACGGCACCAAGAGTTTCGTGGCGGGCTACGGCATGTTCTCTACCCAGATTGCGCTCATGCACCACGGAGACCTGGTACTGGGGGTTTCCTCGGCCCCGGCCTACGATGAACTGGCCTGGGCCTGTACCGGTCGCGGTGCGCAGGTACAAGGCACACCGGCACGCGTACGGGACACCCGCAGCTTGCAGCAAGCAGCCATTTCGACGGGCAACATCCAGTCGCTGGCCGCATCGCCACGCTGGAACGCACTGGGGCGCATTCTGGCTGCAGCCAATCGCACCCGCGGATACGGTGACTACTATCACTACCACCGCCTTGCCGCCGGCCAGATTGATGCGGTGATCGAATCCGATGTCAACATCCTGGACATTGCCGCGCTGGTGGTCATAGTCCGCGAGGCAGGCGGAGTGTTCACCGACCTTGAGGGCAATCCACCTGGCCTGGCCACCACCTCGGTGCTGGCTGCGCCACCGCGATTGCACGCCCAACTGCTGGACATGCTCAACTCCAACTTGCTCAACTCAGGGACAGGCGCATGATTGATAAGGTCCACCCGCTGCCCATCATCCACGAACGGCGCCTGCGCGACCCGAGCAAACTGTTCGAGGTTGAACAACTGGATCTGGAGTTTTCCAACGGCGAGCGCAGGACCTATGAGCGCATGAAGTCCCGTGGCCTCGGCGCTGTGATCATCGTGCCCATGCTGGACGAACATACCGTTTTGCTTGTACGCGAGTATGCTGCAGGACTGCATCATTATGAAATAGGCTTGCCCAAGGGCAGGCTGGAGCCGGGTGAAGCCTTACTCGAAGGCGCGCAGCGCGAGCTGAAAGAAGAAATCGGTTACGGCGCCCGCGAGTTGATTGAACTGACCCGCCTGAGCCTGGCGCCGGGCTACATGACGCATGTCACGCGCGTCGTGCTGGCCCGCGATCTCTACCCGGAAAAACTGCCGGGCGATGAACCCGAGGAACTGCAAGTCGTACCCTGGCCCATCAGCGATCTGTTATCCATCACGGCCCGTGACGACTGCACCGAAGGGCGCACCATCGCGGCACTCTACATAGCGCGCGATTACATGGCCGCTGAGAAATCACGGTGAGCCTGTCTGCCTCCCCGCGCCTGCAACAGGACATTCTCGATATCAGCCGGCGGGCCGGCGCAGCCATCCTGCAGGTATACGGCCAGGAGATAACAGTGGAGCAAAAGGAAGATGCCTCACCGCTCACCCAGGCCGACCTTGCCAGCCACCACCTGATCGTTGAAGCACTGCACGCATTGACACCCCTGGTGCCGGTGCTTTCTGAAGAATCGGCCGCGCTGGATTTCTCCATCCGTTCGCGCTGGAGCGAATACTGGCTGGTGGACCCGCTGGATGGCACCAAGGAGTTCATCAAGCGCAATGGCGAATTCACCGTCAATATCGCCCTGGTGCAAAACCACGAGCCCGTGCTGGGCGTGGTGCACGTGCCCGTCAGCGGCACGAGCTACTGTGGCCTCAAGGGCATAGGCGCCCAGCGTGTCAGCGCCAGCGGAATCGCTGAACCCATAACCGTGCGCATTCCCTGCGCTGATCCGGTGATCGTGGTCGGCAGCCGCTCCCATCCCAACCCGGTGCTGCAACAGCACCTTGCGGCGCTCGGTTCTTATGAACTGGTGAGCATGGGCAGTTCGCTGAAGTTCTGCCTGGTCGCGGAAGGAAAAGCAGATTTCTATCCACGGCTGGGACCGACGTCGGAGTGGGACACGGCTGCCGCGCATGCGGTGGTGAACGCCGCCGGGGGCAAAGTACTCACCCTCGATGGCCAGCCCATGCGCTACAACACCAAGGCCTCGTTGCTCAACCCCGAGTTCCTCGTCATCGCCGATTCCGCTCGCGACTGGCTCAGCCTCTTCACGAATTACCCACGCAGGACGCCGTAACTGTTTAACTTTTGCATCCGTGCCAGGGCCAGGGAGCGGTGAATTCTATCTGGACCCACGATCAGTGCTTAGCTTGGGGGCGCAATCTGCGGCCGGTAGACTTACCCGGGAGACGCCGTGAATACATCCCTGTAGGCTTGGATGTTTCATCCCTGAAACATACACTCCCGGGCAAGTCTCCCCGCCCCAGCTCGCTTAGCTCTGAGGCTCCGTCCGGCGTTGCTGCGCTGCCCCTTACAAACTCAACAATGCCCGAGTGACGAGCAAGTCTCCACGCCGCAGCCTGCTGCTGTGATATTGGCGGGTGCTTGAATTTGCAGCTTCCCCGCTGAATAGCTTGAGGACAGGGAGGGGGGGTTCTTTCTGGACCGTCGCCAGCAGGGATGCTGGCGAGGAGCCTACATGGATGTATTCACGGCGTGTCCAGAAAGAATTCACCGCTCCCTGGCCGCTGCACCAAACAAGAAAGGAAGCGGCAGGGGCGGCAGGACTCGCGCCCAAACCGACCAGAGGCACGGGACGATCAGAAAGGTTTCACCACTGCGAGGATAACAACGGCAATCAGGATCAGCGTCGGGAATTCATTGAACCACCGGTACCACACGTGATCGTGCCTCACGTCGTCACGCGCCAGTTGCTTCACAATGGCTGCGCACCAGAAATGATAGATCGTCAATAGGAGCACAAGCGCAAGTTTTACTTCCATCCATCCAGCGCCGAGCAAAGCTGGCAGCACGAACAGCATGGAAGCACCGAAGAGCCAGGACAGGGTTCCGCCGATGTTCATCATTACCATCAGGCGCCGCTCCATTACCTTGAGCGTTTCGCACACGGAGGCGTTCTCCGCCATCGCGTGGTATACGAACAATCGGGGCAGGTAGAACAGCCCGGCGAACCAGGTCACGACGAAAATGATGTGAAATGATTTAAGCCAGAGCATCAAAATTATTCCTGAACGCAGGCGATGGATTATTACTGGTACTTGACGAAGTCTGGTGCAACCCTGTATAAAACTCAACCAGTTGTAGGGGACTCGTCTGGAATTACAACAATAATATAAAACACAAAGAAAAAAATTCAGAAAATAAGCGGCTCCGGCCGCTTTTTTGTTCTAGGGAGCCTCTGATCCAGCTGTTCTGCACTACAGGAAGCACACAACGTGTGATGAAGTTGAGCTTTAGAAAATCGCGAAGCTTTCGCATCATCGGAGCAGTGTTCTCTGTTCTGAGTATTGCGTATGCGACCTATTCCGTGACGTTGACTACGGCCCTGCCCCAACTTGCCAATGCCAAGCTGCGCATCAAGACCCAGAAGAACGAAATCAAGTCACTCACCTCGCGCCTGGAAGCGAACAAGGCACAACTGCAAGTAGCCGAGCAGGAAGCAGCAGTGATGCGGCGCGCGAACGAACTGATACGCGAAGATGAAAGCAATCGCCAGGCAGAGCTCAACCGGCTGCAGGGCGAACTCGATTTCTATCAGCGACTGGCCGGCATCAGTGGAGCGCAGGCGGGCCTGGCAGTCTATCAACTCGAACTTAACCCTACCGGATCAACACGCGTCTTTCATTTCCTGCTCACCCTGACGCAGAACCTGCAGCGTTCCGATATCACCAGCGGGACCGCGAGCATCGACGTTTTGGGCACGCAGGGTGACCGGCCGGTAACTCTGACCTGGTCGAAACTTACCGAGGGCAACAAGTCCAAGCCCGAATTTCGCTTCAAGTATTTCCAGCAATTGGATGGATATATTTTGCTGCCGGAAGGCTTCACGCCGTCCCAGGTGCGCATTACGCTGGAAGCCCAGGGGCAAAGCGGCAAGCCTGTCAGTCGCAGCTTTGACTGGGCCGTACTGGCTGAGGCGGCTGCAAATAGTATCAATGCGGCGATCGAGGCCAAACCGGAAGATGGCCTGGAGCAGGAACAGGCGCCGGGGGAAACTCCGGACAACCGTTGAATTCCATGTCCGCGACTCCATGTTGTACTCACACCCGGTAAGTTATAATCTGCATCTATGGACACAAGCGCCAAAACAATTGATCACGGCATCGTCTTCACCGATGCTGCAGCACGCAAAGTCCAGGAGTTGATCCTGGAAGAGAACAATGTTGATCTCAAATTGCGCGTGTACATCAGCGGGGGTGGTTGCTCCGGGTTCCAGTACGGCTTTTCATTTGACGAAGAGCAGTCCGAAGATGACATCGCCGTGGCCAATGACGGCGTGACCCTGCTGGTTGACCCCCTGAGTTTCCAGTACCTGATGGGTGCGCAAGTGGATTACGCGGAAAACCTGCAAGGCGCGCAATTTGTCATCCGCAATCCCAATGCTGCCACTACCTGCGGTTGCGGCTCATCCTTTTCTGTCTGAGTCATGTCGCCGGTTGATTTCAGCGCCAGCATTGACCAGATATCGCACTCCCGACGTAATCGCTTCACCTCTGTCCGCCTCGATCGCCTGGCTGAATACCGGGACGATCCACAGTGGGTCGACCGGGCCCTGAATTCTGACGCTGCCCGGTTTGTGCCCATGTGGCGCAGCCGCAGCCTTATCGAAGTGAAAGAAACCGGGCAACTGGCGGTTTACCTGAAAAACGGTGAACTCGAATCCGTAAACAGCATTCAGCCTCCAACCCTGTTGGGCACGGACGGCAAGCGGTATTTCTTTGCCGTGTCCATTAACGATGCACAGCGCGAAGCACTGCTGCAACTGCACCCGGAAGCGAGTTTCCTGGATTTGCGCCGCGCAGCAGTGGACATGGATGCCAAGCATGCCGGTGTGCTCGCCTACGCAAAGGCATTGCATTACTGGCAGCACCGCCATGGATTCTGTGGCGTTTGCGGCAGCCCGAATCAATTGCACTCATCCGGGCACAAGATGGTGTGCACCAACGAAGAATGCGCACGGCAATCCTTCCCGCGTATTGATCCTGCCATCATCGTGCTGGTCACCCAGGGCAATGCCTGCCTGTTGGGGCGCAATTCAGCCTGGCCTGAAAAGCGCTTCTCTACTCTCGCCGGATTCGTGGAACCCGGCGAGAGCCTTGAAGATGCAGTGGTGCGGGAAGTATTCGAAGAATCCCGCGTGCGCTTGAAGGAAATTCGCTACATCTCCTCCCAGCCCTGGCCATTCCCTGCGTCATCCATGTGCGGCTTTTATGCTGAAGCCGAAACCCGCACCTGCGCGCCATCGAACGAAATGGCAGAACTGCGCTGGTTCACGGCAGATGAACTGACTGAAGCCGTGCGCGTTGGCGCGGTGTTGCTCTCCCCGCCGGTGTCCATCGCATTCCGCTTATTGGCCGACTGGTACAAGCAACAAGGTGGCGGAGATCTTGAACGCGTGATCCGGGCCGCATGTGGCAATACCCCGGCGGGCAAACGGTAACTCATCCAATGCTATGCTCTGGTAGAATCACTGCATTGCGTATCGAATTCGCCTTGAGTAAGGACTGATCAGCCGAATGACCATCATTGCCATCCTGCTAGCATTTGGGTTGTGCCATTTCATCCGCGAACTGGGCAGGATGCGTAATCATCAATGGCTTGAGAACTGGGTAAGGCAGGCCGATGAGCTGTTTTCCAAACTGCCAGGCTGGAGCGATCTCACCGGTTTTGTCATCACCCTGCTGCTTCCCCTGTTGCTGGTGGGCGTGGTCAACCAAATGGTCTTCACCGCATTTGGCAATCTCGGAATTTTCCTGCTGGCCATCGCCATGCTGGTCTACACGTTCGGACCCAGGGACCTGGATACTCAGGTAGCCGACATCATTAACTGCCCGTCCGCCGACAACCAGGAACAGGAACTGGCCGCACTGCTGCGAAATGACGTTCCAGACGCACCAGAAATCTGTCGCGTGGCAACGGTGGACGCCGTATTTGGTGAATCCCTGCACCGGTGGTTCGGGGTAATTTTCTGGTTTGCCCTGCTCGGTGTGACAGGCGCGTTCATGTACCGCATCGTGGACTGGCTGGCCAGTGAGCCATCCAGCCTGTCCGCTGCCCAGAAGCAGCTTTTTGCCCGCACCCGGCAGGTTCTCGACTGGCCAGCGGCACAGCTCATGACCCTGGCGCTGGCTATCGCCACCGATTTTGATTCCGTATTCCTGGCGTGGAAGCGTTACCACGATGAGCAGGGTCACGGTCTGTTCGAAGGCAACAATGGCTTCCTGCTGGCGAGTGCACGGCAGATCGTCCTCAGTGGTCACGCTGCCCGGGACGGTTATGCGGACCAGTTGGACGGGCCGCTGGCCACTTTGAAACAATCCATGGACCTGGTGTGGCGTGTACTGGGTGTGTGGGTTACCGTGCTGGCGCTGCTGCTGCTGATCGACGTCATTACCTGAGCCATATGAATTTATTGCTGGCCCCAGTGCTGGCCCCAGTGCTGGCCAGTGTGCTGGGCTGCTGTTCTGCAGCCTGCCACTGGCGGCTGACATTGAGTTGCCGCAGGCGGATGGCACTGTGCTGGTGCTGCCCCACCCCGCGCAGTCCATCATCACCCTGGCGCCCAACCTGGCCGAACTGGTTTACGCCGCAGGCTCCGGCGATCGTCTGATTGCCACGGTGGAATACAGTGATTACCCGGAAGCTGCTGCCCGGCTACCCCGGGTCGGTGATGCATTCCGCCTGGACCTCGAGCAGATTCTCAGCCTCAAGCCGGACCTGGTCATCGCATGGGACAGCGGCAATCCGCAATCAGCGATTGCCCGCTTGCGCTCGCTTGATGTGGCAACCTGGTCGATCGAGATCCGTGAGCCCGCAGACATTGCGTCGGTGCTTGAACAAATCGGCCAGGCCACCGGGAAACCCCAAGCGGCGCGGGAAGCTGCCGAGCAGATACGATTAAAGCTGGCGGAGCTTCAGCAGCAGTATGCCGGGGCCACGGCTGTGAGTTATTTCTACCAGGTTGCTGCCAGCCCGCTCTACACCATCAACGGGCAGCATCTGGTGTCCCGCGGATTTGCATTATGCGGTGGCACAAATGTTTTTCAGGACGCCACCATGCTTGCACCGCAGGTCAGCTACGAGGCCGTGATTGCTGCCGACCCACAGGTCTTGCTGGCATCTGCATCACCAGGTGAGGAAAATTCGCTGGACAGGTGGCTGGACTGGCCGCGCATGCGAGCAGTGCGCAAGGGTGCCTTGTTCACTTTGCCGGCGGACGAAATCAGCCGTGCAACGCCACGAACCCTGGATGCATTGGCTGAGGGTTGCAGCTTGTTAAACAAACTACGCTAGCGAATGGTGCAGGCTCCCAGAACGATAAAACCAACCGCTTCGCCCGCCACTGCAAGAGTCATGCTGCCGGTTTCCTCGGAAATCAGCACGCTCCAGCTGTACTCATCATCGGTGCCCTGCACGCTCATGCGATTATTGGGCAGGTGTTCCACCGTGTCGATTTTGCTGGTGCGCTCAACGACGTGCTGACGTGTTGTTGAGGCAGTCTTGGCGGCAAAGTCGATTTCCATGAACACCGGGAAGCCCACCATCCAGGGCGCGCCCGATGAGCAGACTTCCGACTCCTCATCGCAGGAGGTTGCGTGGATGGCAGCGCACAGCAAGGGTTTGGAACCATCGAAAGGCCCCGCGGCTTGCGCCACCAGGGACCAGGTCAGCACCGCGGCGCCCATTATGCAACGGAGAACATATTTTCCCATTTCAATTCCTCATCTGATAACCACACGTCGGCGCTATTGGCTGACTGTGTATCCGCGCCCTTGCAGGCATACAGTGTAGGCACGATTAAAATTCGCCTGTTGTTGCGCGTAGTTGGCTGCCTGCTGGTTGGCCCAGGCTTGCTGCTGCTGAGCTTGCTGTTGCTGTTGGCTGTGTCTGCTCATGCCGCCGACCAATGCTCCGGTACCGGCACCGATGGCTGCACCCTTGCCGGCATCACCGGCAATGGCGCCCACGGTAACTCCCACCAGTGCGCCCTTGAGCAGGCCTTTGCCCGCGCTCGAGGTTGGTGCTGTCTGGGGAGGTGGCGGCGAGGTGGGGGTCATCGGAGCGGCTGGATTGAAACCCGTTTGGTCAGAGGCCCAACCCATGCAGGCACCCTCGTCCTGCTTTTGCTGGTCTTTTGACTGTCCCTTGGCTGGATAGACAAAAATCTGGCCTGCCTGCACTGTGAACGCGAGCAGGAGCAAGGCACCCACAGCGTAGCATTTGCGACTTAACATATTGGCTCCCTAACGACTGGATTTGTTGCTCGTTCTTTCCTGCTTGCCTCACGATCATCCGGAGGCCGGAATGCAGGGTGCATTCCGGCCGCTGGGTCATGACTACACTTTATTTTACGGAAGCAACCACGGGATCCCAGAAATTGCCATTCATCTGCTCTGCGGAGGTGGCCTTGGTATTTACTTTGGCACCGAGGAAATAGGTCTTCTTCGCTGCTACGTCCACGCTGATTTCGTCAGTGTAAATGTTGTCTTCGGTCAATCCCATGCTGGTGCCCCAATCCGCATTGAACACAAGGCTGACTTTAACTACATGCGTGCCTGGCGATACGGGTGCATTGGCGCCTGGGTCAGGCATCTTTCCGTCAATCGACTCGATGTTCACTCTGTATACGCTGTCTCCAGGGTGGTCATTGGGGATAACCGTCAAATAGCCCCATTCCGCAGCCGAAACCTGGCCAGCAAAAAGGACTGAAGCGGCAACTATGGCCAGGGCGAAAATTTTCTTCATGATCAAAACTCCTTCAGGTTGATAACAAAACACACACATCCTAACTTTCTACCGCACATACTATCAAACGCAAGGACATTCCCCCGCGCCGGAACTCTAGTTCGCTGGTGTTGCCTGCTGAGCTTCCCCGAGATGGGAAATGAGCAAATCAGCCCAATGCCGCAGAATCTGGTCAGCTTCCATGGTATTGGTCACGCTGTTGGCCATCATGCCTATTCCGCCTTCCTGCCCGGCTTCGGGGTCAATTACCCGCGCCAACAAGGTGCTGGTGGCCGAATCATATAACTCCATGTAGAGCGTCATTTGCCCGGCCGAAGTCACAAAGGTAGCGTTCATCCCGGGAGTCATCATGTCCGGCGCCGTGACATCAAGGTTGATGATGGCCGGGCGAAGTAAAAGGACGTTGGGTCCGACGGTGTCAACCACCGGGTGGCCGCTTTTGACCATTTCCTCGCTGAACACCTTGGAGAATTCAGCCGACAGCTTCTTGGTTATGTTGTCCATTTCCAGCGTAGTCATCTGACCATCAAGCCCAATCTCGTTCATGTTGTAGTTGCGCTGGTAATTGGCTTCAAACTGCACGAAGCAGTCGAGGATCTTGACCTCGGTATACTGCGAGAGCGATGTAATACCCGGTTTGACATAGAGCGCATAAACCTTGCTGTGCGGCACCAGTTGCAGACCATCTGAGCTGGTCTGAGGCAACTGATTCTCTGCCATGGCAGCTGAACACAGACTGAATGCCAGCAGAATAGCGCAGGCACGGATGCTAAAAGGGGTGGTGTTCAAAGGATTCTCCATGCGGCAGGATATGCGGGCAGCTAATGTACCAAATCCCTGTGCGAAGAAACAGCCCGGGCCAGGCTGACGGGCAGGCTGTTGGACAGGCCGGTGGGAACCCTTGCCTGCCCTAAATCAGCCGAATCACGTGAAATGCTTGAATTTCTAGCGGTAAACTGGTGGCATACAGTATAAAATTCGGCAGACTATGGAATCCACAGGAGCATGACCCGATGTACCAGCTAACAGAATCGTTCACGGTCCAGGCTGAACAATCAGCGCCCTCCCCCGGCCTACCTGCCCTGCTGCAAAAATTCTGTGGATTTTGCCTGGTCCTTACCCTGCTGGGCGGCTGTGCTTCCTACGGCGTCATCGTAAACAAGCCCAAACCGGCCGCGCCCACCGGTCCTTCGTATAACCTCAAGACCTGGGCTGACTTCAAGAAAGACCGAGGCAACGGCGTCACCTTTATCCTGACATTTTCCGGTGGCGGAACGCGCGCCGCGGCCATGGCCTACGGGGTGCTGGAGGAACTGCGTGATACCACTGTTACCATCGACGGCCAGCAGAAGCGATTACTGGACGAAGTGGACCACATCAGTTCCGTATCCGGCGGCAGTTTCACGGCGGCCTACTACGGCCTGAACGGCGACGGGATTTTCGACACCTATGAAGAAGCTTTCCTGCGCCGTGACGTTGAAGGGCATCTGACCAGGAGCGTGCTCAACCCGTTTCACTGGTTTGGCCGCAAGGACCGTACCCAGAGAGCCATCGAATACTACCAGGACATCCTGTTCCACAACGCCACTTTTGCCGACATGATCAGGCCGGATCGACCCATGATCGTCATCAATGCCTCGGATCTGGCTGAGGGCTTCCGTTTCTCGTTTATCCAGGGTTATTTTGATTTGCTCTGTTCGGATCTCTCGACCTATCCCGTGGCCAACGCGGTGGCCGCATCTTCCGCTGTGCCGGTGGTATTAAACCCGGTCGTGATTGAGAATTTTGCCGGCTGCGATGGAATGAAATGGCCGCCAATCGCTGAGCAACTTGCAAAGGATGACGCGGAATTCGCCATTCTGTACGCGGGAGCCAATTCTTACAAAGACAAAGTAAACCGCAAGTACATTCACTACGTGGATGGCGGCATCACCGATAACATGGGATTACGCGCGATGACCGATGTGATGGCGGCTGCCGGTGGCCCCAGTGCCCTGCTGAGTGCACTCGACAGGAAACCCCCGAGCAAGATCGTATTTATTTCGGTCAATGCGTCCACCGAGCAGGACTCTGAAATGGACAAGAGCAACAAGCAACCCGGCATACTTGCGTCCATGAATGCCATGACCGATGTGCAGTTACATCGCTATAACGCGGCAACCATCGATATGGTCAAGCATAGACTGGACATGTGGGCTGAAAAGACATCCACACCGGAGAATCAAATCACACCCTATTTCGTGAACATTGGCTTCGAAGAGGTCCCGCAACCTCAACTAAAGTATTTTCTGAACAAGATCCCCACCTCGTTCAGCCTCACCAACGAGCAGGTCGACACCTTGATTGCAAGCGCGCGCACATTGTTGCACAACGACCCCACCTTCCAACAATTCCTGGCCACGGTATCCGGCAAACAGCCGGCCGACACCCCAATTGCCATACCGACTGAAAAGCCTGACAAATAGACCTGCCTTAATGTAGGCAAGCCCGCTTCACAGCAGCGGGCTCATCATGCCTACCGCGTTGTTCCACAACCGACGCCCTATTGACCAGGCTGCGACATCGGCCAAACTAACTACCCGTGAGGCGGCAAGGTGGGCGCCCTGCCGGGTTTGCACCGCGGCAGTCATTTCCCGGTCGAAGTACAGGATATTGTTCTCGTAGTTCAGATCAAAACTGCGGCGGTCCATGTTGGCCGAACCAATCAGGGTAATGTCATCATCCACGGTAATGGACTTGGTGTGCAGCAAGCCGCCCACGAACTCAAAGACTTTTACCCCTGCTTCCAGCAGTTCCTGGTAATAGCTGCGGCTGGTAGCTGCAACTTCCCAGGAATCGTTGCGCGCCGGAAAAATGATGGTGGTATCAACGCCGCGATGGGCGGCAGCGCACAGCGCGGCCTGCATTGACTCCTTTGGAACGAAATACGGCGTCGTAATGACCAGCTTATGGCGGGCCGCGTGCATCAAGGTTTCAAAGGTTTCCGGCATGGCGGAGTTACGCACCGTTGGCCCGGTGGCGATCACCTGGGCGGTAAAGCCCGGGCTGGACTCCGCGATGGGCTCCTCGAGAAGGTGGCGAATGTCTTCATTCACGCAGCTCATCCAGTCGCTGATGAAAACATGCTGGTTCTGCCGTGCAATCGGCCCCTCAAAACGCATCAGCGCATCAACCCAGGGGGCGAACTTCGGCTTTACCCGGAACTCCGGGTCAGCGCAGTTCTGGCTGCCGCAGTAGGTGATGCGGTTGTCGATGACGACGATTTTACGATGATTGCGCAGGTCGATCCGGCCAAGGGCAATGCGCATCAGTGGGTGTCCTATGCGCAGTGCCTCCGCCAGCTGCACACCTGCCTGCCGCATCTCTTGCCAGCAATGCGAGCGGATCATGGCGCGCGAGCCCAGTCCGTCGGCCATGGCCCGGCAGGCAACTCCGCGGATGGCAGCGCGCTTGAGTGCATCAGCCACTTTGCGGCCGTTGTTGTCTTCCAGCCAGATGTAGAAAATCAGGTGGATATGGTCTGTGGCCGCATCCATGTCGGCCACGATCGCGTCGATCCCGCTGTTGGAGTCGCCCATCAAGCGCGCTGAATTTCCACCCACCGGCGCAAACCCGTTGATGGTCTCGCCCTGCCGGAACAGGGGCTCGCAACGTTCAGGGAATTCTGCTCGCAGCCAGTCTGCATTAGCTGATTGCGGAGGGATTGCTGGGGGCATGGTCGCCAGCGCTGCTGCCGCTCGCTTCGCTCGTTTGCGGCCAATGTTGGTCTCGCCAAACAGGATGTAGGCCACGATTCCGGCAACCGGTATCACGGCGATTGCCACCACCCAGGCTATGCGCGATTCCGGGTCGCGGTGCGGGCGCAGGATGGCCCGTGCCATAAACGCCAAGTGGACCAAAACCGTGCCCACGGAGGCAAACGTCACCCACATAGTGTTATAATAACGGTTAGCAGGGGCAATTCGGCCTTCTCAGAACTTGAATACCACCCCGAGTTGTGGCCCTTTAATGACCAGGTCAGACGCTACCGCGTGATCGAACTCGTAATCCAGGTAGCGATACGTCAGCACTGCGTCGAACGAGGAAAAGTGATAACCCACGCCGGCAGAGGCCTGCCAGGTATTGCTGTTTTGTGTGCCCCAGCCAACATCAAAATACATCGGCAGGTACCAGGTCTGGCTGAGGTTTATGTCGCCACGCATACCTATGATGCCATCCCAGAAACCTTCCGATGCGGACCTGTTGAATACTTCGGTGTCATTGACATCGATCGCGATCCCCAGGTCGAGCGACAGGTAACGCAAGCCTCCAATGACTTCGATCCGTGCGTCATCGCCGTTATGCAGCGCATAGCCAACGGTCGGCGTAACGATCCAGGATGTCATGTCCAGTTTGTCATTGATCGTTACCGCAGTGCCGTCCGGAAGATTGGCGTCTCTCAAGTTATTTTTTTGGCTGAGGTTCATGTAAATGACATCAGTCATGATCGACCATTTGTCGTTGCGTGCGCCGAATTCAGTCATGAACGCAAAGTCCAGATCATTGAGGATCTGGTAGAACGGAAGCTGCACTTCCCGTCCGCCCGTCGTGTCTATGTTTATGTTGGGTCCCCACAAGTAGATATCCGCCACGTATTCCCAGTCGTAACTACCGCCCGAATCCGCTGCGAAGACCGGTGCCGCGCTAAGCAGCATCAATGCCATTGCCACGACAAAAAATCGGCTGGTTCCCTGGTAAGTTTCTTTGTTGTTCATGTCCTTGATCTCTCTTGATTGAAAGTATGCGGTTAGAAACCAATCGGACGGCGTCCGCGTAGTCCGGGGCCGGCCATTCCAGCCGGAATTATACGCCAGAACACCGGCACAGACGCCAGTCGGGCAACCCGCAAAGTCAACGTGGACACTTCCTCGACAATATTTTTCCTGTAACAATGCCATGTTAATATTGCACGTACCGAAGGTACTTTATGTCAACTGAGGAGGGATACCCGCAATGAAGATCCACAATTCGTTATTCAAACCCGTGCTCGCACTCGCATTGATGGCTTTCAGCACAATGGCGCTGGCTGAAAATCCAAAGCCATCAGGCACGCTGCAAATCGACGAAACCGAGGTCATGGCCATTATTGGCGGCGCCACGGGCGGCGGCAAACTGAATTACAACGGTGCTGTACAGGACTTCAAGGTCGCCGGTTTGACAGTCGGTGCAAAAGTGGGCATAGAGCACCTTAAGGTAAGCGGCGAAGTCTACTATCTCGCCGACATAAACGACTTTCCCGGTATTTATTTCGAAGCCGAGGCTGCATTCTCCGTGGTTGAAGGCGCGGGCGCCATGTGGCTGAAAAACGACAAGGGCGTGACATTGCATCTGAAATCCAGTAACGAAGGCCTGGCGATCAATATCGGCGCGGACGGTCTGAAGATCGAAATGAAGTGAGTCAACCGTTGCTTGACGACGCCGGCCCGGCTTCGCTCTGCGAAGACGAGGCCGGCGCTCCCAGGCCAAGGAACTCCAGTACCTTGTGTTCAACAAAGGGATAGAAGGGATTCCAGCGCATGCGCAGCATTTCCGCAGCAGGCACCAACAGAACGTCTCTTTCGCCACGCAGGGCCAAATCCCCGAGGTGAACGCCCGGGCTTTTCGCCCGACCCTCCCCGCCGTATAAGGGATCGTCCGGAGGAAACGGCAGCGCTACGTGAGACAGCGAATAAACACCGCGCGGCCAGCTCAGACCAAGATCGGTGGTGGTGGTGATTTCCGACCCGGCCTGTTGACTGGCATACAACACTTCCAAGGTGTTGGGATCCTTGTTCATCACCAGGCTCAGCGTAAACGTCTTGCCGGGATTAGCCTGAAGAGCCGTTAGCATCCTCCCGGGGCTCCAGTTCAGGATGGGCTCCATTTGTGCGACGCGATTGATATCGAACAGCACCAGTTCATGCCCCCCCTTGGGCAGGCGATCAAACAGATGTTCGATCAGGTCGGGGGCCAGGACCGTGGCGTCAACTATGGATGAAAAAGCCAGAATCGGTGGAACGCCACCCAGCTTGTTCTGTTTGCCAAGCGCAGTGATCTGCTGCTGGATTTGATCCGTTAATTTGTACGCCACGTCGGCCGCATTGACCGCAAATGAGCCGTACTTGTAGGGGTCATACTCCGGCAGCAAGCCTGCCCAGGACAATTTTTCCAGCCCGAGAAACACGCCCAGCCTGGCTTGCCAAACAGCAAAAGCCGCAGCCTTGGATACTCCAATTTCCGGAGATAGCAGCACCAGGCGGTTCACCTGGGGCAGCGAGGGATCAGCCACTGCGTCCAGTGTATAGTTCACCGCGAGCGCACCGCCATTGGAATATCCCAGGATGTACACCGGCTGGCCATGTGCTTGCTCAGCCGCTTGGCGCATGGCCAATTTTACGGCCGCAGCCATGTCCTGCCAGGTCACCCGCAGCAAGCCGGAAGGCGCCGTGCCATGGCCCGGAATGCGCAGGCCGATCACGTAGGCGCCACTGCGGTGCAGTGCCTCGGCAAAGCTGTGCAGGCTGTAGGGAGAATCCGTCATGCCATGCAACAGCACCACGACGGCCTTGGGTGAGTCCACCGGCATTTCGTAACTGCGGTTCCAGTTCTGTGGCCACCTGCCCGGATCCGACAGGCTGCCGCGGCTGAAGCGGTTGATCTGGGTCGATTCATCCGGAACTATTTTTGCACGAACCAGTTCGTCCAGTTGTTTGAACAAGCGGTCTTCCAGTGCGAGGTAGTCTTTGAATGTCGCTACGTCGGAATGGATGGTAAATTCCTCATCCAGCTCTGCCTCGTGCCAGACACTAAGATCAGGTTGGGCATTCATCTTGAGCACGAACACGACGATCAAGGTGATGAACATGCCGATCAAGCCGTAAACGACCGTTCTCAGCGTGTGGTGAAATACCCTGCCAAGCCGAAATGCCATGACCACTTATCTCCTTCCCTACCGCCGGTGATGCAGTATAACGCCCCATGCTAGGATAAGTCCCCCGGGGCTCCACATCGGGGTTCCAAATCAGGGTCCCAAAGCATGGTTCGAAACACATGGCTGGCAATGGCTTTCGTGCTAGCGACCGCGCAGTTGCAAGCGGCTGGCGCGGCCACGGAAGCATCCCCACAGGCGGCCGGTTCACGCATCCGCCACGGACGTGAAAACGAGCTACATTCACAGCCTGCTGATCGCTAAGGAATTCCCATTGACTGGCTTCAAGTGGGGCGGCCAGCTTATGTACGATTTTCCGTTGAACAACGAGCCCGAGAATGCTGAGATTACCCTGCGCCGGGCGCAGTTGGCCATTTGGAAAACCTTCTCGCCAAACTGGTCCTTCAAACTCACGGCCCTCTACAATACCGGCACATGGCAGGTGAATGACAATTACCTGTTGTACTCGGGCTGGAAAACGGCGGTCCTCCAGCTGGGGGTGTTCAGCCCACAAGTGAGCCTGGAATACCTCAACAACTTTTCCGGTCTCACGTTCATGGAAAGAAATCTTGCGGTCTATGCTTTATCCGAGAAAAAGATGGGCGGGCTGGGAGTTCTCAAACGCACCAGCACCAGCATTTTCCAGGGTGGGTTGTTCTTCTACACCCCCAAAGAGGACGATACCGCAAGTAGCGGGCAGGCGCTGGTCATGCGCTATGTCTACTCTCCTGTCCATATAGATGGGCGGACGGGAATTCACCTCGGCGGCTCATTTTCGTACCGCATCAACGCAACGGATGACCAGACTGAGTTCAAAACCCGACCCGAAGTTTATTTCACCAACGACAAATTCGTCGATGCAGGCACTATTTCGGGCAGCAACCACATACTTCGTGCCGGCCTGGAAGCCACCCGGATTGTCGGCAGGTTTTCCTGGCAGACGGAAGTTTTGTCTGCCCATATTCAAAGGGATGGCTATAGCGACATCGGGTTCAAGGGCGCCTATGCCCAGGCCAGTTGGTTCCTGACCGATGATTCGCGTAATTACAATGCGGGCAGTGGCGTGTATGAGGCGGTAAGCCCTAAAGAGCCGGTGTTCAAGGGCGGCAAGGGCGCACTTGAACTCGCCGCCCGGGTCAGCTACGTCGACCTTACCGACAAGGACATCAACGGCGGCACGGAAAGCAATATCTCGCTGGGACTTAACTGGTACCTGAACGCACAGCTCCGCGTCATGACCAACCTCATCAAAGTGCTCAACGTGGACCGTCCCGGCAACGAGTTTGATGGCGAAGATCCGTGGATCTTTGGCCTGCGATTACAGTGGGTGCTGGAATAAGAGCGCTGCACAGCGGGCAATTATCCCCGGACTGGTGAAGGTCCCGGATTGAGAGTAATTTCATGCTTTGGCAACCGGTAGAGTTCACCAATGACCTATCTCATCGTAGCGCTTGTTCTTTGGAGCCTGATTCACTTCATACCTGCTAGCGCCGTGACGTTCCGCGCGGGACTGGTGCAGCGACTTGGAGTCACTGCATACAAGGGCCTCTTCGCCGTAGCAGCTTTCGCTGCCCTGCTGCTGATCATTTCGAACTGGAAATCAGCCTCGGTAGCCCGACTCTATACGCCTCCGTCCTGGGGCCCTTACGTGACCATCGTGTTCGCCCTTGCGGCCTTTATCCTGCTATTTGCGCCGTACTTCCGCAATAGCCTGTCCTGCCATATCCGGCATCCACAACTGCTTGGCGTCGTGGTGTGGGGAGTTGGCCACCTGTTTTCCAATGGGGAGGCGCGCTCCATCGTTCTGTTTGGCGGGTTTGCATTATGGGCCGTGCTGCAGATCATGCTGCTCAACCGTCGTGATGGCGCCTGGACCAGGCCCCAGGCTGCGTCAGTAGTGTCGAATGTCCGCCTGCTGCTGGCCGGTCTTGGTGTTTTTATCCTGGTCCTGTATTTGCATGGCAGGCTGTTTGGCGTAGATCCCGTGGTGTACCTCCATACATGATGCCCACACATGATGCATGGCCTTAGTGATGCATGGCCTTAGGCGGTGTAGAATCCACAGCCCCTTCTCAATAAAGTAAGGAGATTTCGATGATCGGATATGTCACTGTCGGCACCAACGATCTGCCCCGTGCGGCCAAGTTTTATGACGAGCTGCTCGGCGTGCTGGGCGCCAAGCGCTTCATGGAATTTGACACCTTCATCGCCTGGTCTGTCGCGCCCGATCAGCCAGGCTTTGCCGCAACCAAGCCCTTTGATGGCAACCCCGCCACGGTCGGCAACGGCGTGATGGTAGCCCTGGCGGCGAATTCAAAAGAAATGGTGCAAAAGGTATACGACAAGGCCATTGCGCTGGGTGCAAAAGACGAAGGTCCGGTAGGGCCCCGAATGGACAATTTTTACGCCGGCTACTTCCGCGATCTGGACGGCAACAAGTTGAACGTGTTCTGCATGACCTGACCGGGTAGTTGCTAAATTTGTAGCAGTTCCTGGAACCTTGAATAAATCTGCTCCAGACCATCAACATCGATGGTCTGGAGCACAAGGGGCACTGAAATCATCGCCCTATCCGATTGAAACACCAAACCCGCCGCCGTTAAGCAGCCAGATGGCAATGTTCAGTGCCCACAGGTAGACCAGCCACAGCAGGCAGGGCACCAACAACAGCGCCGCCAGGCGCGAAGGCGTGGCAAACAGCTTGATGCACAGCGAGGCGAAACCTATCAGCAGTAGCATGACCCCCATGGACCAGCCACTGCGGTTCATGCCAAAGAACAGCCAGGACCACGCGATGATCAGGGCCAGTTGCAGCAACCACCAGGTCAGTGCGCCGGTGCGCAGGTGGTGACCGGAGGTCCACACTATCCACATCGCCGCCGCCATCAGCACATACACCAGCGCCCAGGCCGGGCCGAAGGCCCACGCGGGGATGGTCCATTCCGGCTTGTGCAACAGGAAGTACCACTCACCTGCTGCGAAACTGCCACTGATGGCGGCAGCAATCACGACCAGGACGAGGAAAACCGCCAGAGTGGCGTAACGCGTGCTCATGTTGTCTACTCCTGTCCGCTAGCCAGTATCACACCGAGGAAAAGGCCAGCTCAAGATTTTCCAGCAGCAAGTCTGCGTTCTCGTGTGAGAAAACCAGCGGCGGGCGTATCTTGATCAGGCAATCCTGCGGCCCGGAAGTTGCCACCAGCACGCCCTGGTCGCGCATGGCATCGCGAATATGGGCGGCTTCTTCACGAGCAGGTTCCAGCGTGCTGCGATCTTTGACCAGGTCAAGGCCCACGAAAAAGCCCTTGCCACGCACATCCCCGATCAGCGGGAATCGGCTGGCCAGGCGGCGTAATCCTGCACCGAGGTAAGCACCCACTTCGTGGACATTTTGCAGGATGTGTTCCTGCTCAACGACGTCCAGTACCGCCAGCCCCACGGCAGCAGACACCGGGTTGCCGCCAAAGGTATTGAAATAGTGGAACTTGCGTGAGAACGCCTCGGCGATGGCCGGTGTAGTGACCACCGCAGCCAGCGGATGTCCATCCCCGATGGGTTTGCCGAGGGTCACGATGTCAGGGATTACGCCCGAGTCTTCAAAGCCCCACATATGATCGCCGAGGCGGCACAGCCCTGACTGGACTTCATCCGCAACACACAGGCCTCCAGCCGCGCGCACTTGCTCATACGAAGATTTGAAATAGCCTTCAGGTGCAGTAAACAGACCACAGGCGTCAAAAATTCCGTCAAACAGCAGCATGGCCGGCTTGCGGCCCCGCCGGTCCAACTCCTCAATGGCATCCCCCACCAGGGTGGCGTACTTCAACCCCAGGTCGGCTTCGCCATAGCGGAAGCTGCCACGCAGGCCGTCGGGAGGTTCGACGGCAACCAGGTAATCGGGACGATCTGCCGCCGGATATTCAGCGGTAGACAGTTCTGTCACCACCATGGAATTGCCGTGGTAGGAATCCCTGCTGACAATCGCGCCGTCATTGCCGGTGACGGTGCGGGCAATGCGAAACGCCAGGTCATTGGCCTCGGTACCGGTGCAGACAAACATGCATACCTTGAGATCACCAGGGAAGGTGGCGCCCAATCGTTCGGCGTAACGCACCACGTTTTCGTGCAGGTAACGGGTATGGGTATTGAGGGTCGCAGCCTGCTCACTCAAAGCCTTGACCACGTGCGGGTGGCAATGCCCCACGGATGCCACGTTGTTGTAGCAATCAAGGTAACGCTTGCCGTCGACATCAAACAACCACACGCCTTCCCCGCGCACGAGGTGAACCGGCTTGCTGTAAAACAGCCGGTAGGCCGGGCCCATGGCGCGCTGGCGCCGGCTGAGCAGATCTTCCTGCATGTCCTTCTCCCCGAGTCCTGTTGTCTTCCTGTTCATGCGCAAGCCACCCGCAAATTCTTCCCGAACTCCCCGCCATCCAGCGCAGCCAGCGCCTT
This sequence comes from uncultured Gammaproteobacteria bacterium, assembly GCA_963784425.1. GTDB lineage: Bacteria > Pseudomonadota > Gammaproteobacteria > Xanthomonadales > SZUA-36 > SHZL01. The sequence continues at coordinate 42,934 of CAWARM010000003.1, forward strand.
TAGGCTGGCCAGGACATACGGCATATCTTCACTGATAAATTCCGGAGGATGTTCCATATTACGCCGGCGGAACTCATTTAATTGCAGAGTAAGGATTTGGCGGGCAATCATCAAATCCAGCAGCAGGTCAGTCTCACTTGCCAATAGCGGGGTTACACGGTGGAAGCCACGGCACAGGGCCGCCGCAGCTTCGGCGGGCGCGTCGGCCTCTTCGGCGAAGAAAGCGGCAGTGACCGCCAGGTCCGCGATCAGCGGGCCATAGACCATGTCCCCGAAATCTATCACACCGGCCACGTGCTCGGAACTGGCCGAATCACGCAGCAGGTTGCCACCGTGACCGTCCAGGTGAATGACCTGGCAGGGCAGACGTTTGAGGGCGGGAAAAGTCCGGGTCTCAAGGCGCTGCAGGATGGGCCCCGCCAGGTCACCAACCTCGGCCGGGAGCAAGTCCAGCAACTGTGGGCGGAAGATCAAGCCGTTAGTACTATCCCACGGCATGAAATGCCCTGCAGCAGGGTGGGAAAACCCGGCCAGGGCAAGGTTTAACCGGGCCAGGAACTCACCCACCCCCTCAAGGCCGGCCAGCGACGGCGGCGGGCCGTCCTGGTAGCGAATACCCGGCAGCCAGCTAAGCAAACGCACCGCATGCTCACCCTTCTCGCTCGAGGTGTGGTACACCACGTTTCCATCCCTGCCACGTTGCTGCCGCGGCACCGGGATATCCGCATCCCGGCTGGCAATATGCAACAAGGCCTGGACTTGGAAATCAACCACCTGCGGATCTTCGCCGGCAGAAGATATCTTCAACACGTACTGCCGGCCATCCTGCGTTGTCACCCGGTTGTTCTGGTCGCGTTCACCATCCAGCGGCTCAAACCGCCCTTCAATGCCGAAACAGGAAAGCGCAATTTCCCGCAACCGCTCTGCGGGCAGGGATGGCGGATCGAAGTTGAGATCCGCGAGGGTTAATTCGTGTTCGCTGGTGTTCATGGGTCGATCATCATAGGTAATTGCATGGCGCATCAAGCGGCCTGGTGCACCTTGTGCCTGACCTCATTCCCCGCTGCCGGGTTCAGCGGCACCCATTGCGACAGCACCAGCGCAACCGCAGCCATCGCAGCACCGGCAAGAAAAACCAGGGCGGGTGAAACCAGCCAGATCAAGCCAAACGTAAAGGGGATGAATACCGCGGCAATGTGGTTGATGGTAAACGACACTCCTGCGCTCGAGGCTATGTCCGCCGGGTCAGCAATTTTCTGGAAATAGCTCCTGATCGCAATCGCCATCGCGTACAGGAGTTGATCCAGCACGAACAACACGGCCGCCAGCCACGCCACTTTGACAAACGCATAGGTGGTGAAAATGACGATCAGGCCCAGATATTCCAGGGTCAGTGCAACGCGCTCACCAAAGCGATTGATGAAGCGGCCAACCCAGGGCGCAGCAAATGTGTTCACCACGTGGTTGGCGAGGAACAGCAGCGCAATGTCCACTGCGCTATAGCCAAATTTCTCCACCATCAGGAAGCTGGCAAATACCAGGAAGATCTGGCGCCGTGCGCCGCTCATCAAGGTCAGGGCATAGAACAACCAATAGCGCTTGCGCATGAGCAGGTGCTTGCGCTGCGCAACCTTCTGTGGAAATGCCGGAAACATCAGCCACGCGGCCAGGGTTAACAACACGGCAGACCCGCCGGCCAGCACGTAGAGGACTGTGTAAGAAAGACCCAGGAACGACATGCCCAACCATACGCCGATGTAAGCGACCAGGGCCGCCAGGGAAGCGGATGCCGATAACCGCCCCATAACCACCGGGGCCCGCACCGTGTCTATCCATTGCATGGTCAGCGACTGCTGCACGGTATAGAAGTAATGGAATCCCGTGGACATCAGCAGGGTAGTGAAATACAGGCCGTATTCAGTGGGCAGGAACCCGGTCAGCGCGACTCCTGCGCCAAGCATCAGGATCGAGAGCACGGTAAAGGTCTGCTCCCGCATGATCAGGAGCACCAGCACCGAGGTCAGCGCCAAAAGGCCCGGGATTTCGCGCACGCTTTGCAATATACCAATCTCACGCCCGGTGAAAGCAGCCTTTTCAATCACGAAGTTATTCAGCAGGACTTCCCACACCGCAAAGGACAGGGCGGCGGCAAAAGCCGTGAGTAACAGGAATACCTCGGGGTTGGCAGCCAGACGATGTAAGGTGCGCGTGCGGGTTTGATGCATTACGCATTGCAGCACAGGCTTGCTGGCGCTTCAACCCGGGTGAAGTGGGCCGGTATGATCACTCCCATTGCTCCTGGCTATCAATTCCATTGGAAAAAACAATTTCAACTATCCACGCATTAGGACTAAGGTGCATGTCAGGGGCATTTTGCCCCCGCATTCGACAAATGCACTTGAACACACGCAACGGAGGTTTAATCACCATGGCACTTAAAGGCAGCAAAACTGAACAGAATCTCAAAGACGCATTCGCCGGCGAATCACAGGCCAACCGGCGCTACCTGTATTTCGCACAGCGCGCCGATGTTGAAGGCTACAACGACGTATCGGCTGTGTTCCGTTCCACCGCCGAAGGTGAAACCGGCCATGCGCATGGCCACCTCGAGTATCTCGAAGAGTCGGGTGATCCCGCCACCGGTCTGCCCATTGGGCCAACGGCATCCAACCTCAAAGCGGCCATTGCCGGGGAAACCCACGAATACACCGACATGTACCCCGGCATGGCCAAAGCTGCCCGTGCTGAAGGTTTTGACGAAATCGCCGACTGGTTCGAAACCCTGGCCAAGGCCGAGCGCTCACACGCCAACCGCTTCCAGAAAGCCCTGAACGAACTGGGCTGATTCATTGTTGGTCAGTCCCCAGACCGGCTGTTTCGGTCTGGGGAATTCTTTGGCTGGCTTTTCAAACCCGGTGACGGGCAGGAGTATTTGTAATGCGCGAAGGTAGCCTTGAAGCCCCGACCCGCCATGCCCTTGGCTGGCAGGAGCCGGAGTTCTATAACGAAGCAGCCCTGAACAAGGAGCTGGAGCGGGTGTACGACATCTGCCATGGCTGCCGCCGCTGCGTGTCGTTGTGCGATGCTTTCCCCACCTTGTTCGACCTTGTGGACCAGTCTGCCAGCATGGAAGTCGATGGCGTCGCAAAAGAGGACTACGCCAAGGTCGTTGACCAGTGTTTCATGTGCGACCTGTGCTACCAGACCAAGTGCCCTTACGTGCCCCCACATGAGTGGGCGGTGGATTTTCCCCACCTGATGCTGCGCGCCAAGGCAGTGCAGTTCAACAAGGGTGAGCGGAAGCTCAGCCACAAGCTGCTCAGCAACACGAAGATTCAGGGTGCAGTCGCCAGCTTGCCCGTGGTCGCTGGAATCATCAATGCGGCCAATGAGAACGCCACCCTGCGCAGAGTGCTGGAAAAGACCCTGGATATCGACCACCGCGCCCACCTGCCGGAATTCCATGCCGATACACTGCGCCACCGTGAGAAACACCACAAGCCAGCAGCGGTGGAAGTCAGGGCAGCCGGCCCAACCGCGGGCAAAGCCGCCTTGTTTACCACCTGCTATTGCAATGTGAACACGCCGGACATAGCCCAGGACCTGATCAAGGTATTCGAGCACAACGGCATACCCGTTCGCCTGACCGCGAAAGAAGAATGCTGCGGCATGCCCAAACTGGAACAGGGCGACCTTAAAACCGTGGACAAATACCGCAAAACCAATATCCCCGAACTGGTGCGCCTGATCGACGAGGGCTGGGATATCGTGGCCGCCATCCCATCGTGCGTACTGATGTTCAAACAGGAATTGCCCCTGATGTTTCCGCACGATGCCGACGTGCAGAAAGTGAAACGGGCGATTTTTGATCCCTTTGAATACCTGCTGCACCGGCACAAGGCCGGGCTGCTGAATACTGAGTTTAAAGTTGAGTTGGGCAAGGTCGCCTGGCACGTGCCCTGCCACCAGCGGGTGCAGAACATCGGGCCCAAGACCAAAGATGTCCTGGCACTGGTGCCGGGCACGGAAATCGAAATCATCGAACGCTGCTCCGGCCACGACGGCACCTATGGTGTGCGTGCAGGAACCTACGACAGGTCGCAAAAAATAGCCCGCCCGGTGATCAGCCGCGTACAGAAAATGGCAGTCGACTACCTCGTATCCGACTGTCCGATGGCGGCCACGCAGATCGCCGACGGACTGGAACTGAAGCACGGCGAAACCAACCCGCTCAGCTTGCTGCGCAAAGCCTACGGAATATAACCGTAGGAGCACCCGCGGGCGTAAACGCGCCTTGCGCGCGATTTAGGACGGAGAGCATTACCATGAAGCCATTATCGCGCTCAGACCTGCTGAGCCTGGAACAATACGCCGAACAGCGTGCCGCCTTTCGGGCCCGCGTGCTCGAGCACAAGAAACACCGGCGGGTGGACATCGGCCCGAATTTTTCGCTGTACTTCGAAGACCGACTCACCATCCAGTACCAGGTGCAGGAAATGCTGCGCATTGAGAAAGTATTCGAGGCCGCGGCCATCCAGGAGGAACTGGACGCTTATAATCCCCTGATCCCGGACGGCAGCAACCTCAAGGCCACGGCCATGCTGGAATTCGAAGACGTCGAGGTACGGCGACAGCGCCTGGCGGAACTGGTGGAGATGGAACACACCGTCTGGGCACAGGTGGAAGGGCACGCAAAAGTGCTTGCCATATCGAACGAAGACATGCAGCGCTCCACCGGTGAAAAGACCGCCGCGGTACATTTCATGCGCTTCGAATTTTCTCCGGAAACGATCACTGCCTTGCGCGGCGGCGCAGCACTGACTTTCGGCTGCGACCATCCCGCCTACCCGCACCGCGCTACCCTCTCATCCGCACAGCGCTATGCCCTGCTGCAGGACTTAAATCCCGAGCCGTGATAGTCTAATTGTGCGTGACCAAAGCGACTCCACTTGCCCCCAAATGGCAGGTGGAATGTTACTTGTGGCCGGTCAGAATCCAGCGACAGATTTACTTGACAATTGATTCGAATCGGTTCATCAATTGAGAGCGTGACACTTCCAGGAGAGAGCAATGAACCCATCGATTCGATTTAAGGCACATGCTGCTGCGCTGTTGCTGGCAGCCTTTTCAATCACCGCGCAAGCGGCCAGTTCCAAACCCAACATACTGTTTATTATGGGCGACGACATCGGCTGGATGCAGCCGAGCATTTATCACCGCGGTCTCGCCGTTGGGGAAACACCCAACATCGACAAGATCGGGAACGAAGGTGCGATTTTCATGACCTACTACGCGGAAGAGTCCTGCACCGCCGGGCGCAATGCGTTCTTCACCGGCATGCACCCGCTGCGCACCGGCATGATCCCGCCACAGCTGCCGGGCAGCCCCAGCTACTTGCGCCCCGGGACGCCGGCGCTTGCGGTGTTCCTGCACGATCTCGGCTACACCACCGGTGAATTCGGCAAGAACCACCTCGGCGACCACACCGATGCGCTTCCGACGGCGCACGGCTTCCAGGAATACTGGGGTTACCTGTACCACCTGGATGCAATGCAAGGCGTCAGCTTCCCCGACCTCAACACAACCCCGACCGAACAGACCTTTGCCCCCCCGTGCAAGAACACGCCGGTTCCTGGTCTCGCCGAGGTTCCCGGAGCCGTGGATCCGGCGACGACGATCTGCTTCACGCCTCCGCGCAACGTCCTCTTGTGCAAGTCGTCCGACGGCACCTCCAAGAACCAGAGTTGCGAGGATCAGGGACCGCTGACGCTTGAGCGCTCCAAAACCGTCGACGAAGAGATCTCGTCGCATGTCATCGACTTCATCGATCGCAACGACCCCAAGAAGACCAACAAGCCCTTTTTCGTTTGGTACAACCCGGCGCGCATGCACATCACCACTGTGCTGCCTGACAAGTACATGGCGATGGTCGGCGAGCCTGGCGGCAAGGACTGGGGCGTCAATGAAGCCGGCATGAAGCAAATGGACGATAACATCGGCCTCGTGCTCAAGAAAATCGACGAGATCGGCCAGACAGACAACACCATCGTGGTTTTCACCACCGACAACGGCGCGGAGACCATCACCTACCCGGACGGCGGCACCACCCCCTTCAAGGGCGGGAAGCTGAGCACCTGGGAAGGCGGCATGCGCGCACCGGCGGTCATCCGCTGGCCGGGCCATATCAAGCCGGGCACGATCTATAGCGATATCTTCGCGTCGCTCGACTGGCTGCCCACGTTAGTCCAGATCGCCGGCGGACCGCAAGGGGACGGCCTGAAGCAGCAAATCGAGGCCGGAAGTTACAAGGGCATCGTCAAGACCACGCTCGACGGTGTCAACCAGTTTGACTACCTCACGGGCAAGTCCGACAAGTCGGCGCGCGACACCTTCTTTTACTACTCCGGTTCACACCCGTCGGCGGTGCGCTACAAGAACTGGAAGATCTACTTCGCGATGGTGTCCGACGACCCAGCCGGCTTTATCGCAGGCGTGATGCCGTATTCCTGGGCCCAGGTCGTCAACATCAAGCGCGATCCCTTCGAGACGTCCATCGGTGCGCAATACAAGACCCTCTTGGGTATGGGCGGCGCAATTGCGGGACCCGTTACCGCCTATATCTACGACTGGAACATGCTCCCCGTCGGCCAGGCGTTGTGGCTGAAGGAGCTCGAGACCTACCAGAAGTATCCGCCGATGCAGGATCCGGCCAGCTACAACCTGTCGCAGGTCATGGAACAGCTCAAGAAGGCGCCGCCCACCCCGAGCCAGTAATTGGAGGACGCTCGCCAATCAGGATGCTAAGGTAGGGAAGGGGGCGGCCCACGCGGGCCGCCCGCTCATTGAAGAATAGTTGAAGTAACACCAATCAAAGGTGACGCAGCACAAAGTCAACGGCGGCAAGCCCGAAAGCATCCACCTCATGATTGGCCGCCGCCCGCAGGTCTCATTTGGCAACAGCGGCGGCGATCAACAGATGCTCGAGTACACCAGGGCAGGTGATGGCGCACGGCTGTCCGTGCTGATTCTGCATGACGATGCCGAGCGCGAGTATGCCTATGGACCGGCACAGGGTTTGCCGGACACGAAGGTTGGCGCCTTTTCGCAGGAGCTGTATGACAAGGCCCAGAAGGAAGGGTGGATCGTCATCAGCATGAAAAACGATTGGAAGCGCATTTTTGCATTTGGATAAAACGGCAATCGCCCCTCCCGCCAGTTTCAGCGGCGCCAGGGGCGATTGAACAGTTGGCCAACATTTCCAAACAGGTGAGGTTGAATCGATGAACACATTCCGCACAATCCAATCCCTGCTGTGCGCAGTTCTGGCGCTGGGTGCAACCGCGCCGGTGCTGGCCAAGCCGGGCAAGCCCAACATCCTTGTGATCTGGGGTGATGATGTCGGCGTTGACAACATCAGCGCGTACAGCCGTGGCCTGATGGGTTACCACACGCCCAACATCGACCGTATCGCAAGTGAGGGTGCGCTGTTTACCGACTCCTACGCGCAGCAAAGCTGCACAGCGGGCCGCGCGTCATTCATCATGGGCGAGCATCCCTTCCGCACCGGTCTGCTGACCATCGGCATGCCTGGTTCACCACAGGGCATCCCCGACTGGGCGCCGACCATTGCCGACCTGTTGAAACAGCAGGGCTACGTCAACGGCCAGTTTGGCAAGAACCACCTCGGCGACCGCGACTCACACCTGCCGACCGTACATGGCTTTGATGAATTCCTGGGCAACCTCTATCACCTCAATGCCGAGGAAGAGCCCGAAACCTACTACTACCCGAAGGATCCGGAATTCAGGGCGAAATTCGGTCCGCGCGGCGTGCTGCATACCTGGAGCGACGGTAAAGGCGGGCAAAAAATCGAAGATACCGGACCACTGACCCAGGCGCGCATGCCCACGGTCGACCAGGAAATCTTTGCGGCGGAACAGAAATTTGTCGCCAGCGCGGTGAAAGACGATAAGCCGTTTTTTGTCTGGTTCAACACCACCCGCATGCACGTCTGGACCCACCTGCAGCCCTCGGCCGTGGGCCGCACAGGCATCGGCCTGTATCCCGATGGCATGGTTGAGCACGACGACATGGTCGGCAAAGTGCTGCAGCAGCTTGACGACCTCGGCATTGCGGACAATACGATAGTGGTCTACGGCACCGACAACGGCGCCGAGACCGGCACGTGGCCCGATGGCGGTACGACACCCTTCCATGGCGAAAAAGGCACCACCTGGGAAGGTGGCTTCCGCGTGCCGATGCTGGTGCGCTGGCCCGGCGTGATCAAGCCGGGCACGGTGATCAACGAGATTTTCTCGCAGGAAGACTGGCTGCCGACATTGCTGGCAGCCGCAGGCGAACCGAACATCGTTGAAAAGGTGAAGAGCGGCTACAAAGCCAACGGCAAGAGCTGGAAGGCACACCTCGATGGCTATAACTTCCTGCCCTATTTCAAAGGCGAGGCCAAAAAAGGACCGCGCGAGGAAATCTTTTACTTCGGGCAAGGTGGCGAGCTGAACGCCATTCGCTGGAACGACTGGAAAGTGTCGTTTGCCATACAGGACGGCAACATTGCCACAGCAACCCGCGACGTCCCCGGCTGGCCTGAAATCGTCAACCTGCGGGCTGATCCCTACGAAAAAGCGCCGCGGGAATCCGGCCTGTATTTGCGCTGGTACGCGGACAACATCTGGCTGTTCGTGCCCGTGCAAGAGAAGCTCCAGGCTTTCCTGGCAACGCTGCCCGAGTACCCGTTCCAGCAGGGCAGCAGCCTGAACGCTGCCGGGATCAACTACAACTCGATAAAAGCCATGCAAGCCATGCAGCGGCTGAATCAGCTGGAGACACTGCAGTCACCGTCGAATTAGAAACGACGCGACGCACTGGTAAATGACCGCGAGTGCGTACTCACGGTCAAAGAAAGAGCGTCAAATGCCCGGCGGACCAAACGCGCTGGCGAGGAAAAGGCTGCCATTATCGGAAGAATCAAGGCGGATCTTCCTGACGGGTTCATACGCCGGGTCGTTGTACCAGGCCAGTGCAGCGGCTTCTGATGTGAACCTGAGCACGACACAAACGCTGCGCGCCTCGCCTTCGAGTGCCTTGGCATTGTAGTCAGCGACCAGCACCTCCGCGCCATGTTTCTGTAGCAGCGGGACGACCCCCGGTGGGTAGGCTTGGTATGCAGTGTGGTCAACGATGTCGTAAATGGCGATAACGTATGCAGTCACTTCTTGCTCCTCAGTTTGAGCTCTTCAATGTGGGTGGCAAATCCTCGCACAGGAAGTGCGCTGCGACTGCCTCAAATCAGTATAAGCACAATGCCAGTGGCAGGCGATGGCGCGACCATAGAGCTCGCTATATGATTCGCCAGATGAACACCTTAGCCCCCATGCTCGTTGCCGCCAGTGCGGCCACCATTTTTACACTCGGCATCCTGCATCTTTTGTACACCGTCCGCGGTCCGAAACTACTTCCACGGGACCCTGATTTGCAGGTCCGCATGTCCGATGTGTCACCCGTGATCACGCGTGAAACCACGATGTGGAAGTGCTGGGTTGGATTCAATGCCAGCCACAGCCTGGGCGCCATCCTGTTTGGCGCAGTGTTCGGTTATCTAGCGCTGTGGCACGGAGAAGTGCTCTTTCAGTCCGCTTACCTGCAGTTGCTGGGTTTGCTGACACTTTCCGGCTACGTGTACCTTGGGTATCGCTATTGGTTCAGCATTCCGTTTCGCGGCATCGTGCTGGCTACGATACTGTATATTCTTGCGCTGGGAGCCAACCTGTCCTGAAGCTAACCTGCTGTCAGAGGGACATTTTCTGACAAAACCTCCCACCTTTTTCCGCTAGTCCAGCACCGGTCCGAAGGGCATTCTGGCATGAACTCGCCGGAATATCTTTTTTCGCTATATTTTGACTAATACAAAACATAATATTAGACTGAGCAAAACGTCCATGAAGTATTTGGCCCGGCTTCCGCCCCCGTCCGCGCGCCACCTGCTGCAAGCGATCGAAGACGTTGCAAATGGCGTGATGAGTGCGTCACGGGTGAGAAAGCTTGAAGGCCGGACCGAATCGCGACTGCGCGTTGGCAAGCATCGGGTCATCTACGAGTGGTGCGATCGTGGCGCGACTCTACTGGTATTGAAAATCGGACCACGAGGGGATGTGTATAAATGAGCGTCCAGGTAATCGAGAAAGAGGGAAAGCCGCTGTATGCTGTGATTCCTTACGAGGACTACGAGTCGTTACTGTTCGCTGCGCGCAAGGCGGGGGAAGATGAGGATTTGGATGCAATCCGTGCTGCCGTTGACGCCGGTGAGGAAACCTATCCACTGGAGTTCGTCGAAAAGCTGATCGAAACGGACTCAAAGCTCAGGGAATGGCGCAAGTACCGCGGCATGACGCAGGTTCAATTGGCGGAAAAGGCTTCCATCAGCCAAGGTGCGATAGCGACCATTGAACGGGGCAAACGAACACCAAACATGGATACCGCACGGCGCCTGGCGTTGACGCTGCAGTGCGATATTGACGATCTCTTTTAGTCATTCCGGCTACGGTCCCGAATACTCTATCTCTCCTCGCAGGCATTTTGCCTCGATCAGCTGTAGGTAAACTGGCTCACGCACTTTCCTCCGGATCCGACGCAACGTCGCTGAACAGCGCGATGTATGGTGCATAGCGGAAGCGCCGGTTACGCGCATAGCCTGTCATCTCGCTGAGCACACCTAGGCCAACCAGTCTGGCTACCAGACCGTTGGCTGCTGCGTAGGTTGTGCCTGTCATGGCTTTGATGTCGTTGACACCGACAATCGGGCGATCGAACAGCGATTCCAAAACTTTGTGCCCGTTGCCAGCCGCACGGCCAAGCTGTTCGGTGATCGCGGCACGGTGCTGTTCGCGTAGATGTAGGATACGTCTCGCGGTTTCCGCCGCCTCACCTGCTACCTCGACCACACCGCGTAGAAAGAACGCAAGCCAGGCCTCCCATGCGCCCCGATCTCGCGCTTCCTGTAGATGCTCGTAATAAGCCTGACGATGTCGTTTGAAATAATGAGACAGGTATAACACCGGCTTGTGCAGCACGCCGCGTTCGGTGAGCAAGAACGTGATGAGGAGCCGACCTACACGGCCATTGCCGTCCAGGAACGGGTGAATGGTCTCGAATTGCACATGCGCCAGCGCGATTTTGATCAGCGGCGGCAAGTCATCCTGTTGATGGAGAAACTTCTCGAGTTCACCCATCACCTCCGGCACTGCGTGGGGCGGCGGTGGTACAAACGTCGCCGTGTTGAGCGTGCACCCCGGCGGGCCGATCCAATTTTGGCTGGTGCGCAGTTCACCAGGCTGAAGCCGGCCACCCCGTACACCGCGCATCAGTTCGGCGTGAATTTCCCGGATCAGCCGCACGGAAATTGGCAGCTCGGCAAGCCGGGTCAGCCCGTGGTTCATCGCCCGCACGTAGTTAATCACCTCGTCGACGTCACGCGGCAGATTCCGGTCGAACAACTGCGCTTCGGCGGCCAGCAGGTCCTGCAGCGAGCTCTGCGTGCCTTCTATCTGGCTGGAGAGCACTGCTTCTTTGCGCACATACATGAACACGAAGAGGTCCGGGTTCGGCAGCGTCAGGACCGAGCCGTCAAGCCGCCCAAGCGCGCGATCCGCCTGCGACAGCAGACGTGCCAGCTCACCACCGAGGTCGAGCGGCGGATTCGGCGGCAACGGCGCCGGCATGAAGGTACGGTACCCTGTTGGCTGCCTGACATAGTGTCCCGCGCGGGTTGAGTTTGCGCCTACCCCTGCCATGATGATGGCTCCCTAGCATATGAACCGAAAAGCGATCCATATAATAGACTGCCTTTAATATGGAGACAATAGACCGTCCTTATTTTAGTTTCGCAACAATGCGGCCTGATGCACCGAGGCAATTTGACGATCTCTTCGGCCACTGGAAATAGTTCCTTGCTTACCCTGTATGATGGGCTCCATGGTCACTGAAGACTCCACCGGCGGGCCCATGCCTGCCCTGCCCCTGCCTCAATTGCGCTATCGCTACCAAACACTTGATTTGGGCGGCACTGCTATCCATGTTCGTACCCTGTGGGACCAGCAACAGTTTTCCGATACCGCAGGGGCTGCTGCCCGGCTGGGAATTTCTTCGGCTGCGTGGCCCTTGTTCGGGCTGATCTGGGCCTCGGGGGAAGTGCTGGCGCGATTGATGGTGACGCAGGACGTTGCCGGCAAGCGCATCCTGGAAGTCGGTTGCGGCATTGGACTGGCCAGCCTGGTGCTTAACCAGCGCATGGCCGACATCACCGCGACCGACATCCATCCCGAGGCGGGGGAGTTCATCCTGGAAAACACCCGCATCAACCAGGATCGCCCCATTCCCTTCGTGCGCACCGGTTGGTCTGATGCCATTAGTGAGCTCGGCAGATTCGACCTGATCATAGGCAGCGACCTGCTGTATGAGCGTGACCACGTAATCCCGCTGGCCGACTTTATCCATCAGCACGCCGGCGAGAATTGCGAGGTAATACTGATTGATCCCGGCCGGGGTCACCATGCGCCCTTCAGCAAGAAAATGGTGAGCCTGGGCTACTCACACAGCCAGGAACGACCGGTATACTCAGGCGATGTGCAATCGATGCCGCGCGGCCAGGTATTGCATTACCACCGCAGTCCCACCAGTTACAATTGACGGCTGAACGATCAGACTGCCAAACTGGCAGATTGCCATATTGCCAGACTACCCAATTGCAAGACCAGATAACTAACCATGGGCCCGGGTTCGGGCTTTTCGAGGATGACCATGACTGAAGCATTCATTTACGATCACGTCCGCTCACCGCGCGGGCGCGGCAAGACTAACGGCTCATTGCACGCCATCACGCCGATGGATCTGTGCAGCCAGGTGCTGGCCAGCCTGCGCGACCGCAATGAACTGGACACGCGCCTGCTGGACGACGTGATTTTCGGCTGCGTAACGCCGGTGGGAGAACAGGGTGCGGACATTGCGCGTGTTGCGGCATTGAATGCCGACTACGCCCAAACCGTGCCGGGCAAGCAACTCAACCGGTTTTGCGCCTCGGGACTCGAGGCTGTCAATACCGCGGCGGCGCAAGTCATGTCGGGCCAGTCCGATGCCGCCATTGGCGGCGGCGTGGAATGCATGTCGCGCGTGCCCATGGGGACCGACGGAGGCGCAATGGCCACCGACCCGCAAACCGCCTACAAGGTGTATTTCGTGCCACAGGGCATAGGCGCCGACCTGATTGCCACCAAGTACGGATTCTCGCGCACGGATCTCGATGCCTACGCACTGGAAAGCCAGGTGCGCGCCGCCCACGCATGGAACAAGGGTTATTTCGGAAAATCCATACTGCCCATCAGCAATCACATCGGCGAAATCGTGCTTGATAAGGATGAGCACATGCGCCCCGACTCCAGCATGGAAAGCCTCGCCAGCCTCAAGCCGGCGTTCACCATTCCCGGCGACCAGGGAGGGTTTGATGCCGTGGCCTTGCAGCGTTATCCCGAGGTGGAGTTCATTGACCACCGCCACACCGCAGCCAATTCCAGCGGCATCGTCGATGGCGCGGCCGCCATATTGGTCGCCAATGCCAAAACAGGCAAAAAAATGGGTCTGAAGCCGCGCGCCCGCATCCGCGCGTTTGCCTCCATCGGCAGCGAGCCCACCATCATGCTGACCGGCCCGGCGCCAGCTACCGAAAAAGTGCTGAAACGGGCACGCATGAGCACCTCCGACATCGACCTGTTCGAGCTCAACGAAGCGTTTGCTGCGGTGGTGCTGCGCTACATGCAGCAACTGAACATTCCCCACGACAAGATCAACGTGAATGGTGGCGCCATTGCCATGGGTCACCCGCTGGGCGCAACCGGCGCAATGATCCTCGGCACCGTGCTCGATGAACTCGAACGGCGCAACCTGGGCACGGCTCTCGTTACCCTGTGCATCGGCGCAGGCATGGGCACCGCCACCATTATCGAACGCGTCTGATCGCGTTCCATACCGCACAAGACCACAGAGACATAGAGCACATGAACCATACCCCCACGACCAGCACAATCAAATACTCCGTTGACAGCGATGGCGTGGCCATCCTGGCCATAGACCTGCCCGGTAAATCCATGAATGTTCTCACCCCGGAACTGATGGATGACCTCGAGACCCTGGTCAAGCGCGTCGCCGCTGACCCGGCAGTGAAAGGCGCCGTCATCACGTCCGCCAAGAAAGCATTCATTGCCGGCGCTGATATCAAGGACATGGTCACCGCCTATGATCGCGGCGTGACCGTGAAAGAGGCATTTGCATTCAGCAATCAGCTCAATCGCCGTTTCCGCGCCATGGAGACCTGTGGCAAACCCATTGCTGTTGCCATGAACGGCCTTGCGCTGGGCGGCGGCCTGGAAGTGTGCCTTGCCTGCCACTACCGCGTGATGACGGATGACCCGCGCGCCGTGGTCGGTTTCCCCGAAGTGAATATTGGCCTCCTGCCTGGCGCCGGTGGAACGCAGCGACTACCCCGGCTCATTGGCGTAGCCGAAGCTTTGCCTCTGATCCTGCAAGCCAAAAACGTGAATTCGCAGAAAGCACTGGAGCTCGGCATCGTGCATGAACTGGCCCCGGCAGACCAGGTGCTGGAGCGGGCCAGGAAATGGGTGCTTGAAAAAGGTGATCCGGTTCAACCCTGGGACAAGAAAGACTTCAAGCTGCCTGGTGGCGCCGGCGCAATGACACCCCGGAACGCCCAGAACTACACGGTCAGCACGTCCCTGGTCGCGGGCAAGACCCAGCACAACTACCCGGCCCCGATTGCCGCCCTCTCAGCCATTTACGAGGGCTGCATCACACCGATCGACGCGGGCCTGAACATCGAATCGCAGTACTTTGCCACGCTGCTGGCGGGGCCGGTAGCACGCAACATGATGCGTACCCTGTTCGTCAACAAAGGTGCGGCGGACAAGCTCAGCCGGCGTCCCGAGGGCATCGAAAAATCGTCAGTGAAAAAGCTCGGCATACTCGGCGCCGGCATGATGGGCGCAGGTATTGCCTATGTATCGGCCAAGTCCGGCATGCAGGTGGTGCTGCTCGATTCCGACCTGGGCAAGGCCGAACACGGCAAGGCATATTCAACCGGCTTGCTGGACAAGGACATCGCGCGCGGGTATTCCACCGAAGCAAAGAAACAGGCGCTGCTCGGCCTGATAACGCCAACGGCTGATTACGCTGCGCTTGCAGGCTGTGATCTGGTCATTGAAGCGGTGTTTGAGAACGTCGACATCAAGGCCGACGTTACGCGCAAGACCGAGGCCGTCGTGGCTGCGACCACCATCTTTGCCAGCAATACCTCGACCCTGCCGATCACCGGCCTGGCTACGGCTTCGAAGCGACCCAAGAGCTTTATTGGCCTGCATTTCTTCTCGCCGGTGGACAAGATGCCGCTGGTGGAAGTCATAGTCGGCAAGAAAACTTCCAACGAAGCCATTGCCCGCAGCCTGGACTACGTCCAGCAGATCGGCAAGACCCCGATCGTGGTCAACGACAGCCGCGGCTTTTTCACCAGCCGGGTATTTAGCACCTACACCAGCGAAGGAATTCGCATGCTGGCCGAGGGCATCAACCCGGCCCTGGTCGAGAACGCGGCGAAAATGGTGGGCTTGCCTGTTGGGCCTCTTGCAGTTACTGATGAAGTGACCATCGAACTTGCCTGGAAGATCGGCAAGGCAACGGCCGAAGCTCTGGGAAAAGCATACCCCTCCGACCCGGCAGAGCAGGTCATTGCAGCCATGGTGGAACTTGGGCGCAAGGGCAAACGCTACGGCGCCGGCTTCTACGACTACCCGGCAGACGGGAAGAAACAGCTCTGGGCCGGGCTGGCGCAGCACTTCCCGCTGAGCGAACAGCAACCGGATGTCGCTGCAGTAAAGGAACGGCTGTTGTATATCGAGGCGCTGGAATCGGCGCGCTGTTTTGAGGAGAAAGTGATAACCCATCCTGCCGATGCCGACGTCGGCTCCATCTTTGGCATTGGCTTCCCGGCCTGGACCGGGGGCGTCCTGTCCTTCATCGACACCATCGGTATCGGCCCGTTTGTCAAAAACTGCGACCGTTTGGCCAAAGCCCATGGCGAGCGCTTCAAGGTGTCGCGCTGGTTGCGCGCTCGGGCCAAAAACAACCAGCCTTTCTATTCCTGAAACCCTCGCGGTACAAGGCTGAAGGTATGCAACGCCTGATATTTGAAGAAGAGCACAACATGTTCCGCGATTCGGTGCGGCGCTTCATGCAGACCGAAATCGAACCACATGTCGAGGCCTGGCGCGAAGCGGGAATTTGCGATAAGTCAGCTTTCCTCAAGGCCGGGAAGCAGGGCTTGCTGTGCATGTGGGCCGATGAAAAGTACGGCGGACTGGGCATGACGGATTTCCGTTTTGAGCAGGTGGTCATCGAAGAGACCATTCGCCATGGCGACATTGGCTTGTTCCTGAGCCTGCACAGCCGCCTGGTCGGCCCCTACATTGATGCGCTGGGGAGCGAAGCACTCAGACAACGCCTGCTGCCAAAGATGATCAGTGGCGAGACCATACTCGGCGTGGCCATGTCCGAACCCTCCGCCGGCAGCGATATTGCCGGTATCAAGAGCCGCGCCGTCCGGGACGGCGACGACTGGATCATCAATGGCTCCAAGACCTATATTTCCAACGGTATCAATGGCGGCGCGTTCGTGGTCGCAGCCCGTTCCGTGCCGGGCAAACCCCATGGCCTGGGTCTGTTCGTGGTCGAGGAAGGCATGCCGGGTTTCAGCCGGGGCCGCAACCTGAGCAAGATGGGCCTTAAAACCCAGGACACGGCAGAACTGTTTTTTGAGAATGTGCGCGTACCGGCGGAAAATGTGCTCGGGGACCCGGAACGGGGTTTCTACCAACTTATGCATTTCCTCGCCGAGGAACGACTGATCAGCGCCTGCCAGGCCATTGCCCATGCGCAGGTGGCGTTTGATATCACGCTGGACTACATCCTTGAGCGCAAGGCCTTCGGCCGGCCCATCGGCGCTTTCCAGAACAGTCGCTTCAAGATGGCCGAGATGCGCACGGCGCTGGACGTCACCCAGACTTTCATGGATCAGTGCGTGCTGTTGCACAACGCCGGCCAACTCACGGCGGACCTTGCTGCCGAGGCGAAATACCATGCCACGGAAGTTGAATCAAAAGTGATGGATGAATGTGTGCAACTGCACGGCGGCGCCGGTTACATGAGCGAGTACCGGATTTCACACATGTTCACCGATGCCCGCGTGTCCCGCATCTATGCCGGCAGCACCGAGATCATGAAAGAAATCATTGCGCGCAGCATTGGCCTGGATGAACGTAAGTTGATGAACCCACACTGATCTTTTGGGAAAGGAACGCACATTGGGCCCGTTGAGCGGATTGCGCATCATCGAGGTCACTGGACCTGGGCCAGGGCCGTTCTGCGGCATGATGCTGGCTGACATGGGCGCCGAGGTCATACGCGTGGAGCGCAGCAGTGCCCTGCCCGATTCACCCGTCCCCAAGGACCCGCTTGTGCGCAGCCGCAAATCCATTGCCCTCGACCTGAAAAATCCACGCGGACTAGAGATCCTGTTGCGCCTCGCGACCAGTCTGACGCCCTGTTCGAGGGCTTCCGGCCGGGCGTTGCGGAACGCCTGGGCTTCGGCCCGGACGTCTGCCTGCAACGCAATGCCAGGCTGGTCTATGGGCGTATCACCGGTTGGGGACAGGACGGGCCACTGGCCCACGCTGCCGGCCACGACATCAATTACATTGCCCTTTCCGGTGCACTGCACGCCATCGGCGTTGCCGGTGGTAAACCGGTGCCACCACTGAACCTGGTAGGCGATTTTGGTGGCGGCGGCATGCTGCTGGCATTCGGCATGGTGTGTGCGCTGCTCCACGCACAGCGCACAGGCGCCGGTCAGGTGGTTGATGCCACCATGGTCGATGGCGTTCTGGCACAAATGGCACTGTCGTTTGGGCTTATGTCGATGGGATTGTTTTCTGGCCAGCCCGGCGAGCACGCACTGGCCGGAGCAGCCCCGTTCTACGATACCTACGGAACCGCCGACGGTCGATTTGTGGCGATAGGCTCACTGGAGCCACAATTCTTCAAGCTGCTGCTGGAAAAAACGGGCATTCCCCAGGACGAGTTTGCCGGCGCCGGTTTTCACTCCCAGTATTCGGCCATGGCTACCGACACGTGGCCGGAACTTCGACGGCGACTGGCCGCAGCGTTTCAGCAGAAAACCCGTGATGAGTGGTGCGCCATCATGGAAGGCAGCGATGTGTGTTTTGCTCCCGTGTTGACCCTGGCCGAAGTGCATGAACATGCTCACCACCTGGCACGCAAGGCAGTTATTGAAATTGCCGGTGTCATGCAGAACGCGCCGGCGCCACGTTTCAGCGTTTCAACAACCGGGAAACCCACACCCCCGCCCCGTCACGGCCAGGACAGTGACAGCGTGCTCTCGACATTGGGCTTTTCCGCCGCGGATATCCTGGAGCTGCGCAAGGACGGCATCATTACCTGAGGGCTGGCCGCTAGGCAAATTTCAGCGCACCACCATCGTGCACGACGGCTCCGTCGACCACGGTTGCCAACACCTGGGTCGCCGGCAAATCCTGGACATCGCAGCTAAAGGGGTCGCGGTCGACAATCGTGATATCGGCGTGATTACCGACGGCGATGGTGCCGATCCCGTGCCAATCAAGGACGCGCGCTGCGTCACGGGTCCACATGAGGATTGCCTGGGCGCGGGAAACCGCCTGGCCGACATCCAGGTTGCGGTAGCCGCTGCCGCCGAACTCGCAGGTCTCGGCGAGCGCGATCTGTTCGAAGACATTGCGCGGGCCCCAGTCGGTCCCGCAGCCGACCGTCACGCCGTAGTCGAGCCAGCGCTTGAGCGGGACGATGTCCGGCTTGACGTGCGGACCGATGCGTTCGACGTACATATCGCCCTTGCCCCAATGAAACCCCTTCGACGTCGTGACGCACATGTCGAGTGCAGCATAGCGACGTGCATCCGCATCGTTAACGAAAATCGCGTGCTGCACAATCCAGCCGCGCTTGCGGATCTCGGCAGCGGCGTGCTTGGCCACGGAATTGAAAAAATTGTCATGGTCCTTGCCGGTGGCGGCGAGAATATTCATGCACACACCCTGGTCCATGCAGTAATCGACGGCCATTTCCTCCACCCACTTCGGCAGGAACTCGTAGCCATGGATGAGTTCACCGTATGGACTCTTGAACGGCTCATGCCAGTTCAGGAATCCCGGCCAGCAGGGACCGCTGCGCGCGACCGTGATGCCGTCGTGGCGCAACCACGCGTCGTTCAGGTCGCTCAGCGAGGCGGTCAAGGCCAGACGTGCGCGCAGATCCGCCTCGGTCGGCATGTAGTGCGGATTGAAGGCTTGCGGCGCGGCTTCGAGGCTCGTCTTCACGCGGCAGGTCAATGCCTGCTCGGCACGTAGCGCGCGGTAGGCGCTGATGTGGCTCGGCTCCATGACATGGGATTCGTAAATCGTCGTCACGCCGAGGCGATTCATCTCGCTCATGCCCAAACGACCGGCCACTGGCCAGATCGCATCGGGCGCGGTCGGCAACTTGCCCCAGATCTGCAGCCAGAATGGGTCATGGGTGTAATAGTTCGTCACCGATCCATACAGGATGCCGGTCAGTTCGTTACGCGCGTCGCGCTCGATGAACACGTCGCATACCCGGCGCGGCGTGACCCACGATAACCCGAGTCGCTGCAACGCCAGCGTGTTGAACGCGACGACATTCGGAATACGTGGCGCCCACGCCTGGATCATGATGGGATGCTCGCGGCTCGCACAGTCCAGAACGTGGCGGTCCGGCAGCCGCCGTTCCTCAAGATTGCGGTAGGAACGCCGGGTGAAGTAATGTGCCTCGCCGACCGGCGTGCACATGATCCACTCGCCTTTGGGCGTTTGCGCTGCGCGCGCGGAGATCCGGGCGACGATGTCGTCATGGTTGCGTGCGTCAGCCAGATTCACGCACGCCGCGCCGAGCGCGGCGAAGTGCATCGCATGAGGATGGGTATCAACCAGGCCCGGCAGCACGGTCGCGCCTTGCACGTCGATGCGAATCGGATCGGGGCCGGCGGCCGCGACCATCTCATCACGCCCACCCAGCGCCACAATCCGTCCGGCTTCGAGGACCAGCGCCTGCTGCGCCGCTGTGATGCCGTCGCAGGCTTGAACGCGACCACCGAAGATGAGCGTCCGTCGAGCGGGTGTTGGGGTGGGCATAGTGCTTTCCTCCGTTTTCTAAGCTGTGTTCTGCACTGGCGGTGAGCATCCCGGTGGCGAACGGGATGCACATGGACCCTACGTTTGATCGTCACGTTAGCAGGGTCGAGCGGCCCAAGCTCGGGCGACATCATTATGCATCATCCGCTAGAATCCGCGTATTGCCCCGCTTGCAATGAGAGGAACGCGCATATGCAAATCAACCGAATAGAACCCGGCGCCAATCTATCCCAGGCTGTGACGGCCGGTGATTTCATCTTTCTTGCAGGGCAGGTGGCACCGGATACCTCCAAGCCAGTCAGCGACCAGACCCGCCAGGTGCTGGCGGAAATTGACCGCCTGCTGGGTGCCCTGGGCTCGAACCGCTCACACCTGCTCAGCGTAACCATCTATCTTGCGGACATCGGTGATTTTGCAGCAATGAATACTGAATGGAGCCGCTGGATTCCTGTCGATGCAAAACCCGCGCGCGCTACCGTCGAGGCCAAATTGGCATCACCACACTACCGTGTGGAAATGCAGGTCACAGCAGCAAAAGCCCGATAGGCCTCACGTGCCGGGAAGGCGCAGCAAATGCCGGTAAAGCCAACCGTCTTGCAACTCGAGAACGAAGTTCTTCCGCCAGGCAGGTGGAGTCCTGCGTTATCCCCTATTAACTGGACCTGGAGACACGGGGAGAACTGGGTCTTCCTGGGTGACAACGGCTCGGGAAAAACCAGCTTCATGCAACTGGTTGAAGCGCGCGCTGGAAAGACCGCCCGTAGCGTCTCCTTCGAAGCGCTGGAACGAATCATGGCTGAAGAGATCAGGCAGGATGATTCGAACTTCATCGGACGGGTTGATACCGGAACACCCCTGTATCGCTTCCTGGGCCTGGAATCGCCGCACCAACCTCTGCCCATGCTCCTTGCGGACGATGCAGTCTTTGGCTTGTTGGACCAGGGCATCCGCACCCTGTCGACCGGGGAAATGCGCCGCGCGCTGATTTACCGCGCCATATTGGCCCAGCCGCCCGTGCTGCTGCTGGACGAACCCTTCGACGGACTGGATGTGGCGGCGACAACGGCCATGCGCAAACTTATTTGTGGTCTGATCCGCTCCGGGCAAGGGCTGCTGATGATGCTGAACCGGCGAAGCGACTTATTGCCTGAGCATACTCATGTAGGTGTGTTCCGCGATGGCAGCCTGATTTTTGCCGGCAGCAGGGAAGAATGGCAGCAGCACGAAATATTTGGGGTCAGAGTAAAAACTCCTCGGCCAGGCTCAGAACCTATAGATTTCTCCGAGAGTTTTTACTCTGACCCCAAATATTCCAGCGAAAGGGCGATTCCCGGGCCACCTCCGGACCGCGTGCGCGTGCCAGGCAATTCACCCCTGGTGAAGATGCACAAGGTCACGGTTCGCTACGGGGAAAAAGTCATCCTCAATGGCCTTTGCTGGCAGGTGAACCAGGGCGAGCACTGGAAAATCACGGGGCCCAATGGGGCCGGCAAGACGACCTTGCTGAACCTGGTCAGCGGCGACCACCCGCAAGCCTATTGCAATGACATCAGTCTCTTCGGGCGCAGGCGGGGAACCGGTGAGAGCGTTTGGGACATCAAGCAGAAAGTGGGCATTATTTCCCCGGATCTGCAACTGGCTTACCGGGTCTCTGTCAGTGCACGGCTGTGCATACTCTCCGGGTTATTTGATTCCATCGGCGTATACGACCCGGTCTCCCCGATGCAGCGGGACCTGGCTGATCAATGGCTGAATTACCTCGGGATGCAGGACCGCGCAGACCGGCCGCTAAGACACTTTTCATATGGCGAGCAGAGGATGCTGCTGATTGCCCGGGGGTTGATCAAGCACCCCCCGCTGCTGATCCTGGACGAACCCTGCCAGGGGCTGGATGATCACAACCGTATTAAGGTACTCAGGCTATTGGGTGAATTCGCTGCGGGGTCTGAGTCCACCCTGCTGTATGTGACCCACCGGCGCGAGGACGAGATCGCAGGAATCCAGCGTCATCTGGATTTGTCGTCGGTGCACCATTTGCGGCCAGGCCTGTCAGATGCCGATGCGCAGCACCAGGGTTTCCAACACCATGACAACAAACAATAAAGGCATCAACCAGCGACAGATGACATCTATTGACCGCGCCCGGGTGAGTTGATCCCGACCAACCAGGTACGCGGTATAGACCACCTCCAGCAGGCTGACAAAAATCAATATGGTGGAACCGAGGACGAAATAATCCAGGCTGGTCAGGAAGGCGAGCTTTGGCACCATGTCACCGATCGCAAAACGGTAAGCGATCAGAGTCAGCATGGCCGTTATTGCCACGCTGATCTGCGTCGAGGCAAGGCCGGGATCGATCCAGAACACCAGCCAGGACATCGCCACGATGAGAATCAGTGGAAAAATGACTTTCAGCGTGAAGAAACTGTAATCGCGTTTCACATCCAGCGAAAAGACCATGCCGGGAATGGATGGCGTTTTGTGGCTGATGGGCAGCTCAACTGCAGAAAAATCCCAATCGGTGACGGCCCAGTCCGGAATGGTCAGGTGTTCCGCAACCGCCGTGTGGGGGGAAATGATGAATCGGGCACGCGTGCTGCCAAACTCCGTGCCGATCAAGATGATTTCCAGTTTTTGTGAATCAAACGGAAACTCGTTCAATACCAGTGGCTGTGACAGGCTCCCCCACACCCGCTGGCGGTAGATGACTTCGCCATCCGGGCGAATTTCCGCCGATTCCGGAAAGGTCCTGACCAGGTTCTGTTCATTGAGTATCTGGATACGCGGATGCCAGATATCTTCAAGGTCGCGACTGGTGGAGTCAGGCCCGGGGTGCGCCAGGCTGGGGTCCATCCAGCTAAACTCCATGTAGAAATTCGCCACGAAGCTTTCAGCCACGCTGTTGACTGCGTCGATGTCATAAACCACAACACTCACTTCAACGTCGCGTGTTGACTGCGCCCCTGCCTGGACTGGCGTGTGAGCCTGTGCTTGCGCCCATACTCCCTGTATGCAAAGGAAGCAAAGCAGCAAGCTTGCGAGAACAATTGGGGTCAGAGTAAAAACTCCGCGAGCGAGCCAACCATTGGCGACATTTGTTGAGGGGTTTTTACTCTGACCCCAATTGTTCTTCATCTACGCACCACCCAATGTCAATTGATACTCACGTCTATTCGACGCAGATAAGATGCCCTATCATTCCACAAATGATGACATATAAGAACGCCGACCAAGAAGTCATTGGATTTGTCCTTGAGCGCCTGGAAGCCGGGCGCACGGTTTGGCTGTGCACGGTTCTGTCAACCTGGGGTTCCTCGCCACGGCCACGTGGTTCCCTGTTTGCCTTTGACGAGCGGGGGTCCCGGGCCGGGTCTTTGTCGGGAGGTTGCGTCGAAGAGGACCTGGTCGCACGAACTCTGCAGGGTTTTGCAGATGGCCTGAACTGCTCGCAGCCAGGCCAATGCGGGATCGCCATCTTTGGTGCGGCGCCCGAAGAGGCAGCGCGATTGCGTCTGCCCTGTGGTGGCCAGTTGAAAGTAGCCGTGGAGTGCCTGTCCGGTGACACTGCGAAATCTTCACAACCCGGCGTTGATGCAGCGCTGAGCCAGTTCCGGGCACTATCCCGGGCACTTGATGCCCGCAAGCCGGTATTCCGGGAGGTGGTGATTGATCCCTACCAGGCGCACGTGCTGGACAGCGCTGAGCTCACGGAACAGCAGCACAAACAATTGCAGGCAGATTGTGTGCTTGACGAACCGGGCCGGTTTCGTCATTTTCTTGGGCCAGGCTATACCCTTTTCCTGATTGGAATCAGCGAGGTCTCCAAGGCGGTGGCCCGGATGGCCACGCTGCTGGACTATGAAATCATCGTATGTGACCCCCGTCCCGAGCTGATTGCAGAATGGACTATCGAGGGCGTGAAGCTGATCCAGGGCATGCCGGACGATGTCATCCGGGCGCAACCTGCACTCAATCACACCGCCATACTGGCCTTGACCCACGACCCGAGAATTGACGACATGGGCTTAATGGAGGCGCTCACGACCGATGCGTTTTACATCGGCGCCATGGGGTCTGAACGGACCTCCGACAATCGCCGCAAACGCATGTTGTTGCTGGATGTTTCCGAGCAGCAACTCGAGGCACTACATGCACCGGTGGGCCTGCCTATCGGCAGTAAAACACCGGCTGAAATCGCACTGTCCATTCTGGCTGACATTACCCGCAAACGGAGTTTGCGTGCCCGCTCTGAACAATTGGGGTCAGAGTAAAAACTCCGCGAGCAAGCCCATAGATGCTGAACATGACCAAGGAGTTTTTACTCTGACCCCAGTTGTTACTCCACTTCTGGCCATCGTTCTTGCTGCGGGTGCCAGCCGCCGCTTCGGTTCCGACAAGCGTTTTGCCCTGACCCCTGCGGGCACTTCCCTGATCCAGGCCACTGTGTCTGCCCTGGCCGGGCACGTAGATGAGTTATACATCGCCATCAGGTCCGATGACGTGATCGACGATAGCTGGCCCAGGAGCAATTCCGCCGCCGCCATTCACTACGTGCGGGCACCCAGGGCGGAAGAGGGAATGGGGTGTTCACTGGCCGATGCAGTGCGGCAACTGCCCCCGGGTTGCGACGTACTGGTGGCCCTGGCCGACATGCCGTTTATACAAAGCGCAACGGTTGGCAGGCTGGTGCAACACTTCCGGCACAGCTCGAAGAGTGCACCCATCGTATTTCCGCAGTTGGCCGGATCAATGGTGCGCGGGCATCCAGTTATCTTCCATTACGGCTATCGTGGAGAGCTCGAAGCCTTGCAGGGAGACAAGGGCGCCAGCGGCATTATTCTTTGCCACCGTGACGCGCTTGATCCGATGGTAGTGGAGGACCGGGGCGTACTGGCCGATATCGACCAGCCTGCAGACCTGCCGGGCCCGGGTTAGAGTTAGGGCCTTGGCCCGGGCTTGACCCGGGCTTGACCCGGGCTAAGGCTTGGCCGCTGCCTGCTCCACCGCGCGCCACACGCGCATCAGGTTACCGCCGAGGATGGCCTCGATCTGCTGCGGGGTGTATTCGCGCCGCAGTAATTCTTCGATCAGCGCCGGATAAAATGACACATCCTTGATCCCCACCGGCAGGCTGTCACCCACGCCTTCAAAATCCGAACCGATGCCTACGTGATCCGTGCCGACCAGTTCCACTACGTGATCAAAATGATCAGCCAGGTCTGAGATGGCAGCATAGGGAAACGGTTGCCCCACCCGGTAAGACTTCTCCCAGTCCTTGGCTGCCGCGCTGTCGGCGGCATTACCGGTTTCCGCCAGCCATGCTTTCTGCGCCTTGTCCATGGTGTCGGACCAGTCCCTGGCCACCTTGGTCAGGAAACTGGAGGCGAAGTTGATCTGGATGACACCCCCATTGGCGGCCAGTGCCTTGATCATGTCATCACTCATGTTGCGCTCGAAACCGGGGGTGAAAAACCGCGCCGACGAATGCGAGGCAATCACCGGTACCTTGGTAATCTGCAGCACCTGGTAAAAGGCTTCGTCGGATACATGGGAAATATCCACCATGATGCCGACCCGGTTCATTTCCGCCACCACTTTGCGGCCAAACGGGCTCAGGCCATGCCATGGGCGGTTGGTGTCGTAGGAGGAGTCTGAGATGTGGTTGCTCAGGGCATGCGCCAGGGTGATGTAGCGAATGCCGCGGTTGTAGAAGAATTGCACATTTTCCAGTTTGTCCTCAATCGGCGAGCCGTTTTCCATGCCCAGCGCCAGCCCGATCAGGCCTTTTTGCCTGGCTTTTTCCGCATCGGCAGTATTGTGGACCATCATGAACTTGTCTGGCGCCCTGCCGACCAGGGCCTCCGAACTGTCAATGAGTTCGTTGGCCAGCTGAAAACTGCCACCGGTGGCCTCCATTTCAGCGGGGGTGTAAATCGACATGAAGAGGACGTCCAGCCCGCCCCGCTTGGCCCGTTCGTAATCGAAATCACCGTCCGGGGTTGCTACGGTCACATCCTCCCAGCCTTCATGCAGGCGATAGGGCACATCGATGTGCGTGTCAATAATCAGCGCCTTTTGTGCAAGCAGGCGTGCACTGGCCGCCAGATCGGTTTTATTTTCCTGTGCCGTCACTTGCTGCACAGATGCCAGCAGCAGCAAACCGAGGACCAAAGAATGAGCACGCATGTTTTTACTCCGGATATTTGTTGCAGAAGAAATCAGGATCAGGCGAGGCCCAGGATTCATTACGGCCATCGGCTTGAATGTCATGGTCGAGCATGGTGTCACCATCGAAAATCCAGCGGCTCTGGAATCGTTCGCCACGCAACACCATGGGTAGCCACAGGCGATCATCTTCCCACATTTTCTCGTAAGGAATCTGATCAAGCGCGACCCACAGCGGTTTGGCTTCGCGGGTTTCAACGGGTTCTCCAGCATAATCCCGGGTGCGATACACCCAGACATGAATGGAATAATCGTCAACAAACTGGAATCGGTGTTCACCGCAATATTCCAGGTTGGATACGGTAATACCCAGCTCTTCATGGCATTCCCGCACGGCGCAGGCCTCCGCAGTTTCACCGGGATCGACCTTGCCGCCGGGGCCATTCACTTTCCCTTTGCCAAGGCCGGTTTTCTTGTCGATCAGCAGGATTTCATCGTCCCGCACCACGAACACCAGCGTGGCGAGGTCCCTGGCTTTCCAGCTGTTCCAGTCGATATCTGCCAGTTGCTTCATGCAGGCTCCAGTTGGCTCAAGGTAATCATGTAACCAGGGCTTTGCAAAACTTCAGTTTCCCGACCTGCAATATCCCGCTGAAACCCACCGGTAGCGTGAGTGTACGATCACTGACTTTCACCCCGTCGATGCGCACTCCACCCTGGGCAATCTGGCGGAATGCCTCGGAATTGCTGGAGGTAAGCCCGCACTGGCTCAGGGCGTTTGCAATACCCATACCCTTGCCGCCGGAATCCAGCGTGCGGATTTCGATGTCCTGCGGCATCGCTCCACCCTGGAAGCGCGCAACGAACTCCTCGCGCGCTGCAGTGGCCGCCTCGCGGTCATGGAAACGCCCGACGATTTCCTCGCACAGCAGAAACTTGATATCGCGCGGATTGCGCCCGCCAGCCGCTTCGGCCTGGAGCCCGGCAATTTCTTTATTACTGCGGAAACTGAGCAGCTCAAAGTAGCGCCACATCAGGACATCCGAAATGGACATCAGCTTGCCAAACATTTCCCCCGGAGCATCGGTGATGCCGACATAGTTACCCAGGGATTTGGACATTTTCTGCACGCCATCCAGGCCTTCCAGCAAGGGCAGTGTAATGATGACCTGCGGCGCCTGGCCGAAATGCTGCTGCAGGTGGCGCCCAACGTGCAGGTTGAATTTCTGGTCGGTGCCGCCCATCTCGACATCGCACTTCAGCGCCACCGAGTCGTAGCCCTGTGACAAGGGATAAAGAAACTCGTGTATCGCTATGGGTTGCTGTTCGCGGAAGCGCTTTTCAAAATCATCACGCTCCAGCATGCGCGCCACCGTGTACTGGGCGGCGAGCCTGATCATGCCGTCGGCTCCGAGTTCCCTGAACCATTCCGAATTAAACCGCACCTCGGTTTTTTCCCGGTCCAGCACCTTGTATACCTGCTGTGCATAGGTTTCCGCGTTCTTCTGGATCTCCTCCTCGGTCAGCGGCTTGCGCGTGACGTTCTTGCCGGTAGGGTCGCCGATCATGCCGGTGAAATCGCCAATCAGGAAAATGACGGTATGCCCCAGGTCCTGGAACTGGCGCATCTTGTTGATGATTACCGTGTGCCCAAGGTGCAGGTCGGGTGCGGTCGGATCGAAACCGACTTTCACCCGCAACGGGCGTCTGAGCCTGAGCCGCTCCTCCAGCTCCTCCAGCTTGGTGATCTCATCTGTGCCCCGGGTTAAAAGGCCCAGTGCTTGATTAATGTCAGTCATTGGATATTCTCTGCGCAGGTTCGGGCATTTTATGGGTTTGCCGGCCCCGGCTCCAGTTGAATGTTTGCGGGCCCGGGGGGCCTGGCACATTTGCCGGAAAAGTTTGACCGGAGACCCGGCTGCCGATAAGGTATGCGGGCCCAGCCGGCAACCCCGGCCTGGCGCAATTCAAAACTCAACACGCCTGGGAACAATAAAGAATTGTGAATATGGAAGAAAAACAGGCGATTAAGTTGCATCACTTCATTACCCGCCAAAAGCTTGCACTGTTTGCAGGAACACTGATCGTGTTTAGCCTGTTTTTGGTCATTCTCAGGGCGCCTGACCATTCACCGGCCAATCCATACACCCAGGTGATTGAACTTGACCTGCCGCAGCAACCCATTGCCTCCGTTGGTCCCGCCAGTATGCACCATGATGCGCAGAGCTGGGAACGAGTGACGGTCCAGCCCGACCAGACGCTTGATGCCATATTTCGCCAGCAAGGCTTCAGCATTGCCCTGCTGCAAGGCATGCTGGACCTGGGTGACGCGACTCGGCAACTCACCCACATCAAGCCCGGTGACGTATTTGAATTCCGCCGCGACCCCAGTGGTGAGATGACCGAAATGCGTTATCCCATCGACGAAGAACACTACCTGCTGGTTCGCCGCGAAGGCGGGGACCTGATTACCGAAATGCAGCAACGCCAGATCACCCGCGAAATTGCCCAGGCTGAGGGCGTGATCAATTCCTCGCTGTTTCTTGCCGCGCGCGCGGCTGGCCTCAAAGACCAGATGATATTGGAACTGGCCAATATTTTCGGCTGGGACATTGATTTTGTGCTGGACATACGCGACGGTGATCGTTTCATGCTGGTCTACGAAAAAATCTTCCGCGATGGTGAGTTTTTGCGCGACGGAAAAATCCTCGCCGCCACCTTCATCAACCAGGGCGAACGGTTCCAGGCCATCTGGTATGACAACGGCGAGATTGCGGACTATTACGCACCGGACGGCCGCAACATGCGCAAGGAATTCCTGCGCGCGCCGCTGAATTTTTCCTACATCAGCTCCGTATTCAACCCCAAACGCATGCACCCGATACTCAAGCGCATCCGGCCACACAACGGTATTGATTACTTTGCACCGCCGGGCACGCCAGTCTATGCGGCCGGCGACGGCACCGTGATTCGTTCCGCTTACTCAGCTGCCAACGGAAACCATGTGTTCATCCAGCATTCCAACAGCATCGTGACCAAGTACCTGCATTTTTCCAAACGTGCCGTAAAGCAAGGCCAGAAAGTGAAACAAGGCCAGACCATCGGCTATGTTGGCTCGACTGGTCTGGCAACGGGCCCGCATCTGCATTACGAGTTCGTGCTGGACGGCGTACACCGGGATCCGCGGACTGTGCCCTTGCCCAAAGTGGAGCCACTGGGCCCGGAGTTACTGCTGGACTTTCAGCTAAGAGCTGCTCCCATGTTGACCCAGCTCAGCAGACTGGAGTCGGCATCGCTGTATGCGCAACAGCAGTGAAGACAGGTTTTTTATCGGCATGTTATCCGGCACCAGCCGGGACGGTGTCGATACAGTTTTGGTGCATTTCAGCGACAATCAGCCCAAGGTCATCGCTTCCCACTGTGTAGCCTATCCCGCAGCACTCCAGGACACGCTGCGCAAAATGATAGACCGCCGCATCCGGCCCGCCGAAGACGAAATGGCGATGGTGACCGAGGATTTGGCGGAGGTGTTTGCCCTTTCGGTATGGGCCTTGCTCGATCAGGCGGGCATCAAACCCAAGAATGTGATCGCCATCGGTTCCCACGGGCAAACGGTGTGGCACCACCCCACTGGTAAGAACCCGGAATCCATCCAGCTCGGCAGGCCCCAGCTCATCGCCAACCTCACCGGCATTCCCACGGTGGGTAATTTTCGCCAGGCGGACATTGCCGCCGGAGGCCAGGGAGCGCCGCTGGCTCCCTTGTTGCACGGTGCCCTGCTCATGCCCACGAAAGGTGTGCGTGCGGTGCTCAACATTGGCGGTATTGCCAATCTTTCGGTGCTTGCCGCCGACGGCATGATCAGCGGCTACGACACCGGTCCGGGGAATTGCCTGCTGGATGCCTGGGTAAAGAAACACGAGGGCAGCGACTTTGATGATGGCGGGCTATGGGCTGCCGGCGGCACGGCAGACGAGAACTTGCTGGAACTGTTGCTGGCCGACCCGTATTTTGCTCTGTCGCCACCCAAGAGTA
Source organism: uncultured Gammaproteobacteria bacterium (assembly GCA_963784425.1). Classification (GTDB taxonomy): domain Bacteria; phylum Pseudomonadota; class Gammaproteobacteria; order Xanthomonadales; family SZUA-36; genus SHZL01. The sequence goes on from CAWARM010000003.1 coordinate 73,467, forward strand.
CTGGTGTGGAGTACTTCAACATTGCCTGGTTGTACAAGCACATGGCGGAACGTAGGTCCGGCGATGACAGCACGGGAACCGGGATGAACGCCAACCAGAACGTTCTACCGGGCGCCAGGGACATCCAGACCACGCTCAGCGAACTGACTGCCCGCTCCGTGGCAGCCGCTGTCAGCGACAGTGGGGCCAGCGAGCTACTGGTCTGCGGCGGTGGTGTGCACAACCTGGATTTGCTCGAACGCTTGCAGCGCTTGCTGCCGGGTACCCGGGTGGGCCGGACCAACGACAGCGCCAGTGATAGCGGCATAGACCCGGACCTGGTGGAGGCCATCCTGTTTGCCTGGCTGGCGCGTGAACGCATTGCCAACAGGGCGCTGGACACACGCCGCATCACCGGAGCGCGTGAACCGGTATTGCTGGGTGAAATTTTCGATCCGGCCTGACCCAGCGGAGTGGGGCAAAGCACGCTACACTCCCCCGAATCCGGCCAACCCTGATGAGGTGCCCATTTTGCCACTAAAACCCCTTGCGCTCCTTGCCTTGTTACTGCTTGCTCCAGCCCTCCGGGCTGAACCAGCGCAAGCCGTTCCAGTTGACCGGGAGGCCCTAGCCTGGCTGCAGGCTTACCTCCGCATTGACACTGTGAATCCGCCGGGCAATGAGTCCCGGGCAGTCGACTTTCTGGGCGCCATCCTCACCGCCGAAGGCATTTCCTGGCAATCTGCCGAGAGCGCGCCAGGGCGTGGCAACCTGTGGGCCCGGCTCAAGGGTGGTGACAAGCCGGCGCTCATACTGCTGCAGCACACCGACGTGGTTCCGGCCGACCCGAAATACTGGACTACCGATCCGTTGTCCGGTGAAATCCGCGATGGTTACCTGTGGGGGCGTGGAGCCCTGGACATGAAAGGCACTGGTATCTCCCAGCTTGCCGCATTCATCAGCCTGCACCGTGCCGGCCTGCCGCTCAACCGTGACGTGGTGCTGGTCGCCACGGCCGATGAGGAAGCCGGGGGTAGCTATGGCGCAGGCTGGCTGTTGAAGGAACATCCGGAAATCTTCGCCGGCGCCGGCATCCTGATCAATGAGGGTGATGGCGGCACCGACCGCGATGGCAAAGTCGCTTTCAGTGTCGAGGTCACGCAAAAGGTGCCGGTCTGGCTGCACCTCAAGGCCGTGGACACTCCCGGCCACGGTTCCATGCCCAACGCAACCAGTTCCGTGACGCGCATCGTCGAGGCGCTGAACCGCTTGCGTGAGCATGAATTCCCGGCACGCATACTGCCGGAGGTCGACGCCATGTTTACCACCATGGCGGCGGATGCCAGCGAAGAGTGGGCTGAATCCTACCGGGACATGGCCAGCGCTATCCGCCAGCCGGGATTTCTCGACAAACTGCGCGCACAATCGCCTTTCCTGCACGCGTTAACCCGCGACACCTGCACCATCACGCGCATGGAGGGCTCCAACAAGATCAACGTGGTGCCGCCGGAGGCCTGGGCGGAAGTTGATTGCCGCATGCTGCCCGACCGGCCGGCCGAGGCGCTGGTGCAGGACGTGCGGAACCTGCTGGATGGCACCGGGGTGGAAGTGGAGGTCATCATGGCCTTCACGCCAGCGGTGTCGCCTACCAACACTGATCTGTACCAGGCTATCGAAGCGGTAATCGCCGAACAGCACGCAGGCGCGACGGTTAACCCGTCAGTTGGGACCGGCTTCACCGACAGCCACTTCACCCGCGATGCCGGCATCGCCAGCTACGGTTTCGACCCGGTGGTCGTTCCCGAGAGCGAGCAGCTGCGCATTCACGGCAACGATGAGCGCGTCAGCGTCGATGCCTTCCAACGTGGCGTCCGGGACATGCAGGCCATCATCGATACGGTGGTTTACGACTGAAGCGACTGTTAGCGGGATTTGCTAGTATGTGGGCGTGAACCTGCTTCTTAACATCATCTGGCTTATCTTTGGCGGCTTTATCGTGGTGCTGGCCTATGTCCTCGGCGGCATCCTGCTGTGCCTGACCATCATTGGCATCCCGTTTGGCTTCCAGTGTTTCAAGCTGGCAGGCTTGGCCGTAGCGCCTTTTGGCAGCGAAGTGCGGGAAAATGATCCGCCCAGCGGCGCGCTGGCGGTGATCATGAACATCCTTTGGATTCTTGTGCCGGGACTGGGCCTGAGCCTGGCTGTGTTTCACCTGGTAATGGCGCTGGCCTTTGCCATCACCATCATCGGCCTGCCACTGGCGGCACAACACCTCAAGATGACGCGCCTGGCTTTATTGCCCTTTGGCACGGAAGTCAGGGGCTAATACTAAGATTTCTGAGAATATTGCTTCACTTTCAGAACATCGCTTCGGGAAAATCAATAATACTCAGCCCGCCGGTCTCCACCGCTGCAGCATAGGTTTGCGCTCTGGGCATGATCTGCTCAAGATAAAAACGCGCAGTCTGCACGTAGCTTTCCGCCCCTTTCTCTCCGTTCATTTTTGCCGCGACGGCATGGCGCGTCAGTAACCAGCCACCCACCACGGTGCCCGTGAGCATCAGGTAGTTGAATGCGACCGCACTTACGGTATTGGGATCATCGGCTGAATGCTCAAGCAGCCACGAAGTGGCGCTGTCCAGTGCATCCGCGCCGGCGAGCAGGCGCCTGGCTTCAAGCACGTTTCCTTCGGGCAGATTGGCTGACAACTGCCGTATTTCTTCGATGATGCCACGCAGGGTGGCATCGCCCTGCTTGAGCAGTTTGCGCCCCACCAGGTCCAGGGCCTGGATACCGTTGGTTCCTTCGTAAATGGGCAGGATGCGTGCGTCCCGCATGTGCTGGGCGACGCCGGTTTCTTCCACGTAGCCCATGCCGCCAAAGACCTGCACCGACAGAGAAGCTGCTTCCTGGGCAACTTCAGTACACCACCCTTTGGCTACCGGTGTCAGAAGATCGGCATACAAGCCATATTTCCTTTTGCTGTCAGCATCGGCGCCATGCGCGTGCACATCGAGGGCAGCGGCGGCTTCCAGCATTATGGCGCGTGCGGCCAGTGTCAACGCCCGCATGTTCAGCAACATGCGGCGCACATCGCCGTGCTCAATGATTTTTGTCTCGCCGCGTCCGGCAATGTGGCCCTGCACGCGCTCCCGCGCGTAGCCAACCGAGTCCTGGTAGGCACGTGCTGCTATACCGACGCCCTGCAGGCTCACACCCAGACGCATGTGGTTCATCATCGTGAACATGGCGCTTAGGCCTGCGCCCTCGGCGCCCACCAGGTAGCCGACGGCGCCACCCTTGTCGCCATAACTCATCACGCAGGTCGGGCTGCAGTGAATGCCCAGCTTGTGCTCAATCGACAGCACCTGCATGTCATTGCGTGAGCCCTGGTTTCCCTGGGAATCTAATAAAAACTTTGGCACAAGGAAGAGTGACAGCCCGCGTGAACCAGGCGCTGCGCCCGGTGTGCGCGCCAGCACCAGGTGAATCACGTTCTCTGCCATGTCGTGATCACCCCAGGTGATAAAGATCTTGCGGCCGCGCACCAGGTAGTGGTCACCTGCCGGGACTGCCAGGGTGGTAACCCGCCCCAGATCGGACCCGGCCGAAGGTTCAGTGAGATCCATCGATGAGGTAAATCGCCCGCTGACCAGGGGCTCGACGTAGCGTTGCTGAACGTCCTCGCCGGCATGCTCCTGCAAGGAGTGAACAGCGCCCTGGGTCAGCTTGGTGCACAGGGTAAATGCCAGGTTTGCGGCACTGAACATTTCGTACACCGCCGCGACCACCAGTTCCGGGAAGCCTTGACCCCCAGCTTGCGGATTGACGCCAAGTGCAGGCCAGCCGCTGTTCACGAACTGCCGGTATGCTTGGCTGAATTCCTTGGGCACCGTAACCTGACCGGCATTGCACTGTGCCCCCTGGCGATCGCCCAACTGGTTGATGGGCGCCAGTACCCGCTGGGCAAATTTTGCTGCTTCATCGAGCACAGCTTCTACCAGGTCATCGGTAATTTCAGCAAAGGCTTGCAGCCCAAACACACCGTGCACGCGCGCAACGTGGTTTAACTGCGAACGGATGGTATCCAGCGGTGCAATGAACTCTGCCATGATCTGATCTGAAACAAATTGGGGGACTGCAAAGTGTAGCGGCTTTTAGTGCCAAAGGAAGGCACTATTCGCATGCCTTTTGACGTGGGGCAATCACGTTTTGCCGCTTGAGCCGGGGTGAACCGGGGTCAGAGAACCATTTCCCGGCGCGACGATTGTTTTGGAGGAGCCGGGGTCAGAGAACCATTTCCCGGCGCGACGATTGTTTTTGCTCATGCTATTTCCGGGAAATGGTTCTCTGACCCCGGTTTGGACCCCGGTTCGGGGCACAATCCTACACGCCGCACTTCCACCCTGTGACATCCTTCTCGTCAAGCACAGGAGGGGGCACAGGAGGGTGACATGGCACGAAGGGCGCGGCTCGATTTACCCGGCATACCTCAACACGTCATTCAGCGCGGCGTCAATCGAAGCGCATGCTTTTTTGCTGACACCGACTACCTGGTATATCTGCAATTTCTGAACCTGGCGCGAAAAAAGGCCAACTGCAGTATTCACGCCTATGTGTTGATGACCAATCACGTTCACCTGCTGGTTACAGGAAATCACGCGGGGAGCGGTGCGATCATGATGCAGTCGTTGGGCAGGCGATACGTCCGTTATGTCAATGACCAGTATCGTCGCACCGGTTCGCTCTGGGAAGGACGTTACCGTTCTACCCTGATCGACAGTGAACGTTACCTCCTAGCTTGCTACCGCTACATAGAGCTCAATCCGGTGAGATCAGGTATCGTGGATTCACCAGGAGACTACCCCTGGTCCAGTTTTGGCCACCATGTGAACGTGCGCACGGACCCGCTGATCGAAGATCACGAGTTATTCCTTGCTGTTGGCAGAAACGCCCAAGACCGTGCTGACAGATATCGGGACCTGTGCCAGAGCAGCCTCGATGTCAGCGCCATAGAAGAAATTAGGCGCAAGACCAATCGGGGGTACGTCCTCGGTTCAGCAAGATTTGCCAGGCAGATTGAAGCGACGTTGACGCGGCGGGTGACGGAAGGCAAACCAGGCCGCCCACGGGCAGGCTGACAGGAACAGGTGACGGCGGGGGTCAGAGAACCATTTCCCGCGACGACGCGGTTGCTCTAGTTCAAGGCCTGCCAGGGAAATGGTTCTCTGACCCCGATTTTCCCCATGGCGCCACTTTCAGCAGCATCAGCATCCCCGGTACAGCCACGACCGTGCACAGCAGGAAGAAATGGGTATATCCCATGGCTTCGACCAAGAAGCCGGTGCTGGCATTGGCAAACGTGCGGGGGATGGCGATGAAGCTGGACAACAAGGCAAATTGTGTAGCGGTAAATGCCCGGCTGGTCTCACGCGACATGTAAGCCAGGAGTGCCACGGTCCCCAGCCCGACACCCAGGTATTCCCCGCTGATCACCACGAACAGGCCGATCAGGGTATGGCCCGCCGTGCTCAGCCAGGCGAGGCCGAGAATAGTAAGCATTTGTACGAACCCGAAGATCCACAAAGCACGATTGATCGAAAGCTTTAGCATGAGCACGCCACCCAGCAGACCGCCTGCAATCGATGCCCACAAGGCAGCCACCTTGGCGGTTGAGCCAATCTCGGTATTGCTGAAGCCCATGTCGATATAGAACGGTGTTTGCAGCGCCACTGCCATGTTGTCACCCAGTTTGTAGAGGAACATGAAGGCCAAAATCGCCAAGCCGCCACGCATGCCATCGCGCGAAAAAAATTCCCGGAACGGGTCAACCACCGCGCTCCGAAAGGAGTGCGGCGCCAAAGCATCATCGCTGACCTCGCGAATCATCAGCGTGGTGACCATGCCAACCCCCATGAACGCTGCCGTGATCCAGAAAACCGCATTCCATGACACATGATCCGACAGGATCAGCGCGAGCGCCCCGGGCACCAGCGAGGCAATACGGTAGGCATTGACGAAAATGGAATTGCCGGCGCCCAGCTCATCGTCTGCCAGCAACTCGCGGCGATAGGCATCGATGACGATATCCTGGCTGGCCGAAAACAAGGCAACCAGGAACACCAGCACCACGATGACGCCCAGTGAATGGGTGGGATCAAGGAAACCGAACGCGCCAATGGCAAAAAAAAGCAGGATCTGCGTGACCAGCGCCCAACCCCTGCGCCGGCCCAGGAACGGCCAGCTGAACCGGTCCATCACCGGGGACCACAGGAACTTCCACGTGTAGGGCAGCGATACCATGGAAAACAGGCCAATGGTTGCCAGGTCGACGCCGTTGTTGCGCAACCAGGCGGGCACCAGCTGGATGAGGACGTACAAGGGCATGCCCGAGGTGAAGCCAATGAACAGGCACACCAGCATGCGCCGGTTCAGCAGGATTTCCCGCCAATTGCGCAGTGGCGCCGGCTCGTTCACTATGGATCTGCTCATCCCGGGTTGCGTCATCCCCGGCGCTTCCGCGCGGGAAGTTTGTAGTCGTATTCCATGATCAGCGGTGCGTGATCGGAAAAGCGCTGGTCCTTGTAAATCGAGACTGAGCGAACAGTGCCAGCCACGCCAGGGGTGGCTACATGGTAGTCAATGCGCCACCCGGTATTGTTGGCCCAGGCCTGTCCGCGGTTAGACCACCAGGTGTATTGCTCTTCGCGCTGATCCACGCGCCGGAATACGTCCACCCAGCCCGCGGTGCCGAACACTTCGTCCAGCCATGCGCGCTCCTGTGGCAGAAATCCTGACTGTTTCTGGTTGCCGCGCCAGTTTTTCAGGTCAATTTTCTGGTGAGCAATATTCCAGTCACCGCAAATAATGTACTCCCGTCCATCGGCGGCCAATTCCCGCAAACGCGGCAACAGGTAATCCATGGCCTGGAACTTGACCTCCTGTCGCTCTTCACTGCTGGAACCGGACTGCAAATACAACGAAACCACCGAAAGCTTGCCGAAATCCGCCTGTAGCCAGCGCCCTTCCTGATCCATCACGTCCCAGCCCAGGCCATGGTTCACCCGGTCTGGCTGGTGGCGGCTGTAAATGGCTGTGCCGCTATACCCCGGCTTGAGGGCATCGTGATACCAGCAATGGTAGCCTTCAGGGAAAAACACCCCGTCCTGCAACTGGTGAACTTGCGCCTTGGTTTCCTGAATACACACCAGGTCGGGGTCCTGTTCCCGCATCCAGTCGAAAAAACCCTTGCTGGCAGCAGAGCGAATACCGTTGGCGTTCAGCGTAATAACTTTCATAGTTGGGATCTTCATGGATTCCTGGTTCGCGTAAGGGTCTGGATGTTGGCGGCCAGCATACCGGATGTTCTTTGCTCGCCCAAGGCGGGATATACTGGCCATTGTCTGGAAGGGATTCTTCGATGAAAGAGTACACGCAAAAATTCTTCCAACTGGCCCTGCACAAGGGCGTTCTGCGTTTCGGCAGGTTTTCCCTGAAGTCGGAGCGCATCAGTCCCTATTTCTTCAATGCCGGCGGCTTTGATGATGGCGCATCCCTGGCGCAGCTTAGCAGTTGCTATGCGGCCGCCATCACCGATTCGGGGCTGGAATTTGACATGCTGTTTGGTCCTGCCTACAAAGGCATACCACTGGCTGCCGCCACCGCCATGGCCTTGCAACTGGACCATGGACGCAACGTGCCATTTGCGTATAACCGCAAGGAAGTCAAAGACCATGGTGAAGGTGGCACCGTCGTGGGTGCGCCCCTGCATGCCCGGGTGTTGATTGTTGATGATGTCATTTCCGCCGGCACCTCGGTGCGCGAATCCATCCTCGCCATAAAGGCAGCCGGGGCTGTGGTCGCCGGCGTTGCCATCGCCCTGGACCGCCAGGAGCGGGGCCAGGGGGAACTGTCTGCCGTGCAGGAAGTACAAAGGGATTACGGTGTTCCCTGCGTGGCAATCGCCGCACTGGATGACCTGATCGGCTACCTGGAAGCTCATTGCCCTGCCGATATCGACCTCCCTGCCATTCATCGCTATCGTGAGCAGTATGGAGTTTGATATGAGAATCCTGTCCTTGCTTTTCCTGGCGACAGGGCTGGTCATGGCGGGCAGTGTGCAGGCAAAAGTCTATAAGTGGGTGGATGAAAATGGTGAAGTCCACTACAGCGAGACCCTGCCTCCGGATTTCCAGGACAAGAAGGCCGATGTATTGAACAACGAGGGTGTTACGCAACAGAAAGATCTGACCCTGGTACCGCCGCCTCCCCCACCACCACCACCGCCCGACGCCAAAAAGACCGGGCCGGTCGAACTGCCGCGCGACAGTTCCGGACAGCAGCGGACCGCTCCTCTGTACACTCCCCAGCAGGTAAAGCAACAACAGGAAGACTTGCTGTTACTGCGTTATGACTCCGAGCAGGAAATCCTCGATGCGATGGGGGTGGAAATCAAGCAACTGGGCTACGACGAAGCGCTGCTCAATGGCTCAAGGTCCAGCTTGATGGATGCATACCGCGGCAACATTCGCGAGGCAGCCGACAAACAACGGGCCGGGCTACCGGTAG
>CAWARM010000004.1:0-19996 GCA_963784425.1 uncultured Gammaproteobacteria bacterium
CTCTGGTCCGATACCCTAACCCTTAATCTGTTTGACGATACTGTTATAACTGCCGTGCGCGACCGTATGATTGACAATGTAAAAGGCAATACTACCTGATTGGCCATGTAGAAGGCGAACAAGATAGTGAAGTGTTTTTGACGGTTCGCGGCAAATCCATGTCGGGTAACGTTCAGATAGGCGAGGATTTATATGAAATCGAAACCAAGGGCAACGATAAGCACGATATTACCAAAGTTAACCCGGATAATAATCCGCCACACAGCCAGCCAAAAACTATTGAGGATTTTATCGCCGCAGGCGGCCAAATCTCACCAAGCTCCGTCTCAACTGAGGACGACACTACCAGCGCAGATGGCACAGGTACAATTATAGATCTGATGGTGGTATATACACCGAAAGCCAAAGCCAATGCATCAGGACAAACCGGTATTGAAACAGAATAGCCAATGCGGTAGCAATGGCAAACCAGGCTTATATCAATAGTAACATTGATATGCAGCTAAATGTTGTCTACATAGGCGAAATAAATTATGTTGAAACAGGCAAAATATCGGTTAGCCTGACTAATCTCACCAGCGCTAATGATGGTCAAATGGATGAAATTCATACATTACGCAACCATTATGGGGCCGATCAGGTCGTTTTAATAACTGCGGATGCCGATGCTTGCGGTATCGCTTATGTGATGCAGACTGTATCAACGTCATTTGCGCCTTATGCGTTTAGCGTAGTGCATGATGATTCAACTTATGCCTGCCTTTCTAACAGTTCATTCGCTCATGAGCTGGGACACAATCAGGGAGATGCACACGACAGAGCTAACACTTCCTCTCCCGGTGCGTACAGTTACTCTTACGGCTACAGATTATGCCAGACTGGCGGTTTCAGGACGGTTATGTCGTACGTTGCACAGGCGGCACCACCCGTGTTAGCTATTTTTCAAATCCAAACGTAACGCTTTCTAACGGACTGGTCACTGGTACGGCCACCGAAAACAATGCTCTCTCAATGACCAATACTAAAGAAACTGTTGCCGCCTTCAGGGCACCGGCGAATACTGCACTGCCTGCAGCGCCTGGTAATCTGACAGCGGTTGCGTTCTCTGCTACCGAAATAAGCTTGGCTTGGTCAGATAATTCGAATAATGAAACAGGCTTCCGGCTGGAAAGATCTGTTGACGGCATTAACTGGACTGAGTTTGCCGTTACTGCCGGCAACATAACCAGCTATAGCGACATTGGGGTTACCGTTTCGATAAACTAAATACCTTCCAGGGCTTATAACAGCAATGGTAACTCAAACTATTCCAACACCGGGACAGCAACAACCGGGGGTCTAGTTGTCGCAACCTGCACCACCAATACACCCCTATTGACAATGTCGCCCGCCACTCAATACAGCAAACCGGGCGCGGCGTTAACCTACAGCATTAGCTTAAGCAATAAGGACACATCAGACTGTAGCGCCAGCACGTTTACATTAACTAGCAGTGACGGCGTAACACTAGGCTCTTATTCGCTAAGCGCAGGCAGCTCCACCACAGCTACATGGTCTACAAGCGCACCGGCCACTGAAGGCAACTTTACCAAATCGGTAACGGCGTCAGCATCAGGTCATACCAATACCAGTAAATCAGCTACTGTGATCGTTGACGGCACGCCTCCAACAGCGCCTGAAAGCCTGAAAGCTACAGTTAGCTCGAGAAAACTGATTGTGAATCTTTCATGGCTTGCATCAACCGACACCGGTTCCGGTCTGCTGAACTACGCTATTAAACGTAACAATACCAGAATAGGGAACCAGCACTACCAGCTATACCAATAAACCTGGTAGAGGTACTTTCACCTATACTGTAGAGGCGATTGATAAAGCCGGTAATTCTCAAGGAAGCAGTATTTCGATTATTGTGAAGTAAGTGCTATTTCTCGCCAAAATCAATAAAGGGCGCTTCAAGCGCCCTTTTTTATTTATGCCTTACATGCAATATAGTCCAGTGAAAGTTGCCGCTCCAGTTGGGCTACGGCTCAATTCTCTGACCAGTGACAGGGTCTCTTCCGGTTCATTTTGGAGTGTAATGGACTATGGCTGGACTTTAATCTTTCAGCTGATTATTATGACTGAACACCGCCTGTGAGTGCGGCGTCATATTTTAATTAGTGTAAGCTTCATGAGGAGATTTCCATGTTAGAAATACAGCAAAATGCACCCATATTCAGATCAAGGAATCAAAATAATCAGTTGGTTAGCTTGATGGATTACACCGGTGAAAAAAATGGTCAACAATATGCGTGATGCTGTCTTCCAATTGCCTTACACCCGCGTTACTGAACGGAGCACTGATCAGAGACCGCAAACGGGTATGGTCCGGCGGGTCGGTGAAAAGTAGCGAGTAATCAAATGTGTGCCACTGTGGTTCGGGAACCATCTTTTTACGTCAATCAAAGCGCCCTGTGAACTACGCAGGACCTTGACTACGTCCGCGTAGCGCGAAACCATCCAGACACCGTCAAACCCGGTGCGATCATGGTTCTCCAGCCAGTAGCAGGTTTCGAGTTCACGCATCTTTTGATACGTGGGGTACGGATCCTAAAAGAAAGAGTCCGCAGAGAGATCTATTGCCGCCATACTCCTGGCTACCTTTCCCGAGTTTCGTGGAACTCTAGCCTATAATGTCCACGAGGCGAATTCGTCTAGCGGACGGGATGTTTTTTACAACGACGGTGAATCCATTTCGAGCCTAAACCGCGAACTAAGTATACCTGATTCTGGAATTATTGATGAACGATATACCGCACACTCAACTGGGCAACGAGGACATCGCAGCACTTTCTTCGGTTTACATAGATAAAGGCGTCAAGCAGGAATCCTGGAAGATCCAGGAAGTCACCATCGACGGTAATATGCTCACCGCCCGTGCCAGCATGACTTCCTACTTTATCTCGCCAACCGATCCTGGCGGCTTTCACCTGAGCATTTCTGCTCCCAGGAAATACTTTCCCAACTGGCCAATATTTACCTGCATGAGGCGGCGGCCTCAAACCAAGGCCGGGAATCATGGATGCGTGAATGCAAGTTCACCTACCGAAATGTCATTCGCGACGGGCAGAATATCCGGGTGGAAATGGATTTCTACCGGCAGAAGTGGATGGGCGGAACCCTGATTGCCCGGGCCAAGTGCCGCCTGACCGACAGCAAGGGTGGATTATTTGAAGCGCACCTCAACGGCATGTTGCGTTAGAGACCCCCTGATCCTGCCGAAGCGACTGCCAGAGGGTGATCCTGAGGAGAGCTCAAGAATGCAAAAATGTGTCTGCCTGATTTCCGGACTGTTGCTGCTCGCAGCAACGCAGGAGGCCGATGCCGCCAAGCGGCTCGGTCCGCCGATCGAGGAGCTGCAGAGCGCTCCCAAACGCATCCAAATAGTGGTCGCGGAGGCCAGGGGCAAGCCGGAAGCCAACAAGATACTTTTCTCCATCAGCGAACGGCTGTCCGGCAAAGCCCCGGATGAAGTGCTGCTGCGCACCGATACACCAACCTTCGGCGACGTGGAGGCCGGCCGCAGCTACGTAGTGGCCTGGACCAGCATGCGCAAGAGCTTGCGCGCGAAAGAGGGCTGGGAAGTGGACCCGGATGGCCCTTCGACGGTCCAGATCATGGGGCTTGGCGCTACTGCCGTATTCGAGGACAGCCCCGAGATCAGGTTGCTGTTCGCCACCGGCTCGTCTTCCGAGCCAGTTACTGCGCAGAAGCAACTGGACGCCCTGCTGGCGCAAATGCAACGGGAGGATTTTCGCAGTCGCGGACTGGTGATCGCCGAGCTGTACTTGCGGGATGATCTCACAGCAATCATGGGCCCCGCGCAGATCGAGTCGCTGAAGCAAGTGCTGCAAGACCCGCAACTCGACGCGCAACACCGCGATTTTCTCCTTCGATCTGCTCTGAACCTGCCCCAGGACCTGACTTCGCCGTGGCTGGCGGAAGAGTTGCGCAAGGTCATCATTCAGCACGGCACTCAGTACGACCTGGCTTCTTTTGTTCCGGGGCTGGTCCGGACCGCCGCAAGGGGCTTGTTGCAGGTTGGGGCGTCTACCGACATCGAGCTACTCAGCATGCTGCTGTACGCGAACAACCCCGGTGTGGCCAAGGCCGCGCTTACCACGATGGACCATTTCGATCCCGCAGCAGCGACTGCCAGGGCGCAGCAGGCGCTCGAGCGGGGCTGGATACATGACGAGACCCGGCTCGCATTGCAGCGTTACCTGTCACAGCCCAGGAAAATGTCCGGTAACTAGCTGCTTCAAAATTTTCACTATGGGTATAAACTATTGCGGGTCAAGAATGAGACCGGTTTTAAAACCGGTCATGCAAACAAGGGAGAGCTAATCGTTATGAAACATCGTGCATTTGTCCCTGGCGCTTTATTGGCCTCAGCCGCTTTGATTACCGCCAGCCTGGCCACGCCGGTCTGGGCGCAACCCGCACAGAAGATCGTCGGACAGGCGATTTACCACGACACCTCGCCGCGGATTAGCCACCTGCCCCCCAACAATCCGGGGCAAGGCGGCGGGAACCGGCAGATCCCCAACAAGCAACGCGTGAAGCCGGCCAGGTTTCCCGACCTGGCCGAGCCGGATGGGGGCGTGCAGTCGCAGGCCTCCGGTCCCGCGCAACTGGGCCCGACCCCCGGACCCATAGTCAGCGCGCCAGGGCTATCGGAGGATAATAATGCCTTGATTTTGGGCTACCGCGTCGTGCCGCCGGACATCAACGGCGACATCGGCCTGGATGCTTCGGGCAACCGCATTTTCATCCAGTACATCAATTCGATCTGGGGCGTCTTTAACGCCAGCGGCAGCCTGATCGCCGGCCCGTACCGCGGCAACACGTTCTGGGCGGGCTTCGGTGGCTACTGCCAGACCAACAACGACGGCGACCCCATCGTGCTCTATGACGCTCAGGCCGGGCGGTGGGTCTTCAGCCAGTTCTCCATTGATGAAGGAATCCAGTGCGTGGCGGTTTCGACCACCCGCGACCCGCTGGGGCCCTATTACCGCTATGCCTTCATCGTCACCCCAGGCCGCAACAACGACTACCCGAAGCTGGGTGTCTGGGCTGATGGCACTAGCGGCAGCAGCGGACAGAGCGCTTACACCTTTACCACCCGGGATTTCCCAAATACTTCGAGCAGTTTCATGGGCACGGGGGTCATGGAGCGCGACCAAATGCTGGTGGGTGGGCCGGCCAAGTTCATCAAGTTCGAGAACCCCTGCGTCACGAACGAGTGCATCGAGGGCCAACTGCCACCGCACCTGGCGGGATCGCCACCACCGGCTGGCACCTGCCCCACCTTCTGGACGGCGGTCGACGCGGCTTATGACGACTCGCCCTGGTCGAGTGACGGCTACCGGAACCACAAACTGTGCGTCAATTGGTCCAATCTCGCCAATTCCACCTATACCGAGGGTCCCCTGGTGGTGGCAGGCACGAATTTTAACCGCAACCTGGGCAATATCAGCCCGGTCAACGGTGGTGAAAACCTCAACAGCCTGCCGTACTTCACCATGTACCGGGCCCCGTACCGCTGGTTCGGTTCTTATGGCTCGGTGGTGCTGAACACCACGGTGGATGCCGACAGCGCACGCGCCGGCATCCGCTGGGCGGAGGTCCGCAGCGCCGACGGCGCCACCGGCTGGTTCCGGCAGCAGGACGGCACGTTCGCACCGGCCGACGGTCTGGAGCGCTGGATGGGTTCGATCGCCCAGGACCGGGACGGTAACATCGCGCTGGGCTACAGCGTCACGGGCAGCAATCTCTTCCCGTCGGTACGCTACACCTCCAGGATGGCGGGAGACGCGGCGGGCACGATGCCCGGCGGCGAGGTCACCTGCATTGCAGGGACGGGAGCACAGGCCGCCAACTCGTACAACCGCTGGGGTGACTACTCGTCGATGAGCGTCGACCCGACCGACGACTGCACCTTCTGGTATACCCAGGAGTACTACGAGACCACCGGCAGCTTCGATTTCAACACCCGTATCTGCAGCTTCAAGATCTCGGGTTGCGGCGGTAGCAGTGGCAACACACCCCCAACTGCAGGCTTCAGCTTTGCCTGCACCGGTCTGGCCTGCACCTTCACCGACAGCAGCACGGACCCCGGCGGATCGATTGCCTCCAGGAGCTGGGATTTTGGTGACACCGGCACATCAACACTGCCCAACCCATCGCATACCTATGCGGCTGGTGGCACGTATTCTGTGACGCTGACGGTGACTGACAATGGCGGACTTTCGGACCCGGAAACCAAATCCGTGACGGTTACCAGCGGCTCGACGCTGGTGGGAAGTTCCACCAACAATGGCAAGACCTGGACTGCGAAGGTGACCGACACGAGGGGCAGCAGTTTCACCCTGACGGGCACCTGGTCCGTGAGTGGCGGCGGGAGCTGCTCTTTGAACATCTGCACCCGTAGCGGTCTCTCCAAGAAAACTGCCTCAGTCATCTTTACCCAGGCAGTCACCGGAACAAAAGTTACGGTGCTTAAGCCTTGATGTTTCACTGATGGTGCTTTGAAAAAGGGCGCTTACACAGCGCCCTTTTTTTGCCAGTTCAACTTGTCGGGATCCAGTTTTCCAGTTGCCGGAAGCCCGCGCCTGATCCAGCCGAAGCGGCTGCGAATAATGCGTTCTCCATCGCCGTCGGCCTTACGCCGGCCGTGCATGACCCGCGTGTTGTCCAGAACCAGCAGATCGTTGTCCATCCATGCATGATTCAAGACAATTTCATCCTGGATATCGATCAGCCGGTGAATTACAGCTTCGGGGATTTCTTCGCCATCCCCGAAAAAGACCCGGTTGGTGCCCTTGCTGTAAGCATTCAAGCCCTGCCATCGCGGGTGGGAAACATGTGGCAGGTGTGCCAGCAAACCATTGGAAAATGCGGGTGCACCACCCATTGAAACCTGGATTGCCTTTACATGGCACCGAACCTCAATCAACTCACCTGCAAGTTGGTATTCGCATTGTGGATGCTCAACCAAAAGGGCATCGAGTTCCTGCAGGTTATTGACCCGAAATTCGGTGCGCCACCGCGTCTCATCCCATCTCGCCTGGTAAATAACCCCCTGCTGGTCAAATCGCTCACCAATTCTCGGGGCAAGCGCTCAAGAAAAGCTACACCATCGACCAACATGGTTTGACCGCCCGCTTTGCCGGGAGATTTGACGCAATTGAAAAAGCACAGATCCGGCGGAGGTGGCCAGGGCCGGTAAGCGCCTTCACTGTGTGCAAACAGGCTGAAGTTGCTCTTGGGTACTTCCGAGGTGTATCCGTCACTGTTTGAGGTTTCAATGGCCTGGCGCGTGCCGACGTCATGAAATCGATCGCAAAACCGCCGGGTAAAGTCCTCGAAGACGGCGAGGCTTACTTCGAACCCCCGCAGCAGGAACATACCTGACTGCCGCAAATGGCGAATCATTTCGTCCGGGTCCAGCCCGGGCAACGGCTGCTTTGCCTCTCCCGGGTTTTGCATAATCCAGGCGGGGGTTTCCGATGGTTGGCCGGGCGAGACGCGGTTCACCGGGCTACTTTACATCAGGTTGCACGAAATTGGGGTCAGAGTAAAAACTCTCAGAGTTTTTACTCCGACCCCAACTTCACACCTCTACTCGGTTATTTTGTAAATGCGAAGTCAGCGGATTGCGTTGTCCCATCGATGAATTTAAGTAACAGCCTGCGGCAGGAATTCGCCCACGACTTGTCGGTCTTCCAGACGTAATGGTACCGACCTGAAGATGCATCATAGGTCAGAGTACTCGAACCGGCTGTTACTGTTTCTTCAATCGGGTCGATGCTGGCGCCAGAGCCGCATGTCAAGTTTTGCGCTTTGGGATAACCTGCCTCAAAGATCGCCAGACCCTGATTGCCGTTCAAGGAAAACTTCACCGGTATCGCCTGGCCCGCTTTGACGGAGTTCCGGGTCGGGAGGTTGTCCACCGGTTGGAAGAAGCCGGTGAAGGCATATGTGATGCTCCACGAACCGTTGACGAGCGTGATGGTGAAGTTGCCGTTCGGAGCGATCACCGGAGTGACAGTTCCGTAGCCCGCGCCCGGTCCGACTGGCCCCGTTGGATTGTTGGTACAGATCAAGCTGCCGGTGTATGGGCCGCTCACCACGCAGGCCGAGAGTGCGTGGACACCGGCGTCAACCGGGGCGTTGTAGCTGCCGGCGGTCGCCGTTACAGCCGCTTTGTTGATCACGATGGCCGCAGAACCATTCTCGTCGTCATAGTTGGTGCCGCCGTCGAATGTCCAGTTGGCTGTCCCGCCGGGGTAGTCAGTGAAACTGGCGCCCAGGTTCAGGCCAGCGCTCAGATCCACGCCCCCAACGCCGGTTGCCGACCCGGTGGCGCCGTGCGCCGCTCCGTCATACGTGCCGCTGTAACCGGTGACCGTGACGGTCGCGTCCGCCGGATCGATGGTGAAGTTCTCACTGTCATCGCTCGCCGTGTGATTGGTATCCCCGGCATACGACGCGCTGGCCGTCGCGGTTCCGGCGTCGATGTTGTCGGTGTAATCCACCGTCAGCGCCTGGTTCAAACCGCCCGCACCGGTCACGTTCGCGGTGCACGGCTCAATGGCCAACCCGTGTAGGTCACATTCGCCGGGCAGCTCACCGTGGTGGTTGATTCCGCCTGGTCGATGGTGAAGTTCTCACTGTCATCGCTCGCCGTGTGATTGGTATCCCCGGCATACGACGCGCTGGCCGTCGCGGTTCCGGCGTCGATGTTGTCGGTGTAATCCACCGTCAGCGCCTGGTTCAAACCGCCCGCACCGGTCACGTTCGCGGTGCACGGCTCAATGGCCGAACCCGTGTAGGTCAAGGGTCCCGCGGAACAGCTCACCTCGGTGACCGACTCCGCCGGATCGATGGTGAAGTTCTCACTGTCATCGCTCGCCGTGTGATTGGTATCCCCGGCATACGACGCACTGGCCGTCGCGGTTCCGGCGTCGATGTTGTCGGTGTAATCCACCGTCAGCGCCTGGTTCAAACCGCCCGCACCGGTCACGTTCGCGGTGCACGGCTCAATGGCCGAACCCGTGTAGGTGAAGGGTCCCGCGGAACAACTCACCTCGGTGACCGACTCCGCCGGATCGATGGTGAAGTTCTCACTGTCATCGCTGCGCCGTGTGATTGGTATCCCCGGCATACGACGCGCTGGCCGTCGCGGTTCCGGCGTCGATGTTGTCGGTGTAATCCACCGTCAGCGCCTGGTTCAAACCGCCCGCACCGGTCACGTTCGCGGTGCACGGCTCAATGGCCGAACCCGTGTAGGTCAAAGGTCCCGCGGAACAGCTCACCTCGGTGACCGACTCCGCCGGATCGATGGTGAAGTTCTCGCTGTCATTGCTGCGCCGTGTGGTTGCGCATCCCCGGCATACGATCGCACTCGCCGTCGCCGTTCCGGCGTCGATGTTGTCGGTGTAATCCACCGTCAGCGCCTGGTTCAAACCGCCCGCACCGGTCACGTTCGCGGTGCACGGCTCAATGGCCGAACCCGTGTAGGTGAAGTGGTCCCGCGGAACAGCTCACCGTCGGTGACCGACTCCGCCGGATCGATGGTGAAGTTCTCGCTGTCATTGCGTGCCCGTGTGGTTCGCCAGGCTGCTCCCGGCATACGACTGGCACTCGCCGTCCCGGACCCATCCCGGCGTCGATGTTGTCGGCTGTTAATCCACCGTCAGATCGCCTGGTTCAAACCGCCCGCACCGGTCACCGTTCGCGGTGCCGACGGCTCAATGCGCGCCGAACCCGTCGTAGGTTTCATTCGCCGGACAGCTCACCTCTGTAATCGCACCTCCGCCGGATCGATGGTGAAGTTCTCGCTGTCATTGCTGCCCGTATGATTCGCATCTCCGGGATAGCGACGCACTCGCCGTCGCCAGTCCAGCGTTGAAGTTGTCGGTATAACCCACCGTCAGCACTTCGTTCAAACCGCCTGCACCGGTCGCGTTCGCGGTGCACGGCTCAATGGCCGAACCCGTGTAGGTTTCATTCGCCGGACAACTCACCTCTGTAATCGACTCCGCCGGGTCAATGGTGAAGTTCTTGCTGTCATTGCTGCCCGTATGATTCGCATCTCCGGGATACGACGCACTCGCCGTCGCCAGTCCAGCGTTGAGGTTGTCGGTATAACCCACCGTCAGCGCTTCGTTCAAACCGCCTGCACCGGTCACGTTCGCGGTGCACGGCGTAATGGCCGAACCCGTGTAGGTGAAGGGTCCCGCGGAACAGCTCACCTCGGTGACCGACTCCGCCGGATCGATGGTGAAGCTACCTGCAGAAAGACTGGTAAGGGTGGCATAGTTGATGGTGTCATTAGGCACAAAATCCGCCGTGACCGTGTAGGTGTCGGCATTGGTCGGCACAGTCGATGAACCATTGTATTTGACGTTGCTGACTGTGCCTGGAACGGAGCTCGCGGAGATACCAACACTGGCCGCAATGGCCGAACCCGTGTAGGTCTGCGGCGAATTGCTCACCGCAAGTGTTGCCGTCGGTGTTGCCTGTGTGATGCTCCACGACCCGTTGGCAGGGGTGATGGTGAAGTTACTGTTCGGAGCGATCACCGGAGTGACTATTCCGGATCCCACGCCCGGTCCAACGGATGCCGGATTGTTCGTACAGCTCAGGCTCCACGGTATAGGTGCCGGTTACCGCGCAGGCCGAGGGCGCGTGCGCATTGCCGTCATACGACGCTGCTGTAACTGCCGGCGGTCGCCGTTACCGGCGCCGGGTTGATCACGAAGTTGCCTGCCGACGCATCCGCAAGGCTGTTGTAGTTGGCGCTGTTAGTTGGGACAAAATCCGCTGTGACTGCATAGGTGGCGGCATTGGTCGGCACAGTCGATGAACCATTGTATTTAACGTCGCTTACGGTGCCCGCTACCGAACCAGTCACGATGGCCGCCTGCGGTGAGCCGTTATACGTTACCGGCGAATTGGTCACGGACAGGGTCGGCGTTGTCTTGGTTATCGCTTGGACAAAGGTCCCGTTGCTTGTCTGAAGCGTTGTAGAACCGGAGCCGGTGTCGAACCAAGGTAACAAGCCCTGATAGTATGACTACCAACTGCAAGCGTAGTCGAGGTGAACGTGGCATTGCCGTTGCTATCAATATTTGTCGCAGCCTGTAATTCTGTGAAGCCTCCAGTGCAATTGGTGCCCTCACCAAATTTCACTTGGCCTTGCGTAACTGCAGTTGCTGGAGAACCACTAGTGGTGGTGGATGTAAATGTAACCGAGGTTCCGTAATTGAGTGCTCCAGTTCCACTTGGATTTGTCCGCGATACAACCGTTGTCGTATTTATCGCCGCCGTCGTGTACGGCCCCACAAACGGCCCGCCACCGGGGGCGCCGACGGGTTTTACTTCTTCCATGCTGGTGTCGGCCAGGGCGCGCGGCATGTTGATGCGGCCATTGCCAACCAGTAACTTCGCTTCGTCGGGGTCCGTCGGAACCGGCTGGATCCGCGTTGCGCGCAATGCGGCCCACGATCACACCGTTTGGCAGCATCGGATCAACGGCCCGCATGAACGCAGCCACGCCGGCGACTATCGCGGCAGAAGCCGATGTCCCGTCAGCGGAGGTATAGCCCTGTGCGGCATCCGTTGAGGTGATATCCACGCCGGGAGCGGCCAGGAAAACCGCATTGCCGGAGTTGCTGAAGCCGGCCAGTCCATCACCAACATCCGTCGCCGAAACGCCCATGACGCCTGCGTCTCCGGCCGGATAGGTCGGTGCGGCCAGCGCGTCGTTGCCAACCGCCGCCACCAAAACCACATCCTTCGACCAGGCGTAGTCAATGGCAGCCTGCAGGTTTTCACTGAATCCGGGATTGCTGAAACCCATCAGGATGACGTCGGCGCCATGATCGGCGGCCCAGATGATACCTTCAATGATGTCACTATCCTGGCCTTCGCCATTTGCGTCAATGACCTGAACCGGTACGAGCTTGACACCCGCGTAGGCTACGCCGGCGATTCCCTCGCCATTATCGGCCTGCGCTGCGACGATCCCCGCGAGCCATGTGCCGTGGCCGTTCGGGTCTGTCGTGCCGTCGGACTGCGGATCGAGAACCGACATGCCAGGTACCACCACATTGGCCAGCTCGCTGTGAGCGGCATTGATACCCGTGTCCAGTACCGCAACTTTAGGCTCGTATCCTGCGCTGTTCAGCGTCGCGTTCCCGTACACCTCGTCCCAGCCTATCTTGGGCAGGTCCCATTGGCTTCCGATCAGTTCATCATTGGGCAGCCACTCGACTTTGCGCGTAGTGTTGAATTCCACGCTTGCAACTTGAGGATCATCGGCATAAGCCTGCGCAATCGTCTCGGCGTCCGCCTCCGGGACCTCGATAACATACATGCGCAATTGCGGAATGCTGGACGTTATCTGCCCGCCATTGCGCTGGATGACATCCTCTTGCTGCCGCCACCGACAGTCCCGCACCGTCCGCACAATCAGGGACGCGGTGGCTGGAGTCTCCTGGGACATGCCGACCGAGCTGAGCCCGATGACCAGCAAGGAAGCTAATACAACGCTTGCGGCATACTTATACAGATGGGGTGCAAAGCCTTTCATAAGAACTCCTGATTTCTGTTTAATGGGATGAAGTGCTCAAATCTCAAATACTCAAATCATTATGTTGAATCGTTGCCACGTCAAAACATCCGTTGTCTCGGCTTTCTCAAGCAAAGCCGCTCGGTTCCGCGCGGGCCACGATACCGCGCAGAAAAATACTCACGCCGCTCAAGAGCTGCGTCACTGCAATCCATTTGGAGTCCCCTTCCGCTGGAGAAAACCGCCAACCCAACACTACCGGGCAGGATTAGCGGTCAATCTGCGAGAAATCTACGCCTTTGGCCAGATCAAAGCAAGCAAGGCCGCTTGCCCGGAAGGTCGCGGATACGCAGCCAGGCAGAAGTGCCGCCCGACCCAACGGGGCAGCCAATGAGCACTACCTGCCCTGCCGGGTGTCGGGGTTGAACGCTGCCGCATTGCGGGTTGCCATATCCTCGTAGATTGCCCAACGCTGGTAGACCACCTCCTGGGCCAGGCCCAACAGGCGCGCCGCTTCCTCCGGGTTTGTGCGTTGCAGGCTCTGGAAACGCCCCTCGTGTTTGCGGTAGTCGGCCAGCAACAGGCTGGGGCGCAAGCTGTCCAGGGTGAACGGAATGCCACCGGCTTCACGGATCAGCGGGTTATAGCGAATCAGCGGCCAGTGCCCGCTGTCCACCGCGCGTTTTTGCTGCTGCAGTCCTTGCTCCATGTCAATGCCGTGTGCGATGCAATGTGAATAAGCGATGATCAGGGAAGGGCCGGGATAGGCTTCTGCCTCGCGCAAAGCCTGCAGCGTCTGCTGCGGGTTGGCGCCCATCGCGATGCGCGCCACATACACACTGCCGTATGCGATGGCTTGCTGCGCCACGTCCTTCTTGCCGATCTGCTTGCCGCCTGCGGCGAACTTGGCGACCGCACCCAGCGGCGTGGACTTGGACATCTGGCCACCGGTATTGGAGTAAACCTCGGTGTCCAGCACCAGGATATTCACGTCCAAACCAGATGCCAGCACGTGATCGAGGCCGGACGAACCAATGTCATAAGCCCAGCCGTCACCACCGACGATCCAGATGGATCGGCGCACCAGGTGATCGGCCATGGCGCGCAGGTTCTTGGCAGCCGGTGAGTCCATGAGCTTGAGCCGGTACTTCAGATCCTGCACACGCTCCCGCTGGCGGGCAATCTCTGACTCGCTCTGCTGTGATGCATGCAGGATTCCATCCACCAGGCCCGCGCCCAATTCCCCGCGCAGCTCTTGCAGGGCCAGCTCGGCCTGGCGGCGGTGGTGGTTGGCGGACAAGCGCATACCCATGCCAAATTCCGCGTTGTCCTCGAACAGGGAGTTGGACCAGGCAGGGCCGCGGCCCTCGGCCGTTTTGGACCAGGGCGTGGTGGGCAGGTTGCCACCGTATATGGAGGAGCAACCGGTCGCGTTGGCAACCATCATGCGATCGCCGAACAACTGTGTGGCCAGGCGCAGGTAGGGCGTCTCACCACAACCCGCGCAAGCGCTGGAGAACTCGAACAGGGGCTGCAGGAACTGCACGCCGCGGACATTGGAGTAATCAATTTCTGCGCGTGAGTTCCACGCCAGATGTTCGAACCAGGAGAGGTTTTCGCGCTGCGTTTCCAGCAATGGCGCTTTATCCACCAGCCTGAGCGCGCGCGTGACCTCGCCGTCCCCCGTTTCGTTGCGCACCGGGCAGGCATCGACGCACAGCTTGCAACCGGTGCAGTCATCCGGATACACCTGCAAGACATAGCGCATCTCCGGGAAACCGCGCGCGTTGATCGGCATGGACTGAAAACCGGGCGGCGCGTCCTGCACAGCAGACTCATGACAGAACTTGGCGCGAATGGCGGCGTGGGGACACACAAAAGAGCAGTTGCCGCACTGGATGCACTCGGACTCCAGCCACTGCGGAATCTGCTGCGCGATGCTGCGCTTCTCCCACTGGCTGGTGCCGGTCGGGTAGGTGCCGTCCGCCGGCAGCTTCGACACCGGCAGGCGGTCACCGCGGCCGGCCATCATTTCGGCCGTCACGTCATGCACGAAAATGGGAGCAATGGCCGGCACTACCCGCCGGTCAGCGATGCTGCCGGGCAGGCCGATAGCGACTTCGAACAGGCGGGAAAGCGCCTGGTCGACGGCAGCAAAATTACGCTCAACCGCCTTGCCGCCCTTGCGGCGATAGGTTTTTTCGATGGCATGCTTGATGGCGGCAATCGCGCTATCGCTGTCCATTATGCCGGCCAGCTTGAAGAAGCAGACCTGCATGATGGTGTTGATACGCCGGCCCATGCCGGTGGCGCGGGCGACCTCATAGGCATCGATAGCAAATACCCTGACATGCTTTTCGATGATGCGTCGTTGCAGGGATTGCGGCAAGTGCGACCAGGTCTCAGTAGCGCTGTGCGGACTGTTGAGCAACAGCGTGGCGCCCTGCGCAGCATTGGCCAGGAATCCGGCATTGAAAACGAACTCGAACTGGTGGCAGCCAATGAAGTTGGCCGACTGCACCAGGTAGGGCGAGTCGATCGGTTTGGGCCCGAAGCGCAGATGCGACACGGTCTCGGCGCCGGCCTTCCTGGAGTCGTAAACGAAATAGGCCTGCCCATACAGTCCAGCTTGATCGGGGCCGGCTTGCTCGCAGATGATCTTGATGGTGTTCTTGTTGGCGCCCACCGTGCCGTCCGCACCGAGCCCGTAAAACAACGCGCGCACGTTGTCGTCACGTTCGATGATGAAGTCCTGGTCATAATCGATGCTGAGGTGGGTGATGTCATCATGGATACCGACGGTGAAATGCCGCCGCGGCGCATCACCTGCCAGTTCATCGAACACGCCGCGCACCATAGCCGGCGTGAACTCCTTGGAAGACAGTCCGTAACGGCCGCCGATGACCAGCGGCAAAGCACGGGACCGGTCCTGTGCCAAGGCTGTCACTATGTCCTGATAAAGGGGCTCGCCGTTTGCTCCAGGCTCCTTGGTGCGGTCCAGCACCGCGATGCGGCGAACAGAAGGCGGCAGTGCCTGCAGCAACTCCGCAGCGGGGAATGGCCGGAACAGCCGTACCACCAGTCCGGCGTAGCGGCCGCGGCCGGCGACTGGACCTTGCCCGTTCAGCCACTCAACCGTCTCCCGCACCGTGGATGCGCCGGAACCCATGATCACGATGACCAGGTCGGCTTGGGGGTCTCCAAAATAGTCGACCAGGCCATACTGGCGACCGGTCAACGCAGCCAGTTCGTCCATTTTCTGCTGTACCGCGCCGGGCAAGGCTTCATAGTAGGAATTGACGCTTTCGCGCGCCTGGAAATAGGTATCCGGATTTTGCGCAGTGCCGCGCATCACTGGCTGGTCGGGGTTCAGGGCCCGCCGCTGATGCGCACGCACCAGCCCGTCATCGATCATGGCGCGCATCTGTTTCTTCCCGATGCGCTCGATCCGGTTGATTTCGTGCGAGGTACGGAATCCGTCGAAGAAATGGATGAACGGTATACGTGTCTGCAAGGTCGCCGCGTGCGCCACCAGAGCCAGGTCCTGGGCTTCCTGCACGGTCGAAGACGACAGCAAGGCAAAGCCGGTGGTGCGCGCGGCCATTACGTCCTGGTGGTCGCCAAAAATGGACAAGCCCTGCGCAGCCAGCGAACGGGCGGCCACGTGAAACACCGTGGGGGTAAGCTCGCCGGCTATCTTGTACATGTTGGGCAGCATCAGCATCAGGCCTTGGGACGCCGTGAATGTCGTGGACAGGGCACCCGCCTGCAGTGCGCCGTGCACTGCGCCTGCGGCGCCGCCCTCATGTTGCATCTCCACCACGGTGGGAACGTGGCCCCAGAGATTGGGCTGCTGCTGCGCGGCCCACTCATCGGCCAGTTCGGCCATCGTCGAGGATGGCGTGATCGGGTAGATCGCGCAAATCTCGCTCAACTGGTAAGCGATGCGCGCAGCCGCTTCATTGCCATCGACACTGATCAACTTGCCGTCCCGTGGGCCGCTCATGCGATGTGCTCCAGGCTGACCATTTCCATGGCGTGGCAGGGGCACTGCAGCACGCAGGCCTGGCAGCCGGTGCAACGGGCGTAGTCGATTGCGTAGGGCTGGCCTTCTCCGGGTTGGCCTACTCCGGGTTTGCTGATCGCGGTTTCCGGGCAGGCGCCAAGGCAGCCATCGCATTCGAAACAGTTGCCACAGGAATAACAGCGCTCCGCCTCATATTGAGCCTCGCCTCTGGACAGGCCGGCGGTCACCTCACTGAAATCCAGTGTGCGTTGCGCCACGGGCAGCAGGACCTGCAGGCGTTGCTGTGCCTCGGTGAGGTAATGCAGATGCAGCGCCGCATAATCAACCACGGGTTGCAGTGTCTGCTTGGTGTACACACCTCCACGCAACCAGGCATCGATATGGCGGGCGGCCTTCTTGCCATGGCCCGTGGCAATGGTCACGGTGCGTTCGGAGGGCACCATGTCGCCGCCGGCAAACACGCCTTCAGCCCCGGTCATCATGTTCTTGCCGACCTGCACCACGCCGTCTTCCAGGGTCACGCCGGGAATGGAATCGAGCACCGTGGTGTCGACTTCCTGGCCCAGCGCCAGCAACAGGCTGTCGGCCTGCAGCGTTTCCAGTTTGCCGGTCGGCTGGGGGCGGCCATTCGCATCAACTTCCATCACCTCCACGGTGAACTCGGTCGTGTCGATCTGGCGAATGGTGCGCAACCAGTTGATCTTGACACCCTCGGCCTCGGCTTCTTCAGCCTCGAATGCATGCGCCGGCATGTGCTCGCGGTCGCGGCGGTAAATGATCATGGTCTCTTCAGCGCCCAGGCGCCGGGCAGTGCGGGCTGCGTCCATCGCGGTATTGCCGCCACCATAGATGGCCACCCGGCGTCCCAGCCTGGGCGCCTCACCGCGCTCCACCGAGGCCAGGTAACTGACCGCGTCCAGGATCTTGCCGGCCTCGCGCGCCGGAATATCCACCCGCTTGGCAAGGTGCGCGCCGATGGCCATGAACACGGCATCGAAACCTCCGGCTTGTTTGGCCGCGAGCACGTCATCGACTTTGCAATTGAGCCGGATGGTGACGCCGAGGCGTTCGATACGCTGGATCTCGGCATCCAGCACGTCGCGCGGCATGCGGTAGGCGGGAATGCCAAAGCGCATCATGCCACCGGCCATAGGACCGGCTTCACGAATCTCCACGCTGTGCCCCAGCAGCGCCAGGTGCCAGGCGGCCGACAAGCCGGAAGGACCGGAGCCGACCACCAGGATGTGGAAACCGCTGCGCTCAGCCTCGATATGCGGCAGCCAGCCATGTTCCAGCGCCTGGTCGCCAAGGAAACGCTCGATTGCGTGAATGCTGACTGCAGTGTCCACCTGGCCACGGTTGCAGGATGACTCGCAGGGGTGGTAACAGACCCGCCCGTGAACCGCAGGCAGGGGATTATCCCTGGCGAGAATGCTCCATGCCTCCTCGAATTGGCCGGCCTGGGCTTTGTCCAGCCAGGCCTGGATATTCTCGCCTGCCGGGCAGGCATGATTGCAGGGCGGAATGGAGTTTGAGTATACGGGCTGCTGCAGCCGCACCGGGCCGGTTCCGGTCTTCAGCCGCAGATCAGGGGGTAAGGTAATGTCAGTCTGCGCTTTGGCCATGATACCCAGTGTATAGTCAGGAAATAATTGCTTCTTGAGGCAGGTCAATTACGGCCCGGTTCGGTTCAAACCAGAGCACCGAAAGGATGAATGCAATAGTATCAATACCCTTGGGTTTAGGGGGAAATTGCGTTTATGCTTCCTGTTAACGTGAGACTATTTACCTGATTTCAAGGAATTTTCAGTCATGAGCACGCCTAAGCCCGGGTCCAACGCAACTATTCCTGAAGAGCCAACAGACTTCTCCCTGGTTCTCGGCGGGCCCTTGTATCAGCTCTTACGGCGCGCGCACCTGTCTGACGACGCGCTGTTTTTTCTGCGCCGTCGCGTCGTCGCAGCGGTCCTGCTCGCATGGCTGCCACTGTTCATATTGTCGGTCGCAGAGGGGCACGCCTGGAGCGGCAGCGTCAAGCTACCCTTCATCCACGACGTAGAGATGCATGTGCGCCTGTTGATTGCCATGCCGCTGTTGATCCTGGCGGAATTGGTCGTGCATAAGAGGATGCTTCCGGTAGTTGGCCAATTCATTTCCCGCGGCCTGGTTCCGGACGCCGCGCGGGGGCAATTTGACGCGGCCATCACTGCCACCATGCGCCTGCGCAATTCGGTTACGGCGGAGGTATTGCTGATTGCCCTCGTGTACGGCGTGGGCGCGCTGTTCGTCTGGCACACCCAAGTGGCGCCGGATGGTGGGAGTTGGTTCGGAGTAATGGCGGATGGAAGATTACAGCCCTCGCTGGCCGGCTCGTGGGCACGTTGGGTGAGCATGCCACTGTTCCAGTTCCTGCTGCTGCGCTGGTATTTCCGCTTATTTCTCTGGGCGCGTTTCCTGTGGCTGGTTTCACGCATCGAGTTACATTTCATGCCGACGCATCCGGATCGCTGCGGCGGCCTGGGCTTTCTGGCCACGGTCATCTACGCATTTGCGCCGGTGCTGTTTGCCCAGGGAACGGTATTGGCCGGGTTGATAGCCGACCGGATTTTTTATGCCGGTGCGACACTGCCCGAATTCAAGGTGGAACTCATCGGGCTGGTCGCATTTATGGTGTTCGCGGTCCTCGGCCCCCTGCTGGTGTTTGCGCCGAAGCTCGAAGCTGCCAAGCGGGCCGGTTTAAGGGAGTACGGCATCCTGGCGCAGCGCTACGTGCGCGACTTCGATTACAAATGGCTGCGCGGTGGCGCGCCGGCTGATGAGCAATTGATCGGCAGCGCCGATGTCCAGTCGCTGGCCGATATGGGCGGCAGCTTCGAGGTGGTGAAGGAAATGAAGCTGGCGCCGTTTACCTTGCGCACTGTACTGCAATTGGGGATCGTCACACTGTTGCCGGTGGCGCCTCTGGTGCTGACCATGTTTTCACTTGAGGAAGCGCTCACGCAACTCCTGTCGGCAGTGTTCTGAAGAAATGACACAAGCCCGCCATCACAGCGAAACCGGCAAGCGGCCATCCATCATCAGCGGCACCGCCATCATTGCCGGTACCGTGATCGGCGCCGGCATGTTCTCACTGCCGGTGGTTTCTGCCGGAATGGGTTTTTTATGGTCCTTCCTGTGGCTGGCACTAACCGGGTTTTGCATGTTGCATACGGCCTTGCTCATCCTGGAAACCAATCTGAGCTTCGAACCTGGGTCAAGCTTTGACACATTTATCGGCCAGACCCTGGGTCCTGGTTGGAAAATGCTGAACAATCTCTCGCTGGTCTTTGTGCTGTACGTCCTGTGTTACG
>CAWARM010000005.1:0-134217 GCA_963784425.1 uncultured Gammaproteobacteria bacterium
TCATCGCCTACTCGGGCGACGAAGAGACCACAATGAAGACTTCGAAGATCATCGCCGAGCGCTTGCGCAATGCCCGGCTGGTGCTCAATGTCGACGGTTCTTCGGGCACCCTCAGCGAGGAGACCGGCAAGCCCCTCTTCTGGACTTGGGAAGGCGCCGAAAAGACCTATGTCGATTTCCAGCTCGAAGTCACCAATCCGGGAGGACACAGCTCGGCACCACGTCCCGAAAATGCCATTCAGCAGATGTCGCAGGCGCTCGAACGAATCGGCGCTTACCGTTTCAAGCCTGAGCAAAACGACATTACGCGTGAGTATTTTGCCAAGGCCGCGAAACTCGAGCCCGATCCGAAACTGTCCTCGGCGATGCAGGCTTTTGCCGCCAACCCGGCCGACGAAGAGGCCATCAAGGTGCTGCGCGAAAACCCGGCGACGGTCGGCAAAATCGGCACCACCTGCGTTCCCACCATGGTGGAAGGCGGCCACGCGCTCAACGCGCTGCCGCAGAGGGTCACCGCCAATATCAATTGCCGCATCTTTCCGGGCCACACCCGCAAGGACATCATGGCGGAGCTGGAGCGCGTAGCGGGAGTGCCCGCAGTGAAATTCCGCGACGCGACCGGCGACCAATCGATTGAAGCACCGCCCTCGCCGCCTGACCCCTTGCTGCTCGCCGCCGTAACCAAGGCGGTCGGAGCTTCGTGGGGCAAGGAAGTTTCGATTTTTCCATCGCAGTCCTCGGGCGCTTCGGATTCCATGTGGTACCGCGCCGTGGGTGTGCCAAGCTACGGCGCTTCAGCCAGCATGTCCAAGCACTCAGACGAGTTCTCGCACGGGCTGAACGAACGCATCGCGCTGAGCAACATCAGTCCCGGCGTGACCTACTACCTGAGCGTGTTCACGGACCTCTCTTCGCAGTAGGGTAAATAGGGGCCGATCACCGAGCAGGACTCAGGATGGCAGAACCCGATAAGGACTTACCCCGACTTTCCAAGCGCATGAGCGAGCTCGGCCTGTGTTCGCGCCGTGAGGCCGACCAGTGGATCACCAAAGGCTGGATCAAGGTCGACGGCGAGATTGTCAACACACTCGGCGTGCGCGTATCTCGCGAGGCGCGCATCGAAGTTGTGCGCGAGGCAACGGCACAGCAGAACGAACTGGTGACGATACTTTTGCACAAGCCCGTAGGCTACGTCTCCGGGCAGGCCGAGGACGGTTATGAGCCAGCCGTGGTGTTGGTCCGCCCCGAGAACCGCTGGGCTGATGATCCGTCGCCGCTCCGTTTCCAGCCGCGGCACCTGCGCGGGCTCGCGCCGGCCGGCCGGCTGGACATCGACTCGACCGGCCTGCTGGTGTTTACCCAGGACGGTCGCATTGCGAAGCAGCTGATCGGACAGGATACGTCGATCGAAAAGGAATACCTGGTGCGCGTCAAGGGGAGGTTGTCTGGCAGTGGCCTGCAGCGCTTGCGGCACGGCCTGCAGCTCGATGGTGTGCAGCTGAAACCGGCGAAAGTAAGCTGGCAGAACGAAGATCAATTGCGATTCATCCTGCGCGAAGGGCGCAAGCGCCAGATACGTCGCATGTGCGAGCTGGTAGGCCTGGTCGTCACCGGTCTGAAGCGAGTGCGCAGCGGCAATGTTCCGCTGGGCCAACTACCGGCTGGCCAGTGGCGTTACCTGCGTAGCGACGAATCCTTCTGACCACTTTCCAAAAAATACAGTGGACCGAGGACGGCGTGGCGCACAGCGCGAACTGGCAGTCCGAACGCGGCGCATCACCTCCACAACAGGTGCAGCTCGCCGATGACCGCATGAACGCCGACACGGCCTATGGGCTCGCATGCCAGGGTGTGGCCTTGTTGTGGCGCGGTGACTTCCAGAATGCCCGACAGCTGTTAAACGCGCTGGGGAATCGTGCTGATCGGCATCGGCCTGATCGGCTTCGGCGTGTGCCGCCCCGCCACGCTGCAACCTGGGCTGCAGCCGCCGCTACGACCATGCCGGAAGCCTTCCATCGCGAACGACAAGCGCGCGCCCAGCGGGCACGAACACTGAGTGCAGTGCTCATCGAGCTCGATTCCGATTACCGCAGTGCGCTGCGCCGTGCTCCGGACGTCAGCACCGCCTGCACTGAGGCGTTCGGTGCGGCGCAGGGCCCCTCGGTGCTGTCATTGCGTGAACTGCTGGGCGTGATAGGGGCACACGAATGGCGCGTTCGCGGCATCGAACTCCGGGGCATCGAACTCCCTGGGGTCAATCTGCGGATTCATGCGCATTACGGCGTATTCGCACCGCTCCGCCACGAGTATGTGGAGCTGGTGGCGCAGGCACCATTGCCAGCGGCCCTGGCAGAGCACAACATGGCATTCGATATCGGTACCGGTACCGGCGTACTCGCGGCCGTGCTCGCGCGCCGCGGCGTCGGACAGGTGATTGCCACCGATCTGCAGCCGCGCGCACTCGCTTGCGCGCGCGACAACATCGAACGGCTAGGGTTGACGCAGCACGTGACTGTGCAGCAGGCCGATCTGTACCCGAGCGGGCAAGCTGCACTCATCGTGTGCAATCCGCCCTGGCTTCCGGCGCGGGCAAGCTCGGCGCTCGAACGAGCTGTCTACGATCCCGACAGCAGCATGTTGCTCGGTTTCCTGTCCGGACTCGCTGAACATCTCCTGCCCGGGGGCGAGGGCTGGTTGATCCTGTCAGATCTTGCGGAACAGCTCGGGCTGAGGTCGAGAGGGCAGTTGCTGGCCGCGTTCACCGCCGCCGGGTTGCACGTGCTGGAACGTATCGACACCCGGCCGACGCACCCACGCGCATCAGACGCCAGTGATCCACTGCACGCCGCACGCATGGCCGAGGTGACTTCGCTGTGGCGGCTTGGGGTTATGGGGTCGGAGTAAAGGGGGAACAAACGGGACACCCACATTCCCGCCGTTCGCCGCCTTTGTGTGTTCAATGCATTGTATCCGTATGGATACATGCTTACAATGAACACCATTATCCGAACCGCCATCTTTGATGAGTGGCTATTGCAGCTCAAGGATGTCAATGGCAAAGCTCACATCATTAAGAGAATTCGTTCGGCGCAGCGGGGAAATTTTGGGGACAGTGCTGCACTAGGTTCACGTGTGTCGGAAATGCGTATTCATGCCGGGCCCGGCTATCGCATCTACTTTATGCGGGCCGAAGCTACGGTTTACCTGCTGCTTTGCGGTGGCACAAAGCGCGGGCAACAAGCAGATATCTTTAAAGCGAAGCAACTGGCCAGACAGTTGAAAAAGGATTGAATTATGAGCAAGAAAAACCCGCTGGGCCTCGCGCCGTTTGAGGCCAGCGATTACCTCGACAGCGAAGAGATTATTGCCCAATACCTGACGTTCGCCCTGACAGACCCTGACCCGAATGCTTTCCTCGCAGCGGTAAATGATGTGGCAAAGGCACGGGGAATAGCCGGTATTTCAACCGAGACTGGCCTGGGCCGCGAGAGTCTTTACAAGGCACTGAAGCCTGGCGCCAAACCGCGCTTTGAGACAGTTCGCCGGGTGCTGGAGGCTTTGGGAGTGGGACTGGAGGTTATCGCCCAACAACCCGCAAAGCCGGCGGTACATCGAACGGCGTCAGGCACCAGAATGCCAACCGGCGTTCCCGCGGGAACGCGGAAAAATTGAAGAAAAATTGAATAATAAGGAATAAAGGGGCCGGATACATTTTCCTCTGAGCACTCAATTAGGCTTAGGAAAATGTATCCGGCCCCCTTTTTGGCCCCTTACTTCCTTTCTTTTTTCTTTCACAAAAAGTACGTCATATGGATATCTGACCGCAATCTTGAATTGGCTTAAAGCCTTGGCAATATCTCTCAGAGTGGGCTGGCCTTCATATAGATCATGATTACTGTATTCAGTGTAGATTGCTCGAACTTTGGGTAGCGTTTTCTTTGCTCCATCGAACACATTAATCTCTGCGCCCTGAACATCCATCCAAATAAAGTCAATGCACGTAACGCCATGTTGTTCACACCAGGCATCAAGGGTTGTGGTATCGACCTCAACCGCAGAACCAAATGTCACCCAGGGGTAAAAAATCAGATGATTGACCGGTTTCTTTAACGAACCCGATGCATCCCAGCATTCAGACTCTCCGTTTGCACTTTGGCTCTCCTTTTTTAAATGACAAGCGTCGCCAGGTCGAAAACCACTGCTGGGATAAAAATTCGCTTTCCCTACTTTGTCACTCACGGCCATTTTAAATAATGTCACATTCTGACAATCACCCAAATTCTCCTCAAACTTTGTGGCCGCACGTGAATCCGGTTCAAAGCAGTAAATTCGTGCATTTGGAAACAATTCCAGAAACCAGGCTGTGTGCGTTCCGTCATTACTCCCAATTTCCAAAATAACGGGGTTGGGTTTCAAGATGATGCTTCGAAGCATTGCCTCATCGATTTCTGCCCCGGTCACTGAAGTAAATCTCCTGACAAAGTCGTAACAACGCCGTAGATTCCTTCCCGCCAACGGGTATCTCGCAACAAACTGTCTCAATCGCTTAATGATTAGTGTTGATATCACCGGTCCAGCTCTTTGAAGTTATGGCGTCACAGTAAAGTGCCATTGCAAAGGGGCCAAGGTGGCCTCGTTGGCACTTTCGTATCTGCTAACTAAAAGGGGCCGAATACAAACTCGGCAAAATGTACCCGGCCCACTTTTCCCTTCATTCAAACCCGTCACTGAAGAACAATTCCCCCGGCGGATGCGGCAGAGCGCAGTAGTCAAAGAACCGCGAAAGAGCATCTTGTCGCAGCGGCGCCCCGGGCAAGGCCTCGAAAGGAAAGCTCAGGAATACCGTGCGGAACACGCCGTTGTCGAACTGAATGCCCGCATTGCCCTGGTCACCCAGAAAAGAAACCTCAGCGCCGTTTATCACGTCGCTGCCGTTGGCAAAGGGATAGACAAGCTTGTGGGTGCTGAGTCCGTCAAATGCACTCCCGGTTCCGGTGACTTCCGTGGTGCCTGCGTCCAGGATTAAATCATCTAAAGAGTCGAAACCCAGGAATTCAATGGCTACCCCAATACAGGCCTGCGTTGCCGGACCTGAGGATATGGGTACCCTGCGCGACGTTCGAACCGGTGCTCGACCGAACGCTCTGCAAAGGGCATGGCCCGGTCTGTCCGGCAGACCTGGGCGCACAGTCGGCGGACTCCGCTTTCGTGATCGTCTCCGGGACCGGGGTTGACGGAAAGTATAAACCAGCTCGTCCGAAAATCACGCCTCCGTTTCGCCACCGCTCTCGGTATACTCGGGTGCTGCGGCGCAACGGCGCGCGCCGCCGGACAGACAAGCCACCGCCGCCGTCTGATAAACAGGAATCGACATGGCTTCTGACCCAAATCATTCGAACGCTCCCTCCAAGCGCGGGCTCATGTGGCTGCTGACTTTCGTGAGCATCGCCGTCTTGGTGTCCTCGGTCACTTCGGTTGATCAATATGCACGCGACGACCTGGACAGCCTGTTCCGCAGGGCCCTGGTCACCTTCGCCCTGGCCCGCACGCTCAATGGCCTGATTTCAGTGGTGCAGGGAACCGAAGTTGCCCTGCAGCCGGCCGGAATCGGCGTAACTCTCACGCCCGGAGAAATTCTCGATCCCGTGAACGACCTGGTCGAACGCTTCTCCTGGATCATGCTGGCCGCCACGATTTCGCTGGGCATCCAGCAGGTGCTGCTCGACATCGGCCAGTGGTGGGTGCTGCGCGTCCTGATCGGGCTCAGCGGGCTTGTATGGCTGTGGTGGATGCTCAAGCGAGCGCCACCCGGCCAGAGTCAACAGCCAGGTCCGCAAGCGCGCACAGGAACGATCCTGATGCGCGTTTTCCTGGTAATGCTGTTCCTGCGATTTGCCGT
This sequence comes from uncultured Gammaproteobacteria bacterium, assembly GCA_963784425.1. Lineage (GTDB taxonomy): Bacteria > Pseudomonadota > Gammaproteobacteria > Xanthomonadales > SZUA-36 > SHZL01. The sequence goes on from CAWARM010000005.1 coordinate 5,900, forward strand.
GCCGCTGAGCCTGCTTGCAAACGAAGCGTTGTACGTCCTCTTCCTGCAAGCCCGCTATGATGAAAGCGCGCAACTCATCGAGGACGCTGGCCGTGATCTGCAGGAAAAAAGCGCTGATCCCCAGGCGGGTGAAAACACCGGTGGTGAAGCAGAGACGGGCTTCCTGGAGTCGTTCAATCGAGCCATGTCGAGCACCGCCGAAACCCTGAATTTCACCCGCCGTCTCGAGCAGCTGAAGGAGCGGGCGGCAGAACTGATCCAGCACCTCATCCAGCTCAGCGTTGTGTTCATCCTGCAGACGGGTGTCTTGCCCCTGGCGTTCCTTTGGCTACTGCTCAACCAGTTACGGAGGTTATTGAGCTTTGGCCCAGTATGAAAGTTGAAAGAGTGGTGAGAGCCCTTCTCCAAATCTTGAGTGAATTAACCGGGTCTTCCCACAAGCATTGAAGGGGAAATTGGTGATAATCTAGCGCCAGGAACATTGAATAGCATCTATAAACAAGCAGGTTAGAAGTAGAGGTAGGCTATGAAATACGCAGTTGTTATCGAAGATTCAGGCGGCAATTTCTCGGCATATGTTCCAGACCTTCCAGGCTGCATCGCCACTGGCCAAACCATTGCAGAAACCGAAAATGAAATTCGCTCGGCCATCTTGTTTCACCTCGAAGGAATGAAGGAAGATGACCAGCCCATCCCGGAGCCCGCCAGCGCAGTTGAATACGTAGAGATTTTCTAAATAAAGGCTTCGGAGTCCTTTGCCGCATTTGCATTGCCCCAATCCCAAGAATCCCAATACCGCAAGTTACTGCATCTACCTCAAGCGATTTCGAGAAAAGTTTCCGCGGGAACGTCCGAACCAGTGCGTAAGAATACCGCGCCAAAATGCATGGAAGAGGTTGGACATCCACAAATGGAAACACTTGACTCGCTAAATGCAGCGGTGGATTCTATCGTGCAATACCCCGAAAACGGGGGCTGATGGTAGTTTGGTATCGCAGAACTCTGGCCCTTTACGTCGAGGCAAATAAGTCACCATGATCGACTGGCATTCTTACCTTGCATTTCTCGCGGCTGCAGTTGCACTCATCCTTTTGCCCGGCCCTGGCCAGGCAATGACCATCGCGCACACGTTGAGCGGCGGCTTCCGTGCGGGTGCACTCACCGCAGTGGGCCTCAATCTCGGTACGCTCTTCCACGCGCTGGCGGCGGGACTTGGTCTGTCCGCCATCCTCGCAACTTCAGCACTCGCTTTTTCCATCGTTAAGTACCTTGGCGCGGCCTACCTTCTGTACCTGGGTATTTCGATGCTGCGCGCAAAGTCCACTAGGGTTCCAGCGGGTAAGCCGCGCGACGTTCCTACCGGTTCCCCGCTCTGGCAAGCGGCGCTTGCCGGTATCCTCAACCCCAAGGTCGCCGTGTTCTTCCTGGCGTTCCTTCCCCAGTTCGTCGACCCGGCGCGAGGCTACCTGCCGCTGCAGTTTCTCCTGCTTGGCCTCTCGATGGCGCTGCTCGACACGCTCTACGAGTTGCTCCTCTCCTGGCTGGTGTGCCGCGCCAGAGGGCGACTGACGGCACGGCCCGGAATACAGAGACTACAGGCAAAGGTGACCGGCTCCGTGCTCATTCTCCTTGGCCTGCGGCTCGCGACCCAGGAACGCTGAAAAGGGAAACAAATGGACAAACTGATTGAGCGTCTTCCGGAGATCATCAATGCGGCAGCGCAAAGCCATCTCGGCATCCTGGCATTGCTGTCCATTGCCCTTTCCGTTCTAGCATACGTTTTCTTTGCCAGGGCCTCTGAGAAAGTCAGGGTCGGCATATTCGTTTTGCTTTTTCTGGGCGTTTTTGGTTTCGGGACGGCGATGTTTCGTGAGTCCATCCCTGCCCCGAAGACAGATACACCAGTCACTGCGAAAGCTCCACTGTCCAAAGAGGCGAAGCTCATTCTCACCCAAGCTGCTGCGGACCCGGCCGGTTTGGTGTTGTTCGAACGTTACGGCGAAGGCGTCGATCTTAATAGCAATGGCGTCAGTCTATTTACAGAAAAAACAGATCACCACGCTCTTGCAGTTTGGGAATCTGCGCTACAGGAGCTGATCAGGCAAGAGCTGCTGGTTGCGCAAGGCGACCGTGGAGAGGTCTTCGAGATCACCAAAAAGGGATACGACGTTGCTGCAGGTGGAGACTTACCATGAATATTGAAGACATGATTTCCGCGGTGCAGAAGAAGCTGGGCGTGCAGGTGGATGGCCGGGCAGGCACGGAGACCTGGGGCGCGATTTATGCCTGCATCGTCAAGCCGAAGATTGCCGGGCTTCCTCCAGCCGAGGCAATAGACACAGTCGATCCGAGGAGCGAAAAAAACATCGCTACGCTGCTGCCGGAAGTGCGCCCCATTTCCCGGGCCCTGGTGCAAAAGGCCGCACAAAGCGGGATCCAGGTAAAGATCATCAGTGGATTGAGAACCTGGGCCGAACAGGATGAGTTGTACGCACAGGGCCGCACCACGCCGGGCCCTAAAATAACCAATGCGCGCGGCGGTTACTCCAATCACAATTTTGCCATCGCCTTCGATGTCGGGGTGTTTGAGGGAACGAAATATCTCAGCGAATCCGCCAAGTACAAAGCCGTGGGCGTGCTGGGCATGGACCTGGGGCTGGAATGGGGCGGGAACTGGAAAACCATCGTTGATGAACCTCATTTCCAGCTTCGCCCGGAGTGGGCGGCGGACATCACGCAAAAAGACATGCTTGCTGCGCTTCGCAGCCGGACCGAAAGTGGCACTCCGGTCTTCGTGTAGGGGGAAAGGGGGTATTAAAAAACCCTGAAAATCGCCGGGTGGCACTGCTTCCTGTTTACACCATAACCCTGCAAGAGTAACCTGAATCCAAGGATCAGGTATTGGATAGCTGGCAAAATGTTCGTCATCACCAACCGTGAAGTGGATCAATCGCTCACCGATTTCGACGCGTTCAAGTCGATTCCAAATAGCTTGGGTCCCAACGAGTTGCGCCTTGCCGAGGCCACTCGCGACGGACGAAAATGGCGGATCAAAGTATTGCCCGACCAAATAACCGACGCGATGGCCAAGGAAGTTGGCCTCACACGTGAACTCGACCCGATCACCAACACTACCAAACCAATCTATGCGAGTCGCTATGTAGCCCGCAAAGTGCTGGCTCGGGTGAATCCCGCCATGGTGAACAAGAAGGCGCAGGGTCGCAACCTGGTTTTCTTTGTTCATGGCTTCAACAACGACATCAAATCCGTTCTCGATCGAGCCGAACTTTTCGAGAAGAATTTTGGGGTGGAGGTCATCGCCTTTTCATGGCCCGCAAATGGTGGCGGCGTCCACGGAGTGGTCAGCTACCTGAGCGACAAGCGCGACGCGCTGGCCTCCACCGGTGCGCTGGACCGATGCTTCGGTCGCCTCAGCGATTACCTTGGTGAAATCCACAAAGAACACGCCAAGAACATCGAACAGAGAGCCAATGAGCGCTTTCCTGACAATGCCGAGAAATGGGACCGCTTTTTCAGCAGCCAGGTCGATCGCTGGTGCCCATTCAGCATCACCATGGTCCTGCACAGCATGGGCAACTACCTGTACAAGAACCTGCTGGAATCCTCGGTCTACCGGGGCACTCTGCTGATCTTCGACAACGTGATGCTGGTCGCCGCCGATGCGAACAACGAGAACCATGCCGAGTGGGTCGACAAGATCCAATGCCGCAATCGTTTGTTCATCACGCTGAACGAAAACGATGCCGCTCTGCGGGCATCGCGCTTGAAGATGGGCGAGCAGCAGAAGGCCCGTCTGGGTCACTACCCTTACGAACTGAATTCCAGGCACGCCGTTTATGTGGATTTTACGGGGGCTGCAAAGGTAGGTGACTCCCACGCATACTTCGAAGGTGAAGCCTTGAAGAATGAAAAGGTCCGACGCTTCTTCAATGACGCGTTCAACGGCGTTAGTGCGGAAAAGCCGCTGAAATTCGACATTGCGCGAAATATGTATTCGTTTGGTTGATCCATGGGAGTTGCGCGGGTCGCAGCGCGACCATGTTTGCACTGACTGGAGTGAACATGCTGGGGGAAATCGTCACCAATCTTTCGCTGCTGGGCGTGGGCGCCCTGTTTGGCGGGTCGCTGTATGACGCCGTGGTGCTCGCTCCCAATCTTCGCGGCGGTCCGGGCGGCCTCGAACATGGACGCCTGTTCATGGCCCGGGCAACGCCGGCGAACCTGTTCCGCATCGCTGCGCCCCTCACGCAGGTGCTGACGCTGCTTGCACTCATTGCGAACTGGTCCAGCCCGCAATGCCGTTGGCCGCTTGCCGCCGCTTTTGTCGCACTGCTTGTGAACGATGTCATCACCTTCACCTACCACTACCCCCGCAATCGCTTGTTTTTCACCGCACCGCTCACCATCGAGCCGCAGCGCCTCGACAAAGCAGCGCGTCAGTGGGCTGCCATGAACCTTGTGCGCGTGGCCCTGGTGCTTGGCGCCTGGGTTGGCGTTTGGATCGCCGTCGTTCGGCTTGCGCAGGAAGGTAGCCATTGATAAAGACACGCAAGGCCCTGGCGCGTAACGAAGCCGCGACTATGGGTGGCGACACCATCGTTGCCAGGTCGCTCGTCAAGGATGGCAGGCAAACCTTCGATGTGTACCGCTGCCAGCCGTGATGTGTGAGATCAGCGTAAAGTTTTCCCGGAATTGCTTCCAGGCCAACAACCGCAAAGGGCAAGTATGCGAACCAGGATAACTGAACTGCTGGGCATTGAGCACCCCATAATCTCGGCACCGATGGGGCCGGACATGACCGGCCCTGAGCTCGTGGCTGCCGTTTCCAACGCAGGCGCTTTCGGTCTTTTGCAGGCGCAGTTGGCGCGGCCACCGGTGTTTCGTGACGAAATAAAGAGAACGCGAGATTTGACCGACAAACCCTTTGGCGTGAATCTGCTGCTGTGTTTTCCGATAGAAGATCAGGTCGCCATATGCCTTGAAGAAAAGGTAACCGCATTGTCGTTCTTCTGGGGCGATCCGTCGCCGTATGTTCAGCGCGCTCACGATGCCGGGATACTGGTGCTGCACCAGGTGGGCTCGGTGGCCGCGGCGCGGCAATCTGCGCAAGCCGGTGTGGATATCATCATTGCCCAGGGCGTTGAAGCGGGCGGGCATGTGGCCGGCGAAGTTTCTACTCTCGTGCTCGTGCCCCAGGTGGTCGATACTGTCGGCCCCACGCCGGTAGCAGCGGCGGGTGGTATTGCCGATGCACGGGGAATGGCGGCGGTGCTGGCGCTGGGCGCTGACGCTGCCGTGCTCGGCACGCGTTTTCTCGCCGCGAAGGAGTCCCGCGCCCACCCTCATTACAAGCAGAAACTTATTGATGCTGTTGCAGTAGATACGGTACACACCACGCTGTTCGGCTACGGCTGGCCGAACGCGCCTGTGCGCACTTTGCGCACGGCGTTTGTGGATGAATGGCGCGAAGACGTGACGCGGGGCCAGGAGTCCAGGCCCGACGAGCCTGTCGTGGGGCATACGACCATTGCCGGGCACGAGATGCCGGTGCTGCGCTTCATGGGAATGCCACCCAACGCGAGTTCAACCGGAGATATCGAGCTGCGGAGCCTGCTGGCGGGGCAAAGTGTGGGTTTGATCAAGGAGATCAAGTCTGTCGAAGAGATCGTGCGCGAACTCGTGGAGGGAACCCGTCGCATATTTGAGCAACGCGCTGCTGAGTGAACAGCCAGGATACTCACAGCCGCGCAAATATCCTACGCTCCAAAACGCCAACCTTATGATCGACATCATCCTTCAGCTGTTACCCATCTTTGCCTTCTTCGCCATCGGCGTTCTGCTCAAAGTTGCCGGATTTGCAGAGCGATCGCACGGGGACTTCCTGCTGAGGCTGGTATTTTTTGTCACCCTGCCCCTGCTGATTCTGATCACGCTACCCAATGCCCGGCTCAGTGCCGGGAAAGCCATGCTGCCGCTCGCCAATATCGTGGTGAACCTTTTGTGCGTCGGAGCAGTTTTGCTGGTGATGCGCCGTCTGTCCCTGCCCCGGGCCACTCAAGGCGCCATGGTGATGAATGCCATGACTACCAGCAATGCCTTTATGTTTCCCTTCATCCTGTCGATCTACGGGGAGAGCGGCTTTGCCGATGCCATCCTCTACGACTTTGGCAATGCCATCATGGTTGCAACCATCACGTACATTGCAGCCTTCAAATACAGTGATGAGGCGCATGATAACTTCAGCATGCTCAAACGCCTGATCAAGTCGCCCTTGCTCTGGGCACTGGCTACGGGCGTGGCACTTTCTGTCACGGGAACACCGCTGCCCCAGACGGTATCGAGGGTGGCCACACCGCTGGCGCAGATGACCGCTCCGCTGATTCTGATTGCCTTGGGCATTTTCTTTTCACTGTCGCTCAGGCACATGAAACTGGTGGGCATTTCACTGACTATCCGCATGGTGCTGGGCCTGGTTTTCGGATTAGCATTCGCCACCCTGGCAGGACTGGAAGGTCAGACGTTTAACGTGATCGCCCTGTGCAGTGCAGCACCCATCGGCTTTACGGCGCTCACTTTCTCCTCTATGGCCAGGCTCGACATGGAGCTCACCACCGCCGCTGTTTCTCTATCCATACTGATCGGCCTGGTGTACATCCCTGTGTTAATCCTGTTGTTTCAATAAGGCAGCCCCTGGTTTATTCCTTTGCCGAAAAAGAGGAACTCAGAACTCTTTCCTTGCCAGCACGGTATCAGTCCCCAGGTGCGCCGAGCTGAAGTGATGGGGTTTACTTCGAAGGAGGTCAGATTCGCAGGCGATACAGATTCAACCCGTCGAGGCAGTGGACAGCGAGCCACCAAATAACAGTGAACGGCAAAAAGGGATTTGAGTGACAAACCTGACCCCAGCTAGGGACCTTTGGAGAGTACGGGGCGGCCCGTCGCCAGAACCCGCTCGATGATTTCGGCAGCACGGTTCAGACCCTCCCTCTCCGCGATGATCTGCTGAAACCGCTGTGCCGAGGCGCGGAACGACGGGTCGCCAAGCACCGTTTGGACGGCTCGCCTCAACCGCGAGGGTTCAAATTCCGCGTTGGGAATTCGAACTCCCGTTCCCGTCCATTCGACCCGGGCCGAAATGCCAGGCTGATCGTGCGCAATGGGAACGGCGACTATTGGCACTCCGGCCGACAGGCACTCGAGCGTCGAGTTCATGCCCGCGTGGTTAACCATGAGAGCCGCCTTTTCCAGGATATCCAGTTGCGGTGCAAAGGGCACGGTAATGAGATTGGCCGACCTTTCGACTGGCAGATCCAAAGCTCCGGCGCCGCCCAGCGACAACACCACCTGCACGTCCAGTTCCGCGCTCGCTTTCACGACCGTGTCGTACAAGTGTAAGTTGCGGTTCTGCGTCGTGCCGAAGCTGGCGTAAACGAGCGGTTTCCCGTCGAGCCGGTCCCAGGGAAAGGGCACCGGAGATCGATTGGACCGGCGTACGAACGGCCCCGCAAAATGGAAACATGCGGGCAGCCTCTTGCGTGGAAACTCGAATTCCGCCGGCTCCTGCGAGATCTGGGCCAAATCTGACCAAAGCGTATCGAAGCTGAACGATCCCAATCCAGCCTTTTCCCGGTACGAACCGACAAAGTCACGAAACGGCTTGCTCGCGGCGAGGGCCGCTTCGTTAAAGCGATGATCCCGATCGAGGGTGGCCGGATCGTTCGTGTAAGGCTCACCACTCCAGCCTGGCACACCGGCTTCCCTGTGCCACATCAATCCAAAAATCACCGTGACGAACGGCGCACCCATGCAAGCCGCCAGCGTCGATGCCGCGTAATCCATGTTATCCACGATCCACAGGTCGAGCCCGGTACGTTCAATCACCGGCCGTGCAGTTCTGAACAGGGCTTTAGCCTGGGAGGTCAGGATGTCCAGGCTGGCACGCGTTGCCGCCAGTCCGTCGAGGGTGCTCATTTGCCTGTACCGCTCGGCGAATGAGCCGGCTGGAAAGTCACGCTCGGCAAGAGTTTCAAACTCGAATCCGCGACTCCGGACGGTCTCGGCGAAATCGGCAAACTGAAAGAAGATTACTTCGTGGCCGCGGCGTTTCAGCTCGTCAGCGAGCGTGGACATCGGATTGAGATGCCCGAGCGGGGGCAGGCAGAATATTCCGAGCCGGGCCATGATCTATGAGCTGAGCGCAGCGCCGGATATCGCAAGCGCTCGCTCTTCAATCCTTTGGCTCTCACGGCGCAGCGATCCGTAGTGGTCGCGATAATACTGGAGGATGGATGGCGCGGCGCCTGACATTTTCTGAATGGCCTGTTGCTTAAATGGAGGTGGCAACTGGTTACGGGCGGCCCATTCCACTGCATGACCGATTTGAGCGAGCCGCGCTGCTTGCTCTGGTACTGCACGTAGCCCGAAACCGGGCACCAGGAGGAACCGGTTATGGCCATAGGACAAGCAGGAACGAACGAACCCCGCCACCGAGGGCGCTTGTATCCCAAGCTCCGCAAGCTCACGCGGTCGGATCCAGTAAAAGAATGCGTTCATGTAGTGAAGATACAGATCCAGGACCTCCGGGGTGCAGGGAAAAGCGTTTTCCTGGAACACCTCCGGCGGCAGTGGCGTGTCGAAACGTGGCAGTACCACGAATTTCCGCGGCTGACCCAGGGGCGGGGTCGCAGCCTCAAAAAGGAACGGTCCGGGGAGTTCCCCCAGCCTGGGGCGCCGCGATCGATGCAGGCGCTCCGCCAGCCCGAATACGAAGCGGGCCGAGTAGGCAGGTTCCTCCAGGCGCTCCAAGTCAAGGCCAGGCTCGAGTTGCACCGCCCGTGCTGCCATCTCGTTCCGCGAAAGACCCGGCTCGACTATCAACCCGTCGGCCAGCGCATACGTGTTCCAGGCTTCCAGCGCGACCTTCCGCAGATTGCGCCGATCCCTCTGCCGGAGGGCGATCGCAAAAAACCATTCGATCCACACGACAAACCGGCTGATTGCGTGATCCGGGTGGACGGGAACCACGGGAATCTCCACCGGCTTGCCGCGCAATAACTTCAAGGTCCGCCGCTCGACCGAAGCCAAAAAGCTATCCCTAAGCATATGAGTGACGAGACTGGCAGGGTCGAGCATGTCGATTTCGTTCAATGCCGGGTTGATCATCCGGGCACGGCGCAACGTGCGGTAAAGGGACGCCAGATTCGCTCCGTCTCCGGCCATCTTCTCGTTGATTACCATCATCATGTCGATGTCGCTTCGGCCAAAGTCTACCTCACCCGTGGCCACGCTGCGGTGAAGCAGTACGCTTTCCACGATCGGGTGGTGGATGAGCATTCGAGCCGATACGTTCGCTGCCTGGCGATAGATCGTCGTTGCCAGTCGCCGGGACAGCGAACTCACGACGCAGAGCCAAGTCGATCCCGCACGAAGTCAAACACCGTCTCCGCGTTCAACGCCGTGTTTCGTCCGAGCACCAGGCGGTACACTTCCGATTTTCGAAAAAGCGCCCGGGCGCTTTGAAACCGGGACCAGGCAATTCCGGCCTTGCCGAGAACTTCCAGCGGAGAATGGCGCAACACGAACTCAACCCCCTGGAACAAGCCCAGACCGACCACGCAATCGGCAATGATCGAACGGGTGCACTCGCCCAGGGTGGCCGGCTCGATGCGGCAATCGTCGGAGAAACTGCGGCGCCCGAGAAAGACAATGCCGGGCCCGGCCGAAGCCTTGACGCGGTTCGCGAAGAACTCGTAATTCACCAGTACCTTCGGACCGAACTCCATGCGCTGGATGGTGCGTCTCAGATCTGGCGGAATCTCGCTTTCCGATCCCGGCAACAGGCCAAGTCGAAGCGGAAAGGCATGAACGCGGCCCGACCGGTCGATGAAGGGGGAATCGTCGGACAGGAAGCCGATCTCGGGGAATCGCAACATCGCCGCGCCAAGCGTGCTCTTGCCGCCACCCATGGGAAATATCGTCAGGATGGCCCGCTCCTGGTACTCGAGCGCCACGGCGTGAATCCGGTGCATGCGCCGGCGATCCAGGGCTTCGCCGATTTGCGACAGTAGAAACAGGTAGGCCGCTTCGTACTGCAAATCAAGACTTTCGGATGACACTGTGAATAATCCCGCCGCGCGGTCCCAGACGGCTATCGCACGGCCGCCGTAATCGAGCCAGGTGGTCTCTCCGACGGTAAACGAGACGTTGCGGGGCGTGTAGTTGGTTGCGACCTCCCTGGGCGCCTCGTTAAAGGGTGGCGTTTCTGTGCGAAGCTCCACCCGCAGCCCCGGTTCGTCCGCGTCGCTCCGGAAGAATTGAAAATCGGCGGCAACCATCTCCGCCGCGGAAGTGGTCGAGCCAATGATTCGGAAATGAACGCCGTGCACATTGAAGCCACGTGAGACGGAAGGTGTCGAAGTAGTGTCGATTGGCATAGGGCCTCGGAAGGTTGCCTGCATCCGTCTCGGTACGCAGGATTTTCAGTCTGGGTTTCCCGGATCCGAAGAGTATACATGCCCTCGTCTTTTTTGACTGCCCGCGCCACGCAGCCAGGCAGCGAACCGTAGTCGCTCGTTATTGAGGAAATAAAATCCTGGTCATGACATCATTCCGATAAAGGTAGCAGAATCAAGGTCACTTGCATTGCTCAACCTGTTGAGTCAGATCACACTCCGGCAGCGGCTAGCTTCCCGTTGTGCGACTGGCTTATTCGAAACAGCTTGGGCGCGTTGATTCCGAGGTGATGGATCTGTGGTTCATGTCGAGTTGATGGGGTTTATCGGGAACAACCTCTTTCACTATGCGGTCGCTCGCATCCTGAGTGAGGAATTGGGCTACGAGCTCAAAGTGACCCACTCGTTGTACAGACCAGGCAAAAATGTCCCGCAGTTCAAGGCGTTAATGTCGGTATTTCGCGACGCGCCGCTCTCAGTGCCCGGGCGCGCGTACCACCATCCGGAAGACAGAACAGCGTATCTCGGTCATGAAGGTTTCGGTGGCCAGCGACTGGACCTGGGTGCAATGCTCAGAAACCGAGAGCCACGCTGCATCAGGGTCAAAGGCTTGTTCGAACGATACGAAATATTCCGTCCCCACAAAAACCGCATCCGGGCATGGTACAAGGTAGATCCTATCACCCAGGGGCACAATATCGGACCGGACGATGTGGTCATGCACGTGCGCAGAGGCGACGTCATAATTTTTGGCCGCGCCCTGGCATTGAGCTATTACACGGATCTGTTGGACAGGCTCGACTTTCACAAGCTCTACATCTGTGGAGTCGGACTCGATCCCGAGGTCAAAAAGGCCTTCGAACCCTATCATCCGACCTACGTGCAAGGCGATCCGGTTGCCGATTTCCGGTTCATGAAAGGGTTCAACCGCATCATTCAATCGCAAAGTACCTTCTCATGGTGGGCAAGCTTCCTGTCGGAAGCAGAAGAAATCTACGCACCGGTTATGCGACCCGCTTCCCTGAAATCCTCCTCAGCGCCAGCCATTGACCTGCGGGTGGATGATGAGCCGCGGTATCACCATGTCATCGACGCTCCCCGCCTCGAGCGCGGGTTCAACATTGCCGATGTATTCAGAGCGCGTCACCAACTTGTCCTGCGCCACTCTAAACACATTGTCTTCGATTGGTCCAAGCGGGGGTGCAAAGCAACGCTGGCCCCGGCTTTCGCTTTGTGGAGGCGAATTGTGGGGTGAAAGTGAAGCGCCAGAGTGGGTCAAAAAGGAAAATGTACCTGGCCCTTTTTTTGATAATACATTCGGGGCGGCCTGTTTGGGACCATGGCCGCCCAGAAGCGATAATTTAAGTCAATCATCTGGCTTTGTCGTTTTCCAATGCCGAATTCAGCCAGGAGCGAGAAACTCCGGTTTATGTCCCACTGGCCACCACTGAATGAGCAACGCAATCCTCAAGCGATTTCGAGGAAAAATCTCCGCGGGAACGTCCCAATTAACGGAATCAGAGTAAGGTATCCGGGAATCCGGGTTAGTCTGCCTGACCCCAATCCTTAAAGCCCAATTGGAGGAAGCCTGAATGACCAGCGCGCACGCAGAAATCCTAATCAGCGGCGAGGGTTTAAGCCTTGCCGACATCGCTGCAGTCGCCAGGGGCGCCAAGGTCCGTTTGTCTGCGGACGTTGCGGTGAGATCGCGCCTGGACAAATCCCTGGCCGTCATCCGTAATGGCATTGCAAAAGGCGAGCAAATCTACGGCGTCACTACCTTGTTCGGTGGCATGGCCGACACCTATGTCGGTCCGGAATTACTGGTCGACCTGCAAAGGCTGGCCCTGTGGCAGCACAAGAGCACCACCGGCCCGCGCGTTCCGGATGGAGATGTGCGCGCCGCCATGCTGTTGCGCGCCAATTCGCTTATGAAGGGCGTGTCGGGCATTCGTTTTGAAATCATCGAACGCTATGCGACTTTTCTCAATGCGGGCGCCACGCCGCACATGTTTCAGCGCGGCTCCATTGGCGCGTCCGGCGATCTTGTTCCTCTTTCTTATGTCGCGGGCGCCATTTTGGGTCTCCATCCCTCGTTTCTCGTCGATTTGAACGGGGAGACGCTCGATAGCCATACCACGTTAGCGCGGCTTGGGCTTGAGCCCATCACGCTGCAGCCAAAAGAGGGCCTGGCGCTTAACAACGGCACCGGTGCCTGCACAGGCATCGCGGCCAACGCCACCGATCGGGCGCTTGACCTCACCGCCCTGGCGCTTGGCATTCATGCGCTGTTCGCCCAGGCGTTGCTCTCCACCAGCCAGAGCTTTGCGCCGTTCATCCACGCAGTGAAGCCTCATCCCGGCCAGGTCTGGGTTGCCCGGCAGATGGCGGCGCTGGTGAATGGATCGAAAACCATCCGCGACGAGGCGGCTGGAGATCGCGGGCACCGCCAGGGCAAGCTGATCCAGGATCGTTATTCGCTGCGTTGTCTGCCGCAATATTTGGGGCCGGTGGTCGATGGTATCGCGCAAGTTGCGCGGCAAATCACGGTCGAAGCAAATAGCGCCAATGACAACCCGCTCATTGATCCCGAGACGGGAGAGATTTTCCATACCGGTAATTTCCTCGCGCAATATACTGGCGTGGCGATGGATCAATTGAGGTATCACATTGGCCTCATCGCCAAGCATATCGACACGCAGATCGCCTTGCTGATGACGCCGGAATTCAGCTACGGCCTCAATGCGTCGTTGGTCGGAAACGCGGCGGCCGGCGTCAATGTTGGTCTGAAGTCATTGCAGATTGGTGGTAATTCCATGATGCCCCTGATCAGCTTCTATGGCCAGTCGATCGTGGATCGGTTCCCGACGCACGCGGAGCAATTCAACCAGAACATCAATAGCCAGGCGATGAATTCCGCCAATTTGGCGCGCGAATCCCTGGATGTGTTCGAGCATTATCTCGCTGTCGCCCTGATCTGTGGCGTACAGGCGGTGGAGTTACGCGCCAAATTGACGACCGACAGCTATGATGCCCGCACGGTTCTGTCGGCTCCGACCGCCGCCTTGTACGAAGCGGCACGCATGGCCGCTCTGGGCGCCCCGGAGGCCGCTCGTCCGCTGCACTGGAACGATCTGGACGAATTCATTCAGCCAAAGGTGGAGGGTGTGCTGGCCAACATCAGTGCCCGCGGCTCGATTCTGGCGGCGCTGAATCCTGTTCGCACGGCCTTGCGCAGTTTCTCTGCCTGAGCGCCGAACTGAAGGTATAAGCTTATATTCGCAGGCGATAGTGCTTGATGGCGTTATCGGCGAACATCTTGTCCCGTTCGTCCTGGCTGAAATCCGCGGTGATCGAAAGAAAAGCCTGCCAGATCGCGTCCATGGAACTGAACAGTTTGTCGGTCGGGAAGTTGGATGCAAACATAACCCGGTCGACACCGAATATTTCTATCGTCTCCAGCACGTAGGGCCGGATCAGCGCTTCGTTCCAGCCGGGTATGACTGTCCCCAGCCCGGAAATTTTTGTGACGACATTGTCGTTGGCCGCCAGGGCCTTCATGCCCGAACGCCACAGCGCATTACCGGCTTCATCAAATTCATGCGGCATACCGGCATGTTCGACATAGATCAGGGTGTCCGGATGCCTGTGTGCCAACTTGGCCATGCGCTGCATCATGTTGGAAAAACACATGAGATCGAAGCCGAGATCGTACTTCTTCAGCAGCCCGTAGTTTTTGACCCAGGCGGGATTCACGGTGAAGTCTTCCGCTGCCCAACACTTGGCCGGGTTGTCCTCGATGCGATTGAGCATGTGACGAATGCTGCGCATGAGGCCGGAAGCCGCATGACCTTCCAGCAGCTGCTCGCAATTATCAGCGGCCAGATTGGCAAACCCCACCAGGCCAGCCAATAGCCCTTGGTCTTCACCGCTTTTGGCAATGCCGTCCAGCCATCGAGTTTCACCCAGCGGGTCGGACGGGTCATACTGCGCTTCGATGTGGACGACAGCGGCAATGTCATAGCCCGCGGCATCTTCCAGGTACTGTTTGGCGACATAGGTATGCGCGATGGGGCCGAAGCCGGAGAGGCCGCCGTCTTCCGGACTTGTTGTCCATCAGCCAGGGATAATAGTTGTTGTCCAGATCCCACCAGTGGATGTGCGCGTCGACGATTCTCTGCCTGGATTTGCTGCCCATTTTCCTGTCTCCCAGTTGACCGGATGATTCTATTCGAAAAACGCGCCGCAGCAGTTTGGCGGCAGGTTTTCACAGGTTTTGAAGCCCTTACTCAACACACTCTAACATGTTAGTATCATGAAATACCCCGCCTGAGACGTTTAAATTACTAATTTTTGGTTTAATGGCATGTTAGATGACAAATTCAAACCCAGCATTCGCTGGCTCGACGTAAGTCCGGCCGCAGCCGCCGGCTACGGTTCAATCACGGCCGGTCTGCGCCTGTTTGCCTTGTCCGCGGCCTTGATTCCCCTCTTTGCGCTTGCGGAGCCACACGTCACCGAGACGACCGTGATCGGTCCGCTGACCGGCGCCCAGGCCACCCTGCACCCGGACAATGTATCACCCGACCACGTGGCCTACATGGGCACCGACCTGGGCTGGACCTATGAACACCAGGGTCAGCTGCAAATCCTGTTCGGCGACACGGCGGCCGACAATGCGGAAACGCCGATCGAAGCATCCAGTGGCGGTACCTATGATGACTCATTCGGCTCCATCGACCTTGCGCAATGGAACCAGCCGAAATCGTTCACGCGCGAGGCCATGCCCCTGGTCAAACTCGGTCAGAATCCCGGCACCAACGAGCTTGCTGCCATCAATCCGGGCAAGCCCATGGAACTGTTCAAAACGCCAGTGGGTGGTTTCAGCAACGGACGTTCGGAGTTCGGCGTGTTCTTCACCTACAAGCCCATGGGGTGCCGCACCGATGCGGACTGTGTGAACGGCGCCAGCTGTGACACCGGGCTGGGCTACTTCGGGCCTGCCTACACCGATCCGGGCGGGCTTACCTGGGCTTGCGTCGAAGGCGAAAGCGAGCAATGCATTGCAGCGACGATGACGGATGCCGCAGGCGCCCCGGTGCCGGACTCAGGCTTCTGCGTCGACCGCTCGAGCACCATCTTCACCGACACGTCCCTCGGCCGCCGGGCAGCACTCGGCGTGGAATTGCTGATCGGCCGGCGCGACCCTAATTCGCCCAAGCACTATCACACCGAATGGGTGTGGCAGACCAGCAAGTTCATGAACCCGGCGTTTCGCACCGTGCAGGCGTTCGAGGCGCCGGAGCAAGCACCCGAGGGTTTCGTGGCGGATTTCGGACCCGCGATGCAACCGGGTGAGCACTCCAAGGTATTCATCTGGGGGCGGCCCCATTTCGTCGGCGTGGGATCAAAAGGCCGTCACCTGGGCCAGTATTTCGCCTACGTGTCACTGCCCGGCAATAAACCCATCGAGTGGCGACCGATGTACTTCGCCGGCCTTGATGAAAAAGGTCAGCCGCGATTCTCCCCCAGGGAGGCGGACGCAGTGCCGCTGGACCAGGACTCCTCGCAACCCGGTGTGCAGGCGAACGATCTGTACGACATCGTCGACCAGGTATCGGTGGCCTGGGTGCCGCAGCTTGCGAAATGGATCCAGTTCTATGGCGGCGGCATGATCACGCGCCCGTTGGAGCCGGTCTTGCCCAATTGCGGTGTGCTGGAATTGTTCACCGGGCCGGAGTGCAAGCTGGTGGAAATCGGTAACGGCGCGATCCGCATGCGCTCGGCGAACCAGCCCTGGGGTCCGTGGACCCTGCCCCAGGACGTGATCGTGGCCGGTGACCCGGCGCTGCCGGAAGGTCAATACGGCCCGGGTGGAATGTTGTATCACCCAAAGTGCAAGGACCCCACCTGCGCCCCACATTCCACACGCCCGGAGCTGGCCGAAGTGGAGTACGGCTGGTTTTACGCAGCCAATATCATTGAGCAGTGGACACGGCCAGCGGGTAGCGGCGTGGACCTCATCTGGAACGCCTCCACCTGGGACCCCTACCGCGTGATCCTGCTGCGCACGCATCTGGAGCCCTGAAGTGCAGCCAGAAAAATGAGCCTGGCGAAATGAGCCTGGCGGGCAGACAAGCAGAGCATTTCGATGACTACCCTGCAGCCGGTTACGTTTGGCCTTTGCGGGCTTTTCCGGCAGCCGAGGCCGAAGCAGCAAGGCGCCGGTTCATGGCCCACTGGAACCGGCACATCGACCGCTTTGCAGACAGCCTGCCGCGGGAACGCATCTGGCTGACCATCGATACGCACCTGGCCCTGCCCTGGGTTTGCGAACTGGCACTGCACCCCGTAGTCCTGGACGCGGTGGAACGGGTTCTGGGACCTGACGTGCTGGTCTGGAATACGCACTGGTTCCCGAAGTTTCCCGGCGACCGCAGCTACGTCTCCTGGCACCAGGACGCGGCTTACTGGGGTTTGCGACCACCGCTCGTGACCACCGCCTGGATCGCGCTGACCCCCAGCACCCGCGCCAACGGCTGCCTGCAGGTATTGCCGGGCAGCCACCGCGGCGAATCGATGCCCCAGAACGAAACTTTCGCGCCGGACAACATGCTGTCGCGCGGCCAGGAGATCGCGGTGGAGATTGATCCGGCGCAAACGGTCAGCCTGGAGCTTGGGCCCGGCGAATTTTCCCTGCACCACATCGGCGTCGCCCACGGCTCCGGGCCCAACACGTCCAACACGGCCCGCATCGGCCTGGCGGTGCGTTACATCGCGCCGCAGGTCGAGCAGGCAGGACCGCGCCGCGATCTGGCGGTACTGGCGCGGGGCCAGGACCGCTACGGTCACTTCGACCTCGTTGCACCGCCCGCGCGCGAGTGGGGGCTGGACGAGGATTCGCTGCAGCGGCAATCCCTGCAGCGCAAAATCGACAACAACGCAACACGCGGGAGCGCACCCACATGAGACTCGAGAACAAAGTCGCGATCATCACCGGCGCCGGCCAGGGCATCGGGGAAGCCATCGCCCGCCGCTTCGCCAGTGAGGGGGCGCGTGTGCTGGTCGCAGACCTTGACGCGCCCCTCGCAGCGGCGGTCGCTGCAACCATTCGCGCGGAAGGCGGTGTTGCCGTCGCACAGGCCGGGGATATTTCCCGCGAGGCGGGCGCGAAAGAGTTGGCGGACGCGGCCCTGAAACACTTCTCGCGTATCGACATTCTGGTCAACAACGCGGCCAGCTTTGTGCACAAGCGCGTCGAGGACGCCACGGCGGAGGACTGGAACGCGGTGCTCGGCGTCAACGTACTCGGCACCAGTTTTTGTTCGAAGTATGCTGTGGTGGCGATGAAAGCCGCCGGCGGCGGAAGCATCGTCAATATTGCTTCCATCAATGGACTGGTGGCGATGCCGGAATGGATGACCTACAACGCGTCCAAGGCGGCCATCATCGAAATGTCCAAATCGATGGCACTTGATCTTGCGCCGTTCAATATCCGCGTGAACTGCGTCTGCCCGGGCATGACCATGACCCCATCGCTGCGGCGCGCCATTGAAGAAGTCGGCGCACCCGAAGAGGAAGTGCTGCGCGTGCACCTCGCGCCCTATGCCCTGATCAAACGCTGGGGGCGCCCGGAGGAAATCGCGGCCGGCGTGCTGTTCCTGGCTTCCGATGAAGCTTCCTACGTCACCGGCACCAACCTCGTGATCGACGGCGGTTTCATAGCCTAGCCGCGGCCCGACATTGACCACAACGCACTATATAACGCTCAACCGCTACGCAGGTGCTATCGGGTGCGAGCTTCAAGTCCGCCTCATACGTTTAGAGGCATCATGACGTCCTAAATCAAAGCGCAGGGGCTATTCCCCCGCCTCACCCGCCAGTACGGTCCCGAATCTCGGGTGCGCGAAGTGCATCGGCACGTCCTGCCGGTGCGGCCAGGTCAGGCGGACCTGGTCCGGTGGCAGAAGGATATCCGGACCGAGGGGATTCTCCGGGTAGGTTGTTGTCGCCGGCTGCAGATGCGAGAAGGTTTTCGACCAACCCTCATCGTACCCGGACTGCCACTGCATCATGTAGTCCAGCCGCTTGATCTTCCACACCCCGTCCTCGCGCACGTAATCGTTCTCATACAACCCGGCCTCCATGAACTGCAGAGGTAAGTTTTCCGGTATGTATTGGCGGGACTCATGGCTGCCACCAAACAGCATGCCGCGAAAGCGGCCCTTGGCGGTTTTTCGGTCCGGCGCCACGGTGATCACATCCTGCATCTGGAAGTGGTCCAGCAGGAAACCGTAGACCGGACCGTTCACGCCCTGCGTGAAGAAGTTCTGGAACCAGGTGCCGTAAAGGCGCCGCACGCCTTCGTGGCCCAGGTACTCGCCGGAAAGAAATACCACCGAACCGTCACGCGCGAATAACTGCACTACGTCCTCGGCGCGATTGAAATCGATGTAGTAGCCATAGGCCCAGTGCAGGCGGCGGATGGCGTTGATGTCTTCGAGTTCGCCGACGCGATGTTCCAGCGCCTCGAGTCGCGATTCCAGTTCGGACATGGCCAGCTCCTTTGTTTTACAGTTGCGGGATACGGAGACTAGTGTTACTTAATGTGGCGGGGAGGACAACATGAACCCAAAAGGCATGAACGTCGAAGGCATGATCGCATTCATCACCGGCGGGGTTTCCGGCATCGGCTTTGGCATCGCGCGCGCCTTCAGCACAGCCGGCATCGACCTGATTCTCACCTATCGCAACGCAGCCTACCGGACCGCGGCGCAAGCCTGGTTCGAAGAGCACGGGCAGCGGCCGCCGAGATTCTTTGAACTCGACGTCACCGACCGCGCGCGCTGGGCGGAAATTGCTGAGGAGGCCGGCCCCGTGCATATCCTCGTCAACAACGCCGGTGTCAGCGTGTTCGGCCCAACCGACGAAGCCAGCTATGCCGACTACGACTGGATCATGGGCGTGAATTTCGGCGGGGTGGTCAATGGGCTGGTCACCTTTGTTCCCAGGATCAAGACCCAGGGAGAAGGGGGACACATCGTCAACATCGCCTCGATGGCGGCTTACCTTTCCGGCCCCCAGGCCGGTATCTACACGGCCAGCAAGTTCGCCGTACGGGGGCTCACCGAATGCTTGCGCATGAACCTCGCCCCCTACGGCATCGGAGTCTCGCTGGTATGCCCTGCCCTGACCCGCACCAATGCCTGGGATTCGGCGCTCAAGCGCCCGGCGGAGTTCGCCGATTCGGGTTTCGCCCCGGTCGATCGCGCAGCGCTGGAACAATTCGGCACCGCCTTCGAAGCCGGCATGGATCCGCTCGAAGTCGGTGAGAAAGTATTGGCGGGAATGCGGGAGAATCGCGCACTGATTTTCACCCATCCCGAATTCGCCGAGGACTTCCGCGAGATTTACGAGGACAGCGTCAATGCCTTGCCAGACGAAGAGGCGCCGCCCGAACGGCTGGAGATCGAACGCCTGCGGCGTGCAGCCAACCGCGACGCCGCCGAGGGCAAGGTCATCAGCATTGCCGATTTGACCTGACCTGATCTTACCTGAGCTGTGCCGCGCTCACCCACCAGCCGTGCACCTGGGGTCGAAGGCGGCGTGGAATTTTAATTTTGGCGACCGGGCCGGCCGCCACGTCGCCGGCGTTTAACACCCAGACGAAGTTTTCGAATTCTTCCGGGCCGTGCTGCCGGTTGATCACGGTGAGCAGCCAGCCCTCGTGCTGCGGATCTTCGGCAGGTACATGCACCGGCTCGTTGAAACACTCGTTCGGTGCGAGTGCCAGAGCCTGTGGTGGGGCCTGCGGAGGCCGGCCGGTGAAATCGAGCCGCAGCAGCGTATTGAGCATCACGCCCACCGGCCCGCCGAATACCGGCGGACCTTGCATGTTGCGGGTTCATGGTCAGTACCCAGGCATGTGTCAGCGGCCGGCCTTCGTACCCGGCGGGCTTGACCGGTAAGTCGCACGGCGGGCCAATAACCGTTTCGTGCACGCAGCCAGGGCCACTGTCCGAACTGGCGCCAGGATCAATGGTCCAGCGCGCCAGCCGGCTGTTCATGTCCTGGGGTGCGACATTGAGCCCCGAGGCGCGCTGGATAAAGGGGAAGGGGTTGACGTCCGAGAGGCATTGATCCAGATGTATTCGCCCTGCGGCATCCTCGAATGCGTTGAGGATGTGAAAGCAGAACACACCTTTGGGTCCCTGGAACCAGCGCATGTCGGCGGCATCGCCACCCCGGGGCATGACGCCGACCCAGCTTTCCCGTTGCGGTTCGTGCACCCAGTGATCGCCTCCAGCCTCGACGCGTTCGGCGTCACAGGTGGTCGGGTAGACCGGGAAGAGGACGTAATTTCTGGTGATGGCGAAGTCGTGCATCAGCGCGCAATAGGGGACGTCGAACCATTGCTCGCGCTTCAACTCCCCTTGCCGGTCGACGATGAAGTACGACACCTTGGTTGAAGCCAACCCAGCGGCTTCGTAGCCGAAGGAAAACATCTCACCGCTGTCCGGATCGATGCGCACATGCGCGCTGACAGTCTGTGACTGGAGCTTGCCGCCAAAGTCATAGCTGCCCAGGGTCTCCAGTGTCAGCGGATTGACCCGATACGGACGTCCGTCCTCTTTGGACAGCAGCAGCCTGCCCGCATGCCACACCGGGGTGGTGTTGGCCAGCGTGCGGTCGATGCCCCTGGCTTCCTGGCGGTCGGTATAGACATTGCGGTACTTGCCAAACAGCGCCCGGCCGGCAGCGACCTCCGCACGATGGCGCGCTGTGCCTACGAACCGCATGGAACAACTGGCCTTGCCTCCGGCAAATCGCATCGCCGAGATCATGCCGTCGCCGGAAAGGAGTGCGCCGCTATCTTCCATGAACGGCGGAAACGCCGGGTCGGGCACGGCGCGGAAGAACGTGCCCTCGACTTCGGCGGGGATTTCACCTTCGACCTCCAGCGCGGCAATGTCGTACTCCTCGCCCACGGGTGTGTTGAGGCCGGTGTAGTCGGGTGAGTCGGGAAAATTGTTCATGGCAACTCCCTTTGATCAGGCGCGGATCAGGGGTTCCCGAAGCCGGCCATGCTCTTATCGAGGTCCGGTTCCAGATCGAGATAAGCCCCGGCCAGCGGATTGTAGAGGCCCGAGGCCAACGCCACAATCTGACGGCCCAGCCGCTCGAGTTGCGGCGCAGGGTCCTGATCGATGATGGCCGTGAGGTCATCGACCAGGAATGGGGCCCACTTCCTGGCTTCAGGGTCGTTGATGGAGTCGCGCGCCATGTCGGTCAGAATGGTTCCGGGTTGAACCACGAATGCGCGTACGCCATCGGCCCTGGCCTCGGCGTCCACGTGCTCGGTGAGCCGGATCACCGTGGCCTTGGCCACGCAGTAGGCGGACAGGTTCGGCCCCACCATGAGACCACCCTTTGATGCGATATTGACGATACATCCCGTGCCCTGCTCACGCATGGCCGGCAGCACCATGTGCATGAACAGCAAGGTGCCGCGCACATGCACGCCTTGCGCGCGCCACCAGTCGTCGGGATCGACGACGCCGATGGGTCCGAAGGGTCCGGCAAGTCCGGCGTTGTTCACCAGGATAGCCACCGGCCCAAGCCGCTGTTGCGTTTCCCTGACACCGGCTTCAACCTGTTTCCGGTCACTGACATCGGCTACCACCGCGATCGCCTCACCACCAAGAGCGGTGATCTCTGCAACCACTTCTTCGAGCTGCGCCATTGTGCGGGACACGAGGGCTACACGTGCGCCCGCCCGCGCCAGCTCCAGCGCAATGCCCCTGCCGAGTCCCCGGCCACCGCCGGTAACGATGGCAACGCGACCCTTCAGTTCACCATTCACCGTTCACCGCCCACCTCATCTCATGCCGTGTAGCGTGGACCTGTAGTCAGCCAATAAGTCCTGGACTAGGCCAACAGGACAGCCACAAGCTAGCACATTTCATACGCCCGATGGAGTGCGCTAAAATCAGGCAATACCGACAACCATCATTGCAAAACAACAACAGCCGCAGTTTTGCCTGAGGAACGGAGCATGCAACATGCTTGAGCCCTTTTGCCGTGAGGCCGGAGCCGGCCCTGGAGTGGTATGCATTCATGCGAACGCGAGCAATTCGGCGCAATGGCGCGGGCTCATGGAACTCCTGGCGCCCGGGTTCCGCGTCCTGGCTCCGGATTCGTATGGCTCAGGCAAGAGCCCGGAGTGGCCTTCGGACCGGGTCATTCAGCTTCGGGAGGAGGCCGCATTCATTGAGCCCGTGCTCGCCCGGGCGGGCGCTCCACTGGTGTTGGTGGGCCACTCATTTGGTGCGGCGGTCGCGCTGATCGCAGCCATGGCAAATCCTGGCCGGGTACGCGCCATGGCCCTGTACGAACCAACGCTGTTCGCGCTGCTCGACGCGGAGAAGCCGGCGCCGAACGAAGCTGATGGAATCCGCAGCACGGTAGCGGATGCAGCCGCGGCTCTCGAGGCAGGAGATCCGGACGCAGCCGCGGAGCGCTTTATCGACTACTGGATGGGGGCCGGAGCCTGGAAGCACACCCCCGACGATCGCAAGACACCGATCGCCGCGTCGGTGCGGAATGTGCGCAGATGGGGGCATGCATTGCTCACTGAGCCCACGACTCTGGAAGCCTTTCGCTCACTGGAAGTCCCGGTCCTGTTCATGGTCGGCAAGCGCTCGCCGCCATCGGCTCACGGAGTAGCGCGGCTTTTAACCGGCGCACTGCCGCATGTTGAAGTTGTAGAGTTTGCAGGTCTTGGTCACATGGGCCCGCTCACCCATCCTGAGGCCGTTAATCCGGTCATCAGGCAATTTCTCGAGCGGCTCTGAACCGCGGGCATGGGCACTGTATATGGCAGTTCAAACGCGCTCAGTCCTCACCTGCCCTGTCGGTGGCACCCGTCGTTCCGCGCGCGGCGCGACGCCAGGTGGCCGGTGAAGCACCCTGCTCGCGCTTGAACGCCCGGCTGAACGCGGCCTCCGATTCGTAGCCGACCTCGGTCGCGATCGCGCCGATGGATCGTTGGCTTCCCTGCAAGAGGTCGGCGGCGAGTTGCAGGCGCCAGCGGGTCAGGTACTGCATCGGCGGTTGTCCCAGGAGCGCAGTGAAGCGTTCCGCGAGGGCCGAACGCGACAGTCCTACGCAAGCTGCCAAATCGTCCACGGTCCAGGCGCGGGCCGGCTCGGAGTGCATCAGCGCAAGCGCCTTGCCCACAAACCGGTCGCGGAGTCCGGCCAGCCACCCCTGTTGTTCGGGCGGCAAGCTCTCGATGTGGCGGCGAATGGCCTCAACGAACATCAACTCCGATAATTTTGCCAGCACCGTGCCAGCACCCGCCTTCGGGGCAGCGGATTCGGCAAGACTGAACTGGAGGGAGGAAGTGAGCCATTGCCCGCCGGGATCGTCATGCAAATTGATGATCATCAGACGCGGCAACGCTGCGAGTATCGTGCTGAACAGCGCCGACTCGCACGCCAGGTAGCCGCACACCAGCCGTGTCACGTCACCTCCGCCGCCATAGCGCAACAGCGATGCCTCATACGGGCTGCGCTCAACGACCAGCCGTTTCCCGTCGCCGCGCGGACCGGATAAATCACTACCCAGGGAGTGTGCGTCTCCCCCCGGTATGACAATGAGGTCGTAGGCTTGCGCAAACCGCGGGGCTTCGCCGGCGAGCGCCACCTCGCAACCTCCGTGCGTCACCAGGTGGTAGATCACTACGTGCTGCGCCTGCGGCATGTGCTCCACACACACCTCGACACCCGAAGGCTCGCCAATGCACCACGGCGCGCTGAACTCGGCATCCAGGAACACGGCGCCTGTTAACCGCACCAGTCTCAGTACGTCAGAAAGCGCGTCCAAAGGCCCTCCAGGGTCAATTCCGGCGTCCCGGGCATGAGATTCGGCGGATCAGTCATGGGCAGACGCCGCAGCGGTTGAGATAGTAACACTCGCAACGCGGCTGAAAAAGACTGGCCGCGCCACGGACCAAACCGAGTGTTCCATTTGATCAAGGAGACATGCCATGCAAGCCACACAACTCGAAAGCAGCAACAAACAGTACGCGAAGTGCATTGAAGTTTCGAAGCGGATTCGGTGGGACATCGACCGCGACGTCCTGCGCGGACGCGATTTCGATTTTTCGAAGAAGTTCCTCCCCGACGGGATTTCCAAGCTGAACGAGCTCGATTTCATGAATGAGGATGACCGGCGCTTTCTCTCCCAGATCCAGGGCCGCAAGTACGCCAATATGTTCGGTCTGGTCGAGCGCTTCATCAGCGCCAAGATTCTTGAAGTGAGCCACGACTACTGGCTGGGCGACCAGACCAAATTCGAGGCGCAGCGCTTCACCGACGAGGAGCTAAAACACCAGGAACTCTTTCGCCGCATCGGAGCGCATGACCGCCGCGGAAATGCCGGATGGCTATCGCTTTCTGCCGCAACCGAATGACGTTGCGTCGGTCGTGCTGGGGAAAGCGACCTGGGCCGTGCTCGGGCTCACCTGTCACATTGAGCTTTTCACCCAGGCGCACTACCGGAAAAGCATCGAGCGCGAAGCAAATATCTCCGAGCTGTACAAGGACGTGTTCCTCTATCACTGGCGCGAGGAATCGCAACACGCCATTCTCGACGAGCTCGAATGGCGCCGGGAGGATGCAAAGCTGTCGCCATTCGAACGGGACGTGGCTGTGGATGATCTTATTGCCCTGGTCGGCGCTGTGGACGGCCTGCTGCGGATGCAGGCGGCAGCGGACGTGGACTATTTCCTGCGCTGCAGCGAACGGTGTTTCAGCAAGCGCGAAATGGCCAGGCTGAGCGAGCTGATGCTCAAGGCGTACCGCTGGCAGTACATCGTGTCGGGGGTTCAGGAGCCACGGTACATGGCCATCCTCGGCGATATGGTCTCGGCGAAGCAGGCCGCACGCATCGCAGCGGCGCTGACCCCGATCGTAAACCAGCAGGTGCCGCAATGACCGTGCCGGTGTGGATGCTGCTCGGCTTTGCGGCGTGGACCGTGCTGCTGCTGACGGCTACGATCGGCGTGTATCGCTGGAGCCGCATCCTCACCGGCCGGGCCCGGATCAGTGAATTCCGGGCCGACGGGGCCGGTGGGGAGGACTGGTACCAGCGCGCGACGCGGGCCCACGCGAACTGCATCGAGAATCTTCCCGTATTCGGAGCCATCGTGTTCGCTTTGCAAGTCAGCGGTATTGGCGACCCCATGGCCGACGGCCTGTCGATATGCATCCTGGTGGCGCGAGTGATCCAGTCCTTGATCCATGTGTCGTTCGTCCAATCCAGTCCGGTAGTCTCCGCGCGCTTCACGTTCTTTTCCGTCCAGCTCGCCAGTTTTATTGCATTGATCGCCATGGTGGCAGCCCACGGAGCAGGGGCAACTTGACCCAGGTTACGTGATACGGGCATGGATGTTGCAAACGTCATCATTGCCAACGTGCGCGGCTTCGGTGCGGACAAAGCGCTATCCGGCCGAGGGCTTATCCCCTGCAGGCTCAAGCGCTTTCTCCAGCACTTCGTCGACTTCACCCACCCATTCAATGGCAATGCGCTGGCGGGCCTCTTCAGGAATGTCTTCGAGATCGCGTCGATTGCGCTCCGGAAGCAGGACAGTGGTTATACCCGCGCGCAGGGCGGCCAGCACTTTCTCTTTCACCCCGCCAATCGGCAGCACCAGTCCACGCAGGCTGATTTCACCCGTCATCGCAACTTCGTTCCTGACCGGGCGCCCGGTTAGCAGGGAGGCGAGTGCCGTGAAAATCGCCGCACCCGCGCTGGGGCCATCCTTGGGTGTTGCCCCGGCCGGCACGTGGATGTGGATGTCCGATTTGTCCAGCACTTCCTGCCCGATGCCAAGTTGTGCGGCGCGTGCCTTGATCAGTGACAAGGCCGCTTGTGCACTTTCCTTCATCACGTCCCCGAGTTGGCCCGTCAGGGTCAGCCGGCCCGAGCCGGGGCTGCGGGAGGCTTCGATGAACAAAATGTCACCGCCCACCGGGGTCCAGGCAAGGCCGGTGGCCACTCCGGGAACACCTGTGCGCATCGCCACCTCGGCTTCAAAGCGGGCAGATCCGAGGATGGTCGCCAGGTCGGCAAGGCCGATTTCCACGCTGGCCACGCTGCCTTCGGCTATGCGTACCGCAACATTGCGCAAGACCCGGCCGATCTCGCGCTCGAGATTGCGCACGCCCGCTTCGCGCGTGTAATTCTCGATGATGCCCGTGAGTGCGGCATCGCTGATGGCGCACTGCTCCGCCATCAAACCGGTGTCAGCAAGCTGACGGCCCACCAGGTAACGCCGCGCAATCTGCAGCTTTTCCTGGGTGGTGTAACCGGCCAACTGGATCACCTCCATGCGGTCGCGCAAGGGCCCCGGAATGGTGTCGAGCACATTGGCCGTACAGATGAACAGGATGCCGGAGAGATCGAACGGCACTGCCAGGTAGTTGTCGCGGAAACTGGAGTTCTGTTCCGGGTCCAGTACTTCAAGCAGGGCCGAAGACGGGTCGCCATGAAAACCTCCGGCGCCAAGCTTGTCGACCTCATCCAGCATCATGACGCAGTTGCGCGTCGCGGCACGGCGCAGGTTCTGGATGATATTGCCCGGGAGGGCGCCGATGTAGGTGCGCCGGTGGCCGCGAATTTCGGCTTCGTCGTGCACGCCACCGAGGCTGAGGCGGACGAAATGCCGGCCGGTCGCGCGAGCAATGCTCTGGCCCAGCGAAGTCTTGCCCACGCCCGGTGGCCCAACAAAGCAGAGGATGGGGGTTTTACCCCAGGGATTCAGCTTGCGCACCGCCAGGTATTCGAGGATGCGTTTTTTGATCTTGTCGAGGCCGAAGTGGTCCTCGTCGAGGATGCGACGGGCTTCGGCAATATCGATGGCGGCATGTTCATCCTTGCGCCACGGCAGTTCGACCAGCCAGTCGAGATAGCTGCGGATCATGGCGTATTCGCCCGCGCCTTCGGGGGTGCGTTGCAGGCGCGTCAGTTCCTTGCGTGCCTGCTTTTCGACTTCTTCCGGCATCTGCGCAGCCGTAATCGCTTTGTCCAGCTCGGCGATCTCCGCGCCACCACCCTCGTCTTCGCCGAGTTCTTTCTGGATGGTTTCCATCTGCTCACGCAGCAGGTGTTTGCGATTGCGGTCGTTGATGGAATCGCGCGTACGCTGGTCAATCTCTTGTGAAACTTTCAATACTTCGAGGCGGTGGCCGAGCAGTTCCAGCAGCTCGTCAAGCCGCTGTTTCACGTCAAAGATTTCCAGCAAGCGCTGTTTGTCTTCCGGTTCGATGTCAATCTGCGCAGCAACGAAGTCCGCCAGGTTTTCCGGCCCATCCACCGCCTGCAACGCGGCGTGCACCCCCTCAGGCACCTGCGGCAACAGATTCAGGATTTCCACTGCCTTCTGGCGGAGGTTGAAAGCGCGGCCCTCGACGTCGGCATTGGTGCCGCTAAACGGCTCGATCTTCTGCACGCGGGCAGCCAGGAAGGGATAGCCTTCCAGGAATTGCACGGCGCGAAAACGCTGCAGTCCCTGACATATGGCGTGATGGCTGCCATCCGGCGCCGTGATATAGCGCAAAACATTGGCGGCGGTTCCCACCCAATGCAAATCGCCCGGCCCGGGGTTTTGGTCGGTGTCTTTGTGCTGCAACAGAATCCCCAAGGGACGCTGCAAACGGACCGCTTCCTGCACCGCGGCCAGCGAACGCTCGCGGCCAATGGTCAGTGGCACCACCAATCCGGGGAAAAGCACAGTGTTACGCAACGGCAATATGATCAGGGCATCGTCCGGCAGGGCGCGGCCCGGGGTGAAATCCTTATCCAGTTCGCGCGGTGCGCCCGGCGGCGAAGCGCGCAGCTCCCCATCGGTATTCATCGGCTGATTGGTGGATGGATGTTCCTGCGCTGTAGTCATGCTCAAGTCACCTTTTCCAGGCAAACGATCAAATAGCCATCACGAAATTCGTGCCGGCTGGAGGCATACCGCAGCGCTGGCAGCGCCACCCGTCGTTCGAACCGGCCGTAGGGGATTTCCAGCCGCCACACCGCCCGGCGATGCGCGGAAAGTGGGATGGCACAATTGGCCCGTACCAGGAGATGGCCGGCTTCCAAACCGATTTCGGCCTGCTCCGGCGACACCCCCGGCAAGGCAACCACCACGATCAATTCCCGTTCGTCCTCGAACACGTCCACCGGCGGCTCCCAAATCGCGCAACCGCGCGCGGGCGCGGCCAGCCGGAACAGCTTACGATGCATGCGTTCGGCCTGGTCGAGCAGATCCGAGGCCTGCGTCCACATCCAATCAGTAGTCTTGCGAGAAGTCATGGGATTCGCACCGCTCCTGGCCCGGACGCAGCCACAAGCGCTTGTTTAAACTTGAACAAACACTTTGGCTTTCCAACGGGGCGCCGGTCCCAGGCAGTGACCGGCACATACCCAAAATGGTGGGTGGAAGTGCGGGTTTCAAGTTCCGCCCGGATTTACTGCCGCCTGGTGCCAGACCTGGTGCGTTGTCCTGCACGTTTGTGCCCGTGTGGAACTGGAGCGAGGACACACATTGCTTTCCTGATCGGGTAAACTGGGTTACTTGAATGGAGCATGGCATGACCGATAAAACGGAACGCGCAATCCTGGCAGGCGGTTGTTTTTGGGGAGTGCAACAACTCATCCGGCGCCTGCCCGGTGTCGTTGCCACCCGCGTGGGATATTCCGGGGGCGATGTCGACCATGCCACCTACCGCCATCACGGCACGCACGCCGAGGCGATTGAGATCACCTTCAAGCCGGACGAGATCAGCTACCGCGATCTACTTGAGTTCTTCTTCCAGATCCACGACCCCTCCACGCTGAACCGGCAGGGAAATGATCGCGGCATGAGCTATCGCTCCGCCATTTTCTACACTTCGAATGAACAACTGCAGGTAGCGAAAGACACCATCGCCGATGTGGACGCATCCGGGATCTGGCCGGGTAAAGTAGTCACTGAACTTGCGGCAGCCGGCCCCTTCTGGGAGGCGGAACCTGAGCACCAGGATTACCTGGAGCGGATTCCCAACGGCTATACCTGCCATTTCATCCGCCCCGGCTGGAAACTACCCAGAACAAATCAGTAAGTTAGCGGGTTACGATGAGTTACGGGCAGATGGCTGCGGGAGTCCCTGTCCTTTTGTTATTTTCTTCCGGTTCTGGCCGGCTTGCCGCCATCCTCACGCGGTGGCAACCCGGTGTGCTGAGTGAGGATTTTCTTGCCGGTGCGGCGCTGGTGCGCCTGCTCGGTATTTTTCCTTCGCGACGCCCGATAAACATCACCGGTTTCAGGCTGGTTGGCAGGAATCAGATGCCGCTCACCGTCACCAATCAAATCGGCCCGGCCCATCTTCCTGAGCGCCTGGCGCAGCAGTTCCCAGTTGTTCGGATCGTGATATCGAAGCAGGGCCTTGTGCAGTTTTCGCTGCTCCGGATCCTTCACCCGCAACACTTCATCGGACTTGTAGGTCACCTTGCGCAAGGGATTCTTGCCGGAATGGTACATTGCGGTCGCGGTCGCCATGGGCGAGGGGTAAAAGGCCTGCACCTGGTCGGCAGTGAAATCGTTGCGCTTCAACCACAGCGCCAGGTTGATCATGTCTTCATCGGTCGTGCCGGGATGAGCGGCAATGAAATAAGGGATCAGGTACTGTTCCTTACCCGCCTCTTTGGAATATTTTTCGAACATCTTCTTGAACTGATCATAGCTGCCGATACCCGGTTTCATCATTTTTGACAGCGGGCCGTCTTCGGTATGCTCGGGAGCGATCTTCAATTGCCCACCCACGTGGTGGGTGACCAGTTCCTTCACATATTCGGGGTCTTTGATCGCCAGGTCGTAACGCACACCCGAGGCAATCAGCACTTTGTTCACGCCCGGCAGTGCGCGCGTTTTGCGATACAAGGCGGTCAGGGCCGAGTGGTCTGTGTTCAGATTAGGACAAACACCCGGATACACGCAGCTGGGCTTACGGCAGGCCGCCTCGATTGCGCTGCTCTTGCAGGCGATGCGATACATATTGGCGGTTGGTCCACCCAGGTCAGAAATCACCCCGGTGAATCCCGGGACTTTATCCCTGATTTGCTCCACCTCGTTGAGAATCGACTCCTCGGAACGATTCTGGATGATGCGGCCCTCGTGCTCGGTGATGGAGCAAAAAGTGCAGCCACCGAAACAGCCACGCATGACATTCACGGAAAAACGGATCATCTGGTAGGCGGGAATTTTTGCATCTTTGTAAGAAGGATGCGGGACGCGGGCAAACGGCATGCCAAAAACGTAGTCCATTTCGGGGGTGGACAAAGGAATCGGCGGGGCATTCACCCACAGATCCACTTCTCCGTGCTTTTGCACCAGCGCCCTGGCATTGCCGGGGTTGGTTTCCATGTGCAATACCCGGTTGGCGTGAGCATAGAGCACCGCGTCATTGCGAACTTTTTCGAACGAGGGCAGGCGTATGACCGTGCAGTCACGGTCGCGACCCGGATGAGGAAAGAATTTCACTTCGTGTTCAATTGCCGCGGGTTCACCCGTTGCGGAGTCCGGGACTACCCCGTACAGCGCGGCATCCCGCCGCTGCTTTTCGGCGGCATCCATTTCGCGCACGTTGATGTAGGGATTCACCACACGATCTATCTTGCCGGGCCGGTCGATGCGGGTGGAATCGATTTCCCACCAACCTGCCGGCGTGTCTTTGCGTATCAGCGCCGTGCCCCGAACATCGGTGATCCCGGCAACATCATCTCCCCGGGCCAGGCGATGGGCCACCTCGACCAAAGCCCTTTCGGCGTTACCGTACAACAACAGGTCAGCCGTGGCATCCACCAGGATGGACCGGCGCACGCTGTCCTGCCAATAGTCGTAATGAGCGATGCGCCGCAACGAGGCTTCGATGCCGCCCAGGATAACCGGCACGTCCGGCCAGGCTTCCTTGCAGCGCTGGCTGTACACCAGCGAACAACGGTCCGGACGCTTGCCGCCCATTCCACCGGGCGTGTACGCGTCATCAGAACGCCTCTTGCGTTCCGCAGTGTAGCGATTGATCATGGAGTCCATGTTGCCGGCAGCCACACCGAAAAACAGGTTTGGCTTGCCCAGAGCCCTGAATGCATCTGCCGAGTGCCAGTCCGGTTGGGCAATGATTCCCACCCGGAAGCCCTGGGCTTCCAGCAGGCGGCCGACAATAGCCATGCCGAACGAGGGGTGATCCACGTAGGCATCGCCGGTGACGATAATGATGTCGCAGGAATCCCAACCCAGCGAGTCCATTTCCGCCCGGCTCATGGGTAAAAACGGCGCCACGCCAAAACACTCGGCCCAGTACTTTGGGTAGTCGAATAGCCGGGTGGCCGGATTGGGCATGCTGTTGGTGGACATATGGCGGGTCTTGTTACCCTTCCCTGCGTTCGTTCCGGTTGCGGTTCCAGGACTTATCATAACAGGTGCCCCGCCGCCCAATGCGGATGCAGCTTTCACTAGCGGAGTTCTGCTGGAAGCGGCCGGGACGTCCGAGCCTGTGGACACGCCACGAGTGGCAGCTAATAATTCTAAGGAAGCTCTGAATAAATCAGAGTTTCCCTGATATTTGGAAAGAGGCGCAGGAAATCCTGTTCTCTGGCCTGAAAAGAGTACTATTTGCTGCAGCCACGGTTAACCAAGGAGATTAACATGCCAAAACTGAAACTTACCTACTTTGGATTTGACGGCGGACGGGGAGAACCCATTCGCCTTGCCCTCGCCCACGGAAAAATTCCCTTCGAGGATCACCGTTTCCCACCCAGTGACTGGCCCACAATGAAAGACCAGACACCGCTGCACCAGGTGCCGGTAATGGAAGTGGATGGCCAGGTCATCACCCAATCGAATACGTTGCTGCGCTATGCCGGCAAACTGGCCGGGCTGTATCCGAGCGATCCGCTCGAAGCCGCACATTGCGACGAAGCGCTGGAAACCATTGAAGATATCGTGACCAAGATTGTGCCCACCATGTTCATGCAGGACGAGGAGGAAAAACGACGCGCACGTGAAGCCCTGGCTGCCGGACCCATCCCGCTGTACCTGCGTCGGCTGGAAACCATGCTCAAGGAACGCGGTGGCAAGTATTTTGCGGGCGATCGCCTCAGCGTGGCTGATTTCAAGGTATTCCTGTGGACACGCCATCTGCAATCCGGACAGCTGGACCACATACCCACCGACATCGTGCAACGGCTGGCACCAACCTTGGCTGAGCATTTCAAGCGCATCAGTACGCTGCCTGAAATCGTGGACTATTACAAGAAACGGGCGGCCGCATAAGCTGGCGCCTGGTGCATCTCATATGGCGCGTTCCTTTTTCGCCGCCGCGGTACTCGCTTGCCTTGTATGCAGCGCTTATGGCGCCGAGGCCAAGGCCAGCAACCAGCAGGTGAGCGCCCGAACTGGCCCGGCTGAAACGGGTCCGCCCTTGTGGGAATTCGGATTGGCGGCATACGGGCGCTATGGCCCTGCGTATCCGGCATCCGAGGATTCGCAACTGGATATTCTTCCGCTACCCTTTCCTATCTATCGCGGCAAGATTCTGCGCATGGGCGACGACACCGACAAACCGGTGCGCACCCATCTGTTCCGTCGCGACCGCGTCAAGCTCGATCTCGATTTCGGCATCAATTTTCCAGCCAAAAGCAACGATATCGACGCGCGAACGGGCATGCCAAACCTGGATCTGCTGCTGGAGATGGGCCCTGAACTCGAATTTCAGTTCGCGCCAGAGCCGTTTGGCGGAAGGATGTTTCTGGCTTTGCAGGCGCGCGGCGCGACTTCTGTGGACGGATTGAATCCGGATTGGCGTGGCTTGGTTTATTCCACCGAGTTCAAATTCGAACGCCCGTTCCAGGCCTCCGAGTTCATTCTCAAATTAACCCCCGAGTGGGCCAGCGAAGGTTACATGGATTTCTTCTATGGGGTAGCCCCCGCCTACGCCACGCCTGAGCGACCCTTGTACGAGGCCGGCAGTGGTTACCTCGGCACCCGCCTGAGTCTCACGTTCAAGCACGCAATCACGAAAAAATTCGACATCATCGGCGGGCTGAGATTCGGTTTTTACAAGGGCGCGGCCAATGCCGATAGTCCGCTGTTTACCCAACAGACGACGAGCGGAGTTATGCTGGCGCTGGTGTGGAAGTTCTGGGCCAGCGAGCGGCGCGCGGCCGCCAGCGATAATCAGGCCATCTTTTGACAAGAGCACCGACAAGGAGACATAGCATGGCAACCTTCGTTCTCGTCCACGGCGCATGGCACGGCGGATGGTGTTACCGCGATACCGCCCGTGCGCTGCGCAGCGCTGGGCATGAGGTGTTCACGCCGACGCATACCGGCGTTGGCGAGCGCGCCCACCAGGGAGCCGAGAACATCACCCTGGAGACGCATATCCGTGATGTCTGTGGCTGCATTGAAGCGGAAGAGCTTTCCAACGTGGTTCTGTGCGGACACTCCTATGGCGGCATGGTCATTACTGGCGTGGCTGATCGCATGCCGGAACGTATCAAGACGCTGGTTTATCTGGACGCCTTCCTGCCTGAGAACGGGCAGTCACTCATTAGCCTGCTACCGTTGGCATTGGCGCCAGAAATCTCTGCTGCGTTCCTGGACGCATTCCGCGGCAGTTCGCTGGCAGCGCATAGCGGCCGCGTAACGCCCATCACTGCAGAGGCCTTCAACATCAGGCAGGAGAACCGTGCCTGGGTCGAGCGCCGCTGCGTGCCGCAAGCACTGGCTACCTTTGAAATGCCGCTCCTGCTCACGGGCGCCGGCGCGGCAGTCAGGAACCGTTTGTACATCCTCGCCGACGGCTGGGACCCAAGCCCGTTCCGCTACTTTGCTGCCAAGGTTGACGGGCAATCGGGCTGGCGCGTGACCAGGATGCAATGCGGCCACGATGTAATGGTGGATATGCCGGGCGAATTGGCCAAGGAACTGTTGCAGCTTGTCTAAGCGCGTGGCCGCGAATTATGGTGTGCGCCAAAACCGGCGCGCCCCGCAACCGGGACAGTAGGTGGGGCCTATGGAACCGAGTACAGCACTCAGTGCCTCGGCGCAGATTGCGGTAGCCATAGCAGGCTTTGCCGGGGTGGTGGCCGTGTTCCGCAGCGGGTCCGTGCATGACTGGGGCCTGGTGGAAAAGTTTTGGTTGCGGCTGCTGCTAAGCAATTCAATACTGCCGCTCGCGTTCAGCATGATCGGTCTGCTCCTCCTGGCGTTTACGCCCGTTTCACCAAACATATGGCGATGGTGCAGCGGACTCGCCACGTTTTTCCTGTTGCCCTATGGGACCATGATACTCAGGACCCTTATTGGATTTGCGCCAGGACAATTGGAAGCTGCAGGCGGCACCAAATTCACCAGCTACACCCTCTTTGCGCTGCTGGTGATAGCCTGCCTCTTGCAGGTGTACAACATCGCGGCGCTGGCGGCCTTTTGGCCTTTCTTCGGCGTGATCGTTGCAATGCTTCTGGGGGCAATGTACCAGTTTGTGCGACTGGTCCTGACACCGCAACAGCGCGCAACCTGATCACAAAACACTATTCGGGATATCTCATGGCGCTTTCCAAAGTTAGCCGCACTGATGAGCACCGGTTCTTCCTCGGGTTATCTTTGGCCATTTTGGCTATCGCCCTTGCGGGTTTTATGCGCACATACCTTCTTGTGCCACAACTCGGATTGCCACAGGGGGCGCTGGCATTCACATCGCTGGTGCACGTGCATGCTGCACTGTCCTTCGGTTGGTGCGTTCTGCTTATCGTCCAATCATGGCTGGTGGCCTCGGGTCGCACTCCGCAGCACCGCAAACTCGGCACATTCGGCGTTGCGATGTACGGAGGTCTGGTCATCCTGGGGCCATTTGTGGCAATCCATTCGACTGCGCGTAACGGAAGTACGCCAGACGAACTGGCATTTCTCGCTGTAAGCACGGGCAATATCATCGCCTATACGATCCTGTTCGGGGCTGCACTCTACTGGCGGCGACGTCCTGACGTACACAAGCGTTTAATGCTTCTGGGCATGGTGGCGTTGCTTACGGCGCCTTTCGGCCGCCTGATCGAACTTCCGTATTTACTCGAGCACGTCATTGGGCCCGGCACGGTGGTGGTTGCGCTGGCCTGGTGGGACTACAGGTCTCTGGGGCAGCTGCACCCGGTAACGCGGTTCGGTGGCCCGGCAATCCTGTTGTGGGAGTTACTGCCCAACTTGTACATGACAAGCGCATGGTGGCTAGCCGTGGCCCGGTGGTTGGTCAGGGTCTTCACGGGATGACCGCTTGCTTGAAACAAGCCCGGGCGCCTAAGCTATCTGGGCAAAACCACATCGGGAGACTGCCATGAAAAAACTCGTTGCTGTGCTGATCGACTGGCCACAACACATCGGTGAGGCCATCGGCTGGATCGGGCCGCTCGCTGCCCGCGTTACCGTCGGATGGGTGTTTTTTTCCAGTGGCTGGAGCCACCTGCACGACCCTGGTTTTGTCGACACGTTCGCCGACACGGGAATTCCGTGGCCGGACCTGCTGCTGCCGCTGTCATCGTGGGTAGAGCTTATCGGCGGCGCTATGACCCTGGCCGGCTTGTGCACGCGCATAGTGGCAGTGCCGCTCGCGATCAACATGCTCGTCGCAATTCGGGCCGTACTTTGGGACCGGGTTGATACACTCGGCGACTTCCTGATCCTTGATGAAACGGCGTATTTCGTCATCTTTGTGTGGCTGGCCGCGGCCGGTGCCGGTGCGCTGTCCCTGGACCACCTGCTGCAGCGCTTCGCCGCGCCGAAGGATGGAGCGCCCCGCGCCTTTGCCCCATGAATCTCAACCAGGTCACCGTCCCCGCTCTGAATGTCGCCACATCGGTCGATTTTTATTGCCGCCTGGGCCTGGAGCTGATCGTCAGTTCTCCTCACTACGCTCGCTTCCAGTGCCCGGCGGGCGATTCTTCGTTTTCGGTACACCTGGTGGACGAACTTCCCCACCCGTCGCAAACGGTGATCTACTTTGAGGTTGAGACACTTGATGAACGGGTCAGGCAATTGCAGCGCGCAGGTCTGGAGTTCTTCCAGGAGCCACGGGACGAAAGTTGGTTGTGGCGGGAGGCGCGAATCTCCGACCCATCAGGCAATGTCATCTGCCTGTACCGGGCTGGAAACAATCGCCTGAACCCACCCTGGCGCATCCGCCCAGGCGCCTTGCGTGCGTATCTCGGGCCCCATAGTCTTGCACACAACGCCCGTTTCGAGGTAGACGCTGTCGCGGAGCGATATACTGTCCTTGTTGGGCTTCGAGCAGGAAGCATAGCTGCACGCCGGGCGCTTCCTTAGTGACACGCAAGCGATGATGTCTGGTCCGAAGTTTTCCACGAACCACTCGTTGGTACGCAGCGTGAAGGTTAGCACGAGCCGCTTGAGACTGAGATTTTCGGCAGGTCGCAGAACGGATTGAGCGTACTGCACCAGTTGACGCGACACGCTCGCGCAGTTAGATCGCGCGGGGTGTTGGAACGAGACCGCGCACGGCCTGACGAAAAGCGGATCGCCTGTCGTCTGACGCAATCGCGCCAGCGCCGGCTCATCGCTGACGGGCTAAGCCGCAAGCGTTAGGCGGCGCGCGCAACACTGCCTTCAGCCAGCAGCACATCCAGGGTGACCAGCAAGTTGAAATCGGGTATCGACATGCATCGACCTTAGCACAGTTTGTTCATGATATGGCGTCAAACGCACGAATATACTGCAAATGCTGCGCCTTCCGCTATGCCATGTAAAAGACTAAGCTTCTGACAGCTCCATTTCGGGAGCCACCAAAAACGGAGCTCAAGATGAAGTCAGTGAGTGCAGAGACGAGATAAAAAAAAAAAAAAAAAAAAAAAAAAGATACCAACGACACGATGGGCGCTCGACAGTCTTTCGCTGTCGATGCTGCTGTCCTCACTCGGCACCAGCATCGCCAATGTCGGCTTGCCCACCCTGGCACATGCGTTCACTGCCTCCTTCCAGCAAGTCCAGTGGGTTGTACTCGCCTATCTTCTCGCCATCACCACCCTGGTTGTCAGTGTCGGACGACTCGGTGACATCACCGGAAAACGACGGCTGCTGCTGTGCGGAATCTACTTGTTCACCGCAGCCTCGGTCCTGTGCGGCCTCGCGCCCGCGCTCGGGCTGCTGATTGCCGCCCGGGCGGCACAGGGTCTGGGCGCAGCCATCATGATGGCCCTCACCATGGCGTTTGTAGGTGAGACGGTTGCGAAGGAAAAGACCGGCAGCGCCATGGGACTGCTCGGAACCATGTCCGCCATCGGTACGGCGCTCGGTCCATCGCTGGGTGGCATCCTGATTGCCGGCTTTGGCTGGCGATCCATCTTCTTCATCAACCTGCCGTTGGGAAGTCCTGACATTCCTTCTTGCCTGGCGTTACCTGCCCATTGATCGCAAAATGCCGAAGGCAGATCGACTCGGCTTCGATCCTGTGGGTACGCTGCTGCTTGCTCTGACGCTCGCAGCATATGCGCTCGCGATGACGGCGGGGCGTGGCAGTTTTGGCCTGCTCAACATGGCTCTGCTGTTCACGGCCGTAGTGGGCCTTGGCCTCTTCGCGCTCAACGAGGCGAAAACCGCATCGCCTTTGATCCGCCTGGCAGTATTCCGCAATCCACTTGCTGAGCGCGGGCTTCGCCATGAGCACCCTGGTCACGACCGTGGTGATGGCAACGCTGGTGGTTGGCCCGTTCTATCTTTCCGGCGCGCTGGCACTGGACGCGGCCCGTGTCGGTCTCGTGATGTCATCCGGTCCGATTGTCGCCGCACTGACGGGCGTGCCGGCCGGCCGCATCGTGGACCGGTTTGGCGCACAGCGCATGAGTATGCCGGGCTCATTGGCATGGCGGTTGGCTGCTCCATCCTGCCCATGATGCCCACGAGCTTGGGTGTAGACGGGTTACATCACCCCGCTCATGGTCATCACCGCCGGCTAGCACTGTTCCAGGCCGCCAACAACACAGCCGTGATGACGAATATTCGACCGGACCAGCGTGGCGTGATATCCGGCATGCTCAACCTGTCGCGCAATCTCGGGCTCATCACCGGCGCATCCGTTATGGGCACTGTGTTCGCTCTCGGATCGGCGACAACCAACATCATGACAGCGCGTCCGGAGGCTGTTGCGACCGGCATGCGGACCACGTTCGCTGTTGCCACAGTTCTGGTCGTGGTCGCCCTCGTCATTGCGTCTGTAAGCCAAAATGAGCAACTGCGCCCGGGTCAAAGCGCTCCCAAACATGCTATCCACCCCAACAACCCTGACGATCGCCTGCCTGCTTGCTGTGGCAGGGCTGGTCGTGGCTGAACTGAAGCAGCTGCGCATCGCCAAACTACTATGTAAAGTTGCGGCCAGCACGGCTTTCGTATTGCTTGCACTCTCGTTGCATGCGACAGATTCAAGCTACGGTCAAATCATGCTCGCCGCCCTGGCTCTCAGCTGGATAGGCGATGTCTGCCTTCTGTCGGAGCGCAGCGCGCTGTTCCTGGCTGGCCTGGCTTTTTTCCTGCTCGCCCACATAGCGTTCTCGGTGGCGTTTGCTGCCGGGGCTCTTCACGTGTTTGCCGGTGTAACTGGTCTGGTCCTGATGTCAATTATCGGCGCACTCACGCTGCGCTGGCTTTGGCGTCATCTTGGCACTGCCTATAAAGCGGCGGTCAGCGCCTATGTCCTTGCCATAGTCGTGATGTGCTCGCTGGCAATCGCCTACGGCACCGCCTCTGGTTCCTGGCTGGTTGGGGTTGGCGCGCTGGCGTTCGCTGCATCCGACATTTCAGTCGCGCGCAATCGGTTCGTTGCGCCGGGCTTTGCCAACAGGGCCTGGGGTCTTCCGGCTTACTATTCAGCACAGTTGCTGCTGGCCTGGTCCATCGCGCATTGAGTTCAAATATTCGACCTTGAGGGTCATGTGCTGAAGTCCAGCCGGTTTTTGGCCGTGTTTATTTTTCTCGCTCGGGCCTGAGTGGACTCACGTAATGGGACACTGCCGGCTCGCTGCCGGGTATCAGCATGGAACGGATTTCCACTTGCAGCAAACGGTCGGCATCCGTGACCCGTTCATGCTGGCGGCGATGTTCCAGCCAGGATTCCGTGTTGAATGTTTCGATGTATAGATGCGGTCGTTCAGTGTGCTCGAAGATTCCCCACGCAAAAGCGCCATCGCGTTTCCGCGACTTGCCCAGGACGTGAATAACTTCGAGGAATTCTTGCAGTTTGTCGTCGCGCACCTGGTATTCAATGGTGACCAACACCGGCCCGCGATCGTTGCTGACAGCGGCACTTGCGGCCAGGGCCGGCCAGTGCATGGAGGGTGAGAGGTCCTTATTGCCTATACCGGCAATGCGCCAACGCCAGGTGAGCGCAATGGCCACGATCATGCCAGTGGCGGCAACCAGCAAGGCGGTGCTCATGCTGGTGTGTTCCGCCAACCTCCCCCAGATGATGCTGCCAAAGGCCATGGATCCCATGAAAGTCATCATGAAAACCGCCAGGCCACGCGAACGCACCCAGTTGGGCAGCGCCATCTGAGCTGAAACCTGCAGGGATGAGAGCACGGCAATCCAGGCAAAACCGCTCGTCGCCATCACCACGCAGAGCAGGTACAAATGGCTCAGGGTAGCCAGTCCAATCATCGTGATGGCATACATAAAACTGGCCGTCGCAACCAGGATGTCCCGCGACATCCGCTCACGTATGTGTGGCAAAGCGAAAGCGCCAGCCACCGCACCCACCCCGATGGAAGCCACCAGCAGCCCAAACACCTGTGGCCTGCCGCCCCCGGCGATGCGTGATAACAAGGGCAGAAAGGCCCAGGATGCGCTGGCGAAACCGTAGAAACCCAGGCCGCGCACCATGGCTGCTTGCAACTCCGGGGCATGGCGCGCGAAGCGAAAACCGGAACGCAGGGCGCTGAAAAACCGCTCGCCCGGCAGTTCACTGTATTCGGCCTGGCGGCGCCAGCGACTCAGCACCACGATCACGCCCGCATATGACACCGCATTGAGGATGAAGACAGCTCCGGTTCCGGCAAGAGAAATGATCACGCCAGCCAGGGCCGGCCCAATGGC
Organism: uncultured Gammaproteobacteria bacterium; assembly: GCA_963784425.1. Lineage (GTDB taxonomy): Bacteria > Pseudomonadota > Gammaproteobacteria > Xanthomonadales > SZUA-36 > SHZL01. The sequence goes on from CAWARM010000005.1 coordinate 46,559, forward strand.
CCGTGCCACATTCACGCCCATACTGTTCAGGGTAATGGCGGAGGACAAATCCTTGCGCGGCACCAGTTCGGGAGTCAATGCTGCCCAGGCCGGGAACATCATGGCCGAGCCTATACCCATGGCAAAGGTCATAAGGACCAGCAACCAGGCTGAAGTGATGTGGCTCAATGTCAGCAGGCCCAGAGTGCCGGACACCAGCACCAGCCAGGTTTGAACTACAAGCAGATAACGCCGCCGATCGATGATGTCTGCCAGGGCGCCCGCTGGCAGGGCCAGGAGAAAAATGGGCAAGCTGGTGGCCGTCTGCACCAGCGAGACCATGACCGGCGTGGGTGACAAGGTGGTCATCAACCAGCCAGCGCCAATGTCCTGCATCCAGGTCCCGATGTTCGACGCCATGGTCGCCAGCCACAAGGTGCGAAACAGGGGAATGCGCAACGGCGCCCAGGCGGATGCACTTTGCGCCGGCGAGGCGCCAGGCTTGGACAGGTCATTCATGCAGTCATTATGCCGGAACGGGTCGTGGATTTCGGTGGTTTTGGTTTTCTGATCAGCGGCCTATGGCCTTGACGCCTGGACGGGATGGCGCATTTTGTAGACCCTGTCATCCTTCCGCCTGAACTATGCCGCGTGTACACTGATATCCGCCGACATTTTTGAGGAGCGTTCCCGTGAAACCGGTTTTTGAATTTCTCCTGAGCATATTAGTTGCCACTACCGTTTTCCTTTCACCTGCTGCTGCAGCGCAAGAGGCCGCCGGTGGGCTGCGCTATTCCATCACCGTTGCGAAATTTGAAAATCGTGCGGGCTGGTCCGGCCAGTGGGATCTGGGTGATGCCTGGGATACGGTGCTCACCGATTTACTGGTTCAGTCCGGAAAGTTTATCGTGCTGGGTGAAACCGACATGCGCTACGCGGCAATGGACGAACAGGATTTCGCTGCCTCAGGCCGCACCGCCGGTGGTGACAAAGCCCCGGCTACCGGGCAAATGACGCCTGCGCAGTTGCTGGTCAAAGGCGCCATCACCCATGTGCAGGGCAACACCGAAAGTGCCGGCGGTGGTATTCGCATCCAGGGTTTCACCATTGGCGGCGGTGGCGGCAAGGGCGAGGTCAATGCCACCATTTACATCGTGGACTCCACCACCGGCCAGGTGCTGGCTTCCACCAACGTGGTAGGCACGAGTAAACAAAGCGCGCTGGGTCTTGGTTATTCGACCGGCAACTGGGGTGCGGCATTCGGCGGTAACAAAAACGACAACGTCGGGCTGGCCGTGCAGGACGCCTGCGCCGCCGCGGTAACCTACCTGGTTCAGCAATTACCCGGCTTTCCCTGGACCGGCACGGTGGTAATGGTCAAGGGTAACCAGGTATACATCAATCGCGGAGCCCGGGAAGGTGTGACAGTAGGTCAGAATTTCGTGGTTGGGGACGTAGAGGTGCTGCGTGATCCGGACACGGGAGAAGTGCTGGATGAAAGCATGACCGAAATCGCCCGTCTTACGGTCACCCAGGTCAAGGAGAAAGTCTCCATTGCCGGCGTAAGCTCGGGTGATACCGCGGCCATCGAAAAGGGCATGCGCGTCCACTTGCCCTGATATTCCTGTTAACCAGGAAGAAGTCGGCCGCCCCAGAGGTCCCTCCGCATGTTTGATTTCTTCTACGACCTTCCGTTGGTGATCAGCGGCCTGCTCATTGTCGGATTGCTGGGCCTGTTCGCCATTACCGGGATGGCGCTGGTGCGCCGCCACGTATTGCCACGCCTGCGCATTCACGGGAGAGATTCCGAATTCACCGGTGCAATGGTGCAAGCCGTGATGGTGTTCTACGGACTGGCAGTCGCATTGATCGCGGTAAGTGTGTTTGAAACCTACTCCGACGTGTCAAAGATCGTTTCCCAGGAGGCGGCCGCCCTGGCGGGCCTGTACCGGGACGCCAGCGGTTATCCGGAACCGGTTCGGCCGCTGCTGCAGAAAGAACTGCGGGACTACGCTCAGTTCGTGATTCATACTGCCTGGCCCGCGCAGCAACGGGGTCGGGTGGAAACTGGCGGGGTCGAAATGATGAACCGCTTCCAGAAAACACTGATCGGATTCGAGCCGGTCACCGAAGGCCAGATACTTCTGCACGGGGAAGCGCTGCGAGCCTATAACCACCTGGTTGAGGTCCGCCGCCTCCGGCTGGATGCGGTGCATACGGGTTTGCCATCCATGATGTGGGTGGTGATCGTGCTGGGTGCAATCATCAGCCTGAGCTCTTCCTTTTTCTTCAAGGTCGAGGACGGACGCCTGCACGGCATCCTGGTCAAGCTGCTGGCAGCCTTTATGGGGCTGATCATTTTCATGATCTTCGCGCTCGACCATCCGTTCCGCGGCGAATTAGGCGTATCAGCCGAACCGTATCAGCTGATTTATGAACAATTGATGAAACCGTGATGAATGGGCCCGGGGACATAAGATAACTTCTTGAACTAATGAATCAGGCCATCATTCATGAATAAATACTTCAAACCCTTGCTGGAGAATGTTTCCGAAGCAACGGTCGCCTGCCTGGTCACCATGGTGCAGGGTAATGTATTCGCCATTGGGGTAGGCCACTTGATCATTGCTTCCCAAACCGGCCTTACCGCAGGCACCGCTGCCACAATCGCCGTGCTGTTAGCGAAGCCACACAAGCGCGGATTCATCGCATTGATTCTGGGTGCAATAACTACCGTGGCTGATTACCTCGTTCACCCGGGTATGTTTGGCACGGTGTTTACTGAGGCCATCGTTACCGGCGTTGGCGCTGCCCTGCTTTCTTACGGGGTGAGCAAGCTTATCGAGGCGGTGCGCCTGCGGAAAGGAACAAACCAGAAACCAACGCCCCCATAGGAAATCAGGTCACCAGGCACCGGTATTTTCCATTGACAGCCACGGCTCGCGAGGTTCAAGGGCCTGTCCCCGTTGCAACAGTTCAACGGAAATACCATCGGGCGAGCGCACGAAGGCCATGCGCCCGTCGCGCGGCGGGCGATTGATCGTCACGCCGGCGTCCATCAATTTTTGACAACTGGCGTAGATGTCATCGACCGCATAAGCCAGGTGGCCGAAGTTCCTTCCCCCGGACAGGGTTTCCGGATCCCAGTTGTAGGTCAGCTCGACTTGCGCGGACTCATCACCCGGCGCCGCGAGAAACACCAGGGTAAAACGTCCCGCCGGCACCTCGTGACGATGTAACTCAACCAGGCCCAGCGCGCCACAATAAAAGGCCAGTGAGGCATCAAGGTTGGCTACCCGGACCATGGTGTGCAGATATTTCATTGCTTGCCTCCTGGTTGGTGGTTGGATAGTGTAAACCCTGCGCCCATGCCCCGGCCAAACATATGGATGCCCAATGAACGAACCTTTGAATGAAGCCCCGATAAACCATCGTGCCGTGCTGGTACGTGACGCGATAGTGCTGCAACTTAAATTGGTGGTGGACGGCTTGAGAGACGCGGCACTGATCCCGCTTGCGCTGGTGGCCACTGCTCTGGGGCTGATGCGTGGAGGCGAGGATGCTGACCGCGAGTTTCAGCGTGTGATCAAATTGGGCAGGCGCAGTGAACGCTGGATCAACCTGTTCGGGCACGAGACTCATCCCCGTCGCTCGCGACCAGGCGGCTCGCTGGATCAACTGCTGGAACGCGTGGAAGCGGTTGTGCTGGAACAGCACAGCAAGGGCCACGATAGCGACGAAGCCCGGGCGGCGATCCAGGCTGCCCTGGATGATAGTGCCGCGGACGGCTCCCAACCGGACCAATAGGCCTCACATTAGACCGGGTGAACGCTGGAAAGCTGCCCAGCGTCCACCGGCGGGTGGCAAACATCTGAGCCGTAAACAGTTTTACATGCCGGGATCATCACAGTCAGGGGGTAGTGGCATGTGGTCCATGTTATGGGAAGCAGCAAACTCTTCACGCTTCGCCGCCCTGCTCGCCATCAGGTCGTCCAACTCGGCGGACTGCTCCTTGGTCAGCACAGCCTTGAGCTGTTCCGTGACAGAGGTGGCGAGGGCACAAATGTCCGCGCGTATCTGATGCTCGTGTTTCGCTCTCATGGCTTCTCGCTCCGCGTCGGCTGCAGTAAGAACATCCAGCACTTGGGCTTTTTGCGCTTCGTCGAGATTCAGCTTTTCGCCGAGGTGCTCAGCCCGCTCCTCGAGGGTGGGTGGCTCCCAGCCGCCAGGGCCGTGCCAAGGGCCGGCCTGCGCCATGGCACCGGTGCTTATCGCCAAGCCCACCAACAACCCCATTGCCAGGTATTTACGTGTTCTGTTCATGTTTAACCTCCAAAAGATGCCAGATTGATGTGGGTTGCAGACGGTCTGGCTTTACCGTTGCTGCCACGGTCCCATCTTCAGCTTCGAATTCAAAGCAATTGTGGAGAAATCGAGAAGATTGAGTCTGCATAGGAAAAGATGCTTGATCAGGGCGGGCCGGCACTGGCAGGATGGTCGCAACCATGAAGTCCCTGTTCACCAAGATTCTGCTGGCGCTCGGTGCCAGCACCGTGTTGGCCCTGCTGCTGACTATGGTGATCTCGCGCGCCGTGCTGCACCACGGATTCATGAAGTTCCTCGAGCAGCAGGAAGAAAGCCAGTTACTGAACCTGGCCCCGGAGTTGGCAATCGTTTACCGAAAGTCGGGAAGCTGGAAGTTCCTTGAGAATCAGCCCCGCAGCTGGATGCGTCTGCTGAAGCAAACCCGGCCGGATGGAGTTCTGCCACCGGATGAGGCACCGTCGAAGTTCGACCCCCGGCCGCCACCGGGCACATTGTCAGAGCCGGATAGAGCAAGCCTGCCTGGCGATGCCCACCATCTGTGGCAACGACTTTTTCTTTTGGACGAGAAGCGGCAATGGGTCGCCGGAGCCAGCAATACCGGTGAAATCATTCCGCGCCTCGTGCCCGTCACCGTTGATGGCGTCACGGTGGGCTGGCTGGGATTTATCCAGGCCCGCGAAGCGAGCGCGCCTGAGGCGCGCGGTTTCCTCGCATTCCAGACCCAGGCATTGCTGCTGTCTTTGCTGGTCGCCGTGCTGGTCGCTTTGACCCTGGCCTGGCTACTGGCGCGCCACCTCTCAGGACCCGTATTGAAATTGCGTGGCACGGTGCAACATCTAACCCGGGGCAATTTTGACACCCGCGCGAGCGTGGACACGAACGATGAAATCGGTGAGCTGGCACGAAACATCAACCGCCTGGCCGAAACCCTGCAGAAAAACGAGACAACGCGACGGCGCTGGACAGCCGATGTCGCACACGAATTGCGCACTCCCCTGTCGATCCTGCAGGGTGAACTCGAGGCGGTGAAGGACGGTGTGCGATCCTATACACCGGCGCTGCTGGATTCCTTGCAGGAAGAGGTGTTGCACCTGGCGCAACTGGTTGAAGATCTGCAAACCCTGGCCCTGGCGGATGCGGGGGCTCTGAATGTCCACTTGCAATCCGTCGATCTGGTTGAGTTGATTCTCCAAACGCTGGGAGCGTTTGAGGCACGAATCAAGGCTGCCGGACTGCTGTTGGAAACCGCGCTGCCGGCTCGCCTGACCATCCCGGCCGACGCACAGCGATTGCGCCAGCTGCTACACAACCTGCTCGAAAACAGTTGTCGCTACACCGATTCCGGCGGACGGATTCGGGTCGGTCTGCAGCAGGAAGACAAGTCTGTGTTGCTGGTCATTGAAGACTCCGCACCAGGACCTGACGCAGTTCAGCGCGCCCAGCTGTTTGACCGCTTTTACCGGGTGGAACCCAGCCGGGGGCGGTCAGGTGGAGGCAGCGGGCTGGGCCTGGCGATCTGCCGCAACCTGGTGGAGGCACATGGCGGCGAAATCAGCGCGGAGCAAAGCAGCTTGGGTGGATTGTTGATACGCATTCGTTTGCCCCGAGTCGACTAGGCGGTTACCGGAATGAGCCAGAAAACCGTGTTGCTTGCAGAAGATGAACCAAAGATAGCGGCGCTGCTGGAGGAGTATCTGCGTGAAAAGGGCGATTTCCAGACTGTGACGCTGCATCGTGGTGACGAAGTGCCGGGCTGGGTTGAGAAACACCGACCGGACCTTGTGCTACTTGACCTGATGCTTCCCGGGCTCGACGGGCTGGAAGTATGCAAGAAAATCCGGCAATGCAGCGGTGTGCCTATCATCATGATCACGGCGCGCACGGAAGAAATTGACCGCCTGCTCGGGCTTGAGCTGGGCGCGGATGATTACATCTGCAAGCCGTTTTCCCCCCGCGAAGTGGTGGCGCGGGTACGGGCGGTCTTGCGCCGGGCCTCAAACGCGGCAGAGGAAGGCAGCGGAACCGCGGGGTTGGTAGTCGATCGTGGACAGCATCGCGCCAGCCTGAACGGCAAATCACTGGCGCTGACTCCTGTGGAACTTGCCCTGTTGAGTGCGCTCATTGCGCAGCCTGGACGGGTGTTCACGCGCGATCAGTTGATGAATGTCATGTATGCTGACTACCGCGTAGTAGGCGACCGCGCCGTGGATACGCACATCAGGAACCTCCGGCGGAAACTCCAGCAGCTTGAACCTGGCCGGGAGTTTATCGAATCCGTATACGGCGTAGGCTATCAGGCGTGCCCGGGATCATAGCGCTGCGGAAGGCTCCCCGAAAAATGGCTCTGAGCCCCGGTGCGTAAGCCCCCGGGCCAGGCAGCCCGCCACCAGATCGCGCATAAGAGCCAGTAGTTACGGACCCCACCATGAGTCATAGCGAACAATGGAACCTGGTCTACCAGGCCAAAGACCCCGGCGAAGTTAGCTGGTATCAGCATCGCCCGGACACGTCACTGGCATTGATTGCCGAGTCCGGCGTGAGCAAGGACGCTGGCGTTATTGATGTTGGCGGCGGCGCATCCGTGCTGGTTGATTGCCTGCTGGACGACGGTTACACGCACCTTGCCGTGCTGGATGTATCCGGCGCAGCGTTAAATCACAGTCGCACGCGCCTGGGCGCACGGGCCGGCATCGTTGAGTGGTTCGAGGCAGACGTGACATCGTTCGAACCGCCGCATCGCTTCGGTCTGTGGCATGACCGCGCTGTTTTTCACTTCTTGACAGACGCGGATGACCGCCGCGGTTACCTTGCAACGCTGCACCGGACCTTGCAGCCGGGCGGCACAGTGGTGATTTCCACTTTTGCGCTGGACGGCCCGGCGAAGTGCAGCGGGCTTGATGTCGTCCGTTATGACGAGCAGACCATGCTGGCGGAGTTAGGCGCGGAGTTTCAGCTCCAGGAGGTTCGTCGCGAAATGCATATCACGCCGTGGCAGTCGGAGCAGCGCTTCATTTACTTTCGCCTGCAGTGGCAAAGCGCATGAACGAGACGCACAAGCATGCATTGTCGACCGGTGAGTTCGTCTTCATCATGCTGGCCTTGGGCATAATCGTTGGTGGCGGTGAACGGCACGAGATAGCGCTTCGGAATGTAGCGTGAAGATTGTCATCGAAGCACTCTTCAGTTGCGGCCAATAGCTTCTTACTTGTGCCCGAAAACCAGCAGCACGTTGCCTGGCATGTGGAAATAGAGACCATAGCCGGAGTTCGCGTATACACGTCCGTCCACTACCATCGGACCGCTGCCGCCGCCGAATGACCCGCCGTGCGCGGTCTCGCCCGACAGGGTATCCCACTCGCGATCGGTATCGACCTGCCACAGCACCTCGCCGGTAGCACTGTCGTAGGCGCGCAGCCTGCCATCCATGTGGCCCGCGAACACCAGCCCGGGAATTGCAGTGATGGCTTGTGAAATGCCGGGATCACAGTCCTTCCTGTCGCCACACATGTTATCCGCTGGCGCGGACCAGAGCACCTCACCCGTGAACGCATCGAGTGCATACAGACCGGGGCGGGCCTCGGCTATGGGCAGCATGCTGTCGTCATAGTCTGACATCGGCACGAACACCCGCCGGCCCTCGACCGCAAGCCCGAAGTGCTGGCCACCCTGGTTGCCGCCCCGTCCGGCCTTGCGGTGCCACACCAGCTTGCCGGTGTCCGGATCAAGGCCCCACACGTCGCCGGATTTCTGCCCGGCAACAAGGATCTCTTGGCCGTCCAATTCGATGAGTGCCGGCGGCGAGGCGAAATCAAAATCCGGGCCCTGCTCGGCCGGACAATTCGCATGGTCGGGGATGAACGGCATGCAGGCCAGGTTCCAGGCATCACCGGCGGTGGCCTGGAACGACCAGCGGATGTCGCCGCTGGCCGCATCCATTGCAATGATTGCGTCACTCGTGTCCTGCGCCGGAGATGAATAGTTCTCACCAGTACCGAAATACAACAATCCGCGCCTCGCATCGACCGTCGGCGTATTCCACACAGGCGCGCCCGAGGGTGCAAGCACCGGCGTGCCACGGGCGTTGCGCGCTACTTCTGTGGGTTCCTGGGCTATGGTGTAGCGCTGCCACTGCACCACTCCGGTCGCCGCATCCATGGCGACGATCGAGCCGCGGAACGAGCAGCACGGATACGCGGGATCAGCTGCCGGCACGACCTCGAGCGAGGACACGGGCTGATAAACCAACCCGCGGTAGAGCACGGGTTGGGCAGTCGCCGTCGCGTTCGGGTGATCATCGACTTTGCGCATCCAGGCCAGCTCACCGGTCTCGAGATTCACCGCGTAGGTGCGCGCCACGAGGTCCGAGAAATAACCCAGAGGGACAGTCCCACCAGGCTGGCCACGTTCCCAGGGCGTGATGGTAATGCCGGTGCGCACCTCGGTTCCCGCGCGGAACGTCCAGCGCACACAACCTGTTTCGCGATCCAGCGCGTAGACCGTTCCGTCCTGGCTGCCGACGTACACCGCACCGCCCGCGAAGGATGGCTGCGATCGGGCACGGCTTGCTTTTGGGTACGCAAACGCCCACTTGAGTTCCAGTGCAGACAGATCCCCGGCGCTGAGTTTGGCCACCTCAGCGGGGATCAACCGCTGGTTTGAAGCGGCAACTCCCCAGCCCTGCTGGAATGGCGGATCGTTCCAATCGAATACCATGCGTTCAGGTGCGCAGGCTTTTGGCGGAAATGCCTCTGTCTGTGGCTGGCCGCCTGTCAGGAACTCAACCACCGCCGCGCGCATGTCCGGCGTCAGTTGTGCGGCCTGCTGGCGCATGACCCCGGTCTCCAGCGCCGCCGTGATGGCCTCTGGCGACATCATCTGCAGGAAGGACAGGTGCGGGGCACGCTGCACTAGGCCGTTGTGACACTGCTCACAGGCCGCAGCGAATACGGCCGCGCCGGGATGCGCTGCACCTCCCCCCTGTTGTCCCGACATCTGCGCCTGCACTTCCGCGGACGAGCTATCCGGCGGGGCATTTGGTTGCGGTGCGGTCTGCGGGGCGGGTTGCTGCAATGGCTCCTTCAGTTCCACGAAGTTGCCTTCGGGATCGCTCAGGAACACGAAACGGCCGCCAAATCCTGCCAGTGTCTGTGGTTCGCTGAGCACCGTGCCAAGCTTTTCGCGGTGCGCGGCGGCGATGACGCGGTCAAGACTGTCAACGACGAAGCCAACGTGGGTGAGCCCTAGCGGGCTGGTCGTGCTGCGCTTGATCCGGTGGGCCGGCGCGCTATCGTACTTCAGCAGCTCGAAAGCCATCGGCGCCCCGGGCCCCTGGTAATGGCGCACTTCGACCTGCGTGCCATGGGTCTGCAGCAACGTATCCAGCGCCGCGACGCGCATCGCATCCGGCCACCGTGAAGGCGCATCAGCATCCTCAATGCGCAGGTCGGTGACGCGCACCAGGCCGATAACCCGCGTGTAGAAAGCGTCCATCACTTCGAGATCCGAGACCACCAGCCCGGCATGCCAGAAATCCGCCGGTGGGGTATCGGCCTGAGCCGGCGATGCAGCCGGCGCTGAAACGCACAGCAGTGCGGCGAGTGCCGCGCAGAGCCTGAAGCGAATCACGAGTTTCCCTCCTATGCATGATCCGGGAGGGACAGGTGCTCCCGGACTCACCCGCGGACTCTAGCCGCATCGCAACAGGCAAGCAAGGAAGATCACCAGCAGGTTGCAGTTCGCACCAAAGCTGGCTGCATCCAGCCACTCGACCTACCTGCTGCTGACGGGAGCGGGGAGCGGAGCAGCCCAGGTCAGTGATGGAGTGCAGGCCGGTGTATGGCTGATTGAGTTTCCGTGGGGTTGCGGTCAGAATGAAATGGCTGTAATGGTCCGGGCCCCAACCTTCGACCCGCCACGTTCCTTTATCACCAGGTGCTACATGGTATCTCGTAAAAATATCGCGGCTGGGTGGTGCATGATTTTCTGTTGCGCCCTGTCTGCGCCGGTCCAGGCCGACCCAACCAGTGGCGGCGCAATGGCAGCGGAATCTGAAAGTACCCATTCAGACAACAATGAACTATTGGCCACCCTCAACAGCTACTATCGATGGGTGCTTGCCAATGGCGAAACCGTGGCAAAAAAAGCACCCGGGATTGTTGACGTGCCGGGCACCACGAAGTTTTACCTGGATCGTTCGTCAGAGCAGGAATTCGTTAAAGGCTTCATGGACTCCGGAATTTTCTCCACAGAATTCCCGGCCGCCGTATCAAGGTATTACTCAAAGTATGAAAAGGAGTTCTCAGGGTACACCGCGGCTGAGTTCGATCAAATGGCCCACGATGGCCGTGGCCCGTTGATGGAAGTGGAAGACATGGACATCTTCTTTTGTGCCCAGGAGTATTCGTACAACGATGAGTACATCAGGAACATCCGGCTCAAGGACCTGCACATTGAGGGCGACAGGGCCAGCGTGATCACGATTTTTCCTTTCGAGTGGGAAACTGATTTCAAGCTGCAGAAAGTTGACGGAAAATGGCTGATCTCCGCATTCTGCGTGTATGAATAACAGGCATGCGCGTGTTCCAACCAGTGACTGAAGCTGTTTACCGCCTGGCTACGCCATACCATCCAGCAGGAGTTTTTCATTCATGTTCAAGCCAAAGTTGATCGCTGGCACTGCGTTCTTCGTAACCATCACTGCGGCACTGTTGTGCTGCGCGGACGGAGAGCCTGCCGCTCCACTGGCGCGGAAAAGTGAAATCAAGCTTTTCGTGACGGCTGCAAACACGGAGCAGGCCATTAAGGCGCTCAAACTGGACGAGCATAAGGCTAAGAAGCGCACGGTGATATTTTTTGATACCGGCGACAGGTCACTGGGGGCCAATCACTTGATCCTGCGGGCTCGGCAACAGGGCAAGGGCCAGGGCGACTCAACCGTGAAACTGCGGGCACCTGAGGGTGAGGCTGAACTGAGCGATGCGGAGCGGGCAATCCAGCCCGAGCAAGACTGGACCAATGAAAACGAGCCCACGGTCTCGCGTTCAAAAGACCGTGAATCCCTGGACAAAGGCCTGGTGTCAAAAGCTATTGCCGGGCAGTTGGCGATAGTCGAACTGTTCAGCAGCGAGCAACAGGAACTGGTGACGGGCCGCATGAAGGATTTCAACTGGGCTGACCTGCGGCTGTATGGCCCGGTGGAGGCTGAAGTGTGGAAGCAGCAGTGGAAACTCGAGGGTTTTCCGGAAGACGTGACAGTGGAACTCTGGCATCTGCAAAAAGCGGGCAAGCAGCAGGATATCCTGGAAGTCTCCGCCAATGCCAAGGCAGAGACCGATGAGCAGGCGAAAGAGTTGGCCCGGCGGTTCTTCGCCGCGGCCAGGGCAGCGGGCATGGGGGAACCGACCGGATTGACCAAAACGCAGATGGTGCTCGATTTCTACCAGCCAGGCACTACGCCTTAATCACCCGGGTGGTAGGTTCGCTCGGCGCGCTTTTCCACATCCTCCCGGTAGTAAGCAACATCCTTGAATTGCCGGTCGGCATAACGCTGGGACTGATCGGCAAAATGCGGTGAAGCGGGATCTCCACTGCCGCCGCCGGCCAGCATGCTCTTGGCCCTGACTTTGTCACCAAACTCCACCACCGCAACGAAGCTGTTACCTGTCGTGCCATAAATGCGCTTGGTGCCGGGATAGCGCTTGGCACCAAAGGAGGCCAGCGCGCCCCAATTACCGGAAGCCATTCCAACGGGCAGGCTGGGCGCCGCGTCATTGAACGGTTGGTTTATGTCGCCATTGATCCGTTGGTAGCGATTCACCTCGCCCCAGGGTGTATTCCACTGGCCAAAGTCCGCCTTGAGCATGGCAACGGTGTCGGCAAATACCTGCAATCGTTCTTCGTCAGGCGTACCGGTGCCGAGGAAATTGATCAGGTCAAGTTTTTCCAGGTCATACGCATCCGCGCGCCCCTCCACCTTGTCGCTGTAGGTCACTCCGTAGAAGTGCGCCAGCGTCATGGCCACCGAGTCCGCCGACACTTCGAGGTTCCAGTTTCTTAATACGTTGATGGGTTCGGCAAGATCCGGCCGGTTGGCTCCTGCCCGGTCGTAGGCATCAACGAGGCCCGGAATGAGCTTCTCAAAACCTGGCAGGTAGGGGTCATAAGCGAGTTTGATCAACTTGTCGAGCGTAAGTCCGTGCGCCCCGGTGAGGACACGCACCGCATGCAGGGCACGGAAATTTTCGGGATCCGGGGCCATGTACGCAGGATAATCTTCACGCTTTGGGCTGAACTCCCCGGCCGCCGTGAAAGGAGTGGAATTACAGTTTTGAATCCAGCCATTGGGCGGGTTGAGCAGGGTTACGAGTTCGTCCACCTCGTGCAGCCCCAACCAGTCGGTTGCAGGATCACTGCCGTCCACCGGTTGGGAGAAGTCAAATCCCGGATTGCGCCTGGGCACGAAATTGCCATGGAAGTATGCAATGTTTCCCTGCGAGTCGGCGAACACCGTGTTGTTCGATGAGTTGGTGCGAATATCCATCATTTTGCGAAATTCGCTGTAATCGCTGAGCTTGGTACGCGTGAAGGACTGCTGCAAAGCATGTACCGGATCCCAGTTGATTTTGGTCACGACCCACTTGCCATCGAGCATATGGGTAACGGGGCCGTGGTGCGTGTGATACATCGGGAAGGTTCGCTCGGACATACCCGCGCCATCTTTGTACTTAAGCGTCACGGTGGAGGTCTGCACCGGCCTGATTTCAGCTCCGTAGCGATACAGCAATTGGCCATTTTCCCGGAAGACATCTTCAACAAAATCATCCATGAAATCGACGTAGGTAGAGGTATGCATCCAGCCGGTGTGTTCATTAAAACCCTGGTAGACGAAGAACTGGCCCCAGGTCACCGCTCCGTAGGCATTGAGTCCTTCTTCGCTGACCACGTGCACTTCGCTGCGGAAAAAGAACGAGGTATGCGGGTTGATCAGCAGCATGGCATTGCCCGACTCGGTCAACTGGCCCGAAATGGCGATGCCATTTGAACCTGTGGGCTCCTTGAATCCAACTGGTTTTGTGGGGGGTATTGCCGGTTGTTGCGGCAAGACGTCCAGTGCCCGGCCCTCTCCATAAAAGGCCTGGATGCCGACCAGGTCAACCGACTCGATATCACCGCCAATGGAGCCCTCGCTGAAATACATGGGCATCCACGGCTCGAAATGGGTCAGCAGCCTGGGTTTTACTTGCGGGTGCGTGGCAAGGTAATAATTGACCCCGTCGGCAAACGCATCACACAGTTTCTTCAGCCAATCGGGCGCCGCCGCATAGGCCTGCTGTGCTTCTTCGGTGGTCATGTACAGCCGTGCACGCAGATCGCTATACAGGGCTCCCTCTCCGTCGACCTCCGCAAGACGCCCGGTGGCCCAGATGTAATTTTGCTCCACGCGATTGAAGTCATCCTCACTCTGCGCATACAGCAAACCAAAAACCGCATCGGCATCGGTCTTTCCATAAATATGTGGAACGCCGTAATCATCACGGATGATGGTGACATCCTGCGCGCGTGCCGCCAGGCGCTGCAGCTCGGCATCGGCGCCCTTCGGCCCACAGGCCGCCAGTGCGAGTAGTGACAGAAGCAATGCTATCTTGATCAAAGAGAATTTCATCAGTACGCACTCTCCCGCGACGAAACCAAGGTGCCATTTTCGGCGCCCAGGGTGTAGCTGATGCCGTTCTCACCCTGCCAATCACCGATATTAAAGCTACCCCCGGGACCAATGCGATACACCTCGATGTTTGTATAGGTCAGCGGTTCGCCCGGTACGCACTGCTCCGGATCGCCCGTGGTGCGCATGAACCAGGCATACGGGGTCTCGTGGTCGGGGGTGGCAAACACCGTGGCAATCCCCGTCTGTGTGTCCAGGTGTACCGCCGTTTCCCGGTCAGCGGCAATGGCGCGGCCCTGTTCAGTCCAGCCGTCTTCGACCAGTCGCGCGAGAAAGGCAATGGTCCTGCCTATGCGCTGGCGTTCCTGCACATGCTGGTCCGTGATGATGTTTTCCATCCACGGCAAATGCAGGAAATTCCGCGCCAGGGTCAGGTCGGCGTTGTACGGGTTACCGAGGCCGGACTCGGTGGTAACACTTTCCGTCATGGAGTTGTACACAAACTCACCCAGCACGGCCATGCCGGCGCTGGTTCCGCCAATGGGGGCTGGCTTGGCCGCCACCTCGTTGATGGCATCCTGCACCGGAGTGTCTTGCCAGTAGCGCACATAGTTGGACTGATCGCCACCGGCAATAAAGATGGCTTCGGCGTTGCGAATGGTTTCGATGACAAACGGGTCGGATGATGCTTGCCTGTTTTCGAATACCAGGGTCTCCACCGAGTCACAGTGGCATAGTCCGAAAATATACTCGTTGTACTCGTCTGCCCCGGAAGCCCGCAGCACCACGAAGTCGCCCCCGCCGCCTTTGGCGCCCATCTGGATGTAGTTTTCATCCACATCGTCGCCACCGCCCTGCATGACGATCAGGCCCTGGGTCGGCCTCGCGACATTTTCGGCATTGCCGGTCAGGTAGTACTGGTATCCATCGGCAGCATGTGCTGCGAGGACGGAACATAATAGTCCGGCCAGCGCAAAACCACGCGCCAGCGGCACAATGCTTGGGCAGACAATTGGCATAAATGCGTTTCTCTGAACTTATGAAGCCAGAGTAAAGTGCCAGAGTAACTCGTAAGAGTAAAGCGCCGGGGCGACCACTCCAGCAGCTTACTGCGGCACTTTGCGCCAACCCCCAGCTTCAGTGAAGAGACCGCTGGCCTGCCGTTCCAGCAAAGAAATAGAGATGGGGTCAGAGTAAAGTGCCAGAGTAGGGGGCGAGAGTAAAGTGGCAGGGTGAGCACTCTGGCACTTTACTCTGACCCCGGCGTCTTGTACTTTTGGCCCACCGCAGTTTTGCCAGCCAGGATGTGAATTGATGCCGTACCAGCACTGGGATGCCAACATACTGGTAGTCGCCGTTACCTTGCTGGCAGTGGGACTCGTTGTCCTGGTCCACTATGAAGGCCTTTCGACATTGTCTTCCTGGATGGCCAGGCGAAGTGAGCACCATTCGCGCCGCAAAGTGCTTTATGTCATCTATGTCGTGCTTGCACTGCACATATTGGAAATCTGGATTTTCGGACTCTCGGTTTGGCTGCTGCTCAAGTACCCGGAAAGCGGCAGCGTGGCAGGGGCGCATCCACTGAATCTGTTCGATTGCGTGTACCTGTCCGCGGTGACCTACACCACCGTCGGATTCGGCGACGTCGCACCGGTCGGGGCCATTCGTTTCATGGCCGGCACGATGGCATTGACGGGATTCGTGATGATTACCTGGTCGGCTTCGTTCACCTACCTGGAAATGGCGCGTTTCTGGCGCAGGTAGCACTCATTTTCATGCCCCACGATCTCAGCCGCTACCACCGCCAGATGCTGCTGCCCGGTTTCGGGGAGGCCGGTCAGCGCAAGCTGCTGGCTTCCACGGCGCTCATACTGGGCTGCGGAGCCCTGGGTACTGTAGCTGCCAATATGCTGGCACGTGCCGGTGTCGGACATCTGGTTATTGTTGACCGCGATTTCATCGAGTTGACGAATTTGCAACGCCAGGTGCTGTTTGACGAGCGGGATGTGGCCGATGCCATTCCCAAGGCAGAAGCAGCCAAACGCAAGATTGCTGGTATCAATTCACAGGTGCAGGTCACGGCCATTGTCGATGACATCAACCACACCAACATTGAGCGATACGCTGCCGGCGCGGAGGTACTGCTGGACGGGCTGGATAATTTCGAAACGCGCTACCTCGCCAATGAGTGCGCGGTGAAGCACGGCATTCCCTACCTCTACGGCGGCGCAGTAGGCACCGTGGGCATGGCATACGCGATTCTGCCACACACCCGCGACGGCGATGCTTTGTGGGAGGCTGATGCCTCTGGCAGCAAGGCCACGCCCTGTTTCCGCTGTCTGTTTGAACAAGCACCCCCACCGGGACAGAGCCCCACCTGCGATACGGTGGGAGTCCTCGGGCCTGCCGTTTCCATCATTGCCAACTTCCAGGCCGCCGAGGCCTTGAAGATACTGACCGGCAACTTTGAGCGGGTATGCCCGACCATGCTGAACATCGATCTTTGGGCCAATACCTTTACTCAGCTGAAAGTGGGCCGGGCCTGGGACGACGGGGATTGCCCCTGCTGCAAGCAGCAGAATTTCGAGTTTCTTGAGGGTAAGTCCGGCTCCAGCACGATAACACTGTGCGGCCAGGATGCGGTGCAATTAACCCACAGGCAGCAAACGGGCACCCTCAACTTTGCTGAGATTTCCGCGCGCTTAAGGCAGCATGGACCGGTACGGGTCAACGAATTCATGA
This sequence comes from uncultured Gammaproteobacteria bacterium, assembly GCA_963784425.1. GTDB lineage: Bacteria > Pseudomonadota > Gammaproteobacteria > Xanthomonadales > SZUA-36 > SHZL01. The sequence continues at coordinate 63,267 of CAWARM010000005.1, forward strand.
TTCGGGCCGGGATACGAGACAACGACAAGGCCTACGAACTGACGCTGTTTGCAGACGGACGGGCGATCATAAAGGGTACCGGGGAAGCGGCAGTGGCGCGGGGGATTTACGCGAAGTATGTAGGAAGCTGAAGCTCCTCCTCTCAACTTAAAATGTATCTGATCAGTAACGTTCAAGGAGACCGCCATGAGCGAAGTACGTATTCTTGTTGGCACAAAAAAGGGCGCTTTCATCCTCACTGCAGAAGGCAAACGCAAAAAGTGGTCGGTTTCCGGCCCGCACTTTGCCGGTTGGGAGATTTACCACATCAAGGGCTCGCCGGTTGATCCCAACCGCATCTATGCCTCCCAGACCAGCAGCTGGTTCGGGCAGATCATCCAGCGCTCCGACGATGGTGGCAAGACCTGGCACCAGCCCGGTTCGGCCAATGAGCCATCCACCAGCAGCAGCGGCATGCCCAGGGGCGAGAGTAACAAGTTTGTTTACGATACCTCCACAGAAACCGGCAAGCCTCTGACCACGCACCAGTGGTATGACGGGACACAGCACCCCTGGGAGTTTGCGCGCGTGTGGCATCTTGAGCCGTCACTCAGCGATGCCGATATGGTGTATGCCGGCGTTGAAGACGCGGCACTTTTTCGCACCACCGACGGCGGCCATACCTGGCATGAACTGGCCGGCTTGCGTGGCCACGAATCAGGCCCCCGCTGGCAGCCCGGAGCCGGGGGAATGTGTCTCCATACCATCGTGCTGGATCCGGGTAATCCCGAGCGCATATTCGTCGCCATTTCCGCGGCAGGCACATTCCGCAGCAATGACGGTGGCAAGACCTGGCGGCCCATCAACCAGGGCTTGCGCTCCCAGTACATTCCCGATCCCACCGCCGAGGTCGGCCACTGTGTGCACCGCATCGCCATACACCCAACCCGGCCCGATACGCTGTTCATGCAAAAGCATTGGGATGTCATGCGCAGCGATGATGGTGGCGATTCGTGGCACGAGGTCAGCGGCAACCTGCCCAGCGATTTCGGTTTTCCGATTGCCGTGCACGCGCACGAGCCGGAAACGATTTACGTGGTGCCGATCCAGAGTGACTCCCTGCACTATCCACCCGGGGGCAAGTTGCGTGTCTACCGCAGCCGCTCCGGCGGTAATGAATGGGAAGCCCTGACCAAGGGGCTGCCGCAGAAAAACTGCTACGTCAACATACTGCGCGATGCGATGGCTGTGGACACCCTCGAACCCTGCGGCATTTATTTCGGCACCACCGGCGGGCAGGTATACGCATCGGCCGATGCCGGCGACAGCTGGGCGCCCATAGCTCGTGACCTGCCTGCAGTGTTGTCGGTGGAAACCCAGACCCTGGAATGACCAACATTACCCCGACCGGTTCGGCCACAATCCACGCCACGATCCGGGTTGTTCTGCCACAACACCTGCGCACGCTGGCCAACGTGGACAGCGAAGTGCTGCTCACGGTCGGGGAACCGGTGACCGTGCGCTCGATTCTCGACGCACTGGAAAATCGCTACCCGATGCTGTGTGGCACTATCAGGGATCACGTGACACGTGAGCACCGGCCAAAGCTTCGGTTCTATGCCAACGAGGAAGACATAACCCACGAGTCACCGGATAAACCCTTGCCGGAGACTATCTGCTCCGGGGCAAAGCCTTTATTGATAGTCGGGGCAATTTCGGGGGGCTGACTATCGGCGCAAGGAAAGCCCCAGTTTCTCTTTCCATTGAGTTTTCCGCCGGTTAGCCATATGCTCGGGGTGCTGGTTATGCACTAAACAGGGAATGTTATGCGGCGAATTGGCAGCGGATTTAAGCTATCTGTTCACGAGCCTGCTGATAATTGGCTGGGTAGCTGGCTTATATTGCCTTGCCCCTCCTGTCCCGTTACGACGGCCCGTTCGATGCAGAACCTTTTGGTTTTGAAGTAAGCGGCCTTCCGTTCATTTCAAGAACAGATTTGAAAGTATTCGGAATCACAGTGTTTGTACTGGAGTCCCGCGAAAACCTGGGTGCGGCTCCGGGAACGGTTTTTGTTCTCAGGAATACCTCTGGCAGGATTCTTTGGACCAGGCTGGGCGCCCCTGAATTGGGCATCATCCGGCTGGAAGAAAAATCGGCCCACTGGTTCATTCCGGGCGGCTGGGTGGTACGCTTGAAGCCGGAATATACCGGAGATGGCGAGATGTACGTCTCACCATTAGGCGAGTTCCGGTTCTTTTTCCACCGCTGGTGATACCGTAGCTAACTCAGAAGGAAGCCGCGACATGTCCACGAAGTCGAACCCTGATAAATCGAACCCCGAAAAATCGCACCAGGCAGCAATCCGGGCGTTTGATATCCCTCCGCCGCCGAAGCAAACGGGATATCCACAACCGTTTCTGGCGCTGGTCGCCGGGCGCGAAAAGAGAAGGCTGGGCGATCATTTTGGCCTGACAAACTATGGCATCAACCTGTGCAGGATCAAACCAGGCTCCGTATCTTCCATGCGCCATTGCCATTCCGCCCAGGACGAATTCGTTTACGTTCTGGAAGGCTCACCTACGCTGATAACCAACGCTGGCGCGATGGCGCTCGCCCCGGGAATGTGCGCCGGTTTCAAAGCCGGAAGCGGCGATGCGCACCACCTGCGTAATGATTCGTCCAGCGAGGTTTGGTATCTCGAAATCGGCGACCGGTCAGAGGGCGACCTGGTTGTGTATCCCGATGTTGATCTGGCATTGCACGAAAAGAACGGGAGTTTTGTGTACACGCATAAGAACGGCGACCCGTATTGAAGTCTTAATGCCATGGCTCAGGAATTGAACCATCTGCACCAACCCATCGGTGCAATCGTTCCCTATTGGAAGGCGCCACCACACCCGCCGCGCAAGATCCTGGAAGGCCGTTTCTGTTGCCTGGAGCCACTGGATCCCGTACGCCACGCGGCAGACCTTTTCGCCGCCAACAGCCTCGATACCAGTGGCAGGAACTGGACCTATTTGGCCTACGGGCCATTTGATACCCTGGCTGGCTACCGGTCCTGGATGGAACAGGAATGTTGCGGCACCGATCCGCAGTTTTATGCCATCCTGGATCGTGCAAAAGGTGAAGCCCAGGGAGTCGCCAGCTATATGCGCATCACTCCAGGCAGTGGTTCCATTGAGGTGGGCCACATCAACTATTCACCGCTGTTGCAGCGCACCCCTGCCGCCACGGAAGCCATGTACCTGATGATGGAATACGCTTTTGATCTCGGCTACCGGCGCTACGAGTGGAAATGCAATGCCCTGAATGAAGCATCCCGCAATGCAGCGCAGCGGCTGGGCTTGTCATTTGAGGGGGTTTTCCGGCAGGCAACCGTTGCCAAGGGGCGCAACCGGGACACTGCGTGGTATGCTGCCATCGACCTCGAGTGGCCGGCCCTCAGGTCAGCGTTTACGCAGTGGCTCAACCCTGCTAACTTTGACGAACACGGCCGGCAGCGGACGCGACTTGCGGAGCTAACGGCGCCCATTCTCAAGAAGAATATCGCCGAGAACCCTGCTCAACAGTGAAGGCTTCACAGTCTTTTTCAATTCGCCGGAGGATTTCGCAATGAGAACTCAAATCCATTTGCCTGCCCTGATGTTCGTTTTCCTCGCGGGCTGCGCTGCAACACAACCTGCTGCGAAGCCCGGGGCCGGTTTCACGGAAGAATGCAGGGCAGTTACCGAGCAGGAGATTGCCGCCCTGTTTGATCGCTGGAACAATTCCCTGAAAACCGGTGACCCGCACAAAGTGGTTGCCAACTACGCCGAGAAATCCGTGCTGCTGCCAACGGTTTCGAACACGCCACGCCTTACGCCTGAGGAAAAGGAAGATTACTTCCACCACTTCCTGGAAAACTTGCCTTCAGGGGTTATCAACTCAAGGACCATTATGATTGATTGCAATACCGCAGTGGACACCGGCCTGTACACGTTCACCATGGCAAAAACAGGCGCCGTGGTTCCGGCCCGCTACACTTACACCTACCATTGGGACGGCAAGCAATGGTTGATCACCAGCCATCACTCTTCAGCCATGCCGGAAAAAAGCTGATACCCAAAAACACTGATAGCGCAAGAACTGATACTGCGCGAACCGGGGACGCGTAGCCCCGCGAGCCATGCTCAGTTATCGCCATTCATTCCATGCCGGAAATTTTGCGGACGTTATCAAGCACATCGTGCTGGTCGAAATTCTCCAGCACCTGTGCCGCAAAGACGCGCCTTTTGACTACATCGATACCCACGCCGGTGCGGGACTGTTCGACCTCGACTCGGAGCATGCCGGCAAGCTGCAGGAGTTCAATGACGGCATAGCCAAACTGGCGCAGCCGGAGTGGCCCGAGCTTGCAGCCTACTTCGCGGTTCTGAACTCTTATAATTCCCCTGGCAAGTTGCAGCACTACCCCGGGTCGCCCATGATCGCACGGCATTTTCTGCGCGCCAGGGACCGGGAGTGGTTGTTTGAACTGCACCCGGCGGATTTTGAAATCCTGCAAAGCAATGTTGCAGGCGACCGGCGGGTTAGAGTCGCGCGCGAAGATGGATTCCAGGGCTTATCAGGCCTGTTACCACCACTGTCCCGGCGCGCGCTGGTGTTGATTGATCCGGCCTATGAGGTGAAAGATGATTACCTGCAAGTGGTTAAAACCTGCACCCGCGCATGGAAAAAATTTGCCACGGGCATTTACGTCGTGTGGTACCCGGTAGTGCAGCGTGAACGTATCGATGAGCTCGCGAGTCGCTTTGTCAACAGCGGCATCCGCAATATCCAGCGCTTCGAGTTGGGGCTTACTGCAGATACTGCTGCCAGGGGTTTGACTGCCGCCGGCCTGATCGTCATCAATCCTCCGTGGACCCTGATGGAAAAAATGCAGGCCCTGCTGCCCCGACTGGTCGCCGCCCTGCGCAAGGACGAAGGGGGGTTTTTCAAGGCGGATACACTGGTAGAAGAGTAGCCGTTGTGCGTGACCGGGCATTGCTGGACCCCGGGTCAAACCCGGGGTGACGTGTATAACGTTAGCCCGCGGTCACGTGAGTGAGGCAGTCGACTACTTGCCGAAGCGCTGAATCCAGCGAATGCCGAATTGGCGTGGCGTGTTGACCGTGACCCTGGACCGGCCCCAGTAATAGTCAAATTCATACGGATTGGCAAACAGCGTCGCACGCTCATCCGTCAGGTTGCTGACGTATAGCTGCATGCTCCAGTTATCCGCATCGATGCCAAAACGCAGATCACCGATATTGTAGGAGGGCTGGAGGATCTGCGGGGCCGGGCCATCCTCGATGGTCAAAGGTTCAACCTGGTTGAGCATGTCGCCGGTATAGCTCCACTGCAGTCTCAGCCACGCGCTGCTGGCGCTGAGAAAGTTGATGGGCCAGTTGTACTCAGCATAGGCCGAGCCTTTGAACTGGGGCGAAAGGGGTAGCCTGGAACCGGCCGGAACCAGGATGCTGATTTCCACATCTTCGTCCAAAGTAGCGTCCAGCCACGTCGCGTTGGCGCCTAAAGTCCAGTTCTCCGAAGCGGCCCAATCCAGTTGCAGTTCGACGCCCTTGGAGGAGGCATTGCCCACGTTGGCAACGACTTTCTGCCAGGGCTGGCCACAGTTTGGCGCCGGTGGTGCATTCTCACTACCACAGGGCCGGTTGCTCGGATCCACCACTTCAAGCTGGTAATCATTCCAGGACATGTCAAACAAGGTCGCGTTCAAACGCATCCGCCCATCCAGGAACGTGTTCTTGGTGCCGATTTCAAAGTTCTTGAGAATGTCTGAATTGTATGCCACCGGGAAAAAAGGCATGCCGCGATTGCGATTGGTGCCACCGGGCCGGAAGCCTTCTGAGTACAGGGCATAGACCATGTTGTCTTCAGTGATCTGGTAACTCAGACTGAACTTCGGCACGCCGTCGCCTTCATCACTGGACGGTGAGGAAATGCCGGCATCCGTCGGGTTGTATTGTGGCTGCTCGACAAAATAGGTCTTGTGCATCTTGCGATTAAAGTGACGGTAGCCCGCCGTCAGGTCCCACTGATCGGTGATGTGCCAGGTCACTTCGCCAAAGACGGCCCACTGCTTCCAGTCCGTATCGTCAGAGGAAAGCCACGATACATTCTCGGGGTCTCGTGTGGGAATGGGATTGCCACGGCCGATCAACCTCCCGGCCAGGTAGTTGGCCATGGATTGTGATTCGTTAAAGCCTTCGGCAAACGTGGTGAACACCCAGTCTTCATGCGACTTCTCATAGAAGAAGCCCGCCACCCAGTCAATGGTCTCGCCCTGGTGGAGCAAGCGGAATTCCTGGGAAAGTTTCCAGTCATTCTGGGTATTCTTGAGGAAGCCTATCGGTTCGTTGTAGTAATTGCCCACCCCGGCAGGCTGGAAGCAATAGCGGCTGTATTGCGCCCAGTTGTAATAGGTGCCCGAGTAGCAAAACGTGCCGAAATAAGTGGAATACCCGACCGAGTTATCCTGGGTGTATTCCCAGTCGCGTGTGAAGTAAGACGTTGCCGATACCAACTGGGCAAAGCCCAGATCGCCTTCAAACGTCAGGGCATATTGCGTCCAGTCCTGCTTGTCGTATTCCTTGTCAGGACGAAACCGGACTACGTTCAGATCACCGGCGTAAACCGGGTCATGCTCAGGGCGGGCATCCGAATCGGTTTTTTGGTAGACGATGCCGGCAGTCATGGTCCAGTCATCGTTGATCAACCACTGGGCCGCAATTCTTCCGCCGAGATAGCTCACGTTGTTGATGTCGTCTTCCACAACATCAGCATTGTCGGACAAGCCAAACCGCGGCGTTGTGCCTAAGACGTTGTCAATAAACCCGCCATCCTCTGCACTGAAACCAACCAGACGTATTGCAAACGTGTCACTGAGCGGTATGTTGACCATGGCGCTGGCTTCATAGCTCGGTTCGCCTTCGGGCATCAAGGCAAGATCGGCATCGACCCAGGCATCGAACGCGGTGGGGTCGGGTTTGTTGGTAATAATGCGCACGACACCGGCCTGCGCACTGGCACCGAACAGGGTGCCCTGCGGGCCACTGAGTGCTTCAACCCGTGCGATGTCCACCAGGCGCGGATTGGGCTGTGCACTGAGCACCAGGGATTGCTCGTCCAGGTAGACGGCGGCAGAAGGTTCGGCGATTTGCGTATATTGGGAATCCGCCACGCCACGGAATATCACCATGGCCGTACCCGGGTTAGCCTCTACAATACTCAGGCTGGGGATAAACCGCACGTAATCGCCCATTGACTGCAGGCCAGCCTTGCGAATGGTTTCCTCGGATATGGACTGGATGCTTTCCGGCACATACTGCAGGTTCTCGGTGCGCTTTCGTGCCGTAACCAACACCTCTTCCAGCAGGTTCACGTCCCCGTTAGTCTGCTCGTCACCCGACTGGGCCAGGACCGTCCCCGCCGGGGCGGCAAGCAAGGCAGAAATTGCCAGCGAAAGGCTGCTGGGCCGGATCAAACGTGGTTCCCGCACTGTTGGACTGTGTTCTGGCATGTGCATACCCCTGGAAATTTCTCTGGAGTGAGTCGGGCAGGTAATTGATTTTTGTCAAATGATGATAAAACGCTGCTTGACTAATTACAAACTTTTAACACTTGACCGGTTCAGCCGGCTTACTGGCGCAGGCAAACCGGCCGGTCCTGTTCGGGCAACTGCAACAGCAAGGGCTCCAGCGTCTCAATCAACTCACCCAAATGCGCTTCGTAGTTACGCCAGAAATTAACCGAGCTGGCATACATCGGCTGCCGCACCTGCTCTGAACTGGCTGTGTTCACCGCCCGGTCCGTCTCGTAGAAGCGCAGGCACTGGTCTTCCCACGGCAGGCCAAGGTAGTTCAGGATGCGCCGGGTCTGGGCCTCCTGGTCGAACACCATCTGTTCATAGTGGACATCCAGCACCTTGCCCGGAAGCACTTCATGCCAGTGATCCATGATGCGCTGGTATTCCAGGTAGTATTGTCCCAGTTCGAACTGATCGTAGGTAAAGGACTGCCCTTTGAAGAACAACTGTTTGTAGCTGCCCAGGCAACTGTCCAGCGGGTGCCGGCGTGCGTTGATCACTTTTGCATTGGGCAGGATCATCTGCAGCAGGCCAATACTGGGGAAATTGTTTGGCATCTTGTCGATAAAAAACGCCTTGCCGGTGCGATAGCGCTTGGTGCTTTCCAGGTAGCCGGTGCCCAGGGCCGTTGCCTGTTCCTTGTCCAGGGCCAACATCGCTTCCGGGTATTCCTGCCGGGGTGTGGCTCCTGCATTGCCTTTAGGTTTGTTGAATCCTCCGATGATACGGCCGAGGTCGGGCAACTCCATGGTGCCTTCCACCATGCTGTGGCTGGCAAGTATTTGCTCAATCAGGGTGGAGCCGGAGCGTGGCAGGCCAACCACGAATATCGGTGCTGCACCGGGATTACCGAATCCTTCGCGTTGAATAAAGAAATCTTTAGAGAACACGCTGATGATGCGGTCGTGTATCACCTGGGTCTGCACCGGGTCATAGACCTCGTGGCCACGGCGCAATTCATTGCCGCGCCGGTAGTACTCAAATGCCCGGTCGTACTCGCCTTCATTCTCAAAATGCTTGCCCAGCGACAAGAGGAAATTTACTTTGGACTCGTCCGGCAGGTCCTGTTCCTCGACCATGTGGGTCATGACCTCGACTTCCCCGGTATCGAACTCAAAGGTCTTGAGGTTGGCCAGGCTCCAGTAGGCTTCGCCAAAGGCCGGATGGGCGCGGATGCATTGCCGGTAGGCAGCAATGGATTCCTGCTGCCGGCCTATGGTTTTGAGCACATGGCCCATGCCCGCCAGGGCACCGATGTTGTAGGGGTTCAAATCCAGGGCTTGGCGATAGGCTGCCAGGGCTTCTTCGTGGCGCAGTGCGCGGGTCAGAACATTGCCGCGCATCACATAGGAGTGCACCAGTTCCGGGTCGATGTCGATAGCGCGCTGGATCTTTTGCAGCGCCTCTTCGTAGCGGTCCTGTTTCAGGTCTACGTTGGCCAGGTCATTCCAGCCCAGGGCAAAACCGGGCGCAAGCTCTACCGCACGTTTTAACAGCCGCCGAGCTGCCTTGAAGTGACTCACCTCCAGCGCGATATTCCCCAGCATGCGCAGGGCTTTTTCATCGTCAGGATCCTGGGCCAGCAACTCCCTGAGCAGTTTTTCCGCATCCTCCATGCGTCCTTCCAATTGCGCCCGCTCTGCCCGGGCCAGGGTCGCCTTGCGCGGATCAAGGCGCAGTGCCTGTGCCACTTCCTGCTCCGATTCCGCTCCGCGTCCCGCTTCCATCAATGCACGCGCCAATGCCATGCGCGTTTTCGAGCGATCGGGCACTGCGGCCACGGCCTCGCCCAGGTACTGTGCAGCTTCGGCCGGCAAACCCAGGGCCAACAGGGCCAGCCCCAGGCCTTCCAGTGCGCGGGCAAAACCGGGATGCTTCTCCAAAACCCCTGCATACCACTCCCGGGCTTCCTGCGGTCGACGCCGCTGCAGGCAGATTTCGCCGAGCAGACAATGGATATTCGGGTCTTCGCGGAGCCCAGGCAAACCGTGCAGGCAAACAGCCTCTGCTTCCTGCACCTGGCCAGCCTTGATCAAGGCCTGGGCGCGGTCATACAGGTTTCTGATTTCCTGCGTGTTTGCTGTTGTGCTGGTTTTTGCTGGTGACATGCTGCCTTCGGGCCCGGTCCTGATAGGGCAATGAGTGTGCAGCAGATAGCGCCCCGGCTCAACTGCGTTTATCCTTTGGCGAACATGCCCATACTGGAAAACAAGCTTGCACTGAAAATCAATACGGCATTGGAAATCACCGCTGTTGCAGTTACTGAGCAGCACGCCTGCGTGGTGATTGACGACTTTCTGCAGAATCCTGATGAAGTCGTGGCTTATGCCAGTGCCCGCGCGGCCGACTTCAGCATGCCGGAGCGCGCATATCCCGGTGTGGTCCTGCCGCTGGCAAATAACATGATGGCGCCATTGAACCGCTTTATCCAAATGGAGATGAGCCGGCTATTTTCCTTTTGTCGTGGCGGTATCGAATTTCACGCGCAGCTTTCCATGACCACCTTGCAGCCGCGCGACTTCAGCTGGATCCAGCGCCTGTGTCACACCGACCCGAAGCTGGCCGACGGCCGCCGCAACTATGCCGCCCTGCTCTACCTGTTCCGTGACCCGGCACTGGGAGGAACCGGTTTTTTCCGCTGGAAGAACCCGGAATTCTGGGCTGAAATGTCCACCCGGCAGCGCGATGATCCCTTGGCCGGACTGGACGAGTTGCAGCAAGGCTACGCCATGTTCCGAGAGCCAGCGTGTTACATGACACAGTCCAACGATGCTGCTGAACTGATCGACACAGTACCGGCACGCTTTAACCGCCTCGTGTTTTACCCGGGCGACCTGCCGCACAATGCCGCTATCGAACACCCGGAGCTCTTGTCATCCGACCCGGCCAAAGGCCGCCTGACGCTTAACTGCTTCGCCAGCGTGCTGCCCAAATAGAATCAAGCTACCCCTGATCAACCATGCGCGGCTTCGCGAAGTCCTGAGGCCTTTATTGCATCCCTGAGCAGTTCCGGGTCACCGGTAGTCATCAGGTTCACTCCGGAAACACCCGGTATTTCCGCAACCTCCTGCATAAGTTCAGCGCAAATCGCCACGCCTTCGCGCTTCGGGTTCGCGGCCTGTTCCATGCGCGCAATGACCGACCTGGGAATGCGTGAATCGGTGAGGTTCTTCTTCAGCCACCTCGCGGTTTCAACCGACGGCAGTGGCGTGAGGGAAACGATCACGGAATACTTCCAGGTCAAGCGTGTTTCCACCAGGTGCTGCATATACCGGCGCAGGACGTCCATGTTGAAACACAGCTGGGTTTGCACAAAGCGGGCTCCCGCCTTGGCCCGCGCAGTCAGCGACTCGGCAAGCCATTCAGGGGCGGGTCGAAATGCTTTTGCGCCAATGCCGATGAAAAATTCCCTTGCCGGCTCCCTCGCTTCGTCACTTCCAGTAGATTCAGCGGCATTCAAACCGGCAGCCAGGGCGAGCAATTCACGGCCCGACATATCAAACACCGGGGTAGCGGGCACCGCATGATTCTTGGGGATCTTGTGCCCGCGCATCAGCAACAGGCTGGTCACTCCGAGCGCCCGCAGACCCAGCAGTTCGGCCTGCAGAGCAAAACGGTTGCGGTCACGACAGGTCAGGATGGCAATGGGATCAATGCCATGCCGCCGCACCAGGGCAGCGGCCGACAGCGCCGACATCTGCACCCAGGCCCAGGGATTGTCGGTAACCTGCAGGGCGTCGACATACGGGCCCAGCAAATCGGCCTGCCGGGCCACGTCATCCGCACCCGAACCGCTGTTCAGGGTGAGGTCGGCCGTGATGGTAAAGCGCTTGCTTTGTACCGCTTCCCGGAACGTCCTCACTGGATGGTCTTGAGATACCAATCCACAAAGCGCTGCGTGGAACCTTCAAAGGTCGAGAACGGGCCCGGCTCAAAGAAGCGCGAGTTCACGCCTTTCTGGTTGTTCTCGATGATGGTCTTGTCCGCAATGGTGGTCACATCCCACAGCCAGGTCAGTTTGGCCAGGTCGTAGTCCTTGCCTTCCTGTGCCTTTCCATTGACCAGCCAGGTGATCTCGCACACGCTCTCGGTCAGCGAGGTTGGCTTGAAGCTATAGAGCACCACGTGGTCGCAGTAGGCCAGGGCGTAGAGCACCGGGCCGACTTTGAAATCATGCGCACCGCCGTCGTAGTCCTTGATATCGCCCATCAGGGGTGCAACCGGCTTGCCGTCCTTGCTGCCCGTTACATGCCCGCGCAGCAGCGGGTAATGCTCATAGGCGCGATCAGTCCCAAACTCATCACCGAAAAGATAAGAGTGGTTCATTTGCGAATTCTTCAGCCCGCAGGCAGGCATTTTCTCGACCAGGGCATTCATTTCGGCTTCCCAGCGATCATGTGGCAGAGCGAGGCTGTGTGCACGGGAGTATTCCGGATGCGCAGGTCCGCAGTGGTAACACTCCTTGTAATTCTCGACCGCCAGCTTCCAGTTGGATCTCACCGGGTAGGCCTCTTTGCGCGCAACCTTGGCCTCATCCAGCCGATAGGGCCGCAGGTATTCGGTGAGGTCCCGTTCCACCACGTCGAAGTTGGATGGCTCGCTGGCAAAGTTGATGAAAATCATTCCCTGGTACACCCGGTGGTGTACTTTTTTCAGTCCGAAACCCGGACTTGTCAAAGCTCTCATCCATATGTGCCGCCGCAATGAGCTTGCCGTCCAGGTCGTAGGTCCAGCCGTGGTAGGGGCAGCTCAGGCGCTTGGCGCTGCCTTTGGCCTCCAGGCAAACCCTTGAACCCCGGTGCCGGCACACGTTCAGCAGGGTACTGATCTGGCCATCGTCACCGCGCAACACGATCACTTCTTCATTGGCCATCTTGTACAGAAAGAAATCGCCTTTATTGGGGATCTCACTCTGATGCCCGGTGTACAGCCAGGACTTCAGGTAAATGCGTTCGATATCGCGTTGGTAAATTTCCTCGTCCTGGTAAAACTCATGGTCGAGGGCATAACCCGTTTTTTGTTTGCTGATCAGCTCAGCCAGTGCTTGCTTGTTCATAGAATCACTTCCGTCAATATCCGATTGCTGAGGAAACTCTGATTTATTCAGAGTTTCCGCGGTACAGGGCACGGGTTGCTCCCGACAACCCGTCTGCATTTCCTCCATCCCTGGAGGTCGATTTGCCGCCATTTTCGATGATTGCAAATCATTGAAAATGAAGCCACACAAAAATCACACTTTTTGTTTGGCGTGTTCTGATCATTCATGGATGAATGATTCAGAACTGCCTAATTGTTCACTACTTTCCAACGGCCGGAACTGACTGGCGTCAAGCCCGGCTTCACTTGCTTACCCATCTTCTTCTTGCGTTATTTTTGCTTCATGTCTTGCCACTGCGCTTTTCCTGCCGGCGGGTGATCCATGCAGCGGTCAGGACACCTGTCGATACCAGCACAATGATAACGGTTGCCAATGCGTTGATGTCCGGCGTGACACCCAGCCGCACCTTGGAAAAAATCAGCATTGGCAGGGTGGTAGAACCCGGCCCCGATACGAAACTTGAAATAACCACGTCATCCAGGGACAGGGTGAATGCCAACAACCACCCGGAAATCATGGCCGGCGCAATCATCGGCACGGTAATGTCAAAAAACACCCGCAATGGCCTGCCACCGAGGTCCATGGCAGCCTCTTCCAGTGACTGGTCCAGCGAGCCCAGGCGCGAACGCACCACCACGGCAACATACGCCATGGAAAACGTTATGTGCGAAATGGTAATGGTGGTCATGCCCCGCTGTGCCGGCCAGCCGATCCAGTGGCCCAGGGAAATGAACAGGAACAGCAGGGCAATGCCGGTAATGATTTCCGGCATGACCAGGGGCGAGGTAATCATGCCGGTCATCAGGGTGCGTCCGCGAAAGGGTCCGAGCCGGTTCAGCGCCAGGCCTGAGAGGGTTCCCAGGATCGTGGCTGCAGTGGCGCTTATCAAAGCAATTTCCAGGCTGAGCAGGGCTGCTGACAGGATGCTGCCATCGTGCAGCAGGGAGCGGTACCAGCGCACGGAAAACCCTCCCCACAAGGTAACCAGCCGGGAGTCGTTGAAGGAATACACGATCACGGAAAGGATCGGCACGTATAAAAAGGCGTAGCCGAACGCGGCGATGCTGAGCAGCATGATGCCCCGCCCGGCGCCTTTTCTGCTGCGGGTTGTGCCGCTCACGATTCTGCCTGCTCAGACTGTACTTTCTGGAACCACATCATGGGCAGCACCAGGATCATCAACAACACCACCGAGACCGCGGAGGCAACCGGCCAGTCGCGATTTATGAAGAATTCATCCCACAGGGCACGGCCAATCATCAGCGTGTCAGAACCGCCCAGCAGGGCCGGGATGATGAACTCACCTATGGCCGGAATGAACACCAGCAGGGAGCCCGCCACGATGCCGGGAAAAGACAGTGGCAGGGTAATGTCAAGGAACACCTGCCAGCGGCGCGCGCCGAGGTCGGCCGCGGCTTCTTCCAGGTCCAGGTCCAGTTTTTCCAGGTTGGCGTACAAGGGCAGAATCATGAATGGCAGGTAGGAGTAGACAATGCCCAGGTAGACCGCGAAATCGTTGTAAATCAGCGACAGGGGTTGATCGATCACGCCAATAGCCAGCAGTACATTATTGATCACGCCATTGGTGTTGAGCAGGCCAATCCAGGCATACACGCGCAGCAGGAAAGAAATCCAGAACGGCAAGATGACTGCAAGCAACAGCAGGTTACGCCGGCGCGCTTCCTGGCGGGCTATGAAATAGGCCATGGGGTAGCCCAGCAACAGGCACAGCACCGTGCTGATCGCCGACATCTTGAGCGAGCTCAGGTAAATGGTGACGTAGTACGGGTCCTCGAACAGGAACAGGTAGTTGTCCAGCGTGACGTGGATGCGCGCCCAGCCCGCAGCGGCGAGGTCCAGCAGAGGCGTAAAGGGAGGAAGGGCCACGATCGGGTCGGCGAGGCTGATTTTCAGGATGATGAAAAACGGCGCAAGGAAAAACAGCAACAGCCAGGTGTAAGGCGTCACCAAAGCCCAGCGCAACCACTGCAGGCTTCCGTCTTTCCTGTTGCTGCCAGCCATGGTCTTGCCTAGTTGTCCAGCAGGATGGCGCTGGAGTTATCCCAGTACAGCACGACTTCATCATCCCATTCCAGCGCTTTGGCCGCGCTGCGTTTACGGTTTTGCGCACTGACCTGCAGCAATTCCCCATTGGCCAGTTTCACCCGGTATACGGAGAGGTTGCCGAAATAACCGAGATCATGCACCACGCCTTGCAGTATCGTCAGGTCACCGTCCCCGGGCGCTTGCTTGCTGATGAAAATCTTTTCAGGCCGCACAGCCACCCATTGCCGCGATCCCGGTGGCGGTTGTTTACTGCAGGGGGCAATCAATTCACCCCCCACAGTTGCAGAGTACAAGTGGACCCGGTTGTTTTCGCAGCGGATAACCTGGGCGTCGAAAAAATTGATGTTGCCGACAAAATCCGCGACAAAACGGTTGCAGGGGTATTCATATACCTCACCGGGTGTGCCAACCTGCTCCATCTGGCCATGGTTCATCACCGCAATGCGCGTGGACAGGGTCATGGCCTCTTCCTGGTCGTGGGTGACCACGACGAAGGTGATTCCCAGTTCGTGTTGCAAATTCATCAGCTCGAACTGGGTGTGTTCGCGTAATTTTTTGTCCAGCGCTGCCAGGGGCTCGTCCAGCAACAGGAGTTTTGGCCGCTTGATCACGGCTCGCGCCAGCGCAACCCGCTGCCGTTCACCGCCGGATAACTGGTCCGGCTTGCGCTTGCTCATTTTTTCCAGCTTGACCAGTTGCAACAAGTGCTGCACCCGTTGCTCTATCTCTGCTGCCGCTACCCCTTCCTTTTTCAGGCCATAAGCGATGTTCTGTTCCACATTCATGTGGGGAAACAGCGCGTAGGACTGGAACATCATGTTGACCGGGCGCTCATAGGGCGGCGTGTAGGTCATGTCAACGCCATCGATAATGATGGAGCCCTTGCTTGGTTGCTCGAAGCCCGCCAGCATGCGCAGCAAGGTGGTCTTGCCCGAACCCGAACCGCCCAGGATGGCAAACAATTCGCCACGATAGATCTTGAGGTCGACCTCATCGACCGCGACCACGTCGCCGAAGTGCTTGCTCAGGCCACGAATCTCGACAATGGGGCGGGACGCAGGATCCAGCCACGGCTGGTCCGTGAGGTGTCCGGATTCATCTTGCCTGGCTTCGTTATGTTGCGCTGTTTCGTTCACGTCAATCTTCACTCCAATTACAAACCGGTCTTGACCCGCGACCATGCGCGGGTCCGCCGGCGCTCATCCTTGGGGCCGAAAATATAACCGATTACCGCGCGCTCTCTCTCCGCCTGCGGAGGATAGCTCGCCGGGTCATTAACAATTTCCGGCAGCATGTATGGAAAAGACAACAGGTTTGGGTTCGCATACCGGGTTTCGTTGCTGATTGCCCCAATAACCTCCGGGCGCAGCAGGTAGTTAAGGAACAGATGCGCATTTTCGGGATGCGGTGCATCGGCCGGGATGAAGAGTCCGTCAAACCAGTACAACGCGCCCTCCCGCGGGACATAATAGGCCAGCTTGACGTCCGCACCCACTTCCGTGGCACGGGCCATAGCCTGTGCATAGTCACCGGACCAACTCATTGCAATACACACTTCACGATTGGGCAGGTCATTGATCATGCGCGCTGAACTGAAATAACGCACGTACGGGCGAACCTTTTTCAGCTGCGCTTCGGCCTCTGCAATGTCTTCGGGCTTCATGCTGTTCGGGTCATGGCCCAGGTACTGCAAGACCATCGGTATGACATCGGTGGGTTCGTCCAGAAACGACACTCCGCAGTCGGCAAAGCGGGAGACGATTGCAGGATCAAACAGCATGGCGGCACTTCCCAGCGGCGCGTCGGGCATGCGTGCTTTGACCAGGTCGACATTGATCGCATATCCCGTGCTACCCCACATGTAGGGCATGCCATAGCGGTTTCCCGGGTCATAGCCAGCCATGGCTTTGAGCACCCACGGGTCAAGGTTATTCCATAGGCTCAGTTTGCTCCGGTCAAGCGGCTGGAACACACCAATCGGAATCAGCCGCGCGGAATAACGCTCGGCATGCACGACGATATCGTAACCTGTGCTACCGGCAAGCAGCTTGGCTTCAACCACCTCGGTGGAATCGTACAGGTCGTAATTGACCTTGATGCCATACTCCTTCTCGAAGTTGGCCACGGTATCGGGTGCAATGTAATCAGCCCAATTGTATATATTGAGGACGCGCTCTTCGTTCGGGCTCGAACCAGTTTTCACGGCAGCATGTGAACCACTGAACGCCACGCTGCCGGCCAGCAAAATGACAAATGCGGTCATGCCCCAGGGGAGTCGACTCATGCGCACCATCATAGCCCCGTTTTCACCCGCGACCAGAGGCGCGTGCGTCGCCGCTCCAGTTTCGGATCATAGATCAGCCCGGCTTGCCAACCCAGTCTCGCATTCATCGGTGGATACGCCGCCGGGTCATTGAGAAGCTCCGGGTCCATGAAGGGCACGGACGCGAGGTTGGCATTCGCATAGCCGGTGAACTCACTGATCCGGGCGATGATTTCCGGCCGCATGAGGAAATTCAGGAAGATATGAGCGTTGCCAGGATGCGGTGCATCGGCAGGGATCAGCCAGGTGTCGAACCACAGTACGGTGCCTTCCTTTGGAACACTGTAGGCCAGCTTTACGTCGGCGCCTACTTCGTCGGCCCGCGCCTGGGCCTGGGTGTAATCGCCGGACCAGGTCATGGCAATGCAAATATCGCGATTGGGCAGGTCATTCAGGGCCTTGCCCGAGCTGATGTAGCGGATATAGGGTCGCACTGACTTTAGCACAGCTTCCGCTTCGGCCAGTTGCACCGGGTCCATGCTGTGCGGCTCGTAACCCAGGTACAGCATGACCAGCGGAACCACGGTACTGGAATCATCCAGCAAGGAAATTCCACAATCTGCAAAGTGGGCAGCAACAGCGGGATCGAACATCATGGCTGCGCTGTCGACCGGTGCATCAGGCATGCGTTCGCGCACCATGTCGATGTTGTAGGTGAAACCCGTAGTACCCCACATATACGGAACCGCGTAGGAGTTGCCCGGGTCATCCCTGGCCATGTTATTCAACACCCACGGGTCAAGGTTGCCCCATAAGGGTAGTTTTTCGTGGTCCAGTGGCTGGAACACCCCCACCCTCATCAGGCGGGTTGAATAACGCAACTCCTGCAAGACCACGTCATATCCGGTTGAGCCGGCCAGCAGCTTGGCTTCAACCACCGGGGTGGCGTCAAAATTATCGTAATTCACCTTGATGCCGAATTCATGTTCAAACTCGACCAGGGTTTCCGGGGCAATGTAGTCCACCCAGTTATACACATTGAGTACTTTTTCTTCTGCAAAAAGCGGACCTGCCAGCAGCATGACTGAAAACGCCCAATGAGCACATCGCCAATGCAAGCGCTACATCTCCTCAAGGCCACGCTTGGCCAGTGCGCGTGCGATGACCAGGCGCTGCACTTCACTGGCGCCTTCCCAGATGCGATCGACCCGCACCTCCCGGCTGAATCGCTCCGCACAATTTTCCCGCATGTAGCCACGACCACCGAATATCTGCAGTGTTCGATCCGCTACCCGTCCCGCGGCTTCGGAGGCAAACAACTTGGCAATCGAGCAGCGTGCGTGCAGGGACTTCACGTCATCTCCGCGATCATGGGCTTCTGCAGTCTCAAACGTAATCAGGCGTGAGGCCCACAGGTCCGTTACGTTGTCGGCCAGCATGGCTTGCACCAGTTGCTTGTCGATCAATGGCTCTCCACCGACCATCCGGGTCCGCGCATAGGCAGTGACCTCCTCGGTCATGCGCGCCATGGCGCCGCAGCACCTGGCGGCAATCATCAGTCGCTCGCGGCGGAACCAGCTGTGGCTGTAACTCCATGCCACCGCCCTCAGCGCCGAGGCGATTTTCCACCGGGACAAATACTTTGTTGAAGCGCAAAATCGGGTGGTGGTGATCAAACGTGTGGCTGAACAATGGGCTGCGTACTTCTTCAATCCCGGCAGTAGCTTTGTCCAGCAGGAACATCGCATCGTGCCCGGCATGTGGCCCGCCGGCGAGTTTGGCCTGGATGAAAAAGTAGTCAGCAAGATTGGCGCTGGTCACAAACCATTTTTCCCCGCTGATGAGGTAACCTCCGCCGCAGGGCGTGGCGGTGGTGTCAATGCGAACATCAGACCCGGACTCGCTTTCAGTGATGGCGTAGCACTCCTTGCGGCTGCCATCCATCAAGGGCAGCACATAGCGTTGCAACTGGTCTTCGTTGCAGGCCTGGAACATCCACTGATGCGGTTCCGAAAAACACCAGCACAGGGCATTGGTTACCCGGCCCAGTTGCTCCCAAACGGCCACCTGGTCGACATTGCGCAACTGCAGGCCACCGTATTGACGCGGTGCATCCATTGAACTGAAGCCTAACTCAATGGCCCTTTTCTTGTGGCGCTTGCAGACCTCTGCCGGCAAACTGCCACCATTCATTTCCGCTTCGACTTCGCAGGGGATGAGTTCCTGCTCGGCGAAATCGCGGGCCTTTTGCTGCCATTCGGCAGCGGTGCTATCCAGCTTGATTTTCAAACGACGATCTCCGGAGTTTTTATGCGGCGAAATGCCTGGGAAAAAGACAGGCCAGGTACGTGTGCACAATCTGCCGGGCTCTTTCCCGGTTCATTTCCCGCGGAGTGACCAGCCAGTCCAGCCACAAGCCTTCCGCCATGGCAGAAAGACCGTTGGCGATGATCTCGGGATCAAGCGGCCCATACTGTCCTTCCGCAATGATGGTTGCCACCAGTTCCGTCACTGCCTTATCGTAGCCGCGGTCACGTTCAGCAC
Organism: uncultured Gammaproteobacteria bacterium; assembly: GCA_963784425.1. Classification (GTDB taxonomy): domain Bacteria; phylum Pseudomonadota; class Gammaproteobacteria; order Xanthomonadales; family SZUA-36; genus SHZL01. The sequence goes on from CAWARM010000005.1 coordinate 82,845, forward strand.
AGAGCTTGCGATAGGTAGGCCGGGACTTGGTCTCACTCCAGAAGGCAAACCAGACGGCAATCTTGTCGCGGTCGAATACCGACTTGTCGTAGTCAACGCTGAGCAGGGCCTGCAGCCGCTCGGCCGGGCTCGGTCCGGCATTTACCAGTGCCTTTTCCCACGTATCCTTGTATTCACCCGTGACGAACTCCAGCGTTTCAACCAGCAGGCGTTCTTTCGACTGGAAATGCAGGTTGATGATACCCTGGGAGAGATTTGCTTCGCGCGACACCGTGGCGACGGTGGTATCTGACAAGCCGAACTTGGCGATGGATTGAATAGTGGCCTGGATCAGTTGCAGGCGCCGTGATTCCTTGGACGCGGTGCGCTTGGATGGCACCGCCCGGATGGAAACTGCACTCATCTGCCGTATTCCTGGCCGGCGGGCTTTTGCGGGCTTATGCAGATGTTTTTCATTGAAAACCTCAACTTGAGTGTACCCGGCGCCACTATATTCGCTTCCCCCCGGTATTGCAATGAATGAATAATCATTCATAATTGTGGACACCGGACGACCTCCTGTGTCATCCTGTGCTGGCAAAATCACCCACCATTCCAAGCTTACCTGAGAGGCTTTATGCGTCGCTCACTGACAAACTCCAATGCCCATTTCCGCAAGGCTTCGGCCAAATTGCCGATGGGAGTGTCTTCCAATTTTCGTTTCTGGGGTGAAGAAAAAACCCTGTATGTCGATCATGGCCGGGGTGCTCACCTGTGGGACATCGATGGCAACAAATACATAGACTACCGCCTGGCATACGGCCCCAATATCCTGGGCTATGCGGACCCGCGGGTGGATGAAGCAGCGCGCGAAGGCATAACAGTAGGCGGCGTGTTCGCCTTGTCAACCGAATTGGAGTACGAAGTCGCCAGCCGCATCTCAAAAATGGTGCCAGCGGCCGAAATGGTGCGCTTCTCCAATTCCGGCACTGAAGCGGTCATGGCTGCCATGCGGCTGGCCAGGGCGTTTACCGGCAAGGATTCGCACGTGATCGTAGAGGGTGGCTACCACGGAATTTATGATTCCGTCCTGTGGTATTCAAATGTCGAAGAGTGGGACCCCGGGTTGGGTGCACCACCGGTTGAGCCCGAAAGCCGGGGCGTGCCCAAAGTCCTCAGGAAGCTTGCTCACCTCACGCCGCTGAACGACGCGAACCACCTTGAGCACCTGTTCCGCAGCCATGGCAATGAAATCGGTGCGTTCCTGATAGAGCCCATCATGGGCAATTGCTGCGCCCTCACTGCCACCGCGCAATACCTGCTTGACGCCAGGGCCCTGTGTGACAAGTACGATGTGGTCATGATCATCGATGAGGTCAAGACCGGTTTTCGCGTGCGCCGGGGCGGCGTGCAGGAGTTGATGGGGGTCACAGCGGACCTGTGTACTTTTGCCAAGGCGATTGGCAACGGCTACCCGATTTCCGCAGTGGCCGGGCGCGCGGACATCATGATGCAGGTTGCAGACGGCGTTAAGCACGGGGGCACCTACACCTGCCACTCCGTGGCACTGGCCGCAGCCAACCGGACCTTGCAGATTCTCGACGAAACACCCGCGCTGGATACCATTGCCAAATACGGTGATGATATGAATGCCGGCATGGGCCGCATTCTTGACGCACGGGGCATTCCCCACTGCTTTACCGGGCACGGTTCCATGAGCGGCTTGTTCTTCAGCGACACCGCACCGACCAATTACCGCGACTGGCTGAACTCTGACTACACGTTGTACGATACGATGGCGCCCAAACTGCATGAGCTCGGTATCCTGTGCGAACCGGATTCCCGCGAACCCTGGTTTGTGTGTGAAGCACACGACCAGGCCTGCCTGGACCAGACTTTGCACGCTTTTGAAATCGCGATTGACGAAACACTGGAAGAGGTCGACGACGCCAGAGCCGTTAATGCGGCCGCACAGGCGGCCGGTTAGCCCGCAAGAGGAGTAGCTGGATTGAAAAAATACGACGCAATTGTCATTGGTGCCGGGCACAACGGTATCACCAATGGTGCCTACCTGGCCAAGGCCGGGCTGAAGGTACTGATGGTTGAGAAAAACCCGTATATAGGCGGCGCGACAGTCAGTCTCGAACTACACAAGGGCTGGATGTATTCCAACTGCTCCTACGTTTGCAGCCTGTTGCGGCCGGAACTGTATCGCAGCCTCAACCTGGCCAAGTACGGTTTGCAGGTTGTGCCCTACGGCGGCAGTGCCACCATCGCCCAGAATGGGGACATCCTGGGCAGCTACGTGGATGATGACGTGGCCCGGCGTGAAATTGCCCGGCACAGCAAGCGTGATTCGGATGCAGTAGTCCGTTACCACCGCGACATCATGCGGCAATGCCGCTTTATCCGGAAGTTTCTGTTGCGCACTGCACCGGACCCTACATCCTTCCGCATGCGCGACCTCCGGGAAATGCTGTACCTGGGGAAGGAAGCTTCCAGGCTGGGCGAAGACGGGCTGTACGACATGATGCGGTTCTACACCATGAGCATCAAGGACTTCCTGGATGAGTATTTCGAAAGCCCGCTGATCAAGGCGGCTTATGCAGGCAGCGGCATCATCGGCAGCGCGCTCGGCGTCATGTCGCCCGGCACCGCTTACGTGCTGCTGCACCACGCCATGGGTGAAGTGGACGGCAACCCGGGCGCCTGGGGCTTTGCCCGCGGCGGCATGGGCGCTATTGCCAGGGCAATGAACGCCTGTTTTGAGGAATTCGGGGGCCAGACCATTTGCGGATCCGGCGTCAGCCAGATCATGGTCAAAAACGGCCGTGTGACGGGCGTGGCGCTGGAAAATGGCGATGAACATTATTCTGACGTGGTCGTGTCCAACATGACTTTTCCGCGTACCTTCCTGGAATGCATGGATGCGAAAGACCTCGAGCCTTCATTCCTGAAAAAAGTACGGAATTTCAAGATTCGCGGTTCATCGGGAAAGCTCAATATTGCTTTGAATGGCCTGCCGGACTTTCCCGCACTGCGCGGCAACACCGAATTGATCAAAGGTGACATGCACCTGATTGACTCGATAGAGCGACTGGAGCGGGCCTATGATGACTGGAAAGATGGTATCTGGTCGCAGGACCCGTACATTGACATGCTGATCCCGTCATTGACCGACCCCACCATGGCCCCACCAGGCAAGCATTTCATGTCCGTGTTTGTCCAGTACGTGCCACCCAAGGTGCACGGTGAGGAATGGACGGATGCCCAGCGCGACCAATTCGGACAAACCGTGATCAACCAGATCAACAATTACGCACCGGGATTCAAAGACCTGATCCTGCACGCGGAAGTGCGCACACCACGGGAGCTGGAAAAGGAGGTGGGGCTCACCGAAGGCAACATTTTCCAGGGTGAGCTGACCATGGATCAACTGATGTTCAACCGCCCGATTCCGGGGTACGCGCAATACCGCGGTCCGGCCAGGGGTTTGTACATGTGCGGTTCTTCCAACCATCCTGGTGGCGGTGTCATGGCAGCCCCGGGCGCCAACGCGGCGCGCGAAATCCTGCTGGATATGCGCAAACCCAATACCGTTCCGGAGGGCTGGATCGATGACTAGTCTCAATAAACACAACAACGTTGTCATCATTGGCGCCGGCCACAACGGCCTGGTGTGTGCCGCCTACCTTGCAAAAGCCGGGAAAAAAGTAACGGTGGTCGAGGCCGCCGGGCAAGTGGGCGGTGCTGCCGTTACGCGCGAATTTGCCCCGGGCTTCAAAGTGTCAGCCTGCGCCCATGTGCTTAACCTGCTGGACAAAAACATCAGCCGGGAGCTGCAACTGGAAAGCCATGGCCTGTCCATGGCCAGGCAGGGCCTGTCCACTATTGCGCTGGGCAAAGATGGCGATCACCTCGTGGTGAAAGGCGAGCAGGTGGACGGCAAAGTTTCAGGCGCTGATCAGCTTGCGTTCAAGGAATACCGTCGTTTCATGTCCCGTTTTGCGGGGGTGATCTCGAAACTGCATAACCGGATTCCGCCGCGGTTCAACTTCGGCAACCGCAGTGACCTGATCCAGTTGGGCAAGCTGGCATTGGATATCCGCTTGCTCGGGCGTGACGACATGCGCGAGTTTCTGCGCATTGCCGGCATCAACATTTATGACGTGCTGCAGGAAAATTTTGACAGCGACTTGCTCAAAGGCGCATTGGCGCTGGATGCGGTACTGGGTACGTACTCGGGGCCGCGCTCCAACAACAGTGTGTTCACTGCTTTGCACCGACTGAGCGGCAATACCGGCGGTGCGCCGGGGGCCCTTTCCCTGCCGCGTGGTGGCATGGGAGCCGTGAGCGAGGCGCTGGCAGCCGCAGCACGCAAGCACGGCGCCCAGATCCGCACCTCCAGCCCGGTGGCCCGCATCACCATGGACGGGGACCACGCTATCGGCGTGGAACTGGGCAATGGCGAGCAATTGTTGGCCGATACCGTGGTGTCCGGCGCAGATCCGAAAACCACCTTCCTCGGCCTGCTGGGCGCGCGGCACCTGGAGGCCGGTTTCGCCCAGAAGATCAAGAATATCCGGGCCAAAGGCAACGCGGCCAAGCTGCACCTGGCGCTCAGCGGGCTGCCGGAATTCACCGGTTTGCGCGCTGAACAACTGGGTGAACGCCTGGTGATCGCGCCCGATCTGCATTACATCGAAAAAGCCTTCAACCATTCCAAGTACGGCGAGTTTTCAGCCAAACCGGTAATGGAAATCGTATTCCCCAGCGTATCTGATGCTTCTCTTGCCCCTCCGGGACATCACGTGATGTCGGCTATCGTGCAGTACGCACCGCATGAGCTCAAAGGCGGTTGGGGTGCAGGTAAGTCCGCCTTTACCGATGTGGTTCTGGACCTGCTTGAGCAGTATGCACCGGATATTCGCAGTAAGGCGGTCATGGCTGAATTGCTCACCCCGCAGGATATTGAGCGGGAGTTCCGCATGACCGGCGGCCATTGGCACCATGGGGAGATGTCCATGGACCAGTTCCTGATGTTGCGCCCTGTTCCAGGCGCCGCGCAGTATGCCACCCCGGTACCTGGCCTCTACCTCTGTGGCGCAGGCAGTCATCCCGGCGGCGGTGTCATGGGTAGCGCCGGACGCAATGCGGCCAGGGCCGTCCTAGGGAAGCTCTGAATAATGCCATCCTCGCATTCTCAGAGCACGCCAAACAAAAAGTGTGATTTTTGTTTGACTTCATTTTCAATGATTTGCAATCATCGAAAATGGCGGCACGTCCCTGTACCGCGGAAACTCTGAATAAATCAGAGTTTCCCTGGGCAATTAAGGCAACACTTCATTAGCGCACGGACGAGATTCACATGAAAACCACAGAACTGAAAGCCAGGGACCATTTCAATCACCACGTGTACCCCAGCCCGTTTTATTCGCGGCAGGAGCAAGTGAACAAGCAAAAGGTGTGGTCACGCTGGGCAGACTATTTGTCTGTGCCTGCTTACTACGACGCATCACTGGAGTATTTTTCCGCACGCAACAGCTGCGGTGTTTTTGACCTCACACCGATGATCAAGCACCGCATCAGCGGCCCGGACGCGCTGGCCTACCTCAATCGACTGGTCACCCGTGATGTCAGCAAGCTCAAACCCGGCCGGGTTGGCTACGCCGTGTGGTGCAACGACCAGGGCCAGGTTATTGACGATGGAACCATATTTCATCTCAGCCCGGGCGTTTACCGGGTGTGCTCGCAAGAGCAGCAGATTGACTGGTTCATGACCTCGGCGCTGGGCTTCAACGTTGAGATCGTGGACGAAACCCACGATGTCGCGGGACTCGCAGTCCAGGGCCCCACCAGTTGCGCCATCCTGAAGAAAATGGGCTTGCAGGGCGTTGAGAACATTACACCGTTCGGCATGCAGACCTTTGCGTTTGAAGGCACTGAGCTGGGCGTGTCCCGCACGGGCTACACCGGCGACCTGGGCTATGAATTGTGGATAGACCCCGATCATGCCGAAGTGCTGTGGGACCGCTTGTTCGAAGCCGGTAAATTTCATGGCATCAGGGCCATGGGCAGCGAAGCGCTGGAAATGCTGCGCATTGAGGCGGGGTTCATCCTTGCCGGTGTTGACTTCCTGCCGGCCCAGCATGCGGTCCGCCCGACCCACACGCGCTCGCCATTCGAGCTGGGCCTGGCCTGGCTGGTCGATTTCAAGAAGCCGGTGTTCACCGGTCGCCGTGCGCTGCTGGAAGAGCAAAAGCGTGGCTCACGTTTTGCCCTGGTCAAGCTGGACATCGACGGCAACAAAGTGGCCCGCGATTCCTATGTCTACAACAAGGACAAGGTATTTGCCGGCACGATTACCTCCGCCATGTGGTCCCCTTCAGCCAAGGCCAGCATTGCGCTGGCTTCCCTGGAAGCTCCACATGGCAAACCTGGGGAGGAACTGCTGGTCGAGATCTACTACCAGAGGGAACTGAAATGGAACCGGGTGATGGCGCCCTGCCGGGTAGTTGAGAATGTATTCTGGGATCCATCGCGCAAGCGCCTGACGCCACCCGCCGATTTTTGAAACCGGGGTCAGTAAAACCGGGGTCAGAGTACTATTTCCTCCTGCCTGCCTGGAAAATTAAGCCATGCCAAAAGGAAATAGTAAAACCGGGGTCAGAGTACTATTTCCTCCTGCCTGCCTGGAAAATTAAGCCATGCCAAAAGGAAATAGTACTCTGACCCCTTCACGTCACGCTCATCAACTGGACCCCCTGCTGCGACCCCGTTCCATTGCCGTTATAGGCGCCAGCGAACGCGCGGGAACGGTCGGCAGCGAGGTCATACTCAATTTGCAGCGTGGTGGCTACGAGGGCGCTCTTTACCCGATAAACCCTGGCCGGGACTCCGTTCACGGACTGCCCTGCCATGCGTCCCTGGCTGACCTGCCGGAAACGGTGGAGCAGGTTATTTTTGCGGTCGCCGATGCGCGCATCGAGTCCGCCCTGGACGAAAGCATCCGGCACGGCGCCCGCGCCGCGACCATCTACTCTACCCTGGTGCTGGCCAAGGAGGCGTTGGACGGCGAGGTGTTGGCAAACACTGGCCAGCCCGACCTGCGCGAACGCATCAGGGAAAAGATTCGCCGCGCCGGAATGCTGCTGTGCGGCGCCAATGGCATGGGTTATTACAATTTCCACGATGGCATCTGGGCTTGCGGTTTTGATACGCGCAAGAATCACGTGCGTGGTGGCAATGTCACCTTCATCAGCCACTCTGGCTCCGGCATGTCCGGCATCATTGATTGCGAAGAGCGCATTGATTTCAACCTCGCAGTTTCCACCGGGCAGGAATTGTGCGTGAGCATGGACCAGTACATGGACTACTCGATTGAGCGGATGAATACCCGCGTTATCGGTTTGTTCATGGAAACCGCGCGCAACCCCGCAGGCCTGACCGCCGTGCTGGCGAAAGCCGCGCAGCGCAGCATTCCCGTAGTCGCTTTGAAAGTGGGCCGCACCGAGCTGGCGGCCAAACTCACGGTGTCGCATTCTGGCGCCATGGCCGGCCAGGATGAGGCCTACCAGGCCCTGTTTGACCGCTACGGTGTGCAACGGGTCGAGGACATGGATGAACTGACCACGGCTCTGATCATGTTTGCCCAGCCACACAAAATTGGCACTGGCGGGCTGGTTTCCATACACGACTCAGGCGGCGAACGCCAGTTGATCATTGACATGGCCGATCGGGTGGGTGTGCCGCTGAGTAAAATCTCAGCGGCCACTGAAGCCCGGCTGGGCGAGTTGCTGGACCCCGGCCTGGTGGCGGTCAATCCGCTCGACGCATGGAGCAAGGGCGGGCCGGAATATCACATGGTCATGCACCAGTGCTTCGCTGCACTGATGAGCGACGCGCAAGCCGCCATCGGCGCCGTCGTGCATGATCGCGCGCCCATGGGCGCGATTTACACAAGCTATCTTGACTACCTGCGAGCCGGCCACGCCGCTTCGGGCAAGCCCGCTTTCCTCGTCTCCAACCACCAGGGCACCGGCGCCGACCCCCAGGTATTGGCCATTACCCGTGAAGGGTTTCCGGTGCTCGATGGCTTGCGCCCCTTCCTCTGCGGCGCCAGGTGTATGTTCCAGTATCGCGATTTCCTGCTACGCTCTGCCGCGGAAGGCGGGGTTCGTTCCACAGCCATTGCAGCCAACCCAACTGCGATCACGGCCTGGTCAAAACGCCTTGCCAGCGGCGAGGCACTGGATGAATACGCAGCGGGGCAATTGCTGACGGACTTCGGCATACCCCTCAACCCTGCACACCGGGCCAGCGACCTTGATTCAGCATTGCAGGCCGCTTCTCAACTGGGCTACCCGGTGGCGCTGAAATCGGCGCAGCCCGGAATGGTGCACAAGACCGAACAGGGCGGCGTGCAACTGAACCTGCACAGCGCTGAAAAACTACGCGCGGCCTATACCGCCATGGCAGCTCAGCTCGGTCCACAGGTGCTGGTCAGCCGCATGGTCACCGGGCCGGGCGTGGAAATGATGCTGGGGGTCGTGCACGACGAGCAATTCGGCCCGCTGGTGCTGATGGGTTTCGGCGGCATTCATGTCGAAAGTCTCAAAGACGTGGCATGCGCCCTGCCCCCCTTCAACGCAGCAACGGCACAAAGGCTGGTAGATGGTCTGCGTCAGCGTGCCTTGCTTGACGGGCATCGCGGCGCCCCTGCAATGGATATAGACGCATTTTGTGCCGCAGCAGAGCGACTTTCACAGCTGGCTGCTGCGCTAGGCAGCCACATCGCCGAGATCGATGTAAACCCGCTGCTGGTGCGACCGGAAGGCTGCATGGCCCTGGATGCGCTGGTGATTGGACGACAATTGGAGCGGGGTCAGGGCGACAATTGGGGTCAGAGTACCATTTCCTCCTGCCGGCCTTAATAATTGAACCATGTCCCAAGGAAATAGTACTCTGACCCCAATTGAAACCAAACAGGAGAACGCAATGAACCTCACCCAGGTAAAGCAACACGACAGCACCCAATGGAAAGCAGTGGCCACTGACGCCAGGCGCCATATCGAAACCCGCTTGTTGATCGACGGCAAATTCGTGGATGCCATAAAAGGCGGACGCTTTGTCACCTCGAACCCGGCTAATGGTGAAACGCTGGCGGAAATGTCAGCCGGTGGCGCAGAAGATATCGACCGCGCCGTGGCCGCGGCCAGGAAGGCGTTCTACTCAGGCGTATGGTCGCGCATGGCGCCGCGTGATCGCATGGATGTCCTGTATCGTTTTGCCGACCTCGTGGACGAAAACGCTGAACAACTGGCCGTGCTGGAAACCCTGGACATGGGCAAACCCATAGCCGATGTGATCAACATCGACTTGCCATCGGTGGTAGCGACGATCCGCTTCATGGCCGAGTGCATAGACAAGATCGAAGGATCGGTCACCAACACCGATAGCAGCTCCATGCATATGATTTTGCGTGAGCCGCTGGGTGTAGTCGGCGCTATTTCTCCGTGGAACTACCCCCTGCTGATGGCCGCATGGAAAATTGCCCCGGCACTGGCTGCAGGCAACACGGTGGTGCTCAAGCCTGCAGAGCAGGCGCCCATGAGCTGTTTGCGCCTGGCTGAATTGTTCCTGCAGGCCGGCGGCCCGCCTGGCGTGCTGAACGTGGTCAACGGCATGGGAGAAATTGCCGGAAGAGCCCTCGCCCTGCACAACGACGTAGCCAAGCTGACCTTCACGGGATCCACCGAAGTCGGCAAGCTGATCCTGCAATACTCCGGCCAGTCCAATATGAAGCGCGTGGCGCTGGAGTGTGGCGGCAAGTCGCCGCAGATTTTCATGGCCGACCTGCCCGACCTCGACAAGGCCGTTGCCGCCGCCTACAACGGCATCTTCGCCAACATGGGAGAAGTGTGCAGTGCAGGTTCGCGCTTGCTGGTGGAACGCCCCATCTATAACGAGTTCATTGAGCGCTTTATCGCTGAAGGCGAGCATGCTTACAAACCCGGCGAACCACTGGACCCGGCCACTAACATGGGCCCATTGGTCGATCGTGAATCCCAGCAGCGTGTACTGGGCATGATCGAAACCGGCAAAAAGGAAGGCGCCACCCTGCATTTCGGCGGCACCAAACCCAAAGGCCTGGATGAGGGCGCCTACGTCAATCCAACCCTGTTCGGAGACGTAAACAACAACATGACTATTGCCCGGCAGGAAATTTTTGGCCCGGTCGCCAGCGTAATTCCCTTCGACGGTGCGGAAGAAGCCATCCACATTGCCAATGACACCATTTATGGCCTGGCTTCGGGCATCTGGACGCGCGACATCAACAAAGCCTTCAAGCTGATCAAGAACATCGAAGCCGGCGTGGTGTGGGTGAACAGCTACGAAGACGGGGACATGACCCAGCCTTTTGGTGGCTACAAGCAGTCCGGCCAGGCACGGGACAAGTGCATGGAAAGCGTCAAGAGTTATACCCAGTGCAAATCCGCATGGATTCGCCTCGCTGCGGAGTGAAAACCCCAGATTGCAGGACACCGGCATGCAGTACCAGCTGATTCGCTATTCCACCGAAGGGCCGCTGGCCTGGTTGAGCCTCAACCGGCCGGACAAGCTCAACGCCATTAATGCGGCAATGATCGCAGAGCTGAACCATGCACTGGACCTGGCCGAATCTGATCCGAAGGTGCGCGTCATTTTGCTCACCGGTGAAGGGCGGGCGTTTTCTGCCGGTTTTGATCTGGCCATTGGTGTGGATGGGGGCATGGAAGAGGAAGCGGGGGCGAGCCCAGACCGCGCAGCGTACAAGTCCGCCATGCGGCGCGAGCTAACCCAGGACTTCAACATCATCATGCGTTTCTGGGATTGCCCCAAGCCGACCATCGCTGCCGTGCACACTTATTGCCTGGGCAGCGCCATGGAAATGGCGGTCGCCTGCGATATTACCATTGCCGCCAGCGATTGCCGTTTTGGCGCCCCGGAAGTGAAGTTCGGCAGTGGCATCGTGGCCCTGCTGCTACCGTGGTTTTGCGGGCCCAAAAAAGCCAAGGAACTCCTGCTCACCGGCACCGACCGCCTGAGCGCTGAACAGGCGCAAGCCTGCGGCCTCGTTAACCAGGTTGTAAGCGCGGATACGTTGCTGGCAACGGCACGGGCCATGGCCATGGAAATTGCCGGCAATGACCAGCTTGCGGTGCGATTGACCAAGCAGGCCATCAACCGCAGCATGGACACCGCGGGCATGCGCACGGCACTGCTCGAAGCACTGGAAACCGATGTTGAAATCGAAAGCACGGATACCCCGGAAACCCGGCAGTTCAATGACATCATGAAAAGCCAGGGCGCCAGGGCGGCCATTGCCTGGCGCAGGGCCCAGGTCGGATAACAGAACCGTCGGATAACAGCACCATGGACCCAAACAATGAACCCAAATCATGAATACTAAAGACGACTACAGCACATTTGCGGCGTTCATGGAGCAGGCACCGGACACCCGCTATCTTGAATTACTGGTTGCCGATATGAATGGCACCTTGCGGGGCAAGCGCACGGACATCGAGGATGCCCAAAGGATCTACCGGAACAACGTCAACTGGTGCGCTGCCACCCTGGTGCTCGATTACAAAGGATCGACCTTCGACAGCATACCCATGGGTGGTGCTGACGGCGACCCGGACCTGCGGGCGCACGTGGTACCCGGCACGCTCGCGCCGGTGCCATGGGCCAAAACGCCCAGCGCCCAGGCCATGGTGGAAACCACCCTGTTCGACGGCACGCCCTACTTTCTCGATTGCCGCCAGGTCTTGCGCCGCGCACTGCAACCCCTGACCGACCTCGGCCTGCACCCGGTCATGGCAGCCGAACTGGAATTTTACCTGGTGGAACACGATGGCATAGAGTTTGCTCCGCGCGTGCCGCGCATACCGGGCTCGGACCTGGCGCAGGACGGCAAGCAGTACGGCATCATGGAAGAACTGGAAGACGTGGATGACTTCCTTGCTGATGTTGATGCATGGTGCCGTGCGCAGAATGTCCCGGCCGGCGCCGCACTGGCGGAGTATGCCCCCGGCCAGTTCGAAATCAACCTGCACCACGTGGATGATCCCCTGCGCGCCTGCGAACACGCCCTGATGCTGAAACGGGTGGTCAAGGCTGCGGCAAAAAAGCATGGCCTGGCCGCAACCTTCATGGCCAAGCCTTTTGGTGGAATACCCGGGTCAGGGCTGCACGTCCATATCAGCCTGCTGGACGATGACGGCAACAACGTGTTTGCCGGGGAGTGCAGCGATGGCGCCTTCTCAGAAACCTTGCGCCACGCCATTGGCGGCCTGGCTGCAACCATGGGCGAAAGCATGGCCATCTATGCGCCCAATGCCAACTCCTACCGCCGTTTCGTGCGCGGAGCGTTTGTGCCCTGCACACCAAATTGGGGCGTCAACCACCGCGGTGTCGCCCTGCGCATTCCACTCTCTTCACCAGTCAATAACCGCGTGGAAGTCCGCGTGGCCGGCGCCGATGCCAACCCTTACCTCGTGACCGCTGCGATCATGGCGGGTTTGCACCACGGCATTACCCAGCGGTGCGACCCCGGTCGCATGATCCAGGAGCGTGAAACGCTTGAAGATCTCGTGACCCTGCCGGTACATTGGCCACAGGCTCTGGACGCCTTCGAGGCAGGAACCATCCTGCCCAATTACCTTGGCAAGGAATTCGCAGAGATCTTTGCGCTTTGCCGCCGCGAGGAATCGAACCGCTTCCAGACCGAGGTTTCGAACCGCGACTATGAGTGGTACCTGCGCGCGGTTTAGCAACCCGTGCGCAGGAGCGCGCACAACAGCTTTAAAACCTCCCTTCCCCTTTTTGCGACCCCGGCGTATTTGAGGCGTATTTGAATCGCGACAAACATGCTTCATTGACAATAGTAATTAATATTGATTGACATACAATTGACAATATGTCGATTCAGAAGTCATAATGATTGACAATAGTATTTATTACAGTTGACATAACGTTGACAAGACACTTACCCGGACAATTTCGATGGACACTCCTGAATCCATTCTGGCTTTCCTGAAAAATCAGGGAAGCTCGGGTAGCAAAACCCTTTGCGCTCATCTTGGCATCAGCCGGCAAGCGCTCAACCTGCATCTCAACCGCCTCATCGACGCAGGCAAGGTCGTTCGCACCGGCGCAACCAGAAATGCTCGTTACTCACTGCCGGGACATCTGCCCCCGCCAAAACAATACGGCGGCGAGTTCTTTACTGAAGGCCTTGACGAGAACCTGGTGTTTCAACGTCTCGCACTCAGTCAGAACCTTTCCCATTCACTGAATCCCAATGCGGAAACAGTGTTCCAGTACGTGTTCACCGAGCTGCTGAACAATGCAATTGATCACTCGGAATCCAGGAAAGTTCGTGTATCAGCGGTTCTGGACGCACGAACCATCAAGGCCGACATCAGTGACAATGGCATCGGAATCTTCTCATCCATCGCTCAAAAACTGGGGTTTCCCGATGAACACGATGCCCTGCTCCAGCTGGTTAAGGGCAAGACCACCACGATGCCCGAAGCACATTCAGGCGAGGGGATTTTCTTTTCGTCAAAAGCCGCTTCTGTTCTGGTCATTCGTTCTCATCGAATACAAGTTGAGTGGAACAAGAAATTAAAGGACGTATTCGTTTCTAACCGCCGCCATGTGAAAGGAACCCACGTTCACATCGAAGTGCGCCGCGATTCCAGGACCAGACTCAAGGACATTTTCGACGAATTTGCCCCGCAGGAATTTGATTTCCAGTTCTCCAAAAGCAGAGTTCATGTGAAGCTGTTGGGCAGTAAATACATTTCCCGTTCGGAAGCCCGCCGTCTCATAGTGAACCTGGAAAAATTCAAACTCATAGAACTGGATTTCAAGAATGTCGAAAGTGTCGGCCAGGGTTTCGCAGACGAAGTGTTCCGCGTGTTCACCGTCAGCCATCCGGCTACCATCGTCCAGGCGGTGAATACCAGTCCAGCGGTGGGCGCCATGATCCTGCACGCAAAGGGACATTGACGTATCAGGGACTAAGTTTCATCCGACCCCAGCCGCACGAGCATCTTGCCGATATTGCCGCCGGTAAACAGATCCATGAAGGCTCGCGGCGCCTGCTCGATGCCGTCAACGATGGTCTCCTGCCACTTCATCCGGCCAGAACTGATCCACCCCACCATGTCGTGCTGGAATGCATGCAGCATGTCGCTGTGGCTGGAGACAATGAAGCCCTGCAGTTTCAGCTGCTTGCCGACCACCTGGAAGAGATTGCGGGGTGCGGGCTCCGGCCTGGTGGCATTGTATTGCGCAATCATTCCGCACATGACGATACGGCCGAAGGGGCGCATGTTCTCAATCGCCGCCTCCAGGTGCGCGCCACCCACGTTGTCGAAATAGACATCGATTCCGCCGGGGCAGGCTTCAGTGACAGCAGCAGTCAAGTTACCGCAAGCCTTGTAGTTGAACGCCTTGTCGATACCTGCTTCCTGTTCCAGCCAGGTGCATTTCTCATCCGAACCGGCGCTGCCGATTACGGTGCAGTTTTTAATTTTCGCGATCTGGCATGCTATTGAACCTACGGCGCCCGAGGCTGCCGAGACAAACACGGTGTCGTTTTCTTTCAGTTCGCCGATGCGCAGCAGTCCGGCATAAGCGGTCAGGCCGGGCATGCCCAATACACCCAGAAAGCTTTGCAGCGGCACACCTGTATCCGGTGGCAGGGCGGTTAACTCATCGCGCCGGGTCAGTGCATATTCACGCCAGCCCTGCATATGCAGCACCCTGTCGCCGGGCTGGAAATGCTCATCACGCGAGGCGACAACTTCACCTACCGCGTGGCCCCCCAGCACTTCGCCCACCTGAAAGGAAGGCACGTAGCTTTTGCGATCCATCATGCGGCCGCGCATGTAGGGGTCCACTGACATGAAGAGGTTGCGCACCAGTATTTCACCGGCAAGCGGTTCACGTATTTGCTTTTCAACCAGGCTGAAATGTTCCGGTTGCGGCAGGCCATCAGGACGACTGGCGAGATGAATTTCTTTGCTGGTGATAGTTGGCAAGGGCTTTTCCAGAGTATGGTTAACCAAAGTCTAGCAGGGTCGCGGCGAGAAATTACCGGGAGCAGGCTTAAGGCATTACCATCCGATTCAGCAGGAAATCACGACCTTCTGGTACAAGCCGCCAAAATAGAAAGTGGAGCTGACCTGCTCCGCTGCAATGTATTCGGGCAAGTAGTGCTGCAGTTGTGTCCGCCACAGATCCAGCGCAAAAGGTTCCAGCCAGTGCAGGACCGGATGCATCAGGTAGCGCATCGGATTGGTGCGCTGCGGCCCGTGGTAGTCGACGAACACGACTTTTCCTCCCGGGCGGGTGACGCGGATGGCTTCAGCGATGGTCTTGCGGCGCACGTCCTGCGGCTGCTCATGCAGCAGGAAGAACACGACGGTGTGGTCAAATTTCCCGCTGGTAAATTGCAGCTTGCTGGAGTCCTGGTGGTGCAGGCTCACGTTATCGTGATGACTCAATTTATCCCTGGCGTTGCGCAACTGGATGGGCGCAATGTCGAGAAGGTGCAAGCGGGAACCGGTCTGCCCCAGGTGGGCAGCCAGGCGGTTAGAAAAGTCACCGTATACGCAGGCGACCTGCAATACCGAACTGTGCTCCTTGCAGTCCATTTCATCCAGCACGGCATCCGTCAGCCGTTGCATATTGCCCCACAGGATCAGGTTGACCAGCCACTCACGCTCGAACAGCCAGATGGAACGTGGACGCAGATAGGCCCACCAATAAGTGTTCTCAAGGTAAGCCGGTATGGCCGGAGTGCTGCGCTCGTGCGTGGCGACGAAATCGCCACTGACACTGGACAACTCTTGAGTCATGGCCAGCACGTCATCGTTCATGTAGATTCCTTTGGTGTTGATGTCATGGCTAAGTCGTAGCTTAACGGATGTTCCAGAGGCAGAAAGCAGCGAACACTGTACCGACTGTCGCCAGCAGGTACAAGGTGCTTGCAATGACACTGTCGGCGCGCACACCGAAGTCATGGAAAATGACGCGCATGCGGTGGGCGGCATGCCATACGGAGAGGAACACGACGCCGAACAGGATGATTTTGCCGATCCAGGAAGCGGCAAAAGCCGTGATGCCGGCGTAGCTCAAGCCACCCGGGACGTAGCCCAGCGAAACCATAAGGAACAGTGCAATCAGGGCCGGAAACACGAACGCGGTGACCGTGCCACCTGCAGCAAACAAGCTCCAGACCAGGGCTTTTTTCGCAATGGCCACTAGTGTCCTGTCCCGCAAGTAAAGTGCATATTTCGGCAGTGGATTTTCGTGGCTGGCAAGGCGCGCCGACGAGGCATAGCACCGCTATGGCGAGGAGGCGCAACACCGCCAGGCGCGAAAGGACGCGGCGAAATGTGTGCTGTATTTGTGGGACAGGACACTAGAACACTCCCGCCAGCCAGAAGATGATCAAGCTTACTGCCAGCCAGGCCACGTAATGCGCGGCAACAATCCAGGCGGCCGGTACCGCGGTGCCGCTCAGCTGCAAGGGCATGGCCTTGGGTGCGAGGCGGAACCAGGCCATAGTCTGGTAGATGGTAAAAAACACCAGCGCAAACGCATGCAGCGCCATCCAGCCCACGTGCTGTTGGCTGGCGAGGAAATTGTCCCAGCGTTCAGGCTGGCCGGAAGCCAGGGCCTGGAGCGCAAGCAGCAACAATATGCAGTACAAAGCGGCCAGGATGCAGGTCAGCTCGCGCAGCATGTAATTCCGGTAGCGCGCCTGGTGCAGGTACCACCCGGTGCGGGATACCGGCCGCACATAAGGGCGCCGGCTCATGATGCTTTCCCCGGCAGCAGTTTTTGTTTGAGCCATTCAATGGACCCGTCAATCTTCATCTGCTGGATGGCGGCCGCCGGGTCCACGTGCTTGGGACAGACCTCCGAGCAGGCGCCCACGAAAGAACAATTCCAGGCGCCATCGTGATCGGCCAAAATATCCAGCCGCTCTGCCCGGCCCTGATCGCGTGAATCCAGGTTGTAGCGATGCGCCAGGGCCAGCACCGCCGGGCCAATGAATTCTTTATCCAGGGCATACTGCGGGCAGGCGGCATAGCAGGCCATGCAGTTGATGCACATGGTGTATTGCTTGAATTTCATCAGCGCAGAATGCGACTGCTGGTATTCCCGGGTGGCGGCCGGTGGAGGATCGTGGCGGATGATATAGAGCTGCGCCCGCTGCAGTTTTTCCATCACATCATCCAGTACCACCACAAGATCCCGCTCGATCGGAAAATTGGCCAGTGGCTCAACGCGTACTTTGTCCGGCAGGTCACGAATGAAGGTCTTGCAAGTCAGGCTGGGTTCGCCATTGACCATCATGCCGCAACTGCCGCAGACCATCATGTGGCAGGACCAGCGGTAACTGAGCGTGGTGTCGATATGCTCCTTGATGTAGTTCAGCGCATCCAGGATGGCCCAGTCTTCCTGGCAGGGCACGGAGTACTGCTGGAAGTGCGGCACATCATCGCATTCCGGGTCGTAACGCATCACGTCGAGTTCGATCTGGCGGATGCTCATGACGGCTTGGCTCCGGAATAGTCCCGCACACCAGGCTGCGAGCGTGTAATGGTAACGTCCAGCCAGCGGACTTCCGGCCGCTGCCCAGGCTGCCGTATTGCCCGGCTGTGTTGCAAGTAGCTCGTGTCATCGCGCTCGGGGAAGTCCAGCCGCTGGTGCGCGCCACGGGATTCCTGCCGGGCCAGCGCACTGGCGCTGACCGTTTCGGCCACGTCCAGCATGTTCTTCAGCTCCAGCGCCTGCTGTAAGTCCGTGTTGAACACATTGCTCTTGTCGTGCACCTCAATGTGTTCAAAGCGTTTCTGCAATTCGGCGATCGTGCGGCAGGTCGCCTCAAGGCCGGCGGCGTCCCGGTAAATTCCTGCACCTTCCTCGAGGCTGGTCATCATCTCGCGCCGCACCCCGGCCAGGCTCTCGTTGCCCGCACCGCGCTGCAATAACTCGCGCACTGCGCTGACCGCAGCATCGGCCTGCTGTTGGGCAGCTCCACCGGTCTGCCTGGCATCCGGGCCGGTCGCATAGTTCACGGCGCACAGCGCGGCCCGCTTGCCAAACACCAGCAGTTCGGTCAGTGAGTTCGAGCCCAGCCGGTTGGCGCCATTGAGGCTGCCGCAGGCAGTTTCGCCAATGGCGTACAGCCCGGCCATCGAGGTCTCACCGTCGATGTTGGTGTCGACGCCACCCATCATGTAATGCACCACCGGGCGCACCGGCACGGGATCAGTGACGGGGTCTACACCGACATAGGACGTGGCCAGTTCCCGTACCAGCGGCAGGCGTTCGTTGATGCGTTTCTCACCGAGGTGGCGCATATCCATCAGGATGCAATCACCCCAGGCCGTTTCCACCGTATTGCCTTTTTTCTGCTCATGCCAGAAGGCCTGGCTCAAGCGGTCACGCGGCCCAAGTTCCATGGTTTTAAACACCGGCTGGCCGATCGGTGTCTCCGGGCCCATGCCGTAGTCCTGCAGGTAACGGTAGCCGTGGCGGTTGACCAGTACCCCGCCCTCGCCGCGGCAACCTTCGGTCAGGAGGATGCCGGTGCCGGGCAAGCCGGTGGGGTGGTACTGCACGAACTCCATATCCTTGAGCGCCACGCCGGCGCGATAGGCCATGGCCATGCCGTCGCCGGTTTTGATCGCGCCATTGGTAGTGAAGGGGAAAATGCGCCCGGCACCGCCGGTGGCAAGGATGACTGCGCCGGCCTCGAAATGAAAAAACCGCCCGCTGCGCATTTCCATGGCCATAACCCCGGTGCAGCGACCGTTTTCATGCAGCAGGTCCAGGCAGAAAAATTCATCAAAACGGCGGATCGAGGGAAACTGCAACGAGGTTTGAAAGAGCGTGTGCAGGATATGGAAACCGCTTTTGTCGGCTGCGTACCAGGTGCGCTCTTTCTTCATTCCGCCAAACGGGCGCACCGCCACGGAACCGTCTGCATCGCGGCTCCAGGGACAGCCCCAGTGTTCCAGTTGGATCAACTCCAGCGGCGCCTGCTGGACGAAGTACTCGACCACGTCCTGGTCGCACAGCCAGTCGCCGCCACTGACGGTGTCGTTGAAATGCATTTCCAGCGAATCGTCTGCACGCTTGACCCCGGCCGCACCGCCTTCGGCGGCACAGGTGTGGCTGCGCATGGGGTAGACCTTGGAGATCAGGGCAACCTGCAGTTGCGGGTTGGCTTGCGCAATGGCAATGGCCGCCCGTAGTCCCGCGCCCCCGGCGCCCACAATTGCAATATCTGTTTTAACGTGTTCCATCTGGGTCCATGTTGCTAAAAAAAGAGGCACCGCTTGGTTCGGTG
The DNA here is from genome assembly GCA_963784425.1 of uncultured Gammaproteobacteria bacterium. Lineage (GTDB taxonomy): Bacteria > Pseudomonadota > Gammaproteobacteria > Xanthomonadales > SZUA-36 > SHZL01. Next base: position 102,247 of record CAWARM010000005.1, read on the forward strand.
CCTCTTGAGACTCTTCTCGACCCTTGGGCCAGACCAATAATCAGAATTGGTAGGTCCAGGAGCCCGTGATCAGGAGGATATCGTAGCTCGGCCCAGTTTGGCCCAGCAGCAACACGTTGGCCAGTGTGTTGGTCGTGACATTGTCAATCGCAAAATCGGCAGAATCGAGCTTGGTGCTTTCAATCACGAAGCGCAGGCTGGAACTGTCACTCACAGCCAGGCTGGCCCAGGCGCTGAAGGTTTCCAACTTGTCGACCAAATCCGGCAGAGGCGCGGTGGGCAGGGTAACCGCGGTGACATCAATCACGCTGTTGGTGTCGGAGTAGGTGTAGTCAAAGCCCATGTCAAACTTCTTCCAGCCACGGGACGCGCCAATGTCGGTGAAAGCCAGCGCAAGGTTCCAGGTATCAACCTTGTCGGTCGTTTCCGCCCACCACAGCCGGTTCAGGTCGAAAGCCTGATTTGCATTGCTGAAAGAAATGCTGGACTGGCTCGCGTCGTACTTCTCGTGGGTATAAAACCCTGTCAAAGATATGTTGTTGGTCGGGTGCCAACCTAGGTCAATCGTGCCTGACTTGATTTTCGCATCGTTCAGGCCGTAGTAGCCGGCAGCGTAATCATCCTTGAAATAGCTGAAGGCCATGCCGAGGTTCCACTCCGGCATCGGGAATACGTCGGCACGGAAGCGGAACTCCTCGCGGTCACGATCAGTCTCGTAGTATTTCCTCAACAAGGGCTGGTTTTCCCACTCATCTTCCGTGACCGTGCCGGGCACACTGGAATCGATCAGAGGCCTGTTGCCTACGTAATCGGAGACGTTGCGGCTGGAATTGCGATAATCGAAATTGAAGCTGGCAAACTCAAAGCCACCGAACCTGACCCCGGCCAGCCAGGCCCATTCGTCCGAATGGGTAACCTCGGAATAGTCACGTGACATGTTCAGATACTCTGCGCCCGCTCTGAGATGCGTGCCGCCGCCCACGCGGTAGGTGAAGACCGCATCGGCTTTTTCCCTGTTGTAGCTGTAGGGCAGGTTGATGCTGCCGTCATCGTAGGGACGCTGATTCTGTGAATCACCACCAATATACGGGTACACCGCGCGCGGCGACTTGTTGTTGCGGTCGTCGTAATGGTAGTTGACTGCCACGTCCAGCGGCCGTGCCAGCTGGCTGGTCAGGCGAACGTTGAACATGGTCGTATCAACCTTGCCGTCCAGTGAATCCAGCGGCACGGGCGTGTTCACGACCAGGATGGGGTTGATGGTATACGGTAACAGGGCGTCATTCTGTTTCATCTGGCCATAGGATGCATTGGCGCTCAGGCGGGTGGAATGTGCAAAGTTAAATGCACCGTAGGCCTTGAATTGCCAGTAGCTGTTGTCCGGTTCCAATGCGAGCTGGCCCTGTGAAGCGGGGTACTGTACGCCTGGTGCCCATTGTGCCTGGTAGCCATAGGCGTTCTGCCACAACAGGGCGGTCTCGTCGTTATTGAAGAAAGATGCATACACGCCAAGGCCAAATTGAGCCTGCGGAGTGGCATAGTTAAACATGGCTTCGACATTGTTGGTCATGTAGTCCACCGGCGCGGACAGGATAACGCTACGCGGGTTGCCACCGCTGTAGCCGAATATACTGCCAACCTCGCGTTCACCTTTCTTGGAAATGTACGAGTAATCGATGGCCATGTTCCAGCTGTCGCTGAGCTTGAGGGAGTAATCAAGATTCATCCAGCGGCGCTTGGTGTCGACCTTCAGGTTAACGAGATTCTCCTGCAGGGTCAGAAAGCCGCGTGTATCGCTGGTGCCCGGGGCAACCGCCCAGGAGGACGGCAGAGTCTGGGTATTGTCGCCGATTCCGAGGTATGGAGATTGACCGTCACTGAAGCGGTTATTGGGAATTTCCCGGTAGTCTGCCTTGAAGGTCTGCTTGACGGGATCATTGTACTTATACAACAGCCGCCGTGAATCCAGGCCCAACCGCCAGCCCTGGACGCTCCAGCGCTCGGTATCACCACTGTTCCATACGGGGCGCTTGTCCACGAGGAAATCGGCCAGAACATAGAACCCCTCGTCGGTCAGCCCGGAAAATTTGCCGTAACGGTAGGAATCGTGATCAAGGTAGTACAGGCCCACGGTTACCTCGCTTTGCACGACGGCTACCGTCTTTGTATCGGTATCTTTGCCCTCGGTCTTGGCTGGAGCCTTATCATCCTGGGCCCAGGTAACCACCGGCAATGTCATCAGGGCCAGTGTCACGAAGTTGAGAATGGTGTTCTGCTTGGTTTTCATTGTTCGTCTCCTCTACCAGTTCCAGGCCGGTTAACGTGTGAAGCGCTCGCCAGATGGATGGTTGGATCCATGGATCTGGGAATGGCAGTTCAGACATGCTTTACCCAGTACTTGTTGGGCCGCTCCGGTGGGTGGAATACCCGTGCCACTGTAAACTCCACTCGGGTGAAAAACGGTCGCATGACACTGCTCGCACATCCACGGCTGCCGCGCGACCAACAGGTTTTCAAAATTGGAACCATGGGGTGTATGGCAGTTGCCGCAATTTTCCTGCACCGGCGCGTGTTCCCACAGGAAGGGGCCGCGTTTTTCTGCGTGGCACTCATAGCAGGTCTCGTTGAGCGTGTTTTGCTTTAACAGCTTTGGTCCGTCACTGCCGTGCGGCTTATGGCAATCGGTGCATGCCATCAGGCCGGTATTCGACATGGATTCAGTGGCACCTTGCACCGGGTGGCGGGACTGGCGCAGAAACTGTGCGCGCTGTTCCTTGTGACATTGGTAACAGACCGCGGGCTGGGTCTCGAGAGCCAGTACCGGGTCATTGGCGGTATGGACGTCATGGCAGTCGACACAGGCCACAGCTTCCAGTTGGTGCACGCTGCCAGGCCAGTGATTACGGGCGCCATCCGCGTGACAGCCCAGACAGACGCCATTCTTCGTTTCGACGGGTGTCATGTGACCAAATGTGATCGCCGGGGGTGGACGGGTGCCGTCGGCCAGTTTCTTCATGTGCTCCTTGGACGGGCCGTGACAGGTCTCACATTCATGCTTGCCGGCGCCAAAGGGCGAGTTGGGGTCGGCGGTTGAACCCATCGGCGTTTGCAGTATCTCGTGGGCCGGTAACTCCTTGCCTTCCTTGTGGCAGGTCAGGCATTGGTTGGCCCCTTTGGAATATTCGCCGTCAGCGGTGGTTGCTTCGTCCCCCGCCGCCAGCGCTGGCGCCACCGCCGACATTAACAAAGCGAAGTACAGCAGCATTGCCATCACAACGGTCATTCTGGCTGAAAAGGGTATCCCAGTTGATTTTTTGTTCATGCGTCTGCTCACTCTATGGTTTGTTGCTCTTTGGAGCGTCTTGAATTGTTAAAAATAGCTTAACAATTGGTTTACTTAATACCATGCCCCATCGTTTGAAAACTTGATTCATGTCAAGTAATGCATGAATGGCAAAATCAGTTATCTGAAAATCAATTGTCCTTTGCGCCCTGGTCTATCCACAGGCGCAGGGTTTCAATTTCCGCTTTGCTGGCGCTTACCGACTTTCCATGCGGCATTTTGATGGACGGGTCAGCGCGCCCTTCCATCAGTACGAGCATGTTACTGCCCTGGCTGTCCCCGGCAATGACCATGGGGCCGTTGCGGGTGCCCTTCATGAGATCCGCATAGCTGGCCACGCTGAAACCGCTGGCCACCTCGCCTTTGCCACCGACCTGGTGGCACTCGATACAGTACTTGTCGGTGATGGGCTTTACGTCCTGTGCATAGCTGACCGTGGGTTCCTTGTTACAGCCGGCAACGGTGAGCAGAGTCAGTAGCGGCACTATTTTCATGCAGGACGATCGGGTGAACATGGTCATGGACTTCTCCTGATTTCACAGCCTGGCAAACGGTTTAACCCATTGCAAAAGTACCCTTACAGCGGCACCACGCCCATGACACATGTCAAGTCGATGAAACTCTACACGGTGTACGCGGCGAAAAAAAGGTTAAATTTGGCATCAATAGGCGAAACGGCTATGCAGAAGTGACGTTTGAGGCGGGCAGATCACCATGAAAACCACCATTGTCGGCGCAGGAATATCCGGCCTGGCTACCGCCCATGCCATCCTGTCCGGCAACCCGCTAGCCGAGGTATCGGTGTTCGAATCCAGTGAGCGCGTGGGGGGCAAGGTATGGACCGAGACCAGCCCGGAGGGGTTTATTTGCGAGGCCGGGGTAAACGGTTTTCTCGACAAGATCCCGCGGACCCTGCAACTGTGCGCTGAGATTGGGCTTACCCCGGTGTCCGCAAACACCGCTGCGCAGAAACGCTACGTTTTCAGCCGGCAGGAGTTGCACAAGCTGCCGGAAACCCCGCCGGAATTCCTCACTTCCCGTTTGCTCAGCGTGCCCGGTCGTTTGCGCGTTCTGTGGGAAATCCTGGTCGGGGGCACCGATAAAACAGACGAGTCCCTCGCAGAGTTTGCCGTCCGCAGGCTGGGCCGTGAGGCCCTGGAAAAACTGATCGACCCGATGGCTTCCGGTGTGTTTGCCGGTGATGCCACGAAGATGAGCCTGAGGAGTTGTTTCCCCCGCATTCACGAAGTGGAAGAACAATACGGCAGCCTGATTCGTGGCCTGGTCAAGCTGCAAATGAAGGCACGCGCCACTGGAAAAAAGAATATTCCGGGTCCCGGCCCGGGAGGCAGGCTGACTTCATTCGGGCAGGGTATGAGTGCATTGACCGATACCCTTGCCGACCGCCTGGGAACCAGGCTGCACAAGTCCGCCCCGGTGCTGAGCATTTCCCGCGACGGTGAGCCGCTATACCCTGCACCTGGCCGACGGCACGCAGGCAGAGACAGAGGCACTGGTGCTGGCCATCCCCGCCTATGCCCAATCGCGCATTTTGCAGGAACTCGATCCACAGCTTGCGCAGCTGGTCGGCGAAATCGGCTATCCCCCGCTGACCGTGGTCTGCCTGGGTTACGCCCTGGCCTCGAAACCTGCAACTCTCGATGGATTTGGCTTCCTCGTCCCATCCGTTGAGCAACGCGCTATCCTTGGCACCATTGTCGATTCCAACGTATTTCCCGGGCGTGCGCCGGCGGGACACATGCTGCTGCGCACCATGGTGGGCGGCGCCCGGAACCCCCGGCTTGCGGAATTGCCCGATAAATCGCTGTTTGATCTGGTCCGCAGCGACTTGAAAGACATCACCGGTCTCACTGCAGAACCGGTCTTTGGCAGAATTTTCCGCCACGAAAAAGCCATCCCGCAGTATGTGGTGGGCCATGCCGCACGGCTCAAAGCCATAGCCCAGGCGCTCGTGCGTCATCCCGGCCTGATATTGTCCGGCAATGCGTTTCGCGGGGTAAGCCTGAACGATTGCGTGGTCAATGCCTGGAAAACAGCTGGTTCGCTAATGCCGGCAGCCGTCACTAGCACTGAAGCATGAACAGGAACAAAATGAGGATCTTGGTGGCAAACTGCCCAAGCATCACCCGCTGGTCACGTTCCCCGCTACCCCGATCAGCACAAGCACCAGAAGCAGCAAGCCGAAGGCGATCAACGTGAAACCCAGCACTTTGGCTCCCAGGGTCATGGGTTGCGAGGGAGCGTCAACCAGGTATTTTTCGAGCTCTCCGGAGGCAAGGAGGCGATTGTATTCCACCCTGTGCTCGCGCTTGAAATCTTCCAGGCGCATCGAACCGGTGAACATCACGACATCCAGCGGGAACTTGTCCGGCCTGAAATGGTTGTTGAAGAAATGCACGGTGAACAGGAACAGCACCGCCAGCAACCCCACCTCTCCGTGGAGAATCGTGGCCACGTTAAAGATCCAGCCCGGCAGAAGAGCGGCGGTCACGTTTGGAAACCATAGCATCAGGCCGGTGGCGCCGATGAAGATTACCGCCCCTAACGGCGCCCAGTAGTCGAACTTCTGCCAGTAAGTCCAGCGATCGAACACCGGCTTCGGCCCCAAACCGAAGAACCATTTCACCATTGCAAAAATATCCCGGACATCTTGCAAGCGTGGGGTCAGTGAATTGGGGCCAAACCAGTCGAAGGTCTTCCGGTTCTGCGCTATGTGAACCACGAAATAAATCAGTTGCACGAAAATTATGATTGCAAACAACACTGCGCAGGTCCGGTGAACCACAGCCGTGACCCGGGGACCCCCCAGCCAATGCATCACTACCGGCGCCCAGGTAGAGTCTGCGTACAACACCGACATGCCGGTTAGAGCCAGGGTCATCAGGCTGAGGGCGAAAATAAGATGGGCGACGCGCCAGATCTGCGGGAAGCGCTGGAAATGCTTGCCCTTTAGTTTGCCATCAAGCAATGCATCTGTTTTCACCTGCGGACGGGATTTCCGCTCCTTGCGTTCCTTGTATTCGCGGTAAAACCATAAGGCGGAATGGGACCAGAAAAACGCAAACGTGCCGCCAAGCAAAAGCAGCATGAACTTGGACGCTATCCAGATATATGGATAGCGCCTGAAGTCATGGGCTGTGCCGTGCGGCTCGAACCTCGCGAAACTCGCTGTTGCTCCCTCGTGGCATTTTTGGCAGGTCTCAAGGCGGTTATCCGCATGCACGGAGGATTTTGGATCATCCACCCGCTGTATGTCATGGCTACCGTGACAGTCGAAGCACTTGGCCGTGTAGGCGTAACCCAGAGTGTTCACTTGTCCATGGTAAGTTCCGGCATAGGACTTCAGGCTATCCGCGTGACAGCTACCGCAGTTCTGGGTAATTGCGAGCCTGGTCCCGTCCGTCGCTGGACTTTCTACATCGTGCGTAGAGTGGCAATCAGAGCAGACAGCCGCGGCCAGGTTCTTGTTCTCCAGCAGTTCCTTTCCGTGTACCGAGCTGGCGTACTCCGCGCGTTCACTGGCATGACATTTTCCGCACATGTCTGGCACTGCGAGACGCCAATACTGGTGTTCCGGGCTGTCGGCGGCATAGACACCGTGCGCTGCACCCGCCGGGTGGGAAGTTTCCTTGATGCCCGTATGACACTCGACGCAAGCGCGCTTTCCATGGACGCTTTTCCCGAATTTGTCGCTGATCACTTTCAGCTGGCGCGTCTGATCCTCAGCCCCTTGGGCCGCAATATCCTGCTTTGCGTGACAGCGCAGACAGGTTTCATTGGCGGGATTGCCGGCTTGTGGTTCCGCGGCATGGGCCTGCTCCTGCCACAAAATCACTGCTCCAGCCAGGCACAGGAGGCCCAGCATGAAGTGCGTTGCGAGTCTTGAAATGCGCATGGTGCTTATTCCCGGTTAAACAATCGGCAACCGTCCCTTCGCCACCCTGGGCTTATTCACCCCGTGGCCGCGCAGGCGTGCTATTTCGCACCCGGCTACGCTCTCACCGCTTTTACCCCAAGCTTACCCCAAGCCTGGAAGCTGAACCAGAGCAGAACTCCAATCCCGAGCATTGGTGCAACCATTGCATAGGAAATTCCAATTAATCCCGCGATAAACATCATCGCAGCAGTTTTCAAAATCCGCGTTTCAGACTTCGCCGCCGGATGGAGCGGTTTGGCCTCTTCCGGTTCCTGAGTCTCGGCGTTGAGCAACATGCTTGCAAGCATGACCAGCCCGACGGCGGGGAAGATGAGTACGTAGAAAAGACCGACGAAGGGAGCCAGCAAGAACAATACGATGTCTTTCATGTGCGATGCAGGCTTTGCTACTGCCCCCGCAGGGGCGACACCGGCAGCGGGTGTTTGGGGTTGTAACGCAGCCTGAGAAAGGCTGGCTTGCAGCAGACGCTTGGCCGTATCCACCAGTTGTTCGGGCGCCAGCGGCTTATGCAGGAATTCGACCACGCCGGCGGCGGCTGCAGCGCGCTTCTGATCGTCGACAAGGACCTGACCGGTGACTATGACCACCGGCAGCCCGGGTTGGCGGACATGAATCTCCTCCGCCGCATCCAGGCCGCTCATGCCACGCATCACCAGGCCGGTGAATACTGCGTCGTATTTACCCTGATCCAGTTCCCACAAGGCGTCTTCACCGCTCAATGCGGTGACGACGGAATACCCTTCGGCGGTTAACACTTGTTCAATGTTTTTCCTGACGGCAGGGTCTTCGTCGACTACGAGAATTTTGCTTGAGTTACTCAAGATGATGCTCCCCAATTGTGCGACGGAAAAGCGAGCCCATCGCAACCGGGTATCAGAGTGTCCACGTCCGGCTCGCTCCATGGGCAGAAAGCTCAGTAACCAGCCTGGTGGCGAGGTGCCAGATGATTATATGCGGCCATCCGGCGCGCGACAACGGCGCATGCACGAACATTAGTCCTCTGGCTCTTCATATCCGGTGAGCATTTCCTTGAAATGTGTCGAACGCTTCTGCCCGAGCGCGCCCATATACGCGTGCACCAATATGAAAGAGACGAAGAAAATGAACAGCAGCACGTGAATGGTATCCACCACCCGGATTCCACCCATCATTTCAATCCAGCCATGAAATCCTTTGACATTCCACAGCATGAGGCCCGTGACGAACTGAATGGGAACGGCCACCATCATCACCAACTGGTAGGTCATCCTCTGCATGGGATTGAACTTGTCATAGGGTTGGACATGATGCGGACTGTGCTCGCCCTTGAAAATACCGTAGCTGTAATAGCGCATCTGGAGGAAGAAATTGCGGAAGAAAGACTGCGCATCCAGCACCGGCTGATAGTTGGAGATCCTGTCCGAAGCCAGATAGTAGCCCAGCCAGACGAAATAGTTGCCGATGACCGTGAATCCAACCCAGTTGTGCAGTTTGACCGCCATTTCGAAAGTCATCAGCTGGAACAAGTCAAGGTACCTGAGCTGGACGCCGGTCAAGACCAGCAGCACGAATCCCAACGCATTGATCCAGTGCCAGATCCGCACCGGCAACGGATTGATATACACCTTGTCTGGTTCGGAGGGCGCGGTCTGAATGGCTGGACTCGATTGTTCCCTGACGCGCTCTATTCCGTCATTCCGCTTCCGCAGTAACTTGCCTGCCGCCAGATGAATAATGGGTATGGCAAGGCCGCCGATCAGCCCAAGGATCAGCAAGCCGTCCAGCAGCTTGACCCGGGTCCCGCCGATTGCGTAGAAGTCGCTGACAGAGCCCACCGAACCCAGGAGATCGCTGTCCGCCGGGTAGCGCTCTGTCCTGCCGTCAGGTCGGGAAATTGATACCGTGACATTCTCAAACGCCTCGGAACCTTCCTGGTGGCAACTGTCGCAGTTTCTGACCGCCGACGACTTGATCGCCAGTTGATGCGCTTCGACCCCGCTGCGAACTTTCATCCGCCCCCGCAGGGCCATATCTTCTGCCCGGCCTGTTTGGCTGGATTTCCTGGCGAGTTTCGAGAGTTCCTGTGCGTCAAGGCCGTCACCGGCCGCATCGGTAGTGCTCATGCGCTTACCCATCGCCTGGGTTCTATCCATTTGTCCGGCCGGGGCCCCCGTGGTCAGCTCGTGGTAGAGCTCCAGGTCAATCCCGCGCTCCGCCAGAGGTGCATGGCAGGCTGCGCAGGAGACCACGTCCAGGTGCAACGCGGCATTCGGCAGCCATTGGGCGTGCGCCAGCAGGACGCCTTCGTGACACCCCAGGCATACAGTTTTCAGACGGTCACCCGCTGCCACGGCTGTCACTTCATGAGCCTGGTGGCAGTCCGCACAAGCTGGCGCATGTACATTGCTTGCCCGAATGACATTGCCTTCGGTCCTGGCCTTCCCATGTACGCTCTGGGCATAAGCTGCGTAGATGTCTTCATGGCAGCCCTTGCAGGGTAGCCCGGTTTCAGGCCCATCGGTGTCCATCGGCTGAACGGCGTGGGCACCGTGACAGTCCTGGCACATCGGGGCGCTGGTATTGCCCGCGTTGACGAGGCTGGCATGGATGCTGCCTTCGTATTGATCGAACTTCCCGGCATGGCAGCCACGGCAGTTCTGGCTTTGAGCCAGTGAAAACTCACGCTTGCTGCCGATCGGTTTCCTTGCGGGGTGCTTTTTTCCGGCGATCGCTGTATGGCAGTCGGTGCAACCGATCCCGTTGTGCACGGAGTTTGCCAGTTCGGTCAGTTCAACATGGAGGGAAAGTATTTCGCCATCTTCAAGGGTCTTTTTCGGGTTTTTGGAGTGACACTTCAGACACTTGGCATCGCCCGTCTGTGCGGGCTTTTCAGACACAGTAGCGGCCATCGCCATGGGAGCGAATAGCATTGTGACCACCAACAGGACAGCAAGGACGGCTATTGTTCGGCTGGCACTGCCTCTTGATCTGCAATTTCTGCCCGGGACCATCAACACCAGTTTCCTCTTGGTTTTCCGTGAACGCATGGTAACCCGCTTTTCAGGCTCGCTTCAGTGTTGCTTTGATCCAGATTCATATTCTCATGTGAGTAATTCGCGTATTGTTGCGACCGTACCCGCTGGTTTGATACATTGATTGAAGCGGCGCCAATGACGCGGCACCAATAATCAGGAATTACAATGCCCCCGGTTTCCCGACGCAGGTAGCGCCTATAATGCCACGCATGCACATTTCAGGCATTAGGCCATCCCTGGTGGCATTCACCCTCGTCGCATTGGCGGCCATGTTTCTTCCGCCCTTTTGCGGCACAGCCCAAGCTGAGCCTGCGGACCCCAAGCTGGCCAATACCAAGTGCCTGCGTTGCCACGGCAAAGAGAATTTTTCCCGGGAAGGCGCCGATGGCCAGATGCGTGACCTGAGCGTTTCCGCCGATGCATTCCAGCACAGCGTGCACGGTAAACGCGACTGCGTCAGTTGTCACAAGGACATAACGAAGATACCGCACGAGAAGGGAGTTGAACACAAGGTGGGCTGTGTGCAGTGCCATACAGAGCTTTGGGCCGAAGCACAGCAATCCGGCACGACAGAAGAACATGCCCGGCTGGGCGTGGTCGTCCAGCAAATTCACAACTACATGGGCTCTATACATGCCCAGCCCAGCATGGAGGATCAGTCACGCACCAACGCCACTTGTTACAACTGTCACGACGCACACTATATCGAACCCATCGACAGCCGCGTCGGTTCCAAATCGCGCCTGAACATCCCGCAAATCTGCGGGAAATGCCACGTCAGGCAACGGGATGAATATTTTACTTCTGTGCACGGGCAGGAAATTCTTGCCGGTAATGCCAACGCGGCAGTGTGCAGCGATTGCCACACCACCCACAACATTGAAAAACCACACGAGGCTTCCGGCAGGCTGGCCATCACCCAAAAGTGTGGCAACTGCCACGCAGAGAACCTGGCATCGTACATGGGCACCTACCATGGCAAAGTGACCACTTTGGGTTATGCGCAAACCGCCAAGTGCTATGACTGTCATGGGTCCCATGGCATCAAGCGGCTGAGTGACCCGATGTCGAAGATGCACGCCGACAATCGCCTGGAGACTTGCCGGACTTGTCACGCCAACGCGACAAAGGGCTATGTCACGTTTCAGCCGCATGGCACCAGCCATGACCTGGAGAAGTACCCGGAGATGTGGATTGCTTCCAAGTTCATGATCGGGCTGCTGCTGGGCACATTCAGTTTCTTCTGGATACATTCGGCATTCTGGTACTGGCGCGAGTACCAGGACCGCAAGCAGGGCAAGGACCGGCCGCATGTGCTGACTGAGGGTCTGGACCTGGTAATCCAAGGCAAGACCCATTTCAGGCGTTTCGGGCGGTGGTGGCGGCTGGCCCACCTGGTCGGGGCAGTGTCCATCATGACTCTCACGCTGACCGGCATCACGGTACTGTATGCCGAGAGCTCATGGGCTCCGGTCATGATGAATCTCCTGGGTGGACCGCACACCGCCGGCATCATCCACCGTATCGGGGCTATCGGTTTCATCACGGTCTTTTTTGTCCACCTGGTTTATTTCACGTTGCGCATTGGCCGCAACCTGAAGACCTTCCAGTGGTTCGGACCTAACTCCCTGATACCCAACTTGCAGGACCTGAAGGACATCGTAGCGATGTTCCAATGGTTCATTGGACAGGCGTCGCGGCCGATGTTCGACCACTTTACATACTGGGAGAAATTCGACTACTGGGCGCCGTTCTGGGGCATGATGATCATCGGCATCAGCGGCTTGATGATGTGGTTTCCGTCCGTCACGGCTTCACTGTTCCCGGGCTGGGTATTCAACGTGGCCGCCATCGTCCACGGTGAGGAGGCCTTCCTGGCGGCAGTGTTCCTGTTCACGGTACATTTCTTCAACAACCACTTCAGACCCGACAAGTTCCCGCAGGACATCACCATGTTCACGGGCAAGGTGCCGCTGGAAATCTACCGGCACGAGCACCGCAAGGAATACGACCGGCTGCTGGCTTCCGGTGAGCTCAAGAAGTACCTGGTGGACGCGCCATCCGTGCCAATGACCCGCGCATCCAAAACGCTGGGCGCCACCTTGATCATGTTCGGCCTGTTCTTGCTGACCCTGGTGCTGCTGGGATTTTTCGAAATCTAGCGGCTGCACAGCCAGGCGGGGGTATACTGGATACAGTCATCAGGGCACTGTATCCTAAGTGAAGCTGGATACTGCGCTCTGGCTGGTTTCGGGATGGAGAACGATATGCGAAAGGTGCTGTTAGGTGTGGCGCTGCTGTTACTGGCAGGCTGTTCGGAAAAACGTGAAGCGGCTGAACCTGCTGCGGAACTTGCCGCGGATCTTACCGCAGGCAGGGCCATTGCACAGGAGAGCTGTTCGACCTGTCATGGCATGGACGGACGGGGCGAAACAGAGACCGCACCCAACCTCGCGGCTCAACCGGCTGAATATATGGCCGAGTCCCTGCAAGCCTATAAAAAGGGGGAGCGCCTGCATGCCGCACCCATGAATCTTGCTGCCGACATGAGCGATGCGGACATTCGCAACGTCGCTGCTTATTATGCAAGCTTGCCCAAGCTTTCGGCAGCCCCGGCCGCAACTGCGTATCAGCCCGGAGATTCCTCCTACCATGAAGGCGGGCAAACCGCGGCAGTGTGTACCGAATGCCATGGCGAGAACGGTTACAGCCAGGAGCCGGGCGTTCCCAGCCTGGCTGGTCAGCAGCCGGCTTATGTGATTGTTGCTACGCAGGAGTATGCCAACGGCAGCCGTCCTCACGGGAAAAAAGAGGCCATGCTGAAGGCCCTGGCACAGGTGGATGTCGAAAAGATGGCCATGTATTTTGCGGCACAGGTGCCGCCAGTGCGCCAGCCTCCATCGTTTGGCGATGTCAAGCAGGGCGAAGCTCTGAGTGCAGACTGTAGTGAGTGTCATGGCCCGCAGGGCATCAGCCACGACCCGCTGGTACCCAGCCTGGCCAGCCAGGAACCCCTTTACCTGGTCAATGCGATCAAGGCCTATCGCGACGGCGTGCGCAAGCACGAAGTCATGGTTGTCGACATGAACGACAGCGATATTGAGAATGTCGCAGCTTACTATTCAGTTCAGCAGTTACAAGCCGCAGTGGACAAGAACCTTGCCGTGCAAGAACTGGTGAACAAGTGTGACCGCTGCCATGGGCCGGCGCTGAGTAACAGCCGCATGGTGGTACCCGGGCTCAATGGGCAGAACAAGGAGTACCTGGTCAAGGTGATGAAAGCCTACCGTGACTTTGATCGCGGCAGTTCCCTGATGCACAAGATGAGTGCGGACTACAGCGATGAAACTATCGAAGCACTGGCCAGTTACTACTCCAGCCAGCCGGCAAACTGACAACCAGCCCCGCGAAAGGCGGGGTGATCCCCGAGAAATGAAGAACGTTCTGCTAAATGTGTTGTTGGGCGTCTCGGCGCTGCTGCTGGCAGCCTGCTCGGACAAAAGTGAACCGACCACAAAACCCGCCGTGGATATTGCCGCGGGCCGGGACATTGCCGCGACCAGCTGTATCGATTGCCACGGTCTGGATGGCCGAGGTCAGAAAGACACCATTCCCAACCTGGCAGCGCAGCCGGCCGGGTATCTGGCCGAGTCTTTACGCGCCTATAAAGAGGGACGACGACATCATGCCGCGCTCGAGAGTTTGACGTCCGGCATGAGCGACGAGGATATCCGCAACATCGCCGGGTACTACTCAAGCCTGCCCGCGCTCCCGGTCGCTGACACCACCTTGGCGCCCACGGCCGGTGGCTCTTCTTACCATGAAGGCGAGCAAGTCGCCGCGGTTTGTGCGCAATGTCATGGCGCCAATGGTTACAGCCAGGAACCTGGTATTCCCAGCCTGGCCGGTCAGCAACCGGCCTACCTGGTCGTTTCCACGCAAGAGTATGCAAAAGGCAGCCGCGGTCACGTGGAGAAGGAAGCCATGCTGCAGGGGCTGGCACAGGTCGATATCGAAAAAATGGCCATGTATTTTGCCGCGCAACTGCCGCCGGTGCGCCAGCCTCCATCATTTGGCGATGTCAAGCAGGGTGAAACGCTAAGTGCAGACTGTAGTGAGTGTCATGGCCCGCAGGGTATCAGCCAAAACCCGCTGGTACCCAGCCTGGCCGGCCAGGAACCCGTTTACCTGGTCAATGCGATCAAATCCTATCGCGACCACCAACGGCAGCACGATGACATGATCGCCGACAACAGCGACAGCGAGATCAATGACATCGCCGCTTTCTATTCCGTGCAGCAAACGGAAGCTGCGGCTGACGAGCACATGGAGTTACCGGAAATGGTGGCCAGCTGTGACCGCTGCCACGGGTCGGCACTGGGTAATAGCCGGATGGGCGGAATTCCTGCGCTCAGTGGGCAGAATCGCGACTATCTGGTCAGGGCGATGCAAACCTATCGTGAAGATGATCGCGACAGTTCATTGATGCACCGAATGAGCGCGCACTACAGCGACGAAACCATCGAAGCACTGGCCAGCTACTACTCCAGCCTCCCGGCAAATTAAGAGCTTTCTAGCCCCTGTCGGGTGCGTCCGGATCGCCAAGGTGCCTGTTTCTGACGTGCTCCGGTAAGGTGTAGAACCACATCTGGTACATCGAAACGATCCACATGACGGCGAAGGACAGGGCATTGACCATGCCCGCCAGCAGCACCACCCAGGCGAACGGGGTGAATACCTTGGTGACGTACCAGCCGAGCACATCCGCTGAAACACCGGCAAAAGGCGCGGCAATGATGACCAGTTTCAACCACACCGGGCGAATATAGGCGTGGCTGAAAATAAAGCCCATGACGAAAAAGATGAACGTCAGGCCAAACAGGTGGATGTGTGATACCCGCACCAGGGTGAACAGGTCAGCGCCGGTGTCCTGGGCGACCACAAGCTGGATGTTTTCAAAACCGTCCAGGTTGGCAAGGTGCGGGTTGCTGCCGTCGTGACAACTCAGGCAATTTGCTTCGATGATGGCGGCGACGCTTGAAGTGTAGGTTTTCTTGTCCGCGCCAGCGTGAATCCAGTCGATGATTTTAGCCAGGTCCTGCTGGGGGAGCATGCCTGACATGGGCCCCTGCAGGGCCAATTCCAACTGGGTCGTGCCGGCTTTGCCTCCGTAGGTAACCTTGATATCCTCGACGGACAAACCGGGCTTGCTATCTGCGCCGGAATGAGCCGCAAACACGTACAGTGCAGCAAACAGATACCCCAGGCCGAGAACCAGCAAAGCGCCGGAGAACAAGACGCGCATGCTGACGGGAAGTTCCCGGAAATGCCGATACAGGCGGTGAATCGATTGTTCATTCATATGTTTCCGTCCCTCCGGCCCGGCTCTGTTGCGCCGGGCCGTATTGTCAGCGTCTGGCAGTGGGCCCTGGATCGATAACTACTTCTTGCCTGGCAGAGAGGCGAAATACGCTGCCAGATCCGCCATGTCCTGGTCACTGAGATCTTCCACGTACATTAGCATGGCATCCTCTTTGTCGGGCCGTGCACCGGATTTAAACGCCTGCATTTGTTCAAGCAAAAACGCTTCCTTGAGTCCCGCGATAGCCGGGTTGTCAGCGTCGCCCAGGCCATTTGCGCCATGACAGTCGGTACAGTCGACAGACAATTCCTTACCCTTGGCGGGGTCGCCGCCGGCCTGTGCGGCGCCACTCACCATCAGTAGTGCAAACACACCAGCAGTTATCAGTTTCCTGGTTAACATATCTTGCTCCTCTCGTCATAATGCGGGTCCGACCACCGGACCCGCTGAATTCAACCGGCCTGCCTGCTGACCGGATGCCTATTCCGCACCGGCTTCTGCGCAGGGCAAATTCATGTACACCACGGATTTGGGCTGCTGCGCGGCAAAGTAGTTCACGATGTTCTGGATGTCCGATGTACTCAGCGGATCAGCCATGGCATGCATGGTCGAGTTGTCACGCACGTTACCTGCATAGGCTTTGAGCGCCTTTTCCAGATAGCCCGGGTTCTGCCCTGCCAGCATCGGAAATCGCGGGTCCGTGCTGTTGCCGTCCATGCCGTGGCAGCGCTCACAGCGCTGGGTCCATTCGGCCGCCGTCAGCGGCGTGCGAACGTTTCTCCGCGCCGGTTCCCGGGCAGTGTAAAACGCTGCCAGGTCCAGCATGTCCTGCTCGCTCAGGCCATCCATGGCCTTGAACATGGACTCGTCTTTGCGCACCCCTTCGGGGTATTCATGCATGGCCTTGACGAGATAGCGCGCGTCCTGCCCTGCCAGGCTGGGCGTCTTTGCTGCGTCTGCATTGCCATCATCACCATGGCAGTTGGCACAGCCTTTAGCCAAGGTGCGGCCGGCCAACTCATTGCCTGGTGCAGCAGTTTCCGAACGCCTGGGCTGTTGCACGGCATAAAAAACCCCCATGGTAGCTATGGTTTGTTCATCCAGGCTGCCAGCCAGTTTTTTCATGATCTTGTGGTTGCGGTCACCATCAACATAGGCCTGCATGGAGGTCTTGAAGTACGCGGGGTCCTGGGCAGTGAGATTGGGCATACCGTCAGCAGTGCTGTTGCCATCTTCACCGTGGCACTTGGTGCATTTCTGCAAGGTGGCTCGCACGTCACCGAACGGATCGTCAACCGGCATGGTTTGCGTGGCGGGCTCATCCGCAGCCGGAAGGTTTCCAACCGGCGTTAAACTGGCATAGTAAGTGGCCACCGACAGCATGCCCTCGTTGTTGAGAAAGCCGCCTGCATGGCCCATGGAATCATCGACCCGCTGCCCATTCTGGTAGGCCTGGATAACCCGGTAGAGATAAACCGTGCGTTGCCCTGCCAGCTTGGGCCGCTGTTCATCAGTACTGATGCCATCCATCCCATGACAGCGTGAACAGGAGCTTTCAGCTATGGCGCGGCCTTGTTCGATCATGTTCCTGGCCGGGAAAAGGGCCGCGCGCTCCGCCGCAGTGAGCGGCCCCGTGGACGCAGGGGCCTGTGCCCATGCGCTGGCGCGAGCAAAACAGTACGGCGGTAACAGTCAGGGCTCGTGCGGCTGCTTTCATGCAAATCTTCCTGCCATAAACCAGGCTAGTAGTACCAGTGATGAGCAGGCAACGCAATGGGTGCCGGTCAAGTAAAGGGGATTTAGTTAGTGCTGCGGATCCGGCGACTTTGCAGTCACGGCTGATCCTTGATCCTCGCAAAGGCACAACACAAAAAAGCGCCGCCAATATCTGGCGGCGCTCGCTCTTCTTTGCGGCCATTCACTGGCCATTCAGTTCATGAAAATCACTATCAGTTTTGCACTACCATTGGGCAAGGCATGGCCGGCGTAGTGCCACGAACCAGCTCTTGTGCAATGTCGGTGAATCCCAGACCTTGTTGTGCAGTATTGGGTTGCAACATCATGCTGACCGATCCACATGATGCGGCTGTGAAAACCCCGGTACCCCATTCGGTCTCAACCCAATCTGCAGGATCATAGCCAGCACCCCAGCTTGGGCCGCTATAGATGTAAACAGTGACATTCGCCGTGTTGCCGTTAACCGCTCCTACACCGAGCAGCCAGACCTGCTCGCCCACGGTGTTATAGGTATAGAAGGTCGCGACCAGCACCAGGCCATCACCTTGTTTGGAAACTTCCAGTTGGAAACCCTGGCCAAGTGAAGCATTTTCAGCCTCCTTCCAGTTTCCATTTAACCCGGCATTCATGGCAAAGCCCGTTCCACCCAGCTGTTGCAGGTAAAGCAGCATGTCAGCAACGTTCTTGTGCAGTAGGATTGCCCATTGCATCACGGGTCATTTCGGTGGGGGGGTTGCCCCAGCGTGCCTTGTGTGCCAGCTCACTGTATTTGCCGTCACCTTCGAGGTAGCCCAGCACAAATTCTTCAGGTGCCCCATGGCATCCTTCACAGGCATCGGCATAGAACACCTCGCCCGCTGCCGCATCAGCACTGGGGATAATGGTATAGAGCACCGGGTTTTGCGTAGGATCGACACTGGCAAAGTAAGCGCTGGCATCGCCATCCGCATAGTTAAGAAATTCCACCAGGCAGTTGACCTGCTCAGCCGTCGGCCGCGTCGCAGATCCGTTAGCGCCACCACTTGAAAAATCAGGCATCCAGTTACCCAGTGTGTAGCCGTTGACATGGGCAGCAGTATTGGCGGCACTTTGCGGGTCGGCATCCAGGGCTACCCAACTGCCTCCGCCATCCGCGTAGGATCGACCTGTATTCGCTTGCAGAACCTGGTCGGCGGAAACCGCCCCGGTTTCGAGGTGCCGCGATTCCTGGTTGCCATCGCCCGCACCCGCATTGGGGCGACTTGAGCTTCGCGTCCGTCGCACATAACCACCGTCTGTGCCCAGCCGGTCCCAACCGTGGCATGCCTTGCAGCGCACATAGTCCACGTCCGCTACGCCCGCAGGGACTCCACTGCCCCCGGCCTCTGACCTGGTCCAGTTATCAAATGCCAGGGCACCCTGCTCTACACACGAGCTCTGTGCTGCGACTGCTCCGGAAAACATCAGGAAAGCCACGCCGGCACACAAGCCCAGCCCTGTTCTCTTTAACTTCATTTCCATATTAAACCTCCTTCAACTCCTGTTGCGAAAAACAGAGTTCAAACCACCCAGCAAAAATCAATAACTCAAGACACACGCTCGTGGCAAACTCGCCTGCTAGTAAGCTAACAGAGGCCGGGTGACCGGACGGTGACCTACATCACTTGGGTTGGATTGAGCACAAATACGCTTTTTCTAAATGTCAGGTGCAGGAGCCTATTGAGTCGTTCGCAGCCATTTCTGTCCCTGAAACCAGAGGATGCTGAGAACACCACCGGCGATGCAAATAGCGAGATCGCCCGGATGCAACGTAGAAAAGTGGAAGGAATCGCGCAAAACCGGCACGTAAAGTACGAGCGCGAGAAAAAACAGCGTCCCGGTGATTACCCACCACAGTGCCCGATTCGCAGAACGCAGGGTTGCCAGGATGCTTTTTGACCAGGAGAGGTTGGCGAAAATCAACCCCAGGTTGGCGAGAACCAGCGTGGTAAAGCACAAGGCCTTTGCATCTTTTTCGTCTTTCCAGCCATACAGAGCAAGCAGGTAGACCGACAGGACGATGACAAGAACGGCACTTCCTTCGAGCAAGCCAATTCCCAAGGTTCGCCTGCCGAACAGAGACTTATTTGGATTGCGCGGCGGTCGGCGCATCACGTCTTCTTCTTCCGGCTCTGCCTCAAACACCAGCGTGCAAGCCGGGTCGATCACCAGTTGCAGGAACAGGATATGCACTGGAAGAAGAACCAGCGGCCAGCCGAACATCACCGGGATCAAGGACATACCGGCAATCGGCACATGCACGGCGACGATATACGTCATGGCCTTTTGCAGATGATCGTAAATCCTGCGGCCCATGTGCACAGCCCGCACAATGGATGAGAAGTCGTCATCCAGCAGAACCAGGGAAGCGGCTTCGCGGGCTACGTCCGTTCCGCGCCCGCCCATGGCAATTCCGATGTGGGCGGCTTTCAGGGCAGGAGCGTCATTGACGCCATCCCCCGTCATCGCCACCACCTCTCCATTTGCCTTCAAGGCCTTGACCAACCTGAGCTTTTGCTCCGGAACCATGCGGGCAAACACATTGACTCGCTTGACCCGTTCCATGAGTTCACCGTCATCCATCTGGTCGAGTTCGGGGCCGGTAACGATTTCGTCCAGCGGCCTGAGGCCAGCCTGCCGCGCAATGCAGCGGGCCGTTTCACGGTGATCTCCGGTAATCATTACCACGCGCATTCCAGCCGTATAGCACTCCTCCACCGCAGCCGGAACATTCGCACGCACCGGATCGGCCAAACCCACCAGGCCCAGAAATTCGAAGTGGAAGTCGTGCTGTTCACCCGGCAGCGGCTGTGGCCGGTAGGTACCCCTTGATACGCCGAGTACACGCAGACCTTCTTTTGCCATGATGGCAACCTGAGCGGCAATTTGCTGTGTTCGCTCAGGAGCCAGGTGGCACAAGTCGGCGATGGCTTCCGGCGCACCTTTGGCCGCCAGGACGTAGTCCTGGCCGGTGGGCGACTTCCACACATGCGACATGGCCATGAGCCCTGGCGTCAGGGGATAACCACGCTCCAGGGCCCAATCCGCGTGCAAATGCTCGCTATTGGCCAGATGGCGATTACCGAGTTCGTGGAAGGCCTTTTCCATCGGGTCGAACGGGTCACGCTGGCTGGCCAGAATTCCGAACTCGACAATCGTGTGTGTCTCTTCGGGCAAGGATTGCAGGGACTCGCCACCTACATCGTAGTAGGTGCCGTGCACCACGAGGTTGCGAATCGACATGTGATTCATCGTCAGGGTCCCGGTTTTGTCTACGCACAGGACCGTGGCCGACCCCAGGGTTTCGATGGCCGGCACGCTCCTGGTCAGCACCTGCTGCCTGGATAATCGCCATGCGCCGAGGGCAAGAAAGATCGTCAGCACCACGGGGAATTCTTCGGGCAACAGCGCCATCGCCAGGGTGATTCCCGCCAGCACACCGTGCAGCCAATTTCCCCGTGTCAATCCATACAGCACTACGATCACAAGGCACAAAAACAACCCAATAATGGCCACGTTCCGAACCAGTCGCCCAATCTCTTTCTGCAGGTTTGTCCCTTCGACCTGAACGTTTTGCAACGCCTTGCCGATCTTGCCCATCTCGGTGTCGATGCCGATAGCGCGGGCCTGGGCTATGGCGTGGCCGCGGACAACCAGCGTGCCGGAATAGACGCAAGCAGCGTTTTCACCACCGGGCCGGGTCAAGGGCGAGGAACCATCCCACACGGTTTTCCCCACCGGCACGGATTCGCCGGTCAGCAGTGACTCATCAGTAGCGAGATTGCTGCCCGACAGGACAACCGAGTCAGCCGGAACGCGATCACCTTCCGATAACACCAGAATGTCTTCGCGGACGACGTCCCGCCCGGCTATGCGCTTGCGCTGTCCATCCCGAATTACCAGTGCGCGGGGGCTCGATAAGTCACGCAGAGCTTCCAGGGCCCATTCGGTCCTGCGTTTCTGGTACAAAGTGATGCCCATCACCACGAAGACGAAGCCCAGAAGCATTACGGCCTCATGAATATCACCCAGAAACAGGTAGATCGTGCCGCAGGCCAGGAGCAACAGGAACATCGGCTCGCGCAGCACATCCCAGGCAGTCGCAAAGATGCTTCTGCCTTTGGACGAAGGAATTTCGTTATAGCCTTCCTCCTGCAAGCGCCGGGATGCTTCGGCTTGCGACAGGCCGGAGACTTCACCACGTTCACGCCTGCCTTCCACGTTGACCTCTCAATTCCACTTAAAACAGCAATTGAAATTTCAGGCGTGGTGGTACTTTTCGTCCACCCATTCCGCCGACCTGGCAAAACCGCCAAAACTGAACACATGCAGGCCAATAACGTTACTGGCTTCATGGCCGGCGCAATAGCGCGCCAGCACTTCGACCTGCTCATCCGGGCTGGTATGGCAGGCAAGCGCCGCTGCCTTCACGCCCAGTGAACTCAATGCCCGCAAGGATTCACTGACCCCGCAGTGACGCGCAAACCGCAGCAGGCTGACCGCATCGGTCGGTCCGGCCAGGCCAACATATACCGGGACGTGTGGAGCCTGATGCGCCAGTTCGTCACAATATTCGACAATCCTGGATGGTGCAAAAGAAAATTGCGTGATGATGTTGATGCCGAGGTCCTGGTCAGCCGCCATATTCAGCTTGGTGTCCAGATCTGACTTTAGTACCTCGAGGGGGATGCGCGGGTGCCCTTCCGGATAGCCCGCGACGTCGATCTCATGAATCCCGGCCTGCGTTAGGATCCCGCTTCTGATCAGCGCAGCGCTGTCTGCAAACGGACCTGCTACCTGCGGGTTGTCTCCGCCGATAACCAACACCCGGTGCACCCCCGATTCATTTACCACCTGATCAAGGTAGCTGCGTAAGGCCGACGCCGAAGCAACCTGGCGCGCGGCGATGTGCGGCACGGGGTCGAAGCCTGCATCATGCAGTGCATTGATCATGGGCAGGTTATCCTCCAGCGGCCGACGCAGCATTTTGGGCAGGTAAATCGTCATGCCAAAGGGCAGCAATCGCTTGGCCAGCGGAATCACTTCGAGACTTTCAGTACTCAACTCGATCGAACCATTAATCACCAGTTCGGAAACAATTTTCGCGAGTGCCGGAGATTCATGCATGGTCAGCCGTCCCGTTTGCGCGAGATGACATAGGATTCATCGTTGAACCACAGGCCGCCATGTTTTTGCAGCACGTGGTTCGTAGCTTCGAGGTAGTTTTGTTTCTTGAGCGTCCCGGCCAGTCGCTGATCCTCCATCTGCGCCACGTATACCGCCGCGTTCCAGGCAGCAAACAGGGTTGAGGTACCAATGCTGCTGGAAATCTCCGTGGGCAAGGCGTGCATGTCATAACGAAAAATCGCCCTGGCATCAGAATTTGCGTTGAAGTTGTAGTGGCGTGCTTCCTTGCCTAATTCCGTTTTAACGGCGCGCAGTATGTCGTGCCGGCCATTTGGAAACGGGTTTTCTCCTGGCCAGACTTTTTGAATGACTTCCAGGCCCGGATCCTTGCCGTAGGAGTGAATGCCCAGCAAGCGGCCACCTTTGCCCAGTGCCCGGGCCAGCGGTGCGATGACTTTTTCGGCCTTGAATTCCGCGGATACCCTTGAGCGGTATGGCTGTGAGGCGATGACCAGGTCGTAGTCAGCTCGCGATACGCCGCGATGGGGGATTGATGTTGTGCAGCAGGAATTTGTAATCCTCGCGGTAGAACACCAGCACCACCGGCCGCTCATACACCGGATTGCCCGTCAGGGGGCTATGGTGTGCTTGCCAGTGTTTCGCCAGGAAGCCATCCATTTCCTTGATCTGCTCGCCAAATTCGAAAGCGGTCGTACCCCGCAGGGGTACATCTTTCCATACCATCGCGGTGGCCGCGGACACACTTTTGGGCATCAGCCAGGGTGCCTCACCGTAATACATATTGGTGACGACCAGCACGGTTGCCGGGTGTTCGAAAAACCGGTCCGGCATTTTCGCCAGCGACAGGCGCATGTCCTCCAGGCTGACTTCCTTGCCGGAGATGTAGAAAGGCATGGTGGGAAAGCGGCAGTGCATCTCCCGCATGACGCGCGTCAGCACTGAGCCATCACCCATGCCGGCATCAAACAATCGCACGGCCGGCGGCGTTGGGTGGACGTTGCGCAGTTCCATACCGACGCGCTGTGCAATGGTTTCTTTTTCTCCGCAGGTATTTACAAACAGCAGGTATTTTTGCCGGTTATCGAAAAACCGGAAGTTTTTTGCCCTGGAACCGTTGCCCCCGCTGGTCGAATCGCGTTTAGAGGACATCAGGCGCCCGCTCCTCCCGAACCCAATGCATCAGGACAAAGCCGATGCAGAGCAGGATAATGGCCGAGCCAAGTCCAATAGCCTGGCTGGCAAATGCCGCGGTAAACAGGGTCACCATGCCATGACCCAGGAAAGCCGTGGCATTGCCAGACAAGGCGTAAAGGCCGAAAAACTGGCTCATCATGGAAACCGGTGCGATGCGCGCCATCATGGAGCGGCTGGTGGCAAATGCCGCAGTGATGAAGCCCGCCAGGATCATGTACATCGCCAGATAGACCAGTTCCGGCAAAGTCTGGAAATATGGAAGGCTCCAGATATTCCCCGCTGCCGCGGCGTCGTAGGGCATGAAGAAAATCCGGTCGGAAGCGCAGGAGACCGCCCCCAGGGTAGCCAGGGCCGTCACGCCAATGGTGATGCGGATGGCGCGTTTGGACCCGTAGCGGCTGTCCAGCCATCCGCCCACTGCGCCGCCCAGAA
Source organism: uncultured Gammaproteobacteria bacterium (assembly GCA_963784425.1). Classification (GTDB taxonomy): domain Bacteria; phylum Pseudomonadota; class Gammaproteobacteria; order Xanthomonadales; family SZUA-36; genus SHZL01. Next base: position 126,453 of record CAWARM010000005.1, read on the forward strand.
TGGAAAAGGGTGTCAGCACGATGGCGAACAGCAGCATCTCGATCAGTTCCCACTTGAAGGTCCCTGCCGCATAGATTCCGCTGTAGGCAATGATCGCTACCTTGCCATCGTTGTAAAACATGCGCGCAAGCAGGTACAGCCCAACGTTGGAAACCTGCCGCGCCTGCCGTATGGTGCGGCGCAGTTGGCTGAAGCCTTCGGTAACGGCCTGTGCAATGCTGATGCCCGTTGAAGGCCGATCAGGAGTCCAGAGAAAAAATGGAATCACAAAAATCAGCAGCCAGGCGCCGGCGATGGGGCCCGCGATCCGATTGTGTTCCTGCTGCGCCGGATCGAGGCCGAACAAGGGTTGGTCCGGCAGAAAACCCCAGTGGACCAGGCCGGATGCCGGCAGGGCGACGCCGAACAACATGATGAGCAGCGCCAGCAGGGACCCGGTGTTATTCAGCGACAGGCCCAGGCCGGAGAGTGAGCCAATTCGCCCGGTCTGAGCAATGGAGGGCAGCATGCTGTTATGAAACACTTCACTGACCAGGAAACACCCCATCAGGGTTGCCGCCACAACCAGGATGGCGATCACGGGCAATCCACTTTTGGCGCCCGGCATGGCAAACCAGAGTGCAAAACAACCGCACACCATGACGGCAAAGGTACCCACCAGCCAGGTTTTCCGCCGCCCCTGGCGGTCGGACATGGCGCCCAATATCGGCGCCAGCGCCCCCACCAGCATGCTGACAATGGTGTTGGATAAACCCCAGATTTCCTGGCCTCGCACAGCGTCCCCCACCACGACGTTGGCAAAATAGGGCGGAAATACGAAGATCAGGACCAGGCTCAGGTAAGGAGAACGGGCGAATTCCACGAGAGCCCAGGAAAATTGCCCGCGCGCATCAGCAGCCCTTTCGCCCGTTGAAGAGAGGTTCAGGGTGTTCGTGTCGGGCGCGCCGCCGACGGCGTGTACCAAAGGTTCCATGCGCAAGGCCCAGTCATTGGCCGTGTTGCCGGCCGGATAAAAACCAGGCGCCGAAGCGCCTGGAATCGTGTCTTGTTATCCCGGGCTGGCCCCTCGGGCAAGGACCTGAGGGTCCCGCCCGAGAGCCCGAACTTTATTCGAAGTTGTAGCCTACCCGGATGCCATATTGCAGTGGTGCGCCGGCGTAGTAGAGCGAACCCGTGTTCTGGATAGCGGCAACGTAGCCCTTGTCTGTCAGGTTGGTGCCCCAGAGCACGACGTACCAGTTCTCCATTTGCCAGCGAATTTGCGCATTGAGCAATCCATGTGCCTCGAGGAGGAATTCCGGATCATCGAACAGTTCAGCCTGGGCCTTGGCCACGTAGCCATAATCGACGCGGGGCGTCAGGGTGGAGCCATTGCCCAGCATGAAGTCATATGCCAGGCCAAGATTGAACGTAAATTCGGGCGCATAGGGGAAAGGCCCGCCCGATATATCGACAGTGGGATTCGGCGGCAGTGGGTGGGTGACGTTGTTGAAGTCACCAAATTCGCTTTGGTTCCAGGAAATACCAAACTCCATGGAGAACTCTTCCACCCGCGCCTGGCCGGTGAACTCCAGGCCGTAGATGGTGCTGGTGCTTTCCGCATTTTGTACCTGTCCGGCCGAGCCGGGCAGGTCAATATCGGTGAACGCGGCCTGGTAACCGTCGATGTCCTCGTAATAGGCCGACAACTGGGTGGTAAACTGGCCATCAGCAAAGCCCGCCTTCCAGCCAGCCTCGTAATTTACGACTTTCATTTGATCGTAGGGATCGAATGGGGGAAAAATGTTGACACTGCCCCAGGTATGGCCGCGGGAGATAAGGCCGTAGAGGAAATTCATATCATCCACGTCCCAGTTCAGGCCCACCTTCCAGTCCACGGAATCCTCGTCAAAGTCCTGGCGATCCGGACCGGGGCCGGAGCCGAAAGGAATGGTGGGCGGCGCTGTACCGAAACCAAAGACGTAATCAGTGACCTGGTAGAACTTGTAGTGGCTGTAGCGGGTACCGACTTCCATTTCCAGATCATCGGTCAGGTCGTAGGCAATGTGCCCAAACACCGCCCAGTCGTCTTCATCTTTGGTCCACGGGGAACCCAGCCACGGATAGGCCAGTCCGGCTCCATCCTGATAAAAGGGGCCGCCCCAAAAAGTGAAACCTGCATCGGCGACGTCCGCCAGTTCGGCTTTTTGGTTCTGGAAAAACGCACCCAGAACCCACCTGAAGCGCTGGTCCTCAGCCGAAATCAGGTTGAACTCCTGTGACCACAGGTCGATGGTTCCTTTGCTCTCAAACCAATAGACCGGAAGTTCAATACTGCCATTGACGTCGAGATTATTGATCGTATCGACTGTTTGGTAACCCGTCAGAGAACTGAACTTGATCCCGCTGTCCCAAACGTAGTCGATGTCCAGCACGATGCGGGTGGTTTTGTCCTTGTAGGCAAAAGGCGCATCCTGAGGAACGGTGTACAGCGGATCGCCGTAGGAACTGGTCACATTGCCGCCGAAATCGAGGTTGGCAAAATTGCCTTTCAGATTCACCGTCAGGTTTTCATTCGGCTGCCACAAAAAGCCCAGGCGCAGACTTTTCAGGTCGCGACTGCCCGGGTCGCCGGTGTAATTACCATAAATGTCGTCGTAGTAATCATCGCGGTTCGCATAATTAAATGCGGCACGAAAGGCGAATGTGTCACTGCTCGAAGCATTGACGTAGCCGCGGGCTTCCCACAGGTTGTTATTGCCGAAACCGCCTTCCAGGTTACCGCTGTTTTCATTCATTACCGGGTTGTTGGTACGGACGAACACAGCACCACCCGAAGCACTTTTGCCGACAAAAGTACCTTGCGGTCCACGCAGGATTTCTACCGCATTGATGTCGTAGTAGGGCTCATTCTGGAAATAGCCCGCCAGGGTAGGAACACCGTCCTGGTAAATAACGACGCCGGACGGGATTTCGATGTCCACCTTGCTACGGCCTATACCGCGGATATTGAACACATTGGCCGAGCCAAAATCCGCAATATTCATGGACGGGGCGGCATACTGCAGGCTCACCAGGTTAAACGCGCCTTTATCGATCAACTCCTCGCCGGACAGCACGCTTACCGCCAGGGCGGTCGTCTGCAGGTTGGTTGCACGCCGCTGGGCGGTGACGATGACTTCTTCGAGCGAAAGCGAATCGTCGTCGCTGGACGCCTGGTCCTGGGCAAAGCTGTTAAGGGAAAAAAACAAGGTGGCGCTGAAGACTACGAGGAGTGAAACTGGATTCCAGATTGATTGATGTACCTTCATTTGACTAATCCCCAATCGTAAGTTATGTGAGCCCTACCGGGTGTCCCGAGTGTGCGTCTCGTCGCGACTCTCTTATCGGATATTCTGAAGTCATTGACATGTTAGCTCGATAATCACCAAGATGCCAGCAAAAACTTGTCAGAAGCGAAAATCCCCCAAACATCCACCTGTGAACCGAACGGCCTGGATGATATTTAGCTTCATACCAGCAGAGGAGCTTGGTTTTTCGACACCCATGGAGCCCGGTGATGTTTCTTGACACCTCAACGAGCTTCGGTGTTAAATCATCGAATCAGCAAATACTGACATGTTAGGATCGTGCTGACATCGCGGGACCCCGATTCACGGAATCCGGTGAGACAGACGCGATGCGCTGAGCCGACGTCCCGGTGCACACGCTTTTGCGATGATTGGAAGCACGGCCATGCACTGGTACGATTCACTTCAATGTACGTTGTCACAGCACACTTGGATTTGCATGATTTCATGACTACGCCCCTTCCCATCGAAGACGCCTCCGGTGAGCCCTCAAAATCCCAGCGTGTTTACGACTACCTGCGCCGCCGCATCCGGGAACTGAAGATTCCACCCGGTTCACCTCTGCGCAAGAATGAAATTGCGCTTGAATGCGGCGTGTCGCGTGCGCCGGTCAGCGAGGCAATCGCCCGACTGGCCAGCGAAGGCCTGGTTGATGTGTTCCCACAAAACGGTAGTTTTGTCTCCCCAATACGGCCCGAGGACATCCGCGAATGCATGTTTATCCGCATGGCGCTGGAAGTTGAAGCCGTCAAGCGGGTGACCCAGCAACCAAGCGAAGGTCTGCTGCAAAGACTTGAGCAGAATATCCAGGCTCAGGCCGATGCCCTGGGCGAAAAGGTGCTCGACCTGGCCAAATACGATGACCTGGATGAAGCGCTGCATGCCGAGATCATGGCCGCCATTGATTCGCCGCGCTCGCGACATTTGCTCGAATCGGCCAGGGTGTTGCTGGACCGGCCACGTTTTCTGGCCTTGCCGGAGCACCACAGGCCGGAAGAATCCTTCAGCGAACACCGCCGGATCGTTGATGCGATTAGCACCGGGGACCCTGAGCTCGCAGCCTCCGCCATGCGGGTTCACCTCATCATGGTATCCCGGGCAATTGAAGAGAAACTGGCACAAGTCGAGGAAGAAAATGCCCAACAGCCTTAGTACCAATGCACGCCGCAATTTCGTCACCCGCGGAGGTCGCAAGCTTTCCTTCACCCTGCTGGGCTTTGGCTCCGCACCCCTGGGCAACTACCTTCGCCCATTGAGCGAGAAAGACTGCGACGCCACCCTGGAGGCAGCCTGGGACAGTGGCATGCGCTATTTCGATACCGCGCCGTTCTATGGCTTTGGCTTGTCGGAAACGCGTGTCGGCCGTTTGCTGAAGAAAGTGGACCGCAAGGACTACATCATTTCGACCAAGGTCGGGCGTTTGTTCGAGCCCTGCGACAAGGCAGACGTAAACAGCGGGTTTTTCATCGACACGCCGCAACTGCGCTTTTACTACGACTATTCCTACCATGGCGTCATGCGCTCCTACGAGGAAAGCCTGCAGCGCCTGGGCATCGACAACGTGGATATCCTGTACGTGCACGACGTTGATGCCTTTTGCCACGGTGGCCGCGAAGGCTCGGAAGCGGCCATTCGCTCCCTGATTGATGAGGGCGGGTGGCGCGCCCTGACCGAATTGCGTGACAGCGGTGCGGTATCCGCCATTGGCGCCGGCGTGAATGAATGGCAACCGTGCGCGCGGCTGCTGGAGCTCGTCGATCCCGATTTGTTCCTGCTGGCCGGCCGCTACACCCTGCTGGAGCAAGATCCCATTGACCATCTGTTTCCCCAGTGCGCCGCGAGGGGCGCCGGCGTGGTCATAGGTGGCCCCTATAATTCCGGTATCCTCGCCGGTCAGCCCACCTACAACTACTCTGAGATTCCGGCGGAGATTGCAGAACGAGCGCGCGCCATTGACGCAGTGTGCCGTGCCCACGGGGTCCCCATCATCCGTGCGGCCCTGCACTTCGCCGCCGCCCACCCGGTGGTAGTAAGCGTCATCCCCGGCGGGCAGAATGTGCAAGAGACGCGGCAGAATGCAGCGCTGCTGGATGAGCCCATTCCCGCCGCCTTATGGGCTGACCTCAAGGCCAAACTCCTGATTCATCCCCAGTCACCCACACCCGCCTGAGCTGGAGCAGAGGCTCCCTCCCCAGCATGAAAATTACCGGGATCACCGCCACGCTGTTCAGGGACTCTTTACTGGGACCAGCGCGTGGTTGCCTGGTGGAACTGACATCTGATGCAGGCCTGATAGGAATTGCCATCGCCAGCCCATGGGCCCGCCCGGCAATCCTGGCACTGGGTAAGGACCTGCTGCTGGGTGAAGACCCGCGCAGCATAGCTGCGTTCTGGCAGCGCGCCGGCCAACTCATGACAAGTCACGGCGATGCCGCCTTGGGCCATGCCCGGGCAGTTCTCGATGTGGCCATTTGGGATTTAAAAGCCAAGCAACAGTCCGAACCATTGTGGAAAGCGCTGGGTGGCGGCCGGCCACGGGCCAATGCCTACCTCAGCTGGCTCGATGCCGATGAAGATTTCGCCAGTTTCCTGGCTCGGGTGAGCCGCAGCTACGGCATGCGTGGCGGGAAACTGTCCGTCGGCTCCGACCCGGAACTTAACAGGCAGCGCCTGGATTCCTTGCGCCGGGCGCTCGAGCCCCACACCCATGAACCGCAGTTGATGATTGACGCCGGCGGCCGGTGGCGTCCCAAGGACGCCATTCGCCACATCCGTGCACTGGAGTCAGAATTTGACCTGACCTGGGTGCGGGGCGTGAGCGAATGCGGCGACTTCCTCGGTTCCCGGCGGGTCAGCGACAGCATTCGTGCCGCCGTGTGCGCCGGCGGGGATCTTTCAAGTCTCAACGCCTTCCTGCCCTGGTTCCACCACCAGGCAGCCAACGTGATTGAAATCGACATGCACCACTTTGGCGTTACTGGGGCCATGCAATTGGCGGATGCGGCTTTTGGCTACGAATTACCGGTGACGCTGACCACGGTGCCGGGCAATATTCATGTTCACCTGGCAGCCGTCATGCCCTCATTTATGAGCATGGAAGTGACCCCGCCGGAGTCCGGCGATGGGCCCATAACCAGCGATGTGCGCTTTGAATCCGGCTGGGGAATTGCCGGGGACGCACCGGGTACTGGCCTGACGTTTAACAGGAAACGCCTGGGTACCACAACCCTGGAACCAGTCAAGGCATGAAGACGTCGTGAAAATTACGGGCTACCGCTACGAAACCTACATGATGAAGCTCGACCGGCCGATTGCCGACTGCAATCTTCCGGAGGGCGTGGAATTGCTGCCTGGTTCGATCCTGACTATCGAGACCGATGAAAATATTACCGGCCTGTCGCTGGGCTTTGGCGGCAGCGGCATCGAAAGCCTGTTTCCCCTCATTGAGGGTGAGGACCCGCGGGAAGTTACGCGGCTGTGGATGAAAATCATCGACCATATCCACAAAGGGGGTAACGAAGGAGCGGCCAACTACACGCTGGCCGCCATCGATATTGCCTTGTGGGATTTGAAAGCCAAGATCGCCGGGCAACCGTTGTGGCGACTGCTGGGCGCGGCACACGGGCGGGTCAAGGCCTACGCCAGCGGCCTGGATTACTGCCTGTCCGACGAAGACCTGTTCACTTTCTATCGCCGCATGGCGGATGTCGGCATCGACGCGGGCAAGCTCAAGGTGGGCCTGGACCTCAAAGCCGACATGCGCCGCTTGGGTATCATGCAGGAAGCCTTGAGCACGGCTTCGAGCCATCCCGTGCTGACCATTGATGCGAATGAATACTGGTCACCCAAGCAGGCCGTGCGCTATGTCCGGCAAATGGAAGAAAAATTTGACCTCTCCTGGGTAGAGGAACCGGCGCGACGCTGGGACTACCAGGGCCTGAGGTTGGTGTCGCAACAGGTTTCAGCCGCTGTCGCCACCGGCGAAAACGTTAACAGCGTGGCGGATTTCTATGCGCTCATTGCCAACCAGGCGGTCGATGTACTGAACGTTGCTGCCGGCCATTCGGGCGTGACCGGTTGCCGCCAGGTGGCCAATCTCGCCCAGGCTTACTCGCTGCCGGTGTCGATGATGAACTGCCAGGCCAATTTCATGGCCCATGTGGCCGCTGCACTGCCCAACCACATCGGCATGGAGGTGGTTGATCCCGGCCGCGAACAGTGCCTGAAATTCGACAATCACATCGAGGACGGCTACATCGTGCTGGGCAACGAACCCGGGTTTGGGATTACGGTTGATGAGCCTGCGTTGGCTGCCCTGCAGGCCAATCCGCCCAAGGGCCGGGGGACGTTCCCCCTGTCACGCCGCGACGGCGCGGGCCGATATATCGTGCCGCTGCGGCCCGGCGAGGTCCCCTGGCCGCACAGCTCTGAGTAGA
>CAWARM010000006.1:0-219044 GCA_963784425.1 uncultured Gammaproteobacteria bacterium
CGGCCTTGGGGATTACTCCGATCAAGTGTTAATGGTTTGGGGTGAATACAAGGATCAACTGGTAAAAACTGCGGCCGGTGGCGCATCAGTTATCGCGAAATGTCCCCACTCCATGCCGAGGGAGACATTGGTTTGGCTTAGCTCCAATACTGGGGCTGGGCTTCGATGGCGGGCAAGCAGAGTGCACAGCCAACGGCACAACTTATCACTCCGAGATTGAGCCCCTGCACCCAACTTCATAATTTTGAGTCGGCCAGACGTAAGCCGCGTCGTGACAGAAGATTAGTGAGGAAATGATGCCGATGATCAACCAGCGATTGCGCGATCTCCAGCCGGGTGCGACAGCGTAGCTTGCCCGTGCGAACGCCGTCGCCTGGAAAGCAACCGACCCGGCGCTGCTCGAGCTGTGCCGATGTTCGATCGTCGCGAGTTGGACGCGGATACCGGTTCGCGTGCCGGTCGGGCGGTCGTGTCTGCTCTGAGTCGGAGAAGCTCGAAGCGGTTTCGAAGTGGGAGAGTTCTGAAGTCTTCTCACCTCTCGAGCGCGCTGCGCTGGAGTTTACGGAGCAGTTCGTGGTGTCGGTGAGCACTGTCTCGGACAAACAGGTAGAAGCGCTTCGAGCACACCTCGATGAGGAGGAAGTCTACGCGTTCGCGGCTGCCCTGTATGTGGTTGAGATGACCGAGCGCCTGAAGGTGGTCTCAGATTCGTCTAAGAGAGGAGGTACCCGTTTGATGTCCAAACTACTGCCACGGATCTCAACACCGTCAGGTCTACCGAGGTGGGGAGGAGATCTCGACGACGTGATCGATTCCTTCGCGGCTTCCGTGATGCGCGCCACGAGTGTCGACCCGGTGATCACTGAGCTCGTGCGGCTTCGGTGCGCACAGTACCACGATTGCCGGATCTGTGGCTCGCTGCGGTTAAAGGAGGCCACGGATAAGGGGGTCGACGAGGCGACCGTAGCAAAGATCGCCAGTTACGAGGCCAGTGACCTGAGTGACGCGGCGAAGGCCGCTCTGCGCCTTGCCAACGTTATGATCATCCGTCCGTCCGGCGCCGACGGCAGCCTCCGCGCCGATTTGCGCGAGCATTTCACGGAGTCGCAGATAGCAGAGATATGCCTCGACGTCGTGAAATGGAGTAAACAGAAGTACCTCGTTGCGCTTCGTGTGGAGACGCCGCCCTGGGACGGGCTGGAAACTCTCAGCTTCGACGAAGACGGCAACCCGCAGATTTGCAATCATGCATCAATAAAATGAAGCGTTAAATGCATTAAATCCAGCAGGTCCGAGCGAAAGGCTACCCGGCAGCGGCAAACCCGGGCGATTCCGAACTCAGCTGCCCGAGGGCATGCTGCGCAGCTACGAATCCGAAGATCATAGTCGATGCGATGCTCGCTCCGGTGCAAGGGTAAATCCTGCCATCACGGCGCCGTGGCATTGCCGTGGCATACAGTCCGTCAATCACCGATCCATCGTCGCGCAACACGCGGGCGTGTTCGTCAGTGAGAATGCCGCCAAATGTGCCAAGGTCGCCGGGATAGACCGCCACTGCATAGAAAGGTGGTCGTTCGATGGGCCCAGCGCCGGATTGGGGCCGTGCCTGGGGTCGCCGAAGTGGCGCGAGAAACGGCTGTCGCCCCTGTGGAAGTCTTCATCGATTCCGCTGGCCGCGAATTGATTAAATCGCTGAACAGTTTTCTCAAGGGCGTCAGAATCGACACCGCAGAGGTCGGCGAGTTCGCGAATTGTTCGCGCGTTTTTCATGAAGCCGCTACTGAGCCATTCCTTGGGTGTACGGCCCGGCAGTTGCATGCCAGAGGTATAGCGATTGCGGTGGCGGAGTCCAGGATCAGCCACGAGGGGATCGTGCTGCGTTGTTGATTGAGATAACATTACCTGTCCAAACGTGATGTACGAACAGCCCTCGTCTATATAGCGCCTGCCTTCACCGTCAACCAAAAGGGAAAATGGTTTCCCACGCTCGTATTCGAGATACATAGGCCCCGCTGGCGAAAGTGTCATCGGTATCCAAATGGCCTCGTTCATCAGGTCGGTCGCGGCCCCCAGGCGTATCGCCATTTGGACCACGATCGCGCCGTCTCCCCGGGATTCGCAAAAGTCCAGTCCGTTGACGCCGGTTGCCTGCCATAACGCTTGCGCATCTCCAGGTTATCGGCATAGCCCCCGCAGCGATCAGCACTCCATGCCGCGCACGGACCATGCGCTCCTGACCTTCGCGAAGCACTTTTACCCCGGTAACGCGGCCATCCTCCACAACGATGTCTGTTACGGGACTCTCCGTCCACAGCTCAATGCCGCAGTTCAGACCCGCATGGAGTACCCGCCCGATCAGGGCGCTTCCATTGGCTGCCATCGGGCGCCGGGTCAGCCTGGCCCAAGCGGTACGGGTAACCACGCGTGCAAAAGTCGAGAATCCGCGCCACGTCCGCAAAACCAGTGAAAGTTCCGGAAACTCTTCGACATAGCCTATGACCGGGGCCAGGTTGGCACCCGCGTCGCGTAACTGCCGAGTTTGCTGAAATTGAAGATATCGCATTGTAACGCCCGCCCGCTCGTGTTTCCTCCGGGCAGTTCTAATAGTCGCGTAGTTTTTTACGCGATTAATACGGATTCCAAGCCGCCGCAGGAAGTCGATCATGCGCACGCCTTCAGTCAGGTAGGCTGTCTTGCGTGCAGCAGAAGTGGCCGGGCCGGCATCCTCGACACAGCCATTGAGGTACCTGAGCCCATCCTCCACGGAATCTGGAATACCCTCATCGCGCATCAGCGCGTTTCCTGGGATCCACATGGTGCCACCTGACAGCGCGCTGTTGCCGCCGATCATCGTGCTTGTTTCTCAATCACCAGCGCTTTGGCTCCGACGGCGCGCGCAGTGAGCGCTGCGCATAGTCCCCCTGCACCGCTGCCGATGATGACGAAGTCCGTTACATACTCTGGGTACCCATCGCTTTCTCTCCCTACCGGCTGCAATGAGACAGCGGCACGGTGTCTTTCGCCTTGGGGGTAGAAATTAGCCTGAAATAGATGCGTAAGCGCGTGGAATCCAGCCCCCGGCATCCAACAAGGTCAGATTTCATGTTGGCCTGGCTGAAAAACTGGGTTGAAAGGCTATTAAATTCACGCGGGTTTCATGGAAAAGCGTGTTTGTTCTCCTTAATACTCACGCCTCCATTTTTGCATCATGGTTTGGGCTTAATAGCCTACCAATTTGAGGTATCCATCATTGATGGTAGCCCTCGGTTCAACCAAAGATGGGGGCGTCTATATCTACTATCCACCTGAACCGGGGTTAATGGTCTCCGCGTTCTTTTCTCCACTTGCTCTGCTAACTTATTTATAGAATCAATAAATTCCTCCCCGGCACAGACTAAAGCTTCTGCGGCCAATGTCCCTCTTCCCACGACAGTCCAATCGTGGTACAGATATTGATTGAGCCACTTCTTAGTGATTTGCAATCCCAACTGGGGTTGTGAAAGAAGGGTGTTCACGAGCTTGTCCACTTCATCATCCAGTTTGTCCGCAGGAACCATCCGGGTGATGAGTCCAATTTCCACTGCCTCTTTGGCTGAGTATACTCTGCCCGTGAGCAAAGCTTCTTTGGCTCGTGTAATTCCAATTCGAGCAGGCCAAAGCAGTATTCCTCCATCACCTGGCGGCACCCCAAAGAGATTGCAGTGCGGGTCACTGAATGTTGCGTCTTCGCTTGCAATCACAAAATCGCAGGCAAGGGCGAGAGATGCTCCGAGGCTATGGGCGCCAGGCGCATACACCTTGGCAATGATCGGAATCTCTATATTCAGCTGGTTTTCAATGATGTCCTCCGCTTCCTTTATGCACCCCAGCATAAAGCGATAGTCCCTCTGCTTCTTGACCCAGTCAAAATCATATTTATGGGGGCCAAAGAAGGTCTTTTCTTTCCCTGTGAGAACCATTACTCGGGCATCAGACTCATGTGCCGCACGGAAGGCCTTAGCCAGACCGGAATGAGTTTCCCCGTCCAAACCTCCAACTTCCATCAAGAACACGTCATTTTCAATCGTTACGTCAATCTGTCCAAATTGCAGTTTCATTCATTTCCCCTCCCAAATATTTGAAGGTTTCATCCAATTTCGAAACGTGAGTATAGCAGTGTGTCCAGCCCGCATAATCCGGGGCTGTTTCCTGCTCCTGGTATCGACAGATTGCCGATTATAACGAAGTCCTTTACGTACTCTGGGGCACGCATTGCTTTCTCTCACTTCCCGTCTGATTGCATTGCGAACTCAGTTTAGCGAACTATCACCGGTTCGCCACACCAGGGCGTGATCGGCCTGTCCGATTGGAGCTGAAACTCTACCGGCAATTCTTCAATCATGTTCCACACGGCACCGAGCCGCCCGAACCCGACACAAAAGGCCACCCAACTGCCCAACTCGACCAACTGGGCCTCGCTGAAGTATTTGCGCAGTTCCTCAAATTGCACATCGTCGATGGACAGGTGGTCGCATGCGAATTTGTCGGCATACGCTATTGCGGCTTTCTCGGCGTCGGTGAGGTCAGGTGCATCGGGTGGGTTCTTTAAGGAGCAAACCAGATCCTCAGTGACTCCCGCTGCGACTGCGTGCCGGTAGCGAATCGCCATGCAGCTGCGGCACTGATTGTGAAAAGCAACCCGCAGGCGCACCAGCTCTACCAGTCGCTCGGGCAGAGTGCGATCTGCTTTTATGCCGGCTCCCAGGGCGATGATTCCCTTGGCAATCTCCGGGCAATGGGCAAACATGCGCATGGCACCAAGTTCCAGTGCTGTTGCTTCGTCGGCAGCAAAACGGCTGCGAAGTTCATAGTCCCAGTCTGTGGGGTCAAGCATACCTATCCTACTCATCTATGGACTCCTGTATTGGCTCCTCGGCGATTTTCCCCGCGACCGTCGCTGCCAACAAGTTTGTGGCTGACCCAAGCCCACGGGGTAGCTCAAATCCGTGCTGTACTTCAAACAGCAGGGGCGCTCATTACGGCACCCGGAATGGGGTTGAAATAGTGGATCACCACGTTGCGTTTGGCGATTTTCCAGGCGCCGTTGCGCCTTTCAAAATCATCGGTGTACGTGGCGCTGATCATCTGCACCACGTTATCCATGGTGGCGCCCATGCAATCGACGTTGCATATCCCATGGGCGTGGTCCGGGTCGCTGAAGCTCAGTCTCAGGTTCGATGTCAGGTGATGGGTTTCGCGCCATACCGGGTAAAGGATTTCGTATACGGCCTTGCGGATACCGGCGTGTCCTTCAAAAGTGCCAAAAGGTGGGCCGATCTCCCACACCGCATCGCTGTGCCAGATCGAGATGAAGCGATCCCAGTCTTTGGTATCGAAGCCCAAACAGTAGTCCGTGACCAGGTCGCGCAATGCGGCACGGCTCTCCAGTTCATCGATACGGCTTTGCAAGCCAGCGATCAGTTTGTTCGTTTCGCTGTTTTCGACCATCACTTTCTACTCCGGCTTTTTCACCTAGTTATTCGGGGCGCCCTGAGCTATCCAGGAGCGGATGAGTTCCAACTGCCCGGCGTCGAGTTGCCCTGCCTGGAAGGGCATCTGCTCACCACTCCCGCCGGCGCTGAGCTGAGCCCCGGTGAGCTTCAGGTATAAGTAACTCTTGTCCGGGTCACCAGGCTCGACCAGGTCCAGCCCACTCTGCGTGGACTTGACGTTGACGATTGCGCCCCACAGGTTCGTATACAGGTCCAGCCCGCCTTGCGCTGCTCCGGCGATGTGGCACATGACGCAGCGCTGGGTCAGGATCGGCGCTACATCTGTGGCAAGGCTGGCTGGTGCAGAGTCGGCCAGAAGCAGGCCGGGCAAGACCACGCTGGCCAAAACCAGGCCGACCAAAACCATTCCGCGTGAAGGGGCAGACAGCAACAGGCGAGGCAACATCGGATTCCGCTTCATGCCTGCAGGGTTGCGGATTTCAGGCACTGTCCACCGCTTCGAGGTGGGCAGCATTGGCCGCTATGAAGCCAAAGGTTGTGGCCATGCCCAGGGTATGCCCGGCCCCGTAATAGGCTCTTGAAGAAGGGCTGGCGATGCAATTGCCCGCGCCATACAAACCTGGAATGGGTTTGCCAGTGGTATCCAGAACTCGCGCGCTGGCATCAATAGCGGGTCCGCCGCTGGTATCAAGCGCACCGGCTGCCAGGATGATGGCGTAGTAGGGACCTTCGTCACGGAAGGGATACATGGTCACCGTGGGTCCCTTGTTGGCTGGCCATTTCGTGTCGCTGCGCATGGGCGAGAAAACCAAATGCCATTCATTGTCGTAGGCGTATTTTCCACGATGGAATTCTTCATCATTTCCCGACAGCGCGTAGCCGTTGAAGCGCGTGATGGTCTGCTGCAGGTTGGCAACGAAGTCGGGCGACAGGGAGAAGCCGCCGGTGTGGCTCGGAAATCTCCGCGAGCCGGGCTTCCAGGCGCGAACCCAATTCGGTCAGGGTGTTGCCCGTGAGCACGTGGCTGGCGCCGGTCGGCGTTGCCGGCAAGCGGGTAATCCCCGGCAAAGGCTTCGGCACTGCGCTGGTCATAGATCATGAACATCAGCAGGTTGGGAAACTCCGACTGGGTGGCGTCGAAATAGCCGTGCACGGTGGTGCGGTCGTTGTAATTGCGGTTCTCGTCCACGGCGCGCACACCGTAGCGGTTGACTTGCAGCATCGAATCTCCCGGCGGGAAAAAAACCCCGGCGGCCAGGGTCCTGGCCTGCAATGCCTCATCCAGCACGATCTGCGAACGCCAGGCGGTAGACAGGTCGCCCATGCGCGCGCCTGCCGCTCCGGCGATGTTGATGAAATCACCGGTAGACCATGGCATGGCACAGGCGCCCATCAGGCTTTGTTTCTGGTAGGCATCGACAAATTCAGTGTTGTGCGCGTAGCCACCGCTGCCAAAAATCACCGCTTTGCGGGCGCGCAGTCTTACCGTTTTCCCGGCGGCATCGCATTCCACGCCGATAACACGCCCTTGCGGGTTCATCACAATCCGGGTTGCGCGGTGGGCGGTGAGCACCGGCACGCCCCTGCGTTTCAGGCCGGCATGCAGTTGCGTCATCAGGTCCACGCCCTGGCCCATGGTCCCATCACTTTTCAGCGGGCCCAGGGCGCGGCCCGCAGGTACCTTGTTTTCCGGTACCTGGTCCAGGTAATCCGTGGCAGGACGATCCAGCGCGAACATGCGCCACTCGCCAATCTGCAGGTCACCATTGTTGCGCAGGCTGTCTATCGATTTGGATGCGTTGTCGTAAAACGCTGCCAGCAGGTCGTATTCGGCAGCGGTAATGCCCAGCGTGGGCGTCAGACCGCATCGTAGCGTTGCGGATACGAGAAGCGCACCATGTAACGCAGGCAGTCTTCCTTGCGGTCATCGATGCCCTTGGCCTTCAAAGTGAAATTATTTGGAATCCACAGCACGCCAGCGGACTTGGCCGCAGTGCCCCCGGTGATGGGTGCTTTTTCGATGACCAGGACCTTGTCGCCATTCTGGTTGGCGGTAATGGCAGCACTGGCGGCAGCAGCACCGCTGCCAACCACCAGGATGTCTGTTTCACGGTCCCATTGGACCGCGCTCTCGGCGGCAGCTGAGTTCACAGCAAGTACGCCGAGGGAAACCGTGGCGGCGCCGGTAGCAACCAGCATATCCCGCCGCGTTATTCCGCTCTTTGGCCCGCGATCTGTTCCGCCCCTTGGCTTCTGGTCCGTGTCACCCATCCGTGCTTCCTCCCAGGCTATATCGTCGAGTTATCGCTGCAGCTTGATCCCGGATTTTTCGCGGTCCCAGCAATCCGCAGTAATGCCTTCATCCTTCAACTTGAATTTTTCCACCCGCTCGCTGGGTGTCTTGGGCAAGCTGCTTCTGATGGCGATATAGCGCGGTATGGAAAAATACGCCATGCGCGGTTCGCACCAGCGAATCAGCTCTTCCTCGGTCACTTTGTGACCGGGCTTGAGCACCACCACCGCCTTGACTTCTTCTTCGCCCACATCCGCAGGCACGCCCACCACGCAGGATTCCAAAACGGCATCGTGCGCACTGATTACGGCTTCGACCTCAAAAGATGAAATGTTCTCGCCGCGGCGGCGTATTGCCTGTTTCTTGCGGTCGGCGAAGAAGAAATACCCGTCCTCGTCCATGCGCCCCATGTCACCCGTGTGAATCCAGCCATTGGAGAACAGGTTGAGCGTATCTTCGGGTTTCTTGTAATAGCCCGTGGTGCCAACAAACATCTTGTTGGAGCGGGCAATGAACTCGCCCACTTCATTGGGTGGGCACTGGTTGTCATCGTCATCGACGATACGCACATCCCAGCCGGTAATGGTCTTGCCACACGCTCCAGCCCGGGGCTCGTCATAGGGACTGACCAGGCAGCAGTAGCATTCCGTCATGCCATACACTTCGAGGATCTTGGTGTTAAACCGTTTTTGGAATGCATGCCATTCGTCCTGCGGCGCAGCGGCGCCCACCATCAGGCGCACCGGGTTGTCAGCGTCATCATCGCGCGGATCCTGCTTCAGCAGGATGGGGATGATGCCACCAATATAATTGGCCTCGGTGCAGTTCCAGCGGCGGCAGTCTTCCCACAACTGGCTGGCCGAAAACCTCTCCACAACCAATGCCTTCGCATTGGCAAGGATGGCCGGTCCCACGGTAATTCCCTGCGCGTTGCCATGGAAAAAGGGCAGGCCGGTGTACAGCACATCGTCGTTGGTATAGCGCGAATACTTCACCGACTCCGCCCAGATGTCATACCAGTAGTGGTGGCTGAACATGACGCCCTTGGAAACGCCGGTAGTGCCGGAGGTATACAGGATGGTTGCGAGATCGCTGTAGTGCACGACCACCTTCGGGGCTTCGGCAGAATGATCCATTAACTGCGCAAACGTCAGGTATTCAAATCCCGCCCAGCCGGGTGTGGCGACCCCGCTCTTGTCCGTGTCCGTGAACACGATGTGACGAATGGCTTTGAGATCACCCGCAATACCTTCCAGACGGTCGAGGTACTGCAGGTCGGCCACCAGCGCCACGCAATCTGACTGCACCATCTGGTAAGCCAGTCCATTGCCTTTCAGCGCCACGTTGATCGGCACTTCCACCGCGCCGATCTTGTTCAGGGCAAACCAGGCGTAGAGAAACTCGGGGCAGTTGGGCAGCATGATGGCAACCTTGTCGCCATGCTGCACACCCAGCGCAAGGAAGCCGTTGGCCGTGCGATTAATGCGCTCGTTCAGCTCACCAAACGTGATGGGATAATCCCTGAACTGGAACACGACATGATCGGGGTATTGCCGCGCCTTGTCTTCGATGATGCGTGGCAGCACGCGGTCATGCTGGGAATATTCCTGCATTTTCCACGATGCCCACTTCTTCGCGTGTCGTTCAAACTTATCGTCCCACCGGCCCATGAACAAACTCCTCCAAGCTAGAATTACAAGCTGATTTTTTTGCCTGCGAGATCAGAATTTCAGGTACTTCGGATCCATATGTTTCTGCACCAGCTTGGTGGATTCGCCATACCAGACACCTTCATCATGCGCCTCGAGCATCTTGCCCAGGTCCCAGGTCATGATTTTTTCGGGGATCACTTCAATGATGCAGCGCAGCGGTGTATGCACTGCTTCGAAGGCCGCCGCGCGCTGTTCATCGGTGGTCAGTTCAAAAAAGTACTTGTCGATGATTTTCCAGTGGATCTCACGCATCAGTGCATCGTCATCATGGATCTTGGCCTGGCCCATGATCAGGATGGCCTTCTGGTGGCGCACGTTGGTGCCGTCGTTGTGGATGCTCACCGTCATCTTCGGGTTTTCTTCGAGGTGGTGGACCTTGTGGCGGTACTTCTTGATGCTGCTCATCATCACATGGTCGTTCTTGATCACGTAGAACATGGGCGTGACCACCGGGTAGCCGCGCTTGTTGGTGTGGGCCATTTCGCAATAGGCGTTTTCGCGGAAGAGCAGCTCGAATTCATCCACTTCCATGGGGTAGTCAGTAGCAACGCTGAGTTGTTCGAGTTTTACCGGGTCAAATTTGGGCTTTGGTGCGTCAGACATTATGAATCCTCCAGATTAAATTCAGGGGCTGCAGGCAGCGCTGCAAAAACTGATCCCCGCAAGAATGCGAGGATCAGGTGTTTCACGACTTCAGCCCAGTTTACAGGTTCCTGCCGGGCCGAACCTGCAGAACCAGCAGCACTGGTATCAGGACTGACTACTCGCTCGAGCCAAACCGGTAGCCGACCTCAACTCCATAAATCCGCGGTGTCCGGGGCGCTGCATAGGACCATAGTCCGGCTACGTCAAAACCAATCTGGTAGCCATCTTCCTTGAGCAGGTTGCGCACGTATCCGCTGATCCACCACTTGTCGTTAGAAAAATCGACCGAGGCGTCAACCAGGTTCTGGGCGTCGTTGTGAAGCTCGGGTTTGTTGGCAAAATCCACTTCGTGGGCACCCAGATAATGCCAGACAGCATTTAATGTGATCGAACCACCAGCGACTTCCCATGCGTAATTCCCACCCAGGCTGAAGGTTGTTTTCGGCGCCCGCCTGAAGTCGAGATGAGAGTAGTCCGTGTATACAGGATTGTCCGTGGTTCCGGTATTGACCAGGAAGTTATCGTACTTGGCATCCAGCAAGCCGAGGTTGGCGCGCAGGGTCAGGCCATCGGTTGCCAGCCACATCAGCTCAAATTCCCCGCCCTGGATGGTGGCATCGGCAGCGTTGACTACGCGCGTAACCTGGCCGGTGCCGCTGGTAGCCGAAGGCTGCTGGATTTCTTCCTGCTTGTTCTGGTAATCCATGTAGAAATAGGTGGCATTAAACACCAGGGTGTTGTCCGCCCATTCCGAACGATACCCCAGTTCGTAATTGTCCAGGGTCTCCGGGTCGTAGGCTGTCGTTGCGGTTTCGATTGAATCCACCCGGCCGTTGAAGCCGCCGGCACGGTACCCGCTGGAGAACAGGCCGTAGACCATCGATGCGTCGTTGATGGTGTATTTGATGGCGGCCTTAGGTGTGAACTTGTTCCATTGTTCATTTGCACCTGCCGTTACAATGCCGGTTTGCTGGGTAGTTTTCTTGTCCTGGGTCCAGCGTCCGCCCAGGGTCAGGGTCCAGTTGTCATTGAAGGCGTAGTCACCCTCGCCAAAAAACGCCAGTGACTTGCTGCCCTGGTCGGTGAACTGGGGCAGGTCCAGCACCAGGCCCGGGACCACAAAACCGATATAACTTTGCAACTGGATTCCGTAATCCGAGTCCCAGTAATACCCACCAACGGTGTAAACCAACTTGCCGCCGGCATCGTAGGTCAGGCGCAGTTCGTTGCTGAGCTGCTTGTACTGAGCCGGCCGCGTGGTGTGGAACAAGACCTGGGTCACGCCATCCCAGTCGGTGACGACTTTCTCGTCCGTCTTCCAGCTGCCGATCAGGTAGTCGATGCGGTAGTCATCGGTCAGGTCCCAGCGCACTTCAAACTGGTTGGTATCGGCATCAAATGTAGCGTCATTGAAGCTGATCGGCTCGTTGTAACCTGGTGGTGTGAATGGCGCTCCGGGGAACGGATTGGTGGCATCCGAGCCATAGGCTTGCAGGGTCAGATAACGGCCTCCGGATACGGGGGTGTGGGTGTCGGGAGAGCACCATCCCCAGATGGGGACGTCACAAAACAGCTGTCCGGGCTGGCCCACGTTCAACAGGGGCGGCGTATCCTGGTCGGTGCGTTCCTGCTGGTAGGTATACTCGAGCTCGATGTTTTCGGCCGGGGTCCACAGGACGTTAACACCCCAGGATGTATATTCGGACTTGCCATCATGGCGCCCGGTATTCAGGTTGGTGAAATAGCCCTGGTTCTGGTCGCGGTAGGCGCCGGTGAGCTTGACCGCCAGTTTATCGCCAATACCAAAGTTGAACAGGCCATCAATCACTCCGGTTTCATAATTGCCGTAGTTGGCGCGGAATTTTCCGCCGAGCACGCCGGTGGGTTTGCTGTGCTCCATGATGATGACGCCACCGATGGTGTTCCTGCCAAACAAGGTGCCTTGCGGCCCGCGTGCTACTTCCATTCGTTCCAGGTCAATGGCCCGCTCAATACTGCCGGTCATCGTGCCGCGGAAAATACCGTCGACCACCACGCCCACTGCGGGGTCAAAGTTCTTCTCCACTTCTGAAACACCGATACCGCGGATATAGGCCGCGGCCACGCCACCGGGACCCTGGCTGGTGTCATCAAGCACGGTGTTGGGGGAGATATAAACCAGGTCGCGAACATCGGTGGCAAATGCCATCTTGATCTCTTCCGCGCCCATGGCACTGACCGATAAGGCTACTTCCTGCAGGCTTTCCACCCGCTTGCGGGCGGTGACGGTAATTTCTTCAAGCGTGGGGTTGTCGAAGTCTGTGGTGGCTGCGGCCGGATCGTTGGGGTCCTTCTTTTGAGCATCCTGCGCGGACAGATTCGTCACTGAAAACAGGGTGATGGCGGCTGCCAAGCATGCCGCCATACCGACGGTTTGGAGTAATTTAAAGCAGTTCATATGGGTGTCCCCGATGTAGTTACCCGATGTAGTTAGGTTACTGCCGAATGACAATTCAGCAGCTGTTTTTCCAGCCCTTTAACCCGCCGGGCCAGACGGAAAAATAAACTCTTGCTTAACAGAACTTGAACTTTGTTCAATACTTCCACAGAATGTATCCGACTGTCAAGCAAGCAGCCGGGAGGAATTGGTTCCTCTCCGGTTCGGCAAAATCAGGGTTTTTTCCACTCTTCAAGCCTGCAAAAACGAGGGAAGCATGTCCGACATCGAAGTAGAACGTAGAGGTGAAGTTGCCTGGATTCGTCTGAACCGCCCGGACCGCATGAATGCGTACGACGCGGAGATGGCCCGGGCATTGATTGACGCTGTGCAGAGCGCTTCGGATGCGGGGGTTATTGTATTGACCGGGTCGGGCCGGGCCTTTTGTGCCGGCGGTTACCTGGCCAACTTGAGCAAACCGGACCCGGAAGCGCTGCGCCGCATGTTTTACGGCTCATTGAACGTCTATGAAGCGATCCGCACCAGCCCGCGGCCGGTGATTGCCGCCGTAAATGGAGCGGCTGCCGGAGGCGGCAACGAGCTGGTGGTAGCCTGTGACATGGCGATTGCATCCGAGAATGCCACTTTTGGACAAACCGGTGTAAGAGTCGGCAGTGCACCGGTTCTCGGCGGTACAAACTTCCTGGCTCACAGCGTGGGCGAAAAGCGCGCCAAGGAAATTGCCTTCATGTGCCGCCGCTACAAGGCGAACGAAGCGTTGGCAATGGGATTGATCAATGCAGTGGTTCCCGCCGACCAGCTCGAAGCGGAAGTCACCCGCTGGGCGGACGAGTTGTTATACATGAGCCCGCGTTACCTCGAGATCGCCAAGATCAGCTCCAATGTCTGGTGGAACCAGTGCCGCGATAACTACCTCAGTGGCCTTGGCATGCTGGTACAGGCCATAGGCTCCGCTGACATGATTGAAGGTGCTACCGCTTTCATGGAGAAACGGCGACCGCAGTTCCAGGGCCGGGCAAAGAAATAGCAGGGGTTTGATTTCAATGAGACAGCAAAAGAACACCGCCCCGGCCGATGCTGCGGAACAAGCAAGCCCTGGACAAGCGAGCTCCGGGCAGGCACCTTTCACCCTGGGCGCGAAATACCTTGAAATACAGCAGGAGGCGAGGGAATTTGCCCGGTCAATAGAGCCCATTGCCGCGGCAGCCGACGAGATGAGTGAGGTTCACCCCGGTGTGCTCAAAGCCCTGCGCGACAGTGCACTGACGCAACTGATGGTGCCCGGGGAATTCGGCGGACGGTTTGCCCGGCTTGACCCCCTGGCCATTTGCGTGGTGCGGGAGGCCCTGATGGCTACCTCTTCGCATGCCGACTCCTTGTTTGCCTTGCAGGGCATTGGCAGTTACGCCATCACCAGCGCCGGGACGCAGGCGCAGCGTGCGCACTGGCTGCCACGCATTGCCAGCGCCGAGGTGCTCGCCGCGCTGGCGCTGACCGAGCCGGACGCCGGTTCGGACCTCAAATCCATCAAGACCGAAGTGACGGTAGTTGACGGCGGCTTGCGCCTCAACGGCAGCAAGTCGTTTATTTCCAACGCCGGTTTTGCTGCCTATTACCTGGTCTTTGCCTATGAGGATGCAGGATTCACCATGTTGCTGGTGCCGGCAGATGCGCAAGGCGTGTCGGTTTCACCCAGCCCGGAGTTGATTGCGCCGCATGTACTGGGCGAGGTGCATTTCGATAACGTGTTCCTGCCGGAGTCAGCCCGGCTGGGCGCGCAGGGCACAGGCCTTTCCCTGGTGCTGGCGACACTGGGGGTGTTCCGCGTTTCGGTAGCTGGCGCCGCAGTCGGCCTGGCCCAGGCGGCGCTGGAAGAAGCGGTGCGCCACACCCGCACCCGAGTGCAGTTCGGCCGTCCACTCGCGCGACTGGGTCCGGTGGCGCAGATGCTGGCCGACAGCTGGACGGAAATTGAAATGGCGCGACTGCTGACTTATCGCGCCGCCTACATGGCGATTGATGATCCGGCGGCCTCGCTGCACCATTCGTCCATGGCCAAGCTGGCTGCCAGCGAGATGGCTTCACGCGTCGTTGACCGCTGTGTGCAGGTAATGGGCCGATGGGGGCTGATGCGGGGATCAAAAATCGAAAAACTGTATCGACAGGCGCGGCCCATGAGGATTTACGAAGGTGCATCAGAGGTCTTGCGCCTGGGTATTGCCCGGCAACTGACCGAGGAAATTGTGTGATCGCCACCAGGGAAATTGCATGATCGATTATGCACTTGAAGGCAAGGTAGCCATCGTCACCGGCGCCAGTCGCGGTCTGGGGCGTGCGGCCGCCGTTGCGCTGGTGGAGCAGGGTGCGAGCGTGCTGGCCGTAGCACGGTCGACCGAAGAACTTGAGCAGCTTGCGGCGGATCACCCCGGTCTCGTGGCCATCCAGACCTGCGACATGCAGGACCGGGCGGCCGTTGCCGCCCTGCCACAGATCGCCATTGAGCGCTTTGGTCGGCTCGACGTGGTCGTCAACAACGCCGGCATTGCTCCCGCCGGGGCGTTTCTTGACCAGGATGACAGCGAATGGGACCGGGTGCTGGCCGTGAACATCACCGCACCTGCAGTGCTGGCGCGTGCCGCCGGCAAGCACATGGTTGCCAGGGGGACCGGCAAGATCATCAATATCGCCTCGACCTCCGGGATTTTGGGCAAGGCGGGACTGGTTTCGTATTCATCGTCGAAGGGAGCTTTGCTGCAGTTTACCAAGGCGCTGGCGGCTGAATGGGCCAGCAAGGGCGTGCAGGTTAACGCCATTGCACCCGGTGCGTTCGTGACCGATGCACAAAAGGCAGTGCTGGAATCCGCTGAAATGCTTGAGCGCCGCCTGAAAAAAATACCCGCGCGGCGCATGGGAGAAATTCACGAAATTGGCCCGCTGATTTGTTACCTGTCCTCGGACAGCGCCAATTTCGTTACCGGCAGTGTTTTCGTGATTGATGGAGGTGAGTCCTGTAAGCTTTGAGGCCATCCTTGGTGGCCTGTAACAGAGAAAGTGGAAGAGGGATCGCGACGGGATGACGGTGGCTGGCGCCGGTCTGGAGCGAGGTTGATAGCTATAGCTATCGGCCGAGTGAAGACCAAGCCAGACGCCGCCAGATCGAGCGAGCTGCTTTCGATTTCTCTGTTACAGGCCACTAATTCAGGGCTGGTGAAAGTTTCCCGGGTTCCATGCACATATATGACCACAAGAGTGAAAGAAGAAGATCCCAGTGCCCTGGCGGGTTCCCGCGGGGATAACCGGCGGGAATTGATCCTGGACGCCTTTCATGACTGCATCATCCGCAACGGCTACTCCAGCACCACGCTGCGGGATGTTGCGCGCAAGGCGGGAATGACAGCCAGCCATCTGCTTTATTACTTTTCCGGCAAGGACGCCATTCTCGCTCATTATTTCAACGTGGTGTCGCAACGCATCATCGAGCGTATCAACAGCTTCCGCAAGGCCAGGCCGATGCAACAGGTAGACTACCTGGCGGATCTGTTTTTTGCCGGCAAGGGCATCACCAACTCAGAGACAGGATTCATGCTGGAGTGTTTTGGCGTGGCCGTGCATGACCGCCAGTTGCATGCTGAAAAATCCGCGTTGGATCTCTTTTGCAAGAATTACCTGGAAGAGTTGTTCAGGCAGGCGGGGTGCAAACAGGCGGAAGCCAGCGACAACGCTGAAGTTGCCTACGCCCTGCTGATTGGCCTGCGCACGGCCGCATACTTTGATGGCCGGCTGGATTTGCTCCAGGCCCGCAGGCTGTTCCATGCCAGTGTGCTGGAAATGGCCGATTTCAAATAAGCCCACCTAATTTGACCTGACAGGAAAAGCCATGAATCCCATAGACATCATTGCCATTCACGAAGTGCTTGCCAAGGCCGTTTCCGGCCTGGACCAGCGCAATGTCGCGCTGATGGAGCCTTGTTTCACCAGCGATGCCCGCTTTGAGCTGGAGATCAAGGGCGCAGGGGAAATTCCTCCGTTTGTTGGCCGCGAGGCCATCATGAAGCTGATGACCGACTCGATGAACTCACACTCCGAAGATCGCCGCCACGTGATCTCCAATATCTACTTTGAATCGGCTGAGGAAGGTTCGGCCAGGGTCGTGTCCAACCTGGTGGCATTCCAGTCCGAGCACGGCAAGATCAACGTCATGACCAGCGGTGTGTATCGTGACTTGGTGAAGAAAGTCGATGGTAAATGGCAGATCGCAGTGCGGCACCTCGCGCTCGACGTCCCGTTTTGACCAGCCTGCTCAATCCTGGATTGCTGGCAAATATTGGTAAGTCCTCCCCGCCAAGGACGGAACTCGTCACGCGCCGGGATATTCGCAAGTATGCCGTTGCCACGGGTCAGCGCGGAAAGAAGTACCTGGCAGGCGATGAAGCTCCGCCCATGTTCCACATTTCTTTATTCTGGGATGTGGTTGAGATGGATAAACTGACGCCGGACGGAATTTCAATTGACCCGCTGGTGCCGGAATTCCCGCTCAAGCGGGCCATGGCGGGTGGCGTCAAGCTGACCTGGCACCAGCGCATCTTTCCCGGTGATGTGCTGGTAGCTACACGCACCCTGACGGATATTTATGAGAAACAGGGGTCGCAGGGCCCTTTGATTTTTTACGAAGTAACGACGGAAATCGTCGACGCCGAAGGCTTGCCCGTGGTCACTGAAAAAACCACGCGGATCATGCGTTAAACGAAATGGCGCGAATCGACCATATTCATCCGGGCGATGCCCTGCCGGAACGTGAGTTCAACGTCGATAACGTGGAGTTGTTCCTGTACAACGCCGTGCTGTGGAATGCGCACCGAATTCATTTTGATTATCCCTATGCCACCGAAGTGGAAGGCTACCCTGGCCTGGTGATCGCCGGCCCGCAAATGGGGGACTGGCTGAGCCAGTGCGTGACCGACTGGCTGGGTGAAGATGGCGACCTGGAATCGCTTGAATACAGCAATCGCAAGGCTGCATATATTGGCGATGTCCTGTATTCCGGCGGCTCCGTGGCTGCGGTGGATGCTGCGCAAGGCCGGGTCACGCTCAAGTTGTTCATCAGGAACCAGAAGGGCGAGGAGATCCTGCCCGGCAACGCCACCGTGTGCTTTCCGCGGCGAAGTGCGTAGACCGGAGTAGCTGTGGATACCCTGCGTGGCAAAGTAGCAATTGTCGGAGCGGCTGACACCGAAGTTGGGAAAGTACCGGGACTAAGCTCCACCGAACTGTGCATCGAAGCGGCCCTGCGTGCGCTGGACGACGCCGGAATCAGCAAGAACGAGGTGGACGGCCTGGTTACCTGTAATTCCATGGCCGAGCCGCACATGTACCAGGCGGAAGTGCTGGCCGAGTACCTGCAGATTTTTCCCCGCTACTGCATCAGCGCCAGCGCTGGCGGGGGCACTACCTATTCCAGCCTGTACCATGCCGCCAACGCCATTGCGGCAGGTGTGTGCGAAACGGTGTTGATCTGCCTTGCCGACAGCCTGCGCAGCGGGCTGAGCCGTGACCAGGCCATGCAAATGCAGTCGTCCACCGGTCACCGCGAATTCGAGATTCCCTACGGGCCAACGGTGCCGGCCTACTATGCGCTGATCGCCCGTGCCCACATGGATGCCTATGGAACAACGCCGGAGCAGTTTGCTGCCGTAGCCGTGCACGCGCGCCGGCATGCGGCGCGGAATCCCGCCGCACAAATGCGCGAGCTGATCAGCATCGATGACGTGCTCAATTCGCGCATGATCGCCGATCCTCTGCACCTGCTGGATTGTTCGCTGGTATCGGACGGTGGTGCCGCGGTTATCCTTACTTCGGCCAGCCGGGCTAAGAATTTCCGGCATCACCCGGTGTATCTGCTGGGCGCAGGAGAAGGTCATAGTCATGAACACATCAGTCAGGCGCACGACCTGACTGCTTCAGCTGCAGCTGATTCAGGACGCCGGGCATTCCGCATGGCGGGGCTGGGCCCGGCGGACATTGACGTCGCGGGAATTTATGACTGCTTTACCCCGGTGGTGCTGATCGAGCTGGAAGATCTCGGTTTTTGTGCCAAGGGCGAGGCAGGGTCATTTGTCGCAGCAGGTGAAACCGCGCTGGAAGGCTCATTGCCAATGAATACCCATGGCGGGCTGCTGTCGCACTGTCATCCCGGACATCCCGGTGCAATTTTTGCCCTGACGGAAGCCGTGACCCAATTGCGTCACGCTGCCGGCGAGCGGCAGGTCGGGGAGGTAGAGGTCGCATTGGTCCATGCCCAGGGCGGCATCATGTCCAGCCACTCCACCTTGATACTGGGCAGGGAGCGGGACTGATGACAGCGAACGCGGGAAAATTCCTGCCACACCCAACCCCGGTCAGCCAGGTGTATTGGGATGCCTGCCGCAAACACCAGTTGCTCATCCAGCATTGCGGCAGCTGTGGCCAGTATCAGTTCTATCCGCGCAGTTTTTGCACCGGGTGCATGGCGCGCGAACCGGCGTGGGAGCAGGCCAGCGGATTCGGCACGGTAATGACCTGGACCGTGGTGCGGCGGCCAGTGGCGGAAGCCTACGCAGCCGACACTCCCTATGTCATTGCATTGATCAAGCTGGATGAAGGCCCGGTGATGATGAGCCAGGTGAACGGATGCGACGTGGATGAGGTGCGCAGCGGATTGCGCGTCGAGGTAGCGTTTGCGGCCTGGTCGGAACAAGTCACTGTACCCGTGTTCAGGCCGGCCGGCGGCCGGCGTCCTGAGCATGGCCGACCGGAGTGCCTGGCTGGAGTTGACCCGGGAGGCTGTCCTCGAGCCGGAACTGCCCATCTGCGATTGCCACCATCATCTGTGGGATTACCCCGATAACCGCTACCTCGTCGATGAATTCCTGCAGGATATCAGCGGAAATGTTGGGGGCGGCCACAAGGTGGTCAGCAGCGTGTTCGTGGAGTGCCTGCAGTTCTACCGCACGGAGGGTCCACTTGAACTCAGGCCGGTAGGAGAAACCGATTTCGTCGATAGTGTCGCCGGCGTGTACCCGGCCCCGGGGGGGAAGGTCAACGTGGCGGCCGGCATAGTCGGTTTTGCGGACCTGGCACTGGGCGCTGCAGTGCAGCCTGTGCTCGAAGCCCACAGGGCGGCGAGCAAACGCTTTCGCGGCGTGCGCCATGCCAGTGCCTGGGATGCGAGCGAGCAGGTGCACAACGCCCATACGAAGCCGGTATGGAACCTGTTGCAGACTGCTGACTTCCGCCAGGGACTGGCCTGCGTGCAAGGTCTGGACCTGAGCTTTGACGCCTGGCTGTTCCACCCGCAAATCCCGCAGCTCACCGAACTGGCGCAAGCCTTTCCGGATTTGCCCATAGCTCTTAACCACATGGCCGGGCCTTTGGGCATTGGCCCGTATGCGGGGCAGCGCGAAGAAGTGTTCAGTGCGTGGCGCAGGGACATGGCGGACTTGGCCCGCTGCGAAAACGTCTGCGTCAAGCTCGGTGGCCGGACCCTCACGTTGGCGGGGTTCGGCTGGCACAAGAGAGCGGCGCCACCCGGTTCAGTTGAGCTGGCCGCGGCTATGGCGCCTTATTTCTGCGCCTGCATAGAACTGTTCGGTGCCGGTCGTTGCATGTTCGAGAGCGATTTTCCGGTGGACAAGGCGTCGTGTTCCTACACGGTATTGTGGAATGCGTTCAAGCGCCTCACTGCGAAATATTCCGCGTCAGAACGAAGTGCTTTATTCCACGATACGGCGACGCGCTTTTACAGATTGGCTTAGAAACTCCACGCAAACCCGGGCCAGCTCTACGCGGTCCTCCAGGCTGTCCATCACGGTCTGCGCCTTTTTGATGGCGACTCCGGACCTACCCATTTCGCCCTGCAGCCCCGCGTCCAAAGCGTCCACGATAAAGCCATCGAGAAAATCGGCATAGTGCCGCAGTACCGACGTGGCCGAAACCGGTAGCGACAGTTCATGCATCATCTTGGCGGCAGGCCCCTTGATGGCAGCGCCGGCAACAATGGGTGACACCGCAATGACGGGCGCCTTGCACCTTGCCAGCCGCTCGCGCATGCCGGGCACTGAGAGCAGGGGATCAATGCTGACGAAGGGATTGGAAGGGCAGAGGATGACGCCGGCGAGGTCAGGCTGGTCCAGCCAATGGAGTATTTCCGGGTTGATCTTAGCGTCGCCTGAACCGGAGAATGCAAAGCCCGTGACCACCGGGGCGCATTTGTCGCGCACGAAATAGTGCTGGAAAGCCAGCGGCCCACCGGCCGTGAGCACCTGTGTGCT
This sequence comes from uncultured Gammaproteobacteria bacterium, assembly GCA_963784425.1. GTDB lineage: Bacteria > Pseudomonadota > Gammaproteobacteria > Xanthomonadales > SZUA-36 > SHZL01. The sequence continues at coordinate 20,886 of CAWARM010000006.1, forward strand.
TACGCTGTCATCGGACATGGGCCAGATGGGATGCGCAATGCCCAGCGACGCGGCGAGGGCTGAGGTGCAACGTGTGAGCGACTGTCCGGCTGCCAGCCTGCGGGTGCGCTCGACATGCAGGGCAAGGTCCTTGTCCCCGAGCTGAAACCAGGTCTCGCCACCCAGTTGCGCCAGGGCGTTCATGAACTGCCAGCTTTCGCCTTTCCTGCCCCAGCCGGTTTCCGGATTGTTCTCGCCGCTGAGGGTATACATCAGGGTATCGATATCCGGCGAGATATGCAGGCCAAGATGGCGGAAATCGTCGCCGGTGTTGACCGCAAAAGCCAATTGCTCCGGTGGCAGGATTTTAGAGAGGCCCAGCGCCAGCTTGGCGCCGCCCACGCCGCCGGTGATGGCGAGATAGCGCCCTGTGCCCATGCTTACCTGAACAAGTCTTCGGCCAGGGGCCGCAGAGAGTCCGCCGCAACCTGCGCCGACCTTTCCGCAGGAAAGCCCCGCACCACGGCAGCAGGAACGCGTTCGGTGGTTTCACCCATCACCAGCATGGCCGCTGTCGCAATGGAGTCCGCGCGGTTGATCATCGTGACTTTGAGTTCCCGGCCAAACATGTCGGTCTGTCCCCGCCGGTCATCAAGCACCGTGATGCCCGCGCTGCCGATCGCTATTCCAACCGTGCCCATGCGCCACGGCCGGTTGATGCTGTCGCTGATGATGATACCGAGGTTTAAGCCCTGATCCGCGGCAAAGTCAGCGCGCAAGCGCCGGGCGGACTGGTCCGGATCCAGCGGAAGCAGCAGTGCCGACTCGCCTCCGTCGTGGGAGATATTGGATTGATCAACCCCCGCGTTGGCGCTGACGATACCCAGCCGGTGGCGCACGATCAGCACGCCGCGCGTCTTGCGTATGATGGTGTCCGATTCCCGCAGGACGAGTTCAACCAGCCTTGGGTCCTTGTCCACTTCTTCGGCAAGTTTCACCGCTTCCGGGGAAACCTCTACATCAGCCAGCAGCACTTGCCGGCCTTCCGCTTTGGAAACGATCTTCTGTGCCAGCACCAGCACGTCTCCATCCCGCAGGGCGAAGCCGGCACGATCACAGGCAGTGCCGATCAGCAGCGCGAGATTGTCTCCGCTACGGACCAGCGGCAGGTCCGTAACGGGGTGTATGAGTAGCGCAGGCGAATTCACCGGAAGACGACGGGTAATCGGCCTGCGGTCACGCGCGCTGTCAACCGAATTCTTTACGCAGTAGCGGCAGCACCTGGTCGGCGTACAGGCGCAGGAATTTCTCCTGGTCCGCGCCCGGCGCATGGAACACCAGATGGGTGAAGCCAAGTTTAATATAGGGCCTGATACGCTCCACCTGCTCTTGCGGATCAGCGGAAACGATCCAGCGGCTGGTGATGCGCTCCAGCGGCAAGGCATCCGCCAGCCGCTCCATTTGCAGCGGGTCCTCTACGTTGGTTTTTTCCTGTGGTGACAGCGCCAGGGCCGCCCACCACCGGGTATCGTTTCTGGCCCTGTCAATGTCCGGGTCAAACGATACTTTCATTTCGATCATTTTTTCAATGTCGTGCATGCCCCGGCCAGACTCGTCAAGCCCCGCCTGCACATTGGGCAGCAGGGTTTCAGTGTAGAGCTGGGGTGCTTTTCCACTGGTGCAAATAAACCCGCTGGCAACCTGGCCGGCAAGTTTGGCCGCAGTTGGCCCGGCAGCGCCAATGTAGATGGGAACCGGTTCTTCAGGGCGGTCATAAATGGTCGCATTTATCGTGCGGAAATAATTACCTGAAAAGGACACCCGTTCCTGTGTCCACAACAGACGGATTAATTCCAATGACTCTTTGAGCCGTTCGAAGCGCTCTTTGAAACCCGGCCACTCCATTCCCGTAGCAGATACCTCGTTCAGCGACTCGCCGGTACCGACACCTAAAATAACGCGTCCGGGATAAAGCACGCCCAGGGTTCCAAAAGCTTGCGCCATAATCGCCGGGGGATACCTGAATGTGGGTGTTGCCACGCTGGTGCCCATGGCAATTCTGCACGTGCGCTCGCCCAATGCCGCCAGCCATGACAGCGAAAATGGGGCGTGTCCGCCGGGATGTCTCCACGGCTGGAAGTGATCACTGACCCACACCGAGTCAAAGCCGACTTCCTCTGCAAGGACCGAAAACTCCAACAGTTCGCGGGGGCCGAATTGTTCAGCCGATGCTTTGTAGCCTAGTTTGAGCTTGGAATGAGTATTCATCAGTGGCGCTGTCCCAGTTTGTTAGCAATAGAATGATTGTAGTAAGCAACGAAATTAACTAGTAAGCAATGGAATGTCGGTAAAAATGGTCGCCTGGTCCTGGCTGACACGTCCGGCCGGAATTGACGGGTCGTGCGCGAGCACGCGCTGCAGCATGCCGGCTTTATCTGCCCCGCTGATCAACCACAGGATATTGCGGGCGCGGTTGATGACGGGATAAGTCAGCGTCATACGCGTGCGTTGATGCTCAACACGGGCAATGTCCACGTCTCGAGCCAGCGAGTCCAGCACGGGGTTGCCCGGAAACAATGATGCCGTGTGCCCGTCGCCTCCCAGTCCGAGGTGAACGAGGTCAAGAATCGCCGGTATGCCGGCAAGGCCGCGCAACGTGTGCATGTAGCTGTTGGCGGCCGCATCGAGGTTATCTTGCAGTACCGGCATAGCGTACACCTGGCCGGGTGGAATGCCGATCCGGCTGGTGAACTGGGCCTGGATGTGCGTCAGGTTTCTCTCCTCATCGCCATCGGGTGCAACCCGTTCGTCTACCTGGACAATATGAAAACGGTCCCACGGCAGATCCAGCCGGGCGAGATGGTTCAGCATTAGCCAGGGGGTGCTGCCGCCGCTGAGCGCGAGGGTAAAACGGCCGCGTTCATCAATGGCCTGCATGGCGCAGCTGGCAATGTGTGCAGCGGCTGCGCTGGCGACCACTGCCGGCGATGTCAGCGACTGGCAGTCCATCGCGCGCTATTTCTTTTCCAGGTGGCCGCCGAACGCAAAGCGCAAGGCGCTGAGCATGCGGTTTGCGTACCCGGCTTCGCCCCTGGAACTGAAGCGCTCAAACAAGGCAGCGGTGAGAACATGGGCCGGGATACCCATGTCGGTGGCGGTCTTTACCGTCCAGCGGCCTTCGCCGGAATCGCTGACTTCTCCACTAAAACTGTGCAAATCCGAATCCCCGGCCAGGCCTTGCGCTGCAAGGTCCAGCAACCAGGAGCCCACGACGCTGCCGCGTCGCCACAGTTCGGCAATCTCGCCCGTGGTGACATCAAGTTGCACTGCAGCGGCTTGTGCTGCCGGGTCGGCGTCCGGGGACTTGTCCGCGGCTTTGTGCATCATGGCGAATCCCTCCGCATAGGCGGCCATCAATCCGTATTCGATCCCGTTGTGAACCATTTTCACGAAGTGTCCGGCGCCGTGCGGGCCACAGTGCAGGTAGCCCTGGTCAGCGGTGCTGCCCGGCAGGGCATTGCCCGGCGTTGCCGGAACCGAATCATGCGCTGGCGCCAGCGTGCGGAAGATCGGGTCGAGGTGTTGCACGGTGCCGGCCTCGCCGCCAATCATCAGGCAGTAGCCACGTTCACGCCCCCACACCCCGCCGCTGGTTCCGACATCGACATGGGCTATGCCCTGTCCAGCCAATTGCCGGGCGCGGCGAACATCATCCGGAAAATACGAATTGCCACCATCAATAAGGATATCGTTCCGTTCCAGCAGGCCCGCCAGCCTGGCTATGACCGAATCGACCACCTTGTCCGGAATCATCATCCAGATGGGCCTTGGTCGGTCCAGCGCGGCCACCAGGGCCGCCAGCGAGTCAACGGCCACGGCACCGGACGTCGCCAGCTTTTCACGGCTGGCCGGGTCTTCGTCGTAAACCACGCAATCGTGCCCGTCCCTGAGCAAGCGCAGTACCATATTCGAGCCCATGCGGCCCAGCCCAATCATTCCTATTTGCATTGATTCACCAAATCCGGGGTAAGTATTAAACTTGTACGATATACCGATTTCATCATAATGGTGGGAATGTGGATGTAGCAATCCGTATAGCCTTCAATTCGTCTTGCAACACGCACTGTTTTTGTTATCATCGCTGGGAGTTTGAACATTATTCAAATACTGTTAAAAACACAGGTATTGCAGTGGATTGTACTTGCTTTCCAAAGTTTCCCTGCTTGCATGAAAATCTCTAAGCAGTGCGGGCCCGGCTGGCCACAAGGCCGGTTGTGATCTTAACCAGATGCTTATTCCATGAAATTAACCAATAACTGGATTGATAAGACCGTCGCCACCAAGGGTGAGGCTGAAAATGCCCATCCCCTGAATAAGGCTTCCGGCCAGGTGATTGACCGATATCGACGACTGCTGGATGAGCGTGCAAACCCGCATGAGTGGGCTTTTGCCTGGAGAACTGAACTGAATCGGGGCGGGTTTCCGGCCTATGAAATGTTGATGGAGGAAGTCGTTAAACCGGGAAAATGCGTGGGTTGCGCGGCTTGCGTTTCGATCTGCCCGGTTGATGTTTTCGACTATACGGATGAAAAGCCCGTCGCTACCCGGGCCAGCGCCTGCGTTGATTGCGTGCTTTGTGCTGAAGTCTGCCCGGTATTGCGCCCGGCTGACAATGACATGAAAGAATTTATCGGGCTGCAGGAGCCGAGTGTCGATCATGGGTATGGGCCCTACGCTTATGCACTGTATGCCCGTTCGACTGACCCCACGATCCGGGAAAAATCCCAGGATGGCGGCATTGTCTCCGCCATTATCCTGCATCAAATGGAAATTGGCGCAATCAAGGGCGCTGTCCTTGGCAAGGTATATCCAGATAACCGCCAGGTCGGTTTGCACAAGCTGGCCAAAACCCGCGAAGACGTGCTGTCCTGCGCAGCTTCCAGATATACCTATTCGCCCAATACCCTGGCTTTACAGGAAGCGATGCAACAGAATTTCGGACCTATTGCCGTGGTGGGTGTGCCTTGCCAGATAGACGGCGTGCGCCTGCAGCAAAATTCCAGCATAAGGCTTACCGTCAGCGCCTGGTATCGCAAGAATATTGCGTTAACTTTGGGCCTGTTCTGTTCTGAAAGCTTTTCCAATGAAAGCATCAACAAGCTGGCCGAAATAATTGGAGAAGACCCGTCCAGCATTGAAAATATCAATATCAAAGGCAAGGTCGTCATTCGACTGGCAAACAAGGAAGTCAAGAATGTCAGTCTCAAGAAATACCGTGAATGGGCGCGGCCTGCCTGTCTGTATTGCCTGGATTACGGTGCTGAAAATGCCGACATCGGGGCTGGGGGGATCGGTTTGGATGGCTGGACCTACACGCTGATTCGCACCAGGCGGGGACACGAGGCATTTCAATCGGCCCTGGCCGCCGGTTGGCTGGAAACCCGCCCATTATCCGATGAACCCAGAGGCGAGTTCCTGATGAACAAACTGTCTGCTGACAAGAAAATGAACCGGCCGCTCCCGCCGTTAATGCCCACTCATGCTGAGCGGGTTGCGTTGGGAAGCCTCTGTCCAAAGACATTTTTTACCACTGGCCCCGGTGCGCCAAAGGGTACAAAAGAAGGTGAAGGCGAATGACTCTCGCTATGTACGATATCAGTGCCGTGGTTGACAAGGATTTGTTGCAAGGGGAGGCTCGTGATGACCTCACCATAATGGTGGGCGGGCAGGGTGGCGACGGATCGTTGACCATTATTGCTTTGCTGTCGAAGGCTCTGTTAAACCGGGGTTACTCGATTTACCGCACCAGCAATATCGCTTCGCGCATCAAGGGAGGCCACGCAGCAGCATTCATGCGCGCATCCAGCGAGTGCAGAAGTTGCCTCGGAGATAAAATTGATCTCCTGATTGCTTTTGATACTGAGGCAGTACAAAAGGCTTCGGCACAATTGGCCGCCAACAGCGTGGTTGTTTTTGACAGTTCGCGCGAAGCTTTGCCACCGGGCCTGGTGCCGGAAACCGCGCTGTTTATCCCGGTGCCTTTCAGCCGTCTGGCAGTGCGGGTCCTGCGCCAGGACCTGTTCAAGAACAGCCTGGGATTTGGTTTGGTGGGTCGTATCATTGGCCTGCCGGACGAAGAGGTGGAAGCTTGTTTGCGCAATCACTTCAAGAAACTCAGTGACACTGAACGCGAACCCAATATGCGTGCTCTGCGCGAAGGTCAGGCTTTCGCTGACACCGCTGGCATCAGCGGAAACCGATCAATAGTGACGCTACCGCAGAAGGAACCTCAGGGCGAAAGGGTGTTTATCTCTGGAAACCATGCCGTAGCGATGGGTTTCATGGTTGCCGGCGGGAGGTTCTTTGCTGGCTACCCGATTACTCCGGCGACTGACGTGATGAATTTTCTTGCGCGCAACCTTCCCGCCGTAGGCGGGGTGGTGATGCAGGCGGAAGATGAGCTTGCGGCGATCAATCTCGTTATCGGGGCGGCGCTCACCGGGGTCCGCGCCATGACCGGATCTTCCGGGCCGGGAATTGCGCTGATGCAGGAGAGCATTGGTCACTGTGGTTCCGCGGAAATACCGATTGTCATCATTGATTGCCAGCGTGCCGGCCCGTCCACCGGCATGCCCACCAAGCCTGAACAGAGTGATATCAACATGCTCACACGGGGTGGTAACGGCGATTATCCGCACATCGTGCTGGCGCCCGGTGACCCGGCAGAATGTTTCGAGCACGGAGTACTGGCAACCAACCTGGCCAGTCGCGCCCAGTGCCCTGTGATCGTGGCCCTGGACGCGGTCTGTCACGACAATTTCACCGTGCCCCGGTTCGATCTGGCTGCAGTTAACATCGATATGGGCAAACGCATCAGCGCAAGCGAACTGGCAGAAATCGACGAATACCGCCGCTACCAGATGTCTGCGGACGGCATCTCGCCCATGGCGTTTCCTGGGACAAAAGGAGCAATGAATCTCGTCACCGGCAATGAGCGGGATGAATGGGGCAGGGTCACCACCGAACCGGGAAATCGCGTCCGCATGATGGACAAACGCGCGCGCAAGATTGAAACGGTCAAACCGCAGTTACCAAAAGCAGTTGAGTGGGGCGACAGTGCTGCGCCAGTGGGAGTTGTCTGTACTGGCGTCCTGGGTGGTGTGATCAAGGAGGCCATGGATCGATTGGAAACAGAGGGCCACTATTTCCATGGTCACCGGCCCCGTACCTTGTGGCCGGTGCTACAGGATACGATTGATTTTGTTAACCAGCATGAGTTGGTCTATGTAATCGAACAGAGTGAAGGCGCGCAGTTAGCAAGTTTGCTGCGTAGTGCAGGGGCGCGGCCAGAAAATATCGTCAGCATCCTGCGCTACGATGGCTTGCAGTATACCGCCGGGGAGATGATGGCAGTTTTGATGGACAAGGAGCGGAAGACATGTCCAAGACCTATGCAGTAGGCCACCCGATCTGGTGTGCCGGTTGTGGGCACTTCGGAGTTCAGGCCGCCATCCAGCATGCCATGACTCAGGCCGGGGTGGAACTGCACAACACGCTGGTGCTTGCCGGTATCGGTTGTTCCGGAACCGTGCAGAACAATATTGGCGCCTATGGCTATCATTCCATGCACGGGCGGGTGCTGCCGACTGCAATTGGCGCCTCACTGGCAAATCCCGAGCTCACCATCATTGCGGCTGGTGGTGACGGCGATGGTTACGCCATTGGTGGTGGCCATTTGTTACACGGTCTTAAACGCAATGCCAACCTGCTCTATGTCATCATGAATAACGGCGTTTACGGCCTCACCAAGGGGCAGGATTCACCGACCAAGGAAGTATCCGTGTCTGCGCCTGAGGAAGAACCGCTGGATGCCATGATGCTGGGTTTGTCGATCCAGAGCACAACCTTCCTGGCGCGTGCAATAACGACACGTTCGGACCAACTCAACCACTTGATGTTGATGGGTTTGAACCACGCTCGCGATGGTAAGGGAATGGCGTTCATCGAGGTGTTGTCGCCGTGCGTAACGTACAATGACACCTATCCGCAATGGATGAAAAAGGCGTACGACGTGGATGCCGATCCCGAATATTGCAACAGTCACCGTGGCAAGGCCTTCTCGGCCATATACGACCTGGTTCAACAATCGCGAATTCCAATCGGCCTGATTTATTCTGGCAATCACCCCAGTCTGCAATCTGCCATGGTGTCTGAAATCACCCCGCACCACGCCCTGGACCGGGAACATTCGGAACGTGTCTCCAAACACCTGAACAAGGTGCTCTCTGCCTACGCGGTTTAAACCGCGCCAGGCAGGTGATCTGCGTACGAACCTGAGTAACCAGGTGCTGAGCAAAAACTCCGGGATCTGTTTGGCTTCAACTCGGGATCCTGTTGATGAACACCTGTGGGCACTGGTTCCGGTCAAGGGGCTGACGATGGCAAAGCAACGCCTGCAGCAGTATCTTGGACCGAAGCGTGAGGATTTTGCCCTGGCCATGCTGAAGGATGTGCTGGACGCCCTGGATGCCAGCAAGGCGGTCTCGGGAATTGCCATCGTGACCGGGGACCCGCGGGTGGCTGAACTGGCGCGGCAGCGGGGGCTGCTGTTGGTGGAGGAGAATGGCAACTGCGACATGAACGCGGCCATTGCCCTTGGGGTTGAGGCCATCCGCCGAAACGGAGGACGCCGGTTGGTGATCATTCATTCCGACATTCCGCTTTTGACCGGCACTGAACTGGACCGCCTGGCTGGGATTTTTCTCGACCAGGCAGGAAGCTGTGCTGGCGAAATGATAGGAATCAGCCCCTCCACGGATCGTGGCGGCACCAACTGCCTGTTCCTGGATGCCCGGCAAGCGTTCGAGTTTTGTTATGGCCCGGACAGTTTTGCGCTACATTGTGCCAGTGCCAGGTCGCGTCACCAGGAAGTCATTTCACTGGATTCGCCCACGGTTGCAATGGACATGGACGAGCCAAAAGATGTCGATGAATTGCTGGCGTTTTACCGGCAGCATGAGGAGTTCCAACACACGGAAACGTGGAAATTTCTGCACAACAGGGACCGCGAGAGACTGGCGGTAATTATCAATGAGGTTTAGGAAATGAATAAGGCAGAAATCCATAGCATGGCTGCGACTGTCCCGCTGGAACAGTTGTGTATCCAGGCAGCAACCCTGCGCGATGCCGGCCATGGCAACATCGTCACCTATTCGCGCAAGGTATTCATTCCGCTGACCCGGCTGTGTCGTGATCTGTGCCATTACTGTACGTTTGCGACCGAGCCCAAACATCTTTCTTCAGCCTACATGTCGGTTGAAGAAGCGGTGGCCATTGCCCGGCAGGGCAAGGAAATGGGCTGCAAGGAGGCCTTGTTCACGCTGGGCGAGAAACCGGAACTGCGCTACGAGGCGGCCCGGAAGATGCTGGCCGAGATGGGCTTTGCCACGACGCTTGAGTACGTCGCTCACGTCGCACGGGAAGTTTTGCAGCAAACCGGACTCCTGCCCCACATCAACGCCGGATGCATGACGCCGGCAGAGATTGCCATGTTGCGCACGGTGTCCGCCTCAATGGGCATCATGCTGGAAAACGTGTCGCCGCGGTTGTGCGGGAAAGGGCAGGTGCATTATGGTTCACCGGATAAGGATCCGGCGGTGCGCATCCAGACCCTGGAGGACGCGGGCCAGGCCAAGGTTCCCTTTACTACCGGCATTCTTATTGGTATTGGCGAGACGCGCGAGGAACGGCTGGATTCATTGCTGGCGATCAGGGATGTGCAGCAGAAGTTCGGCCATATCCAGGAAATCATCATCCAGAACTTCGTGCCCAAGGCCGATACCAAGATGGCCAGGGTTACGCCACCGGCAGCGGAAGACATGCTCTGGACCGTGGCCATGGCGCGCATCATTTTCGGCCCTGCAATGAGTATCCAGGCCCCGCCCAACCTTAACGCGGGGGGCTGGGCACGCCTGATAGCAGCCGGCATCAACGACTGGGGTGGCGTGTCCCCACTCACGCCCGATCATGTCAATCCCGAATCGCCCTGGCCTGAGCTCGAAGTCTTAGCGGAGGAAACCAGGGCAGCCGGCAAATGTTTGCAGCAGCGGCTGACGATTTACCCCGAATACGCGCTCGCAGCACAAACCTGGCTGGCTGACGAAGTGCGGCCTTTCGTGTTGAAGCTGTCTGACACTGCCGGCCTGGCGCGCGAAGACAATTGGCTGAGCGGAACGTCTGTAGAAGTCCCGCGCGACTTCGGGACGGCGCCATCTGCCTCCCACATACGCATCAATCGCCGCCACGTGTCCGCCGCTTTGAGTTCAATTCTGCACCAGGCAGAGCACGGTAACACCCTGAGCATTGCCCAGATCAGCCGCCTGTTTGATGCCAGGGGAGATGAATACTTTGCCGTTTGCCAGGCAGCGGACCGCATGCGTGAGTCGATTTGTGGTGACCAGGTCAGTTACGTGGTCAACCGCAATATCAACTACACCAACCTGTGCACTTACCGCTGCAAGTTCTGTGCTTTTGCCAAGGGCAAAAAACGCACTCCGGCCAGCGACGCACCGTATCTGAAAACGCCGCAGGACGTGGCCGGCCTGGCGATTGAAGCCTGGCAACGCGGCGCCACCGAGGTCTGCCTGCAAGGGGGCATTCATCCTGAGTTCACCGGACAGTCCTACCTGGACATATGTGCCGCGGTGCACCAGGCCTTGCCGGAAATGCATATCCACGCGTTTTCTCCGCTGGAGATCACCCACGGGGCAGAAACGCTGGGCCTGACCATCCCCGAGTTCCTCACGCAGCTCAAAGCGAAGGGGCTCAAGACCCTGCCGGGCACCGCGGCGGAAATCCTGTCCGATGACATCCGGGAAATCATCTGCCCGGACAAGCTCAACACGGAGCAGTGGCTGGCCGTGGTCGGGGCGGCGCATGGGGTCGGCTTGCCAACCACGGCCACCATCATGTTTGGACATGTTGATGCCTACCACCATTGGGCCACCCATTTGCTCAGGGTCCTGGAACTGCAGATGCGTACCGGTGGCATCACCGAATTCGTGCCGCTGCCGTTCGTGGCCGATGAGGCGCCCATCTACCGTCGCGGCCAGTCACGGCGTGGCCCAACCTTTCGCGAAGCGGTGCTGATGCATGCGGTATCCCGGCTGGTGCTGTCCACGCACATTCCGAACATCCAGACCTCGTGGGTGAAAATGGGCCTGGAAGGGGCACGGGTTTGCCTGCAGTCCGGCGCCAATGACATAGGCGGCACACTGATGAATGAAAGCATCACGCGTGCAGCCGGGGCAGTTCACGGTCAGGAAATGAAACCCGCCACGCTGGAGCGGGTCATCACCTCGTGTGGACGCAAGCCGTACCAGCGCACCACACTGTACACAACCGCGCCCATGCCGCAGCTGAATGTGCGCCAGCTGGGCTGAATCCTGGGGTCAGAGTACTATTTGTGGTATGCATTCTGGACGTTAATATGACCCTAAAACCCGATCCGGGAGTATTTACTCTGACCACAAATAGTACTCTGACCCCATTCCACCAACTGCTGATCGTTCTGTCGGCGGTCTTCCTGGCCGCATCTGCGGTGGCTGCGGACAAAAAAGCCCTGGTAGGTGGCACCCTGATCAATGGGCTCGGTTCGCCGCCGGTGCACAACAGCGTTGTGCTGATTGACGGCGAGACGATTGAAAAAATCGGCACGGCAGATTCGCTCGCGGTGCCCCCAGGTTATTCAGTGATTTCAACGGAAGGGATGAGTGTGCTGCCCGGCCTTTGGGATATGCATGTACACCTCGATATCAACGGGCATGCCGATTACGACCACTGGATGCCGACCTATAAGGATCGTTTCGCCAGCGAAATCATGCCGGCCTCAGCGGTGCAACTCTTGCTGGCAGGCATCACCACGGCCCGCGACCTGGGCGCTGAGTTGGATGACAGCCTGGAAGTACGCAAACGCATCAACGACGGTGATATACCCGGGCCAAGGCTGTTTATCTCGGGGCCTTTCCTGCAGCACGAGGCTTATCCGGGCACCGAAGATTACCGCTGGAGCATAAGCAGTCCCAAAGACGCGCGCGACAAAGTAAACCAGTTGGCTGATGCCGGAGTCGATGTCATCAAGATGATCGACCAGGATCAGATGACCTTTGAGGAAGCGCAGGCCCTGGTCGACCAGGCGCATAAACGCGGCCTCAAGGTGGTGGCGCATGCCCATCGCCCGGAAGAGATTCGCCGCGGATTGCAGATCGGCGTGGATGACTTTGAGCATACCGGCCTGTCGAGCGCCCCGGAATACCCGGACAGCGTGATGACCCCACTCGAGGAGCGCACCGCCGCCGGCATGATTGTTGGCGAGCCTTTGTACTGGACCCCGACCGTCGAAGGTTTGTGGAATTACGAATATATGCGGGACAATCCGGAAGGCCTGGATGACACCTGCTGGCACCGCGGATTGCAGGCCGACACCATTGCCGACATTTCCGCGTCGATCGCCCACCCTGATGAATTGCTTTATTTCCAGCTGACACCCAAGCGCAAGCCAACACTGCAGCGCAAGTTCCAGCAACTGCGCGAATCAGGCGTGGTTTTGCTGGTGGGTACGGACAGCGGCATACCGCTCAACTTCCACTGCCGGTCCACCTGGCAGGAACTGGATGTTTGGGTCAACGTGATGGATGTGCCGGCCATGGAAGCCATACAGGCAGCAACTTATTGGCCATCCAAGTTCATGCGTGTGGAGCAGCGCTGGGGCAGCCTGGTTGCCGGCCGCTATGCGGATATCATCGCGGTCAAGGGTGACGTCCTGCGCTACATAAGCCTGTTGCAGGACGTGGACCTGGTGATGAAAGGTGGTACGGTGTACAAACTGGACGGCGTGCCGGTCGAGGAAAATTTGGGAACCCGAACACTGGGGTCAGAGTAAATACTCTCGGGTCAGGTTTTGGGGTTACAGTAGCGTGCCAGAGTATTTACTCTGACCCCAAAGTTTGGTGAAGCCACAGATGTCAATTGTAAACTCAAAATTAAAAGGTGCGCCGCGGAGCCAGAAAGAGCAGTTGGCAAGCTCCGTCAAGCTGCTGCTTTTGTGGGTGGCCGCCAGCGACGGCAAGCTGGATGAATCTGAGTTGGAATTTGCTTCCTCGCGTTTTCCAGACAGTGTGGGAACGATGACGACCGATGACGTGTTGGCGGTTATCCGAAAAGCCGATTTGAAAAGCATCGAAACGGCGATCCGCACGGTCGCAGGGGAAAGCAGGGAATTACGCACGGCCTTCCTCGACCTGGCCATAACAATGTCCATGGCCGATCGCCGCATAGCGATAACCGAGAACCACATCCTGCGCTTTCTTGCCGACGCCTTGTTCCTCGGAATTGATCTGCTGGAAAAACGCTTTCAAACCATATCCGGTACTGCATTTTCTCAACCAGGTGACCCCAGCAGCCTGCTTTGGTGGGATCAGGCTTCCGGGGATGGCCTGCCTGAAAATGCCGCAAGCGATGGCCAATCGGCTTCGCGCATGACGATTGAGCAAGCTCGAACTGCCCTGGGCGTCAATTTAAGCGCAACGCAGCAGGAGATTGAAAGTGCCTATGAGAACCTGACGGCCATGTTCCATTCCGGCCGGGTTGAAGCCATGGGAGAAGCGGCAGTTGCGGTGGCCAGGGAGAGATTCAGCAGAATCCAGGAAGCCATCAAATTGCTGCGAAATAAAACGTGAAAGACCTGTACTCGAAATTGGGTATTGACCGGGGCGCCAGCGCAAAGGAAGTGCAGGCGGCGTTGGAGATCAAGCCAGAGTTAAGTGATTACGCCATGATACTTTTGGATACGGAGAAGCGGGCGCTTTACGACAGCACGCACTCCACTCTAAAGATGATCGGCGAGTTGAGATTCCGGCTGGGGCTTGACTCCGGCCGCTCCTGGTTTCTGGAACACTGTCCTGATTTTGCGTTCAGGAAAAATACGGCAAAATCCTCACAAAATCCTGCCAAGGACGGCACAACAGATACCTCAGACAACGCAAATCCTGCGGACCAACAGCCGAAGAGTGTCGCGCCAACCCCACCAGCTCAATCCAAATGGCCGACCAAATGGCTAATACCCGCCGCGCTACTGATCATTGGCGTGATTGTGATTGCCTTGCTGCTCTGGTGAGGTGTCGCGAGGCGTCGCGTGCGACTGCGTCAACTGCGCCGCCGGGCGATCCAGCAGCCACAAGGCCAGGCCGGCAGTCGCCGCCACCCCGGCCATGAGGGCGAAATAGGCGGTATGCCCGATCACGCTCCACAGCATTCCCAGCGCGCCGGCCAGCAGATTGCCCCCGAACGCGGCGAGGAACCACGCGGCGATCGTGGTGGCGCCATGTCCTTCCGGCGCGAGCCTTGCGAACAATCCAAGACCGATCGGAAGAATAAACAACTCGCCCGCAGTGAGGATCAAAAAAAACAGAGCGAGCCACAGCCAGCTGACCTGACCCGCCGCGCTGGCCCCGCTGACAGCTGACAACAACAGATATGCCGCTGCCACGCCCAGCGCGCCGAAGGACATCTTGCGTGCCGGTGCAGGCTCCCGCCCCTTGACGGCCTGACGGGTCCAGTGCGCGACGAACAGGGGCGTCAACAGGATGACCAGCAGCGGGTTGAGCGCCTGGAACCAGGTCATGGGAATGGCAAGGCCGCTGGCGACGCTGCGATCGACCGCCGAGTCGGCCCACAGCGCGATGGTGTTGCCGACCTGCTCGTAGGCGCCGCGAAACAACACCACCGTCAAGCCGATTGCGCCCAGTACGAGCATGGTCCTGCGCAGGTTCGCGGAGGCCAGGCTATCTGCACCGGGGTGCGCTTTCTGTGGCGTTGGAACCTTCGAGTCCGGTGGCAGATAGCGCCCGCCGACTACATAGATTGCCAGGCCAAGCAGCATGCCGATGCCTGCCGCACCAAACCCCCAGTGCCAGCCGTAGACCTCGCCCAGAGTGCCGCAGACCAGCGGAGCCAGCAGCCCGCCGAGATTGATGCCGACGTAGTAGACGTTGTAGGCCGAGCCCCTGCGCGGATCCTCTTCGGTGTACAAGCCGTCGATCTGGCTCGGCAGGCTGGGCAGGAATAGCCCGTTGCCAAGCGCGATGGCCGCAAGCGCGAAATAGAAGAACGCTTCTGAGGCCATCATGAAATGACCGATCGCCATCATGCTGCCGCCGATGATCACGGCACGCCGGTGGCCGAGCCAGCGATCGGAAATGGCGCCGCCGATGATAGGCGTGAAGTACACCATGGCCGTATAGATGCCGTAGATCAACGAAGCCTGCTGCTGACCGAGCAGCAGCTGCTTGGTCATGTAATAGACCAGCAGTGCCCTCATGCCGTAGTAGGAGAAGATCTCCCACATCTCGGTCAGGAACAGGATGGTCAGCCCGCGCGGCTGCCCCAACCACTGCCCATGCTGCGGGACTGAGCTCACCCGTCCGCTTTTGGGATCTTCTGTTTGCCGCATGCTTGCCTAAATAGTAAGCCGCCAGCTCAAGCGCCGGTTAGGCCAATCCGTCCGCGGATTGTGCAGTATCGGCAAGATTCTCCATCAACACCTGAAGGTTTCCTGGGCTCAAAGTTCCGGTGGCTACCGATTCGGCACAATAATTAACCGAATCGGCCTAGGTGTAATTCGCAACTGAAGGAATAGTATCGTGGCTATTAGAAGCAATAAAATAACACGACATGAAGTCTAAAGCATAGTTAATCTTTATTGAGGCATTGGCATCCATGAACAAGATAAGTTCTATCTGTGAACATTATCACTTTGGCTCTGGTTCTTCAGGAACAATCTATGTGAGCTCTGCCGCGCTGGCCCAGGTTGAAGTGGACGCAACTGGAAGAGGTGGTCGTCACCGCCCAAAAGCGTGAACAAGCTCTGTCCGACATACCCATGTCGATCACCGTACTCCCAGGCGACATGCTCGAAAATCAGCAAGCGTTTGATTTCCAGGATCTGACCGCCCTGATACCGGGCTTCAGCGTTACGGGCAGTACGCCCGGCGTCACGCGCATCACTTTGCGTGGCGTTAATACAGGTGGCGTTGCATCCACCGTGGGTGTGTATTATGGCGAAGTGCCGTTTGGCTCCAGCACCGGACTTGCCAATGGTGCTATCCTGTCAGGAGATTTTGACACCTTCGACCTGGCGCGTATCGAGGTGCTGCGCGGACCCCAGGGAACACTGTACGGCGCAAGCTCTCTGGGTGGCGTATTGAAGTATATTCCAAACGAGCCCAGCACTGAGGGCTCCGAGGGCAGGTTCAAGGCCGGTCTGGAAACGGTCAAACATGGCGGCCTGGGCTATGCGTTTACTGGCGTGGCAAATGCACCCTTAAGCCATACCTTTGCCATTCGCGCGAGCGGATTTTACCGCTACGACGATGGTTTTATCGATTCCATCGGCATCGATCCGATACCCAGCCTGACCGATCCGGCAGTCAACATGGTTGATGGAACCATCGTGGACGATAACCTCAATTCCTCGGAGACCTATGGCGGGCGTTTTCAGCCTTGTGGACGCCGACGGATAATTTTTCGCTGGATCTTTCTGCGATGTTGCAGGACATCAACAGTGACGCACCGAACCTGGTGGATGCCGATGCGGACACCCTCAAGCCACTCAACAGCGAATTGGTGCAAAGGCGATACCAGGATGCGTACAGTGATATTTCGTACCAGGTGTACAGCGCCACCATGGATTGGGACTTCGGCCCGGCCAGCGTCCAATCGGTCACCAGTTGGGGTAATTTCGAACAGAACTTTCAACAGGACATCGCACTCGGCATCCCCTTGACCGGCGGCCGTCCCTCTGGCGTCACTGCTTTCGTATATTTTTGGACTCCGCTGAGTGCGGTACTGCCGCAGACCACCTCCACGGACAAATTCACCCAGGAACTTCGCCTCATTTCGGACGAAAGCGACAAATTTGAATGGCTTTTGGGTGCGTATTACACCAATGAAGATTCCCTGATTAGCCAGGAAATTTTTGCGGTGACTGCCAACACCGAGGATCTTGCCCCGGGTTTACCGGCGCTGGCGGTAGTCAGCTCACCTCAAAATATAAGGAATTGGCCTTTTTCGGCAACGCCACCTGGTATATCACGGATCGCTTTAATCTTTCCTTTGGCGCCCGTGCCAGTTCCAATGACCAGGACGTAGTGCAGTTGGGCGACGGCCCATTGGCCGGTGGGCCTTCCGAGTTTACGGCAAACTCATCCGAGTCGCCTTTACCTGGTCTGTCTCGCCGCAGTATGGTGTAACTAAAAACTCCTCGATATATGCCCGGGTTGCCACCGGATTCCGGCCGGGTGGGCCGAACATACTGCCGCCCGGTGCGCCTCCTGAACTGGGGAGCTACGATTCAGATACTCTGACCAGTTACGAAGCGGGTTACAAGATGAACAGCGACGATAGCCGCTTCAACCTGGATTTCACGGCCTACTATCTCGATTGGAAAGACATTCAACTTTTGCATTCGTATCGGGTATGGAGTGAATGCAAATGGTGGCAAGGCCAGGAGCAAGGGTGCTGAGTTAGCGGCCAGCTTTGCTGCAACCGAAGCACTAACCCTTTCATTTAACGGTGCATATACAAATGCCAAATTGACAGAGGACACCGATCCTGCGCTGGGCGGGATCGGATGGTGACGCCCTGCCTTATGTTCCGGAATGGAGCTATGGCCTGTCGGCTGACTATCGATGGGGGTGATGGACAATTCAACCGCTTACGTTGGCGGAACCCTGGGGTATACGGGCAAACGGCCCACCGGTTTTTCCGGCGCTGACGGGTACTACAAACTGGGTGGATTTACCAATCTTGGCCTGCGGGCTGGCCTGGAAACCGGCAACTGGGCATTCGAACTCTATGTCAAGAACCTGACAGATACCTGGGTGTCAGTGATGTAGATATAGCGAATACCCCTTACACCGGGGCGGTCGAATTGGGCATTATCCAGCCGTTGACCGTTGGCTTTACCGTCGGCGCAAGTTTCTGACAGATTCATTGACGGGGACGGCCTGCACGACCTGGCTTAAGCGCGTATGCAGGGTAGCCGCGTCATCAGGCCGCACCTTCGATGCGCTTCGCCCTGCCCCTATGTAAGAGCTGGTCCCCGGGACGTACACCTCCATGAATCTGACCGTTTCGATGTGCAGATTCGGTGCGCCCAACGCTCAAACAGCGGCGAGGTTAGGGATTCAGGCGCTGCGGGACCGGCGCCACTCCTGCGGACTGCAGCCATTAAGCCGTCGAAAGGCCCGGGAAAACGCGGAATGGTCTTCATAGCCGACTATGTCGCCAATTTCGGATATCGAATGACGGTTTTCCCTGAGGAGTAATTTTGCTGCATCAATGCGCCTGGCAATGCAATATTGCAGCACCGTGGTTCCATTCATGGATTTGAACCCGCTCTTCAGTTGCGTTTCCGAGATGCTCAAATGCCGCGCCAGCACGGGCAGCGCCGGCGGATTGGAATATTCCCGGCTGAGGATGCTGCGGGCCCGGGCGATTTTCTCTCCGCTGGGCAAAGCATGATCCTGGGGGCGCGGTTCGGCAAAAACCTGACTATTCTTCAGTAATTGCAGGCCAATACACAGAAGCTCATGGAATTTTGCCGACATCCAGGGCCCGAGCAGGGCCCCTGACACCGGCAGATGGAAACAGTACCAGATCAGGTCGCGGTGGATTTCTTCAAGAAAAAATACCCGTTGCCGGGGCTTTTTGTAATGCCCATCAAGCATTTCCAGCAGCCAGGCCGGGTAGGCGTCCCTGGGTTCATGCATGCGCCTGATCAGATTCGACAGCGTAGTGTGTATGGCCACGTGACGGATGGGGACGTTGACCATGGGCACACGGTAGGTGGTTTCCCTTTTTGGGACCACGGTCACAATCATGGCGTGGCCAAGGTTGTGCACATTCCTGCTTTCGCCGAGAAACTCCGAGCGCTTGACGCTGGAAACAAACTGAAAGCTGATCAGGTCGGATACCTGGTTACGAATCACGATGGGCGTCTTGAGCGTGACGTCATTGATTTCTATCATGCAGTCTTCGTTGATCTTGTAGCACAGCAGGCCTTCAAAACTGGCCTGGGACAAATCATGGATGAACTGGTTTTTCGGAGTGGATTTAAAACGGCTCAGGCGATTGGCGTGTTGGAACAATTTACCCAGCTGGGCAGTGGAAACCTGCTCCGGATCAAATCCCGGCGGGACATCTGCGAAAAATTCGTCGCCGTAATTCATTCAATCCGCTGCCTGCATGGTGAATTCATCGTTTACCCCGGGCTGAAGAATTGATTATAGGCACTCCTGCCGATTCTGCACATGTTCCCGGCGTATTGGCCTAACCTGCCATGGGCTGGCAAAGCTAAGATCAGTGCAGTCAATCACTGGATCTCACGGGAAGGCAAGCCATGACCATGTTCAAATGCTGTTTGTCCGGGGCAATTTTCTCCTTGTTTCTCACTGCAAACCTGCTGGCCGCACCTGCCAGCCTGGATAATCCGGCTGACCTTGAAGCCTGGGTCGACGGCATCGTCAAACCCTTGATGAAGAACAACAACAGCCCCTCGGGCACTGTAGCAATCATCCGCAACGGCCAACTGATTCTCGCGAAGGGCTATGGTTTCCAGGATGTGGCCAAGCAAATACCGGTGGATCCATACAAAACCCTGTTCCGGCCGGGCTCTACGTCCAAGCTGTTCACCTGGGTGTCGGTCATGCAACTGGTGGAGCAGGGCAAGCTGGACCTGGACACCGATGTAAACACCTACCTGCAGACTTTCAAGATCAAGGACACCTTCAAGCAGCCGATTACACTGCGGGACATCATGACCCACACCTCCGGTTTCGAAGATGGCGCCCTGGGTTACCTGATCGTCGATGATCCGGCCGAGGCCCTCCCGCTGGCTGAGGCCATGGAGAAGTATCAGCCGTTGCGGGTCAATCCGCCACGCACCCATACGGCCTATTCCAACTACGCCACGGCGCTGGCCGGGCTGATTGTTGCCAACGTTTCCGGCTTGTCGTTCCAGGACTATGTGCAGCAGAATATTTTTGACCCGCTGGGCATGGAAAACGCCAGCTTTGTGGAACCCTTGCCCGCCAACCTGGCCCCGCAAATGGCAGTGAGCTACACCGTGGAAGCCGGCGCCTTTGTCGAAAAGCCTTTTGAAATCATTGCCAGCTTTGCGCCGGCGGGATCGCTGTCGGCCTCTGCCACGGACATGCTGAAGTTTGCCCAGGCCATACTCAACGGCGGAGAACTCAACGGCGCCCGCATTCTCAAACCGGAGACGGTCAAGGAGATGCTAAGCCGGAATTTCTCCCACGATGATCGCCTGATGGGCATGGCGCTGGGGTTTTACGAGACCGATGTGAACGGTGTTCGCCTCGTGGGACACGGCGGCGACACGCAGTGGTTCCACTCCGACCTGGGCATAGACCAGGAGCACAACCTGGCATTTTTCGTTTCCTTCGGCGGCCCTGGTGGAAGTCCTGTGCGATCTTCATTTCCCCCGGCTTTTTACGGGGAGTTTTTCCCGCGGCAGGAAGCGCCTCCTGTCCCGCCGAAAGACTTTAACGAGAGAGCGGCAAGATACGCTGGCGATTACGGTTTCTGGCGCAACAACTTTTCCACCATTGAAAAAGTGCTGAGGGCGGTCAGCGGTGTGCAGGTTGCGCCCACTGAAAATAACACGCTGATCGTCAGCTTCAGCGGCAAGGCCAAGCAATATGCGGAGGTGGAAAAGAACCTGTTCCGCGAAGTGGACTCCGGCGTCTCCCTGGTGCCGGGAATCAGCCCACGGCTGGTGGCTTTCCAGGAAAACGAAAAGGGAGAGATCACCGGCTTCGTCATGGATGGCCTGCCCTTCATGTCCCTGGACAAGTTACCGTTCTACGATTCGATGAATTTCAATGCGGGATTGCTCGGGTTCTCCTTGCTGGTATTCCTGGGCGTGCTGCTGCGGCGTTTTTTCCAGCGCACGGCCCTCAAGTCCTATTCTGTCGCTGACCGCTCGGCACTGCGTGCTGCGCTGTTTGCGGCCGCGACTAATTGGCTGGTGGTGGTCATAGGCGCCATTGTCATTTCGATTGTCGCGGAGCAGATGTTCACCAGGATACCCCTGCTGTTCAAACTCTGGCTGGTGCTTCCCATCGTCGCATTCATCGCCGGACTGTACCTGGCATACCGCACCTACCTCGTATGGAAGCAAGGACTGCTGGCCGGTAGCTGGGCGCGCGTGCGCTACAGCCTGGTCACCTTGTCTGCCGTGTTGATGTGCTGGTTCTACTGGTACTGGAACATCCTGGGTTTTCAATACAAATAGCAAGGAAAAGCAAACTCATGACCAGGAAAAGCGTGTCCAGACGCCAATTCGTCCAACTGACCGTCGGGGCTGTGGTGGCATCGCCCTTTATCAACCTGGGAAGCTACCGTTTGTTTGCCGGCAGCACGGCGGTGTACAGCGAACGCGCCATCACGCTCGTGAACGAATCGCTGGTGATGGATATGCTCTCGCTGTTCGACCTGGAGCGGGTGTTGAAAGCCGAGGAGAGCGGTGAGAATCCGGTGGCGTTCAGCCGGGAGGAATTACTGGCGATCCGCGAATCCGGCATCGATGTATTTCACCCGGCCGTTGGCATGGGTGGACCCGGCGTGCAACTGGATGCCATGAGCCACATGGCGTTTTATAACGGGCTGGTTGCGGACTACCCGGATCTCCTGATGCGCATTGATTCGGTCGGGGATATCGATCAGCTCAGGCAGACCGACAAGACCGGCATCATCCTCGGAGTGCAGAACTCCGACCACTTCCAGGCCGTGGAAGATGTTAAACGCTACTACTTTGCCGGGCAGAGAATTTCGCAGCTGACCTATAACACCCAGAACATGATTGCCTCGGGTTCAACCGACCGTGCTGATGGAGGGATCAGCGATTTTGGTGAATCCATCGTCAAGGCCATGAACGAGATTGGCATGGCCGTGGATGTGTCGCATTGCGGCGATCAAACCAGCCTCGACGCGTTTGAACTGTCCACCAAGCCGGTGCTGGTCACGCATTCCAATTGCCGGGCGCTGTCCATCGGCCACCCGCGCTGCAAGACGGATGAAGCGATCAAGGCGATGGCCGCAAAGGGTGGCGTAATGGGCGTGACCGCAGTGCGCAACTTCGTCAAGGTCGATGAGCCCACGACCATAGAGCACTACGTCGATCACGTCGACCATATCGTCAAGCTGGCGGGCATCGAGTACGTCGGGATAGGCACGGATTCCGATCTGAAAGGTTACGACGCTCTGCCCAAGGACATTTACGACCAGCTCAAATCCGGCTACAAATCCAGCTATTCATTCAGGGACAAGATCGATATCGAGGGCCTGGACCATCCGAAGAAAATGTATGACCTGACCGAAGCATTGATACGCCGCGGCTACAGCGATGACAACATCCGCGCCATCCTGGGTGAAAATTTCAGGCGTGTTCTCGGCGAAATCTGGGTGTCCTGATGTCCACATTGATGTTTGGCCAGGGAATTCTGCAATGCGGCAAGTGACTCTTTCAACGGAATTCTGGGAAATGAAAATCCCGTTCCGGATTACCGGCTATACCTTCACTGGGGCTCATTTGCTGCATGTGACAATTTCCGCGGACGGCATTAGTGGCTGCGGTGAAGCTGCCGGGGTTTACTACATGGGTGAAACCGGGGACAGCATGCTGGCCCAGGCACAAAGCGTGAAGTCCGCGCTGGAGCACGGAGCAGGGCGCGAAGAGCTGCGCCGCTTGCTGCCGGCGGGAGGTGCTCGTAACGCCATCGATTGCGCCCTGTGGGATCTTGAAGCAAAGCGCGCGGGCAAAAGTATCTGGCAACTGACCGGCATCAAGCCCGGCGACACAATCAGCGTCAATACCATTGGCATAGGCACGCCGGCAGAGATGGCGAAGGCGGCGAAGTCGCTGGACACGCCCAAGATCAAGGTCAAACTGGATGGGGAATCTCCCCTGGAACGCATTGCGGCCGTGCGTGCGGCCCGCCCCGATGCCGAGATCGTGGTGGATTGCAACCAGGGCTGGACCTTTGAGCAACTGGTGGAGCTCGCACCGAAGTTCAAGGCGCTGGGCGTGGCCATGATAGAGCAGCCACTGCCGCGCGGCGGGGACGCAGCGCTGGAAGCTTACGATTCCCCCATTCCCTTATGTGCTGACGAATCCTGCCTCGACACCAGCGAGTTCGAACAGGCCTCACGGCGCTACCAGATGATCAACATCAAGCTGGACAAGACCGGTGGTTTGACCGAAGCGCTGGATCTCGCGCACCTGGCGCAAGCAAAAGGAATCGGCCTGATGGTGGGCAACATGCTGGGAACATCACTGGCGATGGCGCCCGGATTTGTCATCGCCCAGCTATGCCGGTTTGTTGATCTCGATGGTGCGCTGTTTCTGAAAAAGGACCGGCAACACCCGATGTCCTTTAGGGGTGGCATGGTTTCGCCTCCCGAGGGGGAGCTGTGGGGATGATGAATTTTTGAGCGGCTCGACCTTTCAGCGTATCTGGCTTCCCGGCTTTGTGCTGCAGTCGGTGATAATCGGCGGTGGGTATGCAACGGGTCGTGAACTGGTGGAGTTCTTTCTTTCCTCCGGGCCGGTCGGCGGCCTTCTTGGCATGCTGGCGGCTACGATCATGTTCAGCGTGGTCTGCGCACTGTGTTTTGAGCTGGCCCGACTGACGCACAGTTACAACTACCGGAGCTTTTTCCAGCAGTTGCTGGGCCGCGGCTGGTTCCTGTTTGAACTTGCTTACTTTGTCCTCGGCCTCCTCGTCCTCGCCGTGGTGGGGGCTGCGGCCGGTGAACTGACCGGCGCACACCTCGGCATACCCCCCACCGTCGTTACGGTGATTTTCATGGCGCTGGTGGGCCTGCTGGTGTTTTGGGGTACGGCACTGATCGAAAAGGCCCTGGCTTCCTGGGCGTTTCTGTTGTACGTCACTTACGTAACGCTGGTGGGGTGTTACCTCTGGCAGCACGGCGATGACCTCATGAGCAATCTGTCCGCGGGGGCTGTGGGTTCTGAATGGTTGCTCAAGGGCGTCAGGTATGTTGGTTACAATGTCGCCGTCATCCCGGTCATCCTGTTTTGCGTCAGCCACATGACCTCGCGCAAGGACGCATTTACCGCGGGTGTGCTGGCCGGCCCGCTGGTAATGGCCCCGGCCATCCTGTTCTACCTGGCGATGGCTGCCGCTTACCCTGCAATCCTCGACTCCGCTGTTCCGGCGGATTTCCTGATGCGAGGGTTGAGCATGCCCTGGCTGATGGTAATTTTCTATATCGTGGTATTCGGTACCCTGGTCGCAACCGGCACCGCGTTCATCCACGCCGTCAACGAGCGCATTGATGAGGCTTATCGTGAGAAGAACAGGGAGATGGCCCATTGGCAGCGCTTGACTGTTGCCTCCGTTGCGCTGCTCATTGCCGTTGTGCTGGCGGGCAAGATCGGATTGATTGATCTGATTGCCAAAGGGTACGGAACCCTGACCTGGGTGTTTATCGCGGTGTTTTTAGTGCCGCTGTGCACTGTCGGTGTTTGGAAAATCCGGCAAGGCAAGGAAAGCGCCGCGCCCGACGGTTCACCCTCCTGAGTCAAAACTGAATCCAAGCCTGCGAATAAAACACGAGGATTTCTCATGTCACGAATCTCCCTGTTCTTGTCCCGCTCCATCCTGGCCATTGCCGCATCTGTCATCGTTGCCGGTTCAGTTTTCGCGGCCCCTTCAGAAAAATCGATCAAACAGTCCATGCAGCGCACACTGGAAACGTTCCAGGTGCCTGGCATGTCGGTCTCGGTGGTGCGTGACGGCGCCATTTATTTTTCCGGCGGGGCGGGCATCCTTGAAGTCGGCAAGGACGCCAGGGTGGATGACCAGACCCTGTTCCAGATCGGATCGGTGTCCAAGGCCTTCACGGCGGCCACCCTGGCGCTGCTGGCCGACGAAGGAAAGCTTTCCTTTGATGACCGGGTCATCGACTACCTGCCCGAATTTCGCATGTACGATGCCTGGGTGACGCGCGAATTCACCATCCGCGACCTGCTCACGCATCGTAGTGGCTTGCCCATCGGCGCCGGCGACCTGCTGATGTTTCCCGAAGGCAAGACCACGCGGGATGAGGTCATCCACGCGATGCGCTATCTCAAGCCCAGCAGCAGTTTCCGCTACCACTTCGATTACGACAACATGCTTTACATCATCGCCGGGGAAGTGGTGGCCAGGGTTTCCGGCATGCCCTTCGAGGATTTTCTGGAGCAGCGCCTGCTCGCGCCGCTGGGGATGCAGGACTGCAGCGCCACTCTGGACCGCGCTCCCGCGCAGGCCAGCAAGGCGACCCCGCATGTGCTGGTGGATGGACAACTGCAAACCACCGGATCGGGTGTGACCAGCCTTATTTCCGCCGCCGGGGGCATTAATTGCAGCGCCCGCAGCATGACGCACTGGATGTCGTTCGTGCTCAACAAGGGGCTGACCGCCGAAGGTAAGCAACTCATCAGCGCTGCCCAGTTCGAACAGCTACTGAGCCCGGTGACGCTCCTGCCAACGTCCCCCGACATGGCAGAACACGCCGGGGCTTACCTCAGTGCCTATGCCCTGGGCTGGGGCATTTCAACTTTTTACGGGCAGCCGATGGTGTCACACTCCGGTGGCGTGTGGGGCATGACCACCTACCTCATGCTGCTGCCCAATCAGGGATTGGCCATATTTGCCAGTTGCAACCAGTTATCCGCAGCTCCGCGCGCCATCGTCATCCAGCTGGCTGACCAATTCCTGGCCGGCACTTCGAAGCTCGCCGGCCAGGACTGGATTGCACTCATCAGCAAGGTGTCCCAGGGGCGTCAGGACGAGGCGGCAAAAGTAGTGGCCGCGGCGGAGGCTGCACGTGCAACGGACACCAGGCCCAGCCTGCCACTGGACGCGTATGCCGGAACCTATCGCGATGACTGGTATGGCGACATTCACATCGAGTTGGATAAGGCTGGTAGCCTGCGTTTTCATTCCGACCGGAACGAGCCATTGAACGGGCCACTGGAGCATTTTCAGTACGACACATTCATCGCCCGCTGGACGGACCGCAAGCTGCAGGCCGATGCCTATGTCTCGTTTTCGCTGAGCCCGGAAGGCAAAGTGGAGCGCATCCGCATGAAGGCCGTTTCTCCGGCAACGGACTTTTCATTCGACTTCCACGATCTCGACCTCAAGCGGGTGGAATAAAGTGCTGGGAGGCATTTTTCGGTGGCTCAAACGCATCGGCCTAGGCACAGTGGCTTTGATCGCCATAGCAGTGATTTTCGGATCTGGTTATGAATTTGTTGCTCGCCAGCGCGCGCATACAAACTACCCGCCCCCGGGGCAAATGGTCGATATCGGCGGGCGCAAAATGCACCTCGATTGCCGCGGAACGGGCTCGCCGACGGTAATCCTGGAATCGGGTCTGGACACAAATGGTTCCTTGTCGTGGGACAAAGTCCAGGACGAAATCGCCCAGCTGACACGTACCTGTTCCTATGATCGCGCCGGCGTGATGTGGAGCGAACCCAAGGCGGAACCCCAGGATGCCGACGGCGTGGTTGCAGACCTGCACGCAACCCTCGTTGCGGCGGGAATTACCGGTCCCCTGGTCATGGTCTGTCATTCCCTGGGCGGTCCGTACATCATGAACTACACCAGGAAGTATGGTGATGAAGTGAAGGGCCTGGTATTTGTCGATTGCTCCCACCCGGATCAGCTAAGCAGGTTGCCGCCAAAGATTGCCGCTACCACCAGGATACCCGTGCTGTACAAAGTGCTGTCGGCACTTTCCTGGACCGGCATTTTTCGGGTTCTTCCCGGCGAGACTGTTCCCGGCATGCCCGAACGCATCAAGCCCATCGGCAAGGCATACCTGGGGGAAACGTTTGGTGGCAGCATGAAAGAAATGGAAAGTATCGAAGCGACGCTCAGACAAGGTGGTGAGCTGCGCACGCTGGGTGATCGGCCACTCGTCGTACTGGCGGCCATGAGTCCTATCCCCGAAGACATGTTGACGCCCATGAACCTGACGCCGCAGGACGGCCTGGAATTTCTTGCCGCGTGGGAAATCCTTGCAGCCGACGAAGCCTCGTGGTCCACGCGGTCCCGTCAGCAAAGCGTACCGGACTCGCTGCACTACATCCAGTTTCAGCGCCCTGATCTCGTTATCCAGGCGGTTACCGAAGTGGTAAAGGTGCGAGCCGAAACAGTGAACTGACCCGCGATACGGACACGAGTTAGCGTCGTGGAGGGGAGGAATTAGTGAAGCGCGGCAAGGTGCGCTGTTTGAGTTATTGATAATTGTGACCTGGTCAGAAGCCAGATTAATGATAATGTGTCCTTGACATAAGGACACATACGCTCTACGTACAGCATGAGCCTGCACCTGTCTTAGCGAGAAATTAAATGCTGCGTTGGTGGGGGCGGCTCCGCGCGCACTCACGCGCCGGGATGCCCGGCTGCCTGAGATAGCCGGCAAGGCGCATGCCGTCATCGGCATGCGCCGCGCGGGAAAGACCACATTTCTCCACCAGTTGCTCGCTGAACGCCGCGTCATGCTACCGTCCGAGCGGGCGTTTTACCTCAGCTTTGATGATGACCGACTGGCCGGCCTTGAACTGGAGCAACTCGGCTTCCTGCTTGAAGAGTACTACCGGCGTTACCCCGCGCTACGCGGGCGCGAAACGGTGTATTGGTTTCTTGACGAGATCCAGCTCGTGTCCGGCTGGGAGCGCTTCGTCCGGCGGGTCATGGACTCGGAGAAAGTTGAGTTCGTTGTCTCCGGCTCCTCGGCTCGGATGCTCTCGCGCGAAGTTCATACCTCCTTGCGCGGCCGCGGAATGGCTACGGTCATCCGCCCCTACAGTTTTCGAGAATTCCTGCGCCACCGCAGCCAGGAACCCTTGAAGGAACCCCGCCGCTGGACGTCGGCTGAGCGGTCGTTCATCGAGAAGTGCTTTCGTGAGTATCTCGTCGAGGGTGGGTTTCCGGAAGTGCAGGGAGTTACAGCGACGTTGCGCATCGAGCTGCTGCAGGGCTATGTGGACACGGTACTGTTCCGCGACGTGGTGGAGCGCTACGGTGTGACGCAGGTGGCAGCTCTGCGCTGGCTGGTGCGACAGTGCCTGCGCAACCCGGCCGGGAGTTTCAGCGCTCATCGACTGCATCAGGACCTGAAGGCCCAGGGGCTCGGTGTGGCGAAGGATGCCGTGCATGCCATGCTCGGCCATCTACAGGATGCCTTTCTCCTGAGCGCGGTGCCCCTTGCTACAGATTCGGAACGTCAGCGCAATTCGAACCCACGCAAGTTGTATCCTGCAGACCCCGGTTTCATCAAGGCTTTCGACGCAAGCGGTCGAGCAAACCTGGGTCACGCTTTGGAGACTGTCGTCTTCAACGAACTGGAGAGACGCGGCGCCGATGTCGCTTACGTCAAGACGGGCGATGGCCTGGAGGTAGACTTCTTCGTGCGTCGACCGGCCGCCTGCGAAGAGCTGACCAGGTCCGCGCCGATGGCGTTGCGAGACGCGTTCGCGCGAGCTGCGGGCTCTCACTGCAGCCGCTGAGGACCATCCGCGGGCGAAACGGAAGCTATTGTTGCTCGACCGAGACGCGCTCGCGCAGACCGATATGCCCGGAATCAAGGTATTGACCGTCTGCGAGTGGCTGCTCGCGATGCGGATCAAGATGAAAGTAAATAATTATTGAATGGTCAGGGCATTGTCCAGCATCAGCTCGGTCCCGTTCATGAAGCGGGATTCATCGCTGGCGAGGTAAAGCACCAGGTTGGCCACATCCAGCGGACGCCCGATGCCCACCGTGTTCGCCGCATCCGGACTGTCGGGATCGGGCACGTCCATGCCCAGTGTTCCAAAGGAAGCGCGCACCATGGGAGTATCAATCGCACCTGCATGGATGGAATTGCAGCGAATCTTGTAGCCGTGCATCTGGCAATGGATGGCAATCGTCTTGGTCATGCTGCGCACCGCGCCCTTGGCGGCCGAATACGCGAAAAACACCGGGTAGCCGAGGTGTGATGCGACGGACGACATGTTGATGATGGATCCTCCGCCACGGCGCTTCATGGCAGGTATTGCAGTCTTGCAGCCGAGGAAAACCCCTTCGTTCATGATGGAGTTGCTCAGGCGGAATTGTTCCAGAGTGGTATCTTCGATGGTGGCTACCA
Source organism: uncultured Gammaproteobacteria bacterium (assembly GCA_963784425.1). Lineage (GTDB taxonomy): Bacteria > Pseudomonadota > Gammaproteobacteria > Xanthomonadales > SZUA-36 > SHZL01. Next base: position 50,154 of record CAWARM010000006.1, read on the forward strand.
GGGCTATGCCGGCATTGTTCACCAGTACATCCAGTCCACCGAATTCGGATTCAACGGCATCAATGATTTCCTGCCACCTTGCTGCATCCGTGACGTCGTGCTGGTAAAACCGGGTGGGGTTTCCGGTGGCGCTGCTGATTTCTTTGGCCACTGCCAGCCCCGCCTTATCGATGTCGGTAAGCACCACCGTGGCGCCTTCTTCGGATAACCTTCGGGCATCGGCCTTTCCCAATCCGGAGGCAGCACCGGTAATGAGAGCTACTTTCCCAGTCATACGTCCCATTCATTTCTCCAGCAGGGTTGGACAGAGGACCTCATCGTAACAAGCACATCTGTTGGTTACAATCAGCAGTGATTTTTTTGTTCGGTTTTGCGGTAGACTGGTGTTTGTTGTTGCCAGTGTTCGGCCTGATGCGAACGTGATGAATTCATGAGCAAGGAAAAAGCCAAGCGCCGCACGCCGGCGCAAGACAAGCATGCCGATGCCGCGGGACAGGAAGGCTGGCAGGCCCGCAAGAGCGCTGCTACGCGTGACCAGATCATAAGCGCCGCCATTCGCTGTATCGTGGATTCCAGCTACTCCAAGGCTACAACCATGAAAATAGCCGAAAGCGCTGGCCTCTCGCGCGGAGCAACGCTGCACCACTTTCCATCGAAAATGGACATCATCCGGGCGGCCGTGGACTATCTCCATGAAAAGCGTTTGCAGGCGTTTCGGCGATCCATACGGGAAATTCCGCCGGGCGCTGACATGGTTCACCTCGCCGTTCATTCCTACTGGGCACACGTAAACCACCCGATTTTCGTAGCATTCATTGAGCTGTCGGTGGCGGCCCGCACGGATCCGGAATTACGCGAGATTTTGCGCCCGGCACAACTGGCCTTTGATCATGAGTGGTACACCACGGCGCGTGAAGTATTTCCCGAATGGCAATCGGACCCCAAGGCGTTTGATCTCGCTTTGAACCTGACCCAGCAACTCATGGAAGGCATGGCCATCAGCTTTTATACCCACGCGCGTGAAGACAACAAGGAGCAACTGCTGGCCTACCTGGAAGAAAAACTGCGGGAGCTCAAGCCAGCGGTCGGCAAGCCTGCAGAACTTCGGGTGAAGTCAGGAAAATGAACATCCGTGTTCATCAAGGGTATTTCCGCGAGCTGGACCAGGCCGTTGCAGAAATCGAGGCGCAAAAGCTGTACCCGGTAGAAATGCTCGTCCCCCCGGTCAGCAACTCAAGCCACTGGCACGATTTCTCCACCCGTATTTACATCCTGGAAGGTGAGCTGACTATCACCGACCATGTGCTCAAACAGGCCTTCACGGCAGGCCCGGGCGCCCTGGTTGAAGTGCCGCAACGCGTGCTGCATTCAGAGTTTTCCACGCAGGGTTATAAAATCATTGCCGGTATGACGGCTGATCCAGCGGGCCTGAGTGGGCCGATCGACCTGGATCCTTCCTTGCTATAGAGACGGTTTCAAGCCAGTGCCTTTCCTGACGAACTCAATGATGTCTTCCACGACGGTCCCATTATTCTCCGGTGACATGATATTGCCTGCGATTACGTGGTTGCTCGGATCGGAAGAAGAGGGGATAACGACCAGCTGCTTGTGCGGGCTGTCGATTTCCCCGTAGGCCTCAACAGTCCTGCCGGTCTCGACAACGGTATCCGCCGGTGAATAAAAAACGAGTAAATCCTGTTCAAGCCGCAGCGGCAGCCTGGTGCGCACGTAGTCGACCAGGCGCATCATCTCGATCACGGCATCCATCGGATACGTAGTTGCCCAGTATCTCGCCTGCAATTCGTTGTGCGCCGTCCAGGTCCTGGTGTCGCCCACCAACAGGTAAGCGAGTTGTGGCCCGCCGGGCCAGGTCAACAGTTCGGCGGATGTGTCCTTGGGTCCAAAATTCGGTGACATGAGGATAATCGAGCTGACCTTTGCAAAAGCGGGACTGCCCACCATCGCCATGGCCAGCGTTGCGCCGGTGGAGGTGCCCATGACGATGACCCGGTCGCCGATTGCTGCCCCAACGGTTAATGCTTCGGCTGCATCAGCCAACCAGTCTTCTGCGCGCACATCCTGCAACGCATGCTGTTGCAAGCCATGCCCGGCAAGGCGGGTCTCGAACAGGTTCGCTCCCAATGCGTCGGCAAGCTCTTCGCCGACTGGGGCGATTTCCTGCCGGGTGGCGGAGAAACCGTGGAGATAAACCAGGGAGTAAGGTGTTTTTGAGTCTTTCCGGCCCTGGTACCAGGAAATGCGCTTTTCGGTATCGGGAATTATCGCCTCATGCGCGGCGACTTCCCGCTCTTCCTGCGCAAGAAACTCTGTGAGATCACCTTTGATTTCCGGTGCCTGGGTCTCACTGACCAGTTTTTCCGGTGCGGTCACCACCAGGTAAACCGCCGACACTGCGAGCAGGGCTAAAAAACCGCCCAGAAACCTGCGCCACATGCTGGTTACCCTGGATCGCCTGGCCGGCAACGGCCGGCCAGGTTTATCCATCTTCTGCTATGCGTCAAACACGTGCCAATCAAAAGGTCGAGCTGAGCGACACGCCAAACGTACGTGGCTGGTTGGGGTAGCCGCTGTAACTTCCGTTCTGGGCGACCGATGGAAAAGCCGACAGCAGGTATTCATCGTTGAACAGGTTCCGTCCCCAGATAATCAGCTCAAGACCATTGCTCCAGCCAAATCCCAGGCTGCCATTGAAGGTGCTGACCTTGGCCGAAGCAACCTCCGCCGGTACGTTCTCGATGACTTGAATCTTGTCGGCGTAGGTGTACTCGCCACGAACAAAAGACTGGGTCGCGCCGAGGTCAAAATAGTAGGTTGTCGAAGTATCGATGGTTACCTTGTGAATACCAGCGGGGGTCGTGCCCGACAGGTCTACCGGACCACCCACACCCGATGCGCCTACAAAGGAGTCATATTTCGGATTCAGGAAGGTAGTGGCAAGGGTCAGTTTCCACGCTTCGTTTGGTTGCCACATGCTTTCCATTTCAAGGCCGGTGGTGGATTGCTTACCCGCGTTTGCCAACACAAAACCGGTGCCGGTGAAAATATTGGACTGGAATCCCTTGATCTCCTGGTCAAACACAGCTACGTACAAATCGGCAGTGCTCCAGGTACCCTTGAACCCGAGTTCGTAGACTGTGGCGGTTTCAGGGCCGGCATAACGCGTGCCTGGCCTGAGGTTGGGCACACCCAGACCGGCCTGCAACAAGGGAGGAATGTCATAAGCAAACGGTTTCGAATCGCGACTCAGGTTCCAGGACGTGGCCTTGAAGCCGGTGCCGGCGCGAGCATAGAGATTGATGTTATCGTTCAACTGATAAGCCAGCACCCCGGTCCAGGTGACTTTGCTGTCATTGGATTTGCCGTTCTCCACCGAGTTGGGGTAATCAACAAACGGCGGCAGGAATTGCAGGGGCTGCAGGCCCAGCAAGGGGTTGCAGGCCGGGCCGGTGGCAGCTGAACATGGGGTCCCGGCCAGGGACAGTGCAATCTGGGCCACCTGCGGGTTGGCAGCAATGTTCGCGGGGGTTGGCGGCAGGCCCGTCAATTGATAGAAGATCAGGGCAAAACCCTCTGCCGGCATGGAAACCGACGAAAATACGTCCGTATTGAGCTGGTTGACGAAGGCATCCTTTTTAACCTTGGTGTAGTTAAGACCGCCGGTCAAGGTCCACTGGTCGGTGAAATGCCAGTCAGTCTGGCCGAACAGGGAGAGGGTGTTATCGTCCTGGCCCGTGAACTCCCGTACGCCCTGGCCGGCATCGAAAAAGACCTGGCCCGGTGGTATCTGGCCGAAGGCCTGCATGATTTGCTCAAGTTGGGTCACGCCACCGCGGGAGAGAATATCGGCATAAGGGCGAAAAGCCACATCGTACAAAAGTTCATTATCGTAGTTAACGCTCTCGTCGAAGTAGAACGCACCCAGCATCCAGTCCAGGGAGTCCTTGGTCTGGCTCAGTCGCACTTCCTGGGTAAATGTCTTGATGTCAGTATCGCCCGAATTGACACCGATCATTTTCGCGCTGGTGAAGTCCACGTCGGCATTGTCAAAACGGGATTGTTCGCGGTAGGAAGTGATCGATGTCAGCAGCAGGTCGCTGGCAAAGTTAAAGTCGCCTTGCAGGGAAACGCCCTTGTTGCTGATTTCGTTGGTTGGGTCAAAATCGTAGTAGTTCTTGTAGGCAAAGGGGTCGTTCGGCACTTGTTGTCCGCCAACCAGAGCCACCGCGACACCGGTTGGGCCATTGAGCAGGTTGGCCACGCCACAACATTTCTCATTCATCTTGTCGTAGTCTGCGATCAGGCGGAAGGTGATATTTTCGGTGGGTAAGAACAAGAGCTGTCCGCGAATACCCCAACGGTTGCGCTCGTTGAGTTCACTGCCGGTTTCAATGTTCTCAAAGTAGCCATCCCGGTTGTTGGAGAGAGCGGACAGGCTGAACCCGAGGGTATCGGAAATTGGCCCGCTGACGTTGCCCTTGAGCAGGACCTGGTTGTAGTTACCGAATTCGACCGACGCGCGTCCGCTAAATGCATCCATATTGGGTGCGGCAGTGACCACGTTGATAACGCCCGCAGACGCATTTTTGCCGAACAGGGTAGTTTGCGGGCCACGCAATACTTCGATGCGCTCGATATTGGGCAGGTCAGACAATGCGGAAGCAGATCGGGAGCGGTAGACGCCATCGACGAAAACACCCACGGAGGGCTCAATACCCGGGTTGTTAGCGCCATTGCCAAAGCCACGAATGATAAAATTGGTATTGCCAGTAGATTGCAGTTGTGTCACGCGCAAGGATGGCACCATTCCCTGCAGATCGACCATATCGTTAATCTGCGCCTGCTCGATGGTTCGTGCGTTCACCACCGATACTGCCAGCGGGACTTCCTGCAGGGTCTGTTCACGCTTGGTAGACGTGACCACTATTTCTTCGATGGTGTCTGCAGATTGCCCAAAAACGGGAGACATGAACACGATGGATAAAATACTGGCAAAGCTGACTTTGAGGCTTGTTGTTTTTAGCACGATAACTACTCCCACACAGTAATTCGAAACAGAAACGGCCATCCGGGCTTGCTTGCCGGGTTGGGCCATTCTACGTCATTTCGCGCTCCGGGCAACCGTGCATGCGCTTTTAGTAGTTGTGATTAGGACGTTCTCTGCAGGCTTCGGAGCTGTTACGTGAGCAGCGCGCTGATGAGACTTTCTTCCAGCCAGCGCTTGAGCAGTATGACGGCGCGCAGTGCAGCCTGCGACTCGTCGCCAAGTTGCTCATCCAGCATCCCGCAAATTTCGGCAAAGCTTGAGCCATTCCTCAGCGCATCCAGGACCAGCACCTCATCCTGCTCCAGCGGGCGCCAGTGTACTTCCAGGCTGGCGCGCCAGATGAGCCATGGCTGGCGGGGGTGAAAGACCTCCGCTTCCGGCAGTGGCTGCTCGTCGGCCAATGCCCGCCAGCGCTGCGCTGTATTGCTGCCAAGCTCAATCCGCATGAGGCTGGGGTGGAAGCGGATGTGCAGTTGCGGCCAGTCTTCGGCTGGAAGTCCTGCCAGATCCGTAATACTCGCCGCTGGCGCATTGGCGGCATCAAAGGCTGCGCTTTTCAACCACTCAAATTCTGCCATTTCCCCCCAGGCTTCGCTGTCATCACCCGGCAGTGAGTTGCGAATGAATGCGGAGAGATGAGCGCCAAGCTGCCGCACCGACCGGCTGGTTGACGGGTGGGCCGCAATGTACTGATCTGCCAGCTTCCTGAAATTCTGCTCGCCAGCCAATCTTTTCAGGCCGGGAAAGTCATTTGCCAGCACCTCACACAAACGCAACCGGTACGCCTGCTGATAGACTTCCAGCCGCTCGGCTGCACCAGCAGTGGCCGTGCTGACGACCTGCCGGGAGAACTGTTCGTTCCAGTAAAGAACACAAGCCTGGAAATCATCCTGTAGTTGACGCAGTGTGCTCATGCTGCGGCCTTGAGAATGGGTTCGGCGATGTTTCTTGCCTGGTCCAGTTCCTGCAACAGGGTTGCGAGCGGGGGAATGTTATCGTCACGCTCGATCATGGTCGAAACCCGCCCGAACCGCTGTACCGCCAGCTCATACAATTGCCACACCGGGTCAGGAACGGGATGGTCATGCGTGTCGATGATCAGCTTGCCATTGTGACTGTGTCCGGCCAGGTGGAACTGCACCACTCGTTCAACCGGGATGCCTTGCAGGTACTGCTCTGCAGCAAAGTCATGATTTTTGCTGCTTACGTAAATGTTGTTGATGTCGAGCAAAATATAGCAATCGCTGCGTTGCGCGATTTCCGCCAGGAACTCCCACTCGCTCATGCGCGAGTGCGTGTAGTTCACGTAGCTGGAAACGTTTTCGAGGAGAATTTGCCTGCCGAGGAAGTCCTGCACTTGCCGCACGCGGCCAGCCACGTGTTCCATCGTTTCTTCGGTGTACGGCAAAGGCATGAGGTCGTGCAAATTCAGGCCCTGCACCCCGGTCCAGCACAAGTGATCGGAAATCCACTCCGGCTCTATGCGCCGTGCCAATGCTTTCAGCGCGCGCAGGTAGTCCATGTCGAGTTCATCGGTGCTGCCCACGGAGAGTGAAACGCCGTGCATGACCAGCGGGTAGAATTCGCGCACTTTTTCCAGGTAGTGCAGCGGCTTGCCGCCGTCCACCATGTAGTTCTCCGTTAATACCTCAAACCAGTCCACGGCCGGTTTGTCCTGTAGCACTTCATTGTAGTGCACGGTACGCAGTCCCAGGCCGTAACCCAGGTAGGGCCTGGGGCTTAGCGCAAGTGCATCGGGCGGATTGCTCATGCTGCCAAAGTCATGTTATTCAGGGGATCAAGAGAAATCCGCCCGGCAATGACCGGGCGGACTTGTACTTACGCATGGCCTGGCAGGTGATAAGGCCCAGGCAGGTGACAAAATTACTACTTCGCGGCTGGAGCTTCGAAGGTGCCGCCCATCTTGTCGCAGTCTTCCTTGCTGTCTGCCATCACGAAGCCCTTGCCCTTGCAGGCATTTTCGCCTTTGCAGGAGTTGCTGGCTGTCTTGCATGCGCTCTGTCCTTTGCAGGCATTTGCGCCGTTGCAGTGACCGGCGGCGTCCTTATCGCCTGCTACCAGTGTCAAAGGTGCTGCCAGGAGCATGGCTGCTGCTGCCAAAGCGATGCCGTTCAGTTTCTTGAAATTGCCTTGCATGGTTCATACCCTCTTTGGTTGGTGGGAAAAACATGAGTCAAACAGTACCGGTCTTGATTGCAGAACGTCCAGGCACACTGTTCTCGCTGGATTAAGACCCAGCAACGGCACACTTTCTTACAAACGCCTGGCCAAACGGCCTGCGCACGTGCCTGGTTTTACAACCAGCCTTTTCGCCTGAAGTACCAAAACGGTGAAATGGCCGACAGCACCATCAGCAGCATGGCAAACGGGTAACCGAAAGGCCACGACAGTTCCGGCATGAAGTGGAAGTTCATGCCATAGATGGATGCAATCAGTGTCGGCGGCAGGAACACCACCGCCACCACTGAGAAAATCTTGATGATGGCGTTCTGCTCAATGTTGATGAGGCCGAGCGTCGCATCGAGCAGGAAAGTAACTTTCTGGGTCAGAAAACTTGCATGATCAATGATCGATTGGCAATCGCGCGACAATGTCCTGATGCGGGCCCGCAGTTCCTTTTCGGTCTTGCCCTTGAGTGTGACCTGGCCAAAGAAGCCGATCATGCGTCCCAGGGAACCCAGGCACTCGCGAATATTGGACGTCATGTCACCCTTGCGGCCTATGGCTTCCAGAATGGTCTGGATATTCGAACTCCTGCTGGGCTTGGGTTCGTGTTGTTGAAAAACATCCTGCGAGATTTGCGCAACTTCCCGGCTGATCCGCTCCAGCACGTCGGCCAGCCTGTCTACCTGGATTTCCAGCAGGGCGATAAGCACCGATTCACCGTTGTTGCAACCCATTGAGACACGCTGCGCGCGCGCTGCCAATGTCACGAACGCACGCGGTTCGTGATAACGCACGCTAACCAGTCGTTCACCGGTCAGCACGAAGGTAACCGGTGCGAGGTGCGGATCGTCCGTGTCAGTCCGCGCGGGTAGCGTGGCGGTCATGTATGCAGCGCCGTCTTCATAATAAAGGCGCGAGGAGATTTCAATTTCCTCCATTTCTTCGCGTAGCGGCACGCCTATGCCCAGAGCCTGCTCCACCAGTGCCTCTTCCTCCCTGGTGGGGGTAAGCAAATCGAACCAGACAGCTTTCCCCAGGGCCGCGGCACCCGGATCAAGCAGCACAAGCCGCCCGCCGTCGCTGGCGTAAGCGCTGATCATCGCGTTATTTTCCTTTCACTACCATTGTTTGCTGATGCTGATTCCATAAAAACCATTGTCGACCAGCGGCGTGGCCACGTATCCATGGTAAGGCTTGGTAAAAACATAACTACTGGCAATTCCCAGCGCAGCCCCGGCCGCCACATCAACGAAGTAATGGTTGTCCGATGCGATCCGCGTCCAGCCTACGTAAGTTGCCGCCATGTAGGCCGGAATGGCGTACTTGATACCATAGCGCAAGTGAATAAATGCCGCACCCTGGAATGCTACGGAGGTATGGCCCGAAGGGAACGATTCGTTGTCCTTGCCGTTGGGCCGGGTCTTGGATATGGTCTTTTTCAGGGCGTAGGTAGCGGCATAGTTGGTAAAAAAGGACTTGTAAAACTCCCACCGGCCGTCCTTGTCGTGCATATAGAAGGTGGTCCCGTAGGCCACTGCCGGGATCAGCGTGCGCAGAAAACTGCCGGAACGTACCACCGGGTCTGATGCAGTTGCGAAGGACGTGTGCACGAGCATGGCACAGATCAGCAGCATACTTATGCTGTGCCATTTAAGACTATGTGCCGTGGTCTTCACGCTCCCCATTCTACTCCGCTTCGCAGGCCCGTTGCGGACCTAGCCTTCACCTTTAATCAGCTTGGAGTGCCTGATTCCGTAGGCGAAATAGACGCCGATGCCGACCGCGAGGTAGATCAGGAAGAAATTGCGCGTGGCCGGATGGGACATCAGCGACATCAACAGGAACAGGCACATGAGCGCGCCGATCACCGGTGTTACCGGGGAAAACGGTGCGCGAAAGGGACGTTTCATGTCAGGTGAGGTATAGCGCAGATACAACACGGTGATGCACACGATGGCAAATGCAGCCAGGGAACCCACGTTGGTGAGGTTCGACAGTGAATCCAGCGAGGTGAAGCCTGCCGCGCCCGCCGCACAAAATCCAACGATCAGCGTATTGATCCAGGGCGTGCGGAATTTCGGGTGCACCCTGGCCAACACCGGTGGCAACATGCCATCGCTCGCCATGGTGTAGAAAATACGCGTCTGTCCGTAGAGCAGCACCAGCACGACCGATGAAAGGCCGGCGATGGCGCCAATCTTTACCAGCACAGCAAACCATGGCAAGCCAATCTGGTTGACGGCCTTGGCGATCGGGGCCGGGTCGTTCAGCTCGGTATAAGGCACGATGCCAACCAGCACGGCGGAAGTGAGGATGTAGAGCACGGTGCAGATCAGCAGCGAGCCCAGGATGCCAATGGGCATATCGCGTGCGGGGTTCTTTGATTCCGCACCCGCGGTCGAGACCGCCTCAAAACCGATATAGGCGAAGAAAATCGTCGCGGCACCGCCGATCAATCCCCCTATGCCGTAACGCGAGGTGTTGTTCGCAGTCACTACATCGATAAGCGCTCGCCAGATATCGGGCCAGAATCCGCGCGGCGTGCCCTCCGGCGGCGGTGGAATTTCGGCCGGCACCATGGGAGTCCAGTTGTCCGGGTTGACATAGAACATGCCGATCGCGATGAAGGCGATCACCACCGAGACCTTGACGATAACGATGATGTTGTTGACTTTCGCCGATTCCGATACGCCAATGACCAGCAGCGTGGTGACTGCGGCCACCACCAAAATAGCAGGCAGGTTAACGATGCCGGTCGCCACGACTACACCGGCCTCCTTGATCGCCACTCCGGGAGCCGCCGTCAACGCCGGCGGAATGTGAATACCAATATCCTTGAGCAAGCTCACGAAGTAACCCGACCAGCCAACGGCAACAGTCGATGCGGCCAGGCCGTATTCCAGCACCAGCAGCAGGCCCATTACCCAGGCGGCAATTTCGCCCATCGAGGCGTAGGAGTAGGAATAGGCGGAGCCCGACACCGGCAGCGCGGATGCAAGCTCGGCATAACACAGCGCGACAAAGGCGCATAGGGTGCCGGTGATAACGAACGAGATCATGATGCCGGGGCCGGCGAATTCGGCCGCGGCACGTCCGGTCAGCACGAAAATACCGGTGCCGATGATGCAACCAATGCCCAGCGAGATCAGGTTAAGCGCACTCAATGAACGCTTGAGTTCGCCCTTGGCCTGCTCGGCCTGCATTTGGGCAACGGATTTGCGCAGGAACAGCCGGTGCAACCCGGTTGCGCGCGGGTTTGAGCCTGGAGCAGCATTCATGTTTTTAGGTTCCCTATTTTTGGTAGGGCCAAGCGTACGTTAGTGTTCGATGGCGCGCAATCCAATGGTCAATTCCCTGATGGTTAGCTTCGGACGCCGGCGATGACCATGTGCCGGTCGCCGACGCTTTGCACTTTGAGGCTTGCCAAACCTGCCTGGCGCAATTGGGCTTGGACTTCTTCCGGTGTAAAGGCGGCCAGCAAGGAATTGCGGAAGTCCTCGCGCAGGATTTCGGGAGCTTCCCGGGCGTATTCATTGACCAGGTCGTCAGCCGCGTGCACGCTGGCGGGCCGCCGCAGGTCGCCCACGAATACCCGGCTGCCCGGGCGCGCATGATCGCGCACCGCGGTCCAGAACCCCGCCGGGTCATCGAAATGGTGCAACAGGCTGTTGCTGATGACGCCCGCATACTCACGCACGGGGATATCCGCGCCGGGTATGTATGCCTGGTGGAATTCCACCCGCTGGCGAAATTCTGCGAACTTGGTACGCAAATCCTCCCTTGCCCGCTCCAGCATGCGCGCTGATCCATCAACTGCTATCACGCGGGTCTGCGGGAAGTCGCGCAGGAAGCGAAAGGTATCATCGCCTGAACCGCAGCCGAGGTTGAGGAACAACCCGGAAAGCGATTCCCGCGGAAAGTGTTCGGCGATCTGCAGCATAAGCCGGTCATGCGCCTCCGACCAGTCCGCGGAGGCGTAGGCATCGACCTGCGCCGGATCATCCATTAAAGCGGGTTCGGGGATTCGTTCAAAGCCGGCCATGCCTCTCTCCTGGGTCATCTTCGCGGTCGATGGTAAGCGCCGCCGGAGGTCATTTCAACCGCGCCGCGTCTTCCACCGAGGCCTGCGCTTGCTGCTATGATTGCGCGGCCGCAATGAATTGCCTTTCGACCACCAGGGGGTAGCCATGCCAAAGAAGGTCCTGAGCAGCTTTATGTGGCTCGCCATCGCCATTGGCGGTGCTTCCGCCATCGGCGGCATTGCCATCCATCGCGGCGAGTCGATCAACGCCATCTGGTTCGTGGCTGCGGCGGTTTGTACCTACCTCGTGGGCTACCGTTTCTACAGCGCGTGGATTTGTGCCCGGGTTCTGACACTGGACGAGACCCGCGCAACGCCGGCCGAACGATTCAACAACGGGCGCGATTTCGTCCCCACCAACCGCTGGGTCACCTTTGGCCATCATTTTGCCGCAATTGCAGGCCCCGGCCCACTGATCGGCCCGACCCTGGCCATGCAGTTCGGCTATTTGCCCGGCACCTTGTGGATACTGGCCGGCTCGGTGCTGGGCGGTTGCGTGCAGGACATGGTGATCCTGTTCTGCTCGACACGGCGTGACGGCCGCAGCCTCGGGCAAATGGCGCGCGATGAACTTGGCCTCATCGGCGGCTGGGCAGCCATGGTCGGCGCCATGCTGATCATGGTCATCCTGATCGCGGTGCTGGGCCTGGTCATCGTCAACGCCATGAAGCATAGCCCCTGGGCCACCAGCACGGTGCTGGGAACCATACCGGTAGCGATGCTTATTGGAATCTACATGCGCGGTATTCGCCCGGGCCGCGTGCTGGAAGGCTCGCTGATCGGCGTTTCCTTGTTGCTGGTATGTGTGGTCGGTGGCGGCTGGGTTGATCACAACGAATCACTGCGCAGCCTGTTCGACTGGAGCGGCGAATCCGTGGCACGGTTTGTCATGCTGTACGGGTTCGCGGCTGCAACCTTGCCGGTATGGCTATTGCTGGCTCCGCGCGACTACCTCTCGACCTTCCTCAAGCTCGGCGTGGTATTCATGCTGGCGATTTCCATCCTGTTCCTGGCGCCGGAAATGAAAATGCCGGCGCTGACACAGTTTGTCGATGGCAGCGGGCCGATCTTCAAGGGCACACTGTTTCCCTTTGTGTTCATCACCATCGCCTGCAGCGCGGTTTCCGGTTTCCATTCGCTGGTGGCCTCGGGCACGACGCCGAAACTGCTGTCGAACGAACGCGACATCCGTCTCATCGGCTATGGCTCGATGGCGCTGGAATCCCTGGTTGGCATCATGGCCGTGATCGCGGCCTGCGTGCTCGATCCGGGTGTGTATTTCGCAATCAACAGCCCGGCCGGCGTGGTGGGCAGTGAAGCCTTGGCGGCTGTTGGCACAATTTCCTCGTGGGGCTTCCCGGTCAGCGTCGAACAAATGGAAATGCTGGCCAGGGAGGTGGGGGAGAAGACGCTGTTCGCGCGTACCGGAGGAGCGCCCTCGCTGGCGGTAGGCATGGCGACGATTTTCAGCAGCACCTTCGGCAATTCGCTGCTGTCGCTGTGGTATCACTTCGCCATCATGTTCGAGGTACTGTTTATCCTGACCACGCTGGATGCCGGCACGCGGGTTGGCCGCTTCATGTTGCAAGACATGCTCAAGCATGCCTGGAAACCCATGGCCAGCCTCTCGTCCTATCCAGCCACCGTCATATCCAGCGGACTCTTTGTTGCTGCGTGGGGCTATTTCCTCTGGCAAGGCGTTAAGGATCCGCTGGGTGGCGTCAATATCCTGTGGCCCCTGTTTGGCATTTCCAATCAGTTGCTGGCCGGTATTGCCCTGTCGGTGGCCACGGGCATCCTCATCAAAATGCGCAGGGCGCGTTTCGCCTGGGTGACGGGCGTGCCGCTGGCCTGGCTGGCGGTCGTGTGCACCAGTGCTGCCTGGGAAAAAGTGCTCAGTTCCAACCCTGCCATCGGTTTCCTCTCCGGTGCGGCCCAGATGCAGCAGCAATTTCTTGCCGGTACGCTGCCACCCGATCGAGCAGCGGTGGCCCCGCAGTTGATCATCGGCCAGCAGATCGACGCTGCGCTCGCGCTGTTTTTCGCCTTCGTGTTGTGGGTGGTCATCATTGAAATGCTGCGCATGTCGCTGCGCTTGCGCGCAGGAAAATCGGTCCTGCCCCTGTCGGAGTCGGCTTACATCAAGACCCGGCTTGAGCCTGCCGTGGCCGGCCTGACGGATTGAGATCGCAATGAATCCCGGCAATCCATTCAAACGATTCTGGCAGTTCCTGCGGCAGGTGACCGGCGACGACGCCTATGAACGCTACCGGGCCTATCATGAAAGCTCTTATGGGGACAGCTCGCACGGAGCCAGCGCCCACCAGCATGGCTCACCCTGTGATGCAGGACCCCTCAGCCGCCAGCAGTTTTTCAAACTGCGCCAGGATGACAAGTGGAGCAGGGTGTCACGCTGCTGCTGATGCAAACGACCCCTCACCTAACAGAACACCTGCAACACCGCCACACGGTATTTGATGGCTGGCGTTCCATGTCCATCGCCATATTCATGACCCTGGTTGGTTATGGCGTACTCGTGGGGGTGCCGGTGATCAGTACCGCCTGGGTCAGCCTGCTGGGATTCAGTGAGGAGCAGGTCGGCCGGGTGGCGGGTGCGGATCTGGGCGGCCTGTCGCTGGGCGCGGTGCTGGCTGCCCTGCTGGTGGGCAGATTCAACCGGCGCTGGTTGACCCTGTACAGTGCCGCGCTGGCCATTGTCGCCAATCTCCTGTGCATCGAGTTTCAGCAGTATGAGCAGGTATTGTGGTTACGGTTTGGGGCGGGCATTGGCAGTGGTGTTTTTACCGCTGTGGGCATGGCCACGCTGGCCGCAACCTGCAGGCCCTCCCGGGCGTATAACCTCATGTTGTTTGCTTTCTGCTTTTCACAGGCGCTGGAAATGAAGGTGTTGCCGATGCTGTCGATGAATGGCATCTACCTGACCTTCATCGGCTGCTACCTGTTCGGTTTGCTGTTTCTGCACTGGATTCCGCCACACCCGGCAGACCCGCCGCTGGATGTCGAGATTGATGTAGAAGAATCGAATCACCGGCACCACGTGGAGCACCGCCATGTGCCTGCCTGGATTCCGTGGCTGTGCATGGGCGTCATCTTTTTTACCTATATCAACATCGGCTCTTACTGGACCTATATTGAACTGGCAGCACTCGACGCGGGCGTCAATGACGATTTCGTGGGCTCGGTGCTGGTGTGGGGTTCATTCCTGACCGCAGTGGGCTGCCTGGTGGTGACCGTCATCAGCAACCGGTTCGGGCTTGCCCGGCCTTTGTTGCTGGCGCTGGTGGCAATGGCCAGCGTTGCTTTCATGCTCAGTAACGGCATCACTGAAGGCAAATTCCTGGTTAGCGTATTCGGGTTCAACCTGCTGTGGATATTTGTGGATGTCTACCAGATGTCGACATCAGCCAATATTGATCATTCCGGGGCATTTGCCGCGCTGATCCCGGGAGCACAGGGCCTCGGGCAGATTGCAGGCCCCAATATCGCGGCATCCTTGCTGGGTGCCGGCCTGGGCTACGGGGCGGTGTTTAAAATGAGTGCGGTTGCGGTATTGACCGGTATGATGATTTTTGCGTTAACGTATCTCTGGCTGCGGCGCAATATACCGGCCCTGGCCGATTCTCCCTGAGCTCATCACGCTATACTCTCGCGCTTATACTCACAGCCCACAGGTCAGTCGACTCAAATCCATAGCAAGGGAAAAACCGTGACACAGCAAACGTTTACCCAACAGCTCACTCGAACCAAACCCATAGACAGCGATGCGCACCTGACCGACGAACCCGGCGCAAACAGCCTGCACCGCTCGCTGGGGCTGTTCTACCTGACCATGATAGGTGTAGGTTCCACCATTGGCACCGGTATTTTCTTCACCATGGTCGAGGCGGTACCCAAGGCGGGTCCTTCGGTCATTTTGTCATTCATCATAGCGGCCATAACTGCGGGGCTGACGGCATTGTGCTATGCCGAACTGTCGGCGCGGATACCTTCTTCCGGCTCCTCCTATTCCTTTGCCTACGCGACCGTCGGTGAATTTTTGGCATTTGTGGTTGCTGCGTGTTTGTTGCTGGAATATGGCCTCGCGGCCAGTGCAACAGCCATTGGCTGGTCGGACTATCTGAACCATTTCCTGAGCAACGCCCTGGGTTTGCACATACCTGCGCAGCTGCGCGCCCCGATGTTTGTCTCGGGCGCAAGCGGCATCGAAGTTCACTCCGGCCAATTCAACCTGCCACCCATGGTCCTGGTGGCGATCTGTTGCTTCCTGTTGATCCGCGGGGCAAAGGAATCGGCCACGGTCAATGCCATCATGGTGCTGATCAAACTGGCCATTCTGCTGTTTTTTGCGGTAGTGGCGTTTTCTGGCTTCAATGCCGAGCACTTCACGCCGTTTTTCAATAACGACACCAGCAGGGGTTGGGTGGGCATGGCAGGTGTCACCGCCGCAGCTGGTACCGTGTTCTTTTCCTTCATTGGCCTTGACACCATCGCCACCGCAGGCGCTGAGGCCAAGAACCCCAGGCGCAATGTGCCTTTGGGGCTGATGGCAGCGCTGATCATCGTCACCGTGTTCTACCTGGCGGTTGCGACCGCAGCCATTGGCGCTCAGCCGGCCAGCATGTTCGAGGGGCAGGAGGCCGGGCTGGCGGTCATATTGCAAAACGTAACTGGCAAGGCCTGGCCGGCCTTGATTCTGTCCGCCGGTGCGGTCATTTCGGTGTTCAGTGTTACCCTGGTCACTCTTTATGGACAAAGCCGTATCCTGTTTGCCATCAGCAAGGACGGGTTGATTCCCGAGTCTTTTCAAAGAGTCAATCAACGGACCAGAACCCCGGTCATTAACACCGTGGTGGTGTGCATCATGGTGTCGTTGGTTGCAGGTTCCGTGGACTCCACTTTTCTGTGGGACATGGTCAGCATGGGCACCCTGGTGGCGTTCATGGTGGTATCCATCGCCGTACCGGTTTTGCGCCACAAACAGATCGGCCAGGAAACACCGGGCTTTCGCATCCCGTTTGGTCCCTATTTCGTGCCGGGCTTGAGCGTCCTGGCGTGTTTGTACATTCTCAAGGATTTATCGGCAGCCACCTACCACATGTTTTTCTTCTGGATGGCCGCGGCCGTGTTGATTTACTTTGCCTATAGCATGCGCAAGAGCAAATTGCGCCATCAGTGACAGCACAGGCAGTTCAACTGTGATTTGTTAGCCTTGCGATTTGATGAGTTGGTATACTTGCTACTTCCGCACGATAATTAACTGAATTTTTTGATTGCCGGTGTTACCGGGGGAACGACTCATGACCGAAACGTATTGCAACGGCGAACAAGCCCATGCTTCCAGGCTGGTGACTGCATTCGCCCTGCTATGTCTTGTAACGGTTGCATTATTGGCCCCCGTGAGTCCTGTGCAGGCCTCCGGCGCGAAACCCAAAGGCTTGTCCAGTAGCGAGTGGGCAGCTATCCAGGCCCAGGTCGTAGCGCGCAGTTACCGCGCCTATCCCGACGGGAACAATGGTTTTGACGATGGTTTTATTGCCTCCAACCCGTCCCATGGCTGGCGCATTCACTATGCGGCCGATGGCACCACCACCCTGACACCGCGCAAAGCGGGAGAAAAGGCCTATGCGCTGGGCCTCAGGCTGCGCGCGGTTGGTTACTCTGATGCGCAATCCCTGGCTGATCCGCAAGAAGTGAGCGCCTCTGACTCCACCGTGACCTACCAGTGGAATGACAATGTGCGCGAGTGGTGGGTCAACAGCGGCACAGGCCTGGAACAGTGGTTTGAGCTGGAGCGCCGCCCGGAAGGCGGGCGGGAAGGCGAGAACCTGGTGCTGTCCATGGCCTTGGCAACGGACCTGGCAGCCAGCCAGCAAGTCGGACAGCCAGGTAATGAATTGAGTTTTGTTGGTGCCGGCGGCACTGCTATCACCTACAACAAGCTCAAAGCCTGGGATGCCACCGGCCGCGAACTGCCCGCAACCATGCAACTTTCTGCCGGCCAGTTGAACCTGGTGATTAATGACAACGGTGCCAGTTATCCACTCACCATCGATCCCAGTTTCCAGCAGCAGGCCTATCTGAAGGCATCCAATACCCAGGCTTATGACAAGTTTGGTTCATCCGTGGCGATTTCCGGCGACACGCTGGTGATTGGCGCTTTTGAGGAGGACAGCTTTGTCACGGGTATTAACGGTGACCAGGGTGATAATTCAGCGCTGAGTGCGGGAGCGGTTTATGTATTTACCCGGGTTGGTTCGACCTGGAGTCAGCAGGCTTACCTGAAGGCTTCCAATACCGATCAAGATGACTCATTTGGCTGGTCAGTGGCCATTTCCGGTGACACGCTGGCGGTGGGCGCCTACCAGGAAGACAGCAAGGCCACCGGGATCAACGGTGACCAGGCCGATGACGCTTTCTTCAATGCCGGAGCGGTATATGTGTTCCACCGCAGTGGTACGGAATGGACCCAGCAGGCCTACCTGAAACCCTCCAATATGGGGGCCGGCGACCAGTTTGGCACGGCCATGGCCATTTCCGGCAATACGCTGGTGGTCAGCTCTCCGCTGGAGAGCAGCAAGGCCACCGGCATCAACGGTGACGGAGCCGACAATTCTGCGGTGCAAAGCGGTGCCGTGTATGTGTTTGTGCGTAACGGCGCGACCTGGAGCCAACAGGCCTATGTGAAAGCCTCCAATACCCAGGCTGGCGACGGGTTTGGCAAGGCGGTTGCCATTTCCGCCGACACGCTGGTGGTTGGTGCCCGGGGAGAGGGCAGCAAGGCAACGGGCATCGACGGCAACCAGAGCGATAACACCTTAGCCGGGTCAGGGGCGGTGTATGTTTTTGTGCGCAGTGGCACCACCTGGAGCCAGCAGGCCTATATCAAGGCATCCAATACCGAAGCCGGTGACCAGTTTGGCTGGGCCGTCGCTATTTCAGGCGATACGATGGTAGCCAGCGCTCCCTATGAGGACAGCAAAGCTACCGGCATCAATGGCCTGCAGACCGACAATACGGCGCTGCAATCCGGGGCGGTGTACATATTTACCCGCGCCTTCACTGCCTGGAGCCAGCAGGCCTACGTGAAAGCCTCCAATACAGAGGCCGGCGATTTCTTCGGAACCTCAGTGGCTCTTTCCCCCAGCATGCTGGCGGTCGGCGCTACTTATGATGCAAGCAACGCAACCGGCGTCAACGGCAATCAGAGCGATAATTCGGCTTATGGCGCCGGCGCGGCATACGCCTTTACGCGCAATACCAGCCGGGTATGGAGCCAGCAGGCTTACCTGAAAGCTTCCAACACCGCAAAGGAAGACTTTTTTGGCGTCGCCATGGCTATCTCAGGCGACACCCTGGTAGTAACCGCTCCGTATGAAGACGGAGGTTCAAGCGGGGTCAATGGCGATGAGAACAGCAATACCGCGCCCTATTCCGGCTCAGCGTATGTATTTACTGATACTTCAAACACGTTCCAGATCAATTCCGGCCTGAACGATGCATGGTTCAATCCGGACACCCGCGGCCAGGGATTTTTCATCAACGTGTTCCCGGATAACGGCAACATCTTCCTTGGCTGGTTTACCTTTGACACGGAACGGCCACCCGCAGACGTTACCGCGATCCTGGGTGACCCGGGCGCCCGCTGGCTGACTGCTTTTGGCGCCTATGCCGGTAACCAGGCAGTGCTGGATATCGAGCTCACCTACGGTGGTGTGTTTGATTCACCGACTCCGGTGCCAACTCAGTCGCTCTACGGGACCATCATCCTTGAGTTCAGCAGTTGCACCGCCGGTACGGTGACCTATGACATTCCGTCCATCAACCTGCACGGTGTCATACCCATACAAAGGGCTACCCTGGACAACGTGGAGTTGTGCGAGGAGTTTTATAACCTCATACCGCAACGGTGAGGATGTCGCTTCAGCGATGCCCAGGGCCTGATTAACCCGCGCGAGCCATTGCCGTGAGGGTGCAAAGGAGGGCTGTATCGCCAGGGATTCCTCAAACAGCGCTTTGGCCTCGAGCAGCTTTGCACGATCCCGGGGGTAAAGCCGGACGAGCATGTGGCCTTGCCTGAAGGCCCGGTTGGCCGGAAGGCTTTCCGCCTTTACAGCCAGCTCAAAATGTTTCTTGGCATCTGTCCAGCGGCCCTGCTCCAGGTAAAATCGCGCCAGGTTGGCATGCGCGATGGCCGCTGACCGCTTTTTGACTGGTGCCAAACAGGTAGGCGCGCTCGGCTTCTTTCAGACGGCCCAGGCGACCGTATGCCACGGCACAATGAGTGCTGAGTTTGGCCGCATATTTCTGCCTGACGAACATACCTGATCACAGATTTCAGCAACCCGTTGATAGTGGGACAGCTCCAGGTGTGCGGCGGTAAGCCAAATCAAGATGCGAGTCGCTGTGGTTGCCGTTGCCGTATTCGCTCTCAAACAGCTGGACATCGCTGGCCCATACGGCATTCCGGGCCCAGGTGATGGGTGTCAACACGATCAGGACGAGCGCGACGGCGGATGCGAGCGCCGGCATATTGAAGCGTTGGGCCAGGAATCTGAGCCCGAAAGCCAGCGCAATGGCCAGTCCGATGGATGGAAAATACAGGAACCGTTCAGCCATGAGTGGCAGAAGTCGCGGATCGCCAATGATGCGGCTGGCAGGTAGCAGGGCAATGTAGAAAAAAGCCAGCCCCATCACCAGACCATACTGCCTGCGCCTGAGTTGACGGAAAACGAGTGGAATAAGCGCCAGATGCAAGGCCAATCCGATATTTCGTGCAAACCCTGAAATGTCGTCGTGCAGAAGCCTGAGCTGGGACGGCCACACCATGGCCTTGATGGACTCGTACCAGAGCCCCGCAACGTACATGAGGCGCTTTGTTCCCGGAATGTCCAGGGTGTCCAGCATCACGCCCATGGCGGGAGCTTTCTCCGCAACACCCTCCAGGCCTACCGGCGCCAAGGCCTGGGCGCGCAGGCCGAGGTAAAGGGCGAGGGGAAGCAACAGCCAGAACACGGGCAGGCACTGCCTGGCCCGGGCCCGCCAGTTTCCCGGTGCAAGAAACAATACCAGCATGGCAGCCAGCCCCGGCAGCGCGATGGCGCTTTCCTTGCAAAAAAGCACCAGCGAGTAGGCAAGACCCAGCCCGGACCAGGCCAGGGCCGGCTTGGCGTTCATGTGCCGCAAGAACCACCAGAGTCCGGCCAGTCCACCCAGTGCGACCAGCATTTCGGAGCGGTTGAAAACCGAATTGACGACTTCGGTGTAGACGGGATGCACGGCGAACACCAGGGCCACCAACAGCGCGACATGCGAATTCGTCCGGGACTCACCATGGGCCATGCGCAGCAACTGCGAGCAGGAATCCATAAACGAGCATGGTGACCAGCACATGCATGGCGATGTTGCTGAGGTGGTAACCGGCCACCCAATCACCGTGTACCAGGGCATCCAGCGTAACCGATACCAGCAATAATGGCCGGTAAAGCGGTTCGCTGATTCCGCTGGACGCCCAGGCATTTTCCGTGAAATATCGCGGGATGTTCGAGAGCTCGGTGAACCGTTCACTGCCGGCATAGAACTTGTCGTCATGCACCAGGGCGTTTGGCCAGGCGTTGGAATAGGCGGCAAACGCGACAGCGAAAATGAGGAGAAATGGAAGCAGTGCCCGCAACCTTTGCTGCAATTTCGAAGGGCTTGCCACGGGTGGGGGTAGGGCAGTGGCAGCCGGGAGCCCGGGAGTCGCTTCAGCTCGCTGGGCGCCAGGAAGGACAAGGTGTTTTTTGCTGGCTCTGCGCTTCCGTGACATGCGCGGAGTTTACTCTTTGGCGTCCGCGGACTTGAGCAATTTGTCCAGCGTTTGCTGGAAATTCGCCAGTGGCTGCGCGCCACGGATGAATTCGGTCACATGGACCTTGTTGACGTCTTTTTTGTCGGTCAGTCCGGCGACAAAACTGGGTGTGCCGCTGATGCCGAGCTTCTGTCCTTCGGCCTGGTCGGCTTTGATCTCATCGGCGAAACGGCTTTCATCCAGGCAGCCGTCGAAGGCAGCGGCCTCGAGGCCGAGCGTCACGGCGTAGGCTTTTAGATCCTCGACTTGCAGTTTTTGCTGGTTGGCGAAAAGCAGGTCGTGCATCGCCCAGTACTTCCCTTGCTCGTGGGCGCACAAAGCGGCATTGGCTGCCCCCAGTGCAAACTGATGGATGCTCTCGATCGGCATCTCGCGCATCACGACGCGCACTTTGCCGCTGTCCACATACTGCTTGACGAGTTCCGGCAACACAGTGGTCGCGTTGCGCTTGCAGAACGGGCACTGGTAGTCGCTGAACTCCACCAGAGTGACCGGCGCCGATGCCTCACCCAGCACCGGTGATTTGCCGACCACCAGGTCAGTCGGCTGGAAGGCCGGCTGGCCGGGCGCTGCCGCCGGGCGCTGCTGCAGCAGCTTTTTGATCTCCGCCAGGTCCTTTTTCATCTCTTCCTGGCCGTGGCGCAAGGCCCGCACTTCTTTCTGCAGGTCCTTGAGCTCGCTGCTGGTCTCGGCCCGAGCCTCGCTTTGAACGAGCAGTGCCAGCGCCAGCACAGTGGAAGCAATCATCGAAATCCTCGATTTCATTCAGCGTTCTCCATTGGATGGCCGGGTTGTCGCCGCGCGCCGGGGCGCACATTCTCACCCGAAGCGCCACGGGCGGCAAGCCCGGGGCAGAGTCGTGTTGCGCGCACATAGACGGTCCGGAATTGGAGGACGTGCGTTGTGCGCTCCCCACGGGGTGCCCCGCAACGCCACGCTTTGATTTCCTCTGGCGTTGGATTAAGCTAAGAGCTGAGGAGTTTTATCCGCATGCGGGTTTTGATCACTGATTGGGGGAGAGCTATGAAATCGTTTTTCGCATTGACTTGGGCTGTGTGCCTGAGCGTCTGTTTTGTTTTGATTCCGAGTTCGGCCTTTGCTGCAGTTCTGCGGCCCGTCTACGGTTCGGACAATTGCATGACTCGCGCGACGGCGGGGTTGCGTGCGACGTATCCGTAAACCTGATCGGTACCGATGGTTACAATTCAGGTGCCCAGCCAGACAGCTTCCAGCTTCGCGACGACGACTTGCAGCAGCTCGACGGTGGGCCTGGATGGGACAGACTACTGGACGGGTCGGCGCCTGCGTGGCATGGCATACCTGCACGCGACAACTGAGTACCGCCCCGGCGGGTGTTTAGCAAAGACGAGAGCTGATGATCCTGCTGATGGCGCTGAGTGCCGATTGCCCAACTGATGGTTTTGTCAGCGGCGGCGGTGGCACGCGCTTCAGGCTCTTTGCACCGTGGCCGAATACTTCCGATGGCGGGAGTGCCGACTTGCCCGGATGGCCAACGACCGAATGCAGCTTCGTTCGGCGCCTGTGATCCGGCGGATCTGCAGCAATTCGAGCGACGATGCCGGGTAGATGGCTGGATCCGTGGGCAGTGTAATGCTCGCTTCACAGGGTGTTTGCGATCGAGGCCGAAACCTGCACAGGCACCAGCGCTGATTGTGCCCAGGGGATCTGACTAATCGACACCACCTTCGAGTGCAGGCCCAGCGCTGGCGCCTGTGACGTGGCGTGAATTTTGCCAGCGAATACGAGCCCCAATTGCCCGGCAGATGTCGTCAAGCCCATCCATACCGAGTGCCGTGGTCGACGCGCAGGGGGATGAGATGTGACGTGGCGGAAGTGTGCGAGTGGTTCCAGCGGGGGTCTGTCCGACGGATGTCTTTGCAGGCCGAAGGCACGCTGTGCGGCAAAGCTCCCTGACTTTGCCTGCGATGCGCAGGAAGTCTGTGTCGGGCACTTCGGCCACGCTGTGGTGCAAACCCAGACCCACTGGTGGCTTGCGGCGTGATTGGCAAGGGCGATGGTTGCGAGCTGAACATGTGCGACCAGAGTGGCCCGAGCGACTTCAAGTTGCTGTTCACCCCCGACCTGCCCAACTGGGTAGCTTACAAGCTGAACGCCAGCAATCCAGGGCCAGTTGTTCTATACCCTGGTTTCAGATACCAGACGTACCGGACGATGCGAATCTCCTGCTGCAGATACCGTTCCCCTTCGTCACCCAGGGCAATATGCCCCTGCATGTCTTCGGTGCGGCTGGATGTAGAAGTTCAGAACAGCTGCCTGGTCATAGACGAAGGCGCGGGCTCGAAGCCCTATGATGTGGAAATCACCATGGACAGCTATTGGGGTGCGGGACCAACGTGTACCGATCCCACGAACGGAGCCTTCCCCAACGGAACCGGGAGCCTACTGCAAGCATGTGACCGGACCCAATCCGGAAGACTTTGTACGTCAAGTGCCCGAGCGACTATGACCCCAATGGAGGCAGCTTACCTCCGGCGCTGGCCCTGCAGGAATGCTGGGCCTATGTCCCGGTTCGAACTCGACGAACGACGGGCAATTCGCGGCCCGGCTTGCACCTCGACTACGGGCTGAAAGGCAAGTTCCTGGACACCTACTGCCCGGCGGATGGGAATCCTGACCGTTACGCCCCGGCCGGCAAAGGTGCCTATGGCGATTTCGACGCCAACGGGATTGATGTCTCCTATAATTCAACTTCGACAACCAGTGGCTGAGTGAATGCAACATACCGACCTGCCAGCCCTATACGTTTGCCCAGGGTGTGGAAACCGAGGAAGCCGAGTGACTGCTACGAGCGCCCATGGTGGTGGGGGCAGGCTGCGATGACCCTGGTGTGTGAGGAAATCGTCTGCGACGAAGATGAATTCTGCTGCGATGGATGAAACTGATCAGGAAGGCTGGGATAGCACTTGCGCTGATATACGCCGAGCGATCTCTGCTCGGGGGATCCGATTACCAAGGTTGATTCCGTCGAGTCTGTAGTGGAAAGCGTCAACTACTTCAAGAAGCCGCTTGGCATCTTCGGGCGGGCTTACTGCGGTGACGGTACTGACGATCCGGTGCTTCCATTGTTGGGTGACGGCTTTGCGGGCTTGAAGGTGAAACTCTTCAAAGGCGGTACCGGAGGTACACTGCTGGCTCAAGGCAACGACGGATGCGGACGGCTATTACTTCCTGAACTACAAGCACAAAGGCAAGGCGGTGTGGTACACGGTCGCGCTGTATGACTCTGATGATAGTCCACTACATGGTAAACACATCGGGTAACTACCGGCACATCCGGGTAACGTTCCACTGCAGGCCAACGGATTTGCGGAGCAGAATTTTTACGATTCTAATGTCTGCAGTTCGACCAAGCAATACTGGATGGGTAGCCGACACCTTACGAGATCACCAAGGGCAAGTTCAAGACCATCGTGCCCTAACGAAGTAATTTCGTAAGTTGGTATTAAGCAAGACCAGACCGGCACCCCCAGGGGTGCCGGTTTTTTTTGCACGGATGTCACACGCGCGTGGTGAATGTGGCTGCTGTCCGGTGAGCGTGACGGCCAACAGGGGGACCACTACTTGAGCGGAGTTGTGCGAGGACACTACGTTGACCTCCATTTATTGAACGCACTTTGAGCAATACCGCAAAGGTGCACGTTGCGCGTTTCTGTTACAACGAAATCCGAGCGGGTAGCCCGGCGCCTTTTTTGGGTCTCAGCGGTATCGCATTCTCGAACCCGCATTACGAAGGGCAGGGGGCATTCAGGAATTGGCGCATCTAAAAACGTTTTCACAGGAAGCAACTGTCTTTGCAGCCTCCGACTCGCCAGAAATCCGTGATAAAAGAGCGGGCGAGTCTGGTATACGCGCTGCAAACAGCGATATGCAGGACGGGAAACTGTTCCTGACCAGCCACTGGCGTTGCTGATCCTGGTGGCCCTACGCTCATGGCATAAGCGAATAGTCTGGCCGGACAGCCTCACGTTGAAGACCGGCTATGTGCAGACAGTAGCCGTTTTGTGGGAATTGGCCTGGCTGACTTGCCACGATTTTTCACCGAGGATATGTGGGCTGCCAACGCCTTGCATCTCAGGAAATGTACGGCCGCTGGCGCTTCTGTGGATTGGCCTCCAGGCCGGGGTGTTCGGCGATTGGCTGGCCGGCTACCATTTGGTCAATATCCTGCTGCATGTGCTAGCGACCGTCCTGGTGTATGCATTCGTCGGTCATCTGTTGCTGGCCGGCGGGAGTCAGCCCTCCGTCTCGCGGCTTGTTGCCCTGCTTGCCGCCGTGGTTTTTGGCGTGCACACGATACACACCGAAGTGGTGAACTCGATTTTCAACAGCTCCGAAATGCTGGTGACGATCGGGGTGGTTGGCGGCCTTTGGTGGTTCCTGCGAACTCGCGGGGCTGAACCGGTTAAAGCCTGGCTGGGCTTGGGCCTGGTCTATCTGCTGGTTTTGTTGTGTCGGGAGAGTGGGGCTTCGCTACCGGCACTCACGGTGGTGATCCTTTGGTTGGCTGACCCCGATCGTGGCGGGTGCGATTGCACAAGGATCGGACTTTTGCTTCCGACCTGGCAATTACGGTTAGCGCACACTCGAGTCCCCAGGGGTGGCCGATGGGTCGGGCATGGGGCTGCCGGAACCGGTCGGTCCGTTCCACGATATGGCTGCCCGTGCGCTCAGTTACCGGTAGAGTCAGGGGTTAACCCGACGCCCCAGCTACCGGCCGCTACAGGGGCTGACGTTGCACCCCAGCTACAGGCTGCCGCAGAAGCTGAGCCGCAGAGGTCTGTCGGGTCAGGAAATTGGTGGGCTTCAGCCGATTTCAGCAACTACCGCTCACCTTTCAGACACTGGAAATTTCTTCGCGCCGTGAACCTTTGGTTCGAATCCCTGAAAATCATGCTCTGGCCTTATCCGCTGCAAATCTATTACGACAAACTACCTTCCGATATCTGGCCTGCCGCGGTTGCTCAAGCGGTTGTGCTGTGCTTCGGCATTGTGGCTTACATAAAAAAACGTCCATTGCTGTTGATCGGGCTGGCATTTTTCTACCTGGCCATTTTGCCTTCCAGCAGCTATTTGGGAAATCTCGAGCAGCGCCGGGTTTAGCCGACCGCATTCCTACATGCCATCGGTTGGCCTGACGATTGTTCTCGCCGTCGGACTTGGTTTGCTGGTCCGCCGTTTCGGTCAGCGCATCGCCGTGGTGGCGGTAGTGGCCATCAGCCTGATCCTGGTGCCGCTAACCTGGGCGCGGAATGCGGAATGGGCCAGCGACGTTGTGTTGGCCGAGAGCAGTTATGCAAGGCTCAGGAACAAGGAGGATTCTCAATACGCTGATTGCCGCGCACCTGCGGGAAAACAACCTCGGCTGGGCAAGCGAAATCTGCGATGCGCACGCCGACGATTGGCGCGCAGGGTTGAGCTGGGGTGCTCACTGAGGTGCCGTTTATGCTTTTCTGGGGCGATTTGGCGAGGCCGAAAAAGCCTACCTCTCTGCCAGCGATTACCCCGACTCAAAAGTTTATGCTCACAGGTACGATGGCGTTGTCTTGTCCTTCATCGCATCAAGCACGCGGCCAGCGCATAGGCAAGCTCTTGTTGCCGAAAGCTGGCTTGCCGTCACCAATAAAACGAGCGCCGTGATGGTCACCAGAGTTATCCGACCGATAAGGAAAGACTGCTGGAAGCTAGGGCATATTTGAAGCGGGCGCTTCAATTACAACCACAGCATCTGGATTCCCGTAATGAGCTGACAAACTCAATGCCAGGTTGGCGGCCTCACACGAATAGCATAGGTGAGGGGTCGGACCGACATATCAATTTGATATTCATAAGTAAGCATTAAGAAACGAAGCTCATTTTCAGCTTAAAAGTTAAGTTTATATGCTGAAAGTGGAGTGTTAAGCGGAGCGGAGTCGCGAATCATGAATGCCGGATCGGTCCTGTAACGATCGATGAAAGCCGCCTTAAGTGATTTTCTGCTGCTGCAAACTTGTCCTTCACCCGCAATGCCCAGGCTGGGCACCAAATCCGCAATAGCTTCCCCACGAGTTAAGGTGAGCTTTGTGAAAGGCTTGAATACGGCTTAGGTGAGTCAGGTTACACAACGCTTGCCAGTCGATAATCCTGTACCGCTGTGGCGGTGATTGTATTTCGCGATAGCCGCTAACCTTCCATTGGTCAGGGTGCTTAATCACCTTGCCCTCACCATGTTCAAGTGGATGTAGACAAGACACTGAATCAAATGATGGTAGGTAGAAACCGCTGTGGCAAAATAGCGGTCTTCCCAAAAAGCGCCCGTTCTTGACTTCCGTAGCTTGTACTCCTGTGCTGTACGACAGGAAATCAGCTGCATGCTTCTGGCGATTTCACCCCGTCCTCCTCTTGAACCAGCAAGTGAACATGGTTACTTGTCGCAAGTAACTCAGCTGAAGCCATGGTTTTAGCTTCATACGAACCAATTTTTTTTCAAGGCTTTCAGTCCCGTGAAACTTAGGAGGGAACTTGATGCAGAACCAGTATATAAATGCCACACGGCGCCTACTTAATGAAGCAATGGATCAGGCATGATAAAAGGCAATGAGTTGGGGCCAGAGTAAATTGCGCCAATAAAGGGGGCGTTTAACTACCAAATACGTCACATTTGACCCTAAATTCACGCTTTTACTCTGGCACTTTACTCTGACCCCAAATACGTTGCCGTGAAATATGTTGCCGACTCCGCGAAATACGTCAGATTTGACCCCGCGAAACTGGATTGAAAACTTTTAGCTCACACGTGTTACGAAACTCGATCTCCGGCAGTCGCGTAATACCGCGTTCCGCCTTTTGTTTCTTCACCATTCCTGCCACGTCCGCCAGTAATTGCCGGGCATCGTAGACTATGCCGTCCTTGATGGTGTACTTGATGCCGCCCACGCGCTCGGCTTTGCCCGTTGCCTCGTTCAGACGCACGGCGCCTGTGCCATACAGGACCTTGAGGTTGGCAATGGGGTCTTCCGGCACGATGACCAGATCGGCGAGTAAGCCCGCGCGCACGACACCGAACTCAATGGGCTTGCCCTTGGGCTTGAACAGCGTCTCGGCACCGTGCAGGGTGGCGCCGCGGATCACTTCCAGTGGATGGAAGCCGGCTTCCTGCAGCAGTTCCATTTCCGCGATGGTGGCAAACCCGAAGGTGTTGTAGATGTAGCCCGCGTCCGAGCTGACCGTGACGCGACCACCCATATTCTTGTAGTCGTTCAGGAACTCCATCCAGACATGGTAGAAGTTGCGCCAGGCCACCTCGTCCCAGGTCGTCCAGTCGAAGAAGTAAGAGCCGTGGTTGACGCGGCTGGGCTGGTAAAAATCCCATAGCGAGGGCAGGGTGTACTGTTCGTGCCAGTCGGCATTGCGCCGCTGCATCACATCCCGGCTGGCCAGGTAAGCCGTCATCGTGGGATCCAGGGTCACGTCGAGCTCCCTGAATTCTTCCAGCAGCGAGCGCCATTCCTTGCTGCCCCGCGCATGGATCAGGTTCCACTGCCGCGCCACCTGGCCGAAGCGTTGCTGTTCGTCAAAGTTGTTATACCCGGGAGGCCATGGCTGGATGTCATGGCCGTCGTAGAGCGATTCGAACAGTCCATAGAAGTGCGTCACCGTGCCGAGCCCAAGTCGCGCAGCATCAATGGCGTTCATGTTGGCCACACCGGCCTGGCTCAGGTGCGCGGTAGAACCCAGGCCGAGTTTCTTCGCCTCGTCCAGCAGCGCCGCCATGATGTCGGGCGGATAGGCCGTGAGCTTCACGCCATCAATGCCGGTTTTGGCTGCCATGCGCACCCATTCCCGTGCCTTCTCCGGCGTCTCGATAGTGCCCTCCCACTCGTCGAAGGGCAGACGGTAGGTGAACATGCGCGGCGCCGTGATCTCGTTGCGCGCGCTGCGGCCCTTCTCGCTCTCCGAGAACCCGGGGGACGCGAACGGAACACCGCGGACGGTGGTTATCCCGTGCGCCAGCCAGAGTTTGTACACGTATTCGACTTCAGGCGTCTTGGGAATGTCGCCCGAGTGCACATGCAGGTCGACGAACCCCGGCAGCACGTACATGCCCGAGGCATCGATCTCCTTCGATGCCTTGACCGAATCAGCAGCCGGGCGCATATCGCCCGCGACGTATTCGGATTTAGTTACTGCAGTGATGCGATTGCCTTCAATCACGATGTCCATGGGGCCACCCGCGGGCGCGCCGGTGCCATCAATGACGGTTGCGTTGCGGATGACGAGGCGCTCAAACGGGCCCTCACCCTCGGCGCGCGGTGGAGCAGGCAGCGGATCAGTGGATGCGTCCTGGCCCAGCACACACGGTGCCCAACATGTGAGAGTAAGCACCAGCAAGCTCAGCGTGCCAGAGAGCGTGTGAGTTTGATTCTTTGTCATTCGATTTACCTCTGGTACGCGTCTATCGACGCAGATGTAAATGGCAGGGTATTTGGATTATGGGGACAGGGCAAATGTATTTCCGCAGCTTGAGGCTTCCAGGACAACGTGCGTTTGACTACTCCGGTTGGAGCCCAGGACACAGTTCGGCGACGTCCTTGCGCACTATCTCAGCGATGCGCAAGGCACTTGGCGTGGGAAAGTCAGGGTCGGTGAAAATAAGATAGACCTCACTAAAACGCTCGGCCCCTTCGCGCATTGGCAATGGTTTGAGCGAACCGCCATCCAACTCTTTGCGAATGGCGTCTTGCGGAAACCAGGCGAACCCCAGACCCATGCAGGCGGCTGCAATTTGCGTTGCCTTGTTCGAGACCGTCCAGCGTTGATCCGCGCCAAACCAGCCACCACTGTCCCGGGTGTGTTGCACTGCGGAATCACGCACCACCAGGTGACGGTGTTTACGCAGGTCATCAAGGGTGAGCGCCCGGCCAAGCTGGTGCAGCGCATGATCCGGATGCGCCGCGGCAATGAAGCGCAGGCGCAGCAGCGGGTCACCGCTGAAGCCCTGGGGGATGTAGGTTGTGAGTGCAATATCAACTGCGCGTTCGTACAGGGCTTCGTCAGTTCCACCGAGCACAGTTTCAAAAAGCTGGATGCGGGTCCGCGGCCGCTCATCGCCGAATGTCCGCAGCGAGTGTAGTAAAACCCAGGTCGGGTAAACGATGTCGACCGCCAGGCGCAACTCGGGGTCCCAGTCTGCACCAAGACCCGCAGCGCTGTGCTCCAGGGCATCCGCCCGCTCCACCAGGTCTTTCGAGCGGTGATATAGCACCTCGCCCGCAGGAGTGAGCACCGCGCGCCTGCCTTGTTTTTCAAACAGCTTGACGCCGAGCAGTTGCTCGATTTTCTGCACTGCATAACTGACCGATGACTGGGTCTTGTGCACATTCCCGGCGGCCCGCGCATAGCCCCCGGCCTCGACCACCGCGATGAAAGCGCGCCACTGATCGAGTGCTACCCGAGGATTCAACATATCGAATAATTCGATTTAATCATTCGCATTATTCCGTTTTTAATCGATATTAAAGATCAGTAGTATGAGCCTGGCATTTAACCCTCTGCAAGGAGTAATGGAGCATTTCAATGAACACCAACGTACAAGCAAGCGAGCGGGCACGAAAACTGGTTAGCACGATTCCGGGTATGGAAACTTCCGATGGAGCGGGCGTGAAGTTGCGCCGCAGCATCGGCGCCAACCAGAACCTGCGACTGGACCCTTTCCTCATGCTGGATGAGTTCGGCACCGAAAACCCGGATGATTACATCGCCGGTTTCCCGCCGCACCCACACCGCGGCTTTGAAACTGTCACCTACATGATCGATGGCCATATGCGTCACGAAGATCATCTCGGCAATGTCGGTGAGCTGAAAAGTGGTGGAGTGCAGTGGATGACTGCAGGACATGGCGTGATCCATTCGGAAATGCCGCAACAGGAAAGCGGTCGCATGCGCGGCTTCCAGTTGTGGGTGAACCTGCCGGCCAGGGAAAAGATGAAACCCGCTACCTACCGCGATATTCCTGCGGCTGAGTTGACCTCGACTGATCTGGAAAGCGGCGGCCAGATAAAACTGATTGCCGGGCAACTGGAGCTGAACGGCAAACGGCTGAGCGGCCCGATCAACAGCACGCCCGGCAGCATGGCCACCGATCCCTTGTTCGTGGACCTGAGCTTGCCGGCTGGTGCACAGTATCGCCTGCAGGTGCCTGCTGGTCACAACGCTTTTGCCTACGCGTACGAAGGCAGTGCACGCCTGGACGGTCAGCTTTTGCCACAGCAAACCGCCGGAATACTGGGCGATGGCGATTACGTGGACATCCAGGCCGGCCCGGAGGCGCTGCGCCTGGTCGTCATCGCCGGCAAGCCGCTGGGTGAGCCTGTGGTTCAATACGGGCCCTTCGTAATGAATACCCGCGTGGAAATTGAACAGGCGCTGGACGATTATCGCCAGGGCAGATTGACTGCCTAGCTTTGATTTACGACAAAATGCCGCACATTCAACCCGCCATCTTTTTCGGACATGGCAGCCCGATGTATGCGATCGAGGAAAATCTCTACACCGCCGCATGGAGGAGCCTGGGCCAGCGCATGAGACTGGGCATCGCAAGGCCGCGCGCCATATTGGCGGTTTCCGCTCACTGGTTCGTATCGGCAAGCGCCGTGACCATCAACGCTGCACCGCGCACGATCCATGATTTCAGTGGCTTTCCGCGGGAGTTATATGAGGTGCAATATCCTGCGCCCGGCGACCCGGCCCTCGCCCGCCGGGTGCGGGAATTGCTCGCGCCGATCGACGTGGCGCTCGATGATTCATGGGGTCTGGATCACGGCACGTGGTCGGTGCTGCGACACGTTTACCCTGATGCCGATGTGCCCATCGTGCAATTGAGCATCGACGCGTCCAAGCCGGCTGCGTTCCACTACCAGATGGGACAAGCGCTTGCGGCCTTGCGCACGGAAGATATTCTTATTGTCGGTAGCGGCAATATCGTTCACAACCTTCGGCTGTACGACTGGAGTGGAAGGGCAACTGCACCTGATCCGTGGGCCGCCCGTTTCGAGCAGCTCGCAAAGGAATACATCCTCGCGGATGATCACGCGGCACTGATCAGTTATGAAAAATCAGGGCCGGACGCGCGGCTCTCCATTCCAACCCCTGAACATTACCTGCCGCTGCTGTATGTGCTCGGCAGCAAAGCACCCGGCGATGTCGTGCGCTTTCCGGTCGAAGGCATAGAAGGGGGATCGATTTCGATGCTCGCCGTGGAGTTGGGCGGCAGCCAGGGCTGAACAATGCGCTGGAGTGATGGGGTCAGAGTAGAGTGCCGGAGTAGAGTGCCAGAGTAACCGGACTGGTGGCCCTGGAGAATGAACCCTGGCTCAATTGCTTTCCATGAGTTTAGCGCCTAGGCTGTGTTAATCAATGAGTTACCGCGACGTCCGTCGCAAGGAAACTCTGTGGAGCTGATCGTTTTTCTGCTCGCAATTGGGCTTATCTACTACACCGCCGATGCCAGAAAACGCATCGAAGAACTCACCCGTCGCCTCGGCGAAGTCGAACGCGAAGTCTTCGGGCGGTTCGGGCTGAAAAAAGGCGCCTTGCCAACCCCTGCCGCCGAGCCGCAGATCGCACCACCGGTCGAACCGCACGTCGAACCACACGTCGAACCAGGGGCACCGATCCCTTTGCAAGTCACTGCCTCCACGCAAGTCATTCCGCCGCCGGTCAGACCAATCCCGGACACGGCTTGGCCCTCTGAACCCACGGTAACTTCGCCTCGCGCCAGGCCCCGGTCCCCGCCGCGCTCCATAGCGCCTGAGGTCAACTGGGAACAATTCATGGGCGTCAAAGGCTTCGCGTGGCTCGGTGGCTTCGCGCTGTTCCTTGGTGTCGCGTTCTTCATCAAGTACTCCTTCGATAACAATCTCATCTCGCCGCAACTCCGCGCTGCCATCGGTTTCCTTACCGGCCTCAGCCTGCTGGTCGGGCGGCGTTGTCATGTCGGGGAGAAAATTCCAGACCCTCTCGCAAACGCTTAGTGCCACCGGCATAGTGGTTCTTTATGCCGTCACGTTCGCGTGCCACTCGATCTACCACTTTGAATTCTTCGGGCAGATTCCCACGTTCCTGCTCATGGCCATCATCACGACCACGGCTTTTCTGCTGGCCACGCGGCTCAATGCTCTAGTCGTCGCCATCCTCGGGATGCTCGGCGGATTTCTTACGCCCATCCTGCTTTCGACTGGCCAGGACAATCCGTTTGGCCTGTTCGGCTACATCGCCATTCTCGACGTCGGACTGATTCTCGTCGCGTTGCACCGCCGCTGGTATTTCCTTACCGCGCTTGCCGCCGCCGGCACGGCGTTCATGCAGGTCAGCTGGGCGGGCAAATTCTTCACCAGCGAAAAGTATTTCGAAGGCAACAAAATCCTCATTGCCCTCGCGGTGCTGCTTGGTTTCAACGCGCTTTGGCTCGCCGCGAACTGGTGGGCCAAACATCGCTCTCAATCCAACGACTGGCTCGCCCGCAGCAACCTCGGGCTTGCCTCCATCGCGCTCGCGTTTACTGTGTTCTTCTTCACCTTCGCACCGCTCGCTGCGCGCCCCGTGTTGCTGTTCAGCTTCGTGTTCCTGATTGATCTTGGCGTTGCCGCGCTGGCCCGGCTCGATGCCCGGACCGAATCTGCCCCGCCCCTCACCGGTCTTGCCGTGTTCGCCCTGCTCGCACTGTGGACCAGCCAGCACTTGACCAACGAACTGCTAACCGCCGGCCTCGTGTTCTACTTCATCTTCGCCGTGTTCCACTCCGTGTTGCCCGCGGTGCTGCGACGCCGGCAAGGCGCGACCACTGCGAGCCTGAACTGGGATCATTTATTCCCGCCGCTCGCGTTGCTGCTCGTGATCGTGCCTATCTTCAACCTGGCCGAGCCCTCCTTCCTGGTCTGGCCGTTTGTGCTGCTCGTGGACCTGCTCGCCATCGCGCTGGCCGCGTTGACGGCCACGCTGGCTCCGGTGCTCCTCGTGCTGCTGCTCACTCTCGTAGCGACCGGCGCACTCATATTCAGGATTCCATCCGACCTCACCGGTCTGCCGACTTTGTTATTCCTGCTTGGCGCGTTTGCTGTCTTTTTTGTCTGCGCCAGTGTGTGGCTGGTGCGCAAAGTCCAGCCCGATGCGCTCAAGTCCGGTCTGAAACTCACCGGCAGTCTCGATGATCCCGAAATGCTCGGCGCATTGCTGCCCGCCAGTTCCGCGGCACTGCCCTTCCTGCTGCTCATCATGGTCACGCTGCGGCTGCCCCTCGCCGACCCGTCGCCCGTATTTGGACTCGCGCTGCTGCTCGTTGTGCTGCTGCTCGGCCTTACCACTCTGTTCGCACTGGACGCGCTCCCTCTGGTCGGGCTGGCCGGTGTATTCCTGCTGGAATGTGCGTGGTACTTCAACCGCTTCGAGCTCATGAATTCCAGCATTTCTCCGGCGCTGCCGCTGACCTGGTACCTGGTTTTCCTCGGCGTGTTCGCGTTGTTCCCGTTCCTGTTCCTGAAGAAATTCTCGGCCAGGACCTGGCCATGGGCCGCCGCTGCACTGGTTGGTCCGGCGCAGTTCCTGCTCGTCTTCCGCCTGGTGAAAATGGCCTGGCCAAACTCCGTGATGGGTCTTCTGCCCGCCGTGTTTGCGATTCCTGCACTGTTGAGCCTCGTCGTCGTGCTGGTGAAAATCCCCGTCGAAAGCAAGGCACGCCTCACGCAGATCGCTTGGTTTGGTGGCGTGGCGCTGTTCTTCATTACGCTGATCTTCCCGGTTCAGTTCGATCGCCAATGGATTACGCTTGGCTGGGCGCTCGAAGGCGTGGCGCTGCTGTGGCTGTTCCATCGCGTACCGCATCCGGGGCTGCGGCTCACGGGCTTCGTGCTGCTTG
Organism: uncultured Gammaproteobacteria bacterium; assembly: GCA_963784425.1. GTDB lineage: Bacteria > Pseudomonadota > Gammaproteobacteria > Xanthomonadales > SZUA-36 > SHZL01. The sequence continues at coordinate 85,285 of CAWARM010000006.1, forward strand.
TCGATTGCGTTCGGACGGCTGGCGCTGAACACCGGGGTGCTCTATTACCACTCACGGAGCGCCACGCCGATTTTTAACTGGTACCTCTACACCTACGGCATAGTGACGATTTGCCTGTTCCTTGGCGCCAAACTGCTCGCGCCGCCGCGTAATGTCATTTTTAAATCCAATGTGCAGCCCATCCTCGCTGCGCTCGGCGTGGTGCTGGCGTTTCTCCTGATGAACATTGAGATCGCTGATTATTTCAGCGCGCCCGGCTCGACGCTCACCTTTCAATTCAGCGGCAACTTCGCGCGCGACATGAGCTATTCCATTGGCTGGGGCTTGTTCGCACTCGTGCTGCTGGTCATCGGCATCATCAAAGCCATACCCGCAGTGCGCTATGCCGCGATGACCTTGCTGTGCGTGACGCTGCTCAAGCTGTTCTTCCACGACCTCGCCCGGCTCGGCCCGCTGCACCGCATCGGAGCGTTCGTCGGCGTTGCAGTCATTGCGATGCTCGCGTCTTTCGCTTATCAAAGGTTTTTCAATGCTGCTGACAAAGCCAGGGGCAACCCTTTAAAAAACCTGGTCTGAAAGCATCGACTCAACAAGGCTGCCGAAGCCATCGCAACAGGATTGGTTATTCGCGTGGCGGATTAATTTTCTTGTCTAGCGCGGCCGCTTCGGCTTGTGCTGCGGCGAGGTCTTCCGGCGTGAGTTGCAGCGCAACTTTATCCCTTTTTGCCACAGCAACATCGTATCCATTCTTCACAGCAATCCACAACCATATATACGCCTGTTTGTAATCCTGCGGTACATCGTTGCCAAAGTAGTATGCCTCACCCAAATCATACTGGTCGATGACATCCCCCTGTTCGGCCTTGGCGATCATATCTTCAAGCTCGCCCGCTGCAAGCGGGTTGCACAATGCGGCGAACAGTAATGCCAAGGCAAGCAGGCGATTCATCTCATCCATCACCCCAGGCGGTTAATCCGGCCTGCAGTGAGCCTACGCCGTCTCCATTCAGTACACAACTGCCAGGCTGGTCAGAATGCGCGAGCAAACGAGGAGTTACAAACTCATCCCTCCACTCTGGCCGTGAAGAGTCCCAGCGAGATGTACTTGTCGCACACGACGTCGGCGTAGCGGGGGGAAAAGAAGCGCCCCACGGAGTACACCGTGCCACCCCGCATGGTCTTGGCGGTGATGCCTGGAAAGAGCGCCAGCACTGCGTTCATTTGCCGGTCGCTCTGGGGCACGATGATGACCTCGTGCATGCCTTCATCGCCGGCAGCGGACACGTATCCTGTGATCATGCCGCTGATCTCCTCAAGGACCAGTTCTTCCTCCGGTGAGACCCGACCATCCGCCATTACGAAGATCTTCAAAACGTCCAGAAGCTCGGACGCCTGGTCGGCTGGAGGGGACACCTTCAGGTAGTCTTCCACGCTCCTGCGCAGGCCGATCGCGTCACCGTCATGTTCCACCGCACCCTCCGTGAGATTCGGGGGATCCAGGTGCCAGTGCCTGGCGAACTCCCGGATCATCTCGATTTCCCGTGCATCGATATGCCGGTCGACGCTCGCCATCGCCTCGAACACGCGGATTAGGTGGTGCGCGCCTGCGGGCTGGACCAGGGCCTTGAGCAGGTTCGCGGACTCCTTGCGTTCGAGGTTCAGCGCCCGGGTAAAAAGCTGCAGGAAGGTTTGTCCACGCAGCTCGGTCACCCACAGACCCGCCCCAACCATGACGAAGACGAGGCCGGTGATGATGCCGATCCCGGTCTTGCCGGCCGCCGCCCAGTTGTGGTCGACGAGTACGAACTCGATGAGGAAGGGAAACCCTGTCGCCAGGCCAAGCAGCGCCGCTGAGATGGAAATGCTCTCCGCCACGTCCTTTCTCGTTCTGCGGGACCAAAGTTTGTTGATGATGAGATAGCTGCTGATGGCAGCGATGAGCACGCTCAGCTCCACCAGGACCTCGTTCAGGGCCAGAAACGTTTCCATGCAACTCTCCGCCGGGAGGGAATCGCAAGGTTACTCGAATGTCGTGCGAACACCAACAACACCATAATTTTGTCTTTGGAGGCACTTTCCAGTATTCTGGTGTCGGGTAAGGGGGCTTGCCACAAGGGGGATTTATGCTTTTCTATTCATTCACTGGCCGTGTTCTCGGCCTTGTTAGCTGTTGTGTTGTCCTGTCACTTGATTGTGGTGGCCTGCTCGCTGCCGATGACTCCGCATCGCCAAAATATGCCGAGGTGGCAATTAAATACAAAGCGGAAGGGTTAGCGGGCTTCCGTCTCGCTGAATATAAAGACGAACTGCTTGAATGCAGTGCGCTGGCCGCCGTGCATACCTTGATCGGCGACAACATTGGCGAGGATGAGGGCTCAGAAGTTCGCAAAACCCTGGACAAAGACTATTGGATTGAAGTCAGCCATGACTACCTGTCACTGGCCCAGGAAGCCAGCGGCACTGAAAATCTGGTCTCCGAAGTCGGGATTCAAATCCGGGGCCTTTTTGCCGAATGGCGACGCCTGACGGAGACTGAAGTCACTGCCGAAGATTGGGTCGGCTGGTATGAACTCACCGACCAATGTGACACCTGGCGCCCGGCGAAACCTACCCACTCGTATTACAGCAGAGGAAGGGAACCGACCGCCAATCAAAATCACGCAAGCAAAGTGGCCATGGCGTCGGAGTAAACGAGGATTACTTGACCACCAGCACCGTTTCCAACATTGGGTCGCCGCAATAGGCGATGCGGGTACCGCTGGCAGCTTCTTCTTGCAGTGCAGCCAACACATCGGCCTGGATACATTCCCCCGGTGCCAGCGCCGGCACGCCAGGCGGGTAGGGAGCCGCTGTTTCTGCCGCGATGCGGCCGATTGCCTGATCTGCCGGTACCCGTTCGTGGTCCGCGAAGAAAGCATCGCGCGGGGACATGGCGGTTTCAGCCTTGACCGTCCAGGCCATGATGGGCACCATCGGCCGCGGCGTACCGCGGTGTTGTTCCACGGCATGGATGATTTCAGTCACCATGAGATCAATGTTTTGCTCCGTGTCGGCCAGCGTGATCACAGGGCAAAAAGTATCCCGATCGGCGAACTCCAGGTGAATGCCACGCTGCTCCAATACATCCGCAACGATATGACCATCTGCGCCAGTGCCAAACAAGGTGAGGACGATTTTAGTGGGATCGTGCATATACAAGGCAGGCGAGCGTTCGGCGATCTCACTGCCAATCACGCCCAGTCCCGGCACCTGCCGAAATCGCCGGCGGGCTTTTTCGGCCCAGCGGATGGCATTGCCCAATAGTTCCTCACCCCGTTCCTGCAGCAAGCCCCGGGCGCGGTCAATGGAAGCGAGTATGGCCCCGGACGGGCTGGTGGTGTGTAAACCTTCGAAGGCAGCTTCAAGTCGCTCCAGGTTCAGATAGTTTCCTTGCGCCAGCACCATCGATGACTGCGTAAAGCCGGTGAGGTGCTTATGCATGCTGGTCACCAGCACATCAGCCCCGGCCTGGATGGCATGCGGCGGTAGTTCGGGGTGGAAACCCAGGTGTGCGCCCCAGGCGGCATCCACCACAAGAGGTATTCCGTGGCTGTGCGCCAATACAGCAATCGCGCCTACATCTGAAACGCCGCCTACGTAACTGGGCTCAACCAGCATAACGGCGCGTGCATCCGGGTGCCTGTGCAACGCTGCCCTGATGCGCTCCACCGGCATGCCGGCAGTAAGGCCGGTTGCGGCGTCGATATTCGGCCGTACCCAGACCGGTTCAAGTCCAGCCAGCACCAGGCCAAAGAACATGGACTTGTGCAGCGTGCGGGCAACAATCACTTTGTCTCCCGGCTTGCCAACACTCAGGGCCATGGCCTGGTTGCCGTGGGTGGAACCCTGCACCGAGTAGCGGCACCAGTCTGCACCCCACATGTCAGCGGCAATGCGCTGGGCGCCTTGCAGGAGTTTGCGAGACACCCGCCGGTCCTCGACACCTCCCCAATGCGGGACGTCCTGCGCCAACAGGTCGTCGACCAGCGCGGGGTTGCGTTTGTGTCCGGGCGTGGTGAAAGGTGTTCCAGAATTAGCCAGAAAATGCCGGTAGGCATCGTACAGTGGGGTATTACTCATTCTATCGAGGCTCAACTTCCCTATGCATGGATTTTACATCTTGCCACATGGCAGTTATTCACGTTCGACGAATATTTGGGTAATCAGGGCATCACGTAGGTTTGCTGTGACATTTGCGTCCCCGCGCTTTCGCGATTTGTGGATGGGGCGGGTTTATCAAACTGCCGATATGCGGATTTTCAGCAGGTAAGGTTGTGTCAAAAAAAAACGGGTAAACACGGGAAAATTAGGAAGACATTGACACAAATTTGACACAGCAGAGACGAAAATAACCACACTTCTAACAGTTCCTCTGTTGGGCCGCAACAGAACATGGTCTGCAACTATCGCCCAATCAGCGGTTCAGGTTTTGATTTCCTGGGCACTGTTGCGGTGCTGGATCGCCCACGCGTTGTTTGGCAACGGTGGGCAGATGTTTAATCCAGATATGGCTACCACTTATCGATCCATCGCAAGACTCGCTAGTCGCTGGCGAATTAGGCGGCAAGTGCAGTGGGATAAGTGGTTTACCTCAAGGACAAATACCAATTGAAAACCCAGAACAATTTGAAGATCAGAGAATCAGGGTCAATGCCATCAAAAGAGACAGCACGGGGCGGTAATACACAAGAAGACGCTAGATATTTTGAGACCGTGATTATCGGTACAGGATTTTCAGGTCTGCTGGCGGCTATCCGTTTGCAGAAAAAGCATTGTAATGACTTTGTCTTGTTGGAAAGAAGCTCTGAGTTAGGCGGAACCTGGCAGGTCAACTCCTACCCCGGAGCCGAGGTCGATATTCCGACCAGCCTCTATTCCATCTCATTTATTGCCTACCCGTTCAGGAAAACCTTTTCCCCGCAAAGTGAATTGCTCGAGTATACGAACCATATCATCGATAAATTCGGCTTGAGAAAACAGGCAAAAACGAACCAGGCGGTCACAAGACTCACTTATGACGAGAGCGCTTGTTTGTGGCATGTGGAGACCGAATCGGGCGAAAGTTATTCTGCCCGCTTTGTTATCGACACCAGTGGTGTGCTGGCGAACCCGCATATTCCCAATATTAAAGGTGCGGAAACCTTCAAAGGACCGATATTCCACGCCGGACAGTGGGATCACTCTGTCTCTTATGCAGGAAAACGTGTCGCAGTTATCGGTTCGGGATGTTCAGGGGCCCAGATCGTTCCCGCCATTGCCGACAAGGTTTCCAGATTGACCCTGTTCATGGGCAAGGCACAGTGGATCCTTTCACGTTCAGACCGGAATTACAGTGCTGCAGAGCGTTTCGTTCGAACCCTGCCGGGCATCCGGCACCTCATCCGTATGCTCGTCTTTATCTTTTATGACATGAGGTTTGTTGCGTTTCGCCGCTATCCCGGGACCTCAGTAATCAGTCAGTTCATAAAAGGCTATTACCGGAGAAAGCTGAAAAAGAATCTCGAAAAATACATTAAAGACGACACTTTACGTCAGCATATGATGCCCGATTACGAATTGGGCTGCCGGCGAGTCATACCGACAAATGCCTACCTTCCCGCGCTGGCCCGTGAAAATGTCGATGTGGATATCAGCGGAATTGAATGCATCACGCCCCAGGGCATTAAAACCAGGGATGGCAAGGAGATACCCCTGGACGTCATTGTCTACGCCACGGGATATTTTGCCTATTCGAATATGAAAAAGGCGCTGACGTTTGAGGTGTATGGCCTGGGTGGCCGGAACCTCAACAGCGAATGGGAAAAAGAGGCCGTCTCTTATAAGGGCATCACCGTTTCAGGTTACCCAAACTATTTTAAAGTAAACGGACCGAACACAGGCACTGGCCACAGCTCGCAAATATCTTATATGGAGGTGGCGACCGACTATATCGTTCAAGCCATTTGCGCCGTGAAACGAGATAAAAGCATCAAAGCCATCGATGCCAAACGCAATCTTCAGGACGAATACGTCGCCAGGATGCGAGAAAAGATGCAAAAGACCGTCTGGCAGAATGCCACTTGCACCGCCTTCTACAGAAAGAACATGACCGAAGAAGTGACCAGCCTGTCGCCGGAACCGGCGACCGGGTTTATCTTTTCACGCAAGTGGTTTCACTTGGGTGATTACCATTTATTGAAGTGAAGTGCTTGAAAGATGGTGGCCAGGGGCAGACAAACCTGACGGGATCAGATTTGGCCGCTCCCACACATCCATGTGCTTCGCGGCACCTGTGCGGCCTGCTCAATGGACGAACGAAGTTCGCCCGAAGGGCGAGCCCCATGGATGGGGCGAGTCAATCTAACTGCCGACACTACGACTCGGTAACCTTCCTCGGGCATACTTACCAAATCGAAAGCGAAATTCAGGGAAATTTCAGACATGGATACTGCGAGAGTCGAACAGGATTTGAACGGTCGCATTCAACAATCCAGGGAATGGCTCTTGAACAAGTCTTTGCCAATTGTAAATATCAAATACAGAGAAAGAATATTTACGGCAACACCTGTTGCTTTGCTCGATGATCCAAGCAGAGTGGAGCGCCACGGTGTCGCCTTCAGATTGTCATTGGACGATCAATCAAAAAATATCAGCGTACTTCTAAAAATAAGAATCAAACCCGAAGCAACTATAGGTGTTAAAGGGGACTCTTCACCTTATGTAGTTATCTACATCGCAAATCAGACTTCGGGAAGGGATGAGGAGATGCCCCATCAAGACATGATAATGTCCGCGAGTTATCGCGACATGGTGGGGCTATCAATTGAAGAATGGTATCGGCGCTGGATTTCTCTCGCCTTATCTAGTAACGGAGGGAAGATATTCAAACCAGAAATGGCCATTCATGATTGACCCTTTTCAGAACTCGCAGACGTTAGCAAATTGGGCCGCAAACGCGCTCGAGAAGGCTAAAATAGACGAAGTTACTGATTGGCGAATGCTTGAGTACTGGATGCAAGTTGAATTGTTCAGGGCCGCACAAAACGGGGATGCTGGTCAATGGAGGCACTTGGGCACGTACGAACAACCCTATTACACAAACTCCCCGCGCTCCGGCTCCAAGTTCAATATCAAGTGGGTGGACTTGGTATTGGCGGAACCCGATTTTGTCAACCCATCTCGGATCGCCTGGATTGAACTGAAGGATATTGGACGCAGCCCACACCGGCTCAAGAGTAATGCCGCTAGCTTGGGCCAGGATCTCGCCGCTTTGTCAATGATTGACCCACTAAGGACCAGCGAAGTTTGGCAGAATCCGCCTGAACATGTTGTGGATCGTGGTAGGCATGAAGAATGGGGAAAACATCAAATAATACTGAGCACAGCAAGTCACATAATTGGACAAATTGTGTTGGTCCCAGGAATGTTTGCTAATCAGGTTGACCTAAGTTTGATATTTCAACACTGGACAAAGACATTCATGAGTCGACTTGGTAATAAACGGCTTCAAAATCAGCTTGCCTTTGGGAAGGCAGACCTGAATAGATTTGTGGTTGTCGGTATTGTGCACAGTCCAATTGACTCTGCAGCCTAAAACCCAGACCAATGAATGGCCAAAAAAGGGACAGGACGCAATTTTCGGCGTTCCCGCGGGAACGCGAGTTCGATTTCACATTAAGAAAGCATGGTAAGTGCGGTGGGTTTGGAGCTTCGAGTGCTGGAATGGTGGCCAGGGGCAGAATCGAACTGCCGACACGCGGATTTTCAGTCCGCTGCTCTACCAACTGAGCTACCTGGCCGTGGGGTGTTGAGGCCGCGTATTAAACCTTTTGAGGCTGGTCAAGTCAACCGCGACGGCCATAATCCTACGCCTGTTGTGGACATTCTCCCGGTTCACCTTTTTTCCGGTGCAATCAGACTGCAAGAGTTGCCTTTTTCCCAGGCTTGGGATTGATCTTGATTTATTAATATCATATGATAGTGTACATTAAATACTATCCAATATGAGAGTTACATGAGAAAGCAGGGCGCTCCAGCACAAGCACACTACTTCCGTCAGTGACGACAGGATCACGCCGGCCTTGCGCACGGTGTTCAACATCCTGCAGGCGTGGGAAGTGAAGGTGAAGCATTTTGGAGTGCTGCTGGGTGTCTCGCAGCCCACCGTGTACCGCTGGAAGGCCAATCCCGCCGCTGCCGCAAAGGCAAACTCCAGGGACCTGGAGGAGCGCCTGTCTTACATCCTGGGCATCTACAAGGCACTGCAGATTTTGCTGCCGGATCCCCAATCTGCTGATTCCTGGGTCAAGCGGCCAAATACTGCGGCGGTATTTGGGGGGCGAACACCGCTGGAGCGAATCCTGGGCGGAAAAGTGGCCGATCTGTATGAGGTCCGCCGCTGGCTGGATGGTCAACGCGGGGCCGCATGACCCCGAAGACTTCGTTCGTTGAATGGCGGAAATCCGCGCGCATTGTTCCCAGCCGGTATCCCCCTGCCGGGGTGTTCGACCGGGTCGCTGATGCCAGGGACCTGGAAGCTGTTTTGGTCGTCGAGGGATTGACCAACGATCGGCTGCGCGATGAATTGGGCGAGATCCGGCTAGTGCCGGAAGAGGACAGGATTGCAGGGGCTGGTACCACGCCAATCATGTCGGCCTTCACTCACCCCAATCCGGCTGGAAGCCGCTTTTCCGATGGCAGTTTCGGTGTGTACTACGCCGGCGAAAGCCTTGCAACCGCCATCGCCGAAAGCCGTTTTCACCGCGAGCGATTTCTGTCCTATTCATCGGAACCGCCAATACGTTTGCAGATGCGCACCTATTACGCCCGTATCAGCGGGGATTTTCACGACCTGCGTGGCGCGCAAAAATCGCACCCGGAATGGTTTGATCCCGACCCCGCGCGGTATGGCCCCAGCCAGGTTTTGGGCGCCGCGGTCAAGGCGGGTGGCGGCAACGGAATGGTTTACCGCAGCGTTCGGCGGCCGGCAGGAGAGTGCCTTGCGGTGTTCCGGCCACGCCTGGTTTCTCCCGTCCAGCAGGGTCCGCATTTTGAATACATCTGGAATGGGCGCGCGATTGCCGACGTCCTGCAGATCAGAAGGTATAAAGATCGGGGTGGGTAATCCAGCGTCGCGGTAAGCGATCGCCTGGTATACACTTTCCAAAACCGCAAATTAATTTCCGCAGGAGTACTTTCATGTCGACAATCACGGTCAACGGTCACAACTACCAGTACGATGGCACACCGGATATGCCGCTGCTGTGGTTCCTTCGCGATGTGGTTGGCCTCACCGGCACCAAGTTCGGCTGTGGCATGGCGCTGTGTGGCGCGTGTACCATTCATATCGATGGCAAGGCGGTGCGCTCCTGCGTGACGCCGGTCTCAGTGGCACTTAACGGTGGCAAGATCACCACCATCGAGGGGCTGTCGAAGGATGGTGAACATCCTGTGCAGCAGGCCTGGAAAGAACTCAATGTAGCGCAGTGCGGTTATTGCCAGTGTGGACAGATCATGCAGGCCGCATCCCTGCTCAGTGACAAGCCTTCTCCCAGCGATGCCGAGATCGATGCAGCCATGTCCGGTAACCTGTGCCGCTGTGGCACCTATACGCGCATCCGTTCGGCTATTCACCTCGCCGTGGTCAAAAGTGCAGTCAAGAGCGGAGGTGCAGCATGAATTCCCTGTTCAGGTTAGCTGGCGATTCCGGTCTGCCGGTGGCATTGGCCGCCAGTCGAAACCACTCAATTGACACCATCGAAAACGAAAGCCGCCGCGCGTTCCTGCTTGGAGTCAGGCACGGGCGCGCTGGTGCTGGCCATCGGCGCCTTGCCGTTCAGGGCGCTGGCTGAGGAAGCGAAATTATACGGTGGCGCAGGCATGCCCGGAGGGCTGAAGGATGATCCGCGCGTGTTCATCGCCATTGCTCCCGATGGCAGCGTGACCCTCATCAACATTCGTGCCGAGATGGGCCAGGGCGTGCGCACCAGCATGCCCATGATCATCGCCGACGAACTCGAAGCCGACTGGGCGCGGGTTACTGTGCAGCAGGCCCTGGCCGACCAGGCGAAATATGGCAACCAGAATACCGATGGATCACGCAGTGTGCAGCAGGCGTTCGCGTCGCTGCGCCACGCAGGTGCGGCGGCCCGGCAGATGCTGGAAACCGCTGCGGCAAGCGCCTGGGGGGTGCCGGTGGCGCAGGTCAGGTCGGAATTTCATGAGGTCATCGACAGCAAGAGCGGCCGTCGTGGTGGCTATGGTGAATTCGCTGCTGCCGCGGCCTTGTTGCCGGTGCCGCCTGCAGAGCAGATCAGGCTGAAAACCCCGCAGGATTTTCGCTATATCGGCAAAGGCGAAATCAGTGGCGTAGACAATAATGACATCGTCACGGGCAAGGCTCAGTACGGCATTGATACCCGTCTGGATGGCATGCTGTATGCAGTGGTTGCACGTCCGCCGGTATACGGCGGCACGCTCAAGTCGCACGATGCAACCGCAGCCCTCAAGGTCCCGGGCGTGGTCAAAGTGGAGGTGCTGCAGTCCTCACCAATACCCTCAGCGTACATGCCTCTGGGTGGGGTCGCAGTGATTGCGGAAAACACCTGGGCAGCCATTGAAGGCCGCAATAAACTGGTGACTGAATGGGAAGGCGGGCCCAACGCGGGTTATGACTCGGTCGAATACCGCAAGAAACTTTCTGAGTCAGCCAGCAAACCCGGGGAAGTGGCGCGCAATCTTGGCGATGTCTATGCAGCACTGGCTTCTGCCGAGCGCAAGATTGCAGTTGAATATTACCTGCCACACCTGGCGCACGCGACCATGGAGCCGCCGGCGGCCGTGGCGCGCATCAGCGACGGGCAGTGCGAGGCCTGGGCCTGCGTGCAGGCGCCCGAGGATACCCGCGACCTGCTGGCGGGAGTGCTGGGAATTGCTAAGGAAAAAGTCACGGTGCACATGATGTTGCTGGGCGGCGGCTTTGGCCGTAAGTCGAAACCCGACTTTGTGGCCGAGGCGGCATTGTTGTCAAAAGCGGTGGACGGCAAGCCGGTGAAGGTGACCTGGACCCGCGAGGACGATCTCGCCCATGACTATTTCCACACGGTTTCGATCGAGCGCATCGAAGCGGCCATCGACTCCTCCGGCAAGCCGCTGGCCTGGTTGCAGCGTTCCACTGCACCGACCATCATGTCGACCTTTGCGCCGGACCAGGTGCGCGAGAGCGCCATGGAGCTCGCGCTGGGCCTGACCGATCTTGCTTTCTTCGGCGTGCCGAACCTGCGCATCGAAGCCCCGGAGGCCATTGCCCACACGCGCATTGGCTGGTTCCGCTCGGTATCGAATATTCCGCACGCATTTGCCACGCAGGTGGCCGCTAATGAACTCGCCCATCTTGCCGGGCGCGACCCCAAGGAGTTCCTGCTGGAGCTGATTGGTCCCCCACAAAAGGTGGATCCGGGCACTCTGGGTGATATGGAAAATTATGGCGCGGACCCGGCGCAGTACCCGGTTAATTCAGGGCGTCTGCGCGGCGTCATCGAAGCGGTTGCCAAGGGTGCTACCTGGGGTCGCAAGATGCCCGCGGGTAGTGGGCTGGGCATTGCTGCCCATTACAGTTTCCTGACCTACACGGCCGTGGTGTTCGAGGTAGTGGTCGCCGCAGACGGCAGCCTCAGCATTCCGCGCGTGGACATCGCCATAGACTGTGGCCCGCAGGTCAACCCGGAGCGGGTGCGCTCACAGCTGGAAGGTGCGGTAGTGCAGGGCATCAGCCTGGCGCTGCTGGGTGAGATCAGCTTTGCCAATGGCCACGCAGTGCAAAGCAACTTCAATGACTACCAGATCACACGCTTCGACGGTGCGCCGAAAGAAATCCATGTGCACGGTGTAAACGCCGATGATTACTCGCTGCCGCTGGGTGGCGTGGGTGAACCCGGCCTGCCGCCGGTGGCGCCTGCTTTGATCAATGCAATTTTTGCGGCCACCGGCAAGCGCATTCGCAACCTGCCGGTGCGGGATCAGTTACGCGCCGTCTGAACCAGGCGCAACGTAACCCTGCGGCCTGGCGGCGCCGCCGGTAAAGAAGAATTTTTCCATCTCGGCCTCGATGAACTTGCGGCACTCAGGAAATATCCAATAAATCGCGAATTTCGGACTATTTCCTTGTATTGACAATCCGCTGATTTGCATGATATACGTTGCTTGGTTTCCACCGCCGAGCTGGCGGCGGACACGCTCAGCGGATGTTGCTGGACTGCCTTGGCGTTAGCGCAGGGTTGCGGCAGTAGGGGGCTTCAAACGCAAATGGCGGTGGGAAGGGGGCTTCCAAATTCGGGGCGTCGAAAGGCGTCAACCTCTCCTGTCAATCAAAACAACCATATGGGTTGGAGGGTTCTTGCATGCGTTGTATTTCTGTTCGTGATTCATTCTGGTTACTTTCTGCCGCAGTGTGCGCTCTCGTGATGTTCCCGATGGCGGCCATGGCCTACCCGGTAACCTGGGAATTCAAGGGCACGGTTACCGAGTCCATAGGCAGTCTTGCGGCCAAGGTACCTGTGGGTTCGCCGTTTCGCGTGGTTATCGGCTTCGATACCTCGGACGGGTACAACACGCGCAACAGCACCAACGATTCGGTGACTGGCAATCCACGGCCCGGGGTGCGCTACCAGTATTTCGGCGCACCATCGTTGCAGATGGCCATCTACGCGGGGGACTGCAATCCCTGCATCCAGACCTGGATCCCGGATAGTGGCATCTTCGTGCGGGATGGTTTTGCAGACCCGGCAAGAAACCCGCTGCCGGATGTGCCGTACGACGGTTACACCTTTTATTTGAACCCGAGCGCCGAGAATGACGGCTACGGGTTCCAGGTGATCATGCGTGATTTCGCGGATGCGTTTGTTCCGCCAATTGTCGATGTGACCGGCTCACCACTCGAACCTCTGCCCGTTGAACCTGATCTGCGCATGGTGGACATGGCAACATCCGTCTTCGAGGTGTACACGAACCCCGACGACGCGTTCACTGAAAACGACGGCGATCACCTTCTGGCGGAAATCGACTCCGTAAGCGTGCCGACCTACGGCAGCTATTATTTCCTCAGTGGCCGTCACTGTGCGTATCCCGATGTCAACCCAGGCTCCTCTTTTTACGGGGATGACTGCATCGTCGGCGGCGGACCACAGGCCCTGGTAACGGACGTTGGCGGCCTTGCCGGCATGGGTGGCTTTTCGACGACCTTCACGCCCACGTTTGCCACACCGGACGTGAACGACCCACCGCAGACCCAGGATGGCCTGGGAGAGGTCTTTGGCGAAGTGACGTTTGGCGGTCCCGGTGGTCTGCCGGTGCTGCGCGGCAGTTCCTTCCCCACCGACGTTGCCCGCACCAATAGCAATCTACTGGCCTACCAGGAATACACTTTCGGTGGCACCCAGCCTACCCCATTGCAGTTGATCGTGGATCTCGGTTACCAGATTCACAGCAACTGGGAGATCGGGTCCGAAACCCGGCCCAATGGCAATGGGATCGATATCGGCGTACGCCCCGGCGGAGCCACGTGGGGACGACCCTGGCCATCGTGGACGCCGACCTGGTGCCGGCCTCGGCCATGAACGCGTTGCAGCAATTTCAATTCATTGGTATGCGGCGCTGAGAGATGCTGATGACGGCGTATGGCAATTACATCCACCAACTGCCCGACGGCAGCCCATGGCCCGCCGGATCCATTCTCGGCATGGCAACCTACATAAGTGACGAAAATGATGGCGGGCTGGAGCAGGGTGCGAAGTCGGTACAGCTGCAAGTGCTGGCTTGCGATGGCGTTAACGTCACAGCGGTTCCGGTATTGATGCAGCCCGGCGACGGATTCTACTTGCCGCCTCCATTCAGACTCCGGCCCGCGGAACCTGGGCGCAGGCGGGCAAGCCGGTACCTGCCGTGAACGGTTTCGTGGATGCTGCCAACACCGTGCGCGTCGTTCCCGACCCGGAAGCGCCGCCGGAAGTATTGGCGCAACTGGTGGCGGGCCTCGAGCCGGCCTGCACCGACTGCGATTTTCAGCCTGAATTCGTTATCGACGTAAAGCCAGGTTCCAGTGTCAACACGATCAAGAAGAGCGATAAAGGGTCGATCGAAGTTGCACTGCTGGGTTCGGAGCATTTCAACCCCGCCGATGTCAGCGTGGACACATTGCGTTTGGGCAACCTTTCGGTGCGCACATCGAGCAAGGGCAAAAGGTCATGCTCGATGTTGACGTGAACGCCGACGGCATCACGGACGTGCTGTGCGGATTCCAGAACCAAGCCAGCAATTGGCAGTTGGGGCAGACGATTGCCACGCTGACGGGAGAGTTGTTAAGCGGCGAAACGATCCTGGCCAGCGATTCGGTTCGAATTGTGCGCTGAGTCCGTCATCCAGTTGGGTTAACAGGAAATGCGCTTTGGCAAACCCCGGCTTCATGCCGGGGTTTCCTTTTTATTTTCCGGCGGCAGGTAACCTTGCGGCTTCGCGGCGCCGCCGGTAAAGAAGAATTTTTCCATCTCGGCCTCGATGAACTTGCGGTGCTCGGGGTTCAGCGGGGACAGGCGGTGTTCGTTGATCAGCAGGGTCTGGTGTTTCATCCACTGCGCCCAGGCCTGCTGGGAAATGTGTTCATAAATGCGTTTACCCAGTTCGCCCGGCCAGGTCTGGAAAGTCAGCCCCTCGAGTTCCTTGTCCAGTAGCTGGCAGTGCACCATTCGGCTCATGCGTTTTCTCCGGTAGCTAGGGAGCCTCTGATCCATTATGCGCGGAGCGCGTTTCTGCCGCAAAGGCCGCAGATCGTGCGGAGCGAGCCGCGAGACAGTAGCACCGCTACGGCCAAGGCGCGCCACGTGCGAGATGCGGCCTTTGCGGCGAAACCCGTTGGGACGGGCCTTTGCGGGCGCTCCGCCCCGTTCCGGCTCGTTTATTTGGAATAACCAAACCGCACTCGCCGGAGCCGGATCGGAGCATGGCCCAGGCCAGCCTCTCGACCGGTTCCCGGTCTCACCTTCTCCCGCAAAGATTCGTCGCGCCCGTGCATAATGGATCAGAGGCTCCCCAGTTCGCGTAGCAGGTCTGCCACGGGTTTGGGAACTGCGAGGGTTGATTCCTGTTTTAGCGTTACCCAGCAGTATTCGGGCAAGGATTTTACCTGCCTGGCGTGCAACTTGCGCGCCCGCACCGGCTGGATCAACAAGCGCTGATGGCTGAGACGGTGCTCGCGTGGCGGCAGGTATACGCAGTCAGCAAGGGCCAGGCCGGATTGTTGTTCCAGGTCTGCAAGACTTTCAGCTTCAGGCAATGACCACAGTCCGCCCCAGATTCCTGCAGGCGGCCGCTTCTGCAGCAACACGCGCTGGTGCCGGTCCTGCAGGACCAGCATGAAAACCGGCCGGTCACGCACTTTAGTTTTGGGTTTTGGTGCAGGGTAATGTGCAACCCGGGCTGCCAGCCTGGCCTGGCAATCAGAGCGATACCGGGCAGTGAGCACAGTCGGGGTCGGAGCGGGTGCAGAGCAGGGCGCCCAGGTCCATGATGGCCTGCGTGTAGTCCGCGCCACGGTCTGCCGGTAAGCGCGCTTCCGCTTCCTGCCACAAGGTCCTTTGCACAGCCGCCGAGCCAGTCCAGCCTCCTACCATGGCATGGCGCGCAAGCACGCGGCGCACATTGCCATCAAGCACCGCTGCCGGTTTGCCTGCGGATTGGGAAACAATGGCATTGGCCGTGCTGCGCCCGATGCCGGGCAGTTGGGCAAGGTCATTGGCTGCTTTGGGCAACTTGCCGCCATGTTCCGCCATGCACACCAGGGCGGCCCGGTGCAGGTTGCGTGCACGGGCGTAATAGCCCAAACCGGC
Organism: uncultured Gammaproteobacteria bacterium; assembly: GCA_963784425.1. Taxonomy (GTDB): domain Bacteria; phylum Pseudomonadota; class Gammaproteobacteria; order Xanthomonadales; family SZUA-36; genus SHZL01. The sequence continues at coordinate 101,181 of CAWARM010000006.1, forward strand.
CCAGTGGGACAGCACGTCGTCCAGTGGCGCGTCAGCAAGTTTTTCGATGTCGGGGAAGCGCTCCATCCAGCGCAGGAAGTAGGGGATGACTGTGCTGACCTGGGTTTGCTGCAGCATGATTTCGGAAATCCATACGCGGTAAGGCGTGCGCGGATGCTGCCAAGGCAGGTCCTGGCGGCCATGCTCATCCCACCAGGCCAGCAGGCGATCTGAAAATGTATCCGAAAGATTCACGCTATGGGCAAGATGGCGTTGACAAAGGCGCCCGCGTCAAACGGGCGCAGGTCCTTGGCCGATTCCCCAACGCCAATGAACCGAATGGGCAATTTCAGCTCGCTGGCGATGCTGAACAGCACCCCGCCGCGGGCAGTGCCGTCCAGCTTGGTGATGGTGATGCCGGTCAGGCCTATCGCCTGGTTGAACTCGCGCGCCTGGTTGATGGCGTTCTGGCCAGTGCCGGCATCCAGCACCAGCATGATCTCGTGCGGGGCATCGGGGTCGATACGGCTCATCACGCGGCGGATTTTTTTCAATTCCTCCATCAGGTTGGACTGGGTGTGCAAGCGCCCGGCCGTGTCGGCAATCAGCACATCGATGCCCTTGGCTTTGGCCGACTGCAGCGCATCGAAAATCACCGCGGCGGAATCAGCGCCGCTGCCCTGGGACATCACGGTCACGTTGTTGCGGTCACCCCAGGCTTTGAGCTGTTCAACGGCGGCAGCGCGAAAGGTATCGCCGGCAGCCAGCATGACGGACAGACCTTCTTCCTTGTAACGCTGTGCCAGTTTGCCAATGGTGGTTGTCTTGCCGGCGCCGTTGATGCCCACCATGAGGATCACAAAGGGTTTCCGTACCGTATCGACCACCAGGAACTGTTCACAGGGTTCGATCAGCTCAAACAGCTCGGCCTGTACCGCCGGCAACAATTGCCCGGGCTCGCGGATGACCTTGTTGGCAATCGCCCTGCGCAGGTTCGCCACGATGCCGATGGCGGTCTGGGCGCTGATGTCGGCCGTTATCAGGGTAGTTTCCAGTTCCTCGAGCAGGTCCTCGTCTATGGACTTGCTGCCCGAAAACAAGTGCGCCAGCCGCTGGCCCAGCTGATCGCGGCTGCGTGCCAGCCTTTTTTCCAGCGCTGCTTCGCCGGCTTGTTCGGCAGGCCTCAGCTGGACATCCAGCAATTCACCGGGACGATTCTTGTTTTTGCGGAAAATTCGAAACATGGACAGGGGTTTTCGCTGGTGCAAATCGGTATGCTAGCAGTTTGGGATCCATCAGGGCGCGTTCAAGCGGGGAGCCGGGGATTCAGCAGTGAAACGCCAAAGCCGGAAGCCGAAGCAGATGCCGGGGCAAATTCCTGGCCGCAAACAGGAAGGCAAGCCAAAGAAACCACCGGGCTCGGTGCGCATCATCGGCGGTCAGTGGCGCGGGCGGCGCGTGCCTGTGCCCGATATCGAAGGCTTGCGGCCATCGGGTGACCGCTGCCGCGAGACCCTGTTCAACTGGTTGCAGCCCTTTTTGCACAAGGCCAAATGTGTTGACCTGTTTGCCGGCACCGGCGTGCTGGGTCTCGAAGCCGTTTCACGTGGTGCGGCCAGTGCAGTACTGGTGGAAAAATCGCGGGTCGCGGCAAACTCTCTGCGACAGAGTATGGAAATGCTGGACGCAAAGCAGATTGCTGTCATTGAAGCAGATGCGCTGTCCTGGTTGGCACAGCAAGCACCCTCATCCCTGGATATAGTTTTCGTGGACCCGCCATTCTCTTTGAACATGGCCGAAAAGGTCATGGCATCGCTGGTGCAAACCCGGGCCCTGCATCCCGGCGGGCTGGTTTACCTGGAGAGCGCAGCTCCTTACCCTGCGCCGGCATCCGGCCCGGGCTGGGAAGTGCTCAAGGAAAAACGGCTTGGGGACGTGCGCATGCAGCTCTACCGCAGGCACAGCAGTGTTCTCCCCACTTGATTCCGCTACAATCGGTAACCCTCGACAGCAGCAAGAGCGCACATGAAAGCCCATCGTACCGCCCTCTATCCGGGCACTTTTGATCCCATAACCAACGGTCATACGGACCTGGTCAACCGCGCAGCACGTGTGTTTGACAAGGTCTACATTGCTATTGCCGAAAGCTCGCACAAAGCTCCGCTGTTTTCACTGGACGAGCGCATCGCGCTGGCGCGCAGGGAAGTACGCAAGCTCAAGAACGTCGAAGTAGTTGGTTTCAGCACCCTGCTGGTGGATTTCGTGCATGAAGTGAAGGCCGGCGTGATATTGCGGGGTCTGCGTGCGGTGTCCGACTTTGAGTATGAATTCCAGTTGGCCAGCATGAACCGGCACCTGGGGCCGGATGTGGAAACCCTGTTCATGACGCCCGATGAACGTTATGGCTTTATCTCCTCGTCACTGGTCAAGGAAATTGCGCGCCTCAAGGGTGATGTATCTGAATTCGTTTGTCCCGAGGTCCAAAAAGCCCTGTGCCGGCGATTCAACGAACCGGATGCCTAGGCCTTGTCCCTCAAGATCATCGACACGTGCATCAATTGCGATGTGTGTGAGCCAGTATGTCCCAACAAGGCGATTTCCCAGGGCATAGATTACTATGTGATTGACCCGGCAAAATGCACCGAATGCGTGGGCCATTTCGATGCGCCGCAGTGTGTAGAGGTTTGTCCGGTGGATTGCATTCCGCTCGATCCCCTGTACGCGGAAACCCATGCACAGCTCATGCAGAAATTTTTCAACCTCGGTGGCGGGAATAAACATTAGGTGGTGAGAATGCGAAATAGACTGGTATTTTGGTTATGCGTGGTGACTGGCCTCGCAGTGAATTCCCTGGCGTTTGCGGCGAGTTCCGAGCCCGCCTGGGGACGTGATGGCATGGTGGTCACATCCGTCAGTCCGGCCTCGCCGGTTGGGCAGGCGGTGCTGGAGCGGGGTGGCAATGCCATCGATGCCGCAGTTGCCAGTTCCTTTGTCGCCGCAGTGGCCAACCCATTCAGTTCCGGGTTGGGTGGTGGATTGTTTGCCGTGGTGCATATGGCGCAGTCCGGGGAAAACATCACCCTGGATGCGCGTGAAACCGCACCCGCAGCGGCCAGCGCACAATTCTACAAAGATAACCCGGAGAGCATTGGCATCGGCCCGCATTCAGTGGGCGTGCCAGGTTATGTGCAGGGGATCTGGGCCTTGCACCAGCGTTTTGGAACCCTGCCCTGGGCGGAACTGATCGAGCCGGCCATTGCGCTGGCTGAGAATGGTGTTCCGGTGAGTATCTGGCACCACGATATGGTGGGCTATGCCCTCGCAGACCTCGAAGCATTTCCGGAAACCCGCCGCATCCAGACAGTCGATGGAGTAGCACCGCCATTGGGCTGGCTGCTGAAACAGCCGGACCTCGCCAACACGCTGCGCCTGATCCAGCAAAAGGGCGGCCAGGCTTTGGCCGCGGGCGCGGTGGCAAAAAAGATTGAGGAAGCCACCGGCGGGGCCGTCACCGAGCTTGATCTTGCACGTTTTGCAGTGAAGTGGCGCGAACCGCTGAGCGCTGACTACCGTGGTTACAAGTTGGTGATGATGCCACCGCCAAGTTCCGGTGGCGTGTTATTGACGGAGATGCTCAATGTGCTGCAGCGTTTCGATCTTGCGGCACTGGGCCAGGACTCCAGCGAGTATATCCACCTCGTGGCCAGCGTGGAAAAGCTGGCCTTTGCCGACCGCGCACAACATCTCGGTGACCCGGATTTCTACCCGGTACCGGTTGAACGCCTGACTTCCATGGCCCACGCCGATGAACTGGCGGCACGCCTGCGTCCCGACGGCCAGCCGGAGGTCAATTCCTCGTTGACTCCACCGCCCGAAGATGCCGGCACTACGCAGATATCCATCCTGGACCGTGCAGGCAATGCCGTGTCGATCACGCAAACGATCAATACCCTGTTTGGTTCCAAGATCACCGTGCCGGGCACCGGCATTGTGCTGAACAATGAAATGGATGATTTCTCGGTGGACGCCACTACACCCAATAAATGGCAAGCCATCGGCTCAGACGCCAACGCAGTGGAGCCCGGCAAACGTCCCCTGTCCTCGATGACGCCGATGATCGTCCTGAAGGACGGCCGCGCGGTCATGGCCCTGGGTTCACCCATGGGGACCTTGATCATCTCGGCGGTGCTGCAGTCGCTGCTGAACACGGTCGATTTTGGTTTTGATCCACAACGGGCGGTCATGGCGCCCCGGTTTCATCACCAGTGGCAACCCGATACGCTGGTCATGGAATCCGGATTTTCCAGCGATGTGCGCAAGCGTTTGCAGACGCTGGGCTTTACCATTGAAGACCGTGCCATGATAGGGGCGGCAGAGCTAAGCGTATTTGATCCCAAATCCTGCTACTTCTGGGGTGGAGCCGACGGGCGGCGCGACAGTGCTGCCGCGGGCGCAAACATCGGCCAGGTACAGGCAGTATCAGACGAGCAGCGCTGCGCCTTGCTCAACAGCGGCAAAGCCGCTGCAGTGCAACACTGATTCACGTATCGCATGAGGAAAACCACATGAAAAACCGTCTTTTGAATGGGCTTCTACCCCTGTTATTTATCATCCCCTTGCAGCTACAGGCAGGTATCACGCCAGCTCAGCTCGACGAACTTTCCGCCGATATCCAACCCCAGGTCGTGGAATGGCGCCGCTGGTTCCACCAGAACCCGGAACTGGGAAACCGCGAGTTCAACACCGCGAAAAAAATAACCGAGATACTGACCGGCATGGGCCTGGAGCCAAAGACGGGCATTGCCCACACCGGCATTGTTGCGATCATCAAGGGCGGCCTGCCGGGGCCATTGGTGGCGATTCGCACTGACATGGACGCCTTGCCGGTAACGGAAGCGACCGGCCTTCCCTTTGCCTCCACCGTGACCAGCGAATACAACGGCAAGCCAACCGGGGTGATGCACGCCTGCGGCCACGACACCCACATGGCCATGGTATTGGGGACCGCTTCTGTGCTGATCGCCGTGAAAGACCAGCTACCCGGTTCGGTCATGCTGATTTTCCAGCCGGCGGAAGAAGGCCCGCCTCCGGGCGAGGAGGGTGGGGCCCAATTGATGTTGAAAGAAGGCATCTGGACTGAAAGCAAACCGGAAGCCGTATTTGGCCTGCACGTAGGCCTTGGCCAACCGACCGGTGCGGTGGCCGTGCGTCCCGGTCCCGCAATGGCCGCAGTCGACAGCTTTACCCTGACAGTAAAAGGCAAGCAAACCCACGGCGCACGGCCCTGGAACGGCGTAGATCCCATCGTGGTGTCCGCTCAGATCATTCTCGGTTTGCAAACCATCGAGAGCCGCCAGGTGGATGTCACGCTCGCGCCGTCGATTGTCACTGTCGGTCGCATCAACGGTGGTATCCGCAACAACATCATTCCCGACAGCGTGGAGATGGAAGGCACCATCCGCAGCTTCGACCCCGCCATGCGCGAGCAGATCCACATGCGCATTGAGCGCACTGCGCGTGGCATTGCCCAAAGCGCCGGTGCGGACATTGATTTCAAAGTGACGGACGGCTACCCGGCAACGGTCAATAACGAGGCGCTGACGGCGCGCATGATGCCTACCCTGCAGCGGGTGGCCGGCGAAGGCAGGCTACTAACGGCACAACCCCAAACCGGGGCTGAAGATTTTTCGTTTTTCGCGAATGAAACACCGGGGCTGTTCGTGTTTCTGAGCAACAATGCGCCCGGTGCCGACATGGCGAACGCGCCCAGCAACCACTCGCCAATGTTTGACATGTACGAACCGTCCATGGAAACCGGCGTGCGCGTGTTCAGCAACCTCGTGGTGGATTACCTGCAGGGGAACTGATTGAGCCGGGAAACTCAGGAATCCTGGTTGGCTTTATCGGCCTGTTCCTTCAGGGCGGCCTCTTTGCGCGCCTGTTTTTGCGCCTTGTTCTGGGCAATGAAGTCTGACTCAAACCCGTCGCCAAAGTAGTAAACGTTGAGAGTCGAGTAGCTGAAAAATACTGTCAGAACAGCGGCAATTTCCAGCGCCTTGACGCCGGCCGCGATGCCGGTGCCAATGGCAACCAGGATGAACAAGGCATCGAAAGTGTCCTGCAAAGCGCGCCTGAACTGTACGCCGGCCACGATGCCCGCGAGGCTGAATGCCAGCGCCAGGCTGTGTTGCACCACCAGAACGATGGACGCCACCACTCCAGGCAGGATCAGGGTGGTCTCATCCAGTGAGTGGTCATAGGAACTCACGCGGTGTATGCCCTTGTGCACCCACGACACCGGCAGCATGAGCAGCCACACGCCAAACAGCGTAATGACGAGTTGGCGCGCGTAGCCCAGGCGATCGAGGCCACTGGTGGCCTTGATGACTGTGTCGACGATCTGGATGTCGCCAGTTGAGCTTGTTGCGGCGGGAACGTCGTTCAGCCGGTTAACCGTGAGATCACCTTCTTTTACCAGCTCAGTCACGCCACCGATGGGTAACTGCGCTACGAAATCGGGGAACTGCGTGACCAGTGTTACCAGGGCGATCAAAAGGACCGTATGGTAAATCAGGAGTTTACGGCATAGTTTCGCGGCCGTGCGACGCGAGGCCCGGCGCACCTCTGGATCCGGTGATTGGGCGGCACTGTCTTCTGCTTGCGGTAACCCGGTCACAACGATTCCTGGTTGCCAAGGGTTTCGGAAGGAAAGATTGTACCCCTATTTGATGAACTTCCCCTAGTGAGAAAGATCATCTTAGAATTCGCAGCCCACGAACTTTTTCAAAATCGCGGTCGTGGGTTACCAGTGCATCGGCATTAATTGACAACGCACTTGCCACTTGAATGGCATCTGGCAATTTCAAGCCGTACTTGCCACGCAGCCGTGCTGCGCTTTCAGCGATGTCGCATGTGAAATCAACCACCTGCCATGCTTCCAGAACCGCACGATATCGTTTTGCCAGGGCTTCTTCGCCTGCCTTCAGCGGGCCGGTCAGCACTTCCGCAATCGTTACTGTGGTCACGGCCAGGACAATCTCACCACTGGCATGGCGTTCAAAGAGCGGCGCGAAGCGTGCGGCAAATCTTGTGTGGGCTTCAAGCGTGTAGATGATCGGAGGGGTATCGACCAGCACCAAAGCACCGGCAAATAGCGGAATGACGTCTAGCGACTCCATTCGTCGCGTAGATTGGCAAGTGTCTTACTGCTGTCTTTGCCCCACAGACCTTGACCCGTACCGGCTAGGGCCTGCAACGAAGCAGGTTTGACTTGCCTGGCAGCAGCAGCAGGAACAACCGCAGCCACAACGCGACCGTGGCGGGTAATCATGGTCGTACGCCCTGCCTCGGCGGCAGCGAGAATAGCGGGCAATTGCTGCCGCGCTTGTTCGACGCCTTTGGAAATTTGCTTAGAGCCTGGTTTCATGGCATTAACTGTACGTACTGTACAGAATTGTGTCAAGCAGGATTTTAACCGTGCTGCGCCCTGAGACCAAGAATTGTGGCCACAGTTATTCCATAACCGGCAACCGCAAGCTGCAGCCGCAAGTGGCTGTATTGGGCTATCATCTTCGCCATGAGCTTTGTGCCTGACCCGGAAATACTCCTGCCCTGGATAGAGCGTAGCCTGACGCGGCGGGAAAACATCCTTGCCACCAGTAACCAGGGCACCATCCTTTTGTATCAGGACCAGGACCACGAATGTGGCCAGCCCCTGATCATCAAGACCGCCATGGGTCGGGGCCTGTTGCTCAGGCTCCGGCAGAAAACCCTGCAGAGGGAATACCGCGCCTATCAGCGCCTGCACGGCCTTGTGGGTGTGCCCGAGTGCTACGGCCTGCTTGCAGGTAAATACCTCTTGCTTGAACACATCGAAGGCAGTGCATACCGCGATGCCTCCTGGGTAGATCGCGATCAATGGTTCGCCGACCTGCTGCATGTACTGCAAGCCATGCATGCGCGCGGCGTCAGCCATGGCGATCTCAAGTCCAAGGGCAACTTGCTGGTCACTGAACAAGGTCACCCCTGTGTCGTCGACTTCGGCACGGCGTTTATCCACCAGCCGGGATGCCATCCGCTGAACAACTGGTTGTTCCGCACCGGCAAGCGCCTCGACCTCAACGCCTGGGTAAAGCACAAGTATCATGGCTACTACGGCAATGCCTCGGAGGCGGACCATGCCCTGCTGGATTACAGTTGGCTGGAATTACTGGTGAGGAAGCTGAGCGGGAGGCCGATGGACAGGCTGGTGCGCAAGGCAAATTTACCCTTGCGAGGCCCGGATAATCATCCGCACGGAGACGATCAGTAGAAACACGCCGAATAACAGGGTCAGATGACGCTTGTCCATGGCGTGCGCCAGCCGGACTCCCAGCGGAGCAGCGAGATAGGTTGCCGGCGCGATCATCGCGAACCCAGGCAAATTGACGAAGCCAATACTGCCAAATGGAAGTTGTGGGTTTCCATAACCAGTGATCATGAAACCCAAGGTTCCGGGAACTGCAATGAGCAGGCCAAAAAGGGCAGAGGTGCCAACTGCGCGATGGATAGTTTCGCCAAAAAAAGTCAGTATGGGCACGCTAAGCGAACCGCCGCCGATTCCCATCAAAGTTGAAATGAATCCGATCAGGGTGGGTACCGGATAGATCACTGGTCCGGCCGGAACCTTGCGAGTCACTGCCCTGGCGTCCAGCGGCAGGATCAATTTCAAGGCAACCAGGAAAGCCACGCCGGCGAAAACGCCTGACAGCACCCGGCTGTGCACCTGGCTGGCAACCCAGGTCCCTGCCAGGGCCCCGATAAAAATCCATGGCGCCCACTTTTTCGCCAGGTCCAGATCCACTGCATTGTGCTTGTAATGGGCCCTGGATGTGGAAATTGCCGTCGGGATGATGGTTGCCAGTGATGTTGCTACGGCAATTTGCATGCGGATCGAAGATTCAACGCCCATGAAACCCAGCGCAAAATCCAGCATGGGTACGATGATCAGACCTCCACCGACGCCCAGAAGGCCCGCCAGGACTCCACCGACGATTCCGGTGAGCAGCATGGCCGCACACAGCATTACCAATTCAAACATGCCTGGCTGAACTCCGCTGCAAGGCATCCAGCCCCTCGGTAATCGTAAATTCCGGCCGGTAAACCAAATCCCGCTTGGCTGCCGAGATGTTGTACCAGTGTGCGGTACTGAGTTGATTGGCCGAAAAGCGCGTGACGGGCGGCTCGGATTTCAGACCCAGCAAGGGCCAGGCCGTTTCACACAGGGCGCCAGCAGCGCGGGCCAGCCACGCCGGGACGGGGCGGATTTGTGCGCTGATGCCGATTGCGCCCAGCAGCCGCTGGATGATTTCGCCCTGCGGCAGTGGCTCGTCGTTGGAGATGAAATAAGCCTTGCCTGCGCACCTGGCCTGCCCCAGCAACTCACTCAGGGCAAGAACATGTGCCAGCGCGGCGTTTTCTACATATACCGTGTCGATGAGTTTATTCACTCCAGGAAGAGCAAGGCGACCTCTGCGCACCTTGGCAGCAAGCCGCGGCAGAATGTGCGGATCGCCGGGGCCCCAGATCAGGTGCGGGCGCAGAGCAGTGGTTTTCAGTTCACTCCCATTGGCGGCAAGCACCAGGCGCTCTGCCTCTGCCTTGGTCGCGGGATAGGGGGAAAGAAAATGAGAGCTGATGGGCAGGGATTCATCGCCACCCTCAATATCCGCGTCGCCGTGAACGATGCTGGGCGAACTGGTATGCACCAGGTGGGGAATGGATAGGCTGCGGCATACCGCGATGACATTCTGCGTTCCATCCACGTTGCAGCGTTGATAGTCCGCCACATCACCCCAGATTCCCGCTTTGCCGGCGGTGTGGATGACTGCAGTGCAACCACGGGCTGCCTCGCCGAGTGCCGCGGTATCAGTGATATCGCCACGGTGGATGTACACGCCGATGCTGCGCAATGCTTCTGCTGCACCGCGCTGGAAGGCCACGACCTCGTCACCACGCTGGAGCAGGCGGCGGCAAATCGCTGAACCGAGAAAGCCGCCTCCTCCCGTTACCAATATTTTCATTGCACCAGTGGCTTCATTGCATCAGCAGCTTCATTATTTCTGCATTTTCTTGATCGCCCACAATGCCAGCTCGTCGCGCCGGATCTTCGAATTGTGCCGGGTGTCCACCGGGAAACCCGGGTGGAACAGGACCGTGCGTATGCTGCGGGTCAGGGCATGCGCCTGGGCCAGTTGCAGCATGTCGAAGTGCACGCGTTCGTAATCAACCGGCGCCAGCTTGCCGCGAACTTCCACGCACAGCACAGGAATCTGCCGCCCCGGCGCGCCCACACCCACGAGGGCAGTACGCACTGCATCCGGATGCTGGTTGAATATGCCCTCGACCTGGTCCGGGAAGAGGGTCTCAGTGCCGGTTTCCACCCGTTGTGATACCCGGCCGCAATACCACAAGCAGCCCTTGCCATCGAGGATGCCCACGTCGCCCATGCGGTGCCAGACGCCGCCTGTACCATCAGGGATCTTCGCCATGGCGGTTGCGGCTTTCTGCCCGAAGTACATATCCGTGCAGCTGGGGCCGGACACGATGATTTCTCCCGGCATGCCTGGAGGCATGGTCATGGTCTCAGACAGATCGCTGAAGGCGTCTTCGCTGATGGCAATAATGCGCACCTCGTTAGGCGCTATCGGGCGCCCAACGAAGATGCCTTCCCCGGATTCCGTCATGGACTCTACCCTGGAGTCCAGCATGTCACTGGACGCACTGCTTACCGGCAGGCATTCGGTTGCCCCGTAGGGTGTGTGGATCAATGCATCATTGGCCAGGGCAGCCTGCATGCGGCGCACTACCCGCAGCGGCACGGCGGCACCGGCAGAAACGACACGCTTCACACTCCACAGGCGTTTGCCGGCCTGCTCGGCGTGGCGACTCAAGGTATCGAGCAAAGCAGGTGAGCCAAAAATATGCGTCACCTGGAATTCATCAATGGCCGCAACCAGCCACTCGGGGTTGGCGTCAGCCGGGCGAGTCGGGTCCATGCGCGGCACCACGGTAGTCATACCCAGTGCCGGGTCAAACAGCGCAAAAGGCGGGAAAGTTGGCAGGCTCACCTCGCCAGGCTCGATGTCGAATGCCTTCTGCAGCATGTCCACCTGGGCAATGAAGTGCCGATGGCGGTAGACCACGCCTTTGGGTGTACCCGTGCTCCCCGAAGTAAAAAGAATCGCGGCCACATCATCAGGCTGGGACGGGTGCAGGACTGCCTCCCTGCTGTTACTGCCCATATCTTTCAGCCGCTCGAGGCTGATTCCACCCAGGCCCAGGTTGAATCCTGCGGTAACAAAGGACTGGCAGGTTTCCTTTGCCCATCCAAACCACTTCCGGGCAAATTGCGCCTTGGATGTGCCGATGAATGCTTCCGGCCGGGCATCTGCCAGGCACTGTGTCAACGCCTCGAGGCCTATGCCGGGGTCAATCAAAACCGGGACCGCCCCGGCCTTGAACAAAGCAAAAAATACCGCAAAGAACTCCAACCCGGGTTTGAGCATGAGCACGGTGCGGGTGCCTGGGCCGATGCCGTATTGCGCCATGCCGCGCGCATAGGCATTGCTTAATTCATCCAATTGATAATAGCTGCAAGACGCGTAATGCACGCCCTTGAAAAGGGAGCGTGTGGGGTAGTGAATGGCCGCGACATCGGGTTGCCGGCTGGCCTGCCACGCAAGGGCGCCGGCTATATTGCAAACCGAATCGGTATTCCAGGGTTTATTCGCCAGCTTGTCCATAAGTCGAATCATCCTTGATTTCGATAAATGCCCTGATCGTGTCGATCAGTCCCGGGCCGCCGTCTTCGAGAATGTAATGACCGCAATCCGCAAAGCGGTGCACTTCGGCGTCCGGATAGAACTCCAGCCACTTGCGCAGAAAGCGGTCATCGAACACGAAATCCCTCGCGCCCCAGGCAATCAGGCATGGAACGCTTCTGAACTGGTCCAGATGCTCCGCCGTATTGAGCAAAATGTCAAAACCGGGGTCGTTTTTCTCCAGGGGGATATCCTGCACGAAGCGCAAGGTTGCGATGCGGTTGGCCGGAGAGTCGTATGGACCGGTGTACGCCGCCCGCACCTGTTTGCTCACCGCTTTCCTGAAACCAACGCACGCAGCAACCCGGGAAAACGCGTTGCACTGTAATACCAGCCAGGCGCCAAGTGCGGTGTTACGCACGATGCTGAGGGCTGCCGGCATGTGTTTGCCGGCGGGCAGGGGAAAGGCTGCAGTGTTCATAAGCACCAGCTTTTTCAGCCGGACATTGGTACGCACTGCCCAGCCCAGCCCGATCATGCCACCCCAGTCGTGCAGCACCAGGGTGAGCAACCCTTGCAGCTGCTGGTGCTGGCGCAAATGATTGATCAGCGACTCAATATTGTCGATGCGGCTGGACAGGCGATAGTCATAGTGCGCGGCATCCGGCTTGTCCGAAAGCCCGCAACCAATGTGGTCAGGAACTATGCAGCGGTGGGTGCGGCGCAGTGCCAGCACCAGGTTGCGGTAATAAAATGACCAAGTCGGGTTGCCATGCAGCATCAGCACCACCGGCGCATCGCGCGGACCTTCATCGAGGTAATGCATGCGCATCCCGCCCAGGTCCAGCCACTGGCTGCTAAACGGGTAAAGTGCTTTCGGGGGGGTTACCAGACCCACGCACTTACCAGACGATTTCCGCCATGGAACAGTTCAGCCCTGAGCCGATACCCAGCAAAGCCACGCGGTCGCCGCTGCGAATCTTGCCGAGTTCAATGGCCTTGGCCAGGGCCATGGGCACGGAGGCTGGCCCGATGTTACCCAGTTCGGGATAGAAAGCATGCACTTTTTGCGGATCAAGCCCGAGCAACTTGACCAGGGCTTCGGTGTGGACCTTGCTGACCTGGTGGATGATGAACTGATCCAGTTCGCTGGCCACCCAGCCCAGTGCGATAACTGCGGCACTGAAGGTTCTTGCTGCCAGTTTCAGGCCTTCCTGCAGCAGCACCTTGGTCTCGGTAACCATCTGGTCCATCTGGCCACGGCACAGGCTATTGAATTCCGTTGCGGCGCGGGAAACACTGCCGACGTACCTGTGGCCATCCGGTGCGAGTTCGCGACGTGCCATGATCATTGCTGCTGATCCGGAACCCAGGGTCAGCGAGGCAAATTCAGCACGGAATTGTTGCTCATCGATGTCCGGACCGAGCAGGCGCTCAATGGTGGCATCCGTGATTGGGCGGCTGGATTCGCCGTCTACGATCAATGCGTAATCGATGTCTTCCCGCTCAATCATCCGTGCCGCGATATCCATACCGTTGAGAAATGCCAGGCAGGCATTGCCGACATCGAAGTTGAGGCAATTTTCGCTTAAACGCAGATTGCCATGCACAATGCAGGCAGTGGAGGGTTCCAGGTAGTCACGGCACACTGACGTATTGATGAGGACGCCGATGCGATTACGATCGACCTGGCTTTGCTCCAGCACTTTTTCGGCTGCCAGTGTGGCAGCATCTGACGGCTGTGTTCCCTGGTTCCAAAACCGCCGGGCGACAATGCCGGAAAATTCTTCCAGCAGGTCGGTGCGAATTCCCAGGCGCCGCAGCGTGGGCAACAGGCGTTCGGACAATTCACGCGAAGTGACGCGAATGGGCGGCTCAATGGCCGCAATGGCCTGTATGACTACGTTTTTAAAGATCATCGGGGGATTCGTGGGCTTGGCAACCTTGCTAAGGTATAGGCACATCGCTTCACGATCAAGCGCTGTGCACGTCTAAACTTCACCTTGGCATGCCCGCGATTCAAACGCCAGGGCCGTTACGCTAGACTTGCCGGGCGTTTTCGTTGTGTGGCCAATGCAACAATTCCGCAACAATTCCGCAGCAATTCCTTGGGATTAGAACCGGGCAATGGGTGAAGAAACTGAAAATCGTCGGATTGGGGGCTGGATTGGGCGGGACGAATTCGTGCCGGCGCGCATGCCCCTGCACCAACTGACCCAGCCTGCTGAGCAGCAGATTCACCTCTGGTACCTCGATCTTGGAGACCTTGGCGGCCCCCTGCGGCAGGCCCTGGGTGGCCAATCCAGGAGCGGCGAGTCCCCGGACCACCCCATGGAGGTGCAGCGACTGCGCTTTGCCCGCCGTTTCTACCTGCGCTTGCTGCTGGGCGCTTATCTGGGTCTGCCGGGCAAGGACGTAGTCATTAATCGCAGCAACCGCGGTAAGCCTGTACTGGATGCCGGCGTTCACGACAGCACGCTGAAATTCAGCATGGCCAAGAGCGAGAACCGTTTGCTGATTGGAATCTCCGCTTCGCGGCACATCGGCGTGGACCTGGAGCCGCAGTGGCGCAAAGCGCGCGATCCCTTGCGACTGGCACAGCGGTACTTTAGCGCAGCCGAATTCACCGCGCTGCAACACGTGCCTGCCGCAAGACTGGATGAAGCGTTCCTGCGTGCATGGGCGTGTAACGAAGCAGTGGTTAAGGCATCCGGACTCGGCATTGCCAACCAGCTGTGCCGCTTTACCGTGCAGATGGATCCTGACCTGCCGCCCGCGCTGCTGGATATAGAGAACGACCGGGCCGGGGACTGGTCGCTGAACCTGGTCAGGCCCAGCTCAAACTTCATCGGTGCAGTCGCTACCCGGCAGCCCCTCGACCAGGTCAGTTGTTTCAAACTGCTGGCTGCCGCATGAAGCCCGGGTGCCAACTAGCGCCGATGCTGGTTTTCCTCCTGTTAATTTCAGCCTGTTCTCTGTCACCCAGGAGAGTAGAGCAGGTTGATGCCCGCATAGCTCAATCCAGGCAAAAAGCCCTGAGTTGTGCAGCGGAACGAGTGGATCGCTGCAGCGAAAACTCTCCATTGCTGGCTTTCTCAGCCGAGGACATTAGCAACGGCAACCACCACATCACGCTGCTCGATGCAGGCGAGCCCGCGCTCATGATTCGCATCCACCTGATCCGCGCAGCAAAGCACAGCATTGAAGTGCAGAACTTTATCCTGCGACGTGATGACACGGGAGGCCTGGTGCTCAACGAACTGTTGAACGCTGCGCGACGCGGGGTGCGGGTGCGCCTGTTACTGGACCAGATGTTCACTTTTTCCGACATTGAATACCTGGTCGGGTTGACCATGGCCCATGCCAATTTCGAGATCAGGTTCTACAACCCTTCCTTTAACAAGGCGAAAATGGACGGGCGCGACTGGATCAGTGCCGTTGCCTGTTGTTTTCGACGGTTTAACCAACGCATGCACAATAAATTGCTGGTAGCAGACGGGTTGGTCGGGGTGCTTGGCGGGCGGAATATTGCTGATCGCTATTTTGACTTCGACCCGCAGTACGATTTCAAGGATCGCGATGTTGTGGTGTATGGCTCAACCGTGAAACAAATGGAGCAGTCATTCGACATGTTCTGGGATGGCCCAAAGTCGGTGCCGGTGCAGCATTTGCGTGACGTCGCCAAGGAACTGCTGAGCGAGTCGGATCCCGGGCTGGGGCCTTACCAGCCAGCGGAGCGTTTGCTACCCCTGCTGGAACGGCTGGGCGACGAAGAACTGATGCGCAAGCTGTTCATAGAACCGGCGTTCAGGGTGGAGCGACTGGAGTACTACTCTGATCTGCCGCGCAAGGTGGCCTACCCGGAAGGCGACGGAAACAAAGACCCAACCACGGCCCTGCTCACGGTGCTGCGGGAGGCGCAGCATTCGGTAGTCATTCAATCTCCATACATGGTGCTGTCCAAGGACCTGCGCCGCGTATTTGGTGAGCTGAAAGAAGAAAATCCTGAAATTGAACTGGTGTTTTCAACTAACTCCCTGGCATCAACAGATGCCGACACCGTTTATGCCAACACCCACAAGCACAAGAAGCGCTATGTGAAAAAGCTGGGCTTTGAGATGTATGAGTTCAAACCCTATCCGCAGGATGCGACTGCGTTCTTTCCGCGCTGGCCATTATTGATCGAGGAAAATTCCCGCGGCCTTACCAGCCAGTCCGCCCCCCCGGCCGATGATTCCATCGTCAACCCGGCCGCCAATAAATTAGTGCCGCGCATCGGGTTGCACTCCAAGTCTTTTGTGGTGGACGGAAAAATCGCCATGATAGGCTCGCATAACTTTGATCCTCGCTCGGAAGACTTCAACACCGAAAATGGCCTCATCATCTGGGACCAGGCTTTCGCACAAACGCTGGAAGCATTGATCCGGCGTGATATTGAACCGCAGAACAGTTGGGTCGTAGCCATGCGGCCGGATGAGGAAACCGGGAAAGAGCTGAGCCGGGAGTATGGCGACACAATCAAACCAACCTACGACGCCTATTTTTATGGATCGACGTCCGCGTTTGAACTCATCCCCGGCAAAGAAGTTGTGCCGCCGGGTTCTGCCGATTTCTACCGCAACTATTATTCCGTGGGCAGCTTTCCGGGGGTGGTGAAAACGCGGCGGCAACTCAACGTCTTATTGCTGGGCTCGATTTTTGGTTTCCTCGAGCCGGTTTTTTAGCAGGAATCTGGAGTAAGCTTTTCACTTCCCGGGTGATCGTTGCAAACACCATGCGCAAACCGCTTAAAGACATTGTCGAGACACTATTTCCTGTAGTCGTGCAGCATCGCGAATACGGCAACAGCCCCCTGAACGAACAGTTGCTGCAGTTGGTGAAAGCTTTGCAGGCAGATCCGTCAGTCATTAACCGTGTTTCGCGCGACAGTATTACTACAGTGGGCGGGTACCAGCCTAACGTAGTACTGCATGAGTATTGCGCTGCGAATCCGGCCTGGAATCAGTTCCTGGTGGAAATTGTCGAGCCTTCGGTGGCTGCATACATGGCGGCTCACCAGCGTCTAGCCTCGTGGCCGGTGAATGGCACGTCGTGGCATATCTCTGCCAGTTGGGCGGTGTTATACCCCGCCGGCGCCTACCAGGCGCCGCATCTGCACCGCGATATTTCCTGCGCACTTACCTACTACGCCCGTGTGCCGGTTCGACCGCGGCCCGAGGGCGCCATTGGTTTCATAACGCCGCACGTGGAGTCGACGTTTCCTGCGCTGAAGAACTGGGGTTACGACCGGCACTATTTCCCGATGGACGGGACCTGCCTCGTATTTCCCGGCTGGTTGCAGCATTTCGCTCATCCGCATTTTGCCCCGGACGAAGAGCGCCTGGTGTTTTCCTTTGACGTGGTATTTGATTCACCGGATTGAAACGATAGCCGCAGCCACCCACACGGCTATCAGGGTCGCACCAACCACGGCGAACTCTACCGCTACGTGGTAACTCAACAGGGCCATCACAGGCAGCGCCAGGCCGGTCAGCAGCAGCCCGACAAAGCGTTTTGTTTGTGCACCCTCTACCGCCAGCGCCAGGAATACGAACCCTGAAGTCCAGAGAGTAGCTTGCAGAATGCTGGCTGACTGCTCACCGCCTATGGCCCAGGCGGCTGCGACGATAATGGCCAGGGCCGGCACATCGGCCAGAACCATGCGGGAACTGTAAAGAAAAGCAGTCCGCATCGTAGCTGCAAAATTTTCTCTGCTGGTTTGGCCGCTAGTTTGGATGGGGGGCCATGCGAGTGGTGATCTGATGGTATTGGTATTCATGATGTTCTCCAGTTATACCTACTGATAAGTAAGAGTAAAAAGCAAATTTTTTTAAGGGGTAATTCCCAGGTCGAGACGAATCTGGCCAAACAGTGTTTCGAGGATGGTCACGCCGTGAATCCGGGCCAGCTGCCGTGCACCTTGAATGGTAGCGAGGATGGACATGGCTTTGATCCTGGGCTCACCCTGGAAAGTAAATTCTTTCTGCTCCCGACCGGTTTTCAGAACGCGAGCCAACCAGTCGCTGGTGTCTTTCATGAACAGGTCATTGGCCCGTTTAATTTCATCGGGTAGTTCATCGTAGTCAACGGACAGCGCCCCCACCATGCAGATCGGGCGGCCAATATTGTATTGTTTGAGGGTAAAAGCGAACAAGCCTTCAAGTTGCGGAAGGGCCGGGCCGCCATAGGCCATGAATTCGGCTGTACTCTTGCGCAGCACCTGGTGGTTTTCTTCGATCAGGACGCGGATCAGGTCCATCTTGTTAGGAAAATGGTAGTGAATCGCAGCGTTCTTGATGCCCAGCGGCCCGGAAATATCCCGGTAGCTGAAACCATTCAGACCGCGCTGCAGCATCAGCTCAAATGCCTTGCTGATGATCTGGTCCCTGGTGGCGATTGCTTCGGTCATGTTTAATCCTTAACTTACTTGCAGGTAAGTATACTCAAAAAAATGGCTAATGCAAGTCTCAGGAGAAAAATAGTTCCAGGGACTGACTTCCCGCAGGTTTTGAAGTGGCGCTGACCAGGGCTTTTGCCCAGTTCATGCCCCGCTTAATATCATCGCGGCGAGTCGAGCGTCCGCGCTGCAAGGTCTTGCGCCGGTTGAACGCTGAGTAGGGCAGGTCGGGTTGCTTGGAGTAGCTTGTGGAGATCTCAGGCCATGCGGCGAGAATTGCGTTGGTTTCCCGGTCCAGTTCCGGTCCCAGTCCCATGAAACTCGCGCAATGCACAAGACTGGCCTCCGCATCACCAAGCATCACCTCGAAATCGAGCAGCAAGGCCTGCTGGGGAAAGCTGCCGGCCGCTGCAAGCAGGAAATACATGCTGGTCAGCCAGGCCAGCACCGCCAGCTGAGTGGTGTCCAGATCTTCCACCTCCAACGGAGCTGCGCCACTAATAGCCCGCCAATCGGCCATTTTGGACTTCGCCTGAGTGCTGAGATCCAGCGGGGAGGTCAACTTGCCCAGCATCCCGGCGAGATGAGTTTCCAGTGGAACATACAGCAGAATAGCCCGCGAATCCGGATGGTGGCGTAGCACCGGATCTATCAGCTGGTTACACACGCTGCTGGCCTTGATCATGGCCACTTGCGCGGGGTGAAATACCCGCGTGTGTGCGGACAACACCAGTGGCAGCAGGTGACTCGCCGCGGGTTCGGCAGCCAGTCGCCGCAGTGTCAAAGGCTCCCTGAGCGGCAGTACGTTCGGGCTTGCCGCCAGCGCGCGCGACAGCAAAGTTGACCCGCAATGGCCGAGGTGGAATATGCAACGCGCGGGCCTGGTCTCTGCCCCCAATGCATCCTGTAATTCATGTAGCGGCAGCTCCCTGCGCTGTTGCGCCAGCGCCTCAACTCGCTGGTCCAGGAAGCTCGCGGCGCGATAACCCGATTCACCCAGCTGCAGCAAGATCGCCTGCTGCTGTGGTTCGTCAAAGTCATACAGGTGCCAAGCGGGCGTGGAAATCTCAGTCTTCATCTACCTGGGTTCATTTTCTGAGACGGAACAGCAGCCAGGCGCCGGTGAGCAGGAACGCCAGGCCGATGGTTGATAGCCCCAGGAACCGCCAGGGTCCCGTTTCCAGTCCGGTCAGGATAGCGCCGCCAAGCAGCACTGCCGCAGCTACGATGGTGCCTTGAGTCTTGCGTTGTGATTGCTCCAGGTTTGCGCGCAGCCGTCCCAATTCCGCTGAATCCATGCGGGAAGTGAGTTGGCCCGTTGTGGCCTGCTTCAGGTAGTCATGCAGCAGGCCTGGCATATCGGGCGCCTTGCTGAGCCAGCCGGGCAGGCGCTCACGCAGGTCTTTTGCGGCCTGGTCCAGGCCGTGTTTTTCCCGCAGTATGGTTTCCAGTTCCGGCTTGGCGACAGCCAGCACATCCAGTGCCGGATAGAGTTCCCGCCCCAGCCCCTCAATATTGAGCAGGGTCTTCTGCAACATGATCAGCTGGGGCTGGATGTTGAGCTTGAACCGGTAGGCGACCTGGAACAGCTTGAGCATCAACAGACCGAAGGAAACTTCACTCAACGGCCGGGCGAAATTGGGTTCACCCACGGCGCGCACAGCGGCTTCGAGTTCCTCCACGCGCGTACCCGGTGGCACCCAGCCGGCATCGACGTGCAGTTGGGCTACGCGTCTGTAGTTGCGATTGAACAGGGCGATGAAATTTTCGGAAATAAAGTACAGGTCCCTGGGCGTGAGGCTGGCAACAATGCCGAAATCCAGTGCAATGAAACTGGCATCTTCCGGGTTGCTGACATCGACCAGGATATTACCCGGGTGCATGTCGGCATGAAACAGGTTGTCGCGGAACACCTGGGTGTAAAACACCCGGATGCCGCGCTTGGCCAGCCGCTCGAGATTGACCCCGCGTTTCTTGAGTTGAGCGATGTCGCTGACGGGGACACCGTAAACACGTTCCATCACCAGCACCGGTTCGCGGCAATACGGCCAATAGATTTCAGGTATATAAAGCTCCTTCGAGCCGGCAAAATTGTTGCGCAGCATGGATGCATTGGACGCTTCGCGGTACATGTCCAGTTCATCGAACACAAAGGTTTCAAATTCGCGCACGAATCCCGTCGGCTGGACCCGCGGACCACCCTCCCAGTACTTCTCGGCAAACCCGGCGATGGTCAGCAAGAGGTTGATATCACGGCGCAACTGCTGGCGGACGCCCGGCCGCACTACCTTGACGACCACTTCGCGGCCATCCGGCAAGGTCGCTGCATGAACCTGGGCGATTGAGGCTGAAGCCAGGGGTTGCACGTCAAAATGGGAGAACAGTTCCGCCACGGGCTGCTGCAACTCGCGTTCAACGATGGCCTGGGCCTCCACACCCGGAAAAGGCGGAACCTGATCTTGTAGCAGCGCGAGCTCATCGGCGATATCTGCGGGCACAAGGTCGCGGCGCGTGGAGACGATCTGCCCGAACTTGACAAAAACGGGTCCCATTTCGGTCAGGGCCAGGCGCAGGCGTTCGCCCCGTGGCCGGCTGGTCATTTCCTTGTCGCTGGCCCACGGTGCGAGCACGCGCACCAGTCGCATCGGCCGGTACAAATGCGTGGCTTCGAGGAATTCATCCAGCCGGTAGCGGGCAAGGATGGTGCTGATTTTCAGCAAGCGGGCAAATTGTCGCAGGGTATGAATCATGGTTTCTGTTCCGCCCTACGCTCTCGCACAATGCGCAAACGCGCCTCCAGCCTGTCAGTGGCGTCACGCAGTGAGTCCACTGCCTGACCAAACTCTGCGATTGCAGCAGGCTGCGCCAGTGGGCTGGACGGTTGGCGCAGGAAATCCGCGGTAAAGTCTCCCAGTGTGGCCACGGTGGAGCGTAAGTGGTCGGCGGCGCTGCGGGCACCAACGGCCAGCTGATGGGCAGCGACATCGCCAAACCAATTGGACAATTTACCTTCCCAGTCGGGATCAAGGCGCGAGAACAGCCGTTCGACATCACGCGCCAGGGTGGCGTCGCCGGAAATGCGCACTTGCGAACCCGGTCTGCCCCAGCTGCCGTCTGCTTCCGGCAATGCCATGGCAAACAGCGCAGCGGGAGTGCCGCTGATCACTGTGTCGGGCGTTCCATCCGTATCCAGGCTGACCTTCACCTGGTGTGGAGTGAAAGAAAAATCCAGGACGATGCCCAGGCCTTCAAGTTCCAGTCGCACCAAACGCCGGTCCAAAAGCCCAAGGCGCTTCGGGCTGACCTCGTCCATGGCCAGCAGTTGATTGATGGAAGTTTCCAGCGTGGCGGCCAGAATGCCGGGAAGAGGAGTGCGGTACGCGGTCATGGCTGGTTTGGGGGCAGGCTCAGGCGTGCAGACCGCTGTGAATTGCAACGATACCGGCAGACAGATCCCGGAATCGCACCTGGCTGAACCCGGCCTGCTGCATCATGTTAGCGAGTTCTTCCTGCGGCGGGTGCCGGCGGATGCTTTCCGCGAGGTAGCGGTAGCTGTCCGCATCATTGGCGATCAGGCGGCCGAGCAAAGGCAGGACGCTGAAAGAGTAGCGGTCGTAGATTTTTTTCAGGCTGGCGATGCGCACGGTGGAGAACTCCAGTATGTGCACTGATCCGCCGGGGCGCAGCACCCGGTACATCTCACGCAATGCCGCGTCCTTGTCTGTCACGTTGCGCAAGCCAAAGGCGATGGTTACTGCATCGAATTTCCCGCTGGCAAACGGCAATTGCTCTGCATTCACCAGCGCATATTCCACGTTGCCGCAAATGCCCTGGTTCTCGAGCCGTTGGCGGCCAATGCCCAGCATGTCGGCATTGATATCGCTGAGGACCACGCGCCCGCGTTCACCCACGCGCTTGCTGGCCAGTGCGGCAATATCACCCGTGCCTCCGGCCAGGTCCAGGACCTGGTGGCCGGTGCGAATGCCACTGTTGGCCATGAAATCCCATTTCCACAAGCGGTGAACTCCCAGCGACATCAGGTCATTCATGACGTCATATTTGCCGGCAACGGAAGAAAACACTTCGCGCACGAGCTCAGCCTTTTCCTGCGGCGCTACTTCGCGATAACCGAAATGGGTGGTGGTTGGCGTGGTTTCAGGCATAGCCGCTATTGTACCGTCCCCTGCGCAGGACCACCGCATTTATGGTGGTAGAATCGTCTCCGAGGCAATCCGTGCGCCAACGAGGAACGATCCATGCGTAAGTTATTTTTGACCCTGGGCGCCATTGTGCTGGTGGCAATTGCCGGCGCCCTGTATTTCATCAACTATCGCCTTGACGGCGTGGTTGAAACACAGATTGAGAAAGCCGCGACCATGGCCCTGGGCACGGCGGTTGAGGTTGGCGGGGTGCAGACCAACCTGCGGGACGGGACCCTGAAAATTACCGAGATCTCGGTCGCCAATCCGCCTGGTTATGACAATCAGTTCGCCGTCCGATTGCACGACGTGGATGCGGCAGTGGACTATTCCAGCCGCGAGATCGAGCACGTGGTCATTGAGAATCCTGAATTTATCATTGAAGAGCGCGACGGCAGCACTAATTTCGAGCAGATTCTGCAAGCCCTGGAAGCGGGCAATGAAACCAAACCTGGCACGGCAAGCGGCAGCGGAGCGAACGACAGCGGGGCGCAGGGCAGTGAGCCGGTGATCTCTATCAAGCATTTCCGCATCAATGAAACCCGGGCCGTATTTGAATCGCGTGCACTCAATCGTTATACCGACGTCGAGGTAGATGCCATCGAAATGGACAACCTGCGCGGCACGCCCGCAGAGCTGGCCGACCAGATTGCACGCGAAGTGATTGGGGAAATCAGTTCGGAAGCGGCTACCGAAGTGCTTAAAGCCCAGGCCAAAAAGCAGTTGAAAGGTGTTAACGGCAAGGCCGGTGACATACTGCGTGGCCTGCTGGGTGGCGGCAAGGACAACAAGGACAACAAGGACAACAAGGACGGCAAGGACGGCAAGGACGGCACTGATAGCGGTGCTGATTAAGCCAATCGCGAGCGCGACCAAACCTGGCCCAGAACTGCGACGAACGGGAGAGAGAGCCCGGGGGCTTCCGGAGAGCCGCTTGGCTCTCCGGACTTACACAAAAAACAGATTAGAGCGGTAGGACGTTTTCTGCCTGCGGGCCCCGATCAGCTTGCACGATTTCCATGGTGACGCGCTGTCCTTCGTGCAGCGTCTTTCTTCCTTCACCCTGGATTGCGCTGAAATGCACAAACACATCCTTGCCGCCTTTCTGTTCGATAAAACCGAATCCTTTCGAATCGTTGAACCATTTAACGGTTCCTTCTACTTTCTCACCCATGACTACCTCGTTCTGTAAGCTGCCTGGACCCTGTAAGCCATCACTGCGGGACCCTGGCTGAATGCGCGTTCAGCCGATCTGCACATTACGCGCCTGTTGTGGTGGCAGGCACCATTGTGCCAGATTGAAAATTTCTTTCAATGCAAAGTTGACCGGGTGCGAAATTAACTGAGCAGCCCGCGTCCGATTCGCGCCGTTTCTTTCACCAGCAGTTCGAAGTCCTCGTTACGACTGCGGTGATTGGCAATGGCCACGCGCATGCAATACACGCCATTGAGCGTGGTGTACGACGGCGCAGCAATGCCCTGCTCCTGGAGTTCTGCCAGCAGATCGCGGTTGAGTCGCTCCAGCTTCTCAGCGCTTAGCCCGCCGGGATTGAAGCGGAAACAAACAATGTCGAGCCCAATCGGCGCAGTCAATTCCAGTTGCGGGTGTTGTTCAATCAAACTACCCAGATAGTGTGCCTGCTCAACATTGCGCGCGATCATGCGGCCAAAACGCTCCAGGCCATGTTCCTTGATCGACAACCAAACCTTGAGTGCACGAAACTGCCGCGTCAACTGCAGGCCATAATCGCTGAACCAGAATGTGCCCGAAGCCAGGCCCTTGGCCTCGACTTCACGCGCAAGGTATTCCGGCGTCAGGCTGAATGCTTCCCGATGCGCAGATTCGCTGCGCACCAGCACACAACCGGCTTCGAAAGGAATGTGCATCCACTTGTGCAGGTCCAGGGCAACCGAATCGGCGCGCTCCAGGCCGGCCAGTTGTGGCTTGACGTTACTGGCAAGAATGGCCACGGCGCCAATGGCGCCATCGACATGAAACCAGAGTTTTTCGCGGGCGCACAGGTCGGCCAGGGCATTGAGGTCATCAATTGCGCCGGTATTAATGGTGCCGGCCGTGCCGATGACACAGAAGGGCACCATGCCGGCCGCACGGTCGGCTGTAATCTGTCGCTGCAGCGCGTCGATATCGATGGTGTAGTCCGACTTCACCGCAATACTGCGCAGGCCCTCACTGCCGAGGCCGAGAGTTTCGATGGCCTTCTTGTTGCAGCTGTGGACCTCGCTGGAGGCGTAGGCCGTCAAGGGGCCCGGCGCTGCGCGCACGCCCTGGTGGCGCACGTCGTAACCACAATTGGTGTTGCGCGCCACAGTGATGCCGATGAAGTTGGCCATCGAACCGCCACTGGTGAGCAGACCGCTGCTCGTTGCGGGCAAGCTGAGCATATCGCGCATCCAGGCGATTACTTGTTGCTCAACCAGCGGCGCGACGTGGTTTGCTCCGCCTACATTGGGGTTCATGATGGCGGCCATGAAATCGCCCATGGCGCCCATGAACGTGCCATTACCCATGTACCAGGCCCAGAAACGGGGATGAATATTGCCCATGGGGTAGGGCAGGATGTCGCGTTTGAATTCCGCATATGCGTGGCCGGCGCCTTCCGGCAGTTGCGGAGCAGGTGCCTGCAGTCGTTGCCTGACTTCAGCCGGCACGGGCTGCCACACCGGGCGCTCAGCGACGTTCTGGATGTAATCGACCGCATCGTCGATCATGCGGTGCGCGAGTGCCCGCATCTCATCCCAGTTTTCCGGGTCCAGGGTTTCGTAGGGTGTTGTGTTTCCGGTACTCACGGTTTTGGTTCCTTTTTGATTCCAGTTTCGACTTGTCCCGCAATTATATCCACTGGTCTATCCCAATCTC
The DNA here is from genome assembly GCA_963784425.1 of uncultured Gammaproteobacteria bacterium. Lineage (GTDB taxonomy): Bacteria > Pseudomonadota > Gammaproteobacteria > Xanthomonadales > SZUA-36 > SHZL01. Next base: position 126,474 of record CAWARM010000006.1, read on the forward strand.
ACCGGATCAGGAAGTGTATCTATACTTGGGTGTGAATCGTTCCATGATTTGTTTACGCTGACAATGGGGGTCAAGATGGTTTCATTCCAGGTCAACGGTGCCGGCGCCTCGTTCGATGGTAATCCCGATACGCCCTTGTTGTGGGTGCTGCGTGACCACTTGCAGCTGCGGGGGGCGAAGTTTGGTTGTGGCATCGGGCAGTGTGGCGCGTGTTCCGTGCACATCGACGGCGTGGTGCAGCGTTCCTGTGTCGTTCCGGTTGCCGAGTTGGCCGGTCGCTCTGTTACCACTATCGAGGGCCTGGCCCCGGGTGCTGACCGTTTGCACCCGGTGCAGCAGGCCTGGCTCGAACTCGACGTATCGCAATGCGGATATTGCCAGGCCGGCCAGCTGATGGCTGCAGCCGATCTCTTGCAACGCATTCCCCATCCCAAAGATGCCGACATCAATACGAGCATGAGCAATATCTGTCGCTGTGGCACCTATGTTCGCATCCGTTTGGCAATCAAACGCGCCGCCGAACTGTTGGCTGGAGCTGCCTGAGATGTCTGCTGTCATGACAGCTCCGGTCAATCAGGGCAGGAGGCGCTTCCTTGTTAGCGGCGTCACGGTCGCTGGCGGTTTGTTGGTTGGCCTTCCCCTGGGGCCGCTGTTTGCTGCGGGCGAGCCCGCTTCGAGCGGTGGAAAAATTGGCTACTTTGTCGAGATTCGTCCGGACGGAAACGTGGTCATCGGGGTGGCACAGCCGGAAATCGGCCAGGGTGTGCGCACTTCCTTGCCCATGCTGGTGGCTGAAGAACTGGATGTGGCCTGGTCTTCGGTCATAGTCGAGCAGATGCCACTCGGCATTGTGCGCACAGCGGATGGTTTCGATTGGAAATACGGCGGGCAGGGGGCAGGCGGCAGCACCTCGATTACCGACAACTGGCAGTACCTGCGCGAGGTGGGCGCGACTGCCCGGCAGCTGCTGATCCAGGCTGCCGCCGCGCGTTGGAATGTTCCGCCGGATCAATGTCGCACGGAACCAGGGTTGGTGGTCTGCGATGCACACAACCTGCGCGTGGAGTACCGCGAAGTGGTAGCCGCTGCCGCACTATTGCCGCTGCCGGAAAGGGCTCCGGCCCTGAAAGACCCGGCGCAATTTCGCATCATAGGCCAGCCACAAAATGTGGTCGATGGTCGTGACATCGTAACCGGCAAAGCGCGCTACGGTATCGACACGTTCGTGCCCGGAATGCGTTATGCCTCAATGGAACGTTGCCCGTGGCTGGATGGCGGGATCGAATCGCTGGATGACAGTGCCGCAAGGCAGGTGCCAGGCGTGCTGGAGGTGTTAGTTATCGAAGGCCCAAAGCCGGCTGAACCTTATTTCATCCTCGCAACGGGCGTGGCGGTGGTTGCCGAATCGATCTGGGCGGCATTCCAGGGACGAAAAGCGCTGCAGGTGAAATGGAACCATGGGCCGCATGCCTCCGAAAGTACCGAGTCATTCTGGGCCCAGTGCGAGCAACTGCTGGACGGCAAGGGCCAGGTGGTGCGCAACGACGGCGACTTCGATGCCGCAATGGGCGCTGCTGACAAGGTGGTAACCGCCCGCTATCACGAGCCCTTCGTCAGCCATGCTCCGCTGGAGCCACAGAACTGCTTTGCCCATGTACGCGAACACGATGCGCTTATCATTGCGCCAACCCAGATGCCGGGCGGCGCCAGTCGCGCCGTGGCGGAAGTGACCGGCCTGGAGCGCGACAAAATCCGGGTGGAAATGACCCGCGTGGGTGGCGGGTTTGGCCGCCGATTGACCAACGACTATGTGACCGAGGCTGCGATCATTTCGCAAAAGACTGGTTGGCCCATCCAGTTGCTGTGGACTCGGGAAGATGATCTGCAGCACGATTTCTATCGGCCATCGGGATTGCACGAGATGAAAGCAGGTCTTGATGGCAACGGCAAAGTGATAGCCTGGACCCAACGACTGGCCAGCGCCAGCAAGCAGTACCGCCGCCCCGAAGTTACTGCAGAAATGATGTACGATTCAGAACTGTACCTGGACGACTTTCCGGCGCGCATGGTCGATAACTTGCGACTGGAGTGGTTCGCAGTGCAATCCGGCATGCCGCGCGGCTCCTGGCGCGCACCGGCGCATACCGCCAACGCCTTTGTGATCCAGTCGTTTCTCGATGAAATCGCGCATGCCAGCGGCCAGGATCCATTGCAACTGCGCCTCGATCTGTACGGTGCAGACCGTGAACTGCCCTACGGCCAGCATCCCGGGCCGACTTTTAATCCTTATCGCTTGTCGCGGCTGCTCAAGCATGTAGCGGAACACATCGATTACACTCGCCCCAGGCCGGATGGGAGCGGGGTTGGAATCGCTTCACACTTCACCTTTGGGGGCTATGCTGCACATGCGGTCGAAGTGAGCGTCAGCGACCAGGGTGCATTGACCATTGAGCGTATTGTTGCCGCGGTGGACTGTGGCCTGATGATTAATCCACGCGGTGTCGAGGCGCAATTGCAGGGCGGAACCATCGATGGCTTGAGTACCGCGCTAAACCTGCAAATCACCGTCAGGGACGGGCAGGTCCAGCAAAGCAACTTCCACGACTACCCCATTCTGCGCATGGCGGCGGTACCCAGGCTGATTGAGTGCCACTTGCTCCCTTTCAACGACATCCCGACCGGCATGGGCGAAATGGGCATTCCTACTCTTGCGCCTGCATTATGCAACGCGATTTATGAGGCCTCGGGCGTGCGCATCCGGCGTTTACCCATCGGCGCGCAATTGCAGAATGCGATGGCCGCAACGTAGGCTGCATATCAGGCCGCAATGCAGGTTTAGCGGCCGTACTCCCGTTCGACCTTCGCTATTCTCACGCTGAAGGATGAGTACCAACGCTCACGCCCTGAGTTTTGCGCTTCCTGATGTTCAAGATTTGCCTTCCAGTGTTTGATGGACTCAAGGCTGTCCCAGTAAGAAACGGTAATACCCAGGTTTTCTCTTACAGACTCAACGCCCAAGAAACCGGGTTGCTTGGCAGCAAGCTCATTCATTCTGTCTGCCATTTCGCCGTAGCCATTATCTCCTTCGGTGCGCAGAGAAGTAAAAATTACGGCGTAATAGGGTGGCTTGGGTGTGGATGCAATCAGTGACATTCCAATTTCCTCAGATAGCTGACATCAGGCAAATATCAAACACCATGCCACGTCCGGTGCCTTGCGCTCGCTCATACACCAGTGCCGCGGCCGCTACGTCCTGCAATGCTGTCCCGGTACTGTCGAATACGAATATCTCTTGCTCGTTCGTGCGCCCAGGACGCTGGCCGGCTGTGACCTGCCCCAGGTTGGCGTGGACATTGGCGGGAGAGAGCAGGCCTGCGGCAATTGCATGGTGGAGTTCGCCCATGGTGGCGGCCTGCTCCAGGATGTCTGCAACTACCAGGCTGTGTTGCAGAACGGCCGGTTCCAATTCCTGTTTCTCCGGGCTGTCGGCGCCAACGGCTGCAATGAACAATCCCGGGTGAAGGAGAGCGGCCGGGAATATGGGTTGTCGTGCGGGGGTGCAGGTTACACAGACCTCACTGGCAGAAACTGCGGCGGCGAGATCATCGGTTGCGCTGATTGACACCCCCAGTTCCGGCGCCAGCTCCTGTGCAAATTGGCGTGCCCGCGCCGGATCCACGTCCAGTGCGAAGACGCGTTTTATCGGGCGAACCAGGCAAAGCGCCCGCAAATGGCTGCGACCCTGGGCGCCGCAGCCGTATATAGTAATCGTGCTGGCCCTGGCAAGAGCCAGGTAGCGGGCGGCAACGGCAGTGGCTGCGGCAGTGCGCTGGATGGTAATTTCAATCGAATCAAGCAGCGCGAGTGGTTGGCCGCATTGGGCGTCAAACAGTGCAATGACACCCTGGATAGTGGGAAGCCCAAAGGACACGGGATTGCCGGGAAAGTTTGCGTTGACCTTGGCTGCGAAGTAGCCGGGGGAACCAGCTAACGCTGCTGTTTTTATATGAAAACCACCACCCGTGACATGCGCCCCGAGGACACCGGGCGCAATGGGCAGCTCGCCCAAAGCGTGTTGGCGAAACACCTGCTCGACGGCCTCAATGCAGTCCGGCAAGCTCAGCAGGGCAGTTACATCTTCACGACTGAGGAGCAGCATCAGGAGTCAGATTATACAGAGTCTATTACTTGGACTGCTTAAAGGACTACTCGAGGTATAACAACCCTTCCACCGCCAACTGATCGTCCATGCGTTCGCCCAGCCAGTTGGGAATTTGAGTTCTCGGCGCGATGCGGATACCCGATCGCTCATGATCCGTGAAAAGCGCCAGGACGTTCCCGCGGGAACGTGTGTAAGTCCCGTTGTAAAGCTTGTGCCGGATGTAGTGGTATCGGGATTAAAGAATATACCTACTCAAATCCTCATTCCCTGCCAGCGCCTTGAGGTGCTCATCCACATAGGCGGCATCGATCTCGAAGGATTCGCCGGACCGGTCCGGGGCTTCGAAGGAGATCACATCCAGCAGGCGCTCCATCACCGTGTGCAAACGGCGGGCGCCGATGTTTTCGGTTGACTCATTTACCTGGAAGGCGATCTCAGCAATTCGGCGCACGCCATCCTTGGTGAAGCTGACCGTTACGCCTTCAGTGGCCAGCAGGGCGGTGTATTGCTGGGTCAACGAGGCCTGGGGTTCGGTGAGGATGCGGGTGAAGTCTTCTACTTCGAGTGCGTGCAGTTCGACCCGGATGGGCAGGCGGCCCTGCAGTTCGGGAATCAGGTCTGATGGCCTGGCCATGTGGAATGCGCCGGATGCGATGAACAGCATGTGATCGGTTTTAACTACGCCATTGCGGGTGGACACGGTGCAGCCTTCAACCAGCGGTAGTAAATCACGCTGCACCCCCTCGCGGGATACGTCTGCGCCGGCATATTCGGCACGCTTGGCTACCTTGTCCAGTTCGTCGATAAACACGATGCCATTTTGTTCTGCGTTTTCCAGCGCCAGCTGCTTGATCTCTTCCTCGTTGATCAACTTGGCGGCTTCATCATCGACCAGCAGCGGAAATGCGTCGCGGATTTTCATCTTGCGTTTCTGCTTTTTTCCGCCCGACAGATTCTGGAACATGCCTTGCAACTGGCTGGCCATTTCCTCCATGCCGGGTGGAGTCATGATTTCCACGCCAATTTGCGCGGTGACATCGAATTCGATCTCGCGCTCGTCCAGCTCCCCGTGGACCAGCTGGAAGCGAAGTTTCGACCGGGTTTTGCTGCCGGGTGCGTCCTCGGCTTCCGGTTCGTTGGCGAATCCTATGCCCTGTGCGCGTGGCAGCAAGACCTCAAGGATGCGGTCATGGGCGGCGTCCTGGGCGCGCGAGCGCACGCGCTCCATGGCCTGCTCGCGGGTCATCTTCACCGCGGTGTCGACCAGGTCGCGAATGATGGATTCCACGTCCTTGCCCACGTAGCCAACCTCGGTGAACTTGGTGGCCTCGACCTTGATGAAGGGCGCATTCGCCAAATGCGCAAGGCGTCGCGCAATCTCGGTCTTGCCGACCCCGGTGGGACCTATCATCAGGATGTTCTTGGGGGTAATTTCATCGCGCAATTCCAGCGGGACCTGCATGCGGCGCCAGCGGCTGCGCAACGCGATCGCCACGGCGCGCTTGGCGTCTGACTGGCCAATGATGTGCTTGTCCAGTTCCTGGACAATTTCGCGCGGGGTCATCTGCGACATGGTTATTCGATTTCCAGAGTTTCGATGGTGAGATTGGAGTTGGTGTAGATGCAGATGCCGGCGGCGATACCCAGGGCATTGCGCGTGATGGATTCTGCGTCGAGCTCGGTGTACTGCAGCAGCGCCATTGCGGCAGCCTGTGCGAACGGGCCGCCCGAACCGATGGCGATCAGGCCGTTTTCCGGCTCGATCACGTCGCCGTTGCCGGAGATCAGCAGGGAGTTGCTGCGGTCGGCAATGGCCAGCAGGGCTTCCAGGCGGCGCAGGCTGCGGTCGGTGCGCCAGTCCTTGGCCAGTTCAACGGCGGCGCGTACGAGGTGGCCGGAGTGTTTTTCCAGTTTGCCCTCAAACCGCTCAAACAGGGTAAACGCATCGGCCGTTGCGCCGGCGAACCCGGCAATCACCTGGTCTTTGTACAGACGGCGCACCTTGCGGGCATTGGCTTTCATCACGGTATTGCCCAGCGTTACCTGGCCGTCTCCGCCCATCACGACCTGCTTGCCACGCCGTACCGAGCAAATGGTTGTTCCGCGGTATTGTTCCACTGTTCATTCCCGGGTAGTTGCTGGACTTCAAACGTGGGGATTTGCAGCGTGGAATACAAGCCGCACGCCGTTTGGATTATGCTTGGCAGCGGCCGGGTGCAAAACGGCCAAATTGGATCCATCATCACTCATTTAAAACGGGAGAGAATAAATGAGCTTATCGAAGAAGGTTGCAGCCGAATTCATCGGCACGTTTTGGCTGGTGCTGGGCGGTGTCGGTTCGGCCGTTCTGGCGGGTGCCTTTCCGGATTACGGGATTGGTTTCGCCGGTATAGCCCTGGCATTCGGCCTGACGGTGTTGACCATGGCTTATGCCATCGGCCACATTTCCGGCTGTCACCTGAACCCGGCTGTTTCGCTGGGCTTGGCAGTGGCCGGACGATTCAAGTTTTCAGAACTTCCGGCCTACGTGGTCGCGCAGGTGCTGGGCGCCATCGCCGCAGCAGCCATACTCGCCTGGATCGCCAGCGGCGCACCTGGTTTCGAACTGGCTAAGGGGCTGGGATCCAACGGCTACGGTGAACATTCCATCGGCCATTATTCCATGCAGTCCGGCTTTGTTACCGAGGTGGTCATGACCCTGATGTTCCTGCTCATTATCCTTGGCGCCACCGACAAACGCGCCCCGGCAGGATTTGCCCCGATTGCCATTGGTCTGGGCCTCACCCTCATTCACCTGATCAGCATTCCGGTCACGCAAACCTCGGTCAACCCGGCGCGCAGCACCGGGCCAGCGCTCATCGTTGGCGGTTGGGCTATCGCACAGTTATGGATGTTCTGGGTAGCGCCCTTGATTGGTGCCACCATCGCCGGGTTGGTTTACCGCTGGTTCGAAAAAGACTATACAGCCTGAGGGTGAACCGGGCCGGGGACCTGCTTACAAGACGCGCCGTGAATACACCGTGCAGGCTTAGGGGCGCGAGCTGCGGCCGATATCTCTTTCCAGGAGACGCCGTAAACCCATCCCTGGGGGCTCGAATGAAACATCCTGTTTCATACGCTCCTGGAAAGAGATCTCCGCCACATCTCGCTTAGCCCTGCAGGCTCCCCGCCCTGCTGGCGACGGTCTTGTAAGCAGGTCCCCGCCCCAGTTCTTTACATCCAGCCCCCAGTAGTCTGCTTTGTTCGTTCTTGAATTTTCCGATGTGAGAGCGCGATTCAATGCAGGGGGCAGGGAGTGGGGTGTTCTTTCAGGACCGTCGCCAGCAGGGAAGCTGGCGAGGAGCTTACACGGATGTACTTGCAGCGTGTCCTGAAAGAACACTCACCGGTCCGCCGGCGCCGAAACCACGGACGCAACGAACTACAAAAAACAAAACAGGCTATTTCTTCTTGGCCCGCGGGTGCGCCTTGTCGTACACCTTGGCCAGATGCTGGAAGTCCAGGTGGGTGTATATTTGGGTGGTGGCAATATCACTATGGCCCAGCAATTCCTGTACCGCCCGCAAATCACCGGAAGACTCCAGCATGTGGCTGGCGAAACTGTGCCGCAGCAGGTGCGGATACACGTTTTGCGGCAAACCTTGCCTGCGCGCCCAATAACGCACGCGGGACTGTATGGTGCGGGTGCTAATGGGTTTGCCCGTGCGGCTGACAAAAATAACCGGCTCTTCGAAGGAGGCAAACTCGCCACGGACTTTGCGCCATTCCGTCAGGGCCTGAGCGGCGACACGACCAAATGGCACCATTCGGGTTTTCCTGCCCTTGCCGGTAACCGTCAGCATGCCACCGGCAGAGTCAAGCTGTGCCCAGGTTAAATCAGCCAGTTCCGACAAGCGCAAACCGGAAGAATAAAAGAGTTCCATCATGGCCTTGTCGCGAATGGCAAGGGTGGTGTCGGTTGGAAAGGACAGCAGCCGGGTGACGGAATCCGCATCCAGGGTTTCGGGCAACTTGCGCACTTGTTTCGGTGCACGCACGGACTGGGCCGGGTTGCTTCCCACTTTGCCTTCCTTCAGTAGCCAGCGGTAAAAGCTGCGAATGGCGCAGAGCAGGCGTTGCACTGATCGCGCACCCAGGCCCTGCCGGTGGAGCCGGGCCACGAGTGCGCGAACGTGGTACTCGGTCACAAACGCTGGTGATGTGATGCCCTGCTGCGACAATTCAGCCAACAAGTGATCAAGGTCGCGCTGATAGGCCTGGATGGTGCGTGCGGACACCCCACGCTCGTTGCGCAGGTAAGCGAAGAATTGCTGCGTAAGGGCCTTCAAGCAGACAGCCGTTCTTCCTCCGGGCTGGCATTATCCAGGCTACTGGAAATCACGTCGGCCAGCAGGTCCAGGAACAAGGTTCCCATGCCGGGATAAAACCGGCCCGGGTCACTGCTGCCAATGGCCATCATGCCATCCGCTCCTTTTTCGCCCAGGGGAACAAGCGCAGTTGACTGCACCCAGCGCGCCTTGGCGCCGAACAGGAACTCAAGTTTGCTGTCATTCAGCCGCCCGCACACGGTGTGTTCTTTTTCCAGGTGGACCTGGAATTGTTGCACTCCCTCGTCTTTGCGATCCACCCAGCGAACTTCTTCACTGGCGAGCCCGGCGCGCTTCGGGTTGAACAGGCAAATACGCAAGATGTCGGCTTTGAAATCCTGCAGCAGGCTGCGACCCAATTGCTGGAAAAACAAAGCGGGGTCGCTGAGGCTCATCAGTTCCAGCGTGAGCTGATGCAGCCGGGACATCAGGTGCTCATTTTCGGAGGCGACCTGGACCATGCGGTTCAACTGGCGGCTTAACTCGTGGTTCTTGTGCCGCAGGTGAGCCACCTGCCGTTCAATGAGAGAAGAGGCGGAACCGGAAGGATGGCTCAATTGCAGCGATTCCAGTATGTCCGGGCAGTCAGTCAGAAATTCCGGGTTGCGGCGCAGATATTTTGCGACAACATCCTTCAGTGATAGCTTCTTCTCACGCATAGGTAACGGTTCCTGAAAAGACGTGGACTGCAGGGCCTGTCATGCTGATGCTGCTTCCAGTCCCCGGCCACTTTATCACAAGATGCCCGCCCGGCAGATATACATTGACGGCTTCGTTGACGCGATTCCCGGAGCGCAAAATGGCCACGGCTGCGCACGCCCCTGAACCGCAGGCCAGGGTTTCACCGGCACCGCGTTCAAAAACCCGCAGGCGCACATTGTCGCGGTCAAGGACCTGGGCGAATCCAACATTGCAGCCTTCCGGGAAAACGCTGTGCCGGCCGATGAATGCACCCACGGTTTCCAGTGGCGCGCTGGCGACATCGTCCACCGTCACCAGTGCGTGGGGGTTGCCCATTGAGGCTGCACCGAACTGCACCGGGCCCCAAGGGGTATCCAGCTCGTACCGGCCATCCCGGGGTTTCATACTGATTGGAACCATTTCTGCCGCAAAGGCGGGCTCACCCATGTCTGCTTCAAACTGGCCGTCGGCGCAGCGCTCCACACGGATTGACCCTGCGGGGCTTTCCAATACCATGGGGGCAGCCCCGGATTCCCCGTTCATGACAAGGTAGAGTGCGATGCAGCGGGCGCCGTTACCACACTGGCCTGCGGCGCTGCCGTCGGCATTGCGAATTTCGTAACGCACGGTGCTGCCTGCCTGCCGTGGAGGGTGCAGCACCAGGATCTGGTCACAGCCTATGCCCAGGCGGCGATTGGCCAGTTTGCCGGACAATTGGGCATCCAGGTTTACTGACTGGGTTCGCAGGTCCAGCAAAACGAAATCGTTGCCGGCGCCGTGCATTTTGTGGAAGGTGAAGCCAGGCCCTTTCAAAGCTAGATGGATTCGTCATCGGGGGCTGCTGCCGGATCCGGGACCGCTTCCGGTATCGCGTCCGGAACAGGCTCACCGTCCTGGGAGGCGGCCGGTGGAGGGCTTTGATCCGGCAGGGTCAGCGGGCCGCTCTGGCCACATGCGGCCAGCAGAAATACGCAGAGTACCAGCGGCAGCATGCAGGGCAATGAAGCGCAGAAAACCCGGGTTACATTAGTCATCGGGTACACTATACGCCATGAAAGACACAGAATCAGCCACGGACAGGAGCGGAGAATCCGCGCCAGGCGAAACTATCGCTGCGGATCGATGGCCACGGCTGGAAACAGTGGAAGTCACTACCGGGCCTGATCCCGTGGCCGCGATTATCTGGCTGCACGGCCTGGGTGCCGATGGGCATGATTTCGAGCCCGCAGTGCCGCAGCTGCTGTGGCCAGGCGCGCCTGCGTTGCGCTGGGTATTCCCACACGCGCCGATGCGGGCAGTTACGATTAATGGCGGCATGCAGATGCGTGCCTGGTACGACATCCTGAGCATTGATTCTGATCGCGGTCACGATGCAGCCGGGATCGAACAAAGCGTGTCGCAGGTAGCATCGCTGGTGCAACGCGAGCAGCGCCGTGGTATTCATCCACAGCGCGTGGTAGTGGCGGGGTTTTCCCAGGGCGGAGCTATCGCAATCCATCTGGCTTTGCGTTATTCACAGCGGCTTGCAGGCCTGGTTGCCCTGTCGACTTACATGGTTCACTCCGACCGCTTGCGCGGACAGGCACATCCCATCAATCGTGACCTGCCGGTGTTCATGGCTCATGGCAGCATGGATGGAGTGGTCCCTTTGCTTATGGGTGTGGCCGCGGCCGAGAAATTGCGCACCTGGGGTTATGCGCCCGAATGGCACGATTACCCCATGGCCCATGCGGTCTGCACTGAAGAAATAGCTCATATCCGGGCCTGGCTGGGCAAGCAGCTGGCCTGACCATGTCCGGGACACTGGAAAAAGAGCTGCAGGCGGAGTCGCGTGGGGTTTATCCACCATCGTTTTGCAGCTGGCAATTGGTTCTCGTGGTCAGCGCAATTACCGAGCTTTCCGTAATATTGATCTCCTTCGGCAAGGACGGGCTTCCAAGCTGGGAGTGGCTCGGTTTGGCCAGCCTGTATGCCCAATGGCTGGCATTGTTTTGTACCTCGGGGCTGTGCATTACCAGCGGCTGGACCAACCGTTGGTCGGTCACGGGTGCCTGGGTTGGGAACTGGTTGATCGTGGTAATGCTGGCCGGGATTTTCAGTTTTGCGGCCTGGCGGGCCGCACCACTGATGGGCATTCCCCATGGCAATGAGCCGACAGGGCAGTTCGTGCTCTCCAGCATGTTCATAGTTGGACTGGTGGCGCTGGCCTTTTTTCGATACCTGCTGATCCGCACGCGCTGGCGGGCCGAGTTGATGGCGCAGGCCGAGGCCAGGGTGCAGGCGCTGCAGGCCCGCATCCGCCCGCATTTTCTGTTCAACAGCCTCAACACCATTGCCAGCCTGATTCCAACAGATCCAAAGAACGCAGAAGCAGCCATTGAAGACCTGGCGGATATTTTTCGCGGCAGCATGCGCCGCGCTGACCAGTCCATCAGCTTTGCCGAGGAACTGCAGTTGGCGCGGCAGTACCTCGACATGGAAAAGCGTCGGTTGGGCGACCGCCTGGAATTAAAATGGCAAGTGGATGAGTTGCCCGCAAGTGCCGCGGTCCTGCCCCTCATGCTGCAACCACTACTGGAAAATGCCGTGGCACATGGCATACAGTCGCGCAGGGAAGGGGGAACCATAGCGGTTTACGGGCGCGCCGAAGGTGAGCAGGTGGTGGTAACCATTGCCAATCCCGTGGCTCCTGAAGGCTCTTCTGCCAGCGGGCACGGTATGGCCCTGGATAACATTCGCGAGCGTTTGCGGCTGGCCTTTGGCTCCCGGGCCAGCCTGATAACATACGACAATAATGAGCAGTTCTACGCTGTATTGAGTTTGCCATTGGTGCAATTGAAATGAGCATCCCTGAGTGTTGAGCGTACTGATCGTAGATGATGAGGCCCCGGCACGTGATCGCCTGAGCAGGATGGTGGACGAACTCCCGCAATACTCGGTGGCTGGCACCGCGCGTAGCGGGGAGGACGCACTGGACTCAATCGAGGCATTGCAACCGGATATCCTGTTGCTCGACATTTCCATGCCGGGCATGGATGGCATGCAGCTCGCACAGCGGATGCAGCGCAGCGGCATGCGTGCTGCTGTCATTTTCTGCACGGCCTATCAGAACCAGGCGCTCGAAGCGTTTGAAGCAGAGGCGATTGACTACCTGGTCAAGCCGGTGCGCGCAGAGCGCCTGCTGCAGGCCCTGGAGAAAGCGCGGCGCTACCTGGGAGAACGTGAAGACGCAGGCCCCGACGAATACCTTCGCTCCACGGTGGGCGGTAAGGTCATGTTGGTTCCGGTTAACCGCGTGATCTGCCTGGTGGCCGAAGACAAGTACACCACGGTAGTGCATGAGAATGGCACTACGGTCATTGAAGAATCACTGCTGGAACTGGAAAACCGCTTCGCGCATGAGTTTTTCAGAATTCATCGCAATGCCCTGGTTTCGCGCCGGCATCTGCGCGGCATGGAACGGGCGCACGACGGTCGCTTGCTGGCAGTGCTGAGCGGCACGGATCACCGCCCTGAAATCAGCCGTCGGAATATTGCTGCCGTGCGCAAGCTTCTCACCCAGTTGTAATTGCTTCCCGAGCGAGTCCATAGCCTTGAATACCAGCCGTTTATTGAAAATCGCCACACGACAGAGCGTGCTTGCACTTTGGCAAGCGCAGCACGTGGCCGGGCTTTTGCGGGAGCTCTACCCCGAAGGCAAAGTGGACCTGCTGCCCCTGTCGACCCAGGGCGACCGCATACTGGACCGGCCCCTGGCAGCCATTGGCGGTAAAGGCTTGTTCCTGAAAGAGTTGGAGCTGGCGCTGCTGAATGGCGAGGCGGACCTCGCGGTGCATTCGATGAAAGACGTGCCCGTGGTGCTTACTCCGGGTTTACGGGTTGACGTGGTGCTGGCAAGGGGCAACCCCTGCGATGCCTTGCTGAGCAGGAATGGAGAAACGCTGGTGCAACTGGCCCCCGGTGCCCGGGTGGGCAGTAGCAGCCTGAGGCGACAAGCCCAGTTGCTAGCCATGCGTCCCGATCTGCAGGTACTGGATTTGCGTGGCAACATCGACACGCGCGTGCGCAAACTGAAGCAAGGGGAATACGATGCCATCATCCTCGCCTGCGCAGGGCTGGAACGCCTCGGGATGCAACAGCTTGTGAGCGAAACCCTGCAGGCGCCGGCATGGCTGCCAGCCGTCACGCAGGGTGCCATTTGCGTGCAATACCGGGAGGATGACCATGCGCTAGGACAATTGTTGCGGCCGCTCGATGACGCCGCAACGCATGTTTGCGCCGAAGCTGAGCGCAGCGTATCCCGTCAGCTGGGGGGCAGTTGCCAGCTTCCCCTGGCAGTGTTCGCCCGGATCGAGTCGGGGCAAATGTGCCTGGATGCCCTGGTCGGTACCATAGACGGCAAGACCATGGTGCGCAGCAGTTGCACCGGCGCATTTGCTGATGCGACCGCCCTGGCGGCAGAGCTTGCCCGGGACTTGCTGCAACAGGGCGCCGATCGCATCATCGCCGCCTATCGATGAATTCCACCGATGGATTCCGCGCAGATGATTTTTTCGCATATCCTGATCACCCGCCCGCGCCAGGAAGCATTGGAACTGGCGGACATGCTGGCGACCATGCCAGCTGACATCCCAATGCAGGTTAAAATTATTATTATTCCGGCCCATACCTTCCTTCCGGTTAAACTGTTGCCGGACCAGCTCGGACAATTGCAGGCTGCCAGCGCAAAACCGGAACCCATGCTCTTGATATTCACCAGTCCCCGGGCCGTGGAGTTCGGCTTGAGCCAGATTCCAATGGAGGTGGTGCGCAGCGCGCGCGTAGCTGCCATCGGGCCTTCTACCAGCGCGTTGCTGGAGCAGTCGGGGATAGTGGTAAGCATCCAGCCGCGACAGGGATACACCAGCGAGGACCTGATTGGGGAACTGGCTCTGACGCCCCCGCTAAACAAGGCAAAGGGGCCGGTTGCAGTCTTCATTCTCGCTGCCCCGGGAGGGCGCACCCTGATCAAGGAAAGCCTGCAGGCAATTGGTTACAGTGTGCAGACGCTGATCGTGTACGAGAGCAAACCGGCTGAGCTGGATGTCGCTGCCATCACCGCAATTGAACAGGCACAATCTGTCCTCGTAGTGTGGACCAGTGCCAATGCCATGACTGCGCTTTCCGAGCGGTTGCCTGCGCGTTGCTGGCGCAAGCTCTGCGAGGGTGAATGGCTGGTGATTTCCGAGCGCCTCGTGCAGCTGGCCCGGTCCTGGAATCCGGCTAAAATTCATGCTACCAGGGGACCGGCCAACGAGGAAATTGCCGCGGCGGTTCAGGCACTGTTTGCACCACACCAGGAAGCAGCATTACCCAGCTCAAATGGATAATTCAATGAATGAGTCTTTCCCCAAAGCACAAATAGCAGAAGAAATAGAAAGCCCCCAACAAGCACAAAAGTCGGGTAAGGGCCTGGCCATGCTGGCGCTGGTTTTGGCTTTGGCGTCTTCGGTCTGCGTTGCCTGGTTATGGTGGCAAAACCTCAGGGCCGGCAGTGCCGCAGCGGCAGAGCTGGCCACTGCGTCCGCGCACGAGGCGCAGCAGGTGGCCGGTCTTGAATCCCGTATCGGCACACTCGAAGCACGGGTAACCAGCCTTGGTTCGGCAGACCCCAGCGGGCGCATCAACACGCTCGAACAAGACCTGAAAGCGCTGCAAGACTCAGCTGCGCAGGGGCAAGAGTTCCAACAGGAGACATCATCCTGGACGCGCTCCATGCAGGCAGCCATCGCGGGCGATGAGGCCAGGCTGGCTACGGCAGAGGCGCATCTTGCGGTGCTTTCTGCGCGCAACATGGATACTGCGGCCGAATTGAGCCTGGCCGAGATCGACTATGTTCTGCGGCTGGCGCAGGAGCGCCTGGAGCTGTTTGCAGATACCCGCACAGCTGGCCAGGCGCTGGCGATCGCCAGCCAGCAGCTGGCAGCTTTCAACAATCCTCTGTACGTCGGCTTGCAACAGGACATCGCTGCTGCGCGGTTAAAGCTTGCGGATGTGAACGAGCCCGACTACACCAGCATTTACGCAGGCCTGGATTCCTTGCAGTTGTCCGTCATGGCCCTGCCGTTCAAGGATGCGCCGCCTGCAGAAAAGGGAGCACTACCGGGAGCTGAGACAAGCTGGTGGGAGAGGATTAAACAGGCGCTTTCCGGCCTGGTTACTGTCCGCCGTGACAGTGAAATTGCCAGCAGTATTCCGGTGTTTGCCGACCAGGACCTGATCCGCCAACATGCCTGGCTGGAGCTGGAGATTGCCCGGCTGGCAGCCTTGCGCCGCGATCAACTGGCCTGGACTGCCGCTTTGAACCGTTTTGCGGCCACCCTGGCACTCTGGTTCGAGCCGGCCAGCCAGGCCGCCCGGGATGCGCTTGCCCAACTGGGTGAGTTGCAACACCAGGACATAGACCCGGCTATGCCCGATATCAGCGCGCCACTGGCCGCATTACAAGCCATGCGGGCAGCTGGAGCGACGCGGGATCCGGCGCAATGAGGAATGTATTCCTGCTGGTGCTGACGCTGGCCTTGTTGCTGCTGGCCGCGGCGCTGGCGCCTGCAATCCTCGTTGATCCGGGCCTGGTACAGATCCGTCTGCGTGGCTGGACTGTGGAAATGAGCGTGCTGGTACTGGTCGGCGCAGTGGTGCTGGTCTGGCTGGTGCTGCATCTCGCCATGCGCATCTGGCGCTTGCCGGCGGAAACTGCGCGCCGTTTGCGGGAACAGCGCGCCATGAAACAACTGGAGAAAGGCCTGCTGGCGCTAACCGAGGGTGACTGGATCCGGGCAGAGCGCGCCTTGCAAAAATCCACTGCCGCGCAAGGGCAGACCACCGCCCGCTACCTGGCTGCTGCGCAGGCGGCAGATGGGCAGGCAGCTCCTGAGCGTGCCGAGTGGTACCTCGAGCAAGCCGATTCGGGCGGGCGCAGGAACCGTTTCCTGGTGGAGCTCACGCGCGCCCGCCTGCTTACCGAAAATGGCCGTTTTGAGGATGCTCTGCCGGTACTGGAAGATCTGCGTCGCCGCCGCAAACGCCATAGCCAGGTGCTGGAGTTGTTATCCCGCTGCTACCGCTCCCTGGGACAATGGCAGGCCATGCAGGAAATCCTGCCGGTGATGCAGAAAGCCGGCTTGATCGATGCCCCACGCGCGCAGGCTCTGAAGCATGAGGCTGCGGTTGCACAGCTGGATCAATGCCGGGACATGGAACAACTCAAAACAACCTGGCAGACGTTGCCGAAGGCCATGCAGACAGCGGCTGAACTAGCGCTTGCGTTTGCGGAAAAAGCCGCGAGCCTCGGTGGCCCGGAACTGGCCGAGAGTGTGCTGCGCACCAGCCTCAGGCAGAACTGGAATTCAGCCTTGTTGATCCCGTATGGAATCCCTGGAACCAGTGATGCGAACGCGCGCCTGAAGCAGTGTGAGAAATGGCTGGTGGATCACCCGGATGATGCCCGTCTGCACCTCGCTCTCGGGCGCCTGTGTGCGCGCGAGGAATTATGGGGCAAGGCGCGCTTTCACATGATTCGCAGCCTGGAGCTGGAACCAACCGTCACCGGTTACGATTCGCTGGGCCAGTTGATGGAGCGGCAGGGCAACCTGGAGCTGGCCATGGCCTGCTTCCGTAATGCCCTGCGCATGAACATGGGCGAGAAGCCCCACCCTCTGCCCAGCGAGAGCCCACGCCTGAACGCGCCGGTAAACAGCTGATCCCATTCAGCCATGACCGAAAACAGAAAATCCGCTTATCCAGCCACAGGCGCGCTCGGGATCTTCGCCGGGGCGTGGCTTGCGTTTTGCGTTTCGTTTTCGGCTGAAGCCGCGGTGCCCCAGCGCGTGCTGCTCATTCATTCGTTCGGGCGGGATGTTGCGCCCTACGACACGATAGCCTCGGTCTTTCGGACTGAGCTCGCCAAGGGTGCTCCCGGCCCCATCGTTCTGTTTGAGGCATCACTCGATGCGGGGCGACCGGTGGCGGAAGAAGAAGAGCAGGCGTTTAGCGACTACCTGGTGGCCCGTTTCGCCGGGTCGCCGCCGGACGTGGTTGTTACCATTGGTCCACCAGCGGCTCGATTCTACCTCGCACGCCGGGACCAGCTCTTTGCGTCGGTCCCGCTCGTGATGGCTGCCCTGGACGAGCGGCTCGCGCGCGGGGCAGTGTTGCTGGTGAACGATGCTGCCATTGTCGGAAAAGTGGATCTGCCGCGCCTGTTCGACAACATCTTCCAGTTGCTACCCGATACCCGCACGATTGCAGTGGTCATGGGCGCGACGCAGCTTGAGCAGTTCTGGGTGGCGGAGCTGCAAAGAGAGGTCGCGCCGTTCAAAGATCGCGCGAACTTCCTGTGGCTCAACGATCTGTCGCTCGACCAGGTAAAAGAGCGGGTCGGCAGACTGCCCCCCCACTCCGCGGTGTTCTATGGCCTGTTCATCGTGGACGCGGCGGGCGTTCCCTACGAGCGCCAGGACGCCCTGGCCAGCCTCCATGCCGTCACCAACGCGCCGATTTTCAGCTTGTACGAGAACGAGCTCGGCAAGGGCGTCGTCGGCGGGCCTTATTCGTCGCAAGGGCGGCGCGGCGAGCAGATTGCGGCGGAGGTGCAGCGCATTCTGCGCGGAGAAATTTCCGCGGAGCCGCAGATCCTCGTAGACGGTTTCGAGCCCCCCGTCTACGATGGGCGCGAGCTCAAGCGCTGGAAGATCGATCAGGCGCGCTTGCCTCCCGGCAGCGAGATCCGCTTCAATCCACCCTCGATGTGGGACGAACACCGGAGCGCGATGATCGCGACGGCTATCGTCATCGCGCTGCAGGCAGCGCTGATTGCCGCATTGCTCTGGCAGCGAGTCCAGCGGCTGCGCGCCGAGCGCGAGGCGCAAAGCCTGGGGGGGCGGCTCATCACGGCCCATGAGGACGAACGGCGGCGCCTGGCACGCGATCTGCACGACGACATCACGCAGCGACTGGCCGCGCTCGCGATCCAGGCCGCGAAGGTCGAAGGCGGCGGCACAGGGAACGCGCTGGCGGTCGACTCGATCCACGGCCGCCTTGTACAACTCAGCGAGGACATCCACGCGCTTTCATACCGTCTGCACCCCAATGTGATCGAAGATCTCGGCCTCGTCGAGGCACTGAAGGCCGAGTGTGAGCGGGTCGCGTGCAACGAGCCTATCCGGGTGGAAATCAATGCGGGCACGGTGCCGGCAAAGCTCCCCGTCGATATTGCAGTTGGACTCTTCCGGGTGGCACAGGAAGCCTTGAGGAACGTGACCCGTCACGCCAAGGCCAACGCTGTGAAAGTCTCGCTCCAGGCCAGGGAGGGCTGGCTGGTGCTCGACGTTCGGGATAATGGCACCGGCTTCGATGGTTCACGCAAGCAGAGTGGTGCCAGCCTCGGCATCGCGAGCATGCGCGAGCGGATGCGCCTCCTCGACGGGGTGCTTGCCGTCGACAGTGCGCCGGGGCGGGGGACCACGATCACCGCGAAGGTGCCGCTGCAGGAGGGAACGTGGGAGCGAGCGTGACGCGGCCGCGCGTGCTGCTTGCTGACGATCACCCCATCGTCGCGGAAGGCTTGAAAAGCCTGCTCGCCGCGGATTTCGATCTCGTCGGTGTGGTAGCGGACGGACACGCTCTGATCGAGTCGGCACA
Organism: uncultured Gammaproteobacteria bacterium; assembly: GCA_963784425.1. Taxonomy (GTDB): domain Bacteria; phylum Pseudomonadota; class Gammaproteobacteria; order Xanthomonadales; family SZUA-36; genus SHZL01. Next base: position 145,365 of record CAWARM010000006.1, read on the forward strand.
ATCGTTGCGCCCCGATGTCATTGTTGCGGATGTCTCGATGCCGGGATTGAACGGCATCGAGGCACTCGAGGCACTGCGCAAGGACGGCCTGGAAATCCCCGTTGTCTTCCTCACCATGCACCGGGAGATCGCCTATGTCCGGCGCGCACTTGAAGCCGGGGCTGCGGGCTACGTGCTCAAGCATGCCGCACCGATGCTGCTCATTCAGGCGATTCGCGCCGCGCTGGAGGGTGGCACGTTTGTCTGTCCTTCCCTGGCCGGCGAAGTGTTCCGGTCCGCGACGGACATCGCTGCGAAATCCCACGATCCCACGGCGCAGCTCACTCCGCGCCAGCGTGAGGTACTGCGCCTCCTCGCCGCGGGTCTCACTGCCAAGGAGATCGGCAGGAAACTCGATGTCTCCCCGCGCACTGTGGAATTCCACAAGTACCAGATGATGGAAGCGCTGGGCGCGAAAGGCAGCGCTGAACTGATCCATTTCGCGATCAGGCACGGCATCGCCGACCCATAACACCGGCCAGCAACACCGACCGGTAACACCGACCAGCAACACCCAGGCCCCCGCCCTCGTAGTTTCCGTTCCCGCACCTCGAAAAATTACGAGGTGACAGCCCCGCGCACTTCATCCACGCTTTGTTCTGCTCCTCTCTGGAAGAGGCGCGTGTTCCGTACCGGAGGACGATGAGTGAGTGATGGACAACACCAGGATGAACTGCGTACTGCTCGCGGACCGGCATCACGATCTGAGCGAGGGCGTACGCGGGCTGCTCGGGACGATGTTCGCGGGCGTCTTCGCGGTGGCGGACGAAGCCTCCTTGCTGGAGGGCGCGGCGCGGATCCAGCCAACGGTGGTCGTGGTCGACCTGTCGCTTGCCGGGGGAGACATTGTCGAGATGATGCATGCCATTCGGGCGCGAGCACCGGCCGCGAAGGTGCTGCTGCTCAGCGTGCACGACGAGCCGACCGTGGCGTCTGCGGCGCTGGCAGCGGGCGCTGATGGTGTGGTCCTCAAGCGCATGATCGCCACTGACCTGCTGCCGGGCATCGAGGCGGCTATTGCCGGGAAGCGCAATGACCCGATGGCGCCGACACGATGAACGCACCGGCGTTGATTTTGTGTAGCCAGAAGCGCCAGAGCTTTTATTCAATCAACTTAACGAAGGAGAGATTTATGTATTTCACCGATGATTCACTGTTTCCGGAAAACATGCAGCCGACAATTATTACGGCAGCGCCCTACGGCCCTGAATGGCTACCGGGCGACGTGGGGGACCTCCCGGTCAGCTGGGAGCAGCAGGTCCAGGCAGCCGTCGATTGCTACAACGCCGGCGCGACGATGCTGCACGTGCACGTGCGCGACCCGAAGACCGGCCAGGGCTCGAGCAACTTCGACCAGTACAACGAGTTCCTCGGCATGCTGCGCAAGGCGGTGCCGAAGATGATCCTGCAGGTCGGCGGCTCGATCTCGTTCGCGCCGCACACCGCCGACGCGCGCGCCAAGTGGCTGGACTACGACACGCGCCACATGCTGACCGAGCTCGACCCGAAGCCCGACTGCGTGACGATCACCACCGGCACGACGCTGTGGGACGTGACGCAGGCCTTCGTCCCCGGCGACGTGGACGGCACGCACCTGGCCGACCCGAAGGTGGGCGCCGCCTGGGCCGACATGGTGGTCGACTCGACCTCGAGCTTCTACGTCGAGCATCTGAAGCGGCTCTCCAAGAACAAGATCCAGCCCTACTTCGTGCCCGCCCATGTGCATCAGCTCGAGATCATCGAGCGGCTGATCCGCCGCGGCGTCTACATGGGCCCGCTGAACCTGGCGCTGTGCGGCTATGGCGGCGGCACGATGGGCCGCAACCCCTTCGACTGGATGGAGATGCTGCGCCGCGCGCCGCATGGCGCGTCGAGCGTCACCTTCTGGAGCAGCATGCGCGGCAACATCGCGATCCAGACGCTGGCGACCATCCTCGGCCAGAACGTCCGCGTCGGCAACGAGGACAACATCTGGGACATGCACAAGAAGCGCTGGTCGACAGTCAAGCAGGTCGAATGGGCAGTAAAGCAGAGCGAGCAATTCGGCCGCAAGGTGGCGACGGCCGACGAAGCGCGCAAGATCATGAAGGTAGGCGTCTGGTACGACACGGTCGAGGAGACGCTGTTCAACCTGGGCTTGCCGCCGAACCGCACCGAAGGCCATAAGGGCTTTCTGGCTTACGAGACCGACGGGCGTTTGCCGAAGGCGGCGTCAGTGGCCACGAATCCGGTGAGTATCCTGTAAGAGCCGGGGCGTTACCTTGAGTCCGGCTTCGGATAAGCCGGAGCTGGACTCAGTAACAACTGAGGAGCACGACGAGAACATGGCTGACTCAAATCGGTCGACCCCCGCAGGGCCTTGGGAAAGTGCCTTGGAACAAGTTCGTGACTGGGATGCCGGGTGGGCAGAGCCCTGCGCGAAAATGACCACTAATCCGTGGACGTCGGATGTCCTCTCGCACAAGTTCGTCGAACTTGTCGGGGTCGCGCTGAACTCGACGTGCACCAATCTCAACGCCGACGGCACGCGCCGTCACATCCGCGCCGCGAACGCTGCCGGCGCGACGCGTGAGGGAATTCTGTTCGTCTTGAAATGTGCCTCGGTCATGTCGATTCACGCCTGCAGCCTTGGCGCGCCGATCCTTGCCGAGGAACTGGCGCGGCACTCCACAAGCGACGATGTGCACTCGCACCCATTGGCGCCTCATGGATGAGTTTGTCGCCGCCTTTAGTCGTGTTTGGAGCGACATCACGAGCGGCATCCACGCCCCGCTGGGGTTTCGTTTCATAGTTCAGCCGCTGGCGGCGGTATTTTTCGCCATTCGTGCCGGCCGTCAGGATGCGCGGGAGGACAGGCCCCTATTCCTTCTGGTCCTGCTCGGTGACCCTGTGCACCGGGGGGAAGGATTGCGGGAAGGGTGGGCGCAGATCGGGAAAGTCTTCCTCGCCGCTGTTATCATGGATGGAATATTCCAGCTCATTGCAGTGCGTTGGTTCTATCCCTCCGAAGCGCTGATGGTCGCGGCGATCATGGTGTTGCTGCCTTACCTCGTATTCCGGGGAATAAGCCATCGGGTACTGCGCTACCGGGCGCGCGCCAGCGGTTGAGGCACCACACGGGAAAAGAATGAAAAGACTCAATATTTGTTTAGGAAGGAGGCTATTGTGCTTGGATTCGAACTTGGCTTGTGGGATTACCTAACGTTTGCTTCGCTGCTGCTTGCGGGGGTAGCAGGGGTGATGGTGCTGATCTTCATCGGCGGATTGCCGGGCCGAATTGCAGTGAAACGCAAGCATCCCGACGCCGAAGCCGTCACCATCATGGGCTGGGCCGGTTTCCTGGCCGTAGTGCCCTGGATGCAGGCTTTCATCTGGGCCTTCAAGCCGACGGACATCGTCGACATCCGCCGTTTTCCAGCGGAGGAAGCCAAGGCTATTGAAATCGAAAATGCGCGCCTGCGCGGCGTGGCTCCGCCCGCCGCTCCTGAACCCTCATCGCCATCGGAGCCTGAATCCAATCCCGGCAAGCCCGCAGGAGACTGAGCCATGTTATTCGGTTTCGTATTGCTGTTTGGCTATGCTTTCGCAGTGTGGCTGGTGTTTTTCAAGTACAGGTGGATGAAGTTCAATATTCCCTGGGGAGTGGTTTCGATCTCGGTCGGCCTGCATCTGCTGATCATCTTCATGCTCGGACTGCGCTACGTCACGCCTGGCTCCACCGAGGCCGTGGTCATTCAACACACCATCCAGCTCACGCCCCGGCTGTCAGAGCCGACGCTGGTCACGGCAGTGATGGTCGAGCCCAACATGCATGTCACCAAAGGGACGCCGCTGTTCCAGTTCGATCGGCGGCCCTATGAAGACAAAGTGCAACAGCTTGAAGCACAACTCGCGGCAGCGACCCAAAACGTGCAGGTGATGAAGTCCGACATCGCGGTAGCCTCAGCCAAAGTTACGCGCTTACAAAGTGAACTGCAGTTTGCGCAATACCAGGAAGCCATGGCCACTTCATTGGCAAAGCAAGGCGCGGGCCCGGAAGAAGACGCGCAGAAATGGACGGCTCAGGCAGCCGCTAACAAGGCTGCCATTGTCGAAGCGCAGGCTGAAGTGCAACGCGCCGAGCTCAAGTATGAATCGCAAATTGGCGGCGTGAACACAACCGTGGCATCGGTACAGGCCGAGCTCGACCTGGCCCGATTCTATCTCGACAATACCTTGATGGTGGCGCCCGAAGATGGTGTCATCGTTAACCTGCAGGTCCGGCCTGGCATGGTGGCCGGCGATGCACGAGTTGGCGCCATTGCTTCTTTCGTTTGCGACGAGGGCCGCTACGTGCTGGCCAGATATTTCCAGGAAAACCTGAAATACGTCAAGCCGGGCCAGGCTGCGGAACTGGCGCTGGATCTTTATCCAGGTCAGATTTTTAACGGAACGGTACAAGCCATCTGGCCGGGGAGCGGCAGTGGGCAGTTACTGCCGAGCGGTGTGCTCCCCACATTCAACTATGTATCGGACGAGATACCACAAGGCCAATTCGCGGTGGCGATCAACATCGACACTGGTGATCCCTCGATGTACCCATTGGGTACACAAGGCCATGTCGCCATTTACACCGACCCGAAAAGCGGCTTCGCCGCACTGCGTAAAATTGCGATCAGAACGTACACGTGGTTCAACTGGCTTTATCCATTCTCAGGATGAGGTACAGCGTGCCAGCCTGTCATAAACCACCGTACTGGCTGCATTTGCTCCGGCTGGCCGCGCCTGTGACTGTTTTGCTGGCCGTGCTGGCAGGCTGCGCACTGGCGCCGCAGCCGACGCAGGAACAATTGATTGCTCGTGCGCTCCCGCCAGCAACACAAATCCCCCCTGGCTGGACGAGCCGATCCGGGTAGTGGCAGGGGCACGCAGAGTGGCTGGCTAAAGACCTTTGGCGATCCTGCACTGGAAGCAATCGTCGCCGAAGCGATTGCGCATAATCCTGACTTGCTGGCGGCGGCCGGCCGTGTCGAAGTGGCGCAACAATTGGTCGTGGTGGCAGGTGCACAACTGCGGCCGCAAGTTGCCGCCAGCATTGGCGGGCGGATCATCGAAGACGCTGGCGGCAGTGGCACTTACGACACCAGTCATGCCTTTGCCTCGGTCGCCTGGGAAGTCGACGTGTGGGGGCGTCTGCGGTCCCAGCGCGAGGCTGCAAAAGCGGGTTACCAGGCCAGCGCCCTCGATTACGCATTCGCCCGGCAGTCCCTGGCCGCGCTCACCGCCCGGGCATGGTATGTCACGGTAGAAAGCCGGCAGTTATTGGTGCTGACAGAGCAGTCCGTGCAGACCTTTGCCGAGCTGCTCAGACTGGTGAAAATCCGCCGCACGGCAGGCCGTGTCAGCGATCTCGATGTAGCCGAAAGCGCCGCCAAACTTTCCCAGGCACAAGCCTCCCTGGAGAGTGCACGCGAAGCTTATGCGCAGGCCCGACGGGCGCTGGAATTGCTGCTGGGGCGTTATCCGTCGGCGGAAATCGAAGTGGCTGCGGAACTGCCCGCATTGCCGCCACCGCCTGATGCCGGGTTACCTGCCACCCTGCTGCAGCGACGCCCTGACTTGTTGGCGGCGGAGTACACAGTGGTGGCAGCCTTCTATCAGCAAGAAGTTGCCAGGCTGGCTCTGTTGCCCGATTTTTCCATTGGCCTCTCCGGCGGTCGATTGAGTGATGGTTTGTTGTCGTTGCTGAGTCTGAATCCCTGGCTGGCCACAGCAACCATCGGCATGTCCATTCCTATGTATACGGGTGGCGCCCTGCAAGCGGAACTGAAGATCGCCACGGCAAAACAGGCAGCCGACGTGGCCAAATATGGCTCTGCCCTGCTCAAGGCATTTGGTGAGGTTGAGAATGCACTCTCGGCAGAACAATTCCTGGCGCTGCGTCTGCCCAATCAGCAAAGCGCGCTGGCGGAACGCAACAATGCGGTGCGCATTGCCTACGTGCTTTATCGCGCCGGGCGTATCGACTTGCTGTGGGTTTCAACCCTGCAGACCCAGCAGATTGCCACCGCATCAGAGTTGATCAAGCTGCGTGGCGCCCAGTTCGTCAACCGCATCCAGCTGGAGCTGGCACTGGGCAACAGCTTTGATGCTATACCGGCCGCAAGCCCTGTTAGCGCGGAAGTTGCTGCATCACGGTGAGGTGGTGGCACAAAGCCCAAGCCAGGCCGTCCTTCCCAATGCGATTTGATCAGTTGAAGTTTGCAGGTAATTCCCGACGCCCTACAGCACCAGCAGGTTGAGTTGTAGCCGTCATCGGGGAGGCTTGTGAGAGGGGACGGGTTCAGTGCGGCCGTGCCAGAACGCGCACCGGCACGTCGAGGCCGAATTCAAAGGAGTCGTAATACAGCCGGTCTGGCGGCAATCCCCGCGCCCGGAACGCAGCCCTGGCCGAGTCAATCATGGCGGGCGGGCCACTCATGTACACGTCAAATACCGCGAGGTCCGGATGGTCATGCAGCACGGCATCATGCACCAGGCCATTGAAGTGATCCTGCCCCTGCAGGCCTGCTTCTTCAGACAATGCCCGGTGGTAGTGGATATGGGCGTGATCCCGGGCCCAGCCAGCAGGCAGATCGTCCAGGTACAGATCCGCCCGCGTGCGTGCGCCCCAGTAGAGGTGAATTTCCCGGCGGTCGCCATTTTCCAGCAGGTCTTCAATCATGGATTTCAGTGGCGCAAACCCCGTTCCGCCACCCATCATGATCATTGGCCGATCGGGCTCATCATTGCGCACAAAGAAATTGCCGAGGGGTCCCTCAAGACGCAGTATGTCGCGCACCTGCAGGGTATCAAAAACGAACCCGGTGAAATCTCCACCATCGACGTGGCGGATGTGCAGTTCAATCTCGTCTTCAAGGGAGGGGCGGCTGGCGATGGAAAAAGCCCTTCTTTTTCCGCCCTGCAGCAGGACGTCCACGTACTGCCCGGCGAGGAACTGCAGCCGTTGGGCCTTGGGCAATTTCAGGCGCAGGCGTACCACGTTGCTCGACAATATGGTTTTTTCGATTACGCGTGCGGGCAACAAGCGCACTTCGATGTCCCGCACGGCTTCGATTTCCCTTACTGAGATTACCAGGTTTTCGATCGGCTCCGCCTGGCACATCAGGGCAAAACCTTCTGCGAGATCGCTGCGTTCCAGTGCCAGGGGTGGATGGAACGGGTAGTGCACCTCGCCCTGCAACACCTGGCCGCTGCAACTGCCGCAGGTGCCGTTCTTGCAGGAATAGGGCAGCATTACACCCTGCCGCAATGCGGCTGAAAGTATACTTTCGCCTGAATTGACTACGAAGCTGCGGTCACCACCTGCCAACCGGACCTGGAATTGCTGCAAGGCATTCTCCCGTAAAGGCAGGTATTCTCGCTGATGCATCATGAAAACCAAAGGAAACTCTGATTTATTCAGAGTTTCCGCGGTACAGGGACGTGCCGCCATTTTCGATGATTGTAAATCATTGAAAATGAAGTCAAACAAAAATCACACTTTTTGTTTGGCGTGCTCTGAGAATGCCAGGATGGCATTATTCAGAGCTTCCCATAATGTTCAGCACACCAGGTACGGCAACAGGATGAAAGGACATACAGGCTACTGGCGATTGTTTTACCGGGTTCCGTGCCTGCTGTTGCATGCCGTCATCAGCTTGCCCTTGACGATGCTTAGCTTGTCGTTTCCCCTTCGCTACCTGCGCTTCCGCCAGCGCCCGGTGGGTGAAATTGCGCAGTGTTGGTGGTCAGCCACTACTTGCCGGATTTTTGGCCTTGAACGCCGGGTCAGTGGAACGCTGGTTCCCGGTCCGGTGTTGATCGCCGCCAATCACATTTCCTGGCTGGACATCCAGGTGCTGCACGGCATTTCCCCCATGGGCTTTGTTGCCAAGGCCGAGATCGGGAATTGGCCACTGGCAGGCTGGATAGCGGGGTTTGGCGAGACCATCTATCACCGTCGTGGCAGCCATGACTCTGCCAGCAGCGTGGTGGAAGTGATGGTGCAGCGGCTCAGGGCGGGACGGAAAGTGGCCATTTTCGCGGAAGGCGGAATTCTTCCGGGCGATGGAGTAAAAAAGTTTCACGCCCGTATGTTTGCAGGCGCAATCGAGAGCGAGGCTCCGGTCCAACCCGTCATGCTGCGTTACCTGCGCGCCGGTAAGCTGTATCCTGAAATCACCTTTCTACCGCATGAGAACTTCGTGGCCAATTTTTTCCGCTTGCTGCGGCAACCGTCCTGTACCGTCGAGGTGTGCATAGGCGCGCCGATAGAGGTACAGGGTAAGCAGCGCCGTGAACTGGCTGCTGAGTCACAAGCAGTGGTGAGCATGGCGTTTGCCAAAACGTTTGATGGGGCGTTTGATGGGGCGTCTAATGGGCCGGTGCGGCAGTGACCGGGCAATCGCTGCAGTTCCTCCCGCCCGCGGGCTTGCGCAATGCCCACGTGCAGTCCTTGTTGAGCAGCAGCCCCCTGCGCCGCGCATTCGCCCGGCGGCGGTCAGTAGCACTGCGTGCGGTGGAACAGGCCTGGGTGCTGGACGGCGGTGAGGGCGTGCGCCTGCAGGGATTCTATTCTGCACAGGCCCAAGGGACCGCGCAAACCCGGCCACCCAGAGGCCTCGTGGTGCTGTTGCACGGCTGGGAGGGTAGCGTCAATTCAAGCTACATCCTGACCAACGGCGCAAGGCTCTACGCTGCAGGCTTTGACGTATTCCGTCTCAATTTCCGCGATCACGGTGACACCCATCATCTGAACCCCGGGATTTTCCATTCCTGCCGGCTTGAAGAAGTCATCAGTGCGCTGGCGGATTTGCAACAGCGGGTGGGATCCAGGCCGTGGAGCTTGGCTGGTTATTCGCTGGGGGGAAATTTTGCTTTGCGCGTGGCGCTCAATGCAGAGCGTGCACATTTGAACCTTACCCGTGTAGTTGGTGTTTGCCCGGTCATTGACCCTGCGGGCGCCATGCACGCCATGGAGCAGGGCATACGTTTCTATGAGCGCTACTTTGAGCGCAAGTGGTCCCGTTCCCTCAAAATAAAGAAAAAATGCTTTCCTGAACTGTATGGTGATGACAACTGGCATGATGTCGCCGGATTGCGTGCCCGCACCCATTATCTTGCCACCCGCTACGCCGGGTTCGCGGATGCGGACAGCTATTTTGCTGGTTATTCCATTGCGGGTGAGCGGCTTGCGCCATTGAAAATACCTGCAACCATACTCACTTCTGCAGATGATCCGGTCGTGCCAGTGGCGGATTTTGACAGGCTTCCCGCTAACCCGAACCTGGAGGTATTGGTGACGAAGTACGGTGGTCATTGCGGTTTCCTGAAAAACTGGAAAATGGAAAGCCTCGCAGAAGACCTGATTCTCGATCGCATGCTGCGAGAAATAAAATGAAAGATCTGGAAAATGAAAGTACTTGCCCATGATTGAAGAAGCCCAGGAACATTTTGCCAGCGGGAACTTCGCGGCTGCGGAGGTTCTGTACCGACGCATGCTCGAAGATGAACCAGATAATCCACAGGTATTGTTCATGCTGTCACTGGTGCGCCAGCAGCAGAATGACCTCGAAGAACCGCTGGAGTTATTGCGGCGGGCAATCCAGATTCAGCCGGGAAATCCCTCTTTGCACTATTCACTGGGACAGGTTCACCTGCGCCGCAATGAACTGACCGGGGCGGAGCTGTCATTCCACAAGGCTGCCGGCATTGATCCGAATTTCACTGCCGCCCAGAATGGCATTGCTGTAGTGGAAATTTCCCGTGGCCGTTTCCCTGCAGCCGAGCACGCTTTGCGCAAGGCGCTTAAATCAGAACCGGAAAATACCCAGGTGCTGGTCAACCTGGGTATTGCCTTGTTGGAACAGCAAAACGCCGGGTGATGCCATCGTCCACCTGCAGCAGGTGGTGAGCAGGGAACCGGAAAACATGATGGCGCAGCTTTTCCTCGGTCGCGCCTTCCTTGCCGCCGGGAATTCAGGGTTTGCCATCAAGTGTTTTGAAAATGTGTTGGCACAAAGGCCGGATAACGTCGAGGTCCTGCTGGCGCTGGGCTCGGCGCGCTATCAAAGCAGGCAGTATGCCGACGCCGTAAAAACCTACCGCAGGCTGCTGCAACTGGGACAGGAGTCGGCGGAAACCACTGCCGGGCTGGCGCGCTCGCATGCGGCCCTTGGCAATGATACCGAAGCGAGAGGCTTGTTCCTGCGCGCATTGCGCCTTGCCAACAACGAAGAAAGCCTGTTGCTGGATTTTGCCGATCTGCAGCTCAAGCAAGGTAATCATGCCGATGTAATCAGCCGGCTCGAGGCACACCGGGCACAAGCTGCTGCCCAGACAAGCAACCCGGCGCGCATGACCCGGCTATTGGCCGAAGCAAAACTGAATTCAGGCGATGCAGCCGCTGCCATGGACCTTTTGCAGTCCTTGCCGGACACCGGGCAGGCGCAGCCTGGGGAGCGCCTGCTACTGGTGCGCGCCCTGCATGCCAGCGGCGCGAAAGCAGAAGCTGATGCACTCCTGCAGGCGCTGCTTGAGGAGGATCCACAACCGGTGGATGCAGTTCTTTATTCTGCCGAAAAACTGCGCGGGCATGGCGACCACGCAATGTCGATACAAAGACTGCGCAGCATCCAGCGGCGGCATGACCTAAACCATCAGCAGCGGCAGAGAGCGGTCGCCTTGCTGGGGGACGCCCTGCACCAGGCGGGTAACTACCAGGCCGCCTGGGAGCATTACCTCGGGCTGGACCAGAAAACAGCCGAAGTCATTACTATTCGTTCAGAAGAGTCCTTCCACCTGGTCGCCAACGAGACAGCCGATACCGCCATGGAACGTGAAGTGGCCTGGTCGTGGCCGCCGCAGCCACCGGACGATGGCAGACCGGAGCCCGTGTTCGTTTTTGCCTGGCCCGGAGCCGGGCGTGCCGAACTGCTGGCTGCTCTCAAGGGGCACAGCGGCATTTGCGTGGTGAACGATCGCATGGACGAGCAAACAAAGCGGCGGGAAGTGGTATGCCACCCGCAGGGCAGGGGGCCCCTGAGCAGCCTGACCTCGGCCGAAATTCGGCTGGCGCGGCGAAAATACTGGAAGGCGCTGGGCCTGAGTGATAGCCGTGCCCCCAATGCCCCGGTTACCGTGGACGCCATGTGGTTGACGGCGGAGTCCGTGCCCACTTTATATCGTTATTTCCCCCAGGCACATGTGATCGTGCTTGAGCAGGATCCCAAAGACCTGGCCGTGGGCTGGTTCCAGGCAGCTTATCGCGATCTTGACGCGATGGCTGCGCAGTACAGGCAGCAGCTGGCGCTGTTGAACCGCTGCCGCGCTGCGGTGCCACTGCATTACATTAACGTGGACGCCAGCCGGTTTGAACAGGATGCAGGCAGAGTGTTGCGCGAAGTGGTCAGTGCGCTGTCAATTGCGTGGGAGCCTGCCATCGATGCGGCATGGAAAACGGGAACCGTGACACGCGATCTCGCTACACCGGGGAAATGGGTGCACTACGAAACCTGGCTGCAGCCAACTTTTGCAGAGTTGGAGGGCTGACAGAAAACCGCTTAGGGAAACTCTGATTTATTCAGAGTTCATTAGTTTCCTTCGGGGTCTTCTTGCTCTGGATCCGGTTCTGGTGCCGCTTCATCCACCGGCTCGATTTCATGCACCTCAACACGGCCGGCGGACTCGCCAATGCTGCTGTTCATTTGGCGCAGGCTTTCCCGCAGCTCCTGGTAATAGGCCACATTGCGCGGGGTTCCGGTTCCATGCACTACCGAGGTGGAAGTGGAGCCGCTCGCCTTGGTGGTGCCGCCGCTACTCTCGCCTCCGGCCTGCTGAATGGCCCAGAATTGTGGCATATCCATGGATTCAACGTCTTCGCAGCGGGAGCCGAGGCGCGAGCCGGTGCATCTGCGCATTTCACTGCGCACACTCCGGTCGTACTCGTAGTCGGAGTCATCTTTGCCCCACTTGCGATTGTAGAACTCCGCCGTTTTCACCGCCTTGCGCCGCTGGTCTTCCGGCACCAGGCTGCCGACGACGTTGCGGTATTTCACCAGTTCCATTTGCCCTTTGCGGGCCGCGACGGCAGCCCATGCGTATGCTTCGACCAGGTCCGGCTCCAGGCCCTGGCCTTCGAGGTACATGTAGGAAACACGGTACTGGGCGAAATTGTCGCCCTCCTTGGCCAGTGCCAGATACTGTTTCATGGCCGCAGGGTAATCGCCACTGGCATACACAACGTCCGCCTGTTGCTGCTCGGGGCTGATGACCGGCTCGCCAGCTGCCTGGCTGGATAGTGAAATGGCCAGGGTGATTAGCATGCCGAGTAAAAGATTTATACGCACTTCTTTCATTTCCTTAAGCAGTTAGGGTGGAGCGGGTGATGGGAATCGAACCCACATTAAGAGCTTGGGAAGCTCCCGTTCTACCATTGAACTACACCCGCGCGAGGGTTTTTACATGTGCACGCGCGGCCCCCGCCAGCGCTTCGAGATTATAGCCACCTTCAAGCACCGAAATCACCCGTCCGCCACAGGAATTTTCTGCGTATTCACAGATTGCCGTGGTGATCCAGGCATAGTCGCTGTCCTTCAGCTTCAGCTGGGCCAGAGGATCTCCCGCGTGGGCATCGAAGCCGGCGGAAATGAGGATGAGGTCCGGGGCAAAGGCATGCAGGGCAGGCAGTCCAAGTTGCGACCATGCATGGCGAAATTCCTTTCCACCGGAATTGGCTTGCAGCGGCATGTTGAGGATATTGCCGCAACCCACTTCTTCCGGGTAGCCGGTGCCCGGGTAGAGCGGCATCTGGTGGCTGGAAGCAAAAAACACTTCCGGAGATTGTTCAAATATCGCCTGCGTACCATTGCCGTGGTGCACATCGAAATCAACAATGGCCACGCGCCGGACCGGGTGCAGGGCAAGGGCATGGCGGGCTGCGATGGCGACGTGGTTGAGCAGGCAAAACCCCATGGCCAGGTTTGCCTCCGCATGATGGCCCGGAGGGCGCACTGCACAAAAGGCGTTTTTAACCTTGCCCGCAAAAATCTGATCGACCGCAAAGCAGGCGGCCCCGCTACCGCGCAGTGCGGCGCTGATGGATCCCGGTGAAAGAAAGGTGTCCGGGTCCACAGCCACCTGGCCGCTCGCAGGTTCGGCTGCCACCAGGCTTGCCCAATATTCTTCCCCATGCACTCGAGTGATTTGTTCCAGGCTGGCCAATGGGGCAGGCAATATCTCCGTGCCTGCGATGTCCTTTACCGCACCCAGCACGGCCCGCAGGCGGGCGCTGCTTTCCGGGTGATGGGCGCCGGGATCATGCGCGAGGCAGTCGTCATGCTGCAGTATCAGTGTGGTCAACGGTATTTTTCCTGTACGCGCCAGTAGGAGATGAGTGAGGGCCTAACGGGTCAGCAACTGGAGTGCGGTCGATTCCTTGACCTCTTCCATCACCACGTAACTGCGCGAGTCACTGACCCCGGGCAGGGCCAGGATTTTTTCGCCCAGCAATTTGCGGTATTCATCCATATCCTTGACCCGTGCCTTGATCAGGTAATCAAAATTGCCGGATACCAGGTGGCACTCCAGTATGCCAGTCAGTTTACTGGCTTCACGGCGAAAATCACTGAATGCATCCGGAGAATTCCGCAACAGGCTGATTTCAACGAATACCAGCAAGCCGGCGCCGACTTTCTTCGGGTCCAGCAGGGCGGTATAGCCGGTGATGTAACCCTCGCGTTCCAGGCGGCGCACCCGCTCAAGGCAAGGCGTTGGAGTGAGATTTACCATTTTGGCCAGGGTCACGTTGGCAATGCGGCCATCTGCCTGCAGTATGGTAAGGATTTGCCGGTCGGTGCGATCCAGGGGACGTAGTTTGTTTTCGTGCTCAGCAGTCATAGTCTCTATAGATAACTCAATTCAAGGAATAAAGCACTACCAATGCTGAAAATATAGGAGAAAATATCCCCAAACACCCCCTAGAATTGGCACTTCGAACTATCCAGGAGCCTTGCTATGAAAATCGGTGTGCCAAAGGAAATCAAGAATCACGAGTATCGCGTCGGGCTGGTGCCTGCTTCCGTGCGCGAGCTCACCATGCGCGGACATGATGTATTTGTCCAGACCAGGGCAGGTGAAGGCATAGGCGTGCTCGACAGCGACTATGTCGCCGCTGGCGCTGTGATCCTGCAGGAAGCCGCCGAGGTTTTTGACGTTGCCGAAATGATCGTCAAGGTAAAGGAACCGCAGGCACAGGAGCGGGCCATGCTGGAAGAGCGCCATACCCTGTTTACCTACCTGCACCTTGCGCCGGATCCGGAGCAGACCCGGGACCTGGTAAAGAGCGGCGCCACCTGCATTGCCTATGAGACCGTGACCGACTCGTCGGGCCAGCTGCCCCTGCTTGCACCCATGTCCGAAGTCGCAGGCCGCCTGTCCATCCAGGCAGGTGCCTGGTGCCTGGAAAAAGCGCACGGCGGATCGGGTGTACTGCTCGGCGGCGTGCCGGGTGTGGCCCCCGCCAAGGTCATGATCATTGGCGGCGGCACAGTGGGCTTTAATGCCTGCCAAATGGCGGTAGGCATGGGTGCCCGCGTGGTCGTGCTGGATCGCAGCATCCGCGTGCTGCGTCACTTTGATGCAGTCTTTTCCGCCCGGCTGGAAACCGTGTTTTCCAGTGCAGATGCCATCGAACGGCATATCACCGACGCCGACCTGGTGATTGGTGGCGTGCTGGTACCGGGAGCCGCCGCGCCCAAGCTGGTCACGCGCGAACATCTTGGCCTGATGAAGCGGGGTTCCGTGCTGGTGGATGTGGCGATCGACCAGGGAGGGTGTTTCGAAACATCCCACGCGACCACCCACGCTGAACCAACCTACATCGTCGATGGCATTGTGCATTATTGCGTGGCCAATATGCCCGGTGCCGTGCCCCGTACTTCGACCTTTGCCCTGAACAATGCCACCCTGCCTTTTGCCATTGCGCTCGCGGACAAGGGCGCCAAGCAGGCCATGCTGGACGATCCGCACTTGCTGCAAGGCCTCAATGTGCATCGCGGCATGGTGACTTATGAGGGCGTGGCCCGCGACCTGGGTTACGAACACGTGCCTGCCCTGGAGGCGCTGGAAGATTAAGCCTGTTTCCGCTAGAGTGTCATCCGGGTGTCTATTTTAATTAACAAGCATTGAGCAAACTGCAGGATGAACGACCAGGTCGGCGGGCAACTCAAAGCGATCAGGACGGCTTTTGGACTCAGCCAGCGTGAACTTGCCAAGCGCTCGGGAGTAACCAACGGCATGATCTCGCTGATAGAGCAGAACAAGGTCAGCCCTTCGGTGGGCTCCCTGCAGAAAATCCTTTCGGCATTTCCCATGACGCTGGCGGAATTTTTTACCCGGGACATGCGCGGACCGGATGACATCGTGTTTCGCGCTGCCGACCTGCCGGACCTGGCCACCGGGGCCATCGAATACCGCCTGGTGGCAGCCACGCGACAGGATCGCAAGATGTCCATACTGAGTGAAGTCTATGCCGCCGGTGCAGACACCGGTGAAGACTTGCTCATGCATGCCGGGGAAGAAGGCGGCGTCATCGTGGCGGGTGAACTTGAGCTGACGGTTGCCGGGAAATCATGGGTCCTTGGTGCCGGCGATGCGTATTATTTTGACAGCCGCCTGCCACACCGCTTTCGCAACACGGGCGCTGTGCCGGCCAGGCTGGTCAGTGCCAATACACCGCCCAGCATTTGAACCCTGACCTTATTCGGAAACATCAGACATGACCCTGGCCATTTACCGCAATCCTTTCACCTTCCTCGAAGCTCCCTGGTATCGGGACCTGCCCGATGCCGATGTCGTAATCAGCGGAATCCCGTTTGACCTGGCAACCTCCGGCCGCGCCGGTGCGCGCTCGGGGCCGGGTGCGATCCGTCAGGCTTCCGCCAACCTGGTGTGGGACAGTCCGCGCTGGCCCTGGGATTTTGAGCTGGGTGAACGGCTGAAGATTGCCGACGCGGGTGACATCGATTTCCCCTACGGTGAACCGCAACTGGCCACCGATGCCATCCAGGCGTTTGCGCGCAACTTGCTGGATGCCGGCAAGACCATGCTGTCCTTCGGCGGCGACCACTACGTGACGCTACCGCTGCTGCGCGAGCATGCCCGCAAGCACGGGCCGCTGGCCCTGCTGCATTTTGATGCGCATACCGACACCTACCACGATGGCACCACGTTCGATCACGGCTGCATGTTTCATCACGCCATGACGGAAGGCTTGTTGTTGCCCGAACATTCAGTGCAGGTGGGTATTCGCACCACCTATATCGTATGCAGGCCATCCGTTTACCGTGCTGGATGCCTCCTGGGTTAATGAGACGTCGGCCAGGAAAGTCATCGAGCGCATCCGCGAAATCATCGCTGACCGGCCGGTCTACCTGACGTTTGATATCGACTGCCTGGATCCGGCTTTTGCACCGGGCACCGGCACACCCGTGGCTGGCGGGCTGACTTCCGATCGGGCCACCCAAATCATTCGCGGGCTAAAGGGCCTGGACATTCGCGGCATGGACGTAGTGGAGGTTGCGCCGGCGTATGACCATGCGGAAATAACCTCACTGGCGGCCGCAACACTGGCGCTGGAAATGCTGTACATCCTTGCAGAGAAATCATCATGAGCTTTGACGTTCTGAAAACCTGGCTGGAAGACAACAAGATAACCGAGATCGAGTGCCTGGTCCCTGACATGGCCGGCGTTGCCCGTGGCAAGATTACGCCCGCAAAAAAATACGTGCGCGAAGAAAGCATGCGCCTGCCTGAGGCCCTGTTTGCACAAACGGTAACAGGTGACTGGCCGGACGATGAATACGATGAAATCATCGACCCCGCCGAGATCGACATGATGGTGTTGCCCGATACCGGCACCGTGCGCTTTGTTCCCTGGGCGGTTGAACCCACTGCCCAGATCATCCACGATTGTTTCTACCGCGATGGTTCCCCGGTGCCGCTGGCGCCACGCAACGTGCTCAAGCGGGTATTGCAACTCTTCACGGATGAAGGCTGGCGACCCGTGGTCGCGCCGGAACTGGAATTTTTCCTCACGGATATCAACAAGGACCCGGACTATCCACTGGTGCCGCCGATAGGCCGCAGCGGACGCAGGGAAACTGCGCGCCAGTCCTATGGCATTGATGCGGTAAACGAGTTCGACCCGCTGTTTGAGCAGATGTATGACTACAGTGAAGCACAGCGCCTGTCCATTGACACACTGATCCACGAAGATGGCGCAGCCCAGATGGAGATCAACTTCGAGCACGGCGATGCACTCGAATTGGCCGACCAGGTGTTCCTGTTCAAGCGCACCGTGCGCGAAGCCGCGCAGAAGCACAATTGTTTTGCCACCTTCATGGCCAAGCCGATGGAGCGGGAACCGGGCTCGGCCATGCACGTGCACCAAAGTGTCGTTTCAATGGAAACGGGCAAGAATATTTTTACCTCAAAGAACGGCAAACCTTCCAATCTGTTTTACCAGTTTATCGGTGGCCAACAGAAATACATGAACGCTGCCGTGCCGTTTTTTGCACCCAACATCAATTCCTACCGCCGCCTGACACCGGGCGGCTCTGCCCCGATCAATTCGCATTGGGCGGAAGACAACCGCTCGGTGGGACTGCGCATTCCGGGATCAGACGGGCAGAACCGCCGCATCGAGCACCGTGTCAGCGGCGCCGACGTCAATCCCTACCTGGCATTTGCAGCCATGCTGGCGACCGGCTACATGGGCATCAAGAACAAGATCAAGCCTACCCCCAAGGTGACCGGCAGCGCACATTATCTGAAACAGGATCTGCCGCGCACCATCGAGGAAGGCTTCCGTTACCTGGACGACTGCCCCGAGCTGATTGAAATTCTTCACCCGCGGTTCATTGCCGCTTACAAGGCAGTGAAAATGACCGAGCATGGCAGCTTCCAGAAGGTCATCAGTTCCTGGGAGCGGGAGTTCCTGCTGCTGAACGTTTGAGGCCTGGTGATATTGGTGAACCGTATTCGACTTGGGGGCGCGAGCTGCGGCCGATATCTCTTCCCAGGAGACGCCGTAATTACGTTGCTGGTGAATACGTGCCGGGGGCCAGGGAGCGGTGAGTTCTTTCGGGACACGCTGCAAGTACATCCTTGTAAGCTCCTCGCCAGCATCCCTGCTGGCGACGGTCCCGAAAGAACTCCCCCCTCCCTGTCCTCGGATGCTTGGTGCCGGGACGCACTTCTACCGGAAAGCGCAAGTTGGAACGGCCCTGCGGTGCCACAGCGACAAGCAAACCGGGGCGGGGAGCCTTTTCCGGGAGTGTATGCGGCAGGGATGCCGCATCCAAGCCTACAGGGATCGTATTCACGGCGTCTCCCGGGAAAGGGTACCGGCGACGGGTTGCGCCCCCATGCTGAACAAAGGCATAGGCTCGCGCCCCCAACTGGTGCGACTGCCATCCTGCTGCACCACGGTGGGTGAGGCCCGTCACTCTCGTTGGGTGTTGCTTTCTGCTTAAGCTCCTGAAATAAAACCCGTTTCCCCGCTTGGCACAAGCCTTGCTTTTAATCTGTGTAGCGAGGGTTTGCGGTTGGGGAATAAACGCGTTTTTTATTGACGACCAAAAAGCCGGCCGGACCGGCAGGGAGTGTGGGTGTGAAAGGATGGATCAAGGTGGGTGCGGTGGCATTACTGGCAATGGTTTCGTCCATTGCGCTGGCGGGATTTTCCGGGACTGCGACGCTGACCTCGGATTATGACTACCGCGGAATATCCCAGACAGACAGCCATCCGGCGCTGCAGGGCAGCGTGTTGTACAACACGGATATTGGTTTCTATGCCTCGGCATGGGGATCCTCGCTGGATTGGGGTCCGGACAGTGACGCAAACGTCGAAATCGATTATTTCGGCGGGTTTACACGAGAGTTCGGCGATAGCGGGTTGAACTGGGATCTCGGCGTACTGGCTTACACTTATCCCGGTTTGAGCAGCGCCAATTTCGTCGAGTACTACGGCGGGTTGGTGTATGGAGGGTTCAATATCAAGGCGTCCTACTCGGATGACTTTGCCGGTGTGGGCGAGAGTGGTTGGTACATCAACGGCGGCTATACCTGGAAGTCGGCGGGTGGATTCAGCGCTTTTGTCTACGGGGGCTATAGTTTCGGCAATGCCTTTGATGCCAACACGGGTCCGGCCATAGGCTTTCCGGCGTACTGGAACTACGGCGTGGGCGTGGGCTATACCGCCGATCACCTGTATGTTGAGTTCAAGGGCGTCGGCACCGATCAGAAGGATCCATACAAGGTGAGCAGCGGCGTCTTTGCCAATGACCTTCGCGCATTGATCACGGTAACCGTGTCTTTTTGAAATCCGCCCAACAAAGTTGAAATTCAACTGGAATTGATACCCGAACGTTCAATATAATAGACGGCTGTGATCTCACCAGCCGTTTGTTATTGAGGACTTGTCCATGACTGTTTCCGCCGCCGCACTGAATGCCTACTGGATGCCGTTCACGGCTAATCGTGATTTCAAGAAAAAACCCCGCATCATCGTCGGTGCTGCAGGCCACTATTACCAGACCGATGACGGGCGCAAGGTCTACGATACGTTTTCCGGCCTGTGGACGTGTGGGCTTGGGCACTGCCATCCGAAAATCGTCGAAGCAGTGCAAAAGCAGGTAGCGACGCTGGACTATGCCATGGGCTTCCAGGCCGGGCACGACAAGGTTTTTGAACTGGCGGAAAAGGTCGTCGCGCTGGCGCCGGAACCGTTCAAACAGATTTTCTTCACCAATTCCGGTTCGGAATCCGTTGATACGGCGTTGAAAATTGCGCTGGCGTACCACCGCTCCAAAGGTGAGGGTCACCGCACCCGCCTGATCGGGCGCGAGCGCGGCTACCATGGCGTGAATTTCGGCGGCATGTCGGTGGGTGGTATGTCGCCCAATCGCAGGGCGTTTGGCTCCAGCCTGTTAGGAGCTGTAGACCACATGCGCCACACCTGGGACCTTGAGCACGGTGCGTTTTCACGTGGTCAGCCGCAGTGGGGCGCGCACCTGGCCGATGACCTGGAGCGCCTGGCAGCTCTGCATGATGGTGGCAACATCGCCGCGGTCATTGTCGAGCCGGTCGCCGGTTCCACCGGAGTATTGCCGCCACCTGTGGGCTACCTTGAGAAACTGCGCGCCATTTGTGACAAGTACGGCATCCTGCTCATATTTGATGAAGTCATCACCGCCTTCGGCCGGGTGGGCGATGCATTCGGCGCCCAGCGCTTTGGGGTCAACCCGGACATCATCACCATGGCCAAGGGCCTGACCAATGGCGTTATTCCCATGGGCGCCGTCATGGTGCAGGAGCATGTGTACCAGGCATTCATGCAGGGACCTGAATCGGCCATTGAACTGTTTCACGGCTACACCTATTCGGGCCATCCCGTGGCTGCCGCGGCCGGTATTGCCACCATGGGCGTTTACGCAGAAGAAGGCACGTTTGCACAGTCGCGTTCGCTTGAAGGTCATTTCGAAAACGTGTTGCATTCGCTGGCTGATCACCCGTTGGTCAAGGACGTACGCAACTTTGGCTTGATGGGCGCAGTGGAGCTCGAATCCCGGGCCGGAGCGCCCGGTGCACGCGGGCTCGAGGTTCACAAGAAATGTTTCTGGGAAGAAGACATGATGATTCGCAATGGTGCGGATACGCTGCAGTTCTCACCCTTCCTGAATTCGAAACCGGATGACCTGGCCATGATGGTGGAAAAGATTCGCCGCGTGCTGGATGGCTTGCAATAAACCGCCGCAGAGGATGACACCATGAATACGAAAGCTGCACATGCCCTATCGACTGTCGAGATGGTGGGGCATTTCATCAATGGCCGGCAGGTGGCCGGAGCGGGGCGCAGCCAGGATGTCTTCAACCCCGCAACTGGACAAGTGGTCCGGCAGGTGGTGCTGGCCAGCAAAGCTACGGTCGAGGAGGCCATCGCTGCTGCGGCAGCGGCATTTCCGGAATGGCGCAACACGCCGCCGCTGAAGCGGGCGCGCATCATGTTCCGCTTCAAGGAATTACTTGAGCAGAATGCCGACCGCGTGGCGGCCCTGATCACCGAGGAGCACGGCAAGGTGCTGAACGATGCGCACGGAGAATTCATGCGCGGAGTGGAGATTGTTGAATATGCCTGTGGTGCACCGCAATTGCTCAAGGGCGAGCACAGCAAGAACGTAGGCCCCGCCATCGACAGCTGGAGTGAATTCCAGCCGCTGGGAGTGGTTGCTGGTATTACCCCATTCAATTTCCCGGCCATGGTGCCCATGTGGATGTACCCCATGGCCATCGTGTGTGGCAATACCTTCGTGCTCAAGCCGTCCGAGCGTGATCCTTCAGCGTCCCTGTTGATTGCCGCCCTGTTGCAGGAAGCCGGCCTGCCCGATGGCGTGTTCAACGTGGTCAACGGCGACAAGGAAGCGGTTGACACCTTGCTGCATGACAGCCGGGTGCAGGCCGTTTCATTTGTCGGCTCAACCCCGGTGGCCGAATACATTTACCGCACCGGTACAGCGAATGGCAAACGGGTACAGGCACTGGGCGGGGCCAAGAACCACGCCATCGTGATGCCGGACGCGGACATGGACAATACGGTTTCAGCCCTGATGGGCGCAGCCTATGGTTCCTGTGGTGAACGCTGCATGGCCATCTCGGTGGTGGTTGCCGTGGGCGAGGAAACGGCCGACACGCTGGTGGGAAAACTCAAGCTGCAGCTTGCCGGGATGAAAGTAGGTGCCGGTTGCGATAACAGCAACGACATGGGTCCGCTGATCACCAGGCCGCACTGTGACAAAGTCCGGGGCTACGTTGATCTTGGCGTGGAGGAAGGCGCGGAGCTCGTGGTCGATGGCCGTGGACTGAGTGTGCCCGGAAACGAGAGCGGATTTTTCCTCGGCGCCACCTTGTTTGACCGGGTTCGCCCCAACATGAAGATTTACCGCGACGAAATTTTTGGCCCCGTGCTGTGCGTGGTCCGGGTCAACAGCATGCAGGCTGCCATGGACCTGATTGACGACCATGAATACGGCAACGGCACCTGCATCTTCACCCGCGATGGAGAGGCAGCCCGTTATTTCAGCGATAACATCCGGGTGGGCATGGTGGGCATCAACGTGCCGTTACCCGTACCGGTGGCCTATCACAGTTTTGGCGGCTGGAAGCGCTCGCTGTTTGGCGACCTGTCTGCCTATGGCCCCGATTCCATCCGCTTTTACACTCGGCGCAAGACCATTACGCAACGCTGGCCATCTGGCGGCGTGCGGGAAAAGGCGAAGTATACGTTTCCGAGTAATAGTTAGCGCTTATCCCCATGCACCCACAGTACTTCCGCCCCGCCATCGGCACGGGCCAGCACACGGGCGATGACAAACAGGAAATCGGACAAGCGGTTCAGGTAGCGTATTGAGGCTGGATTTATGTCTTGCTCATGTGCAAGGCTGATGACACGCCGTTCCGCGCGACGGGCGATGGTGCGGGCGAGGTGGCAGCGCGCTGCCGCTTCTGAACCGCCCGGCAGGATGAAGTCCTTGAGCGGTGGCAAGTCGTCGTTGAAACTGTCGAGATCGCGTTCCAGCGCGTCAACATAGGCATCCGGAATCAGCGTGGTGCCGGGCATGCACAGCTCGCCGCCGAGGTCGAACAACTCGTGTTGGATTCGCACCAGGCAGTTGCGAATGTTTTGGCCAGGTCCGCCATGAGCAGGAAACCCACGGCACTGTTGAGTTCGTCCACGGTGCCATAGGCTTCAACCCGCAGGTCGTCCTTGCTTACGCGCGAACCGTCACCCAGGCCTGTGCTACCCGAGTCGCCGGTGCGCGTATAGATTTTTGACAAACGATTTCCCATGACGGGATTGTAACTTAAGTGAGATTGGGGTCAGAGAACCATTTCCCAAAAGGGAAAAGGTTCTCTGACCCCTGCTGCTACCTGATGGGATTGTACGAGGTTTACTACCAACGCAAGTAGATATGCGAGCGCTCGTTCAGTGCGCTGCGCAGGATTTCCCAGTTCGGGATAATCCTTTCCAGCAGGCGGTAGAACGCCGCGCTGTGGTTGTGCTCGCGCAGATGGCATAACTCGTGGGCAATGACGTAGTCGATGTATTGTGGCGGCGCTTTCATCAGCAAGGGATTCAGCGTGATCAGTCCGGTGGTTGCACAGGTGCCCCAGCTGCGTTTCATGCGGCGCAGGTGCAATTGGAAATGAACCCCCCGCAGCCAGCGGGTGCTGGAAGCAATAAGGTCCATACGCTGGGAAAAATAGTCCTGGGCCTGTTTGCGGTACCAGGCCAGCAAGGCGTCCCGCACTGGATCCTCGCCCCATTCACGCACATGGACCTCGATCCGGTCCGTGCGCAGGATTACCTGCGGCCGGATGGTTGGGTCACGATGGATGTCAAGGGTATAACTGCGTCCAAGGTAACAGTGCGATGCCCCCTGGCGGTAGCGCGTCGGGGTAATACCCCTGAAGTGCTCGCGTACCTGCTGGCGCAGTTCCACGATCTGGTCATGCATGCCGGACAAAACGAGGTGGATGGTCTTGGTGCTGCTGCGCAGAGGCGCGGTTACCTGCATGCGCCCATTGTCTTCAAATCGTACGAGAATGTTGCGCCGGACAGATTTTTTGCGTACGAGATCAAAGGCAATTTCCCTGCCTTCAAGATTAAAACGCTCTGTTTTCAATAACATACGTAGAGCTCCGGCAGATTGCCAGCAAATCGCTACCACTTCGTCCCGGCTCCAGGAGAGCCGCCAGCGCCGCAAGAGTGACCAGGTATTGACGTAAATTATTTATATAGTACTTTCGCGTGCAATGAAAGCCCGTGCCCAAGAAAATATGAAAAAAAATCAAAATAGTCGTATTGATGCAAAATCAAGATGCAATGCAGTACTATCTGGGCTCTGGAATTCAACCTGCTCACACCGGAGAGACTGCCCATGAACCTCAAAAAACTGATGCACACAGATGCCGGCTGGGGAATGACCGCCTTACGGATTGTCACCGGAATTGTTTTTATGGGTCACGGCGCGCCCAAATGGGGCTTAAAAGGCGAGGGAACATTTGATGGCACGGTTGAGTTCATTGCCAGCATCGGCTTTCCCGTGCCCGCGGTGGGTGCTTTCCTTGTGGCCAGCTTTGAGCTCGTTGGCGGCGCTTGCCTGGTGATCGGGCTGCTCACCCGGTTCTGGAGCGCCGGGCTGGCTTTTGCCATGCTGGTCGCCACCGTCCTGGTCCATCTTCCGAACGGAATGTTTGGCGACGGCGGTTACCAGTGGGCGCTGCTGCTCATGGTCGCCTCGCTGGCGCTATTGACCGAAGGCGCGGGCAAGGCCTCGCTGGACCAGGCACTCAGCCACTAGGGCCGCGCCCGCAGCCGCTAAAGCCCGGGCTGTACGAACTCGTCTAATACCACCTGCCGCAGGATTTCCGGTGGCAGCAAACCCTGCGCCAGCAGGAAATCGTGGTATTCACGCTGATTGAACCTGTCCCGCATGCGCAATTCGACCTCGGTGCGTAACGACATCAGGTTGATATAGCCAACGTAATAAGAGGTCGCCTGGCCGGGGGCGCGAAAGGTATACCGGTCCACTTCCTGCACTGCCATGGGGTGGGACAGCCCCACGTCCTTGATGATGAAATCCAGTGCTTGTTCCGGCTCGATCAGGCCCAGGTTTAGCATGGGATCAAGAAACGCCCGGGCCGCGCGCATCAGGCGTTGCCTCAACCCGAACAATTGCGCTTCCAGCGGCAGGTATTGTTGCACCATGGCCTCGGAATACAGGCCCCAGCCCTCGACGTTGGCACTGTTGAATGCATAAATCGCCCGCGCTTCGGAAACACCGTTTTCCAGCATGGCGGCAAACTGCATTTCATGCCCGGGGCGGGCTTCGTGCGCGGTCAGTGACCAGGTGGACGCCGGGCTGCCGAAATCGGTCATGGGTTCCCCGCTTTCGTCCGTTGGATTTTTGGTAACCAGCACGAATTCGCCCGGTTGCCCGGTATTGCCGATCAGTTGGGGAGGGCTCATGAACGGCGCCGGTACTGCAGCGGATTCGGCCTCGGTAGCGAGGCGGATGACGGCATCGACATCCGGCAGGCTGACGAGGTCATTGTCGCGGATGATTTTCTCGATATCCTTCAGGCGTTGTTTGTATACGGTCAGAATCGTGTCTTCAGGCATCTGTTCCTTGCTCAACTCCTTGAGTACATCGCGATAATCGGCAGAGGCATAGCCATTTTTCAGGGCGATCTGGGCGGCAATGGACTTCATCTGGAACTGGATGTCCGCAAAGCCCAGTTGGGCAGTGCGGATCAATTGGTGCGGGTCCATGTCTACACCGAAATTTTTCAGATTATCGGCATAAAGTTCTTCCGGCAAACGGAACTCATCCCGCGCCCTGGGCGTGAGCTCCTGCTTCAACCAGGCAGCATACTCATCCAGTTGCGCGTCGAGCACGGCCAGGGGTTCCTGCCAGCCTTCCAGTTTTGCATCGGTAAATACCTGCTGCAATCCTTCGCGGTACCTTGCAACATTCGCCAGATCTTTTTCCAGTTGGACACGATAGGGTCCCAGCAGGCCGGGCCGGTCAAACTCTTCCATGGTGCGCTCGCGCGCGAGTTGGGTAATGGGCACAGTCCCTTTTGCCTGACCGGTGTATTTCTGCAGGCGTTCCAACGCCGCCGGGAAACGCGCCGGATCGTTGCGCGGATCGAGCAAGCCCTGGAATCCGAAGTAAATCGTCTGCGAGAGGTTGTAATAGGGCAGCACGTATTTCTGGTTGAGTTCCGCGGTGTGGTAGGAGTCACGCAGTGACTTGATCAGGATGTCGATATCCTGCACCACGCGCGGGTTTTCGGTGGTTTTTTTGCGCTCTTCGAGCGTCTGGATCAACTGCAGGGTATCGGCTTGCGAGCGCTCGTACAGGTCGGCTTTGAGGTCGATGATCCCGGTATCCGCCGCCACAATGCCCAATGCGGAAACGGGCTCCGGCAGAAACTTCGCCTGGGCCTGCATGACCATGTCGGTGTTCACGTTGCTTTCTTCCACCCATGGCTCGGCCGCCAGCAGCAGGGGTGAAGCACACAGCAGAATCAGGGCAAGCGGGATTTTCGGCGAGTAAGTTTTCATGTGGCTGGCATCCGGAAATAATGTGTGCTAACGGTACCGGAACCGGGCGGTTGCCGCCCATGGCAGAAGTCACGAGCAAGTTCTGGTCAGGACAGCGTAAACGACTCGGATTGTTCCAGCGACAGCAGGTACTTTTTGCGCCACAGGCCGCCACCGTAGCCGGTGAGTTCGCCGCTGCTGCCGACCACGCGATGGCAGGGCACGATGATGGAAATGCGGTTGTCGCCATTGGCGCGGCCCACGGCGCGGACTGCTTTGGGTTGACCCACGCGCTGGGCAATATCGGCGTAACTGCGCATCTGCCCGTAGGGTATTTCCAGCAAGGCTTGCCACACCTGCTCCTGGAAGGCTGTGCCGCTGATCTGCAGGGGCAGGGAGAATGTCCCTCAGACTGCCTACGAAATAGGCGTCCATTTCGGACTGCACGGAATGCATCAGTGGATGTTCACCCGGTAGAAAAACCCTCCCCAGTTCCGTGCGCAGGCGCTTGAGCTGGGTGTCCAGCATGCGCCGCTCGGCAAATTCCAGCAGGTACAGGCCGCGATCGGAAACGCCCATGATCATGGAACCCAGCGGCGTTGCCAGCCGGTTTATCCAGATGCACGATTCCCGGTCCACTTCAGTAGGCGGATGCCCGAATACCTGGGAAAATGCCTCGCGAAAGCCACTCTCCGATTCATACCCGGAATCAACGATGGCGGTCGCCACCGGCGCTCCGGACTGGATCTGGCGCAAGGCAGTGCCGAGACGCCGCAAGCGGCTGTAGGCATGAAAAGTCAGGCCGTGATGGGTAATGAACCAGCGCCGCACCGTGGATGGATCGATGTCCAGTTGCCTGATGTCCTGGTCCTGCCAGCGTTTGGAGGGGTCCGCATCAACCGCCTCCATCAGCCGTGGCAGCCAGTCCGGGTCACCATCCCCGGCATGCAACGGCTTGCAGCGCCTGCAAGGGCGAAACCCGGCGGCCAGGGCCTCACGCGCCGTGGCGAAGAAATCAATATTGGCGGCGTTGGGCGTGCGGGCGGTGCAACTCGGCCGGCAGAATATACCGGTGGTTTTGACCGCCGTGAAAAATATGCCGTCAAAGCCGGGATCATTGTCCTGCATGGCTTTGAGCATGGTTTCGCGTGGAGGTAGTGTCACACGGAGAATGTAAAACAATAAAGGCCGGGACGCCACCGGAATCCGGGCGTGCAATTGACAGTGGTTATGGATTGGAGCGCTTTACCCAAATCTCCCGCTCTCCAATCATCTTCACTGCGTAAGCCGGCTTGAGACCGTCCAGGGCATCGAGCTCATTTTGCCCAATGAGCCCATATGTGACTGCCTGTTCCCAAATATCGATCGAGGTTCGGCGCACAATGATGTCCGGCTGGAGCCGCACAGTGTTCTCGATTGCTTCATGCCAGATGCGCTGCAAGCGCTCAAGCTGCCGTGGATCGGTGATATTTTGTGCAAACCATAAATCCCAGGTGATGCTGATTTGGCTCACCGAGTTGCAAAATACCGGGTGGGTGGGTGCAAACCCGATACAGGTGCGACCACCCGGCCGGGCCAGATCCATCATTTCCTGTACCTCGCTTTGAGCCATCCCCTTGTTGCTCTTAAGCTGCGCAAGTTGAATGGCTGCGTAGCTGACGGGATGGGCGAGAAGCGCGGCAATGATGAGCACCCGTATGCCCAAGTCACTTGTGTGCAAGTACAGATATCCGGCAAGGCTGGCGAATCCGACCGCAATCGGAATGATCAAGACCTGCATATTGTACAAGCCCGTGTGCCGCATGATTAATGCCAGCAAAAGTCCGCAAAACAGCGAAAGGGTAACTACCAGCACACCGTTTTCCGTACGCACCGATGGTCCCCATCTCGTCCACAGCCAGGTGGACACCCCCAGTAGTGACGGAAAAAACAGCACCATCTTCAACAACTCAAATGACCAGTGCCAGGGTTTATGCACGGCCATGTTGAGGGCGAATACATCGAAATAGAATGCCGAATAAAGCTCGTGCCGATACAGCCACAAGGCTGTTGGCAAGACAGCCAGGACAATACCCCCAGCATAAGCGCCGAGGGACAATAAAGGCCGCAGCGACCTGGTGTTTGCTGCCTGGAATGTAATCAGCAGGGGTACGACCAAAGTTATCGGTATCACCTTGGAGGATACCGAGACGGCCAGGCCAAAAAGAATCCCGAGGCCAAGAGCCTGTGAGCTCCGCACAGCACCATGAGCAGGCACCAGGCAAAGCCCGGCGGTAGCCAATAGCGCCATGAGCGGGTCGGGGCGTGCCACCTGGCACTCAAAAATCGGGGCGAGGACAAAAACTGCCGCGGTGTAAACCAGAACCGTCAAACGCGTGCGGCCGCCAGGTATCTGTTGCAGCAAACGCAGGCCGAGTAACCAGCAGCCAGCCAATGCCGTCAGACTCACAGCCCGACCAGCCAAAATAGCCTGCATGGAAAATGGGAACGATTGCACAAACCGGGTGGCGACCAGCCAATACGCCGGCCAGTGGTTCTGATAAAAATCGCGGTAGGGCAGTTCGCCCGAGAGTATGCGGAACGCAACATGCGCGTGTTCCACTTCGTCGTGATCGACTCCGGCCAGGAATGCGAAGCGGATGAACAGGAGTCCGAGGAGGGCGACAAGTAACGTCAATACCATGAGCCAGAACTGCTCACGGAACAGCTGCTCCCGCAGCCAGCCCGGAGCGGTCCGGACACCTCTGTCAGTGTGCATGGAATCGCTCATATTGCGCGAGACACCATGCCCGTCTCATCAATGAAAGCTTCCTCCTGGTAGGTATCGTCGGTGTTAACCTTCCACAGATCATGTTCCCGCCCCAGGGCAATATTCTCTGCAGCCAGAATCCCCATAAGCAGGCTGTGATCCTGGTTGTTGTACTTGAAAGCCCCCGCGCGTCCGATCACCTGCAGATTTGGGATGGTCTGCAGGAACTGAGCGAGGACATCTATCTGCTGTTTATAGCCGAGATCGTAAACAGGGTAGCAATTGGGCACCCGCACGACATGCGAGCCAGTAACCTGCGCAGACTTTATCAGCCCGGTTGCGTGCAGGTCATGCAGGGCTTGTTCCACGTGTCGTTCATCTGCTTGCAACCACTTGCTGTCGCCCGGGTCGCACCAAAGCTCCAGCGAGAGGATGGTTTGCGGGAGACCATGGTGCAGCTCCGCAACCCAGTTGCGATAGTTGGTGATCCTCCCCACTTCAAGTTCAGGCGCGTGGACATATAGCCACTGGTCCGGAAAAAGATCGTGTGAAGCGATGCGCAGGTAGACCAGGATGGTGTTACGAAAGCGCAGCGCTGCGGCCGCAGCTTGAACCCGATCCGGAGCCTGGGGCAGGGCTCGAACCAGGTGGGTCAAGGGCATGGATGAGATGACGTTGTCGAACAGGCGTCGTTCCCCGGAAGCGAGCCTGAGCTCCAGTTTTCCTCCGGTGTGTGGATCAAGCCCTTGAACGGGTGAATTGAGGTGTGCGTGGCCACCCTGGGCACACACCTTGTCAATCATCGTTGCGTACACGCTTCCCGTACCCCGAAGCGGATAGGCGAATCGATCCAGCAGTGTAGGGTGGCGGAAGCTGCCCTTGCGCGATAAAGAGTTGCGCACTACCTCAAAAAGCGAAAGCCGGCGAATGCGCTGTGCGGCAAAATCGGCATCGAGGCGAGCGCAGGGAATCCCCCAGACTTTTTCGCTGTAGCTTTGAAAAAACTTACGGTACAAGCGCCGGCCAAATCGAGCCTGGGCCCATTCTTCAAAACTCGCTGCCGGCCGGCGCGGATGAAGTTGTTCTCTGATGTAGCTCGCGATACAACGGCTGGCTTCGACCAGTCCGAGTTTGGCGACCACGTCACCGGCGCGCAATGGATAATCGAAGAATTTCCCCCCGTAATAAATACGTGTCAGCCGATCAACCATGCGGTACTGAGTACCCACAACCTCGAGCCAGAAGCGGTTCACGCGGGCATCAGCGCTGAAAAACCGATGTGGCCCAAGGTCTACGGTCTGGTCCCAGAGCTCGAACGAGCGCGCCATTCCGCCGATATTGGCTGAGGCTTCAAACAGTTCGACCTGGACTCCGAGCTTTCCAAGGGTGTAAGCAGCGGCCAGGCCCGCCGGTCCAGCGCCGATCACAGCTACGGTTTTTCTCATGAATAGTTTTGCGTGGGGTAGCATCATGCCCGAATGCAATGCCCAGAATGTAAACCAATAGGTACCGGGACGCCACCGGAATCCCGGCGTGGAATTTTTTTGCCGGATAGTCGCTACTTGGGCCGAATGCTATCGGCGGTGCCTTGAATGAAGGCCTTGATCTGCTCAACCTGCTCCTGCGTCAACTTGCCGGTGAAATCCGGCATGCCCTGGGAAACTTGAGGTCCGGCGAAGACGAACTGGTCGAGCTGCGCGATCTCATCCGCGTTGACGTAGCCCAGGTTGCGGATATTGCCGCCGCGGTCCACCCCGGGAACGCCGTGGCAGAACACGCAATTGCTGATATAGAGCTGCATACCCTCGTCCACCTGTTCCGGATCGTATTTCACGCCTGCCACCAGCGCGTCCATCTGGTAGGCCGCAAGTTCCGGCAGGGGCGCGTGAGCCCCCAGGGCAAAGGTATACACCGCGCCCGGTCCCTGCTTGTCGGCGGCACGCTGCGCGAGGCCGTACACGCCACCCCAGCCCACGGCAACCGATATGTATTGTTTGCCATCGACTTCGTAGCTCATTGGTGCCGCCACGATGCCAGTGCCCACCGCTGACTCCCACAGCTTCTCACCCGTGCGGGCGTTGTAGGCGACAAAGCGACCATCCGCCGTACCCTGGAACACCAGGTTGCCGGCGCTGGTGAGCGTGCCACCATTCCACGGCGAGATCTGCTCTACGCGCCAGGCTTCTTTCTGCGCCACCGGGTCCCAGGCGATCAGGCGGCCGAAGGGTTTGTTCGCAGCCGTCGGTGTGCCAACCAGTATCCCCAGGTTCCAGCCCAGTCCGGAGTGGGGCTGGCCCGGCAGATTGGAGTCCGCGGTCCAGTTCTTGTCATCCACCATGTTGATGGGAATGTTCTGCGCCGGCAAATACACCAGCCCGGTTGCGGGATTGAACGACATCGGATGCCAGTTGTGCGCCCCGTAAGGACCGGGGATGGAGTCGTAGAAATCTTCACCCCGGGCCTGGGCGATTTCGACAGGACGCCCCTTTGCGTCATAAGCGGTGGCCCAGTTAACGTCGACGAAGTTGTTGGCGGAAATGAAACTGCCGTCGCTGCGGTCGATGACGAAGAAGAAACCGTTTTTCGGCGCGTGCAGGATCACCTTGCGTGGTTTACCGGCAATTTCGAGGTCGGCCAGGATCATGGGCTGGGTCGAGGTGTAATCCCAGTTGTCGCCTGGCGTTTCCTGGTAATGCCACACGTACTCGCCGGTGTCCGGCCTGAGCGCAACGATCGAGGCCAGGTACAGATTATCGCCGCCGGCGGGACTGCGTTTGCTGCGGCTCCAGGGCGAACCGTTGCCTACGCCAATATAGACGAGGTCCAGTTCAGGATCGAATACCATGCTGTCCCAGACTGTGCCGCCGCCGCCGATTTCCCAGTAGCGGCCAGCGGGATCCCAGGTCTTTGCAGCTTGCTCCATCGCTGCATTCTCATAGGGCTTCGCGGGATCACCCGGTACCGTAAACCAGCGCCACTTCTGCTTGCCGGTGGCGGCATCATAGGCGGTGACGTAACCGCGAACACCGTATTCAGCGCCGCCGTTACCGATGAGGACATTGCCCTTGAACACCCGCGGTGCGCCGGTGCTGGTGTAGGAACGGTCGTGATTGACGATCGTATCCTGCTCCCAGACGCGTTTACCCGTCGCGGCGTCGAGCGCAATCAAGCGCCCGTCGAATGAAGCAACAAATACCTTGCCCTGGTAAAGCGCAACACCGCGATTGACTACATCGCAGCAGCCTTTGTATCCCAGGTTGCGCGGAACCTTGGGATCATAGGTCCACAACCGCTGTCCGGTGCGCGTATCGATCGCGTGCACCACGCTCCATGAAGCCGTGACGTACATGATGCCGTCAAC
Organism: uncultured Gammaproteobacteria bacterium; assembly: GCA_963784425.1. Lineage (GTDB taxonomy): Bacteria > Pseudomonadota > Gammaproteobacteria > Xanthomonadales > SZUA-36 > SHZL01. Next base: position 177,702 of record CAWARM010000006.1, read on the forward strand.
CACCAGCGGCGTCGCCTCAACCCCCCGGGTGGATTCGAGGTTGTAGGTCCACAGCAAACCGAGATCCTTGACGTTGCTGTCGTTGATTTGGTGCAACTTGCTGAAACGTGTCTCGGCATAATCGAGGCCGTAGCTGGGCCAGTCCGCGGTGGCGCCGTCGCTGCCCGCACGGGGCGGATCCGCTGCGAGTGGTGCGATGGCGCCTGCAAACAATATGAACAAAACCAGAATGTGTTGAGTCTTCACGATGTGTTGGCCGTGTGTGGGGCGACACGATTAGACTAACATGTTAGATAATGCGTTTGCCATGGGCAATCGATTGTTGGGCCACCCCGATAAACAGAAGAGCAATTGCGCATCATTCTACAAACATGTCAGCTTGCGACGTGGTTGCCATCCTGGTCAACATCAATCCGAGCTATCGACTTAACGAGCTGGAGTTCGCCCTGCAGAAATCCGGCTGCGCCCCGTTCGCAAACAAAGCGTCGAAGAATTGGGCCTCTAGCACTTCCCGGCCCCCCGCCCCCTGAAACTACTCCGCCTACGCGAAAGCGCAGTAGCGCACAGACCAGGAAGCAAATTCGCTATCTAATGTTGCTTCTGTGCTCCGATTGGTACGTATTTTGCGAAGTATCCATTGAGCAGGTGACTTGGGAGGTTCGACCAATGACCCGGTTCGCTACATTGTGCTTGTTAGTACTTTGGTCCGCTCGTGTAGCGGCGGAGTCCGTTAATCCACTGCTGGAAAGTGATGATCAGCGGTTCAGGTTTTCCAAAATGATGCAGGATGTTCACGGCCCTGACATCGGACAAAACGCAACTAATTGGGGCAAGAAACCCGTCACGATCGGTGGCCGGAAGAATGACCTGGCGGGTTTCGGATGGTATTCCTACCTGACCCCGAGAGCTTACGAGGGCGCCAGGAATCACGAAGACGTGCAGGTATTCGAGCGAGTCCTGAGCCCCGGGCTGGCGCTCAACTTGTCGGGATCATCATTGTCGCTATACCGTCATGGTCTGCGTTTTGATGCGGGCAATTCTCCTTGGTTTTTCAATGTGAACTTTCGCAGCGTAAACCGCGGCTCCAAACTGGTTATTCAAGGCGATTCTGACCGGGTCAGGGGCAAAGCCTTGACTCTCGAATTTGGCGTTGCTTTTTGAGCATTTCATCAAGATCCGGGCATTTCATCGAAATTGGTATGCTCTGCAAAGCGACGCTGTTCTGGCCAACTATTGCAAACCGGATGTAATTTTTACCCCGGCAAAAGCGGCTTGAAAAAAACCTGGCGGGCAGCGCCCGCCAGATTTCTCCGATCAACAGATCAAATCGCAGATTCAAGTTTGCGGGTCAATGACCACCTGACCGTTTTCCACAGGAATCCGTCTGCCTGGATCTTCGTCCATGTGGATAACCTGCTCCTGACCATCGAGTCGATAAGTTACTTCGTAGCAATCTTGTTCCTCGTGTTGGTCGTACACGGTTTCACATACTTGTTTGAGCTGCTGCTCCGCATTGCGCTTATCAATGGGCGTGCCCTAGCCTTGCAGCACCTCTGGCAGCAAGCGGTTCATTTCCTTCCTGACCACACCATAGCATTCGCACGAACGCTGCTCGAGCCCAACCCGGTCAAGGATGCTGATGTGACCGCGGCGGTAGCTGATGAAGCCCAGCTGCTGCAAAGTGCCTGCTGCGTCGGTAATGCTTTCCCGGCGCACGCCGAGCACGCTGGCGACCAACTCCTGCGTCATGACCAGCTCAGGCGAGGGCAGCCGGTCCAGAGTCAGCAACAACCAGCGGCAGAGCTGTTGCTCCACCGCATGGTGGCGATTGCACACTGCGGTCTGGGCCATTTGCGTGATCAACGCCTGCGTGTAGCGCAGCAGCATGCCCCGAAGGGGGCCCGTTCGACTGAATTCCTGCATCAACAAGCGACTTTCAAGCCGGTACGCGCTGCCGGCGGTCTGAATCACCGCCGAGCCGGGCGTGGTATCACCTCCCATGAACAGGGATACCCCCACCACGCCTTCGTTACCCACGCCGGCAGTTTCCGCCGATGCGCCACTTTCCGTCACATAGTGCAGCGATACGATGCAGGTGGCCGGGAAATAGACATGCTTCATCTCTACTCCAGGTTCGTACAGCGCTTCACCCAGCCGCATTTCAGTTAACTTCAGATGCGCATTCAGTCGTTCAAATTCCGCTGCTGGCAAGGCGGCCAGCAATCGGTTTTGATTCGGATCGGGAGCCGGAGCGGGCGAGTGGAATGGCTTCGTATCTAAGTTGCGCACTGCCGCCCTATAGAAACTGTTGACGCCGGGTAGCCGTGCCGCATACGCGGTCTTGCTGGCCTGGTCGCGCCATCGCTGCCCCGCTGGCGGCGCCTTCCCGACGACACCATTTATGGCTTCATGTGCCACCGAGGCCACCTTTTGCGTGGTTGAAGCGTTGAAATTGCCGGTGGTGTGGAAGTTTTTCTTGGCTGCAGATTTCATATGGGTACTCCTCCGTCGACTTACTGTTAGCTTGTGTTACCGCCGCTGGCGGCAAACTTATTGCAAGGCAGCGATGCGTTCCGCGGCAGGTGAAAACATGCCGTCTTCGTCAGACAGCACGATCTCGACCCGACGGTTCAGCTTTCGGCCGGCATAGGAGTTGTTGCTCGCTACCGGGAAGTTTTCGCCCATGGCTTTGGTGTGCATGCGGGACTCTTCGATGCCGCGGGCTACCAGGGATCTGCGCACCGCATTGGCGCGATTTAGTGAAAGCACCAAGTTGTACTGGTCCTTCCCAGTTGAGTCGGTATGCCCTTCAATCAACAGATTGCGTTCGGGATTACGTTTCATGAATGCCGCCAAACGGTCCAGCATGATTCTTGGACCGGGTTCGACGTCGGCTTCGTCGGTTTCGAACAGCACACCACCATTCAGGGTCAGGACCACGCCTCGCTCGGATTCACCCCCGTTGAGCGCTTCGAGTTCGCCTTGTGATGGGCGCGTTTCGGCCAGAGACGTGGCGGGTTTGGTCTCACCGCCACGGGCACTCCAAAGCACCTCATTCCGTTCCGCTTCAGATCCTTCAATTGGACCCCGTGTCAGTATTTCTTCCCGGGTATTTGCGCGTTCAGAGTGTGAACTACACGAGCTCAGCGACAACAGCAACGTTCCGAAAACTACCCAGTAGTGTGATCGGTTCATGATGAATCTCCTTGTCGGTTATTAACGTTACTTTTAACTTTGCGAGAATTGCGTGCCGGATTTCGCTCGAACTTCGGTACGCTGGGGAGATAGAAGCATCTTTTGTGCCAGAGCCCGGGGCCGCATGGCTGCTGGGGATTTCGGGACCGGGCGCGAGAATGCGCGGCAATTTGTGCAACGATTTGTAAAATTTGCAAGCAACGGCGTTGCCGGTTTTGGCTAAATGCGTGGCTTTAGCGGGTTTTCGCAGTTGGCATGCCCGTTGCTTGCTCCTATGGGGCAGGCGATATCCATTTATGGAGTTGTCTGCGCAGTTATTCAGAAGACAATCAAGGAGGTCATGATGAAAAGTAAACATGCACTTGCAGCAATTTTGAGCACAGGCGTTTTCATCGCCGTGGCGGGAACGCCTGGCGTGTACGCTGATGAAACGAACAGCGCGATCAAGGATGCCTGGCTGGAAGGGAAACTCGAAACGACGCTGCTGTTCAATGAGCATCTCAACTCGTTTGACATCGACACCGAAGTCGAAAATGGAGTCGCTTATCTGGGTGGCGCCGTTGAATCAGACATCGACCGGGACCTGGCAGGAGAGATCGCCAAATCGATCAAGGGCGTGAGCAAGGTTGAAAACAACCTGGTCGTGGATCAGTCGAAGTCGAACACGTTCCGGGACACGACCGCGTATGAAGAGAGCCAGAGCTTCAGGCAAACGGTGATGGACATCACGCTGACTGCCAGCGTGAAATCAAAGTTGCTGTTGAACAGTAATACCAGTGGCATGGCCATCAATGTTGATACCGCGGATGGTGTGGTCACCCTGACGGGTGAAGTGGGTTCGGACGAAGAGAAGGAACTGGCGGCACGCATAGCCGCGAACACGGAAGGTACCCGTTCAGTTAACGACATGCTGAAAGTGAGCAAGAAGAGCTGACCTGGCCACGTGGTGTTTGACCCAGGCCATGTCTGCCAGCCGGCGGCGAATTGGCGCCGCCGGCTGGTAGTTTTTCAGTGCCCAGGGATTTCGGGAGTTTCTACCGTCGCGGGGTCAGGAAACGCCGTCGCCTTCATAGGATTTCATGCGGTTGTACAGGGTTTTCAGACTGACGCCAAGGATGGCCGCTGCAGCCTTCTTGTCACCATCAAAATGGTCCAGTGTGGACAGGATCAAATCCTTTTCGACATCGGCAATGGTGCGGCCGACCCGCAAGCCTTCAATTTGACTGGGCAGATCTTCATCGAACCGGTCAGGCACTCGCACCAGGTCGGTTTCGGCCATGATGTAGGCGCGGTGGATGATGTGCTTCAGTTCGCGCACGTTGCCCGGCCAGGTGTGGCGTTCCAGGCTTTGCAGTGCCTCCTGGGTAAAGCACTTCTGCGTGTTGTTTTGTGCATTGATATCGGCAAGGAAGCGTTCAGCCAACCGTGAAACATCACCCTTGCGCTCCCGCAGAGGCGGCAACACCAGCGGAAACACGCGCAGGCGGAAATACAAGTCTTCCCGCAAGGCGCCATCACGCACGGCTTTGGCTGGATCGCGGTTGGTGGCGGCCAATAGGCGGGCATTCACCGGATGTTCGCGTTCAGAGCCCAGGCGCAGTATTTTTCCGGTCTCCAATACGCGCAGCAAATGGGTCTGCATTTCCAGCGGCATTTCGGTTATTTCATCAAGAAAGAGCGTGCCGTTGTTGGCGCGCTCGAAAAAACCCACATGGCGCTGGTCGGCGCCGGTGAAACTGCCTTTTTCATGGCCGAACAATTGGCTCGAGACCAGGTCCTTCATCAATCCGCCACAATTGACCGGCACGAAACTGCCTTTAAGCTCGCTCAGTTTGTGGATGGCCTCAGCCACCAGTTCCTTGCCCGTTCCGCTTTCGCCCTGGATCAGCACCGTACTGTCGGTAACGGCCACCTGGCGAATGGTCTTGTAGAGCGTTTGCATGGCATCGCTCTCGCCTAATAAGACTCCAAAATGTTCGGAGCCTGGTTCGGTGACAAGGTCTTCCGGGGATCCATTATTCAGCGCGTTGAGAATACCCACCAATTCACGTGGATCTATGGGCTTTTTCATATACATGACGCCATCGCCGGCAATGGCTCCGATGATTGATTTAACCCCCGAATGTCCGGTCATGATGATGATTTTCTGCGGCGGATGGCTCTCGAAGGCGTCAAACAGCTCCAGCCCACTGCCATCGGGGAGCATCAGATCCAGCAGAACTGCGGCAGGTGGGTGTTCAGCACACGCAGTGCGGGCTTCCACCAGAGAGTGAGCGGCCACGGTGCTGTGCCCTTGCAGACGCAAATACTCGGCAATGCCGGTGGCAAACGCTTCCTCGTCGTCGACTATCAGAATATGAGCCATTGCCGTGAACCCGGGGATCAGCCCAACTGCCCCAACAGTCGGGCAGAGCGCTACATGCTCACCGTCCAATCGCCGCGTGTCAAGCCGATCTGGATGCAAAGTTGGACCCCGCAGATACCCGCCTCCCGCTGTTCCGACCCACGCCGCATGGGTGTAATGTATTCAGAAGAGCAGTTACTGCAGAACACCAGGCACTACTGCAAAGCAGTCGCATTTTTATCTAGGACTTCCAATGCATGAGCGCATTTTTCCTTTGATCCTTCGCTTGCTATTGTCAGCGCTGGTTGCGTTGGTCGTTGCCGTCGGCACGGTGCGTGTGTGGGATTCACTGAAAAACGCCAATAACGACCAGATTGCGCGCATCGCAGAATCCGAGTCCTATGCGGCTCGAAGCCAGTTGATCAGGAACGTGGAGCGCATGTTTGAGGGGCTTGAAGCAGCACGGACCTATTGGACTACTTACGGCCAGCTCCCGCGTCAGCAATGGACTACCGATGCCGATTTCGGCATAGCCAAAATTGCCGGTGTGAAAACCATTCTGTGGGATGACCCGGACAACAGCACTCGGTTTGCCCGCACGGCCGCGCACCCGGTGTTTGATTTTCGCCCGGACGAAAACCAGTGGTCGTCTTACAAGTCCTTGCTCGCCCGCGGCCGCAAGGTCAGTCACAACACGCTGGCCGGGCCGTTTCTTGATAGCGATGGCCGTCCGTTCTTTGAGATTTACCTGGTCGGAAACGGGACAGCGGGCGGCGGCCGCTTGGTCGCCGTGGTAGATGCCCGGGATTGCCTGCAGAACCTGTTGATGGATGAGTCGCCCGGCTATGCCGTGCAGGTTTTCTGGGGTGAGGTGCTGTTGTTCGAGCGTGGTGAAGCTGCCCGGAATATTCCCCTGAGCTGGACTCGCGAGGGCTTGATCAAGTCTTCGATGAATTCGCTGTGGAGGGTGGTGCACACACCCACCCGTGAATTTGCAGAAAGCATTGAGACTCCGGCCATCAACGTGATCCTGATCCTGGGTCTGATCATTTCGGTGCTGATGGCTACATTGACGTTTGAAAACTGGCGAGCGTATTCCCGCGCCCATGCGGCTGAAGTAGCAGAGCGCAGACTGGCCGAGCTGAACCGCAACCTGGAAAAGGAAATCGACAGCCGCACCCAGGAACTGGCCAACCGTACGGCCGACCTGGAAACCATTACGGATTCGGTTGCCCATGACCTGCGCAATCCCCTGAATGCCATTGCCACGAATGTGCAATTGTTCGAAATCCAAAGCCAGGGCGTCCTGGCCCCGGAAGCCGTAACCACGCTGAAACGCATTGCGCCTGCGGTGCGGCAAATGGCCGAAATCCTCAATCGCATGCTGGGCCTGTCCGTGGTTGCAAATACCACCTTCGAGCGGGAACGGCTCAACATGCATGAACTCATCAAAGAAGAGTTCAGGAACTTGCAAGCCAGTGAGCCGCCTCCGGAAGTACACCTTGAAATGGGCGAGCTACCGGAAGTTGACGCCGATGAATCCCTGGTCAGGATGTTGCTGATGAACCTGCTCAGCAATGCCCTCAAGTACACGCGCAGCAAGCAGGATCGCCGCATTACGGTCGATTTTGAAAGCCATCACGACGTGACGGTCTACCGCATTACGGACAATGGCATCGGTTTTGACCAGCGCTCTGCAGAGCGCATGTTCGTGGCTTTTCAACGCCTGAATGAAAGCAAGGTCGCGGATGGAATTGGCCTGGGGCTGGCGATTGCCGCGCGCGTGATTGGACGTCATGACGGCCGGATCTGGGCCGAAGGAATCCCCGGCGAGCAGGCCAGGTTCTTTTTCACTCTGGAGAAATCTGCCGAATCAAGCCCTTCAATGTAACATGTTAGAAGCTTTGTTTTTTGGGTGAAAACTTGATTATCAGTTGGTCGTATTGCAGACTAACATGTCAATAAACAGGGCCTCCGTCATGTACCACGTCAAGATTCCGCCGGAACACCTTGCGATTCCCCTGTGGGGTTGCGAGGACCTGTACTGGGAAGACTTCGAGATCGGCCACCAGGTGCGTACCATCCGGCGGACATTGACCGAAGGGGAAAGCATGACTTTCAATACCCTGATGGTCGATATTCACCCCTATGTGAATGACAAGATTTTTGCCGAAGAGGAGGGCTTGTTCGGGCAGCGACTGATTGCCGGGGCTTTTGTATTCAGCGCCGGTATCGGACTGGTTGCGACCAACTGGCTACAGGCGTTCTCCTACGGTTATGACCGCTTGAGGTTTATCAAGCCGGTTTTTATCGGTGACACCATTTATACCATTCGCACGAACCTGGAAAAACAACCCAAATACGAAGAGCGTGGCCTCACCCGCGCCAAGTATGAGGTGTTCAAGGGCGAAGGTGAACTGGTGCTCTATTGTGAGCATTTGCAAACCGTTCTCTACCGCGATGCCGCAACCGCGAGGCGATGAGCCAGATTCAGCGCATTCGAGGCATGGCGTGGGACCATCCGCGCGCACTTAACCCGCTCAATGCGATTTCGGCGCAGTGGTCGCGCGACTGCAGGGATGCAGGAGGTAGGGCAACGCAGGGAGCGGTTGCCGAAGACCGTGACCTGACCGTCAGCTGGGAAGCCAGGCCCTTGAAGGATTTCGAAGATCAACCCCTGGAGGAGTTGGCCGCGTGCGTTCGATCTCGTGCTGATGGACTATCCGTTTGTCGGTACAGCGGCCCAGTCCGGTCTCATGGCACCGGTCAACGAGTGGGTGGACGCGGCTTATCTGCGTGATCAAGCCGACCACAGTGTGGGTCCCAGTTACGATTCCTATACCTGGTCGGGCCAGCAATGGGCCCTTGCCATAGATGCGGCCACCCAGGTAAGTGCCGTGCGAACGGACCTGCTGGACGCGGCAGGCCTGGACCACCCGCCGCAAACCTGGAACGGAGTTGCCGAACTGGTGCAAGAACTCAAAGATGGCCCACTGCATGTCGCCATTCCTCTCAATCCCAATCACGCTTATTGCGCATTCCTGTCTGTCGGCCTGGCCATGCTGGGAACCGATTTTTGGCCCAAAGGTGAAAAACCTGACCGTGAAACTGCCCTGGCGGCACTGGATTTTCTCAGCGAACTGGCGCCTGCCTTGCACCCGATGTCGCAATCATCGGATCCGATCGCCATTTCCGACCGCATGGCAAATAGCGACGAGATTCTTTTTGTGCCGCTGATGTTTGGTTATTCAAACTATTCGCGTCCGGGTTTCCGCAAGCACAGCTTGCGATTTGGTAATGCGCCGCGCGGAGAAAACGGGCACATTGGTTCCGTGCTCGGTGGTGTAGGTATCGCCCTGTCGGCACTGAGCCCACAGCGCGAATCGGCGGCCGAGCTGGCACGCCTGCTGGTGTCTGCGGAAGTACAGTCCGGGCTGTACGTGCAATCGGGGGGTCAGCCCGGTCACGGTGCCGCCTGGGACTCCGAGTCAGCCAATGAGCCTCGTGGACAATTTCTTTTTTGCCACCCGCGAAACCATGGACCAGGCATTCATGCGTCCGCGCGTTCCGGGCCACCGGCAGTTCCAGGAACAGGCTGGAGTCCTGATCAACCGCTGTATCTGGAAGAAAGATATGGACGCCGTGGCCTGCCTGGACACGTTTGACCAATTGACTGACCGCCTGCTTGGACACTGGGAATGAACGCAGAGGAGACCTGTCATGCCACCCGCTGAAGTGACTGCAACCGGACCGCTCGCCGGCCTGAGAATATTGGACTTCACTGCGCTATTGCAGGGGCCGTTGGCCACCCAGGTGCTGGCCGACCTGGGCGCAGACGTGGTGAAGCTGGAAAAAGAAGACGGGGAATGGATGCGCCACTGGGGCGTATACGGTGCCCGCACCCACGGCGAAACCGACGCGTTCCTGTCGTTCAACCGCAACAAGCGCAGCGTCACGGTCGATTTACGCGATGAAGAAACCGTGGGTCGTATTCTCGCCCTGGCCGACAAGGCGGACATCGTGGTCGAAAACTTTCGGCCCGGCGTGATGGACCGGCTGGGGTTTGGTTACGAGGCCCTGAAAAAACGCAATCCGGGAATCATCTATGCAGCGGCTTCCGGTTACGGGCAATCCGGTCCCTACGTCAAGCGGCCGGGCCAGGACTATCTCGCCCAGGCCTTGACTGGCGCGATGTGGCTGACCGGCCGGCGTGACGATCCACCCATGGTGTTCGGGGTTGCCGCTACGGACCAGTACACGGGTATCCACCTGGTGGTGGGTATCCTTGCCGCATTGCACCACCGCAACCAGACCGGCGAAGGCCAGCGCGTGGACCTGGACCTGCTGTCCTGCATCATGGCCCTGCAGCAACAGGAAATTACCGTCTATCTCAATCACGGCTTCCTGCCTCAACGCCCGGTGAACAACGTGGGTGCGTGCGGCATCACCGGGCCGGCCGGTGTTTATGCAACGCAGGATGGGCACATCATGATGGCGATGATGGCCTGCCCGTTACTGGGGCGGATCCTTGGAGTTGACTGGCTGGACCCATACGACACGCTGGACAAGATGTATGAACACCGGGACGAGATCTATCGCAGGGTGGCAGGCGTATTTGCTACCCGCAAAACCGACGAACTGGTGGAGTTCCTGCTGGGCCACGATGTTTGGTGCGCCCCGGTGCGCAACTACGACAACCTGGAGAAAGATCCCCAGATTCAACACAAGAAATTGATCTGGGAAGTCCCCTATGGTGATTCTGATCAGAACTACCGGACCGTTGCATCGCCGTTCAATTTTTCTGCCACGCCGGTGGGTATCCACCGCAGCGCACCGAAATCTGGTCAGCACAACCCAGAATTCACAAGCGGAAGAATCTGGCCCGATTGAAGTGCGATAACCGCGGGTATGCTTTAAATGAGGAGGCAGTAAAGGATGGCCAAGCTATTTTCTGATCTATTTGCACCGATCCGGAAAGCTGTTCAGATCAAGGTCAAGAAGGAACACAAACTGCCGATTGCAATCATCGGGGCTGGGGAAATTGCCGACCTGGCGCATTTGCCCGCCTACAAGGCGCACGGCCTGGACATTGTCGGCATTACCGACATCAACCTCGATCGCGCCAAAGATGTGGCCAGGCGCCACGGCATTCCGAAGGTGTATGCATCGAATGCGGAACTGGCTGCCGACAGTGATGTGGCCGTGGTTGACATCGCGGTCTTCCCCTGGGTGCAGTACAAAGTTGCCGTGCCGATGCTGAATGCGGGCAAGGACCTGCTGTGCCAAAAACCCATTTCCTATGACTATGATGAGGCCGTGCGGCTGGTCAAGCACGCACGCAGGAAGAAGAGACAGATGGCCGTGAACCAGCAGATGCGTTTCACTGAGAGCGTGGCTGCGGCCAAGGCCATGATAGCCCAGGGCTGGATCGGCAAACCGTTTGAGATGTCGTGGGATTTCCACGTTTACACGCCTTGGGAGGTTTGGCCCTGGGTGACGAACCTGCCGCGACTGGACCTGAACCAGTTCACCATCCACCCGATCGACTCGACCCGCTTCATCCTCGGTGATCCTGTGTATGTTTACGGCACGCAGGCCCGCGAGCCGGGCCAGCCGCAAAAAGGCGAGACCCGCACCATCAGCGTGCTCGAGTATGCCGGGGAAACCCGGGCCTTCTTCCGCAGCTTCCACAAGAACCGCTGCGGTGATCCGCGCGCCGAGTTCCGTATCGACGGAACCGGGGGCAGCATTCGCGGCACGATAGGCCTGATGTATGACTACCCGGTGGGCCGCGCCGACACCCTGGAACTGAACTCACGCGTGATACCGACCGATGGCTGGTTGCCCTACCCGGTGATGTCGCGCTGGATTCCCGCCGCTTTTATCGGCCCCATGGCGTCCCTGCTGGAAGCTATCGCCACGGGCGGCACGCCGAAAACCGATGCCCACGACAACCTGGGCACGCTGCGCATCCTGCGTGCGCTGTATCGCTCGGGCGAGGAACACCAGGTCGTCAAGCTCTGATGGCTCCATACTGACCCAACCAGGAGGCTTCCCATGCGCCGCACCTTGATCGCCATTGCCGGCATTTTGCTGTTCAACTACGCGGCTGCCCAGGATCCTGCTGGAACGGGTTTTTCCGGCATGATGACCCTGAGTAATACAACTACCGCAAGGTCCTCCAGCTTCAACCGCACGGGCGGCAATAACGACTTTGTACCAATCCCCGCCGGTCAAACCATCGAACTGGCAAACATCGACGGTGCCGGCATCGTTCGACACCTGTATTTCAGCATCTGGGGCGGCGAGCACTACCTGCGTGACCTCGTCATCCGCGCCTACTGGGATGGCAGTGACGTGCCCTGTGTCGAGGTTCCGTTCGGCGATTTTTTTGGTCTCGGTCAGGAGCGCCCGCGCTTTTATTCGTCCCTGATGGTCACCGTTAATCCCGGGGACCTGGGTGTGTTTGGCACGTTTGGCTTCAACAGCTATTTTCCCATGCCCTTTGCCAAGGGTGCGCGCATCACCCTCAGCAATGAAGGCGCAGAGCCGGTTATTGCCGTGTGGTACCAGCTCGAATACGAGAAGATGAAAAAGTTACCGCCGGACCTGGGGCGGTTTCACGCCAGCTGGAACCGCGTGAATCCCACCACGGCTGTGGGGTCGAACCCCAACGTCACGTTGCATGATGCGATCAACACCACCGGCGACGACAATTATGTCGTGCTGGATGCCGAGGGCCACGGCACCCTGGCCGGCATCTACCTGAACATCGACAACTCCATGGGCAACTGGTATGGCGAAGGCGATGACATGATCTTCATCGACGGGGAGGGCTGGCCACCGTCCTATCACGGCACCGGCAGCGAGGAGATTTTTGGCGGCGGCGCCTGCCCCACGGCGGAGTATGCCGGGCCCTACACAGGGTTCCACCTGATCGGCAACCTCGACTACACCGGCAAGGTGTCTATGTACCGCTTCTATGTGAATGACCCGGTGCGTTTCAAGAAATCCATCCGCATGACCATCGAACACGGTCATGCCAACAACATAGCCAACGATTATTCGAGCACCGCGTTCTGGTATCAGTCTGAGCCGCACAAGCCGTTCAAGCCCCTCATGGCCGCTGAGCTGCGCCATCCAGCCTGGGGCAATGATCCCCACGACGTGGCCTACCGGCAGCTCATGGCCCTGCGCTCCAAAGCTTTCCTGTTACTGATCCGGGTGATCCGTGATGGCGAAAAGCTGCCCGCCGACCTGCAACAGGCGCTCAAGTACGACATCAGCCAGACCTATTTCCGGCGGGATTACGATGAGCTGCTGCGGGAAACTGCCGCGTTGAGTGAGCGGATGGATGCTTATCTGGCCTCGACAGCCAACTGCGCCAGCGGAACCAGAAAGTACCCAGTAGTCCCAGCCGCCGGCCCGGATAAAGTTCCATCGTATGCGGCGTGATAGGTCAGTAGAGCAGTTCCTGGTAGCGCCGGTCCATGTCCGCCTGTAAGGCCTCGGCCGATTCGTTAACCTGGGCCTGATCCCTGATCACGCAGCCGAAGGGAGGGAACTGCGCAGCGTTTGCCTGGCTGGCAGGGTCCCAGAGCCTGGAACGGATGATCGATTTCCCACAGTGGAAGTAAGCCTTGGTGACACGAATCACCAGCACCGAGCGCGGTCGTTTGCCGCACCCGCGGACTTGATCGAGCAGCTCCGGGTCGCGGCGGATCTCGGCGGTACCCCAGACTCGCAGGACCTCTTTTATCCCGGGGACCATGAATACGAGAGCCACCTTTGGGTTTTCCAGAAGGTGTTCAAAGGTTTCCATCTTGTTATTACCAATTCGATCGGGGAGCAGAAGGTGATGTTCGTCCAACACCTTCACGAATCCCGGTGCGTCCCCTTTGGGTGAGACGGATGGCTGGCCGTCGCTCGCGGCGCCCGCAAGGCACAGGAACGGCGAGTGGCGGATGAAAAACTGGTGGTGCGCGTCGAGGCGATCGAACTCGCATTTGACTGCCATCTTAACGGGCTCGCCGTAATGCGCATGCAGCACATCCAGGTCAGAGATCCTGTCATCCGCCGGTTCCTTCATGAGTGCTCCTTGGGTTGCGGTGTTGATTTGCATTTAAAACTGACCCAGTTTGGGTCAGTTTTGAGTGCAATTCAACACTATAGCGGCGTGTTTTTGATGGACTAATGTTCAACAATACTATATATTTATATAGTATTTTCTGAACCGGAAATCAATCATGAATTCATTCCATTCCCCAGACGTTCCCGACACAAGTTCTGTCTCCTTTCGCGAGGCTCAGCCGGCTCGCGCTGAACTGCGCCGGCAGCACATCAAGCAGCTCGAAGACGGCATCACCGAGTTATCCGCTCACATCCACGCCGCTACCTTTCGTTTGCTGGAACTGATCCGCGAATACGATGAGTGTAAAGGCTGGGCTGGTCCGGGTTTGGTGTCCTGTGCGCACTGGTTGAACTGGAAGTGCGGAATCGATATGGGTGCGGCGCGGGAAAAGGTTCGCGTGGCCCATGCACTGAAAAATCTGCCACACGTCAGTGCTGCATTCCGTGAAGGACGCATCAGTTATTCCAAGGTACGGGCGATGACGCGCGTGGCAACCCCGAAAAATGAAGAGTATTTGCTCACGATAGCGACACACGGCACTGCTGCTCACGTCGAGCGCCTGGTGCGCAATTACCGCACCGTCAAACGCATTGAAGCGCTGGAGCAAGAAAATACCAGGCATGCGCAGCGTGAATTGAGCTGGTATGTCGATGATGACGGTTACTGGGTAGTGAAAGGCCGTTTCACATCGGAGCAAGGTGCGTTGATCCAGAAAACGCTGGAGCAGGTCATGGACGAGTCATTCCAGGAGCAACGGGACGTTTCCGCTGAAACGTCCGATGAAGCCCTGGCGGATGAGATCAAGCCACGACCTGAACCCATCGCGATGCGCCGCGCCGATGCGCTGTTGCGCGTGGCGAAGGGCTACAACACTGGTCATTCCGCTGGTGGTGACCGTTTCCTGGTGCATGTGCACACTGATATGGAAACCCTGAAAGCCAGCGGCGAAGGAGCAGAGGCAGAACTTGAGGAGTTGGGAACCGTTTCCGCGGAAACTGCGCGCCGTCTGGCCTGTGATGCCGCAGTCGTGCACTGGCTGGATCATGGTGATGGGAATGGAACCGGTGGACGCAATCATGAGCCGCAGGCGCTCAACATCGGCCGTAAAACCCGCAGCATTCCCCCCGCAATCCGCCGCGCCCTGCAGCGCCGCGATGGCGGCTGCCGTTTTCCGGGTTGCACCTGTTCCAGTTTTGTCGATGCTCACCACATCCATCATTGGGCCGATGGCGGTGAAACATCGCTGAACAATCTGGTGTTACTCTGCAGCCACCATCACCGGCTGGTACATGAAGGCGGTTTCACCATCGGCAAAACGGCTACTGGTAGTGTTAATTTTAGCGATCCTGCCGGAAGGATCATCCCCACTGGCCCGGACAGACGTTTCAGCGGAAACGTCCTGGCACTCTTCACCGATCATGAGCAGTCCGGCATCAACATCACGCCCAAAACGCAAATTCCCAACTGGCTGGGTGAGAAAATGGATGATCAGTTGGCGGTGGAGGGCTTGTTGTTCCGCGAGTGAACCTTTAACTTTATAGAAGGATTTTCGTTCTTCCCGACTCAAAGCCCTGCTGGTTCGGGTTGTTCGCGTGACACCTCATGAGTACAGGAGAACTTAAGTGCGCAATTTCAGCCCCGCCAAAAAACGCGTAGATGTTTCGCCCGGCGAATCCGTCCGCATCATTCGCGAGCTTCAAGGTTTTAGCCAAACCCAGCTGGCCGGGTTGTGTGGCATTCCACAGACAACCATCTCCAGTATCGAGAACGGTCGGGTTAATCTCGGTGTGGAGCGTGCAAAAGTACTTGCCTTGGCATTGCGCTGTCATCCTGCTGTTTTGGTCTTTCCTGGCTGGGTGAACGCGTGGATGATCAGTAGACGGAGGGGTTGTTATATCGCGAGTGAAGCGAAAATGTCCCAGGAAGCTTGCATGCAGCCTTCGCAAGGATGCCGAAACTGGGCTACCAAGACGCCGGCTTAGTGAACAGGCCATGGACGTCGGTGTCCGAACCCTTCTCCTCTGTCTTAATGACCTTGACGTACGTCTGAGGTTGCCCGGGCTGAACGGCCACGGGCATCGTGACTTCGTGGGAAAGAAAGTGCCCAAGGTGCACGGAAACCTTGGGGAGGGTGCCTAGCGCACGGAGGTAGGTTTGCTGGCGGACTGGTTGGTCCGGATCGCTCGGACGCGCTGACACCAGGGCGGTGAAATACTTGATCTGGACGATCTGGTTTTTTGGAAGAATAAGTGTGCAGAGCTTGTCGATATCGAGCCATCGGTTGGGCGTCTTTCGCAGAGCGCCGTAGTAGAGGTTGAATCCGTCGACATAGACGATTGTGATCAAGTGCATCCTCCAGAAATGCAGAAGCCGCCTTGCGGCGGCTTCGCGCCCGGCCACCGAAGCGACCGGGGGGATGTGGTGCCAGTATAGGGATGTAGGTATTTCAGGTCAATTGGACACATCCGGTTTTTTTCGAGGCACGTCGCTGCACAGAGTGTGGATCAGGATAGCTGATCGTGTCCCAAAAGATTGTAGGAAAAACACTATGAAATCAAACTTAGACTGCCTATCTCAGGCGTGAATAGCCTGCATCACTTTTTCCTCGGTTGCGTCTGCCGCCGGAAACTCCGCGTTGATGCGACCGGCGTGCATCACCAGTACACGATCGCTGAGGCCGAGCAATTCCGGCAATTCTGAAGAGATCAGGATAATGCCCATGCCGCCGGCAACCAGTGAGGCTATGAGGCGGTAGATCTCCGATTTCGCACCGACGTCGATGCCCGCGGTAGGCTCGTCCAGGATCAGTACCTTGGGATGGCCTGCCAGCCACCGGGCCAGCATGATCTTCTGTTGATTTCCCCCGCTCAGGCTCATGATGCTCTGACCGGGACCGTGAGTGCGAATGTTCAGGTCTCCGATAAAATTGATCGTTGTCGCCCGTTCCTTCCCGGGATTGATAAAGCCGGCTATGCTCATGCTCTCCAGCGCGGTAACGGACAGGTTCTCCTGCACAGTCATATTGGGGAACAGCCCCAGCGCTTTGCGGTCTTCGGGCACCAGGCCTATCCCCAGCCGGATCGCATCCTGGCAGGACCTGATGTTGATGCGCTCGCCGTGCAATCTGATTTCCCCAGCGTCTGCGGCAATAAGCCCGAACAATGCACGGGCCAGCTCACTGCGACCGGCGCCTTTGAGGCCATAGATACCGAGGATTTCACTACGTCGCAGCACAAAGCTGATGTCGTGGAACACTCCTTTTTTTCGCAGCGCACAAACCTCAAGCAGTACCTCGCCGCTCGCAGGGGCCTGCTTGAAAAACAAGTCCTGCAGTTCCCGTCCCACCATCAGGGAAATAATTTCCTGCCGGGAGCTCAGCCTGGCCGGTCGGCAGGCAATGGTCTGCCCGTCTCTTAACACCGTGATGCGGTCGGCGATGCGAAAAATCTCATCCAGCTTGTGGCTGATGAACAGGATGGTGATGCCAGAACTTTTCAGCTCCAGGATCAGGTCCAGCAAGTGGGTGATGTCCTGGGCCGCGAGCGCGGAGGTGGGCTCGTCCATGATCAATACCCGGGTCTCGCGGGAGATGGCCCGCGCAATCGCGACGAGCTGACGCTGCGCGACGGTCAGGGAGGACACGGGCGTGGCCGGACTGATATCCAGCCTGACCCACTGCAGGGCGTGGGTGGCGCGCCTGCGGCATTCGACGTGGTCGATGAAACCAAAACCTCGCTGCGGCTCCTGTCCCAGCAGAATATTTTCGGCAACAGTAAGGTTGGGCGCCAGATCGAAGTCCTGGTAGATCACCGAAATGCCCAGCTCTCGGGCGGCGCCGGGTGAATCGATCTGCACTTCCTCGCCGTCGAAAAGGATGCGCCCACTATCGGGCCGCAACAGCCCGGATACAATATTGATCAGCGTTGATTTGCCGGCCCCATTTTCTCCGGCCAGGGCATGAATCTCGCCGGGCAACAGTTCCAGGCTCGCCTCCCTCAGGGCGGGTATGCCGGCAAACTGCTTGCCCAGCCTTTCGATGTTCAGCAAAGGTATTGTGGACACCGGAACTATTTGCGCATGCTGACGATGATGACGGCGAGCACGATGACCACACCCTTGGTGATCTCCTGCACATAGGGATCGATACCGAGCACGGTCAGTCCGTTGATCACCGTGCCCATGACAAGGGCGCCCAGCAAGGTGCCGACCAGGGAGCCACCTTCACCTTTGAACCCGGTGCCGCCCAGCACGGCTGCTGCAATGGCATCGAGTTCCATGCCTACCCCGACCGATGGCAGGCCACTGGACAGACGGCCTGCCATCATCAGGCCGCTGCAGGCGGCCAGAGCGCCGCTCAGCATGAACACCCGCACGATGATCCAACCGGTGTTCAGGCCGGCCTGCCGTGCCGCGACGATGTTGCCGCCCACTGCGCGCAGCCGGCGACCGAAGGTAGTGAGATTGAGCAGCACCCAGGCGAGGATAAAGAACAGCAGCGTCCAGGCAAACAGGATCGGAATCGGGCCGACGAAGCCCTGGGCCGTAAACGACAGGAAACGCTCGGACTCAATGTAAATGGTGCGGCCGTCACTCAGCAGCAGGGACAGTCCGCGGGCGACGCTCAATGATCCCAGCGTCACCAGGAAGCTCTGGATACCCCAGCGCACCGAGATAAATCCGTTCACAGCGCCGAAAGCGACACCGGTGATGATGGATGCCCCCGCCGCCAGCAGGATCGGCGCACCAGCATCCAGCAGCAGGGCACAGATGACGGCGGACAGGGATACTACCGACCCGACCGACAGGTCAATGCCGCCCGACAACATCACCAGGGTCATGCCAAACGCGAGAACACTGATGATCGCAGTCTGGTTGGCGATGTTGATGAAGTTGCCATAGCTCAAAAACACCGGTGACAACACCGAAAACACCGTCAGCATCAGGATGAGGGCGCCCAGCAGGCCCAACAGCGGTAGGTGCCGCTGCATGGAATCCCGTAGCGTCATGTTATTCCCGTAAGCAGGAGGCTTAGTCACCCCAGACCAGCGCTTCCATTTTGTCGGCGTTGTCTGCAGTGACCAGCCCCACGGGTACCTCAAAAGCCGGTGCCACGGGTTTGCCCGCGAGGTACGCGATGACGGCCTCGGCGGCCAGCTTGCCCTGTTCACGCGGAAACTGCGCGGCCGCACCGGTGATCCAGCCGCTACGGATGCGCTCGATAATGACCTTGTCCGCATCGATTCCGGTCAGGACGATATCTTTGCGATTGGCTGAGCGCAAAGCATCGGCTGCGCCTACGAGCTGGTTACTGAAAGCACACCAGATTGCGGCCAGGTCGGGATGGGCAACCAGGATGCCCGCCACCGTGTCCTGCACTTTCGCCTGGTCCAGCCCGCTTTCCCGGACCACGACGGAAAGCTCCGTTCCCACAATGGCTTGCTCGAAGCCACGCTCGCGTTCGTCGATACGCCACAGGCTGTAAGGAATGCCGATCATGGCCACTTTCCCCTTGCCGTGCGTTGCCTGCACCAGCAGATCACCACTGGCCCGCCCGTTGGCAAAGTCGCCGTTCGAAGCAATGGTAGTCAGCACTTCGGCTCCCGGAATCCGCGTCACGGCAACGACGGGAATGTTTTTCTGGTTGGCAGTGCGGATGGCCGGCAGGATGGCTTTTTCGTCGATGGGAACGACGATGATGGCATCTACGTTCTGGACGACCAGATTTTCCATGTCCGCCAATTGTTTCTGCGCAGTGCCATTGGCATCGGTCACTACCACCTTCGAACCCGGGTATTGTGCAACCACAGCCTCAATGGATTCGACCAGCTTGACGGCATAGTCGTCGCGCATGAAATGCATGGACACGCCCAGGGTGAATTTTGGGGTGAATTTTGGAAGCGGTTCACTGGCCGCCCGGCCGCCGGCAGAGAATCCCAGAAACAGCAGCGCGCAGGCCAGCAGGTAACGGAAGGATCTTGTTGTCATGCTTATAGTGAAACTCCGAGCAAGCCGCGGGTGAGTTGAAAATCAGAATTGCCGATGGTGCCGCAGCGCGGCTGGTATTCGCCGGAAGCGGTGGCGCACAGGAGCTGCAGCAGTTGGTTCGCTATGGCCCGGTCATCGCCGGCCTCCCTGTCAAGCAACAGGTCCAGGTCCGAATGGAATCGCTCAGTACCGGGTGTACTTGTGGCGATCTGCACCAGCGGTATCATCGGGTGCCCCTGCGCGGGTGACTGCTCTACGTGAGCCAGCATCAGTTGCACACCGGTGCCGCCCATTCCCGTTAAGGTTTCCACCCAATGACCTGTCGGAGTGCTCATGATATGCAGGCCGGGCTGCCGGGCGAATTGTCCGTATTCCAGGCTGGGTGCAGGAGCAACCGTCCAGCCCAGGCCTTTGATGAAGCGCGGTGATTGCAGCAGGCTGGCATTCGCGGCGATGACCACCGTTCCACCGCTGGCCGCTATCGAGCAAATGATGCGAACCAATGCATCGGTTACTGCTGCGGAAACCATTCCGGCCACCAGGATGCCAAGAGAAAAGGCTTCGAGTCCAACCGTTTGACGCGTGGAGGCTACGTCTGGCTGCAAGGCCTGGTCAAACCACTGCTCCACGCGGGCGGTAACCTTGTCGATGCCGCCATCGAGCTGAATGCTGGCATAGCCAAAGCGGCCCGGGTCAACTCCGTTCTGCTCCAGCACGTGGCGCATCAGGTCGTTGTGCGTGCGCTCGCAGCCATGTTCCAGCAGCAGGGCCTGTCGCGTGAAGGGGTGCAACAGGTGGCCCACCATGGTGCGGGTAAAGTGCTCCTCGTTTTCACCACTCGAGGCGCCGCAGCCCTCAGTGTGTGGCAAGGCGACGAAGCGGCTTACTCCCCGGCCTGACTTCAAGGCGCCATCGTTAAGCCGGGCGGCGATGCGATTGGCAATCTGCCCCGAGCACAGGCTGGTGGGTAGTATCAGTCCAAGCTGGTCAGCCGCAAAGCCATCACGGGAAGGCAATGCCTGGAAGGTCGCATGTAAGGGTTCAATTGGCTGGATGGCAGGCCGGATGGCCCGGTGGATAGCCAGGGGCTTGCCGTCGGGGACACGGCGCGCGGCGAGGGTCTGCAGCTGCGAGCCATCGGTTTGGCGCCAGTCCCGCCAGATCGAGACCTGGGAATGCCCGGCGCGTTCGCCCACGCTCGGTTTTCCGGAAGCAACCTCGATCGTGTACGCAAATGTCTCCCGGCCCAGCTCGTCCATTGGCGCGCCATCCTGGTAGCGCCCTGCATTGACATCCATGTCGTTGCTCAGCAGGTTCCAGCGCCCGGTGGTGGTGACGAACTTGATGGTGGGTACGAACGGAAAATTGGTAATCGAACCGTTGCCGGTGGTGAAGAAAATCATGTTGCAGCCGGCGGCGACCTGGCCGGCGATGCTTTCCAAATCATTGCCGGGGCTGTCCATGAAATAGAACCCCGGCGCCGTCATGCGCTCGCTGTACTCGGTGACATAGTCCAGCCGCACGTCCGGGTCCTTCTTGCGCGCCGCACCAATTGACTTCAGCGCAATGTTGTACAGGCCGCGAAACTTGTTGCCGCCGGACGGATTGCCTTCGGCGCTGTGGCCGTGCCAGGCCACGCGCTGTTTGAAGATCGCAATTTTTTCCAGGAACTGCCGGGCCGTGGCGAGATCGCGCGTGTTGGCCAGGATGTAGGGTTCGGCACCTATCAGTTCATCGGTTTCCGCCAGGGATGCGGAGCCGCCGTGGCGAATGAGCTCTTTCGCCACCCAGCCGGCCAGTGGGTTTCCCGATACTCCGGAGAACGCATCCGAGCCGCCGCATTGCAGGCCGATGCGCAGCTCGGACAAGGGTTGTGCCGAGCGGCCCATGGCGCCAACCGCCGGAATCCAGTCGCGCACCATCTGCTCCGCTTTATCCAGCCCCGCATTGAAGTCCGTGGAAAGCGAGAAAAACCGGTGCAGCACGTGATCCAGCGGGTAGCCGTGCTTGCGCAGATAGTCCTCCAGCAGGCGGTTGTTGACTGCCTCATGACCGTAGTCCACCGCCAGCACCGCAGCTACATTGGGATTCACCATGAAGCCGGCCAGGGTGCGCAGCACCAGCTCGAAATTATTGGGCTGGACGCCGCTCGCGCCCTCGGTGTGGGTGACCGCCACGATGCCATCGATATTGCCGTGTCGTTTGCTTTCCGCCTTGAGGCGCTGCTCCAGTTGGTGGGCAAACGAACCCGTCAGTGATGAGGTCCCGAGCAGGACGATGTCATTGCGGGTGCCAACGCCGCGTCCGCCGGTCCGCGCAAAACCGGCAAAGGTTCCGGGCTGCGGGTACAGTGGCACCTGCCGGCCGGGCTTGAATGACCGTTCGTCGAGATGAAACTCCTCGATATGGTCGCGGAAATTGGGTTGTTCAGGCAGTTTGAAATCGAGGTGACGCAGGTTCAGGGCCGCGAGGATTCCGGCATTGCACAGGTATTCGCCGGGCGTAATGAGCATGCAGCGCCCAGCCAAAAGGCAGGCCCCAGGACAACAGCGCATCGCCCTCGGCAATGGTCTCGATGGCGAAGCGTTGACCCTCGAGCAGGGAGGACCGCAATGCATGGACTTGCCCGCGAAAACGAAACGGGGTGCCGGCCTGCAGGTTCTTGCTGGCAATCGCAACATTGTCCCCGGGCGCCGGGATTCGGCCGATGTCTTCGAAGTCTACACTTACCACAATTGTTCGGAGGCGAGGCGCGCACCCTCGGCCAGCGATGCCAGTTTGGCCCAGGCAATTTCGGGTTCCACCAGGGCTACGCCGACAAACGTGCCGAAGCCGCAATCGCTGCCAGCAATGACGTTTTCGCGTCCAACTATATTGGCAAAACGCACGATGCGTTCTGCCACCAGTTCGGGGTGCTCGATACGGTTTGACATCGACTCGATGACGCCGGGAATCAGGATCTTGTTGTTGGGCACCTCGACATCCTGCCACACTTTCCACTCGTGGGCGTGGCGGGAATTGGCTGCTTCAAACAGCAAGCCGTCGGCCTTCACGGTCAGGATCAGGTCAATGATGTCCTTGAGTGCAACGTCGTGGTGATGCGGTCCCGGGTAGTTGCCCCAGCACACGTGCACGCGCACGCGGTCCGACGGGATTCCTTCAAGCGCTGCGTTCATCACCTCAATATGGCGGCGTGCGTACGCCCTGAATTCCCCTACCGGGGCGTCCTTGAATTCGCGGTGGCGGGTCATGGCGAGGTCGGGACAATCGAGCTGCAGGAGAAAGCCGGCATCGACTATGGCCTGGTATTCTGGCTTCATTGCCTCGGCCACTTTCCACAGGAATTCCTCTTCAGTCTTGTAATAGGTGTTGCCGAGAAACATCGACACGACGCCTGGGGACGCGGCATTCATGAACGCTTCCTGGGGATGCGCCTGGGCCAGGGCATGGTGGAAATTGGCGATATCGACCATGCGCATCCGCAGTCCCGCGGGACGCCACCGGTCCATTGCAGGTGGGGCGATTCTTGTTCAGGTGCTTGACGCCCGGGTCGTTGAAATAGCCGCTGGATACATTCGGGAACTCGAGGATGTCACTGAGTTTCGGCAAATTGGACTGTCCGCCAAAACCCGTCAGCCGTTCCGTTACATAGGTGGCGTAGCTCGGCTTGCTCATTTCCCCATCGCTGACGATGTCGATGCCCGCATCCTTCTGGTGTTGCACCACTTCATCCACAGACTTTCTGACGGCCCGGCTAGCTCTTGCTCATCCACCTCTTTTCCATCGGCCTTGGCAAACATGAGTTCGACCAGGTAGCCGGGACGCGGCAGGCTGCCAACATGGGTTGTGAGAATGCGGTCAGTGCTTCTTTTCATGCAGGTCTCCAGAAAGATAATCAATCCCAAATATCAATTAATATGTCGCCCGGCCGCCACTGGCATCGACGCACTGGGCAGTTATAAAGCTGGCATCGTCCGAGGCGAGGAAATGCACTACGGCGGCCACTTCCTCGGCAGTTCCAAACCGTCCCATGGGCGCCTTGCTCAGCATCAGCTTCACTGCTTCGGGCGGCAATTGATCGAGCAGGGGCGTCGTAACTACGCCCGGCGCCACGCAATTGACGCGGATGCCCTCAAGGATAACCTCCTTGCCCAGGGCTTTGGTCAGGGCAATGATGCCTGCCTTGGCCACGGAGTAGGGGATCAGCCCGGGCGTCCCTTCTTTTCCGGCAATTGACGAAACGCTGATGATGCATCCGCTGTGCCGTGAGCGCATGTGCGGAATCACCGCGCGGCTGAGATAGAACACGCTGGACAGGTCCACGTCGAGGACAACCTGCCAATCTTTGTCCTCGAGTTGCCAGATGGGCGCGGTCCGGCCCATGAACCCGGCGTTGTTGACCAGGATATCGATTTGGCCGAAAGCCTTGAGTGTGTCTGCAACCAGGGTCTGTGCTACATGCGACTGACTCACGTCTCCCGCCAGGCCAATGGCCCGGAAACCGTTGGCGACGAAGCCTTCAGCCGCCGCCATGACTGCATCCTCACGCAGATCCGCCAGGGCCACGCTGGCGCCTGCCGCGGTAAAGCGCTTGGCCACGGCCATGCCTATGCCGCCGGCACCACCGGTGATCAGCGCAACGCGCCCTTCGAGGTTCATGAATTCCTGCATTGCATCATTCTAGCGCTTGATGTGTGTGCGCAGCAGGGTGATCCGGTAAGGATCCCACGACGAGGCGTTCCAGATGATGTCAACGCCATCACCGGCCGGCCGGGTCCACTGCTCGATGATGTTGGCGCTGTAAAAGAACCCATATTCCTTCGGACTAGCCTCACGTGCCGGTGTATGCGGCGCGCAACCGGGTGCGGTGCAGTCCGGGTGCCGCAACATGCCGCCCGGGCCGTACTGGCCTATCGCGCCGTCGGCAGGGTCACCGGCCGCAATGATGTCCTGTGGCAGTGACCAGGGCCCCCAGGGCTGGTCGGCGGTGCGCATACGGAATGCGCCGTTGCCGATCACCACATCGGCACATTCCTGGCCGGCAAACAACTCAAGCACACCGCAGTGGGGCAGCACAGGCTCGATCGGCAGTTTAATAATTCCCCCGCTGTAAAACATGACCCACTTGTTCAGTTCACCCACCCAGGCAACGCTGATCTGGTTGACGACGTCATACATTTCGGTGGCCTGCACTCCCGGGGTGGATGAATCGAGATCCACCGCCGCTGCATCGCTTTCGCGGGCACTGAACCGGGGCTGGCCCTTTTCATCCAGGCCGCTGAAATACTGCGGCGCCCATGCGTAATCCGGTCCGGTCGGCAGATCCACGTAAGCGAAATACAGTGCCAGGTCGCGGCCGGTGCTCTTCACCCCGATGAAACCAGGCCGTCCCCACAGGAATACGCGCGGGTTCTTGCCATTGCCGTCAGCCGGGCGGTAGTCCTGGCGTGATACATCGGCGGCGTCGGCGGGATCGAAATCGTTCACGGTGCGCAGTGCTACATTGAGAAACCGGTTGGTCTTCCACTCGTGCACGGTGGCGTACATTTTTGGATTGTCGAGGCTGCGCAGGCCGACCAGCAGCTTGACGCCCATGGCATTGGTGCGGCCAATAGCGCTGTCGGCCCAAACGGAACTGCCGCGGTCGACACAAAATCCGCTGCCCGCGACGGCGGCGCCACTGGCATCAGCCATGGTATCGGCGACGCAAGCTTCCGATGAGCCATCGACGCAACCAAACGTCACTCCCTCATCCGTGCTGTAAGGTGGTCCGGCGAAGCCCAGGCCGTTGTCGCACTGCATCCCATTGCTGCAGTCCGCATCCGAACTGCATCCCTGTGGCTTGAAGGTGAAGAAAATTCCGAATTCGCGGCTGCCGTTGCTGAAACCACCGACCGGGGTCTTGAATCCCTCCATGGCATGCCCCGGGTTGATCGCTGCCATTTCGGTGCTGTCCGGATTCTGTCCCAGCTTGATCAGGGGAATGTGTCCCGGCGCGAATGTGGTGGGATCAGGCCAGTCGGTCAGGCTGATGGATCCGAAGGAGTCGTCGAATGTCCGTCCGGTCGACGCTTCGATGGGATCGCCTATGGGATTGGCCATCGTGTCGCCGAAAAGAATCTGCAGCTGGTCCTTGTGCTGGTAGGTGAAGCCGAGGTCCGTGCCGTAATAGGCTATGGGGAAAGGCGAAACATTATCCGGGTGCAGGGTGGCGCCCACGCCGGTGAAGGGTCCGAGCACAGTGGTTTGCCCCACGGTCGGCTCGGATGCGGCAACGGGAAGCGCCAACAGCAGTGTCAGCGCAGTTGCCGACAGTGAGCATATACGGTTCGTCATGGTATTGGGTCACTCTTCAGGGACTGATGCGGGTGCGCAGCAACACCACCCGGTACGGATCCCAGGTGGAGGCATTCCAGATCACGTCAACTCCGCCATCCACTGCTTTGGTCCATTGTTCGATGATGTTGGCAGCGTAAAAAAAGCCATACTCATCCGGGTGGTAAAACGCCGTCTGCGAATGCGGCGCGCAGCCCTCGATTGTGCAGGCGGGGTGGTGCAGCATGCCGCCGACGCCGTATTGCCCCGAACCCGCTACCTTGGGATCGCCACCGGCGATCACGTCCTGCGGTGGGGACCATGGCCCCCAGGGGTTGTCTGCCGTGCGCATGTGGATGGCGCCGTCACCGACCATTACGTCCTTGCACTCGCTGCCGGTAAACAGCTGCAGTGTGCCGCAATCTGGAAATGGCGGCGAAGGCAGGACAGTAATTCCCCCGCCGTAGAACATGACCCATTTGTCCAGTGGCTCAATCCAGGCTACCGTCATTTGATTGGTGATGTCGTGCTGTTCTGCGGCCTGGACCCCAGCCTGGCTTGCATCCAGGTCCAGCGGACGCGCGTCACGCTCATTGGAACTGAACTGCGGGACGCCGCCCACCGTGTGGGTGAAATAATTCACCTTCCAGGAAAACCCGGGTCCCTCCGGCATGTCGACATAGGCAAAATAGAGGCCCATGGTGCGCCCGTTGGCGCCGACCCCGATAAATCCAGGCCGTCCCCATATCAGCACCCGCCGCGTGTCGCCGGAGTCTCTCGCCGTCTGATAATCCTGTTCAGTACCATTTTCCGGTATGAAGCTCTGCACGGTGCGGACTGTCATGTTGAGGAACTTGTTGGTCAGCCAGTGCTGGATATCGCCATACTTCCTGGGGTCGGTTTCGGAGCGGATGCCAATGCGTTGCTGCAGGGCTACGGCCTGCACCCGTCCGGCAGGCGTGTCGTCCCAAATCGTGCTGCCGCTATCGCTGCAAAACCCGCTGCCGGACGCTGGGGCCGCAGTGGTTTCCGGCAGGGTGTTGGCGATGCATGTTCCCACCCCATCAAGACAGGGCAGCGTCAGGCCGTCCTGCTGGGTATAACTCACACCCACGTAACCCAGTCCGGTATCACAGCTCAAATCGTTGCTGCAGTCCGCATCCGTGGTGCATCCCCAGGGCTTGGTGACGTTGAATATGGCAAACTCATTATGGCCGTTGCTGAAACCCGCCATCGGCGTTTTACCGAGGTCCATGACGTGTCCCGGGTCCTGGGCGGACATTTCGCTGGTGCCGGGATTTTGCGCCAGCAGAATCAGCGGAATGTTCTGGCTGGTGATCGCGGCTGGATCGGGCCAGTCGGCTATTGCCACGGTGCCGAATCCATCATCCTGTCGCGCACCGGTGGACGCTTCTATGGGAGCGTAAGCTTCGGTGGCCCATGTGTCTCCAAACAGAAAATGTATCTGGCCGGCATACGCGTAGCTGAAACCCAGATCTGTACCGTAGTACTCGATGCGCAGTGGCGCTGCATTGCCTGGATGAAGCCTGGCGTCTGCGCCGGTGAATGGCCCGATCACCTCAGTAAAAACAACCCGGGGTGCAGACTGGGGTGCAGAGCTCGCGTGACCTGGAAACAGGCCTGTAGTGAGGCTGAGCAATAACAATTGGATTGGCTTCATTGCGGTCCCCACGCGGTTCAATTCAAGCATCGCAGGATATTATCTAACATGTCAGTGCCTGTCCACTCACGAAGCTGCCTGCGCGCTACCAGTTAGTGAATAGTCCACTTGATTGGCGTCGCAAGAAAAACAAGGAGATTGCATTTCATTTCTGGAATCCTGCGCTATCCTGAGCTAACATGTCAGTAATGGATTTCCGGTCCTTTGGATTTCACACAACAAACCGCGGGGAATGAGGACATGGTAGCTGGACGGAACCGAAAATGAACAAGAAAAGCCTTCCGGCCAAACCTTGGAAGAACCCAAATTATTTTGCCAATGAGGGCTCCGCCCGGCATGCCGAATTCTTGTTGCGGGGTAACACATTGCGCAAGAAAACAGCTTCTGGATGGGCGCTCGGCAGCTTCCTGATTGAGCTGCCTGCTCCATCGACCCTGACCGCCATGGCCCTGGCAGGATTTGATTTTGTAGTCCTGGACATGGAGCACTCTTCCGTCGGGTTTGCCGTGCTCGAGAGCCTGATCGTTGCCGGGCAGGCGGCTGGCTTGACCGTACTGGTTCGCACCTGGGGCGAAGATGCCGGACTGATTGGAAAAGTTCTGGATATGGGTGCACACGGCATCATGGTGCCCCACGTGGGTACACCGGAACGTGCCCGGGCCATTGTAGAACAGGCGCGCTTTAAGCCCCTTGGTAATCGGGGGTTTTCTCCGCTGATGAAATTCGATGCACTGGAAGCGCCTCTGCAAATGCTGGGTGAGGCGACCTACGTCGTGGTGCAGATTGAGGGCAAGGAAGCTTTGACCAGGGCGGCGGATATTGCAACGGTGCCGGGAATCGATGCTATTTTTGTCGGGCCTTACGACCTTGCGCTTTCCCTTGGCGTGCTCCCGGGAAGTGCGGAAGTACACCAGGCCGCCGAGCGTATTGCCGCAAGCGTGCCTGCCCATCTGGCGCTGGGAATTTATATCGATGATCCGGCCAGCTGTGGAGAATGGGCGGCGCGACGATTTGCCCTGCAATGCGTCAGTTTTGACGGACGGATGCTGGCGGACGGCGCGCGTCGTGTAGCCGGGACGGCGCTCAATTGCGTTCAGGAAAAACTCGGTCAGCGTTGAACTGGCATGGGGCTGAATTGGGATGCGGCTGAATTTGTAATGGAGATTCGTGCGTGAAAACAAGCAACACCCCGGACGTACCGGTGGCCGATCTGGCGGACAGATTATTCCGGGCAGAACATGAGCGCAGGCCGATTGCGCCCTTGACGGAATTTTTCCCTTCCCTGAGCCTGGCAGATGCCTATCAAATCCAGCGGCTCAACGTGGAACGGCGCCTGCGGGGCGGGCAACGAATCCTTGGACACAAGATTGGCCTCACTGCCAGGGCCATGCAGGAAAAATTCGGCGTGAGCGAACCGGACTACGGGCACCTGCTGGATAGCATGTTCCTGCCAGCTGGTTCACCACTGGACCTCGGCGAACTGATCGATCCACAAATCGAAGTCGAGCCCGCATTCGTGCTCGGCGCAGACCTCAGGGGGCCGGGCGTAACCATCGCCGATGTGCTGGCTGCGACCGACTATGTATCCGTGTGTTTTGAAGTCATCGATTCACGTATCGTGAACTGGCAGATAAAACTCCCGGACACGGTCGCTGACAATGGTTCGTCGTCCCGTGTACTGCTCGGTCCGGAACGGCACAAGCCCGGGGAACTGGAACTGGATAACCTTGAAACGGTGCTTGAAATCGATGGCAAAGTGCTTGAAACGGGTAACACGCGTGCCATTCTTGGGCATCCGGCCAGCGGCATTGCGTGGCTGGCAAACGCCCTTGCACCCTATGGCATCGCCTTGGAGGCGGGTCATATCGTCCTTCCCGGAACCTGCATCCGCTCACGAAAGATCGGTGGGCACCGCGAAGTGAAAGGCCGGATCGAATCACTGGGCGAGGTGACGCTCGCGCTCAGCGGTGAACCGCGTGTTAAAAATACTGAATTGTTTTAGGGAAACTCTGACTAGTTGAGAGTTTCCGCGGCGCAGGGATGTGCCGCCATTTTCAATGACTGTTAGTCTTTGAAAATGAAAGCCAAACAAAAATCACACTTTTTGTTTGGCGTGCTCTGATAATTCAAGGATGAATTATTCAGAGCCCATTTAGGAGGACAGGATCATGAGAGACACGACAGCCAGGGGCCTGGAGACTACCATGCGGGAATATTTTGATGCGTGTACACAGGCCGACGCCGACCGCATTGCCAGTTACTTCACTGAAGACGCTGTGCACTATTTTCCCGCAGGCGCACCGCAGGGAACGTTTGTTGGTGCCCGGAACATCGCTGCAGGGTGGGTATCAGCCGTGCAGCGCTTCGGCTCCAGCTGGACCGTTGACCGCATTATCGTGGATGCCACTCGGCTGGAAGCGGTGATGGAGTGGACTCATTTCAAACCCAAGCTGGGCATCTATCTGCGCGGTGACGAGTGGTATGTGTTTTCCCGCGAGGGCCTGATCAAGGAAATCCGCGCCTACTACGCCTGTCCAGCCGCAACAGACCCGGTGCGCACGCACGAGCTCGGTGATTTTGATTACCAGGGTCTCGGTTATCCCATGGCACCCGTCGGCGCGAAGCGGTAAGCCCCGGATCCAACACAGCCAGCCCATGAAAATCAGCGGCGCAGAATCGTTCCTGCTTGACATACCCATAGGCAGCGAAATCGCTGACAGCATGCAGTCGGTTACCAGCCTGGAATTCGTCGGCTTGATGATCCATACCGATGCGGGCATTACGGGCACGGGCTACACGGTGACCGTGGGCTGCGGGGGCAGCGTTATCCAGAATGTCCTGGATACGCTTTACATACCTGACCTTATCGGCAAAGACCCCTGCAACGTCAGGGAAATCTGGCAGCAGCTGTATTTTGGCAAAGCCCACTGGATCGGCCGCGCCGGCGCCACCACCATGGCCCAGTCGGCGGTGGATGTTGCCCTGTGGGATATCATTGCCAAGGCTGCTGAAAAACCGTTGTGGCAGGTGTTGGGCGGATCGAGATCTTCTGACATCCCGATCTACAATACGCACGCCGGCTGGCTGAATTACTCGGTCGAACAACTGGTCGATGAGGCACAACGCCTGGTTGACCAGGGCTACACCGCGTTGAAGATGAAAGTCGGGATGGCGGACAGCCGGGAAGATTTCCGCCGGGTCAGTGCGGTCAGGAAGGCTATTTCCGCCGGCGTCCTGCTGATGGCTGATGCCAACCAGAAATGGGATCTGATGCAGGCCAGCCAGGCCACCGGTTTGCTGCAGGAACTGGATCTGTCATGGATCGAAGAGCCCCTGCATCCGGACGATATCAAGGCGCACCGGGTGCTCAAGCAACGCACCAGCCTTCCGGTCGCACTCGGCGAGCACGTCTACACCACCCATGCATTCCGCGATTACATTGAAAATAATGCGGTGGACGTGGTGCAGGTGGATGTGTGCCGCGTTGGCGGTATCACGCCGTGGCTGGAGGTGGCAGCACTGGCTAACACCGCCAATCTGCGCGTCTGTCCGCATGCCGGGGACTTGATGCAGGTCCACCAGCATCTGGTGAAAGCCATTCCCAACAACTGGCTGCTGGAAGTCATTCCCATTTGGGAGCAGGGGCCGTTCCGCCACCAGATTCAGCTAAAGGATGGCAAGTGCCTCAGCCCCGCCGAACCCGGTGCATCCACTGATTTTACCGACGCAGCCATGGCAAAATACCGCAAGGGCTGATCAGCCCATGACCTGTATTTAGAACCGGAGATTTACACCATGACCATTTTTGCCAGCGGCCTTGGTTTTCCCGAAGCGCCCGTGCTGTTGCCGGACGGAAATTTCCTGTTCACCGAAATGACGCCGGACACGGGCTGCGTCACCTGGATCAGCAAGGACGGGAAAACCCGTCGCAGGGTGGCTCGCACCGGCCGGCCAAACGGACTGGCCCAGGATGCTGACGGTGGTATCTGGGTAGCCGAGACGGCGCAGAAAGCGCTGGTCAAGCTGACACTGGAAGGTCACCAGGAAGCATTTGCCAAAGCGGGAAAAGGACAGCCCTTCCTGTTCCTCAATGACCTGGCATTTGCCCCCAATGGTGACCTTTACCTGACCGATTCCGGCATCGAGGTGGAAGAATTCGCCCCGGGTGGTGCACTCAACCCCGATTGGGAAAACCTCAGGTATGACGGTCGCGTGTACCGGGTCAATGTCAAATCGGGTAGCGTCGAAACCATAGACCAGGGCATCCGCTTCACCAACGGCATCGCTTTTGGTCCGGACCAGAACCTGTACATTGCCGAAACACTGGAGGGCCTGATTCATCGCTACGAATGGAGAGACGGCAGGACCACCGGTAAGAAAGAAGTGTTCGGCAACGTCATCAACCCGGCGGCGGCGCCTGGCATCAAGGGGCCGGACGGCATGAAGTTCGGGGCGGATGGCAACCTGTACGTGGCGGTGTTCGGCCAGGGCGATGTCACCGTGCTTGATCCCAAGGGCAAAGTTGTCAGGAGAATTGAAGTCGGCGGCATCTATCCGACCAACCTGGTGTTCGGCGCAAAGGGTGAGCAGTCCATCTACGTAACCGAAGCGGCGACTGGCACCGTGCGGAAATTCCACGTGGGCACGGATGGTTTTCCCCTGTTCAAGTAGCTGCTGGCCGGCTGGACGCTCGACGATCGCCACGGACTAAATAGCCGGCCAGGTCAGCCGGTGCGCCATCCTTTGACTCTCGCGCAAACTGG
Source organism: uncultured Gammaproteobacteria bacterium (assembly GCA_963784425.1). GTDB lineage: Bacteria > Pseudomonadota > Gammaproteobacteria > Xanthomonadales > SZUA-36 > SHZL01. The sequence goes on from CAWARM010000006.1 coordinate 210,116, forward strand.
TTGCAGCAACACCAAGTTGGGTGAACTCACGGTGGTATACTCGAAGCCGATGGCAAAGCGCACCGCCAAGAAGAACGACACCACCGCCAACCTCGGCTTCGAGGCCAAGCTCTGGGCCGCCGCCGACGCGCTGCGCAACAACATGGACGCGGCCGAGTACAAGCACGTCGTCCTCGGCCTGATCTTCCTCAAGTACATCTCCGACGCCTTCGAGGCCAAGCACGCCGAGCTCGAAGCGCAGAAGGCGCAGGGCGCCGACCCCGAGGACCGCGACGAGTACCGCGCCGCCAGCATCTTCTGGGTGCCGAAGGAGGCCCGCTGGTCGCACCTGAAGGCCAGCGCCCCGCAGCCCACCATCGGCACGCTGGTGGACGACGCGATGGCCGCCATCGAGCGCGACAACCCGTCGCTCAAGGGCGTGCTGCCCAAGGACTACGCCCGCCCCGGCCTCGACAAGCAGCGCCTCGGCCAGATCATCAACCTGGTCAGCGACATCGCGCTCGGCAGCGCCGCCGACCGCGCCAAGGACACGCTCGGCCGCGTCTACGAATACTTCCTCGCCCGCTTCGCCAGCGCCGAGGGCAAGAGCGGCGGCCAGTTCTACACGCCCTCGCACGTGGTGCGCGTGCTGGTCGAGATGCTCGCGCCCTACAAGGGCCGCGTCTACGACCCCTGCTGCGGCTCGGGCGGCATGTTCGTGCAGAGCGAGAAGTTCATCGAGGCCCACGCCGGCAAGATCGGCGACATCTCCATCTACGGCCAGGAGTCCAACTACACCACCTGGCGGCTGGCCAAGATGAACCTCGCCATCCGCGGCATCGACGCGCAGATCGCGCACGGCGACACCTTCCACAACGACCGGCACCCCGACCTCAAGGCCGACTACGTCCTGGCCAACCCGCCGTTCAACGACAGCGACTGGCGCGGCGAGCTGCTGAAGGACGACAAGCGCTGGGTCTACGGCACGCCGCCCGCGGGCAACGCCAACTACGCCTGGGTGCAGCACTTCATCCACCACCTGGCGCCCACCGGCATCGCCGGCTTCGTGCTGGCCAACGGCTCGATGTCGTCGAACCAGTCGGGCGAGGGCGAGATCCGCAAGGCCATCATCGAGGCCGACCTGGTGGACTGCATGGTGGCGCTGCCGGGCCAGCTCTTCTACTCGACGCAGATCCCGGTCTGCCTCTGGTTCCTCGACCCGCAGCAAGAAGCGGCCAGACGGCCGACTTCCGCGACCGGCGCGGCGAGACGCTGTTCATCGACGCCCGCAAGCTCGGCACGCATGGTCGACCGCATCCACCGCGAGCTGACCGACGCGGACATCGCCAAGATCGCCGGCACCTACCACGCCTGGCGCGGCGACAAGGGAGCGCGGGCGAGTACGCCGACGTGCCCGGCTTCTGCAAGGCGCGCCACGCTCGAAGACATCCGCAAGCACGGCCACGTGCTCACGCCCGGGCGCTACGTCGGCGCCGAGGCCGTCGAGGACGACGGCGAGCCGTTCGAGGAGAAGATGAAGCGGCTCACCGCGACGCTGCGCGAGCAGCAGGCCGAGGCCGCGAAGCTGGATGCTGCCATCGCCGCCAACCTTTCTGCGCTTGAGGGACTTCCTTTGGAGGAATAGCGATGATTATTGATATCACCCCACTTTCGAATGCTATTACTCGCTTTGAAGAAGGTTGGGAGACTTATCAGCGCGATACCACGGAGACCTTGATTCGTGACGGCCTGATTCAGCGTTTTGAGTTACTGTATGAAATCGCCCACAAGACACTCAAGAGGTACCTGGAAAGCACATCAGCCTCGCCCCAACTGTTCGACTTGACTTCGTTTCAGGACCTGATTCGTTCTGGCAATGAGGCGGGGTTATTGCTGGGTGACTGGTCGGCATGGAAGATTTATCGCGACATGCGAGCGAAAACCAGCCACACCTATGACGAGAAGATTGCGATCGAAGTGGTTGAAGGTATTCCACCCTTTCTTGAAGAAGTGAAACATTTGCGAGACGAGCTCAAGCAAAGGGTTGACTAGTGAAAACACCGCTCATCGACATTCATCCGGATCATTGGAAAATCGTCCGCGACATCCTGCAAAAGCACGTGCCGCGGCACGAGGTTTGGGCCTTTGGATCGCGTGCCAAGTGGACGGCCAAAGAATACTCCGACCTCGATTTTGAGCGGTTGATTAAACCGATAACCCATTGAGCCTGAGGCGTGAGCGCGTCATTGTCACGACGATTTTTCCGAGTCGGATCTGCCGTGGAAAGTGGATGTCGTGGTGATTGGGCCACGACCGGTTGAGTCGTTCCGCGAGATTATCAAAGCGGGACAAGGAGTGGTGCAGAAGGCAAGCACGAAGCCGAGATTGGGGGTCGCGGGTGAGTGGACCGAAAGGCCAATCGACGAAGCGATGGTCGCAGTCATCGATTACCGCGGAAAGACGCCCCGTAAAACAACTTCGTGGTATCCCGCTAATTACGGCGAAGGTGGTCAAGGGCGGCCGCATCGAAACTCCCGACGAATTCATCGCCGAATCGGACTATGTCGACTGGATGCGTCGCGGCATTCCCGAGCGTGGAGACGTTGTCGTGACCACCGAAGCACCGCTAGGAGAGGTTGCCCAGCTTGGCAGTGAGCGCGTAGCGCTTGCTCAAAGGCTCATCTGTCTTCGCGGGAAGCCAGGTATTGTTGACAATGACTTTCTGAAATTCCTGATGCAGTCCGATGCCGTGCAGGAACAGCTCCATTCAAGAGCAACTGGCACGACAGTTCTTGGGATTAAGCAAAGTGAGCTCCGCAAGGTGGTGCTACCTTTGCCGCCAATAGGCGAACAACACGCCATCGCGCACATCCTCGGCACGCTGGACGACAAGATCGAGTTGAACCGGCGGATGAACGAGACGCTGGAGGCGATGGCGCGGGCGCTCTTCAAGTCGTGGTTCGTGGGCTTCGACCCCGTCCGCGCCAAGGCCGAAGGCCGCGACCCGGCATGCCCAGCCCCTCGCCGACCTCTTCCCGGACTCCTTCGAGGACTCGGAGCTGGGGGAGATTCCGAGGGGGTGGGTGGTTGCCCCACTGCCAGACGTCATCGAGGTCAATCCGACGCGGCCCCTGCGCAAGGGTGACATAGCAACCCATACCTTGATATGGCCAACATGCCCACCCGTGGTCACACGCCTGACGTGGTGGTGAAGATAGTGCATTCAGCTTCGGAGAATGCGATTTCACGAACGGCGATACTCTCGTGGCACGGATCAGCGCCGTGTTTGGAAGAACGGCAAGACTGCGTACATCGACTTCCCTAAAGGAAGGTCAGGTTGGGTGGGGCTCGACTGAATACATCGTGCTGCGGCCGAAGCCACCGCTTCCTCCCGAATTTGCTTATTGCCTCGCGCGCAGGCACCGAGTTCCGAGACTTCGCGATTCAGAGCATGACGGGGTCCAGCGGCCGCCAACGCGTTCCCGCCGAGTCCCTTTCCTATTATCTCGTCGTTACTCCCAGCAAAGAGATCGCGGCACGCTTTGGGCAGACAATTCGGCCACTCTTCTCGCGCTCCTCTGATGTTGCTCGCGAATCGCGAGCGCTTGCTGCCCTGCGTGACGCTCTGCTGCCCAAGCTTATCTCCGGCGAGCTGCAGCTAAACGATGCGGAAAGCGTCCTCCGTCGGGTCTTACATACATAGCACGCGCGAAAACTCTGAGTTTGAGCTAACGATGCCAAGAGCCGATCTCATTTAGTTATAGCCGCGATGGTGATCAATTCCATTATCTGTGGGCCGCCCGGCGTTGCCTACAGCTTCTTTCGACGCAGAGTGACCTGGTTGCTATCAGCATCGAGGGACCATCGCCAGACGAAAGGGCGGGTGGGGATTCGTTCAGCGGCGGCGAAGAAGTTATCGATATTGCGGAGTATTTCGGGAGCGAGGAAATTAAAGAAGCGCGGCTTGTCCGGTACATGCAGCTCAAACATTCGACATTGCATGCAACCGAACCTTGGACGGCAAGCGGGTTGGAGAAAACTATAAGAGCTTTCGCCAGGCGTTACCTAGAATTGCTCCCAAATTTCTCGGTCGATGCGCTCTCGGAAAGGCTTGAATTTTGGTTTGTCACTAACAGGCCAATCGGCTCGGACTTCGCGGAGTCCGTGATCGATGTCACAAATGGGGCAGAGCCTCGCCATCCGAACGAACTCAAGAAGCTCGAACGAATTACTGACCTGAGCGGCGATTCCCTCACCGCGTTTTCTAAGCTGCTGCGTTTCGAGGATCGGCAGGATGATTATTGGGATCAGCGCAACATCCTTTTTCAGGAGGTGCATGGGTATCTGCCTGAGACCGACGTTGATGGCCCATTGAAACTAAAAGAGCTTGTCACTCGCAGGGCTCTATCTGAAGGAGCAAAGAACCCGACCATCACCAAGATGGATGTTCTAAGGGCCCTGGGCACCGATGAAAGCCTGCTCTTTCCGGCTCCTTGCATGGTCGAGAATCTGGATGGTGCCGTTCCCCGCGTCCAAGAACCAGACGTCATGCGCGCGATCGTCGGGGCTGGGGCCCCGGTGGTCATTCACGCCTCTGCCGGAGTCGGTAAGACGGTGTTGGCAACCCATATCGCGCGCGGCCTTCCAAACGGATCAACGTGCATCTTGTATGACTGTTTTGGAAACGGTCTGTATCGCAATGCGTCGGGCTATCGTCACCGGCATAAAGACGCCTTGGTGCAAATTGCGAACGAGATCGCAGCCAAGACCCTTTGCCACTTTCTTATCCCCACGTCTCATGCCGACGCATCAGCCTATGTGCGGGCGTTCGTTCACCGGATAGAGCAAGCGGCTACGGTGATTAGGTGCACCACCTCCAATGCGCTGCTGTGCATCGTTGTAGACGCAGCCGACAACGCGCAAATGGAGGCCGAGGAGATTGGCGAGACGCGATCTTTCGTCCGAGACCTGATTCGAGAGAAAATGCCAGACAACGTTCGTCTGGTCTTCTTGTGCCGCTCGCATCGTCAACACTATCTTGATCCACCAGTCGAGGCTATTCGGCGCGAACTTGAGCCGTTCAGCCGTGAGGAAACGGCCGCCCATCTTCGACAATGGTTCGCGGAAGCAAGCGGACGCGACATCGACGAATTCCATCGTCTGAGTTCTCACAACCCGCGTGTCCAGGCGCTCGCTCTGTCCCGCAATAATACGCTTCCTGACACGCTGCGCCTGCTTGGGCCCAACCCGACAACCGTTGAAGACACAATTGCTAGCTTGTTGGAAGGTGCCATCACGCAGTTGAAGGACAGCGTTGGCCCCGTTGAGAGGGCACAGGTTGACAAGATCTGTGCAGGCCTTGCGGCCCTCCGACCGCTGATTCCAATCCCAGTATTGTCTCAATTGTCAGGAGTCAACAAAAGGGCCATCAAAGAGTTTTGCGATCAACATTGGTTGTCCACTGCTCCTGGCCGGCGAAACACTTCAATTCTTCGATGAACCTGCTGAAACGTGGTTTCGCGAGAAATTCAAGCCACCGCCCAGCGCAATGGATGGGTTTATTGCAAGTCTGACTCCACTTGCAACAACAAGTGCTTACGTGGCGTCGGTGCTGCCACAGTTGATGCTGGAAGCCGGGAAGTTTTCAGAGCTTGTGGAGTTAGCTCTGGCCTCGGCGGCGCTTCCGGAAACGAGCCCTTTGGAAAAGCGGGATGTTGAATTACAGCGGCTGCAATTTGCGCTGAAAGCGGGGCTTCGGTCAAAGCGCTATCTCGATGCAGCCAAATTGGCCCTGAAGGCGGGTGGTGAAACGGCAGGCGACGACCGGCAGCGAAAAATTCTGGAAAAGAATACCGATCTCGCGGCGGCGTTCCTAGGAACCGACGTCATTCAGGAAATCGTGTCCCGCCGGACGTTCGGTTCGGGCTGGCTAGGCTCTCATTACGTCTATGAGGCGGCTTTGTTGTCTGGCCGTGCAGAGCTGATCGGTGATGCGCGAAGTCGTTTGCGTTTGGCGCACGAGTGGTTGCGCAATTGGGGCCGACTGACGGAGGAAGAGCGTAAAGACGAAGTGGTTTCGGATCAAGATATCGTCGAGCTGACACTGGCCCATATCAACATTCACGGTCCCGATGATGGTGCGCATAGTCTTGGGAGCTGGCGACCGCGCGAAGTATCATTCGGGTCGGCCGAGCCGTGACGAGGAAGCTAATCGATCACGGCCGGCTCCAAGACGTGGAGGCGCTTGCAAGCACCGCCGGCAATAACCTCTGTCTGGTACTCGCGATCACCGTCGAACTCAGGGAAATTCAGCAGACACCTTCTGTCGAAGTTACGGGTCGCGCCTTCCGACTTGTTGCCAGCAAGCGCGTTAAATTGAAAGACGGCGACTCGTGGGACGATCGAGATTCTGGCCTCAACGCAGTAACCGCACTAATCGAAGCAGGGTTGCGGCATGCAGTATGCACAGTAGAAGAGGCGGCGGCAGTGCTTACAGGTTATCTGCCAAGTGAACCACCCCGGACGGCCATCGCGGTTTACAAAAGCACGATTTCCGGCATTGCAGGGCGTACTGTCTGCGTGCGGCTCTGCAAGGTCAGGTGCTGGAACTTCGTGCCTTGGCTCATACCGAACTCCGAGCCGAGTTAGATAAGAAGAACCGGCATTCCTCGTCACGCGATCTTCAGGAGTTCCAGCAGGAAATTGGCGAGTTGTTGCCGTGGCACCAGCTGTGGGCGTCAAGTCTCCTTGGGCGTGTGACGAAGGCATCACTGGACAATGAACTCGAACAGACGCGAAAAGCTTCCGGGAGTGCGGCGAATGTCTATTATCGCGACGATATCCACACCTCGAACGAGATTGCCCTTCTCTGGTTGGACATCCTGCACCGAATCGATGCGGTTGATGCGTCAACATTGGCAGTCTTTTCGCAATGGAAGGCGGACCTGAAAAGGCCTCTCTCTGCCCCAACACTGACGGCCCTCGCGCGGTTGTGTAGTCAAAAGGAAGCGACAAAGACAGTGGCGCTCCGATTTGCCCTGGAAGCGTTCAACCTTATGAAAAATGAGCGTGACGACGCCGAGAATAAGGCAGACGGATATATCGACGCGGCTCGCGCTATTCTCACAGTAAGCAAGTCAGATGCTGACGCACTTTTCTTTGAAGCAGTTGAAGTGGCGAGCAAGATTGGCGACGAGGAATTCTTCGCGTTGGGATGCAATTTTGGACTTGGCGGATCGCGCGGCTCGTGGCGACCGTTCGACACCAGAGGAAGCTTATCACTTCGCACGCTGCGCCGAGCTGACCTATGATTATGTCGCACTGGACGAGTCTTTTAATTGGCACGCCACCGTCGAAGCGCTGTGCGGTCTTTGCGCGTCGTCGGCCCTGGCGATACTGAGTCGTTGGCGCGACCGAGGTTTTGGATGGTCAGAACGGATTCTTCCCATAGCCGTACAGTGCCTAATCGAGCGAGGCAGTCTGGATCCGCGAGATGCACTGCCCTTGATCGGCTTTCGCGCGCAATGGAGCTATGACCAGTTAACTGATAGTGTCCTGGCGGCATGCACGACGCCGGACGAGAAGGAGGTAGCGACGGCGTATCTTTATCGCTACATGCAATTCAACGGTGGAAACTTCCTGAAACTAAAGGAGATTACATCCCGACATGGCGTGATGATAGACGACCTCGATGAGGCTATTGCCTTTGACGAGATAGAGAAGCGCGCCGGTAAAAAGCCGGAGTACAAGCAGGTCGAAGAGCCGAATGATGTGTTGGCCAGGTCGGCGCGGAACTGGGACGGCGTATTTGCTGATTGGGATCCAACGAACGCAGATGGTCTGGCGCGAGCCTATTCGACATTCAAAAGTGCGGAGCCGCCGTGGAACCACGACCAATTCTTCAAGGAAGCGATCGGGCGCGTCCCAGTTGGTTCCGAAGCAGCCTTCATCGAGGCTGTAGGCAAAACGCCCGAATTCGAACTTTACCATTTCCGAAATTTTTTGGAGCAAGCACCCGATGCTTGGAAAGACCGGCCAGCGACCATGCGCGCGTTCGCGGGCACGATGAAGATGTTTTGCAGACGCTACTGCATGGGCATTGCAAAGAGCCGGCACTATGAAGTGCTGCCTTTCAAAACCGCGTGCGCATTGGCTGGGCTAAGCGAGGCCGATATTGTCGAGATCGTACTCGACGCCATCGCCGAAACCCCCGACCTTGCAGATTCTGACCGATTATTCTCGCTGGTTGGCTTGCTCGCCATCAAGCTGTCCGAAAATGAGGCACTTGACGCTTTAAGGCTCGGCCTCAGCTTCTTCACTTCAGTCTTGGAGGACAATGACGGAGACGGCCCGTGGTCGAGCCAACTCGTGCCGCCTGAGGAAATCAAGGTTTCGCTGGCAGGCTATATCTGGGCCTCTATGGCGGCACCGCTGGCCGTCTTGCGGTGGGAGGGTGCTCACGCGGTCCTGGGTCTTGTTGCCTTGGGACGGCGAGACGTGCTCAGTCATTTAGTCAAATTCGCCACCGAAAAAAGTGCCGGCCCATTTGTAGATGCAAGACTGCCATTTTATCGCCTGCATGCGTTGCAGTGGTTCCTGATCGGCATAGGACGCGCCGCAGCCGAATTTCCAGCGGTGCTTGCGCCTCTTGCGGGCCAGCTTGTTGATTGGGCGTTGAAAGACCAACCTCATGTCCTCATCCGGCAGTTTGCCGCGCACGCGGCGCTCGCACTCGTGAACAATGGGATATTGGTAGACCGGGATAACCTCAAGGACCGCCTCGAATGCATAAATGCATCGCCTCTTCCAATCCTCGAATCCAAGACCCACGACCGCATTCGTCATGAGAATAGAGGTCAGACACACGTCAGTAACGATGACCGCTTCTACTTCGGTTTCGATATTGGCCCCTACTGGTACGCACCTCTTGGTCGCGTGTTCGCTCTGTCGC
>CAWARM010000007.1:0-344083 GCA_963784425.1 uncultured Gammaproteobacteria bacterium
TGCCATGAGCGTGGGGATTAGAAAAGGTGATTGCCTTGTCCGGACCTGCTCAAGTCTCAGCGTCTGAGGGCCTTATTCAACCAAGCGCCAATTTCCTAAGAACTCCGGGAGTGGGCGACCCTATACCTCCCTTGCTGCAATCATCACACTGGTCACTTCACTGATTAAGCAGGTTTACATTGACAAGTGACACGTGTCACTACTATCATCCACATGATCGCGAGCTTTAAACATCGAGGCTTGAAGCGGCTATATGAAAGAGCTGATGGCAGCAGGATCAGTCCGAGTCGGATTGACAAGGTGGAGTTGATTCTGGCTGACCTTGACGCTGCCGAAACCATCAATCACTTGCGACGGCCTGGGTACCGATTGCATGCGCTAAAACGAGATTGGTCCGGACATTATTCCGTCGCGGTCTCCGGTAACTGGCGCATAGTTTTCAGATTCGAAAAATGGAAAGGCTTTTGATATAGACCTCGTGGATTACCATTGAAAAAGGAACTACCACCATGCCCATGAAAGAACCGCCCCATCCAGGCAAACGCCTGCGGATGACCTGCCTGGAGCCACTGGAGCTCACGGTCACGGCCGCGTCAAAGGCTTTGGGCGTAAGCCGGCAGGCGTTGAATAACCTGGTCAATGAGAAAGCCGGAATTTCAGCTGAAATGGCTGTGCGGCTGGAGAAGATGGGTTGGGGAACCGCAGATGGCTGGATGCGGTTGCAGATGAATTACGATCTTAGCCAGGTACGCCGGTACGCCAGCAAACTGAAAGTCCGCCCGCTTTCTTCAGCATGAGGGTGATGGAGTCGCTCGCCCCTCGTGACTCTGCTGCTTATTTCCTTGGTGAAATCGGAAATGCCCCGTCTGTCAATTCATGCAGCGACGTCAATTATTTCGACGGACGATGCCGGTGACGGGATTTTCTCGCCCTGCTCCTGAAGGCTTAGAAGATGCAGTTCCATGGCCTCCTGAATGAGCTGGACCACTTCTTTCCGGGATTCGCCCACGGCGATACACCCCGGGAGATCCGGAAGCCAGGCGCCAAAACTCGTTCCGCCCTGTTCGATGACAACCGCGTATTTCATAGCTCAATCCTACTTCAATCTGGCTTGCTTCAGGATGTTTTATAGACACCCCATGCGGGGTAGCGTCAGGAGTTATGTGAACAAAAATCCGATAAAGGTCTAGGCAACTTCATACTCAGAAATAAGGGAATCAGCCGGCAACCCCCAGGCGGCTGAAATTTTGCGGATCTGCCACAAGGTCAGCGGGCGCCTGCGGCTGAGTATTTCCGAGGCCCGGGAACGTGAATTCAGTACCACCGCCAGTTCGTTCTGGCCCAGCCCCATGAACTCCATGACATTCTTTATAAATTCCACCGGGTCAGGCGCTTCAACCGGATGGTGCTGCCGTTCATAGTTTTCAACTAACAGCGTTAGCACCTCGAGTTCATCGCCCTGGGGAGTGCCTGGCCTGGCGTCGAAAACCTGATCGATGCGCTTCATGGCGGCAGCATAGTCGGCTTTGGTTCGGATCGGCCTGATTTTCATTAGATCGCCTCCACATCAATTGCATCGTATTCGGAGTGCGTGCCAATAAATCGGAGGGATTTGAGAACAATGATTTTCACCCCTTACTCCACGCTATCTTTGCAGCACCTGACCCCTGCCTTCTGCTCCGAGTGGTTCGCTCCAGACTTTCACCCACCCTGGTCACGTTTACCGCCGTAAAGATCTGCTGTTAATTTGTTTTCTCTAATTCCAAAGCCCTGTGCCAAATTCTGCAGCAATCTCAAGCCGAGGTCTGCATTCATGGGCATGTCTCCAATCAGATTCACCCTACCAGCAACATCCGTTTCTCGCTTCAGCAACTCGATCAAACGAGACTGTGCCGAAGGCGGCAACAAGTCGGCCATGTCGTGGCCCAACAGCCAGGCGCCTGACTCTTGGTAATCAAAGTTCGAAGCTTCCACCATTTGTGGAGCTACTGCGTACAGACGCTCCAGGTTTCCAGCATCCAGATATCGACGCAGGATCAGCGCAATGTCGTGTGCATCGGTACCAGGGCGGCGAAGTCGTCGTTCTTCCCAGGCTATCAGTTTCAGAATTACCAATGAAGGTAGCGATACCACTCTTATGCTTTGCTCTTCTGGTAATTGCACCAACAGGGTGTGGTTAAAAACTTCCTGGAAACCGAATACACCCATCACGATGTCGCCTTCGGGCGGCCAGGCTATGGTCCGGTCAGCTTGTTCAATGGCTCCGAACGGAATCAGGTCCAACTCGTATAAGCCATTGAATGTCAGTTTGTGCTGCAAAGTGCCAACCGGGCTGAACGGGCCACTTTCAAGCAGCGCCGAGCGCAACAACTCAAAGGCCGGCCAATTGCTCACCATTAAGGCCAGGTCAATGTCCCGAGTATTTCGCCCTGGGTTGATGTTATGGGCCTGCTCCAGCAACAAATCCCGTGCGGTTGCCCCCGCCAGGAAGTAAGGTAAGTCTGGAGACACACGAGCCAAGGCTTGCGCCAGCTCGGCCAGATAGCTCAGTTCAATCTTGTTCGAAAAATTGAGCAAGGTGCTCCTTATAAATCCGCTCAGCCGCTTCAATACAGCGGGCATCTCCAGCAGCCAATAGGTCCGCGTAGATCAGCACCGGTGGCACCAGTGCGGGCCTGGCCCAATCGTGGTCAAAGTTCCAGAACCGCTTGCGTATTTCGACATCGCCTTGGGGATCGGTTTGCAGTTGGTGATCTGCAATAAACTTGCCAGGCACTTTTTTTCCGTAGAACGTGGCTACACCTGGGCGGAGGTAATGATCGAGTTGAGCAGCTGCCGGTTCGGCGCCCAATTGCAAATCATAGTTTTGCACTTGAGCAGCTTGCCACCAGTCCCGTGCGGGGGCGCGGTATTGCCCCAGTAAGAGCTTGTGGCGCAAAGCTCGTGCATAAGCCTCAACCCAGATATCCAGCAAACGACGACGATTGCGCAAGCGGCGCCGATCCCCCAGCGTAACGACAAAGCCGCCTTCAACCAGACCCGCCATCACCCAGCCCACCGTTCCATGGGCTACACCTGCCAGCGGCGCAAGCTCCCGGTAGGGCAGGTCTATCCAATCAGGCTGACACAAGAGCGCAAAAACTACCTTCAGGCCGGTGGGTTTAAAAGCTCGTCCACCGTTATGCGCGATGTTGGCCTTTTCTGCCGGGCGTTGTCCCTTTACCCAAATCAGCAGGGGCGGTTGATTGATATAGGCATTGCCCGCCGTATCGAGAAAAGCCACCCCGCGCTCGTGTAGGGTTTCAGCCATTTGGGGTGTGACATAGTCCGTTACCAACATAACCGGACCGCCCAGCTGTTCCAACTGCTGAACCTGCAACAAGGCCGCGCCTAAGGTAGCCGGGCGCAGACCTTTTTTTATCTCAGCCAGGAATTGGGTTGTTTGGTTATTTACCCGCAGCGTAAGGATTGCGTCCACCCGCTTGTTGCCAATGCGCGGCTCAATAGGCTTAACCTTGAGGTCTACCCCAAAGGCTTGGGCGGCAGCGATTGCGCCGTTTAGCAATTCATGTTCTTGCAATTTCATGTCCATTATTTAGTATTGTCCATGTTACGTGGACAATAGTCAATTATGGACAAACAATGACTGCTTAAAGGGGCCTGCTTAAAGGGGCCGGATACATTTGTTGGAAAATGTATCCGGCCCATTTGTTGGGACCACTTCTTTCCGGGATTCGCCCACGGCGATACACCCCGGGAGATCCGGAACCCAGGCGCCAAAACTCGTTCCGCCCTGTTCGATGACAACCGCGTATTTCATAGCTCAATCCTACTTCAATCTGGCTTGCTTCAGGATGTTTTATAGACACCCCATGCGGGGCAGCAATCCGATAAAGGTCTAGGCAACTTCATACTCAGAAATAAGAGAATCAGCCGGCAACCCCCAGGCGGCTGAAATTTTGCGGATCTGCCACAAGGTCAGCGGGCGCCTGCGGCTGAGTATTTCCGAGGCCCGGGAACGTGAATTCAGTACCACCGCCAGTTCGTTCTGGCCCAGCCCCATGAACTCCATGACATTCTTTATAAATTCCACCGGGTCAGGCGCTTCAACCGGATGGTGCTGCCGTTCATAGTTTTCAACTAACAGCGTTAGCACCTCGAGTTCATCGCCCTGGGGAGTGCCTGGCCTGGCGTCGAAAACCTGGTCGATTCGCTTCATGGCGGCAGCATAGTCGGCTTTGGTTCGGATCGGCCTGATTTTCATCGGTTTAAGGGGCCGGTCAGCCCTTCCATTCATAATTCATTGCCCCCTTGGAAGCGCTGCTTCAAGATCTTAGCGGGGTTCAGAAACCTGGCGCAACTCTTCGCGGATGACCTTGCGCAAGCGCTCTTCCAATGGCTTCGAGTCCGAATCAATTAATTCGCGCAGGGCCTGATTCATCAGCGTCTGGTAATTGCCGCCACCCGCTTCATGCACCTTGCGCTTGAAGTACGCGATGATGTCGCCATCCAGGCGGATGGTGATCCGCAGCTTGTTTGGGTCGGGGGGAACAACTGGGCCGCGTTTTCCTTTACTGAAGTCTTCACTCATGGCTTATTCCATCGAAGTAATAGCCGGTTTCTCCGGTCTGCCGTCGCGCTGAAATAATCCGGACGGTGTTCGTGTGCACGATCAACACTGCGAGCTGTGGACCAAGAGCCAGAGTTTTAACCGCTGCTCTGCATGTCTGAATCCTCAATCGTCAATGCGTTTCTGTCTTCCAATGCGACAGCGGCATCAGAAAAGTCGATGCCATGCTTCGCAGATTTGAAGCTGCTTTTGCTGAATCCCATTCGGTTTTCATTTTGAGTGTATGCACGTTCTGTGTACATAGCAAGTGTCAGCATGGGAATTCTGGGGGAACCAGAAGGCGCGGCTGAATGGGAGAATCGCTGTTCTTGCGTAGGAAATCTCCGGCAAATGCCGCGCCCCAGGCCAGAGTGTTGCTTGTGCTCAAGCGCGCCAAGTGTCGTGTCGGCTCACCCGCGTTCCCGCTGGAACGCACATTAAAGTAGATTCGAGGATAGCGATTAACTTGAATTGAGCGCAGAAATTACATTCTTCGGGTCATTCCGAATCGCAGTCAGGAGCGCAGCGGCAGCGCCAACTGGCGACCCTGCATCGGCAGGGGCTGATGGGTGTTAGAGCCGTGCGGCCCAATAGCGCGGACGCCTGCGATGATGGGCAACTGCCAGAATCTGGATGGCGCCGCCAGACTCGCGAAATATGATGCTGAAAGGAAACCCTTCTGAGCGAGAGCTGCGAGGCCTGATGCCCGCGCCTCATAGTCGGCAACTTGTTCTTCATGCTCCAGAGCCGCTTCCGGATGGAGCTGATACTTCACCTAAGGTGTTCCTGTACGCGGCGCTCAAGCTCTTCGCTTGATACCAGCTGGACCTTACCTTCGTCAATTTCGCGAGCGCGGCGTTCAGCCTCAACAAGCCAGACCCGCTCGGCATCCTGCTCTGAAAGATCATCCAGGCTTTCCAGAAGGCGTTGCGCGAGCTTGGCACGCGCTTCGATGGGCAGGTGAAGTGCTTCTTTCTCAATGGCTGCTGGTTTCATGGATAAATTGTACACGTCAATAATCGAGTTTGCAGTCTGGCCTAAGCCATGACGAGTGCAAAGGCGAAATCCATCCTGACGGGTGTAAGAAAAACACGCGGCAATGCTGATCGTGACAAGGCGTTTCCAAAATTCAGGGAGGGACAGGGTGGCCTTCCACACAGATGGGCGTTCCCGAGGGAACGCACATTAAAGTAGATTCGAGGATACGGATTAACTTGAATTGAGCGCAGAGATTACATTCTTCGGGTCATTCCGGATCGCAGTCAGGAGCGCTGCAGCCGCACCACGCGGCGTGAGCTGTGCAGTTGGAAAATGTACCCGGCCCTTTTGTTGCCAGGCCCATTTGTTGCCATGCATCAAGCGCGCTTTTCGGAACTCGTGCCGAGCTGATCGGCCAGGGTTGCAATCTCCGAACGAAGCGCCAGGCGCTCCAGCCAGTGGGATGGGATGCCCGCTTCGCCGTAGTAAGCCCCGGCGACCTGGCCACACACCGCGGCCGTCGTGTCGGCGTCTTCGCCGAGATTTGCGGCCAGCAGAACCGCATCCGCAAAATTGCTCGTGCGACTGAACGCCCACAAAGCCGCCTCCAGGCTTTCCACGACGTAGCCGGACCCGTGGATGTGTGACTGCGACCTGGTTCGATAAGCTCCACCCGCGATTGCCGCAATACGTTCCGCTGAGACGAAAGAATCGGCATCACCCAGAATGACCTCATCCTTTGGCTTTCCAAGGAGCGCCCGGCAGATGATTCTTCCCAGCAGGCGGCAGGCATCGATGCATTCTCTGGTGCCGTGCGTAGTGCGCGAGCTCTCCCCGGCGAATTGCTCCACGACGTCGAGGTCTGGGAAAAAGTACATCGGGATCGGCGCGAGCCGCATGATGCACCCGTTGCCGGCCGCTGCCCGGATCGTCAGACCCCGCAAAGGGGTTCCCGTCCCGCTGGTAACGCCGCAGGGCGGAGGCCACGGTGTTGCCAATGTCGAAACAGACCCCGTTGCTGCTCAGGTAGCCGCTGTCTGCCCATCGGCAGTAACGATGCATTTGGTCGTGGGCATCAAAACTGCCTTGCTCGATCAGGCTGGTCGCGAGGCAGAGCGCCATCGAAGTGTCGTCGGTCCACTGCCCGGGCAAAAGCCCAAAAGGGCCTCCGCCAACCATGTCGGTCAGCGGCTCGAATGTTCCCGGCGGGCGAAACTCCAGCGTCGTACCGACGGCGTCACCGACTGCAAGCCCAAGCAGGCATCCGCGAAATCGCTCATGCACTCCCGGCACGTCAGCCACACCACTGACTTTCGCAGGGTACCCCGTCGTAATCTCCATCCATCTCAGTGCCCGGGCAATTCCGAATAAAGAAGGTCGCCTCTTCACAGGAAGTCATGTTCGAGCAATGGGTACGCCCGTCGCAGTGAAATTTTGGAGGCTCCACCTCGGCCGGGCTCACCAGGGGCGATGTCGTAACGCTCGAGCGCAAGAAAAACTCATTCAGTCTTGGGTAAACAAACACCCCCAGCACGCCGACCAGGACAAGCACCGAAGCCGCCCTGCCAAGCCCCAATCGCGGGCCACCGCGACGGGTTTCGCGCTGACGCTGTTCGCCAGCCCTGGCGACATCCTCGGCGCACGGACGGCCTTGTGCATCGATCGATAGCTCAAACGTCACCAGTTGATTGACTTCGGGCGGGCGGTTCCTGTTGCGGAAAGCCCGAACGTGCACAAACACCTGCTTGGCCCCTGAACTCGGAGTGATGAAGCCATAGCCTTTGTCAGCATTCCAGTGGGTTATTTTGCCGTTGGTTCGCATCAGCGGGTTCTCAATGCCTGGCTGGCGGAGCATTTAACATAATGACGTTTCCGCAGAAACGCACATTAAAGTGGATTCGAGGATAGGGAAAATGTGCCTGGCCCTTTTGTTGTTGATCAACGTCGTCAGCATCACAGGCTGGTAGCGGTGCGACATGCGCATCCGGTGCTGGATGAAACCGAGCGGGCCAAGTCTTCGACCCAGGCCGCAATTACAGACACCGACTGGATCAGTTTTGGGTGCAATTCAACACCCCGTACGACATGCCGTCATCGCGCAGGACATTGCAGTAGTTCCAGAGTTTTTGGACGATGTTGTTGGAATTCATAAAAGTAGATCGGGCCTGTTCTCAGCCAGCCATTGCTGCACATGTTGCAGCAGATCTTCGCCCGCCGCTATACACGCCTTCACACCGGCAATGTCCATATCATGGCCGGAGTAACTCACCGCATTTCGTTTTACTCTGAACGTATCCAAAAGCCGCATTCTGGGCGGGATCCAAGCCAACTGAAGCCACCAAAGATTGAATCATCGTGGCGTGATGGCCCAGGGAGGTGGAAGGACGATAGCCATGAGCCCACAATGCCAGCATGCTGAGTTGCATGATGGCCCGGTAGCCCGCTTCCAAGCGGGTTTCGGCTGTGATCGTTTCCTGGCGAGCATCCTCAAGACTTCTGCATATAGCGTTTAACTGCTTGCCAACCTGCTTGGCGTTGGTTTCATGCGGTTCAAGCTGCCTGGTCTTGAGTAAGTTTTCTAAACTCATTTTCGTCCCCTATTACGAATAATTTAGGCTCGGCCAGCAGACGTTCAGCGAAGCGTTCATGAGTCGCCAGGTCACTGGCAAACTGCTTTGCGCTCATCACCACAGGATTGATCTCTCTGCGCAAACTTTCTTGCACCGAACCCAAGGCTTTAACCACATCGAGCAATTCCACCTCGCCCAGCACACAGATATCCAAATCGCTCTTGGCGTGTTGCTTGCCTGAAGCCATTGATCCAAACACAAAAGCGACGTCAATTCTGTCAGCGATTGGCTCCAGCGCTGTAGTCAGTTCTGAACCCAGGCCTACAGTCTTACGGAAAATGGACGCCAGTTCTTCAAAAATGGAACAGGAACGATCTGCCTGGTACAGCACCTGATTTCCCTGGTGTTCACGAATCAGCAAACCGGCTTCAGCCATCGCCTTAAGCTCGCGGTGGAGCGAACCCGCAGAGATGCCGGTTAAGCGTTCAAGCTCCCTTACGTGAAAGCGCTCATCCGGGCGCAACAGCAGAAATGCCAGAACCTGGCGGCGGTAGGGGCTGAAAATGAAATCTATTGGTTGCTTGGCCATAGTAAATGTTCTCATTATCGCTACGATTGTAGTTATTTTGAGAACATTTGCAAGCCTAGATTCCCATTGACGATCGACTACACACTGTTCGCACCATCGCGCTGCACCCTGGCTATGCGCCCCGCACATCAGCGGCACGATCGATCAAACGAGGGCACACGGCCCCAATCGGGCAGCCGCTACAGTCAGGGGCAGTGGGACGACACCAAATGCGACCAACGCACCCCAATGTCGACTCGCTGCTGCTCGCTCGAGCAAAGACGCTCAAGACTTTGCGCAATTAGGAAGAAGTGCATTGGATCAGTTCCTGTGGAAACGCACATTAAAAGAGTTTCGAGGATAGCGGGACGCTTCGGGCTCCTATTCGCTGGACTTAATTCATATTGAGCGCAGAGATTACATTCTTCCGGTCATTCCGGATCGCAGTCAGGAGCGCAGCAGCAGCGCCAACTGGCGTGAGGTAAGAAGTGGGAAAATGTATCCGGCCCTTTTATTGCTTCCTGATCTCAACGGCGTTCGGACACCTGGCGAAGGTATTATCTCCCTTCCAACTGCTTCGCAGTCCTCGCGGAGAGGATCTGCATTTGCCGTATGGCAATGGCGTTGAGGCGCCTGATGCGGTCACTCTGCGGCAGCGCCATATGGATGATGAGATGAACACCTCTTGTATTTACCGGCGTCGCAATGCGCCATTATTGAGTTTCGTATCTTCAATAACCAACAAGAGGTGTTCACATGAAAGTTACACTAATCGGGATCGATTTGGCAAAAAATATTTTTCAGGTATGTGGCGTTAACCAGGCGGGTAAGCGGGTTTTTAACCGTCAGGTGCGACAAGCCACGCTGCTGGAGTTACTGGTCCAGCACCGGATGCGGCGCTGGCAATGGAGGCGTGTAGCGGATCGAACTACTGGGGCAGGGAACTTCAGCAACGTGGTTTCCAGGTGAAGCTAATTCCACCGCAGCACGTCAAGCCCTTTGTCAAAGGCAACAAGAATGATCGCAATGATGCCTTTGCCATTACCGAAGCCGCCAGGCGACCGAACCTGAGATGTGTTGAACCCAGGATGCTGGTGCAGACGGATATGATCCAGGTGCACCGGGTGCTGGACCGGATGATTCGCCAGCGCACTGCACTGATCAACCAGATCCGCGGATTCCTGAATGAATACGGGGTTGTGGTCAGCCGGGGCAAGGAAAAGTTGTTAGCGGTGCTGCCCGATCTGCTCGAGGATGCACACAATGGGTTAACGCCAGCCAGTCGGGCTTTGTATCAGTCCATGTATGACGACTGGCGACAGATGAATGCAGCGATTGAGCGGGTTGAGAAAGTACTCAAGGGTCAGGCCAGAGCCGATGAGGCGGCACAGCGGCTCATGCAAATGAAAGGAGTGGCGGAAAAGATTGCAACAGCAACGATTGCCTGTGCCGGCAATGGCACAAGCTATCGAAGTGGGCGGCACTTTGCCGCGAACCTGGGGCTGGTCCCCAAAGAGCACTCCAGTGGCGGTAAACAGAGCCTGGGTGGCATCACTAAGCGGGGCAACCGCTACCTGCGGCGGTTACTGGTGCAGGGCGCCTGGTCAGTCATCCGTAATGTCGACCACAGTGATGACCGCATGTCCCGCTGGGCCAAGCAGTTGATAGAGCGACGTGGTAAGCACAGGGCAGTGGTTGCGGTGGCCAACAAAATGGCCAGGATCATGTGGTCGATGTTGTACCACCAGACCGAGTTCAGGGCGAACTGATGCAAAGCTAAGTAAGGCACCACCCGGTCGACACAGTGGCAAGGAGCATACCCGAAAGTGCGGCAACTATAGTGAAGTAACAGGTCAAACCGGCCCCGGCGAACGCTGACGAGTACATGGGTGTAACAACCCGCACGGACGATTAGCTACCGGGGCGCGGCTCTCATTTAGGCCAGAGCCCAAATACATGGCTCAACTCATAGGCCGGATATACGTACGCAGTTTTACCTTTGTTACTGAAAAAAGTTGTCACAAAAGGCTTGCGAACAGTGAGGTGTACATATGGATGAACTCGGCATTCATGTTCTCGAGGTTTGCGAGGACCAGGAGTTGCTCCAATGCGGCGTGGTCCCGCATGTTGCCGTCTTTGCCGGGGTTGACCTTGCGCCATTCGCTCGCGGTCAGCCCGAAGAGGGCAACGTTCAAGAGGTCGGCTTCGTTAGCGTAGGTAAAGACAATTTGTTTCGCGGTGACTTCCGCCGGGATGAGGTGGGTCTGGATAGCGTCAGTGTGCAGACGATAGTT
This sequence comes from uncultured Gammaproteobacteria bacterium, assembly GCA_963784425.1. GTDB lineage: Bacteria > Pseudomonadota > Gammaproteobacteria > Xanthomonadales > SZUA-36 > SHZL01. The sequence continues at coordinate 11,020 of CAWARM010000007.1, forward strand.
GATCTTAGCCAGGGTTCGGTTAAGGCTCCAGGCGAGCGAGAGGCGGCGGTTTTCGTCCTCCTTGAGCCGCTGGAACTCCTTGATCAGGTAGAGCTTAAATTCGACCGACACCCAGGAAGCAAATTCGAAGGCCACATCGGTGTGAGCGTAGGTGCCGCCGTAGCGTCCGGACCTGGATACGATCCCGATTGCGGTGGTTTTCTCAATCCACTGTTTCGGCGTGAGGGTGAAGCTGTTCAAACCGGCTTGCTTTTTAATCCCGTCGAATTCGACGGGTTTAAAATCGGCGTTGTGAAGCTGCTCCCAGATGCCGAGAAGCTCCAGGGTGTTGCGGTTGCGCAACCAGCTACGGATGATGTCGTCGGTGTGCTCCGGGTTCCTCCACTTGGCGATGTCAGTCAGGGATATGTAGTCCTCGTCGTTCCGTTGAATGACGGTGATTTCCGTGCCCCGAACGGTAATTTTGGCTTCGGTAGTGTGCTTCCTCATCCCCCTTCCTTCCGCTTGAGCTTGTCGGATTGCGCTCCCAGTTTGTGCCAACCCCTGATCGCCCAGAAGTCGAAAACCACCCGAATCAATGTAGGAAAATACCGAGACAGGACGTTCCCGAGGGAACGCACATTAAAGTAGATTCGAGGATAGCGACGATCGTGCGCGAAACCGGAGTTAAACTGAGCCCAGCCAGATGCACCCGTTGCCGGCGCTGCCCGGATCGTCAGACCCCGCAAAGGGGTTCCCGTCCCGCTGGTAGCGCCGCAGGGCGGAGGCCACGGTGTTGCCAATGTCGAAACAGACCCCGTTGCTGCTCAGGTAGCCGCTGTCGGCCCATCGGCAGTAGCGATTCATTTGATCGTGGGCATCAAAACGGCCTCGCTCGATCAGGCTGGTCGCGAGGCAAAGCGCCATCGAAGTGTCATCGGTCCACTGCCCGGGCAAAAGTCCAAAAGGGCCTCCGCCGACCATGTCCGTCAGCGGCTCGAAAGTTCCCGGCGGGCGAAACTCCAGCGTCGTACCCACGGCGTCACCGACTGCAAGCCCAAGCAGGCATCCGCGAAATCGCTCATACACTGCCGGCACCTCAACCACACCACTGGCTTTCGCACGGCACCCCATCCGCATCTCCATCCATTTTTGCTCCCGGGCAGCTGCGAATGAAGAAGGTGGCTTCCTCACAGGAAGTCATTTCCGAGCAAGACGTACGACCGTCGCATCGAAACGTTGGTGGCGTTTCCTGAAAAGGACTTAGTACGGGCGCCGTGGTGATGTTTGTACGCAATAGATACTCATGGATCCTGGGGTAGACAAACCCGCCCAGGATGCCCAGTGCAACAAGATAACTAACTGCCTTTCCCAAGACCGAACGCTGGCGGCTACGGCGGGGTTTACGTTGGCGCAAGCCTGCGCGGCGGGGTTCCTGCTGAAGAACTTCGCCCAGCCCTGGCTACACCCTCCGCGCACGGACGGCCTTGTGTATCGCTCGATAGCTCAAACGTCACCAATTGATTGAGTTCGGGCGGGCGGTTGCTGTTGCGGAAAGCCCGAACGTGCACAAACACCTGCTTGGCCCCTGTACTTGGGGTGATGAAGCCATAGCCTCTGTCGGCATTCCAGTGGGTAATTTTTCCGTTGGTTCGCATCAGAGTGGTTCTCAATCCGACTTCCAGCTGCTATTTAACATAAGCGCGTTTCTGCGGAAACGCACATTAAAGTAGATTCGAGGATAGGGGGCACTTCCGGCGAAGGTCGGCTGACGACTTTTGGGAGCAAATTGTATCCGACGCAAAATACCAGGGTGTGACTCCCGCCATCATGGATGCCGGGCTGGGCCTCGCTTTGCCAAAGCCACACACCGCTCATATTCGACTATCCGCTTTGTGGCCTTTGGGGTCGTAGCAGACACATCGCTGTGCATCTTCGGAGTATCCACAAAAGAGGGTGGCTTCCCAAGCTTCGCGTGCAGGATCAACCACAGTGATTGGGCCGCTTTCCGGTGTTTGAACCGATCCAGGGGAAGGCGATGAAACTGCCGAAGGCGCTGCCACCTTTGACTGGGGATGGAAAATGGACGTTAGATTGCTGACGATAAACGGGCTCGCCAATCAACACAAGTGCGACAACCAGAACAACAAGACCACCTTTTGCCCATAGCACCAACGTTCGCACATCTCGCACAGCTCCAAAGATGCCATCCACCATACTTGATGCCTGACCGAATCGCTGTGCAAGCCCCTGCACGTGTGCGACTTCAGTTGCAACACCGGGTGTGTACCGAGGTGGCTTCAATCACCCCTACCAGTCGTTGAATTTCGTGCGATGGAATCAGGTCGCTGGTCTTAGCCGAAATGAAGGGCAGCAGGCCACTCAGCTTCATCACGTTTTCGGGCATGCTGGTTTTGAACTGGGCATCACCAACAAAAACCACGATGGAAAAAAGCGCAGTCTGGTTGAGCCCCAGCAATTCCTGCAACACCTTCACATGCAGGAAGTTCTGTCGTAAGGGATTCTGAAAGGATACTTTCCCTTTCGGGAAACGCTGTGTCCAACTAGCCTCGTGCTCAGAGCCAAAAATCCAGCCCGACATATTCTTGGTTTCAATGACAAAAACACCACGGGTGGAAAGTACAAGGTGATCAATCTGGGTGGTGCCAGCGTTCGCAGGTAAGGTGACATCGTGCAACACCGTGTAGCGATGTGGCGATAGTCCTTCGTCCAGTTCGCGCGCGACCCGCTTTTCGCCGTGTTTACCTTTTAGCCTGGGCAGCAGGGACTTGAGGAATGCAGAGAGCAGGCCGAACAACAATAGTGTTGTGATCAATGCGGGCAAGCTTTGCATAGCATGCAGCTCCAAAGTTCAGTAAGACTGCATCCCCGGAACCACGCCTCGGACTCCGCCACGAGGATTCACCACGTCGTTCTTGCGTCGCGGGATCAGATAAATATGGCTGTGCATGATGGTCTGGCCGGCTGCAGCGCCTGCGTTGACACCCACATTGAAGCCGAGCACTTCCTTCTCTTCATCCATGATCTTTTCTTTCAACTGCTTGATCAGCAGATTGCACTGGGCCAACTCGCCCTGGGACAGTTCAAACCACGAGGGTTCGTGTCGTTTGGGGATGATGAGCGAATGGCCGGCGGTGACCGGAAACTTGTCGGGTATGACGTAGGCCAGTTCGGCCTCCAGACTGACGGGCCGATCGTCAGGAATCGTACAGAACAGGCAGCCCGATTCACGCACCTCGTGCAAGCACTGGTTTCCGCGGAAATCGGTATTGTCCTTGTTACCATTCCGGGCATTGCACCGGTAACACAAGGCCTGCAAGTTATTCAACTCGTCGCCGCCACCAAGGCTGCGGGGGTGGATGTGATCAACTTCCAGCGCCAGTTCCGCCGCCGACACTCCGCACAGCTCACACCGGTAGCGCGCACGCTTCATGACTTCGTAGATGGGAGTTCCGCTGATATAGCCACGCGCCATGCGCCGGTGTTGGTAGACCTGTTGCCCACGCGCATCGAGATAGCTCTCGTACTTTTCCTGGCAGGCTGCCAACAACTCCTCGCGCTGCTCGGGCGTGAGATACGAATAGCCATTTAACTGGTAGGCAATAATGTCATTCCGCTCGCCCCGGATGGCCGTGACAATGCCGTGATTCTGGCCCAGCACGCGCCCGGGCATTTCCTTGGTGATTTTGGAGTAATACTCAATCAGCGCCTGGTCGCGCTGCGCAAACTGGCTGGCAAGCTCCACCACCGAAGCAGTGCCACCGCCCTTGATCAAAGTCGTCAGCATCACAGGCTGGTAGATGTGCGACATCCGCATCCGGTGTTGGATGAAATCGAGCAGGTCGGAGTAGATCGACATGGCGGGTATCGTGCCACGGTCAAATCCAATAGAAAAGCCGGAATGCTTCAGTCGACCCACTCGATCAAAAGAGAAATTAGCTGCTCGGGCCAGAGCAATTAATCACTTGCAATATCCAGTCGGCTCTTTTTGGTCCTTCGCGCTAACTCGGCTGTTTGCCTGATAGATGAGTCAAGAACCACTCGGATAAATTTTCTTTTTGTTAGAATCGCGGAATGAAAACAATCGAAGTGGTGGCTGCCATTATCGTCGATGGCCACAAGATTCTATGCGTTCAGAGGCCGCAAAACAGGCACTCCTACATTTCGAAAAAATTTGAGTTTCCTGGTGGAAAAATTGATATTGATGAAACCAATCATCAAGCCCTTGCTAGAGAAATCAAAGAAGAACTAAACCTGAATATCGAAATTACCGAGCCATTTTTAACCGTTGAGCACGAATATCCTGATTTCGCCATTAAAATGCATAGTTACATTTGCTCGGCTTCTGACCCGCACCTTATGAAATTGCACGAGCACATTGACCATAAGTGGCTATTTATTGATGACATTGATGGGTTGGATTGGGCAGAAGCAGATATTCCTATCGTAGAAAAACTAAAAAAGCGCGCTCATGAACTATTCAGATGATTCAATAATCACCAGTCTTCGAAGTGGATTTCTTGATCGAAGTATTGTCTCAAGCACAAGTTTCCTTCCAAGTCTTTTGGTCAATGACCCTGCGCAAGAAATTAGAGTTCTAACAACCATTGAGCAAGAGCTTAATCGCTGCGAGAGCTTTTGGTTTTCTGTAGCTTTTGTAACAACAAGCGGCGTGGCATCCATAATTAACAGTTTGCAGGGTCTTGAAGAAAAGGGTGTCCAGGGAAAAATTCTAGTTTCTCAATATCAAAATTTTACACAACCCGAGGCACTTCGTCGGCTTCTGCGTCTTTCAAACATTGAGCTCAGAATTTCGGTCGATCGGGACTTTCACGCAAAAGGCTATTTGTTTCAAGACAAGAACAGCTATGGATTAGTGATTGGAAGCAGCAATCTGACTGCCAGCGCTCTCTCGCGAAACGTAGAGTGGAACCTCAAAGTGTCAGCAAAGCCTGACAGCCGAATCATGTATCAAGCTTTGAGGGAATTTAGATCCGAGTTTGAATTGGGGATGCAGGTAGATGATCAGTTCATCAGCCACTATGAAATCGCATTCAAGAAAGCACATGAAGCTAGGAAATTTGAACCTGCACCTTATCAGTCATTAGACAAGGTAGCGGAGCCTCAAAGTCCAAACGTAAGCGAGACCTATAAACCACGCGAGCTTTGGCCCGTCATTGCACCAACGACTGAGGAAATTGGGCAAGCGCGCGTCGTCGACCCAAACAAGATGCAGTCCGAGGCGCTTGTAAACCTGCAGAAGATAAGGGCAAGTGGATTGAATAAGGCGTTGTTAATCTCTGCCACAGGAACGGGCAAGACTTATCTCTCAGCCTTTGACGCACTTGGCATGCAAGCAAAGCGACTGCTTTTTGTAGTCCACCGAACGAATATTGCAAAAGCAGCAATGGTGTCGTTTAAGAAAATATTTGGCGTCAGTCGATCACTTGGTCTCTATTCTGGCGACAGTCGGGACCTCGATAGAGACTTTGTATTTTGCACCATTCAAACGCTTGCTCGACGGGAGCACCTGCACCGCTTTTCTCCCCATCAATTCGACTACATCATTATTGATGAGTCACATCGCGCAGGCGCTAATACTTACCAGGCTATCCTAAACCATTTCCAGCCCAAATTTCTTTTAGGAATGACAGCAACTCCTGAACGTACCGATGGTTTTGACGTCTTTAAACTATTCAACCACACCATTGCTTACGAGATCCGATTACACCAAGCTTTAGCAGAGGACATGCTGAGTCCCTTTCACTACTACGGCGTTACGGATCTGGTTATAGATGGGAAGTCTGTGGACGAGACAACTGATTTCAATTTTCTAACTTGCGAAGAACGAGTTAGTCGAATTCTGGATAAAGCCACTTTCTATGGGACAGATACTGGCCAAGTTCGCGGGTTGGTCTTCTGCTCGAGAGTCGAGGAGTGCAACGAGTTAGCCGAAGCGTTCCGACATAAGGGAATTCCTTCATTGGCCTTAACCGGTGATAGCAGTGAGGACGAACGGTCCACTGCAATCGGACGGTTGGAATCAAATAATTTTCAGGAAAAGCTTAGCTACATCTTTACAGTCGATATCTTCAATGAAGGTGTCGACATTCCTCAGGTGAACCAGGTCATCATGCTCAGACCCACCCAATCGGCAATCATTTTTGTACAGCAGATGGGTCGCGGCTTACGCAAGTCTGATGGCAAAGAGTATTTAACCATCATCGACTTCATTGGCAACTACAACAACAATTATCTAGTTCCCATAGCGCTCTATGGCGACAACTCATATAACAAAGACAAGCTGCGCAAGCTCTTGAAGGGCGGTAGTAGTTCTATTCCCGGCACTTCAACGATCAACTTCGACAAAATCTCAAGGGCTAGGATTTTCTCTGCCATTGATTCTGCGAACATGACGCTGACCAAAGATCTGAAAAAGGATTACCAATTGTTGAAGTATCAACTGGGCCATCCGCCCATGATGCAGGATTTTCTTGAGCATGGGTCTCGAGATCCATTTTTGTATGTGGTATCCAAACGTTCGTTCTACAACTTTGCGGAAACTCAGGAAGAAGGTCTGATAGGAGCCATTCCGGAACAATTGAGAAAACTGTTGGAGGCTTTTTCTAGTGAAATAAATAACGCAAAGCGTGTGGAGGAATCTTTGCTTCTCGCAAAGCTCGTCAGTAACGGCGTCGCGGACTTAAGGGGAAGTTAGCCAAGAGATCGAAGACAAATATGGTTATAGAAATAGTGATGCTAGTCGATCAGCGATTCATAACTTGAATCTGATGTTTTGTCGAGCCAAGCAACGGGGAAACATGATTCCTCTGGGCCAAAAACTGGGGCATCGAACGGCTGAACAAGACGGCGATCTACTCGTACTGGATCCTAAATTCAAAGATCATTTGGAAAACGACGTATTTAGGAAATACCTACTCGATAGCTCTCTCTACTCTATCAAGGCTTACGACCGCATCTATGACAAAAGCAAATTTGATAATGGATTTCTTCTTTATCAAAAATATAGCGAAAGGATGTGTTCCGAATACTTGGCTGGGAAACCAACCCAGTTGCGCAAAACGTTGGTGGATACATCATCAGTGATGACAAGAGCAACTGCCCGATCTTGCACATCACAAGGCGGATGACATTTCTAAATCGACTGATTACAAAGACTACTTTATTAACAACAACACATTTTCATGGATGTAAAATCCAACCGCACGCTAAATAGCAATGACGTTCAGGCCATTATGAACCACCAAGTACTAGGATTAGGATTCCCTTGTTCATCAAAAAGACCGATGACGAGGGAAAGCATCTACTACATTGGTGATGCGAAGCCTATTGCAACAAGCTTTAAGCAGACCACCATTGAAAACGACAAAGGTCAGCAATTACCAGTGGTTGAATTGCACTTCAACCTAGATCACCCGGTTGAGGATTCAATGTACAACTATCTTTCCCAAGAATAATGAACGAATCATCATAAAATTCAAGAGACACTATTTTGTTCCGTCAAAACTAGCCGCACCGTGACTCTTCGCTGAAATATCTATCGAAAAATGTGTGCAGCCCGTTTCTCTGGCCCACCAGTCTTTGAATTGGACTTCGCCGTCTTGCAGGTAAACGGCGCCGAACAGGTACTCCAGCCAGTCGTTCCTGGCGGGGTAGCCTTCCATGTCGAAGTACACATCAAGTGTGATGCCGGGGGCAGTGCGGCCAGGCCCAGGTTGGGGTAGTCCGGTGATACGGGCAACAGCTCGTAGAGGGGCTTTGCCAGGCCGGAAGATTCGATCTGCAGTTGTGCCTGGCGCTTCAGTCTTTTGAGCACGTCATCACCGATGCCGGGTATGTGTTCCGGGCAATGGGTGGCCAGCCCGGCCATGGTCGCTATGCCGTTTTTGGCCAGTTTGACGATCTGCCCTTTGCTGATGTTGGCGACCTGGGAAGGGTGATCAATTTCCTTCAGGTAGTGTTCCGCATGGCTGGCCCAGCGGCCATGGTCTGCCGAGCTTTCCGGGACGGGTGGGTTCCCTGGCGTCCAGTCGCGCATGCTTTTGCTGAATGCATCGGCAACCCGTTGGTAGTAGAAGCGGAAGTCGTTGACGCGGTATTCGATTTTTTCACCATCGCCCAGCACCAGGCCCATGGTTTCGGGCAATTTCCCGGTCATGGCCTCGAGCATTTGGGCGTAGCAGCACAGCTGGATGATGAAATAGGGCTTGGGGTGTCGGGAGAGCTTGGTGTCCCAGACAGAATAGCCAAAGCTGCCGTCAGGCAATTTCACGCGAAAGAGAAAGTCGGCAAAGCCGGTGAATTGGTCACTCTTCAGGTTGGCCTGGAATATGACTTCCCTGCCGGCCTGGATCGCTGCGAGCGTGTCTTCAAACCGGGATTTGGAAGTCCTGCTGATCTCGCAGACATCGCGGCCCTCGGACTTCAATTCATTGAGATAGGTGTTTTCGTGCTCATCGCCGCGCCTCGCCAGCACGGTCATCAGCGGGTCGTCTTCGTCAGGGGTCAGGGATGTGCGATCCAGGAGGTATTTGCGATCCATCCAGCTCGCGTAAGGGGACTTCACGAACGTGACGAGATCGGAAGGGGAATAGATTATGGAGCCGTTGTCTGTTTTCATTTTTGTTCAGGACCAACCTGCATTTGGAACCATCCTGTCCATCGTACACCGCGATATTCCGGAAGTTTTGAATTGATCGCTACAAGGCGAAAAGCCGGATTGCGGTGGATGGGTGGGGAGGTGGATGGCCCAGGCCAGCTTCTCGGCCGGTTCCCGGCCTCACCTTCTCCAGGCTCGGGGGCCGGGATGATGGCTTTACAGGCTCGTTACGCCTGCCTGCCTCTTCGGATGGCCGCGGTGACCATGATCAAGGGCTTCGCCTCATGCGCTGGGATGTTTTCCTACAGGCATTCAGGAGAATTGCGCTCGTGATGCCTGTGCCTCGACGATTAGAATCTCGTTACTGCACCTCGACGAATGGTGGCAACGAATGGTAGCAATGTACCTGTGGGAGTTTTCAGTAGTATGATTTCTTTCATGAATCAATATACTGCCGCAATTCAAAAGGACGAATCTTTCTGGATCGGGTGGATCGAGGAAGTTCCCGGCGTCAACTCCCAGGGTGGTTCAAGGGAAGAGCTGCTCGAAAATCTTCGTTCCGCACTGTCTGAAGCCTTGGAAATGAACCGCGAGGACGCGCTCCAGGCTGCCGGCGAGCATTTTGAAGAGGTTCAAATTTGCCGGGATCTCGGCGTGACAGAACCTTAACGACCCTGTGAGTAAAACTCAACCACGATCCGACACCGACAGTTTTTGGTGCGTGATGGATACCGGCGCGGGGGCCGGGATGACGCGTTGATCGAATTCGAATGATGTTGCTCGCCATTGCAACCGGGAAGGCAATTGCGGTGTGGCAACCGCAGGAGCAGTTTCCTACAAGGACTCGGGTTCAAGACGTACAGGGTTCCGCAGCCATGCAGTCTACAAAGGTGGTGTGCATCAAGAAGAAAACCTGTGCCCACTGTTCTGAGAGAAGGTCCATTCCGGTTCTTCTGGTATAGCCACGAACCAGGAGAACCACGCCACGTGCATGTCGATCGGGATCATCGTTCAGCAAAATTCTGGTTGAGCCCGATTTTATTGGCGCACAATATCGGCTTCCCGGCGAGCGATTTACGGCAAATTCGCATTATCATAGAGTCCAAACAAGCCAAATGATGAAGGCCTGGCATGGGTACTTTGGCACTTAATGCGGACGAACGTGTTGCGTCCGTAGAGTTCTCCGACGGTTTCCTGATCGTCGGGCTCAAGGACGGCCGCCGGATTTCTGTTCCACTGGAGTGGTACCCCCGCCTGGCTGGCGCCTCTTCGAGTGCCCTTTCCCGTTGGGAAATCTGCGGTGGTGGCTACGGCATGCATTGGCCGGAGGTCGATGAAGATCTCAGCACGGAAGGGTTGCTGCGCGGCGCGCGCGCACCCTGAGGGTAAGCCGGGAGCTATCATTACTGAAGAACAGCACTGCGTCGCATCGCAGCAATTATCGAAATGCATTGAAGCCTTCGGCCAACTCGGCAAGAAGACTACGCTCCTGCGGACTCATTCTTTCGCTTGCTGTGCGGGCGATACATAGCCCTGTCCGCTGTACCTATCGGGGGTGGCGACCAGTGGGGTGTGGTAATCAGGTGATTAATCCCCTGCCTGGCTTCGTGCCCCGGCCCGGCCGTTCCGGATCGAACTGATGGCAAAGTCAGAACCGACCGCGTTCTCGTCTCCGGACAACTGGTTCTTGATTCGGTGGCGCTGCGGCGAGTATTCCTTGAAGGTTTTGCCGAGTGTCAGTCCAAGCTCAAAGGCGATGTCTGAAAGGGTTCCGATGGTCATGTTGGAATTGCCGCCCAGCAGCTGGCTGATACGGGCCTTGCTCTTGCCCAGCCTGTTCGCCAGATCGGCTTTGCTGATGCCGAGGTCTTCCATGGCGACCAGGATATCTTCCGTCACCTGGAACAGATAGGCGCCTCTGGCCAGGTCACGCCGCCTGTCTTTCGCTTCTCTTTTCGTCAACACTTTCATTTTCGAACTCCCGCTTTTTCGGCCTGCCAATTGGCCCTGACCCGTGCAATGTCCTGGGCCCGCAAGTTGTTCCACTTCTTGACGACGTAGTGGCTGATCACAATGGTGTTGTCGTGGATCACCGAGTACCAGAAATAGGCCCTGACTGGTATCCGCTTGATGGCATAGAACTTCGTATTCAGATCCAAATCACTCTCGGGTGCTGCCCACCCCCTATGCAGCCGTTGACCATCGATCCAGGCTTCGAACAACCCGATCAGGAAGCCCTCGATCTCCGCAGCCTTTCTGGACGAAAGCCCCGATGCCGTTACCTCCCATGAATTCAGCGCACCACGCGCATGAATTACCCGGCGCTTGTTGCCCTTCAGGTTGGCAAATTCATGGATCGATGTGTATTTCACGAGTTAATATATATGTTAACCGCGGATTTCTCAAGACTGCTTGGAGAGTGCGAACCGGTATTGTGGCTGGCTTGATGTAAACGTAACGAAGGAAAGTCGCTGCGGAAAGAGTAAGAAAGTCCCCCGGTAAACAGAACCGGGTACCAATCAAGTGAGGATGGGGCGGGCGCGGATGACCTGGTTGAAGAATGAAACGAACGACGCCAGCAAGAACATGGCGATGAAGAAATAGCTCAGTATTCTGACGGGTGTTTTGAATGCGTGGCCGACTGGGCTTTGAATTTCCATGGACAGCGCAATCTGCTGGCCGATGAGGGCCAGGAACGCCAACACCACACCGACTGGCCAGGGCAGGCGCATGACATCTTCGAAGATGCGGGAGCGGCGGGTCATTTCTCAGTGTAGGGCGGGGGGGTGGGGATGGCAACGAGTCCGACGTTGCGTGGGCGCGAGGTCTTATGGATCCCGGGTCAAGCCCGGGATGATGGGGAAGTGGCAGGGATGACGACTTCATCGGCTCGGGATGCCGTCCGGCTCGGGGGCTGGGATGACGGGTTGCCGTTACTGTTCAGATTTCGGTGACGGACAGTAAAGTTTCGCTACTGGCCCCAAGATGTAAACCCGATGGGCCGTTTTGTCTGAGGATTTGGCGGAGTCATTAGCTCACGTATGGCATCAAATACGACTTTGAAAGGCGGGTAGCGCCTTCCGCCCCAACTTGAGGTCACAGTTTGTGACCTCAAGTGTTCATATTCCTGTTTGGTCAATCGAAGTCAGGCAACGTCCAGCAACGTTAGCCGCCACGCCATCGCCATTGTATTACAACAGTTGTCTGAGGTTTCTCACCTGCACTTGCTGCAGTCTCAGTTATAACAGCTCAGTTACCCTCTGCCTTATTTCCAGCTACGGAAATCAATTTCTTGGGTAGCACGTGTGTTACCCTATGAACAATTTTGAAATTGTCTATTGTCAGGATTCCGGCGGCTCTGCTCCGTTTAAAAAATGGTATGAGCGTCTTGATGGTATGGCGGCCAGAAAAGTTTTCGAAGCCCTGATCAGAATGGAATGCGGTAATTTTTCAGATTCGAGGCTCTTGAAAGGCGGAATCTGGGAGCGTCGAATTCACTCAGGCCCTGGATATCGCTTGTACTACGCTCTCGACAGGCAGCGGCATATAGTCCTGCTGGTTGGCGGCACCAAACGCACACAGCAAGGTGATATCAGTAAAGCAGGAAGGATATGGCATGAATACCAAAGCAGAACGGATTAAGAAAATTCGCGCGACCACTGTACCCTTACAGGAACTGATCAGGAGCCGAATACAGCGCGAACCAGGTTTTGCTGGCCAATTGCTGGAGGGTGCCATCGAGAACCTGCTCCAGAATGACGTGATCACGGCTCAGTTGATGTTGCGAGACATTACCAACTGCACTGTGGGTTTTCCGGCGCTGGCCGAAGCAACCGGGATAATGGAAAAAAGCCTGATGCGCATGCTCTCGGTAAAAGGCAATCCTCAGACAAGGAACCTGTTCCATGTTATTGACGCACTGCGACGCCTCAACAAGTTAAAGCTCGAGGTGCGAGCAGTCTGAGGTCACAGTTTATGACCTCACGTTTTGCATATTCCAGTTTCATCAATGGGAAAGAATTGGGGGCATTCCTCAGATGGTTCAGAGCTTGTCCGGATAATCCATTGACTGGTGAAGGACCCTGATAATTACGATGTCGCCGCCGGGTCAACGACCGAGTTCGGCATCCAGTTCCCTGTTCAGCTCTTCAAATGAAAAATTCTCATAGATACCCGATGCGACACCCTCGTCAATAGCAGCGCGCATGGCCGCGATCTTGACTTCGCGCTCCTCATGCATGCGCAGGCTTTCACGGATGAGTTCACTCGCGGTGCGATAGCGGCCACTGGCCAATGGTATTTTTTAACATCCGGACGTTGCGCACGGGAATGGGGAATGGCTGGAAGATTTGTGGGTATTTAGCTATCCCGAAGTTGATCCGTCTGGAACTTCTGGCCAGCCATCGGATTCAGGCAACGTCCAGCAAAGCCAGCGGGTTTTTGTCAGCGATCAGCAAGAGTGTTCGCGCAGCGCCGGAGGGGGCTCTGCGGCCCTGCTCCCAGTCCTGCAATGTTCTGACAGATACGCCCAATAAGGTGGCAAATCGAGATTGCGATAAGCCGGTCTTGCGGCGGATGCTGTCCACTGCAGGCTGATTTACCACTCTGCCGGTCTTTCCGGCTTTCAGCTCGCGGATTCCGTTCAGGAGTTCTGCCCCAATGTCGCGCTTTCTAGTCATGCTCAAGCTCTTCACGTATCTGTTTGAGGATGTGTCCGGGTATCGAGTCAGCCACATTCTTTGGGTAGATCGTTAACATCCAAATGACTCCTTCGGGGCGGCGAACAAAGTAAATGACGCGAACGCCCCCGCGCTTGCCGCGTCCTGAACCAGCCCAACGAACTTTTCTGACTCCACCAGAGCCTTTGATAACCGCGCCGAGCTCGGGATTATCGGACAGAGCACGTTGCAATCGGCCGTACTCTTCATCAGCAAGGTAATCCCGCACCAGTTTGGAGAATAATTGGGTCTCGATAAAGCTGTACATAGAAGAATATACGGCCCTGCCGTATAAAGTCAATGATGAGGACTGGCCACAGGCTAACCGAAGCCGGAAGGTTTCGGAGTCAGAATGCGTTGTGACCTGGTGTAGGAATGTGTTGTGGCGCCACGCCTGAGTTCGAGCGCGATGGTGATTTTGCCGCCTACGGCGGATGCGGCACATGAATTACGGCAAATTCGCATTATCATAGAGTCCAAGCAAGCCAACTTGATGGAGGCCTGGAATGGGTACTTTGGCACTTAATGCGGACGAGCGGGTTGCGTCCGTAGAGTTCTCCGACGGTTTCCTGATCGTCGGGCTCAAGGACGGCCGCCGGATTTCTGTTCCACTGGAGTGGTACCCCCGCCTGGCCGGTGCTTCTTCAAGTGCCCTTTCCCGTTGGGAAATCTGCGGTGGTGGCTACGGCATACATTGGCCGGAGGTAGATGAAGATCTCAGCACGGAAGGGTTACTGCGTGGCGCGCGCACCCTGAGGGCAGGCGAGAATTAACCCGTCTCGGGATTAAAGTACTTCATGGTGTCGTGGAGCCCGGCTCGGGGGCCGGGATGACGCGGGAACGGGCCTTCCTGCCAGGCATTCCATTTGTTGCCGGCAGATTTACTCAGGCAGCGACACGAATGGACACTTGAAGCCCGAGGCGGTTGGCCATGTCGACCAGGGTGTCCAAGCGGTGGTTTTCAATCTTGCCCTGGAGCAGGGCGCTGACTCGTGGTTGACTGATGCACAGAATGTCTGCGATTTTTGCCTGAGTGAGACCCTGTCCTCCAAGCTTCTCCGTGATTCCAACTAACAGGGCCGAACGAAGCTTCAGGTTCTGCACCCGGATGGGATCATCTTCCAGCGCATCCCAGACACTTGCGTAGGTTCGATTCTTACTCACGAACTGCTCCTGCTCAGATTCCAGCACCCAGGCTTGGCATCGGTTTAATTATATATCTAGAAATATAATTGCGTTCAGCATTGGCAGTTGCCGCGGTCATGCACTAGTCCCCTGAAGTGGATGCGAACACGTATTGTGGGCGGCGGGACGGCGGAGTTAATTCCTACAAACAAGCGGGGGAATTGCCCGCAACCTTCTTTATCAAGACCTCACATACTCTGACGGCACATTTCTTAATTGCTGCTCTTTTCTTTTAATATGCATATTATATATGTATAATTTCATGTGAATCTTGAGTTTGACCCAAGGAAGGCGAATCTCAACTTGCGCAAACAGGGTATTAAAGACTATGCGTAAGGAATATGACTTTTCAAAAGCCCAGCGGGCAAAGGATGTTCCCCACCTGGCGAAACTCCAGGCCGAAGCCAAAGGTAAAACCCGTATAACCATCATGCTGGATAACCTCGTGCTTGAAGCGTTTCGCCAGCAGGCAGATACACAGGGGGTTGGGTATCAAACATTGATCAATGCGGCCTTGCGAAATTCTTTGACCCAGCAGCCACTCAGCGAAGAAATCCTTCGACGGGTTGTTCGCGAAGAAATAGGGGCCTATAAGCGTTAGTCGTTGAACGGCGGGGAGCGCCTGCCTTCCCAGGACGCCCTACTGCCACGCCATCGTCGGCACCACGCCCGGCACGGGTTGCGGCGCAGGTATGTGATCAACTGCCAGACCGTGGCCTCGTCGAGCAAACCGCCGTAGGCGGGCATGCCGCGCGGGCGGCCGTAGAAGATGGAATGGAACAGCGCGCCGTCTTCACCGCCGTAGCGCCAGCGGCCATCGACCAGGCTGGGGCCGACGAATCCGACTGCGCCGCCACCGTGGCAGCCGTCGCAGTTCATTGCAGCGAAGAGCATCTGGCCTTGTTGGGCGGCGGCTGGATCTGCGTTGAGGGGGTTGGTGAGTGTTCCGGCGGGAGGCGCGAGTTTTCCGGCGGAGGGATACTGAGCGTAGCTTACGGATGGCGGCGCTGTGCGTGCTGCTGGTTTCGCCGTCCCCGTATCATTTGTTGCGGCGTTCTGGGGTGCCACATTTTCTGTTGCCACATTTCCCGCTGACTTATCCGGGCCTGCAGCAGGCGACTCAGGTCCGCCGCAGGAAGCAAGCACGAGTAAAATTGGGGTCAGAGTAAAAATTGCGAAGCCGCAGCTCCTGGCAATGCTGTTCAGGTCAGTTTTTACTCTGACCCCAAACATCAAAACTGCTTTGAGCAGAATCGCCAACAACTGCGGCCGATGAGCAGTTTTTACTCTGACCCCAATTATCCTGACCCCAATCTTCCCTCTGACCCCAAACATCGGCTTCACAGCGCGAAGATCCACAGCATTCCGCCCTGGCTGGTGTAGCGCCACAGGTCGGGGATGAAGTCCGGCGGTGCGCGCACATCGGCCGGGTCATCCGAGCGCACGTCGCCGGCGATCAGGAACCAGTCGCCGCCGATGCCGGCGTACACGGCCACGTATTGCTTGCCGTCGGGGCCGCGGTAGGTGATCGGCGCGCCGACGATGCCGGAGCCGACCTTGAACTTCCACAGCGGCTCACCGGTTTTGGCGTTGGCTGCCTTGAACCAGCCGTCGAGGGTGCCGTAGAAGGCGACATCACCGGCGGTGACCATGCTGCCGCTCCACACCGGGAATTTTTCCTTGATCTCCCAGGCGCGCTTGCCTGTTGCCCCATCCCAGGCGATGAAGGCGCCGAGGTTACCGCCAGGGCCAGGGTGGTAGGGGATGGTGGCGCTGATGTAGGGCGTGCCCTGGATGTAAGCCGCTTCCTCTGACTGCCAGTCCATGCACAGGTTATTGGTCGGCACGTAGAAGAGCCCGGTTTTGGGCGAGTAGGATGCCGGTGATGCCGGGCTCTTGCCACCTTCCAGGCTGGGGCAGATGTTCTGTGCCATGCCGCGCGACTTGCCGGTGAGCTTGGTTTCATCCACCACCGGGCGGCCGGTTTTCAGGTCGACGCCCTTGGCCCAGTTGACCGCCACGTAGGGCTCCGCCACCAACAGCTCGCCTGTGGCGCGATCGAGGGTATAGGCAAAACCGTTCTTGTCGAAATGCACCAGCACCTTGCGGGCCTGGCCGGCGATGGTGAGTTCGGTGAGGATGTTTTCCGCGTTGGAGTCGTAGTCCCAGTTGTCGTGCGGCGTGAACTGGTAGGCCCACACCAACTGGCCATCTTTGGGCCGGCGCGCCAGCACGCTTGATGTCCACTTGTTGTCGCCCGGTCGCTGGTCGGAATTGTAGGGCCCCGGGTTGCCGGTGCCGTAATAGACCAGATCCAGCTCGGGGTCATAGGACAGCCAGCCCCACACCGGCGCACCGCCATGCTGCCATGCATCGCCCGACCAACTGCTGAGCCCGAGGTCAACGCCTGTGTCATAGAACGGCTTGAAGGTGCCTGCGGTTGCCAGCACCGCGCTATCGGGACCGATGTTCCTGGCGGCCCACACTTCCTTGCCGGTGGCGAGGTCGAGGGCCTTGAGCCAGCCGTGGATTCCATACTCACCGCCCGAGGGCCCGACCAGCACCCGGTCGCCCACCACCAGCGGCGCCATGGTGATGGTTTCCCCGGAGGCGAGATCCGCGACCTGGGTCTTCCACAGTTCCGCCCCGGTTTCGGCATCCACCGCCACCGTGTGGCCATCGAGCAGGTTGTAGACGATCTTGCCTTCGGCGTAGACCGCGCCGCGATTCACCGAGTCGCAACAGGCCACACCGACCGCGGCCGGGTTCACATCCGGGCGGTACTTGAACTTCAGCGGGTAGTCCTCTTTAGTAAGGTCGAAGGCGTAGAGGACATTGGGCCAGGGGGTGACGACGTAAAGCGTGTTGTTCACCACCAGTGGCTGCCCTTCGTGACCGCCCAGCACGCCGGTGGAGAAGGTCCAGGTGGGCCGCAGTGTGCCCACGTTGGCGGGCGTGATTTCATCGAGACCGCTGTAACGGGTGGCGGCAAGATCCTTGCCGGGCCGGGTCCATTGGCCGTCGTCCAGGACTTGAGCCTGGGCGGTCGTGGCCAGGGCCGCTGTGAGAATTAGGGCGCCGAGGGCTGCGCGCAAACCGGAAGGGGTTGTCATCGGCTTTGTCTCATCGGCTTTGGGGCGCCTCGTCGAAGGGTGGATGGTATTGGGGCTGTTTTCTGTAGGCAGTATAGCCGACATCGAAGAATGTTCCGACCGCCCAGCCGGGTGGTGATCTGGTTCGTGAAGGCAGCTTTCCTGGTCTGCTTCAATCTTGACATATTGATGCATGTACCTTATGGTTTGATGCATGCGCACCACGATTCGCCTTGATGAGCGCCTTCTCGCGGAGGCCAAGAAATATGCCGCCGAGACCGGCCGGACACTGACCTCAGTGCTCACAGACTCACTGCGCGAAACCCTTGCCCGCCGCCGGGCGCCCGGCAAACGCAAGCCGGTTCGCCTTCGCACTGTAAAGGGAAATGGCGTGCTGCCTGGCGTGGACCTCGACGACACTGCAGCCCTCCTCGAACTCATGGAATCCTGATTTGATCCTTCCTGATGTCAACGTCCTTGTGTATGCGCACCGGGAAGACGTGGCGGATCACACTGCTTACCGCACCTGGCTCGAGACCGTGATTAATGGAGATGAGGCGTATGGGGTTTCCGAGCTCGTGTTGAGCGGATTCGTCCGTGTCGTAACTCACGCCAAAGTTTTCAACAAGCCGAGTCCGCTCATCGACGCGCTGGCCTTTGCCGATCAGCTGCTCGCACAGCCGAACAGCGTGCTCGTGGAGCCGGGCACACGCCACTGGGATCTGTTTCGCGGCCTGTGCCTGGAAATTGGTGCGAAAGGGAACCTCGTGCCGGACGCGTACTTTGCGGCGATGGCAATCGAATCCGGGTGCGAGTGGATCACGACGGACCGCGACTTCAGCCGCTTTACTGGCCTGCGCTGGCGTCACCCGCTCAACTAGCCTGCCCAATGAAGGGGTGTGCATCCGGGTGGGATGACGGGTGGTGGGATTGATACCGACGTTCTGGAATGGTTTCGTAGCCGGGGCAAAGGTTATCAAACACAAATTAACCGCTTGTTGCGAAAGTATATGGAGATCAACAAGGAACAGGGGTGACCTTGGGCGTCCTTGCAAACTGCAGAGGATTTGCAGAGTCTTTGATGGAACACCACTGCGGAGCACGACTTATGAGCCGGTCATTCCTTCTTTCACTTTCCCTGATTTCTCTGGCCATTCCCGCGTACGCCCAGGATCTGGATTCCATCCTCGCGCTCAATGCCACGGCGCAGGGCGGCGACCGGCTCGAGCAGATCACGAGTGTCCGCCACCACCTATCGATCAAGGAGCCTGGCTTCGAGGTTGCCGGCACCTATGTGGCCAGCCGCGCGGGTTCCATGCGCATCGATATCGAAGCTGATGGAAAGCACGTGTTCAGCGAAGGGCTGGATGCGAAGGGCGCCTGGGAGTGGAGCCCTGAAGGCGGCGTGGGAGCACAGAGTGAGGCTGGGGCTGCGGCCCTGCTGCACGGCATCGAGATGCCCGGTCATTTCTACACGCTGCAGGCGGTGCGTGATCGCGGCGCCGGTGTAACCCTGGCGGGTGCGGTCACTGAAGCCGAACGTTCCGAATGGCAGATCCACGTGGTGATGGCCGATGGTTTTGAACGCGATTACTTCATCGACCAGTCCACCCACCGCCTCACGCGCCAGCGCGATCACCGCGCGTTTCACCCGGACGTCGATCCCACGCCGGTGACGGTGGAGACGCGCTTTGAAGACCCGCAGTGGATTGATGGAGTGTTGGTATTCATGCGCGAGGAGCAGGCCAACCTCGATTCGGGCGAGTGGCTGGGCACGACCCGCGTGCAGTCGGTGGAATTCAATATCCCGAATGTTGAGGCTGCGCTGCAGCGGCCCTGAGGCCGGGCTAGTTGTCCTTGTCCTTCTCAGAATGACTCCTGGCTGCCGCTTGCTCCGGAGTCAGGTAATCCTGCCCCATGTACTTGGCCCGGTTGGCCTTGATAGCTGCCGTGCTTTTTGGCGCTTTATCTGCCTGGGGGCTTGGGACGGGACCCGACGCAGTGACCTGCGGGGCTGGATCTGCCAATTGCTTGCTCAGGTCCGCTCGCGCCCGCTCGCAAGTGGTGGCATTGGTCCAGAACTCACCCACTTCGGGATCAAAGCACTTGATGGGGGTGTCGGTGCGTCCGCGAGACGTTTCCGCGGGAACGCGGGGGGCGTCGGACGCCACCGTGCCCTCCTGGCCGGGGCGCGGAGTGATGGTTTGCCAGGTGGTGGTGGCCTTGGGCTGCGCTTCCGGTGGCGGCGGCGTTGGATGTCGCATTACCAGCAGGTAGTAGGCGCCGCCGGCGATCGCGGCAAGGAGCAACAGGGCAAGGCCGGTAGCGGCGTTGGGATTGTCGCGCACGACGCCGCTTACTCGGCTTCCTGCCCGGCCAGTTCCCGCGCGAGTTCATGCAGCAGGGCGGTATGCGCAGCGATGCGGGTTTTGAGGTCAATGTGGCCGGCGGGGGTTTCAAATACCAGCACGGTGTGCGCACCAGGGCCGGGCTGAATCTTGCCATCGACCACGATCTGTGGGGCGCTGATCAGTTCATCGATGGAGCCATCAACCACCGGGCCGATAATGCCATTGCTGACGGGTTCACCAAAACGGGTTTCGCCGCTGGCCTTGAGCGGGATGTGGTTTTCCTGCAGCACGCCCACCGCGGTTTTGGCGAGTGGATCTTCGGCTCCCAACACACCTTGCGAGTAAACATAACCCTCACTGATGAGATTGTCCTCGTGCAGGTCGATGCTGTATGCCGGCGGGTAGCTGGCCGACTGCTTAATCACATATTGAGTAATCGCCGCCGCTTCCGGGCTGGAGGCGGCTGCTGCGCGGGCATGGCCGGGTTTTTCCGGATCGAGTAGCAGGTACGAAGAATCCCCCACGCTTTGTCCTTCCACCTCGGCGGAATACACCGGCATGTTCAGGTAGCGCCAGTTGCGCGCATAGCCCTGCGGATTGTTGAGCGGCAGCAGCACAACCGCTCGCTGATCACCGAGCTCCGCAATGGCGTCAATGGATCCGGCAATGGCGTTGGGCCCGGCGGGTTCTTCGCCATGTATCCCCGCGAGTATCCATACCGCATCCCCCGGGTGCGGGGAGCGCAGCGCGATGATGGGCAAAGCGTAATCCGTGCCCGCCGGTTGTGACTGCACGATGATGTCGAGTTGCCAGCCGCGCTGCAGCAGCGAGGTGTAGGCCTGGTAAAGTTCTTCGATGGGCTTTCTTCCATCTGCGTGGGTTTGGATGTTCGCGGGCAGTTGCAGATCGGCAGTGGCCGGATCAGTGGACTGATCGGCGCTGGCAGTATCAGCCCTCGCAGTGGTTCCTGTCACGGTCGCCGCGGCGGTCAGCAGCAGGGTCAGGCCAATTGTGAGGGCAGGGTTTTTGTGCATGGCATCTTGTCTATTTTTTGGGTCTGTTTTTTTGGGTCTGTTTTGGGGCCTGGTGATCACGCCGGTGTTATCCGCGGGAATGGGTTTTCAGTTTAGGGCAGGTCGGCATCAGTCGCAATTTCTCTGCGGGGCATGGCTTTCAAGTACTGTCTAAAGTATTCTACACAATACTATTAAAAGTGCTATTGGGGGCTGAACATGCAATCTGTAACTGCCAACGAACTGAAAACCAAGGGAGTTTCTGCGGTGGAAGAACGTCTTGCAACGGAAGACGAAGTCATCATCACGGTCAGGGGCCAGGACAAGTACGTGGTCATGAGCCTGGAAAAGTACGCGCGCTTAAGGGAATACGAACTCGATATCGCTGTGCAGGAAGCTCGGGCGGACTATGCTGCCGGGCGGGTGACCAGAGAAAGTGTCGATGACCACATGAAGCGGGTCACCGATGCCGCATGAACTGCCGTATGAACTAATTTACCCCGAAAGCTATATCCGGCGGGCCAGGAAGTTTCTGCGCAAACACCCCGGGATTTTGTTGCAGTATCGAAAGACCCTGGAACTGCTGGCGCTCAATCCTTTCCACCCCTCGCTCCGCTTGCACCGTCTTAAAGGCCGGTTGGGTGGACTGTCATCCGTCTCCATCAATCTCAGTTACCGGATCGTCATTGAACTGATCATCGAGGGTGATCAGATCCTGCTGATCAACATTGGCAAACACGACGAAGTTTACTGAAGAAGTATTTTGCCCTGTGGCACCTGCTCCCATTCTCGCGTAGTCTGCACTTGGCCATGGCTCACAAGAATTTTGCATGTCACTGATTGAAGAACTAAAGCGCCGCAACGTGTTCCGCGTGGGCATTGCCTACGTGGTGATTGCCTGGCTGTTGCTGCAGGTCTCCGACGTGGTGCTGAACAACATCGCAGCGCCGGGCTGGGTGTTCAAGGCCATCCTGCTCGTGCTGGCTCTCGGCTTTCCGCTGGTATTGTTTTTCGCCTGGGTCTTTGAGCTGACCCCGGAAGGCTTGAAGAAAGAGAAAGAGGTCGATCGCACGCAGTCCATCACGCACTCCACCGGGCGCAAACTGGACTATGCCATCATTGGCCTGATGGCCCTGGCGCTGGGTTATTTTGCCTGGGACAAGTTTCTCGGCGGCGAAGGTGCTGCCGCTCCCGATGCCGCTCCTGTCACGGCGGAGACTACACCTGCTGCCGCCGCAGCGCCTGCGGCTGCTAGTGACACCGCATCCACCCCCGTCACTGCCGCGCCCGCGCATTCCATCGCCGTGCTGCCGTTCACCGACATGTCGCCCGAGGGTGATCAGGAGTATCTGTCCGACGGCATTGCCGAGGAGTTGCTGAATCTGCTGGTGCAGATTCCGGACCTGCAGGTGGCGGCGCGCACGTCCTCCTTCAGCTTCAAGGGCAAGGAAGTGCAGATTGCCGAGGTGGCCAGCGCGCTGCATGTGGCGCATGTGCTAGAGGGCAGCGTGCGCAAGTCCGGTAATCGCGTGCGCATTACCGCGCAGCTGATCAAGGCCGATGACGGTTACCACCTGTGGTCGCAGACGTTTGATCGCACCCTGGATGATGTATTCGCCATCCAGGATGAGATTTCCGCGGCGGTGGTGGCGGCGCTGAAGATCCAGTTGCTGGGCGCAGCGCCCAAATCGGTGGAAGTGAACCCCGAAGCGTATGCGCTGTACCTGCAAGGCCGCTATTTCGTCGAGCGCAGGACACGCAAGGATTGGGAGAATGCAGTGTCTGCCTACCGGCAAGCGCTGAAGATTGACCCGAACTATGCCGCAGCATGGGCTGGTCTGTCCCAGGTTCTGACCGCCCAGGCCGGCCAGGGTTATATTGAACTGAATGCGGGCACTGCGGAGGCGCGAGCAGCTGCGCTGAAGGCACTGGAAATCGACCCAAACCTGGCCGAGGCCCACGCGGCGCTTGGCCAGATCCAGATCAGTTATGACTGGGATTGGACGGGAGCTGAATCGTCCCTTAAACGCGCGCTGGAACTGGCGGATGGTGATTCCCGCAACCTCACGCGCATGGCCGGATTGCAATTCGCGCTGGGCAACCTGGACGCTAGCAATCGAGCTGAACCGGCATGCGGTCGAGCTCGACCCGCTCGCGCTGAACAGCTATCGCCAGTTGGGTGCGGCTCTAATGTGGGACCAGCAACTCGATGAGGCGCTGACCATTTATGATCGCCTGCTGGCGCTCAACCCTGAATTCGAGGGCGCCAACTCGACACGTTCACGCATCCTGCTGCTGCTGGGCAAGAAAGAGGATGCCATGCTGGCAGCGGAGGCGGAGCAGGAGCCGTTCTGGCATGCTTTCGGTATCCTGTGCAACCTCTATGCGCAGGGCCGGACTGCGGAAGCCGATGCCCTGTTGCCCGAGTTCATCGAGAAATACCAGCAGGATGCAGCCTACCAGATTGCCCAGATTTACGGTTTTCGCGGCGATGAGGACCCGGTATTTGAATGGCTGGAACGCGCGTACGCGCAACGCGACGGCGGGCTGACCCAAATGCTCTACGACCCGGTGCTAACACAGTTTTCCGGCAATCCGCGCTGGACAGACTTACTCAAAAAAGTGGGTTTGTACCGAGGCGTGGTTGAAGACCAGGAAGTAGCAGTCTGAACTCAGGTTCAAATCCCCAGGGGATCATTGGCGCAGAACTTTAGCCCGAAGTTGCTGCCCAATCCCGCAGCCAGCTCACCCCTGGATACAGATTTCCCCTAACTCCCGTACAACCTGAACAGGCGTTTTAACCATGAAATATTTGCTGATGCTACTTGTTGTTTTCCTCACGGCCTGCCAATCAGAGAACTCCACAGAAAACCCATCGGAGCAAGCTGAGAAGGCCGCACTGGCGCCGGACTCGAGCGGTTCAGTGGCTGTAAGCATTGAAGGGAAAGCCCTGAGTCTCGCCACCATTGACTGGACCAGCAGCAAAGCGAAGGTTACCGCGGATGCGATCAGTCTGGCCCTGTCAGAAAACGGCAATCCACTGAAACTGGACCTGGAAGTGATGGAAGCGGGCATCCTGGCAAAAGGATCCGCCACCTATACGCTGCCGCCGGCAAAAAAAGGGGAGGCGGCAGTGGACCTCAGCTTCATCGACACAACCCGGCCGGGAATTGCCATGAAACAGCGCGTGCTGTTCAGCGAAGGCAGCATTGAAATCAAGTCAGTGACCGCCAACAGCCTGCAGATGGTGTTCAAAGGAACAGGGCATGCGCTGATGGACCAGAAGAAATTTCCCATCGAGGGGTCAGTTAACATCACTTTTTGAGAGACACCTTTACCGGTAGCCCGCGGCCTGCAGTGAGAACAGCCGCGCGTAGTGGCCATCGAGTTGCGTGAGTTGTTCGTGGCTGCCGCGCTCGATGATGCGGCCGTTTTCAATCACCACGATCTGGTTGGCCATGCGCACGGTAGAGAAGCGGTGCGAGATCAAAATGGCGATGCGGTTTTGCGTGAGTTTGCGGAAGTGCTCGAAGATTTCCGCTTCGGCGCCTGCATCCATCGACGCGGTGGGTTCATCCAGCACCAGGATGTCCGCACCGGTGCGCATGAAGGCGCGTGACAGGGCAATTTTTTGCCACTGACCGCCGGAGAGTTCCTGGCCGTTCCTGAACCACTTGCCGAGCTGCGTGTTGTAACCGGCGGGCAGGCTTTCCACCATGGCTGCGGCCATGCCCATGCTGGCTGCCGCTTGCCAGCGTTGCGCGTCATCGAAATAACGTACGTCGCCGGCGCCGATGTTTTCCCCCACCAGCAATTGGTAGCGGGCGAAATCCTGGAAAATCACGCCAATGCGCTGGCGCAGGGTGTCTTCATCCCATTCGTTCAGATCCAGGCCATCGAGCAGGATACGGCCCTGGTCGGGGCGATACAGGCGGGTGAGTAACTTGATCAGGGTGGTTTTACCGGAACCGTTCTCGCCCACCAGCGCAAGGGATTCACCGGGCCGGATATGCAGGTCGATATCGCGCAAAGCGGGTTGGCTGGCGCCGGGATAGGTGAAGCTCACGCCCTCAAAGCGAATGCCATCCTCGGGTGCGGGGCCGCGCACTGCGCTGGCGTGGTTCCCAAGATCAGGGGTTTCCAGATATTCGTATAGCGTGGAGAGATACAGGTTGTCCTCGTACATGCCGCCGATGGCGGAGAGGATGGCGGACACGGCCGACTGTCCCTGGCGGAACAGCATCAGGTACATGGTCATCTGCCCCAGGGTGATGCGGCTGATGACGGTGGCGGCGGCGATCCAGGCATAGGCACCGTACAGGGCCAGCGTGCCGATCAGCCCCAATGCGAAACCCCAACTGTCCCGGCGTATCGCCAGCGCACGGTCCTCGTGGTACAGGCGTTGGTAAATATCGCGGTACCGCTGCAGCAGCAGGGGCCCGAGGCCAAAGAGCTTGACTTCCTTGACGTTGTCCTCGCGCGCCAGCACGGTTTCGAGGTAAATCTGCATGCGCGTTTCGGGTGAGCGCCAGCGAAACAGGCGAAACGCATCACCGGAGAACTTGGTTTCGGCAAAAAAAGACGGCAGGCCGGCCAGCAGCAACACCACGACCGCCCAGGGTGAAAACTGGATCAGCAAAGCGCCGTAGCTCAGCAGCGACACCGTGTTCTGCGCGAGCCCAAAGGTGCGATTCACCAGCGACAGGGGGCGGCTGGATGCTTCGCGCCGCGCGCGGGTGAGCTTGTCGTAGAACTCGGAATCTTCGAACTGCGCCAATTCCAGCGTCAGTGCCTTTTCCAGGATCATCTCGTTGACACGTTCACCCAGTTGCGCCCGCAGCAGCGCCTGGCACAGGGAAATGCCGCGCTGTGCACCGGCCAGCACGGCGATGATGAAGGCTTCAGTGGCCACCAGGGCAAATACGCGGTGCAAGGAGGCCTCACCGCTGTCCTGCATGATCCGGGTTGCCGCCACCACTGCATCAATGATCAGTGCGCCGACCCAGGCCATCGCGGCGGGCAACATACCGGCCAGCAGCGTAAGAACCGCCAGCACCACCGTGAGGCGGCGGTTGGTGGTCCATACCAGGTCCAGGGCGCGGCGGCTGTAGCGGAACACGCCAAGGAATCCGCGGCTGGTGGCTTCGGGCGGGGGTGCGGCGTGGGGTGCGGAATGGGGGTGCTTGGCCATAGGTGATCTTACATGGTGGCGCGGGTACTAATCAGCAAGCTACCATTATCGTTCCAGCCACACCAGAGAACTCCAACCATGCCCTTACTACTGCCGTCAGTACCAATTATCCGGCGGAGCCTTATCTTTGTGCTCAGCTGCCTGCTGTTGGCAGCAACTGCGTTTCAGGCAAATGCCGATGTCGCCGGGTTGGCGGCGTTTACCGAGCGCGGCATGGGCCTGTGGCATGTACCCGGCATGGCCGTGGCCGTGGTCTCGCGCGATGAAATCCAGTTCAGCCAGGGCTTCGGCCAGACGGCCACGGTGGATGGGCAAGCGGTGGATGAGCACACCCTGTTCGCCATCGCCTCGACCACCAAGGCCATGGTTGTGTCTGGCGTGCTGATGTTGGTGGACGAAGGCAAGGTCTCGCTGGATGATCCCATCATCAAGCACATTCCCGAGTTGCACTTTGCGCCAGGCATGGCCGGGGAAACCATACGGGTACGCGACCTGTTGTCGCACCGCACCGGATTGCCCTCGACGGATTTCTGGACATTTTTCCAGAACATGCCGCTGGACGAGCAGATCACGCGCCTGCGGGACGTTAACCAGGAAGCACCGGTTCGTTCACGGCTGATCTACCAGAACACCATGTTTGAACTTGCCGGCCTGCTCATCGAACGGCTCAGCGGCGAACGCTGGGACGTGTTTCTCAAGCATCGTCTGTGGCAGCCGGTCGGAATGAACGAAACCTACGGTGCCCGTGGCCAGATTGCTGCGGGGCAGGTGCATGTCATGCCGCATTACTACACCGACAGCAAGCTGGTGCCGGCCGAGTGGGATTTGCCGGCGGATAATGCCGATGCCGCAGGTTCGGTATGGTCCTCACTGCATGACATGAGCCTGTGGGCCCAGTTCCTTCTGCGGGGAGGTGTTACCGCGGGCGGCGAGCGGCTGATCACAGAAGGCAGTTTTGCGGAAATGTTCGAGCCGCAACAACTGGCCGGCACTACCGACTTCTACCCCACCACGGCGCTCACCCATCCGCACTGGCGCAGTTACGGTCTTGGCTGGTTCCAGCAGGATTTCCAGGGCCGCAAGATCGATTTCCATACTGGCAGCCTGGGTGGATTGATTGCCCTGATCGGGCTGGATCGCGAGAATGACCGGGCAGTCATTATCCTGGGTAACCGCGATCATGCCGAGATGCGTCACGCAGTTTTGTGGGAGGTCATGGATAACAACGCTGCGGATGAGCGCCGCGACTGGAACCAGGAAATCTTTGATTTATACGCCAAGACGGCCAGCGAAGCTGAAGCCAAGTGGCAGGAAGGCGCGCAGAAGCGCCTGAAGAAAACCAAGACCGCATTGCCCGTGGAAGCGTACGCGGGCACTTATCGCAGCAAGCAGAACGGCGACCTCGTGGTAGAGCAAAACGGCCGCAAACTGGCGCTGAAAACCAAACTGGGCCCCGTCACGCTGCAGCACTGGCAACTGGAAACGTTCCTGCTGGAGTCTGTGTCATGGAACTTGCGTGAGTTGGCCACCTTCCATATCGGCAGCGACGCTGCGGTCAGTTCACTGGAGGTGTTTGGCGACACCTTTGTGCGGGTGAAAGCGGCCGAGTGAGCCTATTGCGCAGGGGGTATAAAGCTGCGACAAAAAATGATCAGGTAAATTTGATTTCCGGGAAAAGGGCTTGAATCCGACGTTTACTCAGCTTACGAACGGTTTTTACGAAACTTTCAACGTTTTTTTGATGTGCTGACTGCAGTCGCCTGCCTGAACGGGTCCAGATCGACTCGTTTCACCGCCTTATCCAGTGTAGAGGTATTTTTGGAGCGCTTTGCTCGGACGAAAACTTATTGAACAAGCTTGAGCAACATAGCCTGATCGCAGATTGGTACGGACAATTTCATGATCAGTTGGTTGTTTTTTTGCGCCGGGGCGTGCGTAGTTCAGCGGACATACAAGACTTGGCGCAGGAAGTATATTTTCGTTTGTTAAGGGTCAAGAACCCTGAGCTTGTAGAGTCACCCCGTGCCTATCTGTACCGGGTTGCCGTTCACGTCCTGGCTGAGTGGCGCAGCAGCGAACGTAAAGGGATGCTGCACAGCCCAACGGGGCTTGAGGAGTTGATTGCCACAAGCGGAGAATTTGACGATCCCCAGCGGCGGAGTAACGATGATGAACTCAAAAAGGCCTTACTGGAGTTACCATCTGCTTACTCCACGGTACTGATTCTTAAATGGCATTATGGCATGGACTATAGTGAAATCGCCGAGCATCTGAATATTTCTGAACGCCAGGTAAAGCGCCACATTGTCAAAGGCTACGCCAATCTTCGTGTGCGCCTGTCGTCGGGTTCAAACTGAGTCATGGCTGATATCAAAAAATACAGCTTGGGGGCCATTGCAGAGGAAGCAGCCAACTGGTTCATCCGGTTTGAAGAGAATGATGTACCCGCGGTCGAGCGTGAAGCCTTTGTCCATTGGCTGAAACGCTCACCCATCCACGTAGAAGAGTTCATTCGAGTCAGTGCGACACAGGCTCAAATCAAAGGTATTCCTGCCACCGAACTCATCAACGTTAAGGAATTACTTGACCAGGCCAGGTCGAATGTCATTAACCTCACGCATACCAGAGTAAACCACGCAGCAGATACGGGTGCTGACAGTTCAACTTCAACCCGATGGGCCCGCCACCCGGGCGCGAAGGCCGCAATGTTGGCTGCACTCACCCTCCTGGCGGTCTGGTTGTTTGCCGGGAACTGGAGTTCGGACGAGCCGAATCGGCTCACGTACGTCACTGCCCTGGGGGAGCAGCGCTCGATTTTGCTGGAGGACGGTTCCGTGATCAAACTCAACACCCAATCCAGTCTCGATGTCTATTTCACAGCAGCGACCCGCAGTGTGAAATTGTCTGCCGGAGAGGCCGTGTTCTATGTGGCCAAGGATGCTACCCGGCCGTTTCAGGTTGAGGCGGGGGCTGCCGTGGTTAAAGCCATTGGCACCCGGTTCAATGTGTACCGCCAGGC
The DNA here is from genome assembly GCA_963784425.1 of uncultured Gammaproteobacteria bacterium. Lineage (GTDB taxonomy): Bacteria > Pseudomonadota > Gammaproteobacteria > Xanthomonadales > SZUA-36 > SHZL01. Next base: position 40,209 of record CAWARM010000007.1, read on the forward strand.
CAGCCAGACTGTGATCACCGTAATGGAAGGGCGTGTGGCAGTGTCAAGTGCGAAAACACTACCTGGTCCTGCGACTTCCAGCGGGCTTTCGGCAGCCAAACAGTTTGCCGATGCATCCGTTGAACTGAACCAGGACAGCCAGGTTACTGTGCTGGAAACGGGGGTGATTGCAGCGCCTGCGATCGTCGATCCGGAAGCCATTACCGCCTGGACGGATCGTCGCCTGGTATTCAATGCTGAACCCCTGGAGACCGTGGTGCGGGAACTCAATCGCTATAACCCCAAAAAACTCGTGTTTGGCGACCAGCTGCTGTCGCAACAAACCATCAGCGGCGTCTTTGACGCCAATGATCCGGAAGCGCTGCTGGCGTTTTTGCAGACTGTGGGCAAATTGCACGTGAAGGTCGATAGTGGCAGTGGGGACTGGATCCTTTATGCAGAGCCTGAAATCTCACAACCCCCCTAGATTTAGAGACCTTTGCCCACAGTCCTGCCTTTGGAACGTGTCGAATAATGGTCATTAGAAGTTGATCAACACATGTTGATTAGAAAATTATTCGCGAAGTTCTTCCTGGCACTCTTTCTGTTTACCCTTGTTTTGCGCTGTGGGATAGCCCAGGAATCAGACCAGAATCCATCTCTCAGCGAGGAATTTGAAGTGAATATAGAGTCACTGCCATTGCTGGTGGCGGTGAAGGCTTTATCCGACCTGACCGGGTTGGAAGTTCTGTTTTACAGTGACGTGGCCAGTGGGGTTTTTTCTCAACCGGTATCTGGACGTTACACGGGCAGAAAGGCTCTGGAAGTCATGCTGGCAGGCACTCATCTGCAGTCCGTTGACCTGGGTAAGGATGGTGCTGTTGGCATTCGCCCTGTGCCTGTGGACCAGGAGCCGGGAAAATCCCTGCCGGCGTCCCGGGAGACTCTGAGCGCTCAGACAGAGACATCGGCGACGGCCAACCAAATTGACCCAGTGGATGGTACAGCCAACAGCAACAAGCTGGTGATTGAGGAAATCATTGTCACAGCGGGTAAACGTGGCACGCAAAATCCCCAGGATATTGCTGCGAGTATCAGCGCGGTAGACACTTCTACCCTGGAAAAGGTGGGGGCAGACAGATTTGAAGACTATTTGAAATTGTTTGCCAGCCTGCATGCAGTTAATTCAGGGCCGGGCCAGAGCCAAATCATCGTGCGTGGTGTCAACTCGGGCAGAGTCAATCACAATCAGCCACAGGCGCGATCACTGGTTGGGCTGTATATCGATGAGACGCCGGTCTCCGATACCGGGTTTAATCCAGATGTTGATCTCTTTGACATGGATCGGATTGAGGTGCTTCGAGGGCCGCAGGGAACACTGTATGGCGCAAGTTCCATGTCCGGTACTATTCGCCTGATCACCGTTCAGCCCAAACTCAATGAACTGGAAGGACGCCTGGAGGTCGGGGCTTCCCACACACGTGATGGTGGCGAAAACCATACTGCAAAGGGAATGATCAATCTGCCCATTATTGAAGATGTATTAGCAATCCGGGGGTCGCTCACTTACAGGGATGACAGCGGCTACATCGACAATGTAGAAACCGGTGAAACTGATTATAACGACGCAGTAACAACGGGTGGCAATGTTTCTGTGCTTTGGATCTTCAAAGAGGGTTTTACGGCAAAATTATCGGCGTTGTATCAGGATCTTGAAAGTAACGGCAGACCGGATGAATATGTGCCGAACGCTGCTGATCCCAGGCTGGTCGGTGTTAACGGGAAGCTTGAGACCCGAAAATTCTTTGATGATACATTCAACAACAGGTTTTCCAGTGTCAATCTGACCCTCACCATGGACATTCCCTGGGGTGTGCTGACATCTTCCAGTTCTTACACGGAATCGAACCGGCGCAACTTGATTGATGATTCCTTTCGAGTGCGAGCGTTCTTTGGCCCGGACCTGACTTCGTCGTTCGATAGTCATGTTGATTCCGCAGATTTTTCCCAGGAGGTCCGGTTATCGACAGATGCTGGCAAACCACTGGGCGCCGTAATAGGTTTGTTTTATCAGGACCAGGAAAGAACTTTTGACGTCGATCAATTTCTCCTGGAACCCGTTCCCGCTTTCCTCACACGTCTAACCTCACGATTTGGTCCACCTAATTCAATATCCATTGCAGATTCAACAAATGAACTGCAGCAGATTGCCTTATTCGGTGAGTTAACCTGGAAAGTCACGGACAAATTGGCTTTAACTGGGGGGCTGCGCTGGTTCGATTATGAAGTACATCTTTTTTCTGCTTCAACGGGCCTGGTCAATGGGGGGCCTGGCCGCTTTGATGGCTCGTTTCAAGAAAACGGCGTTACCCCAACGTATGTTGCGAGTTACCGTTCGACAGATGAAATCCTGTTTTACGGCAGCGCATCCGAGGGGTTTCGGGTAGGGGGTGTAACGGACGGCGTTTTCCCCTCGACCTGTGATGCTGATCTTGCTGCACTGGGATGGTCGGGACCCCCGGGGGGCTGGAAGTCAGACCAATTGTGGAGCTTTGAAGCCGGTATGAAGAGTGCCTGGCTGGATGGCCGGGCAGTTTTCAACACTGCCATCTATCATATTGATTGGTCCGATATTCAAAGCGTTCGTCGATTGTCGTGTGGCTTCCAATTTACCGACAATGCAGCAGACATGGAAGTGGATGGCGTTGATGTTGAGGCGGCATTTGCGCTTTCGGAGACGTCGATCGTACAGTTTGGACTGAATTACAATGATGCCAGATTGTCCAGGACTTCAGATAACTTTGATGCCAGCAAAGGCGCTCGCGCTCCCTTTGTGCCAAAGTTGATCATGGTCGGCTCCTTCGATTATTCGCGGCCCCTGGCAGGTGGGAATATAGCATTTGCCCGCGCTGATATTCGTTACACGAGCAGTAGTTTCAGCGAGTTTTCTGCCAGCAACCCTTTGTTGCCTCTCATCGAATTGCCAGCTTATACGACTATTGACCTGGTGGCCGGGCTGCAATTTGGCAAATGGACTGTTTCGGCATTTGCAAAAAATATAACCGATGACCGTGTCGTGACCAATGTTGATCCAGAGCGCAATCAACCTCCACAGTTTTCCATTGCCCGACCTCGTACGCTGGGTGCCCGCGTCAGTTGGGAGTTTTAACCCATGTTGATGGTGTGACTGCCGAAGTCTTGTTAACGGGGTCCAAGCCCACGTCTTACACCGCCTTATCCAATGTAATGCAACAATTAATGGAGAGCGGAGCATGTACCAGAAGACCCACATCAACAGATTTGAACGTTTCTTCTTTTCCACTTCCCGTGCCCTTCCGGCCCGACTCACTCTGCTGGCCACTGTTGCACTGACGTTCTTCGCCGTTTCAGTCGAGGCTCAGCCCTTCACGGAAAACCCGGCCTACAGCGCAGCGTATAAGGACCTCTACCGAACCGGCGAAGGCATATTTGTTGAGTTGCTCAGCGAAGGTCGCGCTTTGGTCTATATGTTTTCCTACCGCCCCGTTGGAGATGACGACCCCGCAGGCCCAGGGCAGGCATGGATGGTGGGGGTTGGCGTGCAGGTTCCCGGGGGGGTCGAGGTTGACGAAATGTTCATGCCTACCGGTGGAGAGTTCGGGCCAGGTTTTGATCGGGACGACGTGGTCTACACCCCCTTCGGTTCACTAACCTTCCGGTTTCCGACCTGCGGCACCAGTGCTCAACGCGGAGTCCTGAACGTATATCCGGATGCAGGTACCGGTTTCGAACCGTTTCCCTTGTGGGAAGGAGGGCTTCAAGGCGACTCTTACATCCAACTGACCCAATTGTGGGATTGTGACTATTGGGGGGGGAATATTATCCTGACAAACACACCACTTATTCCGGTTCCTGGAGGGACCCCTTACACACCGGCGAAGGACTGATCCTGGAAGTGTTGGTCGACGGGCGCGTCGTGGTGCAGTGGCTCACCTACGACTATGTGGGAAGGCAGATGTGGGCCCAGGGTATTGGGAATTTCGACGGTGATGTTTTGACCGTCAACGAACTTAATACCTACACGGGAACCCATTGGGGCAGGGATTTCAAACCCGAGGAAGTGACTGAATCAGCGTTCGGCAGTTTGACTATTCAGTTTAACCGGTGTGATAAGGGTACGATGCACTACGACACCCTGGCCTTCGGTTCGGGCACCTGGAATATCGAGCGGATAACCGGGTTAATGGGGATTAACGACGAGGGACAAGGATGCTGGGACTATTGATCCCGGCCTTAAACTCCGCAGCGCCTGTTCGCCCGTCACGGTCCAGCACGGGTCGAAGTTTCGATGCTGTGGACCTCAAGCGCGAAATTACCCGGCTGGCGATCTGCCAGCATGAAGCCCAGCAAGTACATTTCTGCGGGCTTGAGTTCGCCGGCATGCTCCACTCTGCGGCCGCGAAATACCGGCTCAAACGCAGTTAAGGGGAGGTCGATCACTTGCTGGCTGCCGTCGGTTGGGAAAACGGCCTGCCACGCGATGCTGCTGGAGTGCTCGTCAGCGCGCAGGCGAAACTGGTAACTGCGTCCGTCCCCGCGGACGGTTAAGCGAAAGCCCTCGGTGCCGGCAAAGCCCTGTGTGAAGCGGCAGCGAGCCGAGGCAAAACCACCATTGTTCTCCAGCGAGATCTGGCCGCGGAACAGCAAGCCTTGAAACAAGGGCCCCGTTTGGCTGGCGATGACTTCGCTGCTCGACCTGCCGCCCATCACGCCATCGTTGATCACCTGCCAGCGTTCCGGCACAAGTTCAAGCAGCATAATGGCCCCGCCGAATGGCAATTCGTCTGGTGCAGCCTACTGCCCACGGGGCAGTTCGCCCTGCTCAGGATAAATCAGCTGATCCGTGGCAAACCCCAGCGTACTGGCTTTTGCCAACAAGCGCTGCACAATCTCTTTATCGAGTTCTGGTGAGCGCGACAGGATCCACAGGTAGTCCGTGTCAGGGCCAACCACCAGCGCGTATTGGTAGTTCGGGTCCAGCTCGATGATGTTATATGCGCCGTAGAAGGGTCCAAAAAACGATACCTTCAGCTGCCCGACGTTCGATTCTCCAACAAAATATGCCTTGCCCTCAGAACTGTCCCAGGCAGCCTTCTTGCCGTTATAGCCTTTGTTGATGACGCGCACGCCACCGTCTTCGCGCATGCTGTATTGCGCCTGCACGTGCGACAAGCCGCGTTCGAAACTGTGATCGAGCCTGGCGATTTCGTACCAGGTTCCGAGGTAGCGTTCGAGGGAAAAGTTCTGCACTACGACAGCGCGATCGGGAACACCCAGGCAGCCTGTTAGCAAAGCCGCACACAGTGCTGCGGCCAGCGCTATGGCAGAGCCACGCAACGCGCGCGGACGGAATGAGTTTCTTGCCAGGTTCATGGGCTTTCCTCTAGTGGCGCTGCCAGGGCGAACGGAAACCGGGCCCGGAAAATACCATGTGTACATCGCTGATGGCGCGCTCCAGGAAAGCGCCTTCACAGTAGCACAGGTAATAGTCCCACATGCGCAGGAAGGCTTCTGGATAACCCAATGCCCGGACTTCTTCGAGCTGCGCAAAGAAATTATCACGCCAGTGATGCAAGGTGGTGGCGTAATGCAGGCCGATGTCTTCCAGGTCCAGCAAGCGCAGGCCGGTAGTCGTTGCCGCGGTCTGCGTCATAACTGCCGCCGATGGCAGGCAGCTGCCGGGGAAGATATAGCGCTGGATGAAGTCGATGGACTTTTGCGACTCGTCATACTGCTGGTCGGCAATGGTGATGGCCTGCAACAGCATCAGGCCATCCGGCTTGAGCAGCTGGCCGCACATGCGAAAAAATGACGGATACAGCGCGCTGCCAATAGCCTCGATCATCTCGATGGATACCAGCTTGTCGTACTGGCCGGTGAGATCGCGGTAGTCATCCAGCAGCAAGGTGATGCGATCCTGCAGTCCCGCTGCTGCAATACGCTGGGCGGCGAGGTCGTATTGCTCGCGCGACAGGGTCGTTGTGGTTACCCGGCAGCCATAGTGCTGCGCAGCGTAAAGTGCAAAGCCACCCCAGCCGGTGCCGATTTCCAGCACGTGATCATTTTCATTCAATTGCAGCTTGCGGCAAATGTGTTCCAGCCGTGCCAGTTGCGCCTCGTGCAGGCTCATGTCCGGCCGGGTAAAAATGGCGCTGGAATACATCATGGACTCATCCAGCCACAAGGCAAAAAACTCGTTGCCAAGATCATAGTGGGCGGCGATGTTGCGCTTCGCACCTGCATGGGTGTTGCGGTTGACCCAGGCAAACAGCTTTTGCAACGGCGCCGTCAGGCGCGCAGTGCCACCCTCCATGCCGTCGAGCACCGCGCGATTGCGCAGTAACAGGCGCACCAGCGTGACGAGATCATCACATTGCCAGAAACCCTGCATCCAGGCTTCACCGGCACCGATTGAGCCGCCAAAGGCCAGCTCACTGAAGAATCGTGGATCGAGCACGTTGATGCGGGCCGCCAATGCCGGTTTCGTCCCTGTCTCACCAAAATTCAATTCCCTGCCATTCTCAAGTAAGGTCAATCGTCCGGTCTGCAATCGTTGCAACTGGCGCAGTACCAGGCGACGGGCAAGGCCATCCAGCAAGCCGGGTTTAACCGTGCCTGACAGGTGTTGCGCTGATGCCAGGGAAACCGATCTCATTTGCTTTCCTCCAGGGCCATAGCGCTGTGGGTTGCCTTGGTGGGGTGATCCACCACCGGAACGTTCTTCAGCCACAAGCGCAGCGCCTGCCAGTGAATGGCGACAATGATCTTCATGGTCATCAGCGGAAAGGCAATCAACACGCGAGCCAGCGAGGCCGGGGTGATTTCCTGGCGCTGTAAAACCAGCGTAGCATCAAACAGTTTACGTCCCTCGCGGGAATTTTCCATGTGCACGATCAACGATTCCCCTGGCGGACGAAACCGCCAGTCGTAGCTTACGTCCATGGGCATGAACGGGGAAACATGCATGCGCTTGACCGGTCGGTAGCGGCGGACATCGCTGTGATCCCCATTGCCTTGGCCAACTTCACTATCAACAACCTCGGCATCAACAATCTCGTCGTCCTTGCCGAGCACGTAACACTCCCGCTCACCCCAGGGGGTGTTGTTGACTTCGGCCACGATGGTTTCAAGCCGCGTATCGTCCGCGTTATAACAGTAATAGAAGCTGACCGGGTTGAACACGTAGCCGAAGTAGCGCAAGTGGGTCAGCAGTCGGATAGGCCCCTGCGGACGCAGGCCGGTCGATTGTTCCACCAGGTCGCGCACTGCCTGGTCCAGCGGGATGCCAGCGGTGCCCGCGTCTTTCCCGCCAAGGTGATCCTCCCGGCAGAATCGCGCCGCTGCGCGCCGCGTGGCGGAAAACAGGCGACTGCCCTGGAATACCTGCGGCAACTCGTCCAGGTCCAGGTACATCATGAACATGTGGTAATTGAAGCGGTGATCAACCGGCAGCATGCGCCGGTGCCGCACGGTGCCGTGATAAATAGCGCTGTGCATACCGGCTTTCACCGCTAGGCAGCCATCGCGGACCGCATCGATTCGCGCTGCAGGTCATCGTCCAGGTGGCGCAATGCCGCCATGGTGCTGATGACGCCATCTTCGTGAAAGCCATAACGCCAGTATGCACCACAGTAATAGGTGTGGCGCGGTCCGTTGATTTCCCGCTGGCGCTGCTGTGCCGCCACCGCTCGTTCGGTGAAGATCGGGTGGGTGTAGTCCAGGGTGCGAATAATGGCCTCCGGATTGATGGCATCCGTGTGGTTGAGGGTAACGCAAAATTGCTTCGGTGCATTGAGGCTTTGCAGGATGTTCATGTTGTAGGTCAGTGCCGCCCGCGTATCCAGCATACGAGTGCCCGGCGCTTCGGGGCCATCCTCCTCCGCGTCCTCTGGTCGCACGTGGTAGTTCCACGCCGCCCAGGCGCGCCGCTTGCGCGGCATCAGCGTGGTATCGGTGTGCAACACCGCTTCGTTGTGCTGGTAGCCAATGGCGCCCAGCACCTCGCGCTCCTGCTGGCTGGGGTCAGCCAGCAGTGCCAGTGCCTGGTCACTGTGGCAGGCCACGACCAGGCGGTCGAAGCGCTCCGCTTCGGCTCCCGGAGTCTTGATCTCGACGCAGGCGCGATGCCGTTTGACCCACTCGACCGGTGCATTGAGCCGGATGCGATCGCGGTGGGCTGCTACCAGCTTTTCGACGTAGCGCTGTGAGCCCCCCTGTATCACGCGCCAGGCCGGGCGATCGCTGACCTGCAGCAATCCATGGTTGTGGAAGAAGCGCACAAAGAATCCTGCCGGTACACTGCCCATGCCCTGCGGAGATGCAGACCAGATGGCCGCGCCCATCGGTACGATGTAGTGCTCAATGAACTCGCGCGAGTAATTATTTGCCTGCAGGAAGTCGTCCAGGGTCAGTGTGCTGTCCGGCTGGTCCAGCAAGGCCGGCGCCTCGCGATTGAAGCGCAGGATGTCGCGCAACATGCGATGGAAAGACGGCCGCACCAGATTACGCCGCTGGGCGAACAGGGTATTGAGGTTGGCGCCGTTGTATTCCAGGCCGGTGCGCTCACAACGCACACTGAAACTCATCTCGCTTGGCTGGGTGGCAACTCCGAGTTCATTGAGCAGGGCAATGAAGTTCGGGTAGGTCACATCGTTGTACACAATGAAACCGGTGTCTACCGAATAGATCTTTCCCGCCACCGGTACCTCGATGGTGTTGGTGTGACCGCCAATGCGCGCATCTGCTTCAAACACCGTGATGTCATGCTCCGGCGCCAGCCGGTGGGCTGCGAGGTTGCCGGCAATACCCGTGCCTATGATGGCGATTTTCATGGCCAGGTCCCCGTCACCAGGACTGCGGTACTTTGACCAGCAGGGAGGTATCGTAGCCGGACGCTGCGATGTGCTCGACCATGCGCGCATAGTCTGCCGCAGGGATTTGCGGGGTGCGCGCCATGATCCATACGTAATCCCGCTTGTTTCTCGCCACCACGGTCTGGCTATAGTCTTCGCTCAGCCAGGTGATGAGGTATTCGGACTTCACTGGCCACACAAACTGCATGCCCCATTCGGCATTGGTTTGAGTATTGCGCACGAAACCGCGGGGTGTGTATTCCTTTGCCGGCCCGTCAAAGGCATCCGCGCGAAACGTAAAGGTGGTGGCAATGCTGCCATCTTTATCCAGGCGATAGGATTCCACTGCGTTGTGCGCGCCCTTCTCCATGAAGGTCGGGATGTTGGCAATGACGTACCAGTCGCCCATGAAGCGCTCAATCTCAACATGCTCAACCGTTGCCAGCGGTGGCAGGCTCGCAGTACACCCGGCCAGCAACAAGGCTGCAATGCTGGCAAGCAATGGTTTGTGTTGACGGGGGTAGGGCGTGTTCATACGGCAGCTTCCTGGTGGTGGTTTCATAAAAGCACGTAGCGCAGCATGCGGCCGCTTGCGGTCTCGGATTGCAGCCCCAGCCATTCACGGTCCATGGAATACCATAGCTGCAGTTTTAGCGGGCCGGCTGCGAGGTGGTAACGCAAGGCCTGGCGCATCTCCCCGTGCACTTCGAGCTCAGTGGGCTCAGGTGTTGAAACCTGGACCTCGACGTATTCGCCACTCTGGCTGTTGAGCAATTGCGTTTGTTTGAGGAAATCGGGATTCCAGTAGGCAAAACTCATCACGCAGGGCGGCAGGCTTGCGGAACCACGGTTTGCCTGCACGACAAATGTTCCCTGCTGTTGCCGCCCCAGCACGGAGAGCGCTTCGCCGTTGTCATCGGTGCTGGATTCGATCCGCGTGAGGCAATCGCCCTGCCACTCTTCGCTGTTTTCATGCGTATAGTCGTATAGCTTGACGAACAGCAGCTTGTATTGAAATTCAGCGACCGTGCGCAGTACGCGGCTTGCACCCTGTTCGGCCAGGAAGAAATCGTGATAGCCGATTTCCTTGTCATCGAGGAATACCCGAAAGCGCCATTGCCGTTCGGTGGACAGTGCTTCGTCGGCCTGCGCAGGGACCGCGACCGTGTCGAGCGCAAGCACCATTAGCGCTAGCGGTATGAGAGCCAACAGCGGGTTCAGCCTGCCGCGCAGGTGTCCGGTCAGATCAAACACGGCTTGCAGCCCTTGCGGCATCCGCGCGGCTGAAAAGGTAGTGGCTGACAAACCATTCCTGGCCATTGAACTGACCGAACAGTTCGGCACAGGCCATGAAGAATATTCTCCAGCGCTGGAACCACTGCTCAGCGTGGCCCGCGCCGTAGGTTTCAGCCATAACTGGCAGGAGGAAATCCCTGTTTGCGTCCATGTTGGCCAGCCAGGCGTTGGCGGTTTTTTCGTAATGCGTTCCACTCCAGCGATCGCAACGCATCAGCTGCAAGTCCCGCTGGAACCGGGCGGGCAAATCCGCGCCGGGCATGATGCCGCCGGAGAAAAAGTGACGTCCCATCCAGTCCGACGGGCCGTTGTCAGTGAACTCATAGGTGCAACTGCGGTGGCAGAATATGTGCATGAAAAACTGCCCGTCGGGCTTGAGCCAGCCGCTGATGCGCCGGAACAGTTCCGCGTAGTTGCGCATGTGCTCGAACATTTCCAGCGAAACAATGCGGTCAAATCGCTGCTGGATGTCGAATCGATTCATGTCTTCGGTAAGCACCGTGATGTTGTCCAGCCCTCTCTCACGGGCCCGCTCCTGGATCCATTCACGCTGGGGAGCGGAATTGGAGACTGACGTAATCCTGCATGTGGGGTAATGTTCTGCTATCCACAGACTCAGGGAACCCCAGCCACAGCCGAGGTCGAGAACATCCATGCCATCCTTGATCCCGGCACGAGTGCAGGTAACTGCCAGGGCATCCGCTTCGGCCTGGTCGAGTGTTTCGGCCCCGTTGCCCCAGTAAGCGCAGCTGTACTTGCCGTGTACACCCAGCACTGCAGCGAAAAATCGCGGAGGAAGCTCGTAGTGTTGCTCATTGGCCAGGTGCGGAACGGGCGCAACTTCAGCCTGGTCCATGCTTGCGATAAACGACTCGGTCAGTTCCGTGGCCCGTTCAATGTCCCGCGCATGGATCTGTTCAAGGCGTTGACGGTTGAGGCGGCGGATTCCGGCGCGGATGACGCTGTCGGGCACCAGGCCGGACTCAGTCCAGGCGATTGCGGTTTTTGCGACAGATGTACTCATTTCGATTCCTTATTGGAAAAGGTCGGGTTTCCGCTGACAAGAATGTTCACGGCAGTCTCATCTGTATCTGCGGCGAAGGGCGCAAAAAAACTGATAATAAGTTTATTCATCACGATCTCCTAGGTCTTGTATAGATATTTCCATCCATGCACATGCAGTGGGTGCCTGGTTACGCCGATTTCTCCTTCCCGGACCATGGCCACAATGCATTTCATTTCATTGCGTGAATAATTGTATATATATTGTATAGATATTGCAAGCACGAATTGTGGAAAATAATCAGATATTGCTTAATATAAACAGATTATGTATAGTAATCGTACAGTTATATTTTTCTATTCAGCGGAATCCAGTCATGCCCCCTCAAAGCGCACCCGACAGCAGCAGTGAAAAGCTGTACACAATTGGCACAGTCTCAAAACTTACGGGTGTAGGCGCCATCACGCTTCGTGCCTGGGAGAGACGCTACGAACTCATTCATCCGGTGCGCAAGGAAAGCGGACACCGCCTCTACACGCGCACGCACATAGACCAGATCAATCGCATAAACGCCCTGACCGACCAGGGCATGCGCATCAGCCAGATCAGCCTGGACATGCTGGAATCTGCGCCGGCACGCAATGACCGTGATGCCGCCCTGGAAAGTCTCTGGGGCGCATATCTGGATAACATGAATTCGGCCATCATCGCGTTTGATGAAGCACGGCTGGAGGAGATTTACAACGAGGTACTGTCGCTTTATCCCATCGAACTGGCGACACGAAAACTGCTCAAGCCCTTGTTGGTTGAACTTGGATTGCGCTGGGAAACCGCCACGGGAAGTATTGCAGAAGAGCATTTTTTTGCTTTTTACCTGCGCAACAAGCTGGGGGCAAGATTCCACCACCGTATGCGCAATGAAGGCGGGCCACGCTTGTTGCTGGCCGGCCTGCCCGGTGAGTATCACGAAATTGCGTTGCTGTTGTTTGCGCTGTCAGCCAACGAACAGGGCTTTCGCCTGCTGCCCCTGGGCGCCAACATGCCGTTGGAAGAACTGGTTTTCGTTGCCAGCAGGACGCAGTGCGACGCCATTGTTCTTTCCGGCGCCATTGAACCTTCCACTGGAACTCTTGGCAGGGATCTGCCGTCTCTTGTGGGGGCGGTGGATATCCCGGTTTTTGTCGGCGGGCCGGCATCGGTCTTTGCCTGTGATGCGATCAACAAGACCGGTGCCGAAGCACTGGGCCAGGATCTGGAGCACGGTTTGCGGCGATTGAAAGAGCGCCTCGCCCGGCGCCTCAACTATAATGGGGCCTGAATTCTTCACGCGGGGTCCGGCCATGAAAAAAGCAGTGATCTTAGCGTTTGTAGTGTTCCTGGGCGCCGCAGCTTATTACTTCCTCGTGATGCAAGCCCCCGGGGGCGAAGTCGAGAAATTTTCACCGGTAATCCTTGCGCCAGACGATGCGGCGAAATCCGGGCAGGCGGATGAAGCCACAGCGGCAGCCACAGACCTTGAGCCAGGTGATGGAGCGAATGAAGCCCCGGCCACGGAAGTGGTGCCGCTGCCGGATTTGACTGCCAGCGATCCGCTGGTGCTGGAAGCTTTGGCGGGGCTGGTGGGACAGGCTGCCGTTGACCAGTTCGTGATTCCGCAGAACATCATTTCCCGCGTGGTGGCCACCGTAGATGCACTTGGCGGCCGGCGGGTTCCTGAACCGCTGATGCCGGTCCAATCCTTGGCGAGTGCCTTCGAAGCGAACGTAGATTTTGATCCGGAGGTGCCGCTGTACAATCCCCTCGGCGATGCGCTGCCGCAATATCTGGTGGATCCGGTCAGCTACGCCCGCTACGTGCCCTACGTGGACCTGCTTGATTCGGTAAACATGGCGGCCCTCGCCGCGATCTATCAACAACAGCAGCCCCTGTTCCAGCAGGCCTATGTGGAGCTGGGCTATCCGGAAGGGGATTTCAACCTGCGTTTGCTGGAGGTCATTGACCTGATGCTGGCCGCGCCTGAAGTGCCGGAGCCAGTGCGACTGCTCAAGCCGGAGGCCTATTACCTTTTTGCCGACCCGGAACTTGAAGCGCTGCCGGCGGGAGCCAGGCTGATGATCCGCATGGGCAGCGACAATGCCGGGCGGGTAAAGGCAAAGCTGCGGGAACTCAAAACGGCGCTGACAGGAGCCAGCACAGCCCCGTAGTTTGCGCAGTCATTTTTTCAGATCCAGGCCAATGATGACCGGGTCGTGGTCGGAAGACCGAAATGGTCCTTTCGCGAAATAATCTGCGGGCTTGCCGGGCTCAATGTTGTAGTCCAGCACTTCGAGTTCATCCGCGTTGATGTGCCATGCGCTGGCGCCGGCAACAAAGGGCAGCAGTTGTGTGCTGGCAAACGCGTAATCCAGCGTGCCGATGCGGCCATCGTACACATAGGTGTATGACTGCGCGTCGCCATACCGGGCCAGCAGGTTAACCAGGCCGCTTTTATCCAGTGCCCGCACCGGGTCTTCCATGCGGTGACTGTTAAAGTCACCCACAATCAGCAGCTGTTTGATTCCTGATCCGGTTGGATCATGCAATGCCCACTCGGCCAACGCGCTGGCGGCCTGGGTTCGGCTGGCGTTGAAGCAGCCTTGCCCGTCCTGCTGGTCCTGGTTTTTCCCCTCAGCAGCCGTACAGTTTTTGGATTTCAGATGCGTGACCACGACCGTCAGCGCGCGGTCACCCTGTGCCATGCGAAACGATTGCGCCAGGGCTGGGCGGTTAAGGGAGTCATCGAATCGTTTATCAGTGCTGTCATCGAGCAAGGCGAAGCGCCCTTGCGGCGTGGCGAGTGCAGGTTGGTACAACAGCCCGGCCTTGATCACGTCCCGGCCAATCGTGCCGGTAGCGATAAAGGCATAGTGCCCTGCACCCATGACCTTGTTCAAACCATCTACCAGATCCTGCAAGGATTGCGCGGGGTTGTTTTCCAGTTCGAGCAGGCCAACGATGCCGGCGTCAATAGCACTGATGGCGGCTACCAGCTTTTGCAACTGGCGCTGTTGCTCCTGCGTGTTGTCTGCGCCGCGACAGCCCCGGTTCAGTGCTGGCCCGCAGCGCTTGCCTGAATCCTGCAGCGTGGAAAAATAGTTCAGCACATTGAAACTCGTCACATGGAACGTCCCGCCTACATCTGGCGGATGGCCGCTGCGCGGATTGGTCTGCGTCAGGAGCTTGAAGGGCGCTGTAGGCTGCAAACGATAGCTGCCAAAAGCAAAGTGCAGCACACCCAACAGGCCGGTGAGTTCCTGGCCGGTGCGTATCGAATGGCTGGCACTGAGAGGCACCGTTTTGTCCTGCTCGGGCTGGTCCGAAGCTGGGATGTTTGGCGGCAGGTTTCGGCCTGCGCGGCCGTCATCAACAATGAGGCGGTCCAGTGCCTGGGCCCTGGACACGGCCAATGCCTCTTTACCCGGCAGGGCGGATTGGGTGGGCTGAACCTGTCTTTCACTCGATACCACCAGCTCGCCAAACTGCCACAGCTTGTGGGTATCGATGATGGTGAGAGTTTGGGGCAGAGCCACGCGCATGTTTTCGACGGTTTCCAGGGCCCGGACCGAAGTCAGCGGCAAGTGAAGATCTATGGCTGCCGGCAGTGCCACATCCGAGCGGCACACGACCAGGGTCTGGACCGGGTGAAGTTCAGTCAGGCCTTTGAACTCGGCGACGGTGCCACGTACACGTACGAGGTCTCCCCCTGGCGGTCAGTGCGGTGTGGATGAACAGCCCTTCCGAGGATTGTGCGCTTTCGTCCCGGTCCTGCTGTTCTTCTTCGAGGAACAGGCCACCCAGCCCATCCGGTCCCTGGAATTGGCCCACGACCACGGCTTCAATATCGACCTTCTTGCCGGTGACCGGGCTGTTGGCTGCGCTGCCTTGAACGCTGCTGATGGGGGTGGCCGGCTGGCCGCAGGCGGATTTTTCTGAACTCGCCGCGCGATTATCCAGGGCCTGGCCGTCTGTGCAAAAAAGCACAAGGAGAATGGCGCACGGAATCCGGATAATTCTGCTGCTTTGTGCCATGGTCCAGTTCTGTTCCTGACGTTGTTGGCGGGATGTTTGTGGGATGTTTGCGGCAGGTAGTGTGACTATATGCCCTTTATTCCTGCAGCCACAGCCCACAAGTACTTACGTGGACACGAACCGGATTTTTACGCACAGACCCTGGGTGATCAATGAACGCAACACACAACGTCGTATGCCCCGCTTGCACCACCACCAATTCAATTCCCGCCAACCGCATGGGCGATGGGCCAATTTGCGGCAAATGCAAAGAACCGATTTTCAGTGCCCACCCCGTGGAGCTAAGCCAGGCGAGCTTTCAACGGCATATCGGGGCCAATGACATCCCCGTTCTGGTCGATTTCTGGGCACCTTGGTGTGGGCCCTGCCGTACCATGGCGCCGGCCTTTGCAGAGGCTGCGGCCCAGCTGGAGCCAACGATACGATTGGCCAAGCTCAACACCGAGGAAGCTCAGGCCATCGGCGCCCAGTTTGGCATTCGCAGTATTCCGACCATGGTGATGTTCAAGGGCGGCCGCGAAATAGCCCGTCAGTCCGGGGCAATGATGGCCGGAGACATTGTGCGCTGGGCGCGATCCCATGCCTAGTGTGCTGGCTACCGCCGGTGGCGGTTGCCCAGGCTGTATGTAGTGGTTTAGATGATTCAGCTCGCGTAGATGCAATTTAAGTGTGGCAATACATCAGGTTCGTTTTACACTGAAGATTGAGTGGGCAATAGTGAGGTCCCGTAGCCGTTTTCCGGCAATGACTTGAACAACAGAGGGTAGAGATATGGCCGACATTAACGAACTGAAACTGGAACTGAAGAAATTACGCGATGAGCTGGACCTGAAAATGCACCTCGCTTCACTGGAAATGAAGCAGGAATGGGATGAATTGGAACAAAAGATGGAGTCGTTCTCCAGCCGGGCCGGCCTGGAAGCCACCCGTGATGGCTTGGGCGGCGCGTTGGAATTATTGGCCGGGGAAATCAAGCTGGGATACCAGCGGTTCAGGACTGCGCTCAAGGATTAGTGCAGAGGACTCATTCCATTGGCTGAAGCCACACGTACCAGCGATCGCCCCAAGGCCAAATCGCTAAAGCCCCTCCGCGCCCTCAGGCCCTTTATCGGGCGCTACAAGCGCACAGTGTTCGCCGCCATCGTATCCTTGCTGGTGGCTTCCGGCGCCATGCTGGTGATTCCGGTGGCCTTTCGCTTTCTCATTGATAAAGGCTTCATTGCGCAGGATGTAGGCACCATCAATCGCTATTTTGGATGGTTCCTGGCGGCAGCGCTGGTTTTCAGTGCGTTCGCCGCAATGCGCTACTACCTGGTGAGCTGGCTGGGCGAGCGCGTGGTAGCTGATGTTCGCAATGCCGTGTACGACCGCGTCATTCGCATGGACCCGGCGTTTTTTGAAGTCACGCGCACGGGCGAAGTGCTGTCGCGCCTGACCGCAGATACGACCCTGGTGCAGAGCATTTCCGGTGTCGGCCTGTCTATTGCCTTGCGCTCTTCCGTGAACTTCCTGGGCAGCCTGGTGCTGTTGGTGATGACCAGTTGGAAGCTGGCGGCCTACATCCTTATTGGAATTCCCGCAGTACTTGTGCCCGTGTTGGTGGTAGGGCGAAGAATCCGTCAGCTGTCACGCCAGTCCCAGGACCGGGTCGCAGATACCAGTGCACTGGCCGGGGAAACCCTTAATGCCATGCAGACGATACAGGCCTTCACATTGGAGGACCTGCAGGCCAGGCGTTATGAGGATTCCGTATCGATCAGCTTCCTCACCGCCGTGCGCCGGTTGCGCATGTACGCCTGGCTTACGGCCCTTTCGTCTGCACTGATTTTTGTCGCCATTACGCTGATCCTGTGGCTCGGTTCACACTACGTGCTGGAAGGCAGCATGACGGGTGGACAATTGGGGCAGTTCCTTATGTACGCCATGATGGTTGGCATTTCGGCAGCAACCCTCGGCAGTTTGTGGGGTGAAATCCAGCGGGCCGCCGGAGCCATGGAGCGCCTGGCCGAGTTGCTGCATGCAGAGCCAGGCATTGCAGCGCCGGAAAATCCGCTGCATTTACCAACGCGCGCAGTCGGTTCGATACATTTTGATGAAGTGCTGTTTCACTACCCTTCACGTCCTGAGTCGGCAGCGTTGGATCATTTCACGCTGGACATCGCCGCGGGTGAAACTGTCGCCATAGTCGGCCCGTCGGGAGCAGGCAAGAGCACGGCCTTCCAGTTGCTGCTGCGCTTTTATGACGCAACCAGCGGCACTATCCGCATTGACGATACCGATATCTCACGGCTGGACCCGCGCGAACTGCGTGGTCAAATCGGCCTGGTGCCGCAGGAGACCGTGCTTTTTGGCGCCAGCGCCATGGAGAACATCCGCTATGGCAGGCCAGGCGCCAGCGATGATGAGGTGCGGCAAGCTGCCGTCCTTGCCGCAGCGGACGAATTCATCCGCGAATTACCTGAAGCTTACGCTACCTACCTTGGGGAGCGCGGTGCGCGGCTGTCGGGTGGCCAACGTCAGCGCATTGCCATTGCCCGGGCCATACTGAAGGACCCCCCCATCCTGTTGCTGGACGAGGCGACCAGTTCGCTGGACGCTGAAAGCGAGCAGTTGGTGCAACAGGCATTGGAAAGCCTGATGCATGACCGCACCACGCTGGTCATCGCTCATCGTCTGGCCACGGTAAAGAAAGTGGATCGCATCGTGGTGATACACCAGGGACGGGTCCAGGCCATTGGCACCCACCAGGAATTGATCGAGGGTAATCCCCTTTATGCCAGGCTGGCTGCCCTGCAGTTTGGTATTGACTGAATCAGGCCCACAGAATCAGCCTCGCTTCACCACATGCGCACGCGCTTTTCCGGCGCCAGCCACATGCCGTCACCTTCTACCGTGCCAAATGCTTCGTGGAACGCATCGAGATTGCGATATACGCCGTTAACCCGGTATTTCAACGGCGAATGCGGGTCTGAAGCCAGCTGGCTGATGGCAGACTCGTCCTGGTACTTGCCCTTGCGTGACATGGCATAACCAATGAAGAAGCGCTGCGGCCCTGTATAGCCATCAATCACGGCCGGCTCGGTTCCGTTCATGCTGCGGATGTAGGCGCGGTAGGCCATCGCAACACCGGACACATCGCCGATGTTTTCGCCCAGGGTCAGTTCGCCATTGACGTGCATACCGGGCAAGGGCTCAAACTCGTTGTACTGCGCAACCAACGCTGCGGTCAGTGCTTCGAAGGCGGTGCGGTCTGCATCGGTCCACCAGTTGACCAGGTTTCCGTCGCCGTCGAACTTGCTGCCCGAATCATCGAAGCCGTGACTGATCTCGTGGCCGATGACGCCACCCACGGCGCCATAATTGATTGCATCATCCGCGTTGAGCTGGAAAAAAGGGGGTTGCAGTCGCGCAGCAGGGAACACGATTTCATTCTTGGTCGGATCGTAATAGGCATTTACCGTTTGCGGGGTCATAAACCATTCCTTGCGGTCGACCGGCTTTGCAAGTTTGTCGATATTTTCCTGGTACTGCCATTCAATCGCTCGCCGCAAATTGCCGATGTGGTCTCCTGCAACGATTTTGAGCCTGGAGTAATCTTTCCATTCGTCCGGGTAGCCAATTTTCGCAACGAGCTTTGACAGTTTTTCCTGTGCACGCACACGGGTTTCCGGGCTCATCCACGCGAGTTCCCCCAAGGTCTCATCCAGCGTGCTGATCACGTTGTCAACCAGGATTTCCATCTTGGCCTTGGCTTCCGGCGGGAAGTATTCGGCCACGTACAGTTTGCCCACGGCTTCACCGACCAGGTTGTTGACGACGCTGACGCCCAGCTTCCAGCGAGGCCGTTCCTCTTCCTGTCCGTTTAGCGTGCGATTGCGATAGTCGAATCGCAACGCGGCTGTTTCGGCATCGAGATTGATACCGCGGCTGTCCATCACCTGGTAAGTCAGGTACGTTTTCCAGTCGTCGAGGGGAATCCCGGCGAGCAGCCTGTCCAGCGCTGCGAAATAGCTTGGCTGGTACAGCACCATCATGTCGATGCCCTGCAGGCCCAGCTCGCTGCGGGTCAGCTGCCAGTCCATGTTCTTCGCTTCGCCGTCGAGCACATCAAGGGCAATCGGGTTATAGATTTTATCCGGGTCGCGGTTGGATACGTTGTCCCATTGCGCTTCGGCTATGGCGTGTTCAATGGCATAGATCCGCGTTGCCTGTTCGGCAGCATGGGCCGGGTCGGTGCCGGCGCGAACGAGCATGCCCTGCATGTAAGCCGGCAGCGCGTCTCGCGCCTTGGTGAAATTCTCATTGTCGAGCACCAGGTAGTAATCGCGGTCGGGCATGGTCAGGCCGCTTTGCCCGACGTATACCGCATTACGTGACGAATTCTTCATGTCCGGTGAAATTTCAATTTCGTACGGAGTCTGGACTCCCCGGCGCGTCAGTTGCGCCATGACGCGAACCAGTGAGCTGACATCCGTGATCGAGGCGACCAGGTCGAGCTCGTCCTGCACTGCGCCTACGCCGAGCGCGTTGATCGTGTCTACATCCATCCAGCTATTGAAAATATCGCCCACCTGCTGTGCTTCGGTGCCCGGCTGGGCGTGTGCCGCCGCGGCTTCTTCGACAATTTTCTTCAATGCAGCTTCTGTTTTTTCATAGGTCTGGTGATAGACCGTGTAGCCGGGGTAGATAGGGGGAATCGGAGTGTTGGCCAGCCAGGTGCCGTTGGCGAACGCGTAAAAATCATCCTGCGGTCGGGTATTTAGGTCGAGTTCGTCAAACAGGATGCCGGATGCTGCCGGCACGTCCTGCGGAGTGCCAGTCGCTTCAACTACCGGTGCTTCCACTTTTTCGTCTGCCGGTGAACCAGGCCGCGACCTGCTCCACAAAAAACCCCCGGCAATCAGGAGAACCACGAAGGTGATGGTGAGTATTCTTGACATGGGCTTTCTCGCGAGTATCCGGATTATTGGTACGTGGCCGCATGGTCTCACCCTTCCGCTGCGGGCGGACAGTGCCTAAGGTTGGGTACTGTCGCGGGAAGGGTATGGACATGCCGTTCCCGAGCGTGCCGGAGGCTGACATGGGCGAACAAAATGCAGCGCACTTTACTGTCAATACGTATTAAACAAACCAGTTCGTCTAGATTTTCTGAGCAAGTTCATTGAGCCGGTACCGGAAGCAAGCGTTTGACTGCGGTCTGGGCGATTTCCGCTAGCATCATCGGGTCGTTGAAAGTGCGGCCCAGGGTGGACATGCCCTGGATCACGGCCAAAATGCACAGTGCGGTTGTTTTAGGATTGACCGTCGCAACAATGCTGCCGTCCCTGATGCCCGCCTGGATTTTCTGCTCAAGCAGGCTGTGCCACTCTGTGAAAGCAGCAGCGCTGGCGGCACGGGCGACTTCGTTGCCCACGGCCAGTTCGCTGGCCAGTGTGCCCAACGAACATCCGAGTGCGCAGCCTGCCGCATTCCGGTGCCTTTCGGCCGCAGCCAGCACGGCACTGAACTGCGCCAGTATGCGCTTGCGCCCATCGCTCTCCAGGGTAGCGCCAGACCTGAGTTCAGCCATCAACTGGCTGCGGTTGCGCTCGATAACGGCGTCGAGCAGCGCCTGCTTGCTTGGGAAAAAGTGATAAAAACTGCCCTTGACCACTCCGGCTTCATGGCACAGTGTATTGATGCCAACATGGCTGTAACCGTGACGCTGAAACAGACTTTGGGCAGTGTCGAGAATCTTTTCCCGGGTCGAATGCAGAGATTGAGTCCTTGGCATGGCCTGACTCTAGTGGAAATAGACCAGTTTGTCTACACTAAACCTGACGTCAGAGAACCCGCTTCACTTCGTCACACGCACGCCTACTGGCACCTGGCAGACGTCCAGCACCGGTGGTGGCTTGTGCTTGAAGAAAGATTGTTCACGTTTACGTCGACCGTCCAGCAGTTCTTCAAATGCTTTGCTGTTGGTGTCCATGACGAAGACCGATTCGCGTTCGTTTTCGGGTATCTCGCTCATCAGTTTCACTGAGCGGATGCGGGTGGCAGAGGTGTCATCAACGAATACGCCGCCGTTATTTTCCGGCCCGCGAACGATGCGCTGGACGATGCTCATTCCCTCCAGCACGCGGCCAAATACATTCAGGTTGCGATCGAGGTAGCGCGGCGCCTGGCCAATTACGATGTAAAAGTCCGTGCGGCTGGAATCGCGGTCATCATTTCGCGCCATCGCCACGATCCCGGGGCAGTGGGTCAGCCAAACGGATTTTGCTTTCAGGTCGCGGCCAACGGCAAACCCGTCGATGAGACCTGTCTGGTCGGCAAACAGATCGTGTTCCTGCACCGGCATGAACGTCAGCTTGTCTGACCAGTCAATTTCGAACTCGGCGTCGATGAGGGGTGAATTACTTAGTTCACCCAGGTCGCTGCCATCCCCGCCCTGGGCGACAAAATTATCGATAACACGATAAAAACTCAGGCCGTTATAGAACCTGCTTTGCACCAGGCGCTTGAACTGGCTCACGGTTTCGGGCGCAAATCCCGGGTTGAGCTCAATGAGCACGCGACCCTCGGGCAGGTCCATCAAGGCGATGTTTTCCGGGTCTACCTGCCGCCACTGCATTTCCGTGGCTGCAAAACCTGCACTGTTCCAGAACATGCCCGTAGCGATCAGGCCCGCGACAATCATGCCCGGGCGCAGCACGGTCTTGCTCATTATTGTCTGGTTCATCCTTTCTGGCGCATCCTGGGAAGCTCCCGGTTCTAGCCTGTTCTGGTGAATACGGGCTCAGGGGATGCGGATCTTGTTGCCGCCCATGCCGCCCGGCCTGCCGCCGCCAAATCCACCGCCGCCGGCACCTGGCACCACGATGGACGAGGCCTGCTGGCGCTGCATTTCCCGCAATTCCTCCATGGTCCGCTCGAAGGCAGCCTTGGCGCCGGCACCAAACCCGGCTATGGCCGCGGCAAAGCTGTTGGCCTCAATTTCAAAAGACAGCGGCAAAGGACCCGCGTTGGTCATGACCTGGGTTGATCCAATGTACTGAGGCGTGCGCGTGGTGTCCGGATCGCCATTGGAATTGACCGGGGTGAGCCGCCGTATGGTGCCAACCGTGTTATCGGTATAGGTTTCTTCACGATACATGTCGTGCGCGTTCATGCTGATTTCGTTTTTTTCGGGAGTGCTCATGGTGTTGTCCTGTCAGGATCGTTGCTTCTGGATGGTCTCATAATTGGGGGCTTCAATCCGTGGCCACAAGTCCCGAAAACAGATGATGCGTGACAGGACACTGGGTCCAGGCGAAAGAATACATCCGTTTGATCCGGTCTATAATAATTCAAGGTATAGACGCCCGACTGTTACGGCTGAGGGTGGACGAGACGGAGCGAGATACGGATATGGCAAACATAAAGACAGAGGAAACCAACTACGAGGCAGGCGGCATCACCCTGCGGGGCTGCATTTGCTGGGATGAAGACTACAAGGACAAGCGCCTGGGGGACAAGCGCCCCGGTGTGCTGGTGGTGCATGAGTTTTGGGGTAACAACGAGTATCCGCGAAAACGCGCCAGGATGTTGGCGGAGTTGGGATATACCGCCATGTCGATTGACATGTATGGTGACGGCAAGACAGTCGACCACCCCCAGGAGGCACACCAATTAATGACCACGGCCCTGGCCGACCTTCCCGGCTGCCGTGAGCGGTTCAATGCGGCAATGACCCGGATCAAAGCCCACGCGACGGTGGATGCGGAGAATCTCGCCGCCATCGGCTACTGCTTCGGGGGTGGTGTCGTGCTGCACATGGCTCGCTACGGTGCGGATCTGAAAGCGGTCGCTTCCTTTCACGGCAGCCTGCCCCTGGCAGTTGCGCCCGAGGCAAGGGGCATCAAGGTCACTGCGCGGGTTGTCGCCTACAACGGTGAAGACGATTCATTTATCCCGCCCGAGGCGATCGCTGCATTCAAACAGGAAATGGAGCAGGCCGGGGCGAGATTACCAGTTCATCAACTTTCCTGCGTGCCTGCATGGTTTCAGCAATCCGGCGGCCACGGCCCGGGGCGAGCAGTTCAAGCTGCCGCTGAAATACAATGCGCTGGCTGACCAAAGTTCCTGGTGCCATATGCAGTTATTGTTCGAATCGGCTTTCAAATAGCCGGGTTAACGCTTTTGCACACAACGGGAGTGCTTGATTGAGTGATCCAAAGGTAGTGCCGCCGGCGCGAGGACGGGCCTTGGGCGTAGGCGGTGTGTTTTTCAAATCACCGGATCCGAGGAAATTGGGAAAATGGTATGCCAAACACCTTGGCATAGCGGTGGAATCCTGGGGCTCCACCCAGGGCACCAGTTTCTCGCCCGCCCGGATGCCTGCGCAGGCGTTTACGGTGTGGAGTGTATTTGCTGCCAACACGGAGTATTTCGGAGACTCCGGGCAGGACCACATGATCAATCTCGTGGTTGATGATCTGGATGCCGCTCTGGAAAACGTGGCCGCCGGAGGTGCGCAGGTGCTACCCGATCGTGAGGAGCAGGATTTCGGCCGGTTTGGTTGGTTTGTTGACCCCGATGGAAACCGCGTGGAGCTGTGGCAGCCGCCGGACCCGGCAGAGGGGTAGCAGGTGTCGCCGCATTGGGAAAAACGCCTGGAAGAGCTGGAAAGCCGTCTGGCTTTCCAGGACGACACGATTGAAAACCTGAACGGGGTAGTGACCCGCCAGGACCGGGAAATCCGTGCATTGCAGCTGCAATTTGCCGAGCTGGCCGCGCGCTTCAAGGAGCTTGGCGATGCCTCACCTGCCAGTGGTGGCACGGGTGATTTTGAGGTCCCCCCGCATTACTGAACCAGAGCTCATTGCTGGACTAGAACGGCAACTCCAGTGCAGGCTCCTGCATGGCCGCAAGCTGCTCCCGTAAACCCAGTACCAGGGTCTCCCAGTAGCGCGGTTCCCCAAACCAGGGAAACGCAATGGGAAAAGCCGGGTCATCCCAGCGCTGTGCCAGCCACGCGGCGTGGTGCAGCATGCGCAAGGTGCGCAAGGCTTCAATGAGCTGCAGTTCGCGCACGTCAAAGCGCATGAACTGCCGGTAACCTTCGATAATGTCCCCCAGTTGCGCCTGCATTTCCGCCGTACTGCCGGAAAGAAGCATCCACAGGTCCTGGATCGCCGGTCCGGTCTGGCTATCGTCCAGGTCAACAAAGAAGGGTCCATCGCGCCACAACAGGTTGCCTGGATGACAGTCGCCGTGGAGACGGATGGTGCGGAAAGCGCCGGCCCTGCTCCATGCGGCGCGAATGGATGTCATCAGGTCTGCGGCGAGGCTGGCAAATGCGGTCTCCAGGTGGGGTGGCAGCCACCGGCCCTCGACGATGGTGCGTATGGCCTGGTCGCCAAAACGTTCCGGGGTCAGGGCCGGACGGTGGCGGAACGGCTTGCTGGAACCCACCGCATGGATGCGCGCTATGAATCGCCCCAGCCACAAGCGGGTGTCCCGGCTTTCAAGTTCCGGAGCATGGCCTCCCTGGCGGCGAAACAAGGCAAAGCGGAAACCCTCATGCCGGTGCAGAGTTTCTCCGTTAAATACCAGCGGAGCGATCAGGGGAATTTCTGCGGCAGCCAATTCCAGGGAGAAAGCGTGTTCCTCGAGGATTTGTTCATCCGACCAGCGGCCTGGCCGGTAGAACTTGGCCACCACCGGATCGGCGTCCTCGATACCTACCTGGTACACACGATTTTCGTAGCTATTAAGTGCCAATAGGCGGCCGTCCGTAACGAGGCCAACCGAATCAATGGATTGCAGCACCGTGTCCGGATCCAGCCGGTAGTAAGGTGTGTGATCGGTTGCCGGGCTGTCCATGCGAGCATGATAGCGGTTTGGCGCGGGTCAAGGCGTCTCTTTTAAATCATTATCCGGTAGAATAGGCAAGACCTTCAGGCAGGCCACACCCCCATGAGCGACAGCACTAAAAACCTCGCACTCTTCTGTGATTTCGAAAACATTGCGCTCGGCGTGCGGGATGCAAATTTCACCCGTTTTGAAATCGAAGGGGTATTGGAGCGATTACTGGTCAAAGGCAATATCGTGGTGAAAAAAGCCTACTGCGACTGGGAGCGCTACAAAGACTTCAAGCGGGACATGCACGAAGCCTCGTTTGAATTGATCGAGATACCCCACGTGCGCCAATCGGGGAAAAATTCTGCCGATATCCGCATGGTCGTCGATGCCCTGGACCTGTGTTACACCAAGGCCCATGTGGATACCTTCGTGATAATTTCCGGGGACTCGGATTTCTCGCCGCTGGTATCCAAATTGCGCGAGAACAACAAGCAGGTGATTGGGGTCGGAGTAAAAAATTCTACTTCAGATTTACTCATCGCCAACTGTGACGAGTTCATTTTTTACGACGACCTGGTGCGCGCTTCAGAACTGCGTAAACCCAATAAGAAAAAGACTGCACGCAAAGAGATTGAAGAAAAGGGCTCGACCGGAATAACGGAAGCGCGGGAAGAGAAAGCATTTGAACTGGTGCTGGAGACCATAGTTGATCTGTTCAGTGAGCGCAGCGATGAAGACAAGCTGTGGGGCTCGATGGTCAAGCAGGCCCTGAAGCGGCGCAAGCCGGGGTTCAATGAAACCTACCACGGTTTCCGTTCGTTCGGAAAACTGCTGGAGGAAATGGCCACGCGCGGTTTGCTGACCATGGACCACGACCCGAAGTCGGGCGGCTATATCATCACCGGCGTGAACCAGTTGGTTTGAAGCCAGGCGCCAAAAATAAAAACCCGGCTTGCGCCGGGTTCAAGTTTAGCAAGTGATGTCCAATTTCTGCGTGTAGCACAGCGGTCATCATTTCTCGGTCCTGGCCAACTTTCCCCCTAGGCTTCGGACCCTTTCTTGCCTGTTCCCCAAGCGTTCTGGTGTACAAGCTCTTTCCTGGCACTTCCCCGCTCTCATCCGGAGAAGGTGCGAACTGATCTTGAGTCAGCTTGCAGGTGGCGATGTTTCTTCAGTTCTGGACGATCATGTCTGCTGGAAAAACTTCCACGTGCAACTCGTCATCCATGGCTATAACTCTAAGCAGCGCGTCCCTGTTCACTTATCTGGTTGGGAGGAGCCGGAACCTCGTTTGGGCAATGAGGGCAAGGTTCCGACTCTTCCCGCTAACCGCTACCAATCGGCTAGCTTGCCTATCTATATGCAAGATTCGCGCCGATTGCCCTGCCGGGACAAAAAACTGAACAAAGTGTTTAAAAACAAACAAATAGGAAAATTCGAGCAAAAATGTCTTTAGCCAATTCTGCTCGGACTTTGTCGCGGAACGTCTAAAACGTGACGCTAATTGTCACCCGGAGGGTGTGGTCAGAGGTTACGGGAGGGGCAAGAGCCCTGGCCAACCAATTCAATCTGGAAAAGCTGGGCCGGTATCCAGTTAGGGGGTGAGTTGGCGCCGGTTTTCCGCCGAGGGGCGCAACCCGCGGCCGGTAGACTTACCCGGGAGACGCCGTAAACCCAGCCCTGTTGGTCCGTTGCGGGGTCCGGGAGCGGTGAGTTCTTTCAGGACCGTCGCCAGCAGGGAGGCTGGCGAGGAGCTTACACGGATGTACTTGCAGCGTGTCCTGAAAGGACTCACCGCTCCCTGACCCCGGAAGGAACTTGCAAAAGATATTAACGGCGTCTCCCGGGAAGTGATACCGGACCCAGCTTGCGCCCCCAAGTCGATTGACAGCAAGGCTATTAAAGCGGCTCCAGCCAGCCCCACTTATCCTTCGTCTTGCCGTTGAACAGCCCAAAGAAGGCGTCCTGGATTTTTCGTGTGACTGGGCCGCAACCACCTGCGCCTATGGTCATGTGGTCGATCTGGCGCACCGGGGTAACTTCGGCGGCAGTTCCGGTCATGAACACTTCGTCGGCTGCGTAGAGTTGTTCACGGGCAATGGTTTGCTCTACCACAGGCAGGCCCAGGTCGGTCGCCAGTGTCATCACGGTGTGGCGCGTGATACCGCTCAGTATCGAGGCCGAGGCTGGTGGGGTGATCACCCGGCCTTGAGCGACCATGAACATGTTTTCACCGGCGCCTTCACTGAGCAGGCCATCGGTACCCAGAGCAATACCTTCTTCGCATCCACGGTCCCTGGCTTCAAGGCCGATCAGCTGGCTGGACAGGTAATTTCCGCCGGCCTTCACACCTGCCGGAATGGTGTTCGGAGCCAGCCGTTGCCACGAGGTAAAACAGGCACGGATGCCGTTGCGCAGTCCTTCTTCACCCAGGTATGCGCCCCACTGGGTGGCAATGATCACGACATCAACAATATCCATGTTCTTGGGCATCACGCCGAGGCCACAGTTACCGCGCATGACCAGTGGCCTTAAGTACGCACTGGTAAAGCCGTTGGCCCGGACGGTGTCCCGGCACGCCTGGTTTAACACTTCATCACTGTAGTTCAATGGAATGCGGTACACATTGGCCGAATAGCGCAATCTCTTGAGGTGGTCCTTGAGGCGGAACACGATGGTGCCGTTGGGAGTCTCGTAGGCACGAATGCCCTCAAACACCGAGCTGCCGTAATGGAGTGCGTGGCTTAAAACATGAACCGTGCAATCAGCCTGATCGCGCAGCTTGCCGTTGAACCAGATGGAGCTTGTTTCGGTCATCGTGGAATTCGCCTGGAAATAAAAATGGAAGGCCCGCTTTCAGCGCGGGACCCAATCGTGCATTTTATCAGTGTCCGCTGTAGCGAGTCCATGCGGGGCGAAGAAAACGGATGGGAACATGTACACTATTGGCCTGGATTCTTGCATAGGGCCGAGCTTGTGGACTGGAAATTATTAGCTACCGTGTTTGTCAGTATCTTTATTGCGGAAATGGCGGACAAGACTCAACTTGTCACCATGCTGTTTGCCACGGATAAGGCTGTGAGCAAATGGGTGGTGTTCCTCGGTTCGGCCTCGGCGCTGGTGCTGGCCAGCGCCATTGGGGTAGCGGCCGGGGCTTTGCTCTCGCAGTTTATCAACATGAAAATCCTGTCCATCATCGCCGGCAGCGGGTTTATCCTGATCGGTGCCTGGACTCTGTATCACGGTTTGCAGGCGGCTTAGCCGGAAGGGCATGAATCGCAGCGCCGGACACGATCACCACCACGGCCCGCCGAATTACGATCGGGCATTCGCGCTGGGGGTAATCCTGAATGCCACGTTCGTCATTATCGAGGCGGGAGCAGGCGTCCTGTCTGGCTCACTGGCCTTGCTCACCGATGCAGGACATAACCTGAGTGACGTGCTTTCGCTACTGCTGGCCTGGGGTGCTGCTGCCCTGGCCCGCCGCCGCCCGTCGGCACGCCGGACCTATGGCTATTCGCGCGCTACCATACTCGCATCCCTGTTCAGCTCCCTGCTGTTGATGGGAGCCGTGGGCGCGATTGGTTGGGAAGCCATTAACCGTTTGTTGGAACAACCCGTACCACCAAAAGGCATGACGATCATGATCGTGGCTGCCATCGGAGTTGTGGTCAATGGTGCAACTGCCTTGCTGTTTCTGTCCGGCAAAGACTTTGATTTGAACGTCCGCGGCGCATACCTGCACATGGCAGCTGACGCCGCCGTGTCCGTGGGTGTGGTGCTGTCCGGTCTGCTGATCTGGGTCTACGGCTTCTACTGGCTTGATCCGGTCATCAGCCTGGTGATCGCAACCGTTATTCTCCTGTCGACCTGGCGCCTGTTGCGCGACTCGCTGGACCTGGCAGTGGACGCCGTGCCGCGGGGCGTGGATCCCGCGGAAGTGCGCACCTACCTGTCCAGCCTGGCCGGCGTGCAACAACTGCACGACCTGCACATCTGGCCGATGAGCACTACCGACACCGCCCTGACGGCCCACCTGGTGATGGACCCGATTCCAAACAATGACGAGTTCCTGCAGGAAGTGTCGCAGCAACTGGAACATCGCTTTGGCATTCATCATCCGACGATTCAGATCGAGCGGCCGGGCAGTGATGCGATTTGCCACCAGGCCGTGCATTGCGCTGACTAGCTGCGCTGTTTGAAGCGTGGCTATGGCTGGTTCAGGTAGCTGGCCAATCGTTCGATTTGCTGCTTGAGCACACCGTCCACGGCAGGTGCGATGGCGGTAAAACCACCTTCAACTGAGCCGCTGACCAGGTAGGTAAAGGTGATGGTGCTGCCGTTCTCAGCTGGATCAACTTTCCAGATCATGCGCCCCTGTGCCGCCATGCTCTGCAACGGACCCAGGGCGCCATCAAACCGTACCTCCTTGCCGGGGTTGAAATAGATGATGCGCAGGTGCTCGACTTCGCCCCTCGGCTTGAGGTGCTCACAGAAGCAGCCACCGATTGCCAGCTTGATATACAGGTTACCCGCATCGCCACTCCAGGTGTGCTCAGGACTCCACCACCGATCAATGCGCCCGGTCATGCCCTGCCATGCGTGCTTCACGCTGGCCGTGGTGGTCACGGATTGCGTGACGGTAAACCCGGACGCACTGGAACCCGAAACTTCCGCCTGGCAAAGCAAAGGCGCAGATACGAGCAGGCCGGACCACAGGATTTGCTTGAGCATGCTGATAATCTCCTTCTATGAGCCTGGCTCCTTCGATGAGTTTGGCTTCTTCAATGAGCCTGGTTAGAACCTTTATGAATTGGACTCGCGTTGATAGTGATCGCTGATCACCTGTGCAACGCAAGTGGTGAGCTTGCGGGCAAAGGGGATGTGCAGAAACTCATTCGGGCCGTGCGCATTGGAGTTGGGGCCCAACACTCCCGTGATCATGAACTGGGCTTGCGGGAACGCATCACCCAGCATGGCCATGAACGGAATGGTTCCGCCTTCTCCCATGTACATGACGCTGCGCTGGTAGCTGGCTTGCGAAGCCCTTTCCAGGGAAGCATGCAGCCAGGGAGCGACGGCAGGTGCGTTCCACCCGGATGCCGACTGGTCGGCCTGGAACTCCACCCTGGCGCCGTGCGGCGGATTGGATTCCAGGGTTTGTTTCATGCGCCGGTTGGCTTCTTCCCCATCCACGGTCGGTGGCAGGCGCATTGAGAGTTTGAGGGAAGTGTAGGGTCGCAAAACATTGCCGGCATTGGCCAGCGCGGGCAGGCCCTCTGCGCCCGTCACGGACAAAGACGGGCGCCAGGTGCGGTTGAGCAGACGTTCGGTATTATTGTCCGCCATGGGCAGCATGCCATCCATGAGCGGGTAGGAGGTAAATACTTTGTCACCCAATGCCTCGGCCACCTGCCGGGTTTGGTCCAGCCTCTGTTGCGGGATTTCGGCATACAGGTAGTCTGGCAGCACGCGGCCAGAGTTCTCGTCCTCGAGACGGCTCAACACATGACGCAGAACCCTGAAACTCGACGGTACAACGCCCGATGCATAGCCGGAATGTACGCCTTCCTTGAGCACATCAGCCCGCAAGGTTCCTCCGGCCAGGCCGCGCAAGGAAACCGTCAGCCAGAGTTGTTCGTAATTACCCGCACCTGAATCCAGGCAAATCACAAGTGAAGGTGTGCCGACCCTGGCTGCCAGGTGTTCGATATAGAAAGGCAGATCGTAGCTGCCGGACTCCTCGCAGGCCTCGATGATCACCACGCATCGCGCATGCGGCAGTTTTTCGCGCTGCACTGCCATAATGGCCGTCAGGGACCCAAAGGCTGCGTAACCATCATCCGCGCCACCGCGACCATACAGTTTGTCGTCCCTGATCACCGGAATCCATGGTCCCAGACCATCGGCCCAGCCGGTCATTTCCGGTTGTTTGTCCAGGTGGCCATACAGCAGGATGGTGTCATCACCCCCCTGTCGTTTCTCTCCGGGAATTTCCATGAAAATAACCGGCGTACGCCCGGGCAGGCGCACGATCTCTGCCTGCATGCCGGGTATGGGTTGTTTCTTACACCATGCAAAAACCTGCTGCACTGCGTTTTCCATGTACCCGTGCTGTTCCCAGTCCGGGTCAAAGTGCGGTGACTTGTTGGGAATCTTGATGTATTCCACCAGTTCCGGAACGATCTCGTCGTTCCATTTTTCATCTATGAACTTCTGCGTGCTGCGCTGATCCATTCGGCGGTCCTTGTTACTTGAGTTATGGCAAGGCGCCAATTATTACACGCGCCAACGCTCCGTGCCGACGGCGGGTGCTCTCTATCACGCAGACTCGGCATCGGGTAAAGGATAGGCTCCCTGCTTCGCCGGCCCTTCGGGCTTCCCTCGCTCCATCCACAGTGGACGGGACGGGAGCTACTGCACTTGAGTCCCGCTGAACCGGTCCCTGCGGGACTGCCCGCAAAAACCGGCTTCCCCGGGGGTCGGCCTCACTCACATCCGTGTATCGGGCGGCCTCGAATGGACGTCCTGTCCATTCGTCCCCCGGTCCAGCCCATTTTTGCGGCGGTTCGCGAACTGGACTCAAGCACAGCATCTCCCGTCCTTTCGAGCGTTTTGGCAGCACTCGCCGTCGGTTGTGGCACCGGCTCCCATTAAGCAAGCCGCTGAGCGCAGCGGCTGGCCAGTGGACAAATGGGCAGGACGCCCATTTGAGGCCGCCCACGGCTGGATGCCGTGTGAGGCCGACCGCTGAAGACAGCCGTGGAGCGAGGGAAGCCCGAAGGGCCGGCGACGCAGGGAGTCGGGGCCATAACCGACGGCGAACCCACATGGAGAATCTGTTTCGCTTGGGTGGGTGAAGTAGTGACCGGTTCAGCGGGACTCAAGCACAGTATCCACCGTCCCCACCGCACCCTAGCGTAAGAGCGTGACGCCGCGGGATATCGGGTCAAATGAAATTTCCTCTGGTATGCTTGGCGCACTTCCGCCCGCCCGCCAACCACCAATGCAGGGGAGACAAAGCATGAGCGGCACAGCAGAAAGACCACAAGATACGTTCATTCCGCCACCGCCCGGTGACACGCTGGGCCATCCACGCCAACTGTGGATGCTGTTCATGACGGAATTCTGGGAGCGTTTCTGCTTCTACGGCTTCCGCTGGATGCTGACCCTGTACATCGTGGCGCAGTTCTTCGGCGGCGATCCGGCCGGGCAGGCGACCGCCAGCCAGACTTACGGTGCCTACCTTGCACTGGTGTATGCCACCGCCATCGCCGGTGGCTATGTGGCTGACCAGATACTGGGGTACCAGCGATCGGTGCTGCTGGGCGCCTTGTTCATTTCGGTTGGCTTGTTCACCCTGATGCTGCCGGACGAGGCAATGTTCAAATACGGCCTCAGCCTGGCTATTGTCGGCAATGGCTTATTCAAGCCCAACATTTCATCTATGGTGGGCAAGCTGTATGCGCCGGGTGATTCGCGCCGTGATCGTGGATTTACCATTTTCTACATGGGCATCAATGGCGGTGGTTTTTTTGCTCCCCTGGTAACCGGCTGGGTTGCGGCGCAAATGGGCTATTTGTCGCTCAATCCTGCTGACCTGCAAGCGGAAGGTTTGCGTTTCGGTTTCGCGACCGCCGGCGTGGGCATGCTGGTCAGCTACTTCTGGTTTCTGTTTGGCCGTCGTTCGCTGGGACTGGTGGGTGGCCCCCCGGCAGGGCGTGAGGGCTGGGGCAGTTTGTTCGCCGTCACTGCAGCCGGATTGGTGATCTCGCCACTGATCTTCTTCCTGCTGGGTCAGAACGAGTGGCTGAGCGGAGTCCTGAGCACCTTGTTTATCGCCTGTTGCGTCGTGCTGATAGCCGCAGGCATACGCGATGGCAACATCCAGCGCGATCGCATTTTTGCATTGCTGATTCTCTTCGTTGCCAATGTCATGTTCTGGATGTTCTTTGAGCAGGCTGGCGCCTCGTTTAACTTCCTCGCCGAAGGCATCGTCGATCGCCAGATGTTCGGCGGCTGGGAATTTCCGGTGGGCTGGTTCCAATCCGTGAATCCAGCCGCTGTTGTGTTGTTGGCGCCGCTGGTGACGTTGCTTTGGGCCTGGCTGGACAAGCGCGGCAAGGAACCGAACATTCCACGCAAGTTCGGCATCGGGCTGATCGGCAACGCGGCGGGTTTCGCGCTGCTGATGTATGCGCTCACCTATCTGGTCAGCGACAAGAGCCAGATCCCGTTCTGGACCCTGGCCGCAGTCTATGTGCTGCAAACCGTTGGTGAATTGCACCTGTCACCCATCGGCTTGTCAATGGTGACCAAGCTTGCTCCGGCCCGCCTGGTTGGTCTGACCATGGGTGCATGGTTCCTGAGCATATCGATCGGCAACTCGCTGGCTGGTTCGTTTTCGGCCTGGATCAGCTCCGAAGGCGGTGAGGCGGGTATGACCGTGGTTTCGGCGCGCGATGGCTTCACGTTGAGCTTTTGGCTGCTGCTGGGCGCAGGCATCGTGGTATTCATTCTCGCCCCATTCATCAACCGCCTGATGCATGGAATCAGGTAACAGGAACAGCAAGGGCACTGCGTTGGTGGAATTCTTCAACGGGCCCCGGCAAGCACCGGGGCCTTTTCTTTTTGCGCCACCAATGGGCATTGATACAATGACAAGTCGCTTCAGCAGGAGTTTTCCCTTGACAATAAGAACCCCCGGGTTTTTCAGCGCGCTGTTGTATGCGGCGTGCAGCATCGTGCTGCTGGCAGCGTGCCAGCAGACCGAAAGTCCCGAGCCGTCAGCCGCCACGGAAGTAATCAAGGAAACCGTGGAGCAACCGTCATTGCCAGGGCAGGATTGGACTGTGTTCGTGGATGGTTTTATTGAGAGCCACCTGGCAGCTCACCCGCAGTTTGCCGTGGCCGCGGGGCGGCACGAATACGATGGTTTGCTGCCGGACTGGAGTGCCGAAGGCATCCAGGCCGAGATCGAACGTCTGCATGCGCAGCGGGAAGCGGCGCTGCTGTTCGGCGCGGACGAACTCGGCGAGGTCGGGCAGTATCAACGCGACTACCTGCTTGCGGTGACTGACCGCGCCCTGTTCTGGCTGGAAAAAGCCGAATGGCCCTTTGTAAATCCCGCTTTTTACTTTGACTGGCTGAGCGATTCCCTGGATCCCAGTCCCTTCATCACCCTCAATTACGCTTCGCTGGAAGAGCGCATGAAGTCGTACACGCGCTATGCGCAAAACCTGCCCGTGGCAGTTGCCCAGATCCGCGCCAACCTGCGCATGCCCATGGCGCGCACGCGGCTTGCTTATGGCATCAGCTCTTTTGGCGGGCTCGCGGACTACTTTGCCAAGGATGTCCCGGCAGTGTTTGCATCCGTTGAAAATGAACAACTGCAAGGCGAGTTCCGGCGGGCCAATGACGCTGCAGCCGCGACGCTGGTCGAATTGACCGACTGGCTCAAATCCAACCTGTCCACGGCCACGGAGGATTTCGCCCTCGGTCCCGAGTTGTACCGGCAGATGCTTTATGACACTGAGCGGGTGAGTATTCCCGTGCAGGAATTGGAAGAAATGGGGCAGAACGATTTGCGCCGCAACCAATTGGCCTTGGGCGAAGCCTGCGCCGAGTTCGTGCCGGGAGAGTCCATTCGCAGTTGCATTGCGCGCATGGCCAGTCGCAAGCCGCCCGGTGGTGCGGTGGAAACGGCCCGGCAGCAATTGGCAGAGCTCAAGGCCTTCGTGGTGGAGCAGGACCTGGTCAGCATTCCGGGCACCGAGGAAGCGCTGGTGCGGGAATCACCGCCCTATGCCCGCTCCAATTTCGCCTTTATCAATATCCCCGGGCCATTTGAAAAGAACCAGCCCTCGATTTATTACATCTCACCACCCGACCCCTCGTGGACGAAAGAAGTGCAAGCAGACTATGTGCCGGGTGAGTCGGACCTGTTGTTCACTTCGGTGCACGAGGTCTGGCCGGGACACTTCCTGAATTTCCTGCACGCCAACCGCGCCGCCTGGAAATTCGGCCGGGTGTTTGTCAGCTACGCGTTTGGGGAAGGCTGGGCACACTACACCGAGGAAATGATGCTGGAGGCTGACCTGAGGAATGCATCACCGGAGACACGCATCGGGCAAATCTCGAACGCCCTGCTGCGCGATGCACGCTTTCTTTCATCCATTGGCCTGCACACCGGATCCATGACCGTGGCCGATTCCGAGAAAATGTTTGTGGAAGAGGCCTACCAGGACGAGGGTACCGCAAGGCAGCAGGCCGCACGCGGCACATACGACCCGGCCTACCTCAACTACACGCTGGGTAAGCTCATGATCCGGCAGTTGCGTGAAGACTGGACCCGGGATCGTGGTGGCCGTGCAGCATGGCATGATTTCCATGACACGTTCCTGTCTTTTGGCGGGCCTCCCATTCCACTGGTGCGGGCGCAGATGATGGGCAAGAATGCACATTGAGTTTTTTGGCGCGGCCGGTGAAGTCACGGGCTCGTGCCATATCCTGCACATCGGGGGCCGCACGATACTGCTCGATTGCGGCCTGATCCAGGGCGGCCGCAAAGACGAGGCGCGCAACGCCGACCCGTTTCCGTTTGATGCCGCCGCGGTCGATGCGGTAGTTCTGAGTCATTCGCACCTGGACCATTGCGGCCGGCTGCCGCTGCTGGTCAAGCGCGGGTTTCGCGGTCCGATTTTTGCCGAGAGTGCCACGTGCGAACTCGCCGCCATCTTGCTGGCGGATGCCGCGCACCTGGCAGAGCGGGATGCGGAGTACATGAGCCGCAAGACCGGCAAGCGGGTCAAACCCTTGTACACGATGGCAGAAGGCGAGACCGTGGTGCGCCAGATGCAGCGCAGGAAGTATCGGGAGAAATTCCTGGTGGTGCCGGGGGTCGAGGTGTGCTTCAGGGATGCCGGCCATATTCTCGGATCCTGCTCGGTTGAACTGTGGGTGGAAGAGCAGGGAGTCCAGCGGAAGCTGGCTTTTTCCGGCGACATTGGCCAGTACGACACCCCCATCCTGAAGGACCCGGAATGCATAGCCAGTGCTGACGTCGTGCTGATTGAGTCCACCTATGGCTCGCGCTGCCACCGCGATCGCAGTGAAACGGTGCGGGAAATTGGTGAAGTGATCTCCGCTGCACGGGTTGGCAAAGGCAACATCCTGATACCTGCTTTCGCCATCGGCCGCAGCCAGGAAGTGCTGTACATGCTGGGCCGGCATTTCGACGAGTGGGAACTGAGCCGGTTCCAGATTTTTCTCGACAGCCCGATGGCCATAGAGGCCTCAAAGGTTTATTGGGGTAACGCGCAGCTTTACGACGAAGAAGCAAGCCGCCTGCGCAAGCAAATAGGCGATGGAAATGGCGGCATGCCCATGTTGCCTAACCTGAAGCTGACGCGGTCTCCGGAAGATTCCATGGCCATCAACCATATTCGCTCCGGCGCCATCATCATCGCCGGCAGTGGCATGTGCAACGGTGGCAGGATCGTGCATCACCTCAAGCACAATCTTCCCTACGCCCACAACCACGTGATCATCGTGGGTTACCAGGCTTTTGGCACGCTGGGGCGCAAGTTGGTGGACGGCTTTGAGATGGTCCGCATCCACAACGAGGAAATTGCGGTCAAGGCAAAAATCCATACCGTCGGTGGCCTGTCGGCGCACGGAGACCAGGACGACCTGGCGCGCTGGTATGAGTGCATGGCCAATCGCCCGCCGGTGTACCTGGTGCATGGCGAGCGCGAGTCGCAAACGGCCTTTAAGGACTATCTTTCAGCCCGCAATGGAGCAAAAGTCCATTTGCCGGATCCGGGCGACATACTTGACCTGGGTGCGTTGCCAGAAAAGGCATAGGCAAGCTGGTCTGCTTTACAGGGCAAGGGTCATGAAGCGATTACAGGACGAATGGCCCGTGTTGCCCAGGGCATGATCTATAGGCGCGAAGCCATGTCTGGTATAGAGTTTCCTCGCCTGGTCCATGCCTTCCAGCGTTTCCAGGTAACACAGGGAATGGCCCGCGGTGCGCGCCGCAGCGAGGATGATGCCGAGCAAGCGACTGCCCATGCCGGAGCCGCGCAGATCTGGCAGGAAATACATCTTGCGCAACTCGCAGACTCCTGCCTCCCCGCCTTGCAGCGGCGCCACTCCACCGCAACCTAGCACTACTCCTTCGCGTTCGACCACGAAAAAGGCTGATGACGGTGCGGGATAGGCCTCGAACATGGCATCCACTTCAGCATCGCTGATGGAAAAGCCACACCCCACCGCCCCGAATTCCGTCATGACTTGCCGGATGATACTGGCCACGGCGGGATTGTCCGCCGATCGGATGGGCCGGATGCGGTACTCCGGGCTGACGGATACTTTGCCTGTCATTTCAACCTACCCCACTTCCACTCACTTGGGATAATGCCGTTCCTTCAGCGTAGCGATCACGCGGGAAAACGGCAACTCGCGCGAACGTAACAGCACCAGCAGGTGATAGAGCAGATCGGCTGCTTCGTTGCACACGTCATCTTCGCTGCCCGTGGCTGCCGCGAGCGCCACTTCCACGCCCTCCTCACCCACCTTCTGGGCAATACGACGCAGGCCTGCGTCGAACAGTTGCGTGGTGTAGCTGCCAGCAGGACGTTCCTGCTGCCGCTGCGCCAGCAGGGTGTCCAGTTGCGCGAGGAAGGCAAGGCCGGGTGTGACCGATGCCGGATCGCCAAAACAACTGTCCGTGCCAAGATGGCAGGTCGGGCCTTGCGGAGTAGCCAGCACCAGCAGGCTGTCGCCGTCACAATCTGCGTGTATGGAGTGGATGGTAAGGTAATGGCCGGATGTCTCGCCCTTGGTCCAGAGTTCTTTGCGGCTGCGACTCCAGAAGGTCACGCGGCCTCTTTCCAGCGAGCGCAGCAGCGCATCCCGATTCATCCAGGCCTGCACCAGTACGCGCCCATCGAAAACGTCCTGCACGATGGCTGGAATCAGGCCTTCGCTCTTATCCCAGGCCAGTGCTTCGGCGTGCTGTACTTCTGAAATCAACATGGTCTCACCTCAATACCCGCTTCAGCCAGGGACAGCTTCAGGGCAGGAATAGCTATCTGGCCGGAATGAAAAACCGTGGCTGCAAGGGCTGCGTCCACGTCCGCTTGTTCGAATACTGCAATGAAGTGCTCCACACTGCCCGCGCCGCCCGATGCCACCAATGGTATGGATAGCACGTTGCGCGCCACTGCCAACTGGGCAATATCGAAACCGGCGCAGGTGCCGTCTGAGCTCATGCAATTGAGCACGACTTCTCCTGCCCCCCGGTCGGCGACTTCGCGCAGCCAATCCATGGTGTCCCGTCCCGGTGTGCGCATGCTTTCCGGCCTGCCAGTATGGGATCGTACCGTGTACCCCTCGCCATCGCGGATCGAGTCCACGCCCACTACGACACACTGGCTGCCAAAGACCCGCGCCAGATCATTGATCAGTTGCGGCCGTTCCAACGCCGGCGTGTTGATGGATATCTTGTCTGCGCCCTGGTGCAGCACCTGTTCTGCGTCCTCGATGCTGCGAATGCCTCCGGCTACACAGAACGGTATGTCGATGGTTTCGGACACACGGCGAATCCAATTCAGATCAACGCTGCGTTCTTCCGGGCTGGCAGTGATGTCGTAGAACACCAGTTCATCGGCGCCCTCGTCGCGATACCGTGTGGCCAGTTCAATGATATCGCCCATGATGCGGTGATCGCGAAAGCGCACGCCCTTGACAACCTGGCCGTCGCGCACGTCGAGGCAGGGCACAATCCGTCGTGCTACCGCGCCGGGCGTGGCCACGGAAGTGGCCCCGGACGTTAATTTCGGCCTGATGTTTGCAGGAGTGCTCACGCCAGGGCCTCCAGGGCTTCCTCAATAGAGAAGCATCCCTCCAGCAAGGCCTTGCCGGTGATCGCGGCAGCTACTCCGGTGGCTTTCAGTTGTTCCAGGTCACGCAGGCCGGACACGCCACCCGATGCCTGGATTTCGAGCGCGGGATAGCGCTTCGCTAACTTACTGTACAAATCCAGGTTAGGGCCACCCAAGGCACCGTCCTTGCTGATGTCTGTGCACAGCAGGTGTTTCAACCCATGCGTGCACAGTTCATCCAGCAAGTCCCACAGGTTACGCGCACTGCCCACGGTCCAGCCGTGAATGCGCGGCCAGGGGATGCCTGCAGCATCGAAATCGACATCCAGCGCACTGACGATACGATCTGCACCGAATTCGTCCAGCCAACCAAGGAAGCGGAGGGTTTGAGTTACGCAGATCGTGCCCACTACGACCCGTTCAGCGCCGTGTTGCAGGCGCTCGCTGATGTCCTCGGTACGCCGCACACCACCTCCGGTTTGTACCGATTGCGTTGCTGCTTCCAGCAACTGCAGCAACAGTTCCGGCCGGCCCGAGCTGCCGTCCCTGGACGCTGCAAGGTCTACTACGTGCAGCCACTTTGCCCCGGCCGCTGCATAATTCCTTGCCAGCTGCAAGCCTGTGACCGGGTATTTTTTGGTCTCGCCAAAATTTCCCTGTCGCAGTCGCACGACTTCGCCGTCTAACAGGTCAATGGCTGGAATGATGTGCACGTCTTTCCCTGGTGGTGGTCAACTGGACAGAAAATTCCGCAGCAGACTAGCCCCGGCTGAGGCAGATCGCTCCGGGTGGAATTGGGCGCCGTAAAAGTTGTCCTTGCGCACCAGGGCACTGAAGGCC
The DNA here is from genome assembly GCA_963784425.1 of uncultured Gammaproteobacteria bacterium. Lineage (GTDB taxonomy): Bacteria > Pseudomonadota > Gammaproteobacteria > Xanthomonadales > SZUA-36 > SHZL01. The sequence goes on from CAWARM010000007.1 coordinate 80,003, forward strand.
GTCCCATGGTTGCTGCTGGCCAGGGTCCACTCGCCCAGTGGTGCCGCATAGGAATGCACGAAGTAAAACCACTGGCCGGCCAGGGGATCGCTGAGCGGGTCCGCCCTGACCTTGGCCAGCGTGTTCCAGCCCATGTGCGGAACGCGCAAACCATCGCTTTGCGCCAGGCGGCTCAATCGTGCCGGTATGATTCCCAGCAGGTCTGCATTGTCTTCTGCAGAAGAAGTAAACAATAGCTGCATGCCAAGACAAATGCCCAATACCGGCTGGGCCAGTGCACGGATCACATCGATCAGTCCATAACTGCGCAGCACCTGCATTGCCTGGCCGGCAGCGCCAACGCCCGGCAGGATTACCTGGTCGGCAGCGCGGATGGTCGCCGCATCGGCGCTGAATAGCGGGTCCACGCCTTGCCGCCTCAGGGCATGCAGCACCGAGGAAATGTTGGCGCCGCCACTGTCAACCACTACGACGCTCATGACTCGGCGCTCATGACCCGTTAGTCATTACAGGCTACCCTTGGTGCTCGGCAGGGCAAAGCCATCCCGCGCCAGCGCCGGGCGCAGGGCGCGGCCTGCGCCCTTGAACAGGGCCTCGATCATGTGGTGGGTGTTCTCGCCCTTCACCTGCATATGAATGGCGGCACGCAGCGACTGGCTCAAAGAGGCAAAGAAGTGGCGCACCATCTCGGTGGAAAAATCACCCAGCTGTTCGCGCGGAAATTCCGCGTCGAATTCAAATGCCGGGCGGCCGGACAGATCAATGGCGACCTTCGCCAGTGACTCATCCATGGGCAATGTGAAACCGTACCGGCCAATACCGCGGCGATCTCCCAGCGCCCGATCGAGTGCCTCCCCCAGAGTGAGCGCGCAGTCTTCCACCGTGTGGTGCTCATCGATTTGAAGGTCGCCAGTGCATTCAAGCTCCAGCAGGAAACCACCGTGGCTGGCAAGCTGGTCCAGCATGTGATCAAAAAAGCCGATACCGGTGTTGCACTTGTTGCTCATCGCACCTGCTTTTTTGGCATCGAGGTCGAGGTAAACCCGGATGTCGGTCTCATTGGTTTTGCGCCGCAACTCTGCCTGCCGGGGCCGGTTGACCAGGCGGTGGGCAATGGAGCGCCAGTCATCATGACCTTTGCACATGCGAATTCCACCAATTCCCATGTTCCTGGCCAGCTCCAGGTCGGTCAGCCGGTCGCCAATCACCCAGCTGTCCTGCAGGTCGAGTTCGCCGGATTTGAGGTAATCCAGCACCATGCCGATGCCGGGTTTGCGTTCGGGTGAGTTCTCATGTTCGAAGTGCGGATTAATGTGCACGGCGCTGAATGCAATGCCCTGCGAAGAAAACAGGTCCAACATTTTCTGCTGCGCCGGCTCAAAGTCAGCCAGGGGTAAGGACTCGGTGCCAAGGCCATCCTGGTTGCTGACGATGACAAACTCGTAGCCGGCAGCTTTGAGTTCGAGCAGGGCCGGGATTACGCCGGGAATCAATTCCAGTTTTTCCAATGAATCGATTTGCTGGTCGGGCGGCTCGACAATCAGCGTGCCGTCCCGGTCGATGAACAGAATCCGTCTTTTGGCGTTCTTGCGGCTCATAGTGTCATTCTCCCTTCCAGTCATCCAGTGCCTGCTGCAGTGCGGCAAGGTCTGCCTTGCTGCCCACCGAAATACGGATGCAGTCGCGCAAGGCGGGGTCTGCTGCATAGCCGCGAACGACCACGCCATGGCTGGCACAGTGGGCCAGTAGTCGATCTGCACGCTTGACTCTCAGCAGCACAAAATTGGCTTCGCCTTGCCAGAGGTCAAGGACCAATGGACACTTGTCGAGCATGGACACGAGCAGTTTCTTGTTCTCCCTGATTTCGTGCAGCAGTTTCTGTTGGCGCAACTGCATATCCGGTTGCAGTACCCTAAGAGCCAGTGCTATGACTGGGCTGGCCAGTGGATAGGGTGCAATGATGCGCTGCAACAGGTCGATGACGGGCGGTTGCGCCAGGACGATGCCGCAACGCAGTCCGGCTGCAGCCCAGGCCTTGGACAAGGTGCGCAGGACCACCAGTTGTGGATGCTCGGCAATCAATGCTATCGCGGAGGCTTCCGCACAGAATTCGATATAGGCTTCATCAATTACGACCATCGTCCGGTTTGTCGTTGCTTGCAGCAACGCGCCAAGAAAAGTACCGTCCACGCAATCACCCGTGGGATTGTTCGGGGAAGTAAGAAACACCAGCCGGATACGCGGGTCGCGCTTAACCGCAGCCAGGATGCCTGCCGTGTCCAGGGTGAAAGCCGATGCTGCGGTGCGTGGCACCGAAACCACGGCCGCGCCCTGGGTTTCGGCCGCAATGCGATACATGCCGAAGGTGGGAGGACAATGCAGGATTGCATCAACTCCTGCACGACAAAATACCCGCGTCAACAGGTCGATGCCCTCGTCGCTGCCGCGGGTTACGAGCACATGGTCCGCTGGCAGTCCATAAAGTCTTGCCAGCCTTTTCACCAGTTCCGCCGGCTGCGGATCTGGATACCGGTTCAGTGACAGGCCAGCCACATCGTCATCCAGCAAAGACCGTGGCGATTCATTGGCATTAAGCAGAACGCCCTGCGCCGCGGCTTCTTTGCGGGCGGAAGAGTAGGGCTTCATTGCCACGATGTCAGGGCGCGCCAGGTCGATGATGCTCATGTCATGGTTTCCAGGCTGGCGAGGCGCGAGCGCACGGCCATGCGGTGCGCATCCAGGCCCTCTGTTTCTGCCAGAAGTTCGGCAACCGGACCCACACGCTGCAATGCTTCGGCGCTGGCTTCCTGCAGTGTCATGCGGCGCATGAAATCGCCCACGCCAAGTGCTCCATAGGCTCGCGCAAAACCGTAGGTCGGCAACACATGGTTGGGACCGGAGCAGTAATCACCCAGCGACTCCGGCGTCCAGCGGCCGATAAAGATCGACCCGGCGTGTTGTACCCGGGAGGCGAGGGTCCGTGCATTGCAGGTATTGAGTATCAGGTGTTCCGGTGCATACGAATTGGCAATATCCAGCGCAACATCCAGGTCCGCAACCAGCACAACGCGGGCCGCGGACAGGGATTTTTCCAGTATGGCTGCGCGGGGCAGCGACGGCGCCAGCTCATCCAGCCGTGCGATTACCGCCGTGGCCAGATCGCGGCAATCAGTCAGCAGGACAACCTGCGAATCCGTGCCGTGCTCGGCCTGGGCCAGCAGATCCCAGGCAATAAAGTCGATGCCGCCATCGGCGCCCGCCTGCTCATCCGCAATGACCATGACCTCGGATGGCCCGGCTGGCATATCCACGGCCGCGCCTTGCGGGTCCTGCGCAACCTGCTGCTTGGCTTCAGTTACCCAGGCATTGCCGGGGCCAAAAATCTTGCTGCAGCGCGGCACGGTAGCAGTGCCGTAGGCCATGGCCGCAACGGCCTGCGCCCCACCAACGCAGAACACTCGATCGACCTCGCACAGGCGTGCAGCCGCGAGGACTTCCGTGGCAATGGTTCCATTTGGTCCGGGAGGGGAACACATGATGATTTGTGGGCAAGCGGCGAGGCGTGCCGGGATGGCCAGCATCAGGACGGTTGACACCAGGGGCGCAGTACCGCCCGGCACATAGATTCCGACCACAGACTGTGGCAGGTAGGTAACCGTGCATGACAGGCCTTTTGCGGTCTCAACAGTTCGTTCGCGGGGAAGATCGGCCGCATGGAACTGACGAATCCGCTTGCCTGCTTCGTCGATTGCTCCGAGCAAGCGGGCATCGACCGAACTCCTGGCCTGGCGCAAGGCCTCCGCACTGACTGCAAGGCTTTGCGCAGGCACTCCGTCGCATTCCAGGGTCAGTTCCGCCAGCGCTTCGTCACCACCGGCGCGAACCCGTGCAATGATTGCGCCGACTGTTTCCCGCAAGCCAGCGACGGAGCAGCGTGGCCGACGCAGCAACTCACTTTGTTGCTGCGGATTGAGCGCAGCCCACGCGGTGACTTCAAGGCCAAAGCGGCTCATGCCAGCATTTTCTCCACCGGCAAGACAAGTATGGCGGAGGCGCCTACGGCCTTGAGCGCTTCGAGGTGCTCCCAAAACACGGTTTCTCCGCACACGGCGTGAATGGCAATTTTGTCCGAGCCCTCCAGCGGCATGATGGACGGGTGTTCCACGCCGGGCAGCAGGGCGGTGATTTCCGCCAACGCTTCACGAGGAGCATGCAGCATGACGTATTTGCTTTCCGCAGCTTGCAGCACTCCTTCAATGCGCGCCAGCAGGCGGTTGAGCAACAGCTGTTTTTCTTCATCGAGTGGCCGGGAAGTGCAATACAGCGCGGCCTGGCTTTCGAACAACACTTCCAGTTCGCGCAGGTGATTGGCGCGCAAAGTGGAGCCGGTGGATACCAGGTCGGCGATGGCGTCCGCAGTACCCAGGCCGGGAGCGATTTCCACCGACCCTGAAAGCTGCACGATTTGGGTGTGGATGCTTTTTTCCGCCAGCAATGAGCGGGTCAATTCAGGGTAACTGGTGGCGATGCGCAAGCCTTCCAGTTCAGTGCTGCTGCTGATCTGCATGTTTTCGGGTACTGCGAGCGACAAGCGGCAGTGACCAAAGCCCAGCTTTCGCCGGCACACCAGGCCTGTACCGCCATTGCGTTGCAGCATGACCTCCCTGGCGATGTTCTCGCCTACGATGCCTATTTCGCAGACACCATCCAGCAGCATGCGGGGTATGTCGTCGTCCCGCACCAGCAGCAAGTCAACCGGAAAATCCTGCCCGTACCAGAACAACTTGTCCTTGCTGCGGGCAAAGCGCAAGCCACACTTCTTCAGAATCTCCAGCGAGTTTTCTGACAGGCGACCTGACTTCTGCACGGCTACTCTCAAGCGGCTCATGTTTTGCTCACCAGGCGGTCCAGCACGGTGCGGTACCCGCCGGATCCCATTTCCATGAATCGCGCAACGCGGCCTATCGTGGTAACGCTGACCTGGGTAAGTTCGTGGATTTCCCGGTAGCTAAGACCTTGCTCCAGCAATTGCGCCACGCGCCAGCGGTCGACCATGGACTCCAGCTCAGCCGGCGTGCACAGGTCTTCCAGGAACAGCCGCACTTCCTCGGCTGTTTCTAACTGGCACAGGGCTTCGGACAGGGACCGCGCGGCCGACTTGAGCTGCAGCTTTTGCGCCTGGTTGTGATGTTTCATAAGAGTCTCACTGTATGAATGTATTAATGTATTAGCGCATTAGTACATGAACATGGTAAGTGATTGCACCAGCCTGCGCAAGTTTTGCCAGTGCTTTTGTCTGTTCTTTGGCCTGTTCTTTGGCCTACGCTTTAAACGATCCGGTGGGGGGCGGCATCAAACCTGTCAATACGGATCTTTGAATCAATTGAATTTCGGGAGAAACCTGATGAAATTCCTGGCACGCCTTAGCTTGTTCCTTATGCTCACCACGTCCATGGTTGCTTCCATGGCCCCATCTCTGGCATTGGCGGATGTTTCCAAGACAGAGGAGTACAACTTTGAAATCAAGGAAGGAGGGCGCATCAGCCTGTCCAATGTCAATGGAGATGTGAGCATTGAAGGCACGGATGGCAGGCAGGTGCACATTGTCGCAACCAAGACGGCTGACACCCAGAAATACCTGGACGGTATGAAAATCGAGATCGATGCCAGCGCCAGCGCGATCAGCATTGAGACCCGCTATCCCGGCAGCGGTGACGGAATACTGAACTGGGGTGGAGATGACAACGGCAGTGTCGAATACAAGCTAACCGTGCCGCGCGACGTGGAACTCGATACGATTGATACGGTTAACAGCGACGTGGTGGTCAACGGCGTGACCGGCGCGATCAGTACCGAAAGTGTCAATGGCAAGCTGCAAGTGACCGGTGTCAGCGGCAACGTGAAAGCAGACACGGTGAATGGAAATATCGACCTGGACTTCGTGCAATTGGGATCAAGCCAACGCGTAAGCGTGGATGCAGTGAACGGGCGGGTAGTGTTGCGCTTGCCGGCGAATGCCAGTGCCCAGGTCAGCGCGGAAACCCTCAACGGCAGCATTGATGCAGATGATTTCGGACTTAAGCCCGACAGCGGGTTTGTCGGTCATGATCTCGACGGGCAGATCGGTAATGGGGACGCGCGCGTCAGTGTCGACACGGTGAACGGTTCGGTAGCGATCAAGAAGCGCGATTAAAGCTCTACCTGCGTGCCCATTTCCACCACCCGGTTCGGCGGCAGGTTAAAGTAGGGCGTCACACCCTCGGCGGTGCGGAACATCAGCGCAAACAATTTCTCACTCCATCCTGGCATCCCGGAGTGTTGCGTTGCGATCAGCCGCTCCCGCCCCAGGAAGAAAGTCGTTTGCATGGAATCGAAAGAGCAATCAATGCTGGTGCAGCGCTCAAGCAGGGCAGGAATATCAACTTCCTCCGCGAATCCGAGGTGGATCAGTAAGCGGAAAATACCCGCCCCGAGCGGGGTTACCTCAAAGCGTTCGGATTCCGCTATCTCAGGAGTTTCGCCGACCAAGACCGTCAGAAATACAACCTGTTCATGCAAAACATGGTTGTGCTTCAGGTTGTGCATCAAGGCAGGTGGTGTGCCGGTCGGGTTCGAATCCAGATATACCGCAGTTCCAGGAACTCGAATGGGTGGATTACTGCGCACATCATCTACGAACAATTCGGCCGGAAAAGTGCGGGTTTCCTGTCGCTGCGCCAGGATGCTACGACCTTTGCGCCAGGTCGTCATGAAGGTAAACGCGATCGAAGCAATGACCAGTGGGAACCAGCCCCCATCCGGGATCTTGTGCAAGTTCGATGTCCAGAAGGAAAGGTCCACCAGGAACATCAGCGATACTCCCACAAGAATCCAGGCGGTATGAGATTTCCATTTGCCAAGGGCAAACGCCGTAAACAGGACGGTAGTAAACAACATGTCGGTCGTGACCGCCATGCCATAAGCGCCTGCCAATGCTGAGCTTGAGCCGAACGACAACACCAGGCCAATGGCAGCGACCATGATGACCCAATTCACTGTCGGCATGTAAATCTGGCCGATCCTGTGCGTGGACGTATGCTCAATGCGCATGCGCGGCAGGTAGCCCAGCAAGACCGCCTGGCGAGTGATGGAAAATACGCCCGAAATGACCGCCTGGGAGGCAATTACCGAGGCAGCCGTCGCGAGCACAACCAGCGGGTAGAGTGCCCAGCGTGGCGCCATGAGGAAAAAGGGTTGGTGGGCTGCCGTTGGATCGGCAAGAATCAGCGCCCCCTGGCCGAAATAATTCAGAAGCAGCGCGGGCAAAATGAGCAGGAACCACATCAGCCGGATCGGTCGCTTGCCAAAATGCCCCATGTCCGCATAGATCGCCTCGCCGCCCGTCACGACCAGGAACACCGAGCCCATTACCAGGAACGCCCGGGTCTTATCGGTGACAAGGAAATTGAAGCCATAGGCTGGATTAATCGCCGCCAGCACCTGCGGATTGTGCACTACTTGCGCGACACCAAGAGTTGCAAGCGTCAGGAACCAAACGATCATCACCGGGCCGAATAAGCCGCCCACCAGTGCCGTGCCGCGATGCTGTAGCGCAAAGAGCAGGCCGAGGATCAACAGGGTGATCGGGATGACGAACGGATCGAACACCGGGGTCATGAGTTTCAGGCCTTCAACTGCGCTCAGCACGGTCATGGCGGGAGTGATCATGCCATCGCCGTAGAACAGGGCAGCACCGAACAGGCCCAGCATGACCAGCGCGGTCGGTGCACCTCGCACCCTGCGCGATCGTGGGCTGACGAGAGCCATCAGCGCGATAATGCCGCCCTCGCCCTGGTTGTCCGCCTGAAGAACCAGCAACAGATATTTGACGGAAATGATGAGAATCAGCGCCCAGGTAATCAACGACAGGATTCCGAGGACTGCAGGGGTGGTCGGCTCGATACCATAAGCGGGATTCAGCGATTCGCGAAACGCATACATCGGGCTGGTCCCAATGTCGCCATACACGATGCCGGCGGCACCTGCGCACAAGGAAATCAGGCTTGAACCGTGAGGGGTTGAATTCTTGGGGGTCATTGTGCGTGGGCGGATCAGGTGCTGCTAATGCAGAAAACTCCGGGATTCCTCATGCGAACGCGCTCGGGCGGGTCAATTATGCGGGCCAAACTACCACAAAAAGCCCATGGCCACGAACGAATTTTGCAGAAAGGTCCCTGTACTGGTACCAGTGGGGCAATAGCACGGGCGCGGCGTGTGATGCGGCCAAATAGGCCGCTGTTTTTCGCCCCGGTACTGATATATCATGCGGATATCAATTCACTTTCCAGGTTTTAGCCCATGCCCGAAATCACCTGGCGCGGAGTTTTTCCGGCGCTTACCACGAAATTTACCGCCGAAGACAAGCTGGACTGGAAGGCCATGGAGCAGCACCTGGTCTTTCAACTCGAAGCTGGCGTGCACGGGCTTATCATACTGGGATCCCTGGGCGAAACCTCCACGCTCAGCTTTGATGAAAAAATGGAGCAGGTGCGTTTTTTTGCTGCGGCCGGGCGCCAGGGGCGCCCGCTGATTGCCTGCATTGCAGAATCATCCACGCGCCAGGCCAGGGCATTTGCTGTTGCAGCGGCCGAGGCTGGCGCAGACGGCTTCATGCTGCTGCCACCCATGCGTTATCCCAGCGATCGCCGAGAGACGCTGCACTACCTGAACACGGTGGCTGCGGCCACGGACCGGCCGATTATGCTGTACAACAATCCCATTGCGTACGGCATCGACCTGACGCCCGAGGATTTCGCCGCGCTGGCAGACAATCCCCGTTTCGTTGCCATCAAGGAATCATCCGCCAATACCCGCCGCATACCTGAAATCCGCCGTCTTACCGGTGATCGTTATGCACTCTTTTGTGGCGTAGATGACCTGGCATTGGAAAGCTTCCTGCTCGGCGCGTGCGGCTGGGTAGCCGGTCTGGTCGTCGCCTTTCCCCGCGAAACGGTACGCATCTGGGAACTCGCTGAAGCTGGCCGGTGGCAGGAGGCGCGGGCAATCTACGATTGGTTCCTGCCTTTGCTCCATCTCGACATCGGGCCCAAGTTTGTGCAACAGATCAAACTCGTCGAAGCATTGATGGGCGTGGGAAGTGCGCGGGTGCGCGGACCGCGAATGCAGCTCACCGACCAGGAAGCGAGCCGGGTGGAGCACATTCTTGAACACGCGCTTGCCACCCGGCCTGCTCTCTGAACCCGCGTTGCCTGGACGCCCGGAACAATTGTGAATACTGCGGTCCTGCGCGAGATCAATAACCATAGTCTGGCCGAGAGGGCCTATACCCTGCTGGAAGAAAAGCTGGTGACCTTGCAATTGGTGCCGGGCTCGCTGGTGTCGGAAGGCGACCTCATCGAAATGACCCGGATCGGAAGAACGCCGGTGCGTGAGGCCATCCAGCGCCTTGCCCAGCAGGAACTGTTCGAGGTAATTCCGCGCAAAGGATTGTTGGTCGCCCCGGTAAGCAGCTCCAGCATGATGGATATCCTCGAAGCCCGTAAGCCGCTGGAACGGTTGGTCGTCCATCGCGCAGCTTTGAATGCCAGGGATGACCAGCGCAGTGCACTGAGCGCGGTGGCGCGTCAACTTGCCAACGCGCACGAACGATTCGACGAATTCTTGCGCCTCGATCATGCACTGGATGTACTGCTGGACGAATGCTCTGGCAATCCATTTACCTCGGGAGCCCTGGCGCCGTTGCGCAGCCATAGCCGGAGGTTCTGGTATTTTCACCGCACGCAAATCCAGCTGTCGGACGCCATCTCGACGCATTCACAGATGGCGCGGCTGGTGGCGCGCCGCGATACCAACGGGGCGCAAAAAGCCTCGGACGCAATCATTGCGGTGCTGGAGCGGCTCGTGACGGGCGTGGACCGGGCCAGCTGAGATGAGCCCGAACAATCCTCACTGCATCGTCGTGGGCGCCGGCATCGTGGGTGCTTCGTGTGCCTGGCATTTGCAGCGACGCGGGGCTCAGGTCACCCTGATTGATCCGGTAGAGCCGGGGCAGTCAACCAGTTTCGGCAACGCCGGGTGTATATCGCCTTCCTCCATTTCACCGTTTTCCTACCCGGGTGCAATCCGGCAAGTGCCGGGGTGGCTGCTGGATCCACTGGGCCCAATGAGAATTCGCTGGAAGGATGCATTGCGCCTTGCGCCCTGGTTCTGGAAATTCTGGCAGGCCGGAAACACGCAAAGAGTCAACGAAATTGCCGCTGCGCAAAAGTCGTTAATGGCCACTGCAACTGCAGACTACGATGAGATCCTGCGCGCAACCGGCGCGGAATCCCTGCGCAGATGTGAAGGCCTGATCATGCTGTACGGCAACGCGGCTGAACTGGCGGCCGATGAATGGCATTACGATATCCGGCGCGCCTTTGACTTGCCCTGGCAGCGGCTCACCTCAGCGGAACTGCATGCGCTTGAGCCTGCAGTCCAGCTTGGCGAACAAGGCATTGCGGTGCTTGACCCGCTGTGGCAACACCTGCTTTCCCCGGCCGATGTCACCAGCACCATTGCCAGTGCGGCCCTTGTCCAGGGTGCCCGCTGGGTCAAGGATCGTGCGCAGCGGGTGGCCAGCAACCCGGATGGGGTAACCGTGGATACGGCTTCGGGACAGCACATCAAGGGTGATTTCCTGGTGCTGGCCAGCGGCGTTTGGACTAACGAGTTGCTGCAGCAATTGGGGCACAAAGCTCCGCTGATGGCCAAGCGCGGTTATCACAGCATGCTGGCACAGCCCAACGTGGAACTGCGACATCCCTTGATGTGCATTTCGGAATACGTGGTCATCACGCCGATGCGTGACGGGCTGCGGGTGGCGGGTACCGCGGAGTTTGCAAGAATCGATGCTGCACCGGACTACCGTCGCGCCAAGGCGGTGTTGCAGCACGCACAGCGGTTCTTGCCGGGTGTAGCCGGGGCCAGTGTCACCGAGTGGATGGGACAGCGCCCCATGATGCCGGACTCCATGCCGGTGCTGGGTCCTTTACCCGGACGCGAACGCGTGCTCTGCGCGTTTGGGCATGGCCACTATGGCCTGACCCAGGGACCAACCACCGGCCGTATCGTGGCCGACCTGGTCTTCGGTCAGGCACCGCATGTCGATCTCAAGCCCTTTTCCATCCTGCGCTTTTAAATCGTGATGTCACTGCCAGTGCGACATGAATTCGTTTGCATCGATGCCCACACCTGTGGCAACCCCGTGCGGGTCGTGGCGCAAGGCGGGCCGCAACTCGAGGGCCACAGCATGGCCGAGCGGCGCCAGCATTTCATGCGCGAATTTGACTGGATTCGGACGGCGCTGATGTTTGAGCCGCGCGGCCATGCCATGATGTCCGGCAGCATCCTGTACCCAACCACGCATAGCGATTGTGATATCGGCGTGCTGTATATCGAAACCTCGGGATGCCTGCCCATGTGCGGGCACGGCACCATCGGCACCGTGACCATCGCCATTGAAAAAGGCCTGGTGACCCCGCGCACACCAGGGCAACTGGTGCTGGAAACGCCGGCGGGCCGGGTGGTGACGCATTACACCCTGGTCCAGGGAAAAGTGCGTTCGGTGCGACTCACCAATGTTCCATCCTACCTGCATGCCCAGGGCCTGGAAGTCGACTGCCCCGAGTTGGGCGGAGTCCTGAGGGTCGACGTGAGTTACGGGGGAAACTTTTACGCCATCGTGGAGCCGCAGGAGCACTACCACGACCTGGCTGACCTGAACGCAGGGCGCATCATTGAGATCAGCCGACAGTTGCGCACGCGGCTGAACGCGCGTTACGACATCATTCACCCGCTGGATGAGCGTATCAATGGCATCCGGCACCTGCTGTGGGCCGGCAAGCCCCTTAAACCCGATTCGGATATGCGCAACGCCGTGTTCTATGGCGAACAGGCAATCGACCGTTCGCCGTGCGGCACGGGTACCTCGGCGCGCATGGCTCAGCTTGCAGCCCGCGGAAAGCTCAAGCTGGGTGACAGCTTCGTGCATGAAAGCTATATCGGCAGCCAGTTTACCGGCCGGGTCGAGGCGTTGAGCCAGGTTGGTCCCTATCCGGCCATTGTCCCGAGCATCGAAGGCTGGGCGAGGATTTACGGAGAGAACCGCATCACGGTAGATCCCGCAGATGACCCTTACTGGCAGGGTTTCGTGGTGACCTGATGCGCTTGTTGCGCCAGGCTGATATTGAACAGGCGCTGCCGATGCCGCAGGCCATACGCCTGATGGGACTGGCCTTTGCCGCCATCAGCAACCGTTCCGTGCAATCGGCCGAACGGCAGGTGTTCGAAACGGCTGCGGGCCATGCACTGCTTATGGGTGCAAGCGGCCATGGTCGCGGAGTGATCGCGAAATTGGTCACGGTAATACCCTCCAACAGCAGTCGGGGCCTTCCCGTAAGCAGTGGCCTTGCCTTGCTGGTTGACGATAATGACGGTACCCCCCGGGCCATGCTGGATGCCACGGCGCTTACTGCATGGCGAACGGCAGCCGCAACCGGGTTCGTCACGGATCTTCTGGCGTGCCGGGATGTCCGTTGCGGCCTGTTGGTTGGCAGCGGCACCCAGGCGCGCGCGCAGTTGCTGGCGATGGATGCGGCTCGAAACCTGGATGAAATTCGCTTATATGCCCGTGACCGGAAGCGGGTGCTGGAGTTGATCGCTGCTGTGCAGCCGGAAATCAAGGCGCGCCTGGTTACGGTTGATGACTGCGCAGCCGCCGTGCGCGCAGCCGGTATCATCACCACGGCCACGACCAGCATCGAGCCGGTCATTGATGGTGGACAGGTGGCGCCCGGTTGCCATGTCAATGGCATCGGCAGTTTCCGGCCGGGCATGTGTGAGCTGGATTCGGCCCTGGTAGCAAAATCCAGGGTGTTTGTAGAGTCGCGTGCTACGGCTGTGGCAGAAGCCGGTGAGCTCATTGCAGCCTGTCACGCGGGTGTAAGCAGCGAGTCTCAATGGTCTGAGATCGGGGAAGTGATCAGCGGTGGCGCCCCCGGGCGTTGCAACGACGCAGAGATTACATTTTACAAGTCAGTCGGACATGCCGTATTTGATCTGTTTGCCGCTGCAGCGGTTTACGCGGCGGCGGTGGAACTCGACCTGGGACAACATTGGAATCCTTGATAGCAGGAGTAAACACATGATGAATGCCTTACTGCGCACCAGCCCTGTGGGTTTCCTGTTGATTCCCCTTCTGTTGGTCTCATTGGGGCAACCCCTGGCCGCCGCGGAGTCAGAAGACGGCGCGCGTTTTAAAGCGATTTATGAAACTGAATGGGCATTTCGCCTCAAGGAGTTTCCCACCCTGGCCAGCGCGAATGGCATCGATGACTATGCCGGCCAGATAACTCATGTGAGCGAACAGGACCAGTTGCGTCGTTACACCTACTGGCAGGGAATACGCGAACAATTGGACCAGGTTTCCTGTGAGCGCCTGGACCACGAGGAATGCATTAACTATCGGCTTTTCACCAAGCAAATCGACGATTTTCTAGCCGATTACCAGACCAGGGCCTACCTGATTCCTTTCAACAGCGACTGGGGCTTCTACATGGAGTGGGGTCGCCTTCCGGAGGAGACCGATTTTGCCAAGGCGCAGGACTACCGCAATTACCTGTCGCGTCTGCAGCAGATGGGCGTGGTGATGGATGAGTACATTGCCCTGATGCGTACCGGCCTGCAACTGGGATTTACCCAGCCCCGGGTAATTCTTGCCGGCAGGGATGAACCCATCAAGGCACAACTGGTGGAGAATGTAGATGCCAGCCCGTTCTTTGTTCCTTTCCTTAAAATGCCGGAGACCATCAGCGCTGCCGAGCGGGCGCAGATTATCGAAACCGCGCAGGGTGTGATCGCAGATGAGGTGATTCCGGCCTGGCAGCGACTGTACGATTTTTTCCAGGCAGAGTACCTGCCCGGCGCCCGCGAGACCCTCGGCGCTTACCAGTTGCCAGGCGGGGAAGCATTTTACCAGGCGCAGGTGCGCCGCTATGCCACGGTAGATCTGACTGCGCAGGAGATCCACGACATCGGGCTCAGCGAGGTGGCGCGCATACGGACGGAAATGGAAACAACCATCAGGGAAACCGGGTTCAAGGGTAACTTCGCTGAATTTATAGAATTCCTGCGCACCGATCCGCAGTTCTACGCCAGGACCCCCAAAGAGTTGCTCTCGATAGCGTCCTACTACGCGAAGAAAATTGACGGGCGCCTGCCGATGATGTTTGGGCACTTACCGCGGCAGCCCTACGGCGTCGCCCCTGTGCCGGAAGAACTGGCGCCGTTTTATACCGGGGGTCGCTATGTGGGCGCTCCGCTGGACGCGCTGCGGGGCGGTTACTACTGGGTCAATACCTATGCGCTGGAAAGCCGCCCCCTGTATACCATTCCGGCCCTGACACTGCACGAAGGCGCGCCCGGCCATCACATCCAGGGTGCACTTGCACTGGAACTGGAGAATCAGCCGCCGTTTCGCCGCAACGACTATATATCCGCTTATGGTGAGGGCTGGGGCCTGTACGCCGAAAAGCTGGGTGTCGAAATGGATATTTACGAAACGCCTTATGAAAATTTCGGCCGCCTGAGCTACGAAATGTGGCGCGCCTGCCGCCTCGTGATTGACACGGGTATCCATGCCATGGGCTGGACTCGCGAGCAGGCACAGGCTTATCTTGCCGGGAATACCGCGTTGTCCCTGCACGAGGTAAGCACGGAAATCGATCGCTATATTTCCTGGCCTGGCCAGGCGCTCAGTTACAAGCTCGGTGAATATACGATCTGGCAGTTGCGTCACGAGGCGGAGCAAAAGCTGGGAGAAAAGTTTGATATCCGTGCTTTTCACGATTATGTTCTGGGCCTGGGTTCAGTTACCCTGGAAATTCTGCAGGATGAAGTCCGCGCATGGATTGCATCCCAGGAATAAACTATGTTTCTGGCCAACCCGTAAATCCAAGGAGTTCAAATGAACGCACGTTTCGCATGTTGTTTTTTAGCTTGTTTTTTGCTGGCCCCTGCCTGGGCTGATCAAAGCCAGTCGGCGGGCTCTGTTCCCGCTGCAAGCGCCCAACGCCGGCCTTCGCCACCCGGGGCCGAGGTAGCTATTGTGAATATCAAGGACGGAGCAGTCGTGCCGACGACATTCCTGGTGCAGTTCTCGGTTACCGGCATGGACATAGCGCCTGCCGGTACTGATATTCCCAATACGGGCCATCACCACCTGCTCATTGATGTCGAGGAACTGCCAGATCCGAATCTGCCCCTGCCAAAAAATGAACACTTCATGCATTTCGGCGGTGGTCAGACGCAAGTAGAATTGACCCTTTCCCCGGGAAAACACACGCTGCAGCTGGTATTTGCTGACTATGCCCACGTTCCGCACAACCCCGTGGTCAAATCAGTCCCCATCACCGTCGTTGTTGCGGAAGACGCTAAAGCTGTGCAAACGGGCCCGGATAAAAACCCGTGACAATTGTCGCGAATAAGGTCGTTTCCTTTCACTACACCCTGAACAACGCCGCCGGGGAAGTCATGGAATCGTCGCGGGAACATGCACCCATGACCTACCTGCATGGGTCCGGCCACATCATCAAGGGCCTCGAGCATGCACTGGAGGGCAAGAATGCGGGTGACACGTTCCAGGTAGTGCTGCAGCCCGCAGATGCCTACGGTGAAAAAAAGCCAGCCAATATGCAGCGCATATCGGCTAAACATGTACCCAACGCAAAGGGCCTGAAACCGGGCCAGGTGATAGGCCTGCAGTCCCGGCAGGGGCCGGTGCAGGTCACCGTAGTCAAGGTGGGCCGATTCAATATTGACGTAGACGCCAACCATCCGCTGGCCGGGCAAGTTCTGACCTTCGATGTTGAAGTCACCGGGGTGCGCGATGCCACCGCAGAAGAGAAATCCCACGGCCACGTCCACGGCACGGGTGGCGTGGAGCACTAGGTCGCGGCTTACTCCTGGCTTTGGCCTGCGAGTTCCCTGAGGGCGGGCATATTGCGAATGCGGACTTCCTTGCGGTCCACGCGCAACACCCCTGATTTCTGGAATCGGGCAAACACCCGGCTCACGGTTTCGGTGGCCAGGCGCAGGTAGCTGGCGATGTCCCGGCGGGACATGGCAAGCATGAATTCAGTTTCAGAGTAACCACGACGGGCAAAGCGTCCGGATAGCGACAACAGGAACCTGGCAATTCGTTCGTCTGCGCTCAAATCTCCCGCGCTGACTTCCAGTTCGCTGATGCGCTGGCTCATGAGGCGGAACAGTTCGGCCTGCAGTTCGGGCATCTGGCGGGCCATGGCGGACATGGACTCGAAGGTCAAGCCACATACTGCGCTGGTATCAAGGGCAACCACGTTGGCTGTATGTCGCTGCGAATGGATGGCGTCCAAACCGATTATTTCGCCCGGCAAATGGAAGCCAAGTACCTGTTCCTGACCTTCGTGGTCAACAACGTAGCTCTTGAAACAACCGGTACGGACTGAAGCGATGGAGCGAAACTCATCGCCCGCGCGGAAAAGGTGCTCAGCTGGCTGGATGGGCCGCGATCGATGCACGATCTGCTCAAACCGCTGGATCTCCTCGGGCGAAAGCCCGCGTGGCAGGCACAGTTCACCCAAAGCGCACCGGCTACACGCAACCTGGGACCGGCTCGGGTTGCTGCCAATATCATAGACATTGTCTGATCTTGCCACATTTTGCATAATCCACTCCTTAAGTGCCCTTGGAATGCATTATATTTTTCATAACTACACCAGCGCATGAGTATTTCTACCTATGCGTAGGTAAAGCAATAAGTTATGCAGGAAGCTGTGGAAGAGAAGAAAACTAAATCACCCGGGAGAACCTCGGCTGGTCGGTGGCGGAATGGATGTATTCGTCAAAGATCATTGCTATGGCCCGCATCAGTAAACGACCCTCGGCAGTCAGGGTGAAACCGTCTTCATTGAGATCTGCCAGGCCGTCATTTGCCAGGAGTTGCAGCCGGTGCAGTTCCAGCGCGAAATGATCATTGAAATCGAAATTGAACCTGTTGCTGAATTCCTGGAAATTGACCTCGCCGTGGCACATGATGGCTTCAATCACTGCGCCGCGCAGCCGGTCTTCCTGGTTTAGGCTGAGGCCGCGCCAGACCGGCAATTCACCACGGCCAATGGCATCCTGCCACTGCGGAATTTTCTTGTAATTCTGGGCGAAACAATCGCCTACTTTGCCAATGGCGCTGACACCCAGCCCGACCAGGTCGCATTCGGAATGGGTCGAATAGCCCTGGAAATTCCGGTGCAGGTGACCCTCGCGCTGGGCGCGGCTCAGCTCGTCTTCAGGCAGGGCAAAGTGATCCATGCCGATATATACATAACCTGCCCCGGTCAGTTTCTCAATGGTCAGTGCCATCAGCTCCAGCTTGGTTTGGGGGGTCGGGATATCTGCTGCATCGATCATGCGCTGTGAGCGAAACACCTCGGGCATGTGCGCATAGTTATACACGGCAAGGCGATCGGGGCGCGCGCCGAGAATCACATCCAGTGTTTTGCTGAAACTTGCCGCGGTTTGCAGCGGCAGGCCATAAATCAGGTCAATGGAAACCGACTTGAAGCCCAATGCACGCGAATCGGAGATCATATCCAGGGTGGCCTGCGGGTCCTGGATCCGGTTGACCGCTTGTTGTACATCGGGATCAATGTCCTGGACGCCGAGGCTGATGCGATTGAATCCCAGGTCGACCAACCCGCTGAGGCGTTCCCGGTCCACGGTACGGGGGTCTACTTCTATGGAGAACTCACGCTCCCTGGCCGGGGCAAACGTGAAGGCGTGCCCAAGGTCGGCCATCAACTGCTCCAACTGGATATCGTCGAAGTAGGTGGGTGTACCCCCACCGAAGTGCAACTGCGTAACCTGGCGGTCGTGGTCGAACAATCCACCCCTCATCCTGACTTCCCGTGACAAAAATTGCAGGTAGGCGACGCCTTGTTCGGTGTGCTGCGTGACTTTCTTGTTGCACCCGCAGTAGTAGCAAAGAGAGTGGCAGAACGGCAGGTGCACATACAGCGAGAGGGGCGATGGAATCAGTTCGGAATTGCTTTCCTTGACAAAACGGCGGTACAACTCTGCATCGAAGCCCTCATGGAACTGCACGGCAGTAGGGTAGGAGGTATATCTCGGACCGGCGACATCGTAGCGCTGTACCAGCTCGGGGTTAAATTGTACTCGTTGGCTCATGTCCGGATTCAGTCTGCGCTCATCGGTTCAGCGCAGCTTACGCTGAACGGGGAATGTCCAACTTGACCGGCGTCAATTGCAGGCTTTACCCGCGGCAAGAGCAAATCAGTCCCCGTTATAGATACATCCTGCGTTGCAGGTTTCCTGAACAACGACTTTGGAAAGCTCCGGCAATCCACCCTTGAGCCGCTGCCAGATCCACCTTGCCAGGTTTTCACTGGTGGGGTTTTCCAGGCCTTCAATGTCATTCAGGTAGTGATGGTCCAGCCGCTCGAACAAGGGCTGGAATGCACTGCGCAGGTCGGCAAAATCCATTACCCAGCCACTGCGCTCGCCTACGCCGCCACTGACGTGAATCTCAATGCGGAACGAATGGCCATGAATCCGTGCGCACTTATGGCCCGCCGGAACATGCGGAAGCTTGTGGGCCGCTTCGATTTGAAAAACGCGAAATACATCCATAGGCGGATTGTGCCGCCCGCGCAGCCACTAATCAAACCCGGCCGGCAAGAGCAAGGTAGCGTGCGGCAGGAATCAGCTACCGGAGCGAAACCCTGTCCTTGCGTGTGAGCCGTCACAGAAGGGTTTGTTGGCGGAGTGGCCGCAACGGCATAGCGAGCCACGCTGTTTGACGCATTCCTGGCCGTGGTTGTTGTGCACCCGCAGGCGGCCACTGAAGGTCACCGGGCCATTCTTGATGATTGAAATAGTGAGCTTGCTGGGTCGCTCGGAGTGTTGCACATCGGATGCTTCGTGGATCCTTCCGGAATGCAGAAATTCGATATTCAGGTGATGCTCATCACAGATCGGCTTGGTTGAGGAGCCGCCACACCGGCACAAACTGAGGTGATTGGCGTAAAAAATGCTTCCGTCTTCCTTGACCAGGGTGATGTTGCCTGTCAGGTTGATCGGCCCGGCGCCGGTAATGAGGGCTTCATTGGGTATTTCCAGCAGGCGGGGTGGCCCGTGCTGCTTTTGCCGCTCGGCAAACCAGCGGTCCAGTGCCTTGGCAGAGTGGGTCAGGCCCTTGGACTGGGGCACCTCCGCAGGACGGCTGGAATCGTCCATGTAGGCAACAAAAGTGCTGCTGGCTTCAGAATTGCCGGATTCGGACTTGCGTGCTGTGGAGTGTTGATCAACTCCACGTACTGCCATGGCGGCAGCTTTGGTAGTGTCTTCCACGATGACTTCTCCAGGAAATCCATTTCCTGGCCCTACTGTAGCACCCTATTTGGCAGACTGCGAGAGTTTGTTATTCAGGCCATTTGACCGGAAGTGCTTGGTCTCATTGCCATTATTAGACCCATTATGCGCTCCGCGCATAATGGGTCAGAGGCTCCTTAGCCGGAGGCGGGTGGCTCAGCAGCCATCAGCGCCTGCAAATCAGCCAGCACCTGCGCTGTGTGCTTATCGGGATCGACCTTGTCATAATGCTTCACGATAATGCCTTCCGGGTTGACCAGGAAAGATTGCCTGCTGGCAATTTTCATCAGCTTGTAATCGGTTAATACACCGTAGGCTGCCGCGGTCTTCCCCCCGACATCGGCGAGAATGGTAAAGGGCAGTTTGTACTTGGTTGAAAATTCCTTGTGGGAGTCGACGTCATCCAGGCTGATGCCTACTACCTGGGCGCCCATTCCCTGGAAGGCATAAATGTTGTCGCGGAAGCTGCACGCTTCGGTGGTGCAACCCGGAGTATCGTCCTTGGGATAGAAATACACTGCCAGCCACTTGCCGCTGTAGTCGCTGAGCTTATGCCATTCACCATTCTGGTCCTGCAAGTTGAAAGCGGGAGCAGCTGTACCCACGGCCGGCGGGTCTCCCGCACAAGCGGCCATGGCAATCACGGTCAGGATAAAACCGAACACATATCGATTCATGGGTATTCTCCTCGCCCGGCAACCGGGTGCCCGGTACCAGGAATGAACTAACATTTAAGGTAGCTCTGAATCATTCATACATGAATGATCAGAGCACGCCAAACAAAAAGTGTGATTTTTGTTTGGCTTCATTTTCAATGATTTACAATCATCGAAAATGGCGGCACATCCCTGTTCCGCGGAAACTCTGAATAAATCAGAGTTTCCTTAGGACACGCGCTTGCCTGTCGTCACGAGCCACTGAAAATAAGATGCGGCTTGTTGTACAGGTTAGCAGCAATAACGGCCAGTGTCAGACCAATGACCAGGGTGCTGGCAATGGACAACGCATACCAGGCCAAGGATACAGCATCCCCACGGATGATTTCACCGATCAGCAAATTTTGCGAAAACAGGGGGATGGACATCATCCAGGTTTCCGGCCGGATGGGGTTGGACATGAAGATGATGCTCGGAATCAACGGAATTATCACCACCAGGCCCATGTAGGACTGCGCTTCGCGGTAGGACTTTGCAAATGCCGCAAGCAGCGTGAGCAGGCTGGCGGCAAGGATGGCCACCGGAGCAATGACCAGCAGGATAAGCACCATGGAACGGGTGGTGATGCTCAGGTCCACGCCAAAAGCGCCAATCGGCATGAGCGGCATGGTCAGCTTGAACGAGAGCAAGGTCAGGGCCAGCGAGGCCATGGCGAATAACATGGTGGTTGCCAGTTTTCCACTCATGACCTGCCAGCGCGGCACCGGGTTGATCAACAGGGGCTCAAGGCTTTTACGCTCTTTCTCACCGGCTGTGGTGTCCATGGCGAGGTGCATTCCTCCCGTAAACGCGGTAATCATGAGGATGTACGGCAGGAAAATCATGGCCAAAATGGCGCGGCTTTTGGCAGTGGAAAGGTCAACGTCCCGAATCATGATGGGTGTTGCGATCTGTGGCGCTACGCCGCGCAGGTGCAACCTCAGCACACCCATTTGTTGGCCATACACGGTGAGCAGGCTTTTTACCCGTCTCACGGCGACTTCCGATTCCCGGCGGGACGGATCGGTGATGACTTCTACCGGCGCGGGCTCGCCCTTGTTCCATTTTTCTCCGAATTCAGCCGGGATGCGGATGATGACCAGCTCTTCCTGGCTCCGCACCAGGGCCTCCGGATCCTTCGGGGCAGCTTCTATTACCATACCCTGTTGTTCCAGAAAGCGGACCAGGCTGGGTGCGTTTTCTGCGCCGACAACCGGAACCTCCAGGGTTTTCTCCGCGCGTTCTTCTTCGGCTGAGTTGGTAAACCACACCAGCGCAATGAACATCACCGGGAAAAGCACCGGGCCCAGCAACAAGGAGTTGAACAGCGCGCGCCGGTCACGGATATTTTCCTTGACCTCTTTGCGCAATACTGTGAACAGCCCCCTCATGCCAGCAGGCCCTCATCGCTGCCGATCAGTTTGACGAAGGCATCTTCCAGCGAGTCGCAGCCACTGCGCTCCAGCAGCTCATCCTTGGTGCCATCGGCGGCAACTTCACCCCCGGCTATGATCACGATACGGTCGCACAACGCGGCGACTTCCTGCATGATATGGGTTGAGAGCACCACCGAGTGACCGCCACTCTTGAGGCTGCGAATATAGTGGCGCAAAGCGCGTGTGCCCATGACATCAAGCCCGTTGCTGGGTTCATCCAGCAACACGGTTTGCGGTCCGTGCACCATGGCACGTGCAATGGCTACCTTGACGCGTTGACCCTGGGAAAAGCCCTCGGTACGCCGGTCGATGAAGTCCGCCATGTCCAGGGTCCGGGTCAATTCTTCGATGCGACTTTCCAGCACGGCTTTGTCGAGGCCATGCAAATCACCGTAGTAACGGATGTTTTCCCTCGCGGTAAGCCGGGTGTATAAGCCCCGGCTGTCCGGCACGACGCCCAGCGTCCGTTTGATTTCCATGGCATCGCGGGTCGGGTCCAGCCCGTCAATGCGGATTTCGCCCGCGTCCGGCGGCAGCAGCGAATAGAGCATTCTGAGTGTGGTGGTCTTGCCCGCGCCGTTGGGTCCAAGCAGCCCGGTGATTTCGCCGTCGCGAGCTTCAAAGGAAATGCCCCGCACGGCTTGCACCTTGCCGAAGGATTTATGCAGATTCGTCACCTTGATCATGGGTTCGGCCCGGTCAGTGACATGAACCATGGGGAAGCTTGCAGCTGGGCCAGGCACTGCGCATCCAGTCCATCCAGGCTGGCGGCGACAATAAAGTCCGTCACCACCTGTCCCACGCAACCCCGGCTGGAGATGCTATGGCCCTGTCCGGGTGCGACCAGGTGCAGGCTGT
The DNA here is from genome assembly GCA_963784425.1 of uncultured Gammaproteobacteria bacterium. Taxonomy (GTDB): domain Bacteria; phylum Pseudomonadota; class Gammaproteobacteria; order Xanthomonadales; family SZUA-36; genus SHZL01. The sequence continues at coordinate 102,456 of CAWARM010000007.1, forward strand.
TGGACAATCCTGCCTTAACCTGCTCGGCGTATTCGGGAGGTGTAACCGGGTCCAGTTCCCCGGACAGCAGCAAGGCGGGAACAGCACTGACCACCGGTTCGTGAAAATCGGCAGGTACTTCGCCACGCGGCCAGACCGCACACTCAATGGCAGCAGCCCGGATCATGCTGTCGCCCAGCAGCCTCTGGCTGTCCGCAGCAGGCGCAGGAAACAGCGGGAAGTCCTCAGCACATACGACGGACATTTCCATGCCCTGTGCGATGCTTTCAGACAGTCCGCTGGCGGTAATCAGCAGTTGGCTGGCAATCCGCTTGTAATTGCCTTGCGTCGCGGCTTCATGAATCAACAGCGGCAGCATGGCCTGCGTTTCCGCTGAGTAGGTCAGGAACCGTATGGACGATGCGAGGGCTTCCCGGTCAAATGTAAAGGTGAACGGTTGACCCGTCAGCGGGTTATCGACGGTAACCTCGACCGGCGAGATTTCCAGCTGTTGAATCATGTCATTGAGGTTTTGCGCCAGTCCCGGGTACGCCTGGTTGCAGGTGGTGTCGGCCGCGCATGAGGCCAGGATGCGTTGCAGCGCGAGGTCAAGCTTCTCCGCATGCTCTGTTCCCAGCGCCAGTGTTTGCGGTGCAACGCCATCAAGCACCAGCGTGCGCACACGTTGCGGGAACAATTTCAGATAGACCTGGGCGGCGCGTGTGCCGTAGGAAATTCCGAGCAGGTTGACCTGCTCATACCCGAGGGCTGAGCGCACGAGGTCATAGTCTTGCATGGCGATGGTGGTGGTGTAATAACGCGGGTCGGCATCAAGTGACTGCAGGCACTGCCGGGTGGTGTCTGCCAATTTGTCCCAATCCGTTGCAAGGGCCTCGGCAAGCTCCGCTTGCGGGCAACGTAAAGGGTTGGACTGACCGGTGCCTCTTTGGTCAATGAGCAGGATGTCGCGGTTCTTGTTCAGCTTTGTGAACGCAGGGGCAACGATCAGCCACGCTTCCGAGGCTGCCTGCCCCGGGCCTCCTGCCAGGAACAGCACGGGGTCAGGCTCAACCCTGCGTTCCCTTGCAGGAATGCGCGCCACCCGCAGCTTGATGTGGCGGCCATTGGGTTCTGCCGGGTTTTCCGCGACTTCGAACCAGCCACATTCCGCGGCCATGCTCAGCGGCGTTCCCGGCAGGGTCAGTTGACAGGTGCTCATTGCCAGGGCCGGATGGCTGGCTTGCTCCGCAGCCATCGCGACATTGGCAAAAACCGCAAGGCCAAAAGCCGCAAGGCCAAAAACGGCAGGACCAGGAACCGCAGGATATAAGGCCCCGGCATAGCCCGCCAGGCGTTTATGGAAGCTCGCTGGAATCAAAATGGTTTCACTGCGGAACAGCGCATGCCGGCACGATTGCATCAAAGAGCGGTCAAGATAGGGGTTCTGGCCAGCCGTGTCCATAGGCAGGTGCTTGCCTGCAGCGCCTTGGGGCTAATAAAAATACGGTAAGATAGGGCTCGTCCGGAAAAATGCAGAAACCCTACCTGATGTTAGCCCCCATCTGATGTTAGCACTTGAAGTAAAAAACCTGCGCAAGACGTACGCGAATGGCGTTGAAGCACTGAAAGGCATCAACCTTGAAGTCAGGGAAGGCGATTTCTTTGCTTTGCTGGGTCCCAATGGGGCAGGCAAATCCACCCTTATTGGAATTATTTCCTCCCTGGTCAGGGCTACCTCCGGGGAAACCCTGGTGTTTGGAACCAGCGTGCAACAGGAGCGCTCCCGGGCCATGTCCTACATCGGGCTGGTTCCCCAGGAACTGAATTTCAACATGTTTGAAAAGCCGTTTGAAATCGTCGCCAACCAGGCGGGTTATTACGGTATTCCCCGCAAAATTGCCAATGCCCGCGCGGAAAAATACTTGCGGCAGTTACAGTTATGGGGCAAGGCCTTTAGCATTTCGCGCACTCTTTCCGGCGGCATGAAACGGCGCCTGATGATTGCCCGCGCCATGGTTAACGAACCGAAGTTGCTGATCCTGGATGAGCCTACTGCCGGAGTGGATATTGAAATCCGCCGCTCCATGTGGGAATTCATTCAACAAATCAATGCCGATGGCACCACGGTCATCCTCACAACCCATTACCTCGAAGAAGCGGAACAACTGTGCCGCAACATTGCCATCATCGACCACGGCTCCATTATTGAGAACACCGGGATGAAATCCCTGCTGTCGACTCTCGACATCGAAACCTTCATCCTGGATTTGCGGGAAGCCATCAGTGTTGCGCCGGACATCGAGGGCGTGAACTTTGTTCTGCGGGATGGCGTCACCCTCGAGGCTTCCTTGCCCAAAAAAAAGTCCCTGAACTTCCTGTTTTCCGAGCTGGAGCGCCAGGATATCCACGTTCGCAGCATGCGCAACAAGGCTAATCGGCTGGAGGAGCTTTTCCTGGGGCTGGTGGACAGGAATAACGGCAGCAGGAAACCCGGGGACAGCAAAGCTGCTGCGGGGGTGGCGCCGTGACCGCCCGTATCAACTGGATTGGATACCAGACCATAGTGCGCAAGGAAATTACCCGTATTTTGCGCATATGGGGCCAGACCATCGTGCCGCCGGCCATCACCATGTCATTGTATTTCATCATTTTTGGTGAATTAATTGGGCGGCGCATTGGTGACATGGGTGGCTTTAGCTACATTCAGTACCTCGTACCCGGACTCGTTATCATGTCAGTCATCACCAATGCCTATGGCAACATGGTGTCTTCTTTCTTTGGCGCCAAGTTCGGCAAGCACATTGAGGAATTGCTCATTTCTCCGCTGCCCAGCACCATCATACTCAGCGGGTACGTAACCGGCGCGTTGGCGCGTGGATTGATGGTTGGTGGGGTGGTGCTCGTCATTTCACTGCTTTTTACCCATTTGCAGGTAGCACACATGCTGGTGGCGATTTCTGTGCTGCTGTTGACCGCGATCGTGTTTGCGCTGGCAGGAATGATCAATGCCATTTATGCTCGGAAATTCGATGATATCGCCATCATCCCAACGTTCGTACTGGCGCCTCTGACCTACCTGGGGGGTGTGTTTTATTCCATTTCCCTGTTGCCGCCGATCTGGCAGAAAGTGTCGGTGGTCAATCCCATACTCTACATGGTGAATGGTTTTCGCTACGGCGTACTGGGAGTATCGGACGTAAGCATGGCACAGACTTATGGAGTGATCATCGGTTCGGGAATAGTGTTGTTTGCGTGGTGCCTGTGGCTTCTGCAAAAAGGCACGGGCTTGCGCACCTGAGCGAAAACGACCAGAGGCTCCCTGGCTTTATTTTCTTACGGTTTGGCCCCATTTAGGGTAAAGTTCGAGATTATATTGCGCCACTGCGTCTGATTTTGTGGGACGTGGGGGTTTCGTTTTACTCCTTAGCGTTTGAGGAACTTATTCAATGACTGATCTGGTCAGCACGCCGAATGATGGGCAACATCCCCCGATTAACTGGGCCGTCACATCGGTCTTTGGCCTTACTTTCCTGGTCGCCATTACCCTGGTGCCCTGGTACGGAATCGTGCACGGCTACAGCACCTGGGCCTGGATATTCTTTGCGTTCTTCATCGTATTTAACGGCATCGGCATTGGCAGCGGTTACCACCGCCTGTGGTCCCACCGGACCTATGAAGCCCGCCCGCTACTCAAGTGGTTCCTGGCCATTACAGGCGGGATGTCACTGCAAAACAGCATCATTATCTGGTGTGCACGTCACCGCGTGCATCATCGTGATGTGGACAATAACGACAAAGACCCGTATTCCATAGGCCGCGGATTCTGGTTTGCCCACATTGGCTGGATGTTACGGGACTACCCCAGCGGTGAGGTTGACTACAGCCTGGTTCCGGACCTGCAGAATGACCCGATTGTTGCCTGGCAACACCGTTGGTACTGGACCCTCGTGTGGACCACCAACCTGGGCATACCGCTGCTGCTGGGCTGGCTCACCGGCGACGTGCTGGGCATGTTCCTGCTGGTCGGCGTGCTGCGCCTGGTGATCAGTCATCACGTGACGTTTTTCATCAATTCGCTGGCCCATATGTGGGGCACACAGCCTTACACCGATGAAAACTCTGCGCGCGACAATCACTTTCTGGCCTTGATCACGTATGGCGAGGGCTATCACAACTACCATCACATTTTCCAGAGTGACTATCGCTGTGGCATACGCTGGTGGCATTTGGACATCAACAAATGGTTTATTTCCACCTGCGCCCTGCTGGGGATGGTTAGCAACCGCAAGAGAACACCGCAATTCAAGATATTGCGTGCCCGGCTGAACATGGAGTTCAAAGCCGCCCGCCATAAACTTGAACGCAGCAAAGACAGCACTACATGGAAAGAGCAACTGGAACAGGAATATGCCCAGTTTGTGGAGACCATCCGTCAGTGGCAGCACTTGCAGATGGAGCGCGTCCAGTCGGGTAAACAGAAATTGGCGGAGCGCTTCGAAGCCGAAACCGCGTCGCTGGCGGCACGTTACCGGGAGTTGGAACGCAGCCTGAAGATGCAGCAGAAACGTGTAGCCTTGCTGACTTCGCAGGTGGTCATTTAGAACTGTGATTTAGGGCCTTAAGCCTTCAAGCAACAAAAAAAGGAGCCTTTTGGCTCCTTTTTTTCGCCAGTGGCGAATCTGAAAATGAATTTTTGGGGTTAGTTCAGGCTGCTATCTTTGTAATACTTGGTGCTCTTTACCGTGAGTTCCAGGGCCAGGCCGTCCTTGGTCATTTGATACAGCCACACTCCCGGCGCAACTGACACGGCGCCTTGCACGGCTCCGCCCTTGTTATCGACCGTAGCTGCTGCAGTTGCTTGCCCGCCAAACTCCCAACCCGAGTTAACGAACTGATCGAATCCGGCCTGGGTTTGAAACACCCACACGAGGTTATAACTCTTGATGCCAAAACCAAGGCCGGCCTGAACCTCTGCCATTTTCATGAAGGTTTCTGCCTTGGTCTTGTTGTTGATTGCGATGCCCTTACCGGTACCGCCACCCGCGAGCAGGATTTTCATGCCGAAATTCGAAAAAACCGCATAACCTGCTGCTCCTTGTACGACCTCTTTCGAGCCGGCCTGGGTCGAATACAATTTTTCCAGCGTTGCGTTTGATGCGTCGCGAACACTGGCACGGTCCTGGTCCGCGTCAGCCATGGCAGTGGCGCTGATGAACATGACCAACAAGCTGCTTGCGAATGTGCGAAAGAATGTCTTCATGTTGGGCTTTCCTTGGTGAGATTAATGCCGCTTTCCTATCCGGGACGAGATTTTGCACCGTGTGAGTGTGCAGTGCAAATAATTTGTACGGGGACTCGTACCAGTATAAGCCGACAGGTTCCAGCCTCGCCGCCGCCTAAAGCCAGCGCCGGACTTTTTCCTGGTAGATACGAAAAGCGTCGCCGTAAATGGCAGTGAGGAATATTTCCTCGTTACGAATGAACTGCTGCTGCACGATTGCGATGAACGCAGGAATTGGAATCCACGCCCCCAGTGAACCCAGCTTCACAGCCAGGCCGGCGAGAAACACCACCATCCCCAGGTACATGGGGTTGCGCGTGTAGCGGTAAATGCCGGTCGTAACCAGGGTCGTGGACTTGCTGAAGGGCACGATGCCGGTTTTCGCGCGTCTGAAGCCGTTGCTGGCAATCAACGTGATGGCCAGTCCCGGCAAGAGCCAGCAGCCAGGCAAAACCGGAGGCAAACCACGGTGTGAGTTGCGCCAGGGGCAGCCATCGATCCAACGCCAACATGGCTATTATCGCGAACACCAGCCAAATAGGAGGGAAGATGCGGGGTTTTTTGAAGCCGAAACGGCTCATTCGTGTTGCAGGTTGGCTTTCTTGCTGCTGTTTCAATTCGCTCATGTCATTCATTCTCCAGCCGGAAGAACTGGCGCGCATTGGCCGTGGTCTGCGCGGCCAGTTGCTCCATGGTCTCGCCCCGGCAGGCTGCCAGGGTTTGTGCGATCCATGGCAGCCACTGCGGTTCGTTCCTATGCGCCTTCACCCTGGGCTTGAGGTTACGTGGCTTCAGGTAAGGTGAATCGGTCTCTATCATTAAACGTTGCGCGGGAATGTCACGCATGAATTCCTGCATGTGGGTGCCGCGTCGTTCATCGCATATCCAGCCGGTTATTCCAACGAAACAATCAAGGTCCAGGCATTGAAACAACTCACGCTTGGTGCCGGTAAAGCAATGCACCACGAGGTCGGACAATTGGTCCCGTACCTCGCGCACAATGGCAATAAAGTCCTCGTGCGCATCGCGCTGGTGCAGAAACAGGGGTAGTCCGCAGTCCATGCCAATTTGTAGCTGGCGTTCAAAAGCCTTGCGTTGTGCATCGCGCGGGGAAAAATCGCGAAAATAGTCGAGTCCCGTTTCGCCTATGGCCACGATGCCAGCCTGGCTGGACAGTTCACGCATCATGGCTTCGCTGTCCACGGTGAAATCGGACGCGTGATGAGGATGCACGCCGCAGGTTGCATAGAGTTCACCGGGATGCGCCCGCGCCAGTTCCAGCGCAGCTGTGCTGCCCTCTTCGCTGGCGCCTGTGACGATTATTTGCTCTACGCCGGCCGCCCGGGCCCGCTGTATGACTTCGCCGCGGTCGACAGCGAATGAGTCATGGGTCAGGTTGCATCCAATATCGATCAGTTCCATTGATTTTCAGTCATACATTCCAACCTGGGTGAGCGCATTGTAATCGAACTTTCGCGGAAATCTGACCGGAGCTTGCACTCCTCGTGTCAGCGGTCAGAATAGCAGGAAGCCCAAATTCAGGAACGCACGATGACGACCCCGTGGAATGCCTATTTCCGGCTGATGCGCTTTGACCGGCCAATTGGCGCACTGCTCCTGCTGTGGCCGACCTGGTGGGCTCTGATCCTGGCCGGTAATGGCAAACCTTCGCTGGCAAATTGCCTGATTTTCACTGCCGGAGTGATCGTCATGCGGGCAGCAGGCTGCGTCATGAATGACATTGCCGACCGGCATTACGACCCGCATGTCGACCGAACACGCGACCGCCCGCTGGCATCGGGCGAGTTGAACCTGAACCAGGCCGTGGTGACGTTCGTGGTACTGATGTTGCTGGCGCTGGGCCTGGTATTGATGACCAACCGCCTGACGGTGCTGCTGGCGTTTGCCGGGGCAGTGCTGGCTATCAGCTATCCATTTTTCAAGCGTTTCACTCACTTTCCCCAAGTAGTGTTGGGCGTTGCCTTTGGCTGGTCCATTCCCATGTCATTTGCAGCGCAGGCAGGGCATGTGCCGCGTCTGGGCTGGGTATTGTTCGCGATCAACATCGTCTGGGTGGTCATTTATGACACGCTGTATGCGATGGTGGACCGGGACGATGACCTGTTGATCGGCGTGAAGTCCACGGCCATTTTCTTCGGTCGGCGCGACCTGGTCGTACTCAGGGGCCTGATGGCCCTGATGTTGGTGCTGCTGTTGATCATGGGGTGGTGGCAGTCCTTAGGCTGGCCATGGTTTGTAGCTGTGGGTGTTGCTGCCGCCCTGTTCGCCTGGCAGCAGTGGCTGGCGCGCGGGCGCGAGCGCGATGGCTGCTTCAGGGCCTTCCGCAACAACAACTGGGTAGGGCTGGTGCTGTTTCTCGGCCTGGCCGCCAATTTCATTCTCCCGCTTCATTCTTTAGTCTAATTGCTTGGTTTGGACCCGCGCCGCCACCCACACCGAAACCTTCGCGGCACCCGCTGTTTTCATCACTGCCGCACACTCCCCCAGCGTGGAACCAGTGGTGAGTACGTCATCAATGAGTGCCACCTCAAGGCCGGTCATGTCCTGGCATGAAAATGCGCCTTTGAGGTTCTTTCGCCGGGCTTTACGGTCCAGTCCGGACTGGGCTGGCGTGCTTTTGATGCGCCTCAAACCGTTGACACGCACCGGAATGCCAAGCTGCTTGCCAAGCTGGCGCGCCAGGAACTCGGCCTGGTTGAAGCCACGGTGGAAGCGTCGCGCAAAATGCAGTGGCACCGGTATGAGCACCTGCGGCAAGCTCGCTCGTGACTGGCGCACCCGTCGGAGTATTTCCTGCAGCAATTCGTCAGCCAGCAGTTGTCCACAGCCCAGGTTGCGCTGGAACTTGAAGCGCTGTACCAGGTGATCTACCGGATAGTCATAGAAAAGCGCGGCAACCGCCTCGTCCCAGGCCGGTGGATGCGCCAGGCACTGGCCACAGAGCAGCAGTTGCGAAGAACTGCATGGCAGGGCACAGCGGCGACAGGCCAGGCCCGGACGGGGTAATTCCTCGCTGCAGGCAGCGCATAATCGCCCAGCGCCGCCGTACAAGCCGCCGCTATACAGGCCACACAGCAGGCAGTGCGCAGGTAGCAGCCAGTCCATCCAGGCATCAAGGTAATTCTGCAGCATGGAAAAGATGTCCTTTGCTGCAGAGGCTAACAGTTGTCGCTGAGGCGGCCTGTCGGAAAAAGCTGCGGAAGAGGGCGGGAAAACCCCGCAACAGGCTCGATGGGCTTGGTCAAGCCAGGCCGAGGGCCGCTTGCCAGCCCATTTAATCCAGGATCAATCTAAGGCAAGCTAAAAGGGTGAACCAGAACCTGCCAGGCCCGGAAGATGTTCGTGCCGTATTTGATCGCGCGGCTGAACGCTATCAGCAACATGCTGCGCTGGAACAGGAAGTCAGCTCACGCTTGCTGGAGCGCCTGGCATTCCAGAAACTCGTCCCGCAACGAATCATTGATTTGGGTTCAGCTACGGGACACTGCACCAGGGCCCTGAAACGGCAATTTCCCAGGGCGGAAGTCATAGCTCTGGATGCATCCTTGCCCATGTGCCGGGAACTGCGACGCAAATCCGGGTTTTTCCGGCCCGTACGGCCGGTTTGTGCAGATCTGGCCCAATTGCCCTTCGCCGGGCGCTGTGCCGATCTCCTGTTTTCCAATCTGGCCATGCAATGGTGTGGCGATTTTCATGCACTAACAGCGGGGTTTCGTCGCGTCTTGAGAACCGGCGGACTGTTGCTGTTCAGCACATTGGGGCCTGGGTCACTGAGAGAATTCCGGCTTGAGGGTGATCCACTGGTGCGACCCTTTGTGGATATGCACGATATTGGCGATGCCTTGCTGGCAGCCGGGTTTTCGCAGCCGGTAGTAGACAGCCAGATCATCACCACTGAGTACCAGAATTTTGAGCGCCTCCTGATGGACCTGGAATGGACGGGCGCCAGCACGCATTTCGCGGATTGGCAGCAATGGAGCGTAGCCAGTCCACTGGCGACTGGCTACGAAGCGCTGCGCCGCCCCGGTGGCTTGCCGGTAACCTGGGAGATCATTTTTGGCGCGGCATTCGGGCCGCCGGAAGGCCAGCCCATCAAGACCAGGGAAGGGGATATTGCTGCATTTTCAGTGGATTCCCTGCGCGGGTCCCGCAGGCCCAAGTGAACCGTGGTTGGCAGCGGGAGGGCACCGGGACGCGTTTGAAAAACGGGGCTTTGCCAAAAGCCCGGTGGTAGACTATGATGAGTCTCAGAGGTTGATTTTTGCATACATATCTGTAACGATTTGATCAGATCGGGAGTGTCGTTCCCCCTTACGGCTCTTCTGATCCGAGACCGGTGTTCCCCTTGCACAGGTCTCACGGAAGGGCCGGTTTACCCCTTACCGGCCCTTCCACCTTTTCCTTGCCGGCCAAGTCCCTGTTCCTTAGTATCTCCAACGCGGGCCTATCACGTGGGTCGATCACATCGGCCGGTCACATCAGCGCATAAGGCGGCCCCGGGACGGGACGGCCTGGCCTTACGCGAGGTGCGGCCGGGCAAGGTAGTCCTGGGTTTGCATTTCGGTCAGCCGGCTGATCGTGCGCTGGAATTCAAAGGCCAGTCGCTTACCCTGGTAGAGCGAATCCAGGGGCGATTGTGCAGCCAGCAGCAACTTGACGCCGCGGTCATAGAACTCATCCACGAGGATGATAAAGCGCCGCGCCGCATTCGAGTCCTCTTCCCGCAGTTGCGGCACATCGGACAGTAATACGGTGTTGAATGCCCGCGCGATTTCAATAAAATCGCCGGCCCCACGGGCTTGCTGGCACAATTCGTCGAAGGTAAACCAGATCACCCCGTCGCCACGTCGCAGGGAATTGAACGGGCGTTCGTTGATAATCACGGTCCGCTCCAACTCGCAGCCGGCAGCAAACCGTTCGAAACTGCTGTGCATGGCCTGACTTGCACTGACGTTCAGTGGCCAATGATAAGTCGGGGATTGCTGCAGGATGCGCAGACGGAAATCCATGTCCCCCTTGAGGTGCAAAACCTGGGTATTGCGCTTGATCAGTGCAATGGCCGGCAGGAACCGGGCGCGCTGCAAGCCATTGCGGTAAAGCGCGTCGGGTTCCAGGTTGGACGTGGTAAGCAGCGTAATTCCTTCGGCGAACAGGTTTTCGAGCAATCCCGCCAGCAACATGGCGTCCGCAATATCGGTTACAAAGAATTCATCCAGGCACAACACTTCGCAGGTTCGCGCCCATTTTGCAGCTATGACTGCCAGCGGATCCTGCACGCCCTCCAGCGTTTTCAAATCGTGATGGATGGCTTGCATGAATCGGTGAAAATGCGTGCGCCGTTTCCGCTCCAGGGGTAAGGATTCGTAGAACAAGTCCAGCAACCACGTTTTTCCACGCCCCACGCCGCCCCACAGATAGAGGCCCTTGATTGCTTTTGGTGGTGTGCGACGAAGCCGTTGCCACAGCGATGGCTGTGCGGTCTCCATCAGTGCCAGCGACAGTGATTGCAGTATGCGCACGGCGGCCCATTGGTCCGTGTCTGGCAACACCGAGCCAGTCTTCACCAGCAGTTCGTAGTGCTGGAGCAGCGAAGTCGTCATTTCCGCGGGTATTTCCGGTTTGGAATTACTTTTCAGCTGGTGCTTTTCCACTTTTGGCTGGAAATTTGTCCAGTTGATGACGCACGTGATTTTTCAGCAGGCCGCGCAGGTCCATTAGCCGCCGGTGGAAAAAATGCCCTGCCTGGTTCATCACGACCAGATTGGGGGGCGGTACTGTTCGCGCGGCCCAGGCCCGGACTGCTTCAACCGATACCACATCATCCTCGTCCCCCTGGACAACCAGCCACGCGCATTCAGGGCGCCGCAACGTGCTGAATTCATAACGATCCACCGGGGGAGCAATCGAAATCAACTGGCCGAGGCTGAGGTTGCCGGCAGCGCGCAGGGACACATAGGCGCCAAAGGAAAAGCCACCCAGCCACAGCACATCCTGTGGCCGGGTCCGGCGTACCCATTCAACCACGGCAAACAGGTCATCCGTTTCACCGTAGCCATCATCGAAGGCGCCTTCACTTCCCCCTGTGCCGCGGAAATTGAAACACACCGTACGCAAACCCAGCTCTCGCATGGACCGTTCCATGATGGTGACGACCTTGTTATGCATGGTGCCGCCGTGTTGCGGGTGCGGATGGCACAGTACGATGGTGACACTGCGCTCGGTTGTGGGGGAGGGAACGTCAACAGCGCATTCAAGTCTCCCCACCGGTCCCCGCAGAAAAAACTCACTTCGTCCGGTTGGGAACGAATCGGGTGACTCGAGGGGTGAAGCTTCAATCATCACGTGCTCAGTTTGTGGAGCAGGACAAGCATGATACCGCAGGCGGGCTATTGCTAGCCAGAAAGCACTTAGTGGCCTGTAACAGCCAAATCAGTGCAGCGAACCTTCCGCGCTTCTGTTAAGGTGCGCGCCATGAATTTCCTTGCCCACCTCCTGCTGGCCGGCGACGACGACGGCTTGCGCCTCGGTGCCTTGCTGGGCGACTTCGTGCGCGGCAATCCCCAGGGCCTGAACTTTTCAGCCGCAACCTACAGGGGCATCCTGCTGCACCGGTATATCGACCAGCATACCGATTCTCTCCCCGATATGGCGCGCTTGCGGGGACACTTCCAGCCGCCGTTTCGGCGCTATGCCGGTATCATCATTGATCTTGCGTTCGATCACGAACTGGCGCAGCGCTGGACGGAGTATTCCAGCTGCACCCTGCCGCAGTTCGATAGTGAAGTAAGGGAATTGCTGGCCAGGCACCAGAAAGCCGTGCCGGCAGAGTTGCATGCGTTTATGCATTACGCAGACCAACGCGGCTTGTTTGCAGCTTACTGCAAAGAAAGTGAAATACTGTTCAGCATGTACGGCCTGGGCCGGCGCTTATCCCGGTCTAACCCGCTGCACAGAGTGGGTGAAATCTGGCACGAAATGAAACCAGCTCTCAGCGTGGGTTTCAGCACCGTGTTTCCCAAGGTGCAACAAGGGGTTGCAGCATGGCTGCGGGAGCCCGGGGGTATTCCAGCGGGCGAATAGGGCAGCCGAACGTCAGGGGCTTGCGGGCTGCTCTACCATGTAGGTGATTGCAGCGCGGATGTCCGCGTCGCTCAGGTCGGGACGGCCACCGCGTGGCGGCATTACATTCAGGCCGTTGATTGCGCTGGCGACCAGGCCATCCATGCCTTTGGCATCCAGGCGCTGCTTGAAGGCGTCTGAACCGGGTTGGGGCGCACCGGCAACTCCGGCGGTATGGCACGCAGTACAAACGGATTCATAAATTTGCTTGCCATCGGCCGGACCGGCAGTACTGCCCGCTGCCGGCGCTTGTTCTGCAGCAGCCACGGCTGCGACCGCTGCCTCCCCCGCTGCGCCTGCGTGAACGCCGGCCACCGGTGCAATCCGCTGTTCAGCCAGAAGGGTTTGACTGGGATTGGCGCTGGGGTCCGGCGTGTGGCGCATGTTTACGGCCAGAACGATGATGAGGGCAGTGATGCCGATCAGTCCCAGGATGATGGAGCTGAATTTTTTGACAAAGGCACGATCGTCAGTCTGACTCATGGAACAACCTCGGAAATGAAACGTATGGGTACTGGCCAGATACCCCGGCGACCGGGGCAAACAGGCGGCACAGTATAGCCGCTGAGCGCAGGTGGAGCCACAGGCGACAGCGTTACAGGTACCGCCCTGAGGAGCGAATCCACAACCCGGGATCCACGTGCAATTTGTGTATAATTCGCCGCAGGCGCCCGTAGCTCAGTTGGATAGAGTACTGCCCTCCGAAGGCAGGGGTCGCACGTTCGAATCGTGTCGGGCGCGCCACTTTTTCACTAACCCCATCGCCGGGGCTGCTTGCTAAACCCCGGCGCTCAGGGTTGGTAATCTACCTCACAAATCCCGCCAATCAGCTGCATGCTCCTGGGCGTGTATTGCTGCAGTTCAATAAAGATGCCACTCGGGTCCGTGCAGGTAACCATCCACTGGTGATCCTTGGCCAGTTCCTTTTCTGTCGCGTCAATGCCGTGTTTCTTCAGCTGGCTGTAGGTCGCATCGATATCATCCACTTCGATGGCGAAATGTTTGATGATACCCGGCGGTTTGGGTTTGCCGCTCTCCGCCTTACTTATTTTGATTACCTCGATAAACGTATTGTTGCCAAAAGCGAGATAGAAGCCGACCAGTTCTCCCTGCAGATTCCTGAAGTCAAAGCGGCGTTCCAGTCCCAGCACCCGGTAGAAGGCCTCGGTTGCGTCCAGATCGCTTGATTCGATACACACATGCGCCAGTTTAGTCTGCATGATCTCTTCCTTCGCTCCACCAGGCCGTGTCTGAGACCATGCGCAGGAATTCATCCCGGCCCGCATCGTCGTGGCCTAACATGGTCTTGAGCACCTTCGTGGCCACTGCATCAGCCGGCCAGCGCAGCCGGGTGCCGTCAGATTTGGCAATGTTCACAAACAGTTCGCCCACGATGCGCGGATCAAAAGCCTCTGACCGGCGATTGTGGATTTCATGGAGCCGGCTCTCGACCAGAGGACGATACGGCGAGTCCTGCGGGTAGTCGTCCGGAAGCTTCACCTGCTCTGCCGTGTAAGATTCAAATATCCCGGTTGCGTACATGCCGGCTTCCACCAGCGCCAGCCGGATGTCCCAGCGGTCGACTTCGTGCCGCAATGCTTCAGTCGCGCCTTCCAGTGCAAATTTGCTCGCTGCATAGGGCAAATCCCCCGGTAAGCCGGCCATGCCGGACAGCGAACTCACCATGATGATGTAGCCTCCGCGCTGGGCGCGCATATGCGGAAGTACTGCCTTAGTGAGCAAAAGGGGGCCAAAGAAGTTGGTCTCCATCACCAGGCGCAGTGCTGCTTCAGGGATGTCTTCGAGGGCTCCGGGTCGAATCATCCCCGCGTTATTGACCAGCACATCGATGCTGCCGGCTTCATCCACGATTCCCTTGAGGAATGCAGCAAAGGTCTCTGGTTGCGTGATGTCCAGCTTGCAAATGTGGATGGAGAGATGTTCTTCCCTTGCCGCTGCTTGCAAGCGGCCCGCTTTTGCCGGATCACGCATGCTCGCGTAAACCGTATCACCATTCCTGGCAAAAGCTAAAGCTCCTTCCAGGCCAAAACCACTGTTCGAGCCGGTAATTACGACAACTGCCATTTAAGTCTCCCCATCCAGGTCTACCCAACTAAGTTTTCCCATTTAATCCTCCATGGGGTATTTCAAGCCGATCTGGCTTCTGATTTCATCCATGGTTTGCATGATGCTGAGGGTTTCGTCCAGCGGCATGATGCTGCTTTCGGTTTGCCCGGCCAGCATGCACCTTGCCGCCTCCATGGCTTGAAACTGGTAGCCGTTGCCGGGGAAGGGATATCCCACGGTTTCTTCCGCTTCACCCGTGATGCTGATGGTCAATTTGGGCGGCACGAATATCGGCGCGTGGACAAAAATCCTGCCCCGGTCGCCGAGCAGGGTGACCGATGGTGAAAGTTTCGCCCGCAAGGAAACATACAGGCTGGCAATTGCGCCATCGTGGTGTTGCAGCAGTATGGCATCGTGTTCATCCACCCCGGTCTTGCCGATGCTGGCGGTTGCGAGAACCCTGGCCGGTGAGCCAAAAACCATTGATGCCATGGAAACGAGATACACTCCGGCATCGAGCAGTACGCCACCCCCCAGGTCCGGCCTGAACAGGTAGTTCCCGGGATCAAAAGCAGGCATGTACGCGCCGCCGGCACTCATCAGTTGCACTTTGCCGATGACGTTTTGTTCCAGCAGTGCCCTGAGCCTGACCACGGCGGGAATGTAGCGGGTCCACATCGCTTCCATCAGGAACAGCCGCTTCTCGCGTGCTTTGTCTATGAGCTGAGCTGCTTCAAGCGCATTGATCGTGAACGGCTTCTCGCAGATCACGGCTTTCCCGGCATCCAGGCACATCAGGCTGTTTTCCAGGTGGCAGGAATGCGGTGTGGCGACGTAGACCAGTTGTACCTGGGGGTCGGATGCCAGCGCCGCGTAGGCTGAATAGTGCCTGGGAACACCAAACTCGCTGGCAAAACGCTGCGCAGAGTCCTGGCTGCGTGATGCGACGGCCACCAACTCAATGTTCTCGGCGTGGCGCAGACCGGCAGCGAAGTCGCCAGCCATTCGTCCGGTGCCGAGTATGCCAAGTCGGATTTTCTCAGTCATGTGACTACCTACTTTGCCCGGCCTGTGGTTGAAAATCCGCCATCGACGACCAGGGCATGGCCGGTAATGAAGGAGGACTGCTCGCTGGCAAGGAAATAAATTGCATTGGCAATCTCAACAGGTTCCGCGATGCGGCCAAGCAGTCCGTAACCTTTGGTCAGCGCATGAATCTGTTCAATCGTCACGCCTTTCCTGGCCATGTTGTTGATGTGAAAATCGGTGAGTGTATTCCCCGGGCAAACAGCGTTTACCCGGATTCCACGCAGGCCGAACTCTGTCGCCAGGCTGCGCATCAAGGCCAGAACGCCGGCCTTGCTCATGTCATAAATCGCCATCCCCGGAGAGCCTACCAGTGCATTCACAGAGGAAACCAGCACAATGGTCCCGCCCCCTTGATCCAGCATCGCCGGTACTACGGATTTGCAGGAGTAGGCGGCTCCCTTCAGATTGACTCCAATGATCGTGGACCAGTCCTCTTCGTTTGTGTCCAAAAGCCCGCCACCGATCTGCACCCCGGCATTGGCGATCAGGGTATCGATGCGTCCCCAGGTGGCGAGCACCTGCCGTGAAATTTCTTCACAGGCTTTCCAGTCCGATACGTCGGCGCAGATATCGAGCGACTCCCCGCCCTGGGCAGTGATTTGCCCAGAGACCGCTCGCAAGGCAACTGCATTGATGTCGGTTATTGCAACCCGAACGCCAGCTTCAGCGAACCGCAATGCACAGGCTTTGCCGATACCGGATCCTGCACCCGTGACAATGGCAACTTTGCGCTGGCCGTTTCTGTTCGGTGGCTTGGTCTTGATAACAGTTCTCGCGAGGGCAGGTTAATGCGAATGTAAGTCAGGCGGAAAACATTTGGGTGAAATATAAGTTTATATATATACTAATTTTTCTGCTTATGTCAATCTAAGGCAGGTTTGATTAGATTCGTCATTCCGGCCAAAGGCCGAAGGCCTGCGAGCCGGAATCCATTCGGCCATTGACTTGTGGATCCCGGGTCACCCCGGACCTGATCCGGGGCCGGGATGACGTCTGTTCCTGGTCATGCGGAGTCGGGGTGACGTTCATTTGCGGGAATGACGAAATTAATCAGAGTTTCCCAAGGCTTGCTCCATCCGGCATTAGAGGTTTTCATTATGCCCAAACGCATCGTGTTTCCCGCCAAGGGGCAGGTTGCCCTGCAAGACTTCGAGTTGCCTGAGCCGGGTCCGCACGACTTGAAAATTCGCACTCTGTACAGCCTGATGAGCATCGGCACGGAAACGATCATCCTGCATCAGAAATACGCGCCGGATTCGCACTTTGCCCGGATGTTTTCCTTCCCCCAGCTAAAGACCGGGGTGCAGGCAGTTGGGGAGGTTGAACAGGTTGGCGGCGCGGTAAGCGATTTTGCCGCAGGTGACACCGTTTTCATGCGCATGGCCCACGGCTCCCACCAGGTCTTGCCGGCGGAGCGGTGCTCGCTGGTACCTGCTGGGGTCGACCGGAAGTTGGCTTGCTGGTGTGGCCTGGCGAAAACGGCTTTTCGCGCCGCCTGGGCCGGACGCTTCGAACTGGGTGGCCAGATACTGATCATCGGAGCGGGCCCGGTTGGGCAAATGGCCATCCGCTGGGCCAGGGTTGCCGGTGTGGCATCTATTGCAGTGGTTGACCTGTCGGCTTTTCGTTTGGAACATGCAGTGCGCGGCGGGGCAACGAAAACTCTCTGCGGCGACCTTGCCCAACACGCGATGACAATCAGGGAAATGCATGAAGGCAAAGGGCCGGCGCTGGTGGTGGACACCACCGGAAATCCTGCGGTGTTCCAAATCGCTCTGTCCGTCGCCGCCATGTTCGGTAAAGTTGTGCTATTGGGAGATACCGGATTTCCCGGCAAGCAGTGCCTGACATCGGACGTCATGACCAAGGGCCTGACCATCCAGGCCACCCACGACAGCCAGGACCGTGACGGCTGGACGCAGCGGCGCATCGACCGCCTGTTTTTCTCCAGTGTACGAGAAGGGCGGTTTGATCTTGCAGGCCTGATCACCCACGAATTCCCGCCGGAGGAATGCGCAGCTGCCTACACCCTGGCGGAGCAGCAACGTGAGCAGGCCATGGGTATTCTGTTTGACTGGGGCCGGGCGAGACAGGCCGCTAACTGAGCCACTTGAATAGGGCGATTCCAATAAAATTGGCCACAACATAACCCAGGATTCCGATCGCAATCCCGGGCGTGATCAATGTCTTCCAACCCTTGGTAGTGGCAAGCGCGGCAGCTACCGCGGGACCAACGATGGCTGCAGCTGAACCGATTATGGCGGTCGCAAGATCAATTTTGAACAATTTTGCACCCAACAATAAGACCACAAATTGTATGGCCAGCATGTAGGTGCAATAAACGAACAAAACCGGTGCCGAGGTAAGAAAGGTAACCGCATCCGTGCCCGCCCCAATAATGGCAAAAAAGGCGTACATACAGAGCATGCCTACAGCAAAGTCACCCTGCAGTTTCGCGAACCGGTCCGGGGCTATATTGGCCAGAATCACCGTGATGATGGTGATAAAGAAAAGATTGTAATTACCCAATCCCAGCAAATTTGAGACATAGCCGGATACGGCACAGATTGCAAAGCTGATGGCGATACCAAGGGCAACATGATCCGTGCGAAAACGTGGGGTATCGTCATCACTGCCCGACACCATCGTTTGGCTTGAACTTTCGATGATTTCTGAAGGGAAGTGCCGCCGAATAAACGGAATGGAAGGCAGTATGGCAAGGGCAACCAGGCCAAGAATGCTGGCCGGCGCGCTCGCTCCAAGGGCAATGCCAAATGTTGTGGTGGACATTTCCACGGCTTCCGATATCGCAACGAAATTGACCACGCCACCGATAAATGCCCCCGCATAAGTTCCAGCGATTTCCGCTGCTTCCGGGCCCAGGTTGAATATGAAAAAACCTGAAATCGCGCCTGCACAAACGCCGATGCTCGATATCACGAACGCCGGCAGCACCCAGCCACCCTCGGCAAACACGTTGCGCAGATTGGCTTTGAACAGCAGGAAGGGAACGCCCAGAGGCAGCAGGTACTGGCCAACGAAACCGTAGGCCGGCGCTTCAATGGGGATAACGCCGGTGTTCGACAGCAGCAGGCCGATACCGATGACCCAGGGAACCCCGGGCAACACTTTGGCTATGGGTTTGCGATCAATCCAAAAACCCAGCCAGGCCAGTCCAAAAATAACTGCGGCCAGTGCGGTATTGCTGTCGGCGGAAATAAGGGGCATGCAAGCCTCCGTTCAAACGTCAGAATGTCGTAAGCATGCCTTGATTCGTATCCCGGACGCCAGCCCCGAAGCTGATCCGGGCATCAGATCATGGGCACAGTGACCGGCGATTCTGCTCCATGAGTATGAATTTCCAAGGCGCCGGCATGCGCTCACGGATAGTTACATCAATCAGGGTAGGGCCTTTTTCAGCCATGGCTTTGGGCAGCACCTTGGCCAACTCCGCCGGCGAACTTACGCGGTATGCACCAGCGCCAAAACTCTCGGCCATCTTGACGAAGTCCGGATTGGTGAGGTCGGAACATATGCGCCGGCCTTCGAACCATTCATCCTGCTGGCGTTGCACATTGGTGAACTTGTTGTCGTTGAATATTATGGTGACCAGGTTCAGCTGGTGGTGCACGGCAGTGGACAGTTCCTGCACCGTGAACATGAAACCACCATCCCCGGTGACCTGCACAACCGCCTTGTCGGGGTGCGCCGCGGCAACCCCCAGGGCAGTAGCAAAACCGTAGCCCAGGGTGCCTTGCTGGCAGGCGGAAACAAAATGTCGCGGTTCGTAGACCGGAAAACCGTACCAGGAAGCAAAGCCAACCTGGGTCACTTCATCGACGAAGTAACCGTCTCGAGGCAGGGCCGCACGAATTACATCGAGGTAAGCCATTTGCGGCCCGACATGTTCCCTGATGGATTTCATAGTCTGCTGTTTCAATGCGCTTAATTCGGCTTCACGACTGGCGACGTCTGCACCATGGGTTTCGAGCTCCTTGAGCAAGGCGCCCAGGACGCACTTGGCATCACCCACAATTCCGACTTCGGGGGTGGTGATGCGGGTCAGTTCAACGGGGTCAATGTCAATCCGCACGAGCTTGAGCTCATCGTCCTTGCCCCACATGGTCAGGGGCATTTTCAGGCGGGTGCCAATCGCCAGCACCGCGTCTGCTTCTCCCCACAGCTTATGCCCTGCAGGCAGGTTCTGGCTGAGGTAGTGATCATCCGGAATAACGCCTTTACCTTTGCGCTTGGCCACAACCGGGGCCTGCAGGCGTTCTGCCACGGCTAACACTTCCGGCACTGCATTGAGCACGCCGGAACCGATGACAATCATGGGCCGCTTTGCGGTAGTCAGGACCCGCACTGCAGCTTTGATCAGGTCCATATCTAGTGGCGGTGGTTCGGCGGCAGCAGCGAAGCGTGCCGGGGCAACTTCTGCCTCAGTACCCATGACATCCATGGGCATTTCGATTTCGACGGGGCGCGGTCGGCCCGACCTGAGTTCCGTGAACGCCTGCGCCATCAGCTCGGGTGTTTGCGACGGATGGTTGATGCGTTCGGCCCACTTGGTCAGGTGCCGGATCAGGCCCAGTTGGTCGGGGATTTCATGCAGATGTCCGTAACCGCTGTCGATTCCGGAAAGGTGTACCTGGCCAGAAATCGCCAGCACCGGAGAATTGCATGCCCATGCTGTGCACAAAGCGGCAGTGGTATTGAGCAGGCCAGGCCCCGGCACGACCGTGTACACGCCCACTTTGCCCGTGGTTTGTGCATAGCCGAACGCCATGTAAGCGGCGCCTTGCTCATGGCGCGTATGGATCAGCCTGATCTTGCCATTAACGCGAAAGACCGCGTCAAAGAGGTGATCGAGTTGCCCTCCCGGCAAACCGAAAACAGTGTCTACATCATTGGCGATCAGCGACTCTACGATCGCATCGGCACCGGAAATCCTTGGCATAAAATTCTCACGGTCATGGATTGAGAAAAACGGGCCCGAAAGCCCGGCAAATGATGAAAGCTCTGGTCAGCGCTATAATAGTTTACACATAAACCTTATGCCTGCGTCGATTTCTTTGCAACCTGGACTTCCACCATCTGGAAGTCCGCTTTGCTGGTCCCGCAGTCCGGGCACGCCCAGTCGTCGGGAATGTTTTCCCATGCGGTGCCGGGAAGGATGCCCTCATCGGGTAAGCCCAGGCGTTCCGAATAGACGAATCCACAGACCGTGCATTCCCAAAGCCGATCTGGGCCACCTTGGGCTGAGCCGTCATTGTCAATTGCGGCACTCGATAGCGGCTTACCCGCAGCATCTTCCCGCGCAGTCGGGCTTTCCTCGCGGGCTCCAGGCAAGGGTGGGACGTACTGGTAGCCGGGCTCCACTTCCTGCCGCCGCTGGATGGCTATCATCTGCCGCCAGGTTGCCAGCAGGCCATTGGTGGCCGGCGGGCAGTCGTGTTTGATGGCATCGTGCAAGCGGCGCAGGTTGTAGCAAGGCACGGCCGCATACATGTGATGCTCGGCATGGAAGTTCATGTACCAGTTGAGGAATTGCACGACCGGGTTGAGGTACATCGTGCGGGTGTTCAAGCGAAAATCGGGGACCTTGTCTTTGAGGCCGGCATGCTGCGCGGCGTTGCACAGGATAATCAGCCAGCCGCCATACAGCGGCGTGAAAGAAACAACCACGGGGATTATCCAGTAGCCATAATAGAGGGACACCACGGTAATGAAGCAGTGGCCGGCAAGCAGGATGCGTGCCCAGCGAAACACCGAAAAGCGTGCCGGGTCCCGGGCCAGCACATAGCTCTCCCATCCCTTATCCAGTCTGCCGCGCGCATAGCGCAGGCTGGACTTTATAGCGCCAAACATGCGGGCCGGGTCAACGAATGCCGTCTTGAGGAACTCGGCCAGCGTAAATGTCTGGGGCAGTAGCACTTCCTGATCCTGCGGCGGATACAGGGTGAACTTGTGGTGTTCGGTGTGGCTGGCCCAGTAGAAGTCATATGGGAACCAGCGCAGGAAACCAAACACCCGGAGAAAAAGCCCGTTGAGCCAGGACTGCCTGAACACCGTGCCATGCACCAGTTCGTGCTCGGCATTGCTCATGAAGGCGCAAACCGTGCCATGCAGCAAACAGCACCGGGATCAGCAGCAACCAGGACAGTTGCTGCACATACACTGCCAGACTGCCCGTCAGAATCATCAGGCCAAGGAACCCACCGGCCTGGGCAAGCCCTTTCACGTTGTTGCGTTCATTGAGTTTCTGCAGCAGGCTGGGCTCCACCGGGCTCCGATACCAGTTGACTACCAGGTCATGGTCAAACTTGGTTCTCGCAACGGAGTCTTCCATGGGTTTCAGCGCTAGCAAAGGCGTCAGTTGCGACGCGGGAGCCATTTTGGGCCGGATTAATAAGGCAGTTGAAAAGCTGAAGCAAGTTAGCAATAATCCCATTAATTGTCAATTTTTTAGCCCGAAGATCCGTCCAGATCTCAAAGATGCCAATGTAGGTCAAATGCTACCACCCGGCACGGCCGGAAACGTGCGGGGAGGTCCCCCGCAAAAAACAATATACATATGAAAAACAAAAGATATATCAGCATATATCGTTGCCTGACCATAGGAGTGCCAGGAGTGGCTTCAGGTCTGCCGAGAAAATTTAATCCCATTTAATGGGCGGATTGGATAAACTCAATGGGATGATTTGCATTTAGTTGAGACGCAATAGGAGACTTTGAGTGGTGTGCAAAATGTGCAACGAGCGGCACTTCCCGACAAGTCACACTGCGCTCACAGGGGATGAATGATGAAAAAACCTTCCGTCAGGGGCCAGATCAAGTCGGTGGTGGATACGTTGGGGCAACGCATTGCGACAGGACAGTATGCTGAGGGTGAAACCCTGCCGGTTGAGCAGGCCCTGGCCGATAGCCTGGGAGTTGGCAGAAACGCACTGCGCGAAGCGGTCAAGGTTTTGTCTGGCAAGGGGCTGATTTCCACTGCACCCAGGAGTGGGACGAAGATCCGTCCCAAGAGCGAGTGGAACATGCTGGACCCTGACGTGTTGTCCTGGCACGCCAATCCCGAGACCGCTACTCCGGGGTTCCTGCTCGAGCTGCTGGAAATTCGCCGCATCGTGGAACCCAAAGCCGCAGAACTGGCGGCTACCCGCGCGACCCGGGAAGATGTTGCGGCCATCCTGACTGCCTTCGACGACATGCAGCGGTTCGACAAGGACCTGGAGCAGCGCCTGATCGCAGACATCCAGCTGCACACGGCCATACTGGTTGCGTCCCACAACGCTTTTATCAGTAACTTCAAGTACGCCGTGGCGACCTATCTGAAGGCGCATTTCAAAATCGGCGGGGAAAATACCAACGAGGAGAACCTTAAACTGGACGTCGAATTGCACCATGACATAGCCTGGAGCATTGCCAGGGGCAAGGCCAAGTCAGCCTATGCCGCAACCGTCAAGATGCTCCACCATGGACGGATAGGGGTTGAAGCGGCCGGGCGCGGCAAAGACTCTTGACAAGGGCAGGCTTGCGCTTTGAACTAGAGGGGGTCAGTGAACTAGAGGGGGTCAGAGTACATTTTCCTTGATGGGGTTCTTCTACCCACGGCCTATGGTGAAAATGTACTCTGACCCCCTCTAGTTCACTCTGACCCCGTATTACCCAAAAAAAAGCCCCGCGTTCAGCGGGGCTTTCTCATTCCAAATGCTACTTCGGATTAGCGGCTGAGCACGATCAGCTCAACACGGCGGTTCAGTGCCCGTCCAGCGTCCGTGTCATTGGATGCTACCGGCTGTGCTTCGCCATAACCGCGAGCGGTCAAGCGGGTAGCGGTGATGCCCTTGCTTTCCAGGTAGTCTTTCACGGAAATGGCGCGGCGCTCAGACAGCTTCTGGTTGTACTCTTCCGAGCCCACGCTGTCGGTGTGACCGGCCACTTCCACCACGACTTTCTGCTGCTTATCGAGCAGGGCAACTGCCTTGTCGAGAATGGCCATGGCTTCCGGGGTCAGGGTGGCTTTGTCGAATTCAAAGTGCACGCCTTCCAGGGAAATAACCGCTTCCACTTCACAACCGTCCAGATCTACGACTGCACCCGGGCGGGTGTTGGGGCACTTGTCACGCTCATTCAGCACGCCGTCTCCATCCAGGTCCGGATTAGCCGGAGGTGCGGCAGGTGGTGGGGGTGGGGGTGGCGCCGACGGTGCTGGCTCGGGTTCATTACCGCCAAAAGTGTAGCTGACGTTAAAGCCAATGATCCGCGGGTGTGGGCGCAGGCGGATACCAGAGACACCGAAGTTCTCCTGTGTACCCGTGTAATAGTGCTCTTCGAACAGGTTCTCCACGTACGCGTTGAACGCCCAGGCGCCTGTGCTGAAACCCGCACGCAGGTTGAACACGTCGAAGCTGGGTACTTTATACGGGAACTCACCATAGGGCAGTACCCGCACAATTCCTGAGTTCGGCGCCGGGCCAGTGGTCTGCTGATTGGTCAAAGCTTCGATATCCGAATACTGCGAGCCGCGAGCGAGATATTCCAGGCGCACCCAGGCGTCGCCGCCACCAACCTGCCAGTCATACTGCGGAATCAGGCTGAGCGTGTATTTCGGCGCCTTGGGCAAATCCAGGCCTTGCAGGTGAACCAGGAAACCACCGGTGAGCACTGCGTCGGTGTTACTGGTGATTTCGGAGTCGAGGTAACCGAGGTTTCCGGTTAAGCTGAAATGGTCAGTGGCTGCCCACATCAGTTCAATTTCGCCACCGCTTGCTTCGGCATTCCCGATATTGATGGTCTGTTCGAAGTTCGATGACAGGTCGCCCGGAGTCAGGAAGCGGAATGCTTCAAACTGCAGATCGCTCCATTGCAGGTCGAATATGGAAACATTCAGGCGCAGGCGGTTATCCAGAAGCTCGGATTTAAAACCGAGTTCGTAGTTCCACATGGTTTCCTCGTTGAACGGAATGGCAAATGCCGGAGCGCCAGGCTGGTTGGTGTTGTTGCCAACGCTGGTGCCGCCGGCTTTGTAGCCCTTGGATATGGTGGCGTAGACATTAACGTTCTCATTGAAGTCGTAGGCTGCTACAAATCGCGGCGTTACATCACTGAATTTCTCGCTGGCATCAGACACAGGGCGGGGAAAGTTCTGGAAGCTCTGGAAGAAATCATATCCGGGGCCACCAGGATAGCCCGGTGAATCCGGGAAGCAGCAGGTCGGGCCAATGCCGTAGGAATGCACAAAGTTGTACACATCGTCCTTGGTGTAACGCGCGCCGGCCGTCAGGTCAAATGCTTCCGTTACATGATAGGTAAAGTCAGCAAATACCGCTTTGCTGGTGACCTTGAACTCTTTGTTATTGAGAGCTAAACCGAGACCATCGGGGAAAGGCGGAAGTACTCCAACACCGTTGATGGTTGCGGTTGCCTCGCTCGAAACGGCCACGTTATTTTGCTGCTTCTGATCATCGTGCGCATACATCAGGCCGGTGATGAAATCATATTTATCCTCGGTCATTTCGAGGCGCAGTTCGGAGCTCCAGGATTTTCCGTCGTAGTTGTTGTTGCGTTGCAATGCATTCATGCCGCCAACCAGGTCATTGTCGAACTGACGGTCCAAATGGGCATCGATAAAGCCGGTAATCGACCTCAGCACTACGTTTTCATTGAAATTATGACTCAGGTTGAAAATGCCCACGGTGGATTTGTTATTGGAAAATTCATTAACATCATGGGACAACTTGTTGTAGTTGCCGTCCTTCCAAAAGCCGGTGCCCGGATCTTCAGCAACACCAATACCAAACGTATCGGCGCTATCCAGGTCAAGTACGCCGGAAGGTACGTTTTCATCTGTTCGCTGGTGTTCATCGGTATAGAAGAAGGTAGTTTTGATGAAGGTGTTTTCCGTAACATCCCAATCCGCACTGAAGCGTCCAAAAAAGGTGTCTCCACCCGAATCTTTGGCGCCGTTTGGTTGAACGTTATTTTGCTACAGCACCGGGACAGTTCGACTGGGGTTTTCCGGCCGCGCAGATATTTTTCACCCAGCCGCCATTGTCCTCGTAGGAAACCACGGCGCGCATGCGGAACGTGTCCGATAGAGGCACATTCAGGATGCCGATCACGGTCCAGGAGTCGTTTGCGCCGTTGGCGGTCTCGTACCCGCCACGGAACTGGCCGCCGAATTCATCGGTGGGGCGTTTGGTGGTCAGGTTCAGCGCACCACCCACGGCGTTACGGCCGAAATAGGTGCCTTGCGGGCCGCGCAGGACTTCCACGCGCTCCATGTCGGGTAACTGGGGATTGGCAACCTGGTTGGGCACGGACACGACACTGAAGTCATCGATGTAAATGCCGTTGGTGTTAATGAACCCATTCTCGCCGGATACCATGCCGCCGACACCGCGAATGGCAATACCTATACCACGCGAACCGGACTGGCCGTCTTCGGTGTAGCTCACATTGGGTGTCTGCAACATGTATTGGGTAGCGGCACCAATATTCGACCGCTCCAGTGCCTCGCCGGTGAAGGCGGTGACGCTGATGGGAACGTCCTGCAGGTTCTGTTCGCGACGCTGTGCCGTCACGGTTACTTCTTCAAGGGCGCCGCTGGATTCCTGCGCCAGCGCCTGTATGGGTGTCGCCGCAAGCGGCGCCAAAGTCATCGAAATGATTAGAGTCAGTAAGTTGCGCATGAAGTGCTATCTCCTGAAGGCCGACTGGCCACTTTTCGTAGTTTTTCGGGTCGGTTTGCGAAATCGCCCGATTTGACCGGCATCCCCACCGCCTGCTTGCGCAGCTACGGTGTTCCCACTCTATCCAATAGGCGTCGCCGCAACGCTACCGGTGTCCATTAAATCCCATTAATAGCCCATAGTCAACGGTTTATTAACAAAGCAAGCAACCCCCACGATGCGAGACAGGGCATGTGCAAAGGTGCGCGAACGAAGTATGCTGGGACAGGCATGGCTGGAATCAACCCGGCCACGTTCTGTAACGCCAGGAGAGACTGCCCGTGAGCCTCAAGCTGAATTACCGGTTACCGGCACTATTGTGTTTGGCTGTATTTCTGATTTCAAACCTTTTGGCGGAGGAATCCACTATTCAGCCACCCGCGATCAAAGAAAACACGATCATGTTCTATTACAAGGACCTTGCCGCAGTCGTGCCCTTTTACGAAAAGACGCTGGGGCTCACCAAGACTTTTGACGAGGACTGGGTGAAAATCTTTCAGCTCACGCCAGGCTCTTCCATCGGCCTGGTGCAGGAAGGCGAAACCAGCTTTCATCGGGCGCAGGCAGACAATGCCGTGATGTTGAGTATTGTCACTGAGGACGTCGATGCCTGGTACCAGCGTTTGAAGGCGACCGAAGGCATCGTGTTCCTGAAAGAGATTTACAACAACGAGAACGTCCCGATCCGCGCCTTCCTGGTGGCAGATCCGGGCGGATACAGTATTGAATTTTTCCAATGGCTTGACGTGGAGAAATGAAAGCATCAACCCGGCCGTCGGGCCGGGAAGATTTTCGAGAGAGAAACCCAAGGAGCTTTGAATGAAACACAACAACGATGTGTCGCGACGCAAGTTCTTACAAACCGCAGCAAGTGCCGGCGTGGTGGCAGGAATGGCCACTGTGGCAATGCCCATGGCGGCCAATGCCAAGGCCGAACCAGACGCCAAGGCCGGGCCGGCAGAGGGTAGATCACGGCCTGAAGACCCATTGGAAAAAATACTCAATCGCTATGGCAGCGAATTGGGCTTTGTAAACCAAACCAGGCAGATCACTTAACAAGCCCACTTCACAGACAATAATCGGAGGTAAGGAAAATGGCAGTTTTTGAGGTTGAATCCTGGTTGATTGCCGAGGGCAAGGATGAGGAACACGATATCGAAATGCGTCGCTGGCTGGCCTGGGTGAAAGACCACCGTGACCTGTTTCCCGAGTGGAAAAGCGTGCGCTATTTTGAAAAACATGTTGCCGGGCCTGAGTCAGGCCGCCACCTGGTCATGTGGGAATACGAAAGCATGGCAGCGTTTGAGGCCTACAAGGCGAGGCGCAAGGATTACGAGGGGCCTTACAAGGAATACAAATTGAACGACCCGTATTACAAGGGTCTGTTCATCCATCACCTCATGACGGTGGATTTCTGGAAAGACCTGGAGCGCGATCTGTGGATTGAGTAAGAGCTTATGATCATCGCACCTGACCTGGAACGCAGTCCGATGAGCCGGTTCCAGGTGGCCGCCATCGTGATGTGCACGCTGATCAACATGATGGACGGATTTGATGTGCTGGTCATTGCGTTCACCGCGCCAGCCATTGCGGCCGACTGGCAGTTGTCCGGAACCGTGGTTGGCATGCTGCTCAGTGCGGGCCCGATGGGTATGGTCATAGGTTCCCTGGCGCTCGGTCCGCTGGCGGACAAGCACGGCAGGCGCAATATGATCCTGGTCTGCCTGGTCGTCATCACGGCTGGCATGTTGCTGTCGGGGTTCAGTCGGAACGCCAATCAACTGACCGCGATGCGCCTGCTTACCGGCATCGGGATCGGTGGCATCCTGCCGGGCCTGAACACCATCGTGGCCGAGTACTCCTCGCTTCGCTGGCGCAGCTTTTGGGTCAGCCTGCTGCAAACGGGCTACCCCATCGGCGCAACCGCAGGCGGCATATTGAGCGTAGTCCTGATCGCGCAATACGGCTGGCGTTCCGCATTCTTCCTGGGCGCCGTTGCCGCCGCCCTGATGATTCCCATGGTTTGGAAGGCGCTGCCGGAATCGCTGGATTACCTGCTCACACGCCGCCCGGTGGACGCCCTGGAGCGGATCAATCATTTGCTGGGCAGGCTGGGCAAGCCCGGACTTGAAACCTTGCCGGCGGCAAAGCCAGATTCACCCAGGCGGAAAACAGGTTACGCAGATTTGTTTTCCGACGCGGTGCTGCGCAACAACGCCCTGTGGCTGAGCCTGGCGTTTTTCATGATGATACTGGCGTTCTATTTTGTCATGAGCTGGACGCCAAAAATCCTGGTTGATTCCGGCATGTCAAATGCGCAAGGGATATCCGGTGGCATCCTGCTGAACGTAGGCGGGGTATTGGGTTGTTTGCTGCTGGGGTACCTGTCTTCCCAGCTGCCTTTGCCCCGGCTCGTTACCGTTTACGTCGTGTTAACCAGCGTCCTGATGGTGCTGTTCGCACACAGTGGAAGCGAGATCGGCACGCTGGTCCTGCTGGCTACCTGCCTGGGCTTTTTCCTGTTCGGGTCCATGGTCGGTTTATACGCCATGGCGCCGCACCTGTTCCCTACGCAAAGCCGCGCGGCAGGAGTCAGCATCGCCATCGGATTTGGCCGGATCGGCGGTGTGACTTCACCGATGCTGGCGGGCGTTTTGTTTGATCATGGCTGGGCCCAGACGGATGGCTATATTATTTTTGCAGTGCCCCTGGTGGTCACGGCTTTTGCGGTCGTGCTGCTTGGCCGGGTGATAAGCCGTTCGGAAGTCACGCAGCAACAGGCCTGAGCTTCGTTTCAGGTCCGCGCCGGTTTTTCAGGCCTGTTTCCTGGATCGGTGCCGCAGGCGGTAGCGGACCAGGAAAAACGGAAAGCCAAGGAAGTAAACCCAAACCATGGGATTGGCGAGCGCTTTGGCCACACCCGACAGGATGTCGTTCGGACTGACATACACCTTGGTCTCCATGGACCGGTCCGGATCGGAATGGACTATCAGGTGGTCTTTCTTGTACTCAAAATGCCCGAAAACGAAATCGATGTCGGCAAGTTTGCTTCTTACTTTCACGTACGCTCCGCTTGCATTGGAAAGATAGTTTATATATAAACAGAATATCCCGTTTTGGTTGGGATTGTCAAAGAGGACGCTACATGAGTAGTCGATCTGTTCGCTTGGTGCTGGTTGCGGCTGGCATGATTACCTGGATGCTCGGAGCGATTTGTAGCGGCGCCGCCATGGCGGACAATAACCCGGTGGATGAAAACTGGTGGCCCAGTGAATTCGGTGCGGACGATAAGTATGGAGCGCTGAACTACATCACGCCGGAAAAGCGCCTGGAAGCGGTCAAGCTGGTTAAACAGGGAAAAACACTCACCCTGGGGATGCCCTATCAGCAGGGTATGCCACTGGTTACGGGACGCACGTTTACCCTGTTGATTCCGGGTGCCGGCCAGCCCATGTGGGGGCCCATGCGTTGGCAAGGGGAGTCATTCAAACTCTCATTCAATGACGAAATCGTAACCAGCGAAATCGGCCAGGTTGGCACGCAGTTCGACGGTCTCGGCCACCCGATGATTTGGGTGAATGGGGCCGAGGGCTGGGCGCAAGGCAATTACATGTACAACAAGCGGCGCCTGGAGGACACATCCAATGGCCATGGCCTGCAGGTCAATGGTGTTGAGAATGCTGCCGAAATTGGTTTTTTTACCCGGGGCATCATGATTGATGTGCCGGCACTCAAGGGTCTCCAAAGACTGGAGAAAGGCTATGAAATTACCGTGGATGACTTTAATGCCGCCTTGAAACGCCAGGGCATAGCCGATGCCGGTAAGGGCGATGTCGTTTTGATTCGCACGGGCTGGATACAGTTATGGAAAAGTTACCTGGACGAGAATGGCAAAATCGCAGCGCCGGCGGAAGAGGTCAGGGCGGCTAACGAAGAATATGGCTCCAGTGAGCCGGGCGTTTCCGCTGAACTCTGCGAATACCTGGCGGGAAAGAAAATCGCCATGCTTCTGGCAGATCAAGGTGCTATAGAACCGGTCGACAACACCAAGGGCCCGAGTCCGCAGCCATTTGGTTACTGTCACATGAATCTGGTAGTAAGGCGCGGCATCTATCTGTTTGAAAACATCGACATGGAAGGACTGTCACAAGAACACGTTTATGAGTTCCTGTTCACCTGGGCGCCGCTCAAACTGGTGGGCGCGACTGGTTCACCCGGAAACCCCATAGTTGCCTGGTGAAGCCGCCCGGTAAGCGATGTGGCGTAGCCACGTAGCCGATTGCCGTTGTTCTGTAATTCGAAGCTAATTTAAGAGGCCGCGCCTGGCGAGATAGGTCATGAAAGCCGCCAATCCAAAGCTCCACTCGGGAGCTTGTGACGAAAAGGTCACCTGGTTCACCAGGCACCCCAGTTGCGCTGATTCAATTTTCACAATGTCTCCCGGCTGGTGAGTAAACCCCTTACCGGGTTCGCCGCGATCCTGGGTGGGTGCAATCAAAGACCCGAGATACAAGGCAAACCCGTCGGGGTATTGGTGATTCTTACCGCACACCTGGTCGACCAGGTCTTGCGGGTCACGTGTCATTAGCTCCATGGAGCTTTCGGCTTGCAAATGGAAACCATCTTCGCCGCTTACCGTCAGTGACACCCTTGCCTGCCGTACCGCCGGCATGGAAAATCGCTCATCAAAGACACGAATGAAGGGGCCAATGCTGGCCGATGCATTGTTGTCTTTTCCCTTGCCCAGCAGCAATGCGCTCCTGCCTTCAAAATCACGCAAATTCACATCATTGCCCAGGGTTGCGCCCACCACCCGGGCTTTGCTGCTACACACCAGCACTACTTCAGGTTCGGAGTTGTTCCAGGCTGAATCCTGGCGAATGCCGATCAGGTCGCCCCAGCCAACCGATGAAAGCGTTGGGGCCTTGGTAAAAATCTCGGCATCGGGGCCTATGGCCACTTCCAGGTACTGCGACCACAGCCCCTCAGAGATCAGCTGTTGTTTTATTTTCGCGGCTTCTTCGGAGCCGGGCTGCACGTTCGCCAACCGGGTTCCAAATGATTGCTCGAGTGTTTTCCGGATTCGCTGGGCAGCATGCATGTCGCCGCCCGCCTGCTCTTCCACCACGCGCTCAAGCACCGAAACGGCAAAGGTCACGCCGCAGGCTTTGATGCACTGCAGGTCGATCGGGGAGAGCAACTTCAGTCCAGGTTTTTCCTGGACCCAGCAAACCGCATCCAGAACTTCCGTTACGTGCCCGATTTCTCGACCACGGAATGTGCGCAAACGCTCGGAGATATCGGCCATTTCGAATAGCTGTGAAACGGTGGGGGCCAGCGCGCTGATATCAAAAACTATGCGGTTCAAAACCACCACGGGGATTGGGCCACCAGCTTCCTTGCTCCATATGCGTCCTACGAGCAGGGCGCTATCGGCATCCTCGGGCAGCAAGTTTGACTCCGGCCTGTCGGCGGGCACTGGCGACATGCTTTACCCCCGGGTTACGTGAGAAAAGACCTGGGACAAGAAGCGTCTTACCCGCTCAGATCCGGGATTGTCGAAAAATTCTTGCGGGCCGCAATCTTCAACAATGCGCCCCTCGTCCATGAAGATGACCCGGGTTGCAACACGCCGGGCAAAAGCCATTTCGTGGGTAACACACAGCATGGTCATGCCGGAGTCGGCCAGCAGGATGATGGTATCCAGGACTTCACCGATGGTCTCAGGGTCGAGCGCGGATGTGGGCTCATCAAACAGCATGATGCCGGGCTCCATGCACAAGGCCCTCGCAATCGCCACGCGTTGTTGTTGCCCGCCGGATAGCTGCGCCGGATATTTCGAACCGTAGTCCTTTAGTTTTACCTTTTCCAGGTAGTACGCCGCCCGTTCCGCTATGACCGCTGCAGAATATTTGTGGACAACTCGGGGCGCCAGGGTCAGGTTTTCCAGCACGGTCAGGTGCGGAAAGAGGTTGAACTGCTGAAAAACCATGCCCACGTTTTGGCGGAGGATGCGGATGTCGTGCGTTGTCCGGGGGGATCGTCCCAGCACGACCAGCGAGCCTGACTGATGCTTTTCCAGCGCGTTGATGCAGCGGATCAGGGTGGATTTTCCTGACCCTGACGGGCCGCAAATGATTACCTTTTCTCCCGGATGGACCACGAGATCAATATCCTTCAGGACATGGAGGTCGTCGTACCATTTGTTCAGGCCCTTGATTTCTATCACAGGCGCACCAGGAACCCCTCCATCCGGCATTGGCATTTCACTTCCATTCATGGCTCGTGTCCTTCAGCATGTTTTGCAGCACGGGAAATCTTACTCCGCCGGGCTTTCGGCGCCGGATAGCCACCAATCAATCCCGGCAAGGTTCTTGATCATTGCTTTGCGTTCATCATCGCCGAGGCCGGTCAGCGTTTGTTGCATCTGGATGGCCTTCTCACCGACGACATAACGGTATTTCGGCGAGGGGTCATCAGCGACCCGTTTTATCAACTGTGCGACTTCCAGCGGGTCGCCGCCAGTGGCAACCGCCTCGCGCACTTTCTTCAGGCGGAAAGCAACCAGGCCCCGGTAGGGAGAAGCACAATCACCAGTTTCGGGCAGTGCAAGCTTCTCGCCGATATCTGTTTTGAATGCGCCAGGGCATACCACCGACACTTCGATACCGAACCGCCCGACTTCGTACTTCATGGCTTCAAATATCATCTCCAAAGCTGCCTTGCTGGCACAGTAGGCGCCATCAATTACCCGCCCGACCTGTGCACCAATGGAGGACACGCAAATGATATGCCCGCTCCTTTGCGCCCGCATCGCTGGAAGGACCGCACGGGCGAGACTAACGGCGCCAAAAAAATTGGTTTCAAAAACCCGGCGAAGGCTGGCTTCGTCCATGTCTTCAACCGCGCCCTGCAGGTGGATGCCCGCATTGTTTATCAGCACATCAATCCTGCCGTAGTCCTTCACAACCGCGGAGACGCAAGACTGGATGGAATCAGGATTTGTTACATCCAACGGGCGAACGTCGATGGAATCGCTCGGTTTAAAAATGTGCTGGTTCGGCTTACGCATGGTCGCAATAACGCGGTCACCGGCGCGGGCGAAGGTGCGCGCGCACAGTTCCCCAAAACCCGAGCTACAACCTGAAATCAGAACAACTCTCACATGCTTGATCCCGTTCAAATGATATTTACGATCACGGATTTCGTTTCCAGGTATTGCTCCAATCCTTCCCAGCCGTTTTCCCGCCCCCAACCGGACTGCTTGTAGCCACCGAAGGCGACTCCAGGATCGGACACGCCATGACAATTGACCCACACCAGTCCCGCCTGGACCCTGGCGGCAATCGTGTGAGCGCGTTTCAAATCCTGTGTCCAGATGCTTGCTGCCAGGCCGTACTCGGTATCGTTGGCCTTTTCTATCACTTCGGCAATATCATTGAACTTCATGGCACACAGAACCGGGCCGAAGATTTCTTCCCGGGTTACGGTCATGGCCTGATCTACATCCGCCAAAACCGTAGGCTGCATGAAATAGCCTGGGCCGGTCAGACGCTGGCCACCGGCAACCAACAGGGCGCCCTCATCCTGGCCCTGCTCAACCATGGCCATGACCCGTTCCAGTTGCTTGCTGGAGACCAGCGGGCCCATCTGGGTGTCCTTATCCATGCCCGGCCCGACGCGCAGGGTTTGTGCTATTTTTGCGATACCCGCCAATACTTTTTCATAAACCGGCTCCTCGACGTACAGCCGGGAGCCAGCAATACAAACCTGGCCGGCGT
Source organism: uncultured Gammaproteobacteria bacterium (assembly GCA_963784425.1). Classification (GTDB taxonomy): domain Bacteria; phylum Pseudomonadota; class Gammaproteobacteria; order Xanthomonadales; family SZUA-36; genus SHZL01. The sequence continues at coordinate 136,532 of CAWARM010000007.1, forward strand.
TGAAGAAGATGGCATTTGCCGCTGTGGCAATTGCGCGCTCAAGGTCCGCATCGGCGCAAATGATCACGGGCGATTTGCCGCCCAGTTCCAGTGAAACTTTTTTCAGGTTGCCACTGGCACTCTGCACGATACGGCGACCCACCTCGGTGGAGCCGGTGAAGGCAATTTTCCTGATCCGGTCATGAACGCACATGGCGGCGCCGGCTACCTCTCCGTAGCCCGGAATGATGTTGACCACGCCAGCCGGGACACCCGCTTCCTGTAACAGTCGACCGATAAACAAAGCGGTCAGCGGCGTTTCTTCCGCCGGTTTGAACACGATGGTGCAACCGGCGGCCAGTGCCGGTGCGAGCTTCCACGAGGCCGCGACGATGGGTCCGTTCCACGGCACGATCTGGCCAACCACTCCGACAGGCTCGCGCCGGGTGTAGGCGTGGAAGTTTTGTGGAAACGAAGAGATCTGCGGGGTCTTTCCTTCGATCTTGGTGCACAGTCCCGCATAGTGGCGGAACGTCTTTGCAGCAGCCGGAACATCGCCGGCAATCGAGGCGCTCAGTGGCTTGCCATTTTCCAGCGTATTGAGGCAGGCCAGGTCTTCGCAGTGCTGTTCCAGCAGTTCGGCAACGCGCCACAGGATCTTGCTTCTGTCGTACGGCGATACATTGGCCCAGGCGCCCCCGCTGAATGCGGCTGCAGCAGCGGCAACTGCTGCGTCAACTTCTGCCGCGCCAGCCGCTGCAACCCTGCCGATGGGCGTTGCTGTTGCGGGATTGAGCACCTCAATCTCGTCGCCCGATGCAGCCGTCACCCAGTCTCCGCCAATCAACATCGGACCGACCGACGACAGGAAACCTTTAATGGCCGGGGTCATTTACGGCTCCGCTGCCTTGTGTCGGTCTTTTTCAGTTTGTTGATCAGGTGCATGAATGGAAAAGTGAGCATGAAACGCCAGGCTGCTCCACTTTTGAGCAAGGCCCCGGCAATGGTCATGGCGTCACCGGGAGTTATGTAAACCTTGGTGCCCATGGCCACGGCAGGGTCGTTCATGACCACTATTCCGGTCTTGGATGACTCGATACGGTGAACATCAAAATCCAGTTCCACCAACTTGCTTACCACCTTCAATTCACTGTCCTCCTGTGCTCACCTTCCTGCCCGGGCTCCCTGCAACTTCCCTAGTCTTTGCGCAGGGTTCCCATTTTGTGGGCATAGGCAACGCGATTGACCAGTTCGCCGGACATCTCCTCAGGCTTCAAGCCATAAGGTGGAGTAAAGGTCCCTTGCGCGTACAGCCTGTCCAGCGCCACCTTGGCACCTTCGATTTTGTCGGTCAGGTTGCGTGGCGGCTTGCCGCTGGGGAACTGGTTCGGCGGGTAGATGGCCTTCTGGTACATTTCCGCGAAGATTTCCGTGCGCATGTCCACCCAGGTGTTATGTGCAATGCGCGAGCGATGTTCACGCAGGGCTTCGATGTTAATGGGTGCTGCCAGGACCTGCTCCGCAGGATAGGGTGCAATGCGATTAACCACGCCAATGTAGTCGATGATGAACGAGTGGCCGGGACAAAAGGCCTTTGGGTAGTAGTCGTAATCGACGGTGCCCCAATTCGAGCCCAGCAGGTAGCACATGTTGTCGTGGGCGCGGGCGCGCCGCGTGAACGTCCAGAAATCCCAGGGCTCGCTGACCCCCTCAACCGATTGCAAGGCGGTGGGGTGGCAGATCACTTCGCAGCCGTTATACGCCAGCGCCCTGGATATTTCCGGGGTGGCGCCATCGTGGCAGGTCATGGTGCCCAGCTTGCCGATTTCCGTATCGACCACCGGGAAACGGCTCTTCAGGTCCGCACCGTAAATCGGGCCGTACTCATCAATCATGTCGTGGGGGCTGGTGCCCAGCCCGACATAAGCCGGTACATGCCACTTGTGGTATTTCAGAATGACGTCGCCATCCGGACCGATAATGAAGGCGCTGTTGAACCAGCGGTCCGGAAACTCGGGCAAGCGTTCAACCACGCCACCGCCAGCGATATACATGCCGTACTGCTTCGCCTTCTTCCCCAGTATTTCCGTTTCGGGTCCTGGTATGGTGATGGCTTTTTTCATGAACCCTTCGAGGCCGTCTTCGCCTTTGCCAGGGGTCGTGACGCCCTGCAGGAAATATTCCGGCAAAACGGCCAGCCGGGCCGGCAGCTCCCAGTAGTAACCCACGCCAAAATCGATCATGTTACAAACCCGATCGAGATTGACCATGATGTCGTCGCGGTTCTGTGCGACTTTCACCGCAGGTTGAATCACCAACCCGGTATATGTCTTAATTCTGTTTCTCATTTTGGTCTCATTTGCTTCCCATCCTTTACGATAAATCAAGCTTCAAGATCTGCGATTATTTCATTGGCGGTGACCATGCCCATGGCGGTAATCCCGCCGCCGGGGTGGCAGGATGCCCCGGTCAGGTACAAATTCTTCAGTGGACCGCGGTACTGGGAATAGCCGGGCATCGGTCTGAAATACCCGGACTGTGACAGCAATCTCTCACCTCCAGTGGTCGCGCCCCCCACCAGGCAAGCGTTTGCGCGCTCAATGCTGATGGGCGTGTCGATGTACTCCGCGAGAATATTTTCCGGCCCCATGTTGCTGGTGTACTGACGCAGCTTGGCCATCAGCGTAGCAGCGAAATCGTGTTTGATATCATCCCAGCTCTGGCCGCTTTGCAAGGTATTGGGCACGAAGGTGTCGATGATCAGGGTGTGCTTGCCTGGGGGCGCCCGGCTTGGATCCTGCAAAGTCCAACATGCCGTCCAGATGAACGGATTGCGCGGCGGCACTCCCAGGGCAATGTCAGCGTAATGTGCCCTGGTGTCCTCTACCGAGTAGAAGATACGCTGAAAACTCGTCTTGCTCATTTCCGTACCGTTAAGAAAGTCCGGCGGATTGTGCAAGGCATAGTGTGATCGAAAGACCCCGATGTTGCCAAAGGAAAAGGACTTCGCCATGCGAATGGTTGATTCGTCGAGCAGCTGCGGGTCAATCAGCTTGAGGAAGGTCTGCTTCGGGTCGAGGGAACTGACCACGGCTTTGCCGGCATATATTTCCCGTCCATCGGCCAGGCGGACGCCGCGGGCTTCGCCGTTCCGGGCCAGTATCCGGTCCACGCCGGTTCCGGTCAGGATATTTCCGCCGCGGGCCCGCACATATCCCGCCAGTGCCTCAGCCAGCATCTGGCTGCCGCCTTTTGGAATGGCTTGCCCGTAAACGTGGATACCCGGAATCATGATGTAGAAAGTCTGCCCGACAGCTTCCTGGTCGGGCATGATCTGTGGCGCGAGGGCCCATCCCAGGATGACGTTGCGCACTTCCGGGTGTTCAAAGTTTTCGTTGACGAAAGCGCGCGCGCTCAGGTTGTAGTCGCGCAGCATGCGCAGTCCCGCAGTGCTGTTTTGCATGACCATGGGCAGATAGCTGGGCGGCGCCGGAGGTGAAAACATGCCCTTGATGAAGCCGTCCTTGATTTCCACGAATCCATCGTAAATTTCCCGATATTTCCTGGCATCGGCCTGGGAGTACCAGGCAATACTCTGGCAGGTTTTGTCCACATCCTTGTAGATGATGATGCCCGGGCCATTCCTGGTTGGATGACCGGTGATCAGGTCCTCGGACCATAGGTACTCAAGGCCATATTCCTTGAGTTCCGGGAATAGTTCGCGGAAGAACGGATTGGCGTGAATCCACACATGGCTCGAACCGTACAGATCATGCTTGAACCCCGGAAGGGTGACCTCGTGAGTCCCTGTCGCGCCACCCAGCCAGGTGTTTTTTTCAATGACGATGGTCCGCAGCCCCGCTCTGGCCAGGCTCGCACCACAGGCGAGGCCGTTGTGCCCACCGCCGATAATGATTACCTCTGCATCCGCAGTACTACTCATTCACCTGTCCCCATCTTCAATCTGAACATCAATTCCCATCCTGACGCTCCGGTTACAGGAGCGTCAACTCAAACTTTCTCATACAGAACATGAAGTCCTGGCAAGGTACCCGGCTCGCTGAGGCGAACCGTCAAGGCGGTGTACCCGTCCTGTTATGCCTCTCGAGAAACCCGCTGTAACGTGACATTCCAAAACAGAAGCCCCAATAGATGAACGCCACGAAAAGGTAGCCGGTTGCCCGCGCGGAGGACAAATGCCAGTCCGGATCGGCGGATATAGCCTGGACCGTGCCAAGCAGGTCAAACAGGCCAATCACCACCAGCAATGACGTCTCCTTGAACATGCCAATGACGATATTGGTGATTTGCGGCATGGAGAGGGTCAGGGCTTGCGGCAGGATGACATGCGCGAGCGCTTGCCGGCGGGTCAAACCCAATGCCCGCGCCGCATCCTTTTGCCCGCCGGGCAAAGCGCGCAACGCACCGCGAACGGCTTCTGCAATGTGGCAGGACATCAGAATGGATAGCGCAATCAGCGCGCGCAGCAGTTTGTCCACTTCATACTGCGGGGGCAGGAATAAGGGCAGCATGATCACCGCGACAAACAGCACGACCAGCGTGGGCACGCTGCGCCACAGTTCCACCCAGGTGCCGGAAGTCATGCGTATCACCGGTGCTTCGGCTTCGCGTCCCAGGGCGAGGAGGACGCCGGCGGGCAGGGCGAACGCAAAGGCGAAAACACCGATGACCAGGGTCAGGAACATCCCGCCCCACGAACTGGTTTCGACGGCCGGGAGGCCCAGGGTACCACCCGCAAACAACAGCACGGCAATGGCCGGGTAAGCAGTGATGAACAGAATCACCCACACGGCCTTGGCGGATACCCGGGGCAGCATGATCGGGATCAGCAGGCACAAGCCGATGATCAGCCCCAGGTTCACGCGCCAGCGCTCGGCAAGAGGGTAGGCGCCATACATCAACTGTCCGAAGCGCTCCGCGATGAAGGGCCAGCACGCTCCGGAGGTGTCGGGGCAGGATCCCCCGCCGGTGCCGCTCCAGTACGCATCAATGACCGCCCATTCCAGCACGGGCCATATCAGCGTTCCGATGAAGATCAGGCTCAGCACGCTGAGCGCAGCGCGCCAGATTCTGCCTGGCCCGAAGCTGGATCTGCGCACGAGCGGCCGGAACATGCCTGCAGTTAGCTGAGTTGCGGCATCGTTCATGGCTCAGCCCTGCACCAGTGAAAACTGGTTATAGCGGCGGTTCAGGCGGGCCATGAGCCAGATACCGCCAAGGGAAACGGCCGAGTAAACCGAGAATGTCAGGAACATGATTTCCACAGGCCGCCCGACGATATTGTTGGTCGTGCCGACCATCACCGAAACGATTTCCGGGTAGCCAATGGCGGCGCCCAGCGAGGTGGCCTTGAAGATGTTCAGGTAGCAGGTGGTTAGCGGCGGAATGATGACGCGCAACGCCTGCGGCACGATGACGTAGCGTAAAACGCTGGTGGCGGATAGCCCGAGCGAGCGAGCAGCCTCCCACTGGTGCTTCGGCACGGCCGCAAAGCCCGCCCGGATGACTTCGGCAACGGAACTTGCGTTGTACAGTGACAGACCCAGAATGAGCGCAGCGAGCTCCGGCGTGATCACCCAATCCGCTACGTAGCCGAACTTCTGCAAGCGGGGAAAGTTCCAGTCGATGGCCAGGGCAAGCCAGGACACGATGGCCAGCAGCAATGAAATTTCCACTACCTCCCCCGCAAAGCGTGCGGGCTGGCTGCGTTCCGGCGATACATCCCAGCGCCAACAGCGCCAGGATAAGAGCCGGCCAGCCCGGACCCCCGGGCGCCGCTGGGCGACCATTCGATGCCAGGCAAAAACATCCCGCGATTGTTGATGAACACCATCTGCCCCAGTTGCCAGCTTTCGGCGGATGAAGGCAGAGCCCGCAGCACAACGTAGTACCAGAAGAATATTTGCAGCAAGGCCGGTATGTTGCGAAATATCTCTATGAAGGCCTGCCCCATCGTATTGAAAAACCAGTCCCCGCTCAGGCGGAACAGGGCCACGACGAGCCCCAGCAGAGTGGCCAGGCTGATGGAAAGAAACGCGAGCAGCAGCGTGTTGCAAATGGCCATCGCAAAGGCCATGTACACCGGTGAGTCCGCAGAGTAGGCGAACAGCGTCTGGTTGATATCAAAACCGGAGCGCTTTTGCAGGAAATCAAACCCGGACTGAACGCCGAGCCGGTCCAGGTTTTCCAGGGTGGTATTGCCAATGGCGAGCAGCAGCACTGCGATCAGCGCCAGCACCGAGAGTTGCACCAGCCAGCTGCTGATGGAAGCGTGGTTACTGGGCAGGGGCCTGCTCATGTGTCAGGGCCGGTCATGCCTTGCGGCTAAGCGCCGCCTGCAACTGCGCTATCACGCGGCCTACCGAATCATGCCGGCATACCGTCGCCCACCAATCCTGTAAAGCAGGGCGCGCCGCGAACACGGACTCCTGCCCAAAACGGGCAAAGAACCGCTCCATGTAGAAGCAGGCGGGCACAAGGGTGCAATCCGCCAGCGTCAGGTGGTCGCCGCAGACATAGCCGCGCGCATACCGCCCGAATAACGTTTCGCCCAGCAGGGCCTGCAAGCCGTCCACGGCCCTGCACAGAGAACGCACCCCATCCTGCAGCCGGCAGCGTCTTTCCATCGCGCGCAAGCCGAATATTCCCGGAAAAAGATAGAGGTCGACTGCCTTTATGAACGCGCGCATTTTCGCGGTTTCCAGGGCGTCAGCGCCGCGCAGCGAGGGATGGGATAAAGGTCTTCAAGGTATTCCTGGATGGCGGCTGACTCGATAATGAATTCGTCTCCGACCATCAGGATGGGGGTTTTTCCCATGGGATTCAGGCTGCATGTTGCGGGGCCCAATCCCGACCCACATCGGGCCCCGGATGTTCCACCCGCAGCTCAACGGCTTTTTCATAGACCTGGATCAACACCCGGGCGGAAAATGGGGAGGTAGGTAAGGCGATTAGCTTCATGAAATCGAGCGGAAGGGCAAGGCGAACATCAGTCCGCCATCCCTCCATAATTTGTTAGGGCCGCGCTCAAGGCCAATGGGAGTGAGGTTTCGCTCCCACACGTCCTGGTAGCTGCCGACCAGCTTGATGATGTTGTAGGCCCAGTCATTGGACAGGTCCAGTTTGCTGCCGAAGTCGCCGTACACTCCGAGCAGGCGCTGGACTTCCCGGTTTCCGGAGTCGCGACGCACGGCATCGACGTTTGCCTGGTTGATGCCATGGAGTTCCGCCAGCAGGCGCACGTTGAACGACCACCAGACGATGTCCCGCCAGCGCGAATCATTCTGTCGCACCAGCGGGCCCTGGGGTTCGCTGGATATGGTTTCTTCCAGGATGACGTGTTGGTCGCGGTCGTGCATGCCCGCAGACCTTGTGGAAAGGGCGGCTCTTTGCATGGTCAGCGCATCACACCGGTCTGCCTGGTAGGCTTCCAGCGCCTTGTCGGTGTCGGCAAAGGTAATGAGCTCGTAGCTGAGTTCCGCGTTCTCAAAATAGTCGGCGAGGTTCTGCTCCAGGGTGGTGCCCTGGGCGACGCATATCGTGGCGCCGGCAAGCTCTGCGGCGCGCGTCACGTTTTTCGATTTGCGCACCATGAATCCCTGCCCGTCGTAGAAATAGATGCCGGCATAATCCAGGCCCAGGGACGTGTCACGCAGATAGGACCAGGTTGCGCCTGCAGGGAAGAGATCAATGGCGCCCGATTGCAACAGGGTAAAGCCGGTTTGTGGCGTGGCCAGGACATATTCCACTTTCAGTTCGCCAAACACGGCAGCGGCGATGGTTTTACAATGATCGATTTCGAATCCGGCACGCTCCCCGGCGGCGTTAAGGTAGCTGAAACCCAGGCCCGATTCAGTGATACCGCACTTCAGGTACCCGCGCTCCCTGACCTCGGAAAGCGTATCCGCCCTTAGCGCTGACGATGGCAATGCCATAGCGAGAATCAGCAATGAAAGCGTAATGCCTGGGAGGGTGCGGTTCGCGGTCATGTGTGCGTGTCTTTGCTAGAACTCTTCCTCCGCCATGCCAAAGTCCTTGAGCATCTCCATTGCCGTAATGACACCCATGCCGCTAATCCCGCCTCCCGGATGACAGGAAGGCCCGGCGAGATACAACTGTTCCAGGGGCCCACGATACTGCGAATAGCCCGGGAATGGGCGGAAGTACCCCAGTTGCGCAAGCGTGCGCTCGCCGCCTGAAGGCACGCCACCGACAAAGCACGGATTGTACGCTTCCATATCTTCAGGCGAATGGGACACGCTGGCAATAATGTTGTCATCTGTCATGTTGGTGGTGTAAGTCCGCAGGGTCTTCATCAGCTCACCAGCATACGCTTCCTTGATATCGGCCCAACCCCCGCTGGCGAGCTTGCTCGGTACAAACGTATCGATCATGAAGGTATGTTTTCCCTCCGGCGCCCGCGACGGATCGCGCAAACTCCAGCAGTGGCCATGCACGGGTGGCTGGTTCGAGGGCTTGCCCACGGAGAGTTCGGCAAAATGCCGGTTGATGTCCTCCATGCTGGTGATGGTTCGTTGGAACGGCGATTTGCTGATGCCCTCGCTGCCGGTGTAACGCGGCGCTTCGTGCAAGGCAAAATGCGTGCGGAACGATGCCACGTCACCAAACGTGAAATTCTTCACCTGGCGCAGGAAGTCATCGCTGAGGTGTTCCTGGTCCACCAGCCTGAGGAAGGTCTGCTGCGGTTCCAGTGCGCTCACCACGGCCCGGCGGGCAGTGATTTCCGTTCCGTCCTGCAGGCGTATTCCCCGCGCTACGCCACGGTCGACCCCGCGATCAACGAGTATTTTCGCCACGGGGCTGTTGGTCAGCACCTTTCCGCCGTGGGCCTCAACGTATTTTGCCAGCGCATTGGGCAGCTCGATGCTGCCGCCGCGCGGTATGGCCTGCCCGTACACGTGGATGGCCGGAATCATGATGTAGAAAATGGAGCCGGCGCCCTGCTGGGTGGGCTTGATGTTGGGCCCCAGCGCCCAACTGGTGAGGAAGGCCTGGATGTGCGGGTTCTCAAAATTCTCCAGCACGAAGGCGCGCGCGCTGAGGTTATAGTTGCGCAGCATCCTGAGGCCTTCGGGATTTCTTTCCATGGCCGCCGGCATGAAGCTCGGTGGAGATGGCGGCGAGAACATGTTCCTGCTGAAACCGTCCTTGATTTCGACAAAGCCATCGTAAATCTCGCGGTAACGCGCGGCATCCTTTCTTGAATATTCCGCAATGCTGTCGCAGGTCTTGTCGATGTCACGATAGACAATGACGCCCGGGCCTTCCTCCATCGGATGGCCCATGATCTCGTCTTCGCCCCACAGGTATTCAAGGCCGTATTCCTTCAGCTCGGGCATCAGCTCACGCATGACCGGGTTGGAATGGATCCACACGTGATTCGAACCAAACAGGTCGTGCTTGAACCCGGGCTCGGTGAGCTCGAGGGTTACCGCTCCACCGCCGACCCAGCCGTTGCGTTCCGCGACCAGCGTGCGGATCCCCGCTTTGCACAGCAGGGCCGCGCAGGCCAGGGCGTTATGTCCGCCACCGGCGATGACGACGTCAAAATCGGACGTCGCGGCACTATTGGACGCCGCCGAAGCAGACGCCTTGCGAGACTTAAACATTGTGCAAATACCTTTGCAGTGGACTCATGTAAGAAGGCTCCCGTTGGACCGGACTTCGGGTAACAGCAGGTACTTCCACGGAAAGTCCGTCTCTCCCAGCGGCACTTCGATCACCACCGGCCCTTCCCGGGTAAATGCCAGGCGAATTTTTTCTCCGAGCTGCTCGGGCGTTTCGGCCCGGTAGCCGGTGGCGCCGAAGGACGTAGCCATGGCGGCAAAGTCCGGGTTGACCAGGTCGGTGCCGATGACGCGGCCGCCATAACGCAAAGTTTGCGCTCGCGCGACATTGGTGTAGGCGCCATCGCTGAAAACGATGCAGACCAGGTTCAGGCGATACTTGACTGCGGTGGCGAGTTCACCGCAATGAAACATAAAGCCGCCATCTCCGCTGATGGCTATGACCCGACGGTCTGGATTAGCGACTTTGACCCCGATTGCCGTCGGCAGACCGTAACCCAGGTTACCGGCATAGCCGCTGGTGATGAGGGTGCGCGGTGCGTATACCGGAAACCCATACCAGGACGCATAGCCCACCTGGGTGATTTCGTCGACCAGGATGCCATCCTCGGGCAACTCCTCACGAATCGCCCGCAAATAACTCATCTGCGGTTGGACATTTTCTTCAAACTCCTGCCGGATCGTTGATTTGAAGGCTTCCAGCTCTTCTTTGCGGGATGGACGATCGGGCAATTTCCGCTTGTCGAGCGCAGCGACCAGGCATGCGGTCGTCTGAGCTGCATCCCCAATGATTCCCACGGTAGGTTGGGAAATCCGGCCGATCTCGGTGGGGTCGATATCAATATGAATGGTTTTCAGTCGGGGTCGGTGCCCCAATGCATCCTTGGATACTTGAAACGGGTGCCGATGGCGATAACCACGTCAACTTCAGGCCACAGGCGATGCCCGGCTGGAAAGCTGTGGCTGAGATAATGACGATCGCTGAGTATGCCCCGTCCGCCTCGCTGTGAGATGACCGGCGCCTGCAGCATTTCTGCAAGGCGGCGTATTTCCCCGGCCGCATCCACCGCGCCCCCGCCAAGCATGATCATGGGCTGTTTTGCGCCAGCGAGCAGGTCCGCTGCGCGCTCGATCAGTGCTGCGTCGGCGACGATGGGCTCCTGTTCCTGGACCGGCGCGAGCATCTCGACTTCGGATTCCTGGGACATGATGTCCAGGGCCATTTCCAGGGAGACGGGGCGGCGCCGGCCGGTGGTCAGCTGCCGGAACGCTTCCCGCACAGCAACTGGTGCATGCGACGGATGGTCGATCCGTGTTGCCACTTGGTCAGACGTTGCAGTATGCCCAGCTGGTCCGGAATATCGTGCAGATATCCAATCCCGCGCCCGATCCCGGTGGACGGTATTTGCCCCGTGAGGCACAAAACGGGTGCATTACCTTCGTAGGCGGTACTTAAAGCTGCTGCGCTATTGAGAACGCCCGGGCCAGGTACGACCGTGTAGACGCCCACTTTTCCGGTTGATCGGGCGTAGCCGAAAGCCATGTAGGCCGCGCCCTGCTCACTGCGCGTGGTGATGAGATTGATCTTGTCACCCTGTGCATGCAGCGCATCGAACAACTCATAGGTTTGCCCGCCCGGAATGCCGAAAATGGTGTCCACGCCGTGCTGTAGCACGGAGTCCATCAGCGCCCGCCCGCCCTTCATTTTGGCCAATCAGTATCCCCCTGTACCCAGGTTATGGGGTTGCGTGCTGCAGATGCTAAACTCAGCGCACCAACGGTATGCAAATTTGGTTTTTTTGACAAACGAAAGTTATTGATCTTTGCCATTAGCTCCCAAACGCCAAGCACCAATTACCAGGACAGGGTATGTCTGTGCAAAACCCATCTTCCCCACGCCGCTTGCCGCCGCTGAACGCGGTCCGCGCATTTGAGGCCGCAGCCCGGCATTGCAGCTTCACGCGTGCAGCGGAGGAATTGTTCGTCACCCAGGGGGCGGTAAGTCACCAGGTCAAGTTACTCGAGGAATGGTTTGGCTTTCTGTTGTTCGACCGCCACAAACGTGAACTGCATCTCACCAAGAAGGGCGAACTGTACCTGCCTTCGGTCAGGATCATGCTCAACGATTTGCACGAAGCAACCCGGACACTGCTGGATGAAGACAGCGAGCGATTGCTGTGCGTGTCGGTTGCTTGAGTCCTTTGCGGTCAATTGGCTGATCAACCGGCTCAAGCGGTTCTCCAGTCGCCATCCCGATCTCGACATCCGCCTTACGTCGCAAAACCAGATCGACGATTTCGGCAATGTCATAGGCAAGGAGAAGACCAATTGGGTCGACCTGAAATTCGTTACGGCCGGGGAAAGTGGCCGGGATTGCACGTGACCAAGTTGTTTGACGAGGAAGTGTTCCCGGTTTGCAGCCCGGAATTGATCGACGAAAAACGGCCGCTGCAGGGTGTGCAGGATCTCAACCAATACGCATTGATACATGACGACATGCAGATGTCATGGGAGTCCTGGGCCAGGTCGGCAGGGTCAACCCAACCGCTCAGCACCAGGGGGCCGAAATTCAGCCACTCGCATATGGCGTTGCAGGCTGCCTTGAATGGCGAAGGCATTGTAGAGGGGAGGCGAGCGTCCTGGCCATGGGTTACCTGGAGTCGGGCCGGTTGATCCGGCCACTCACTATGTCAATTCCAGCCGAGCACTCCTATTATCTTTTGTGCCAGGAACGGATGGTGGGCAATCCCAAGGTCAAAGCCTTTAGTTCCTGGTTGCTCGACGAGGCTAAGGCGTTTCGGGAGCGGAAGGGCCAAGCTTGAATTGGGCTAACTGATGAGTGCCCGGGTGTGTTGGGGAAAAGCCCGAAGCAGCTTGGCATCCATCGTCACGGTGGTCGCGTTGCGCGCGACGGCGAGAGCGATGAATTCGCAGTCGTAGGCCGAGCAGTCGCTGTCTTCGACCAGCCTCAGCACAGCTTCCGAATCCACCTCGAACTCCGCTCCGGCCATCAGGCTCTCGGCTTTTCGCTGCACGCGCATCGCCTGCTCGGCGGACATGAGGCCGCGCCGCATGTAGCCGGCAAGGACATTGCGAAACTCACTGCGCCACAGGATCGGCGCTGCCCAATCGGGGTTCTGTTCCAGCAAAGCCTCGGAAGCTGCAGTTAAGTCTCCGGGCAAATAGAGATATGCGATGACGTTGGTGTCGACGACGATCACGGTCGACCGGCGCGTTTGGCGGCATCGATTTCACCTGGAAGGAAGCTCTGTCCGGCAAATTGGGCGCGAATTTCCCGCGCCTGCGCCAGCCGCTCGGCGACGGAAACTTTGCCGGGAAGCAACACGGACTCGAGGCACACAATCACTTCGCTGTTCAGGCTCCGTCTGTGCAGTTCGGCGGAGGACTTGAGCCGCTGATAAACCGCATCGGGGATGTTTTTCAATGTAAGCGTAGTTGGCATGGCATTGCAACCATAATGGAACCGATTTGGTTTCATGATGCCACAGGCCCCGCACAAGCACCAGCCCGGCTTCGTATGTTTATTAGCAAAAGTGTGCATCCCTCTGAGCGCGTTACTGAAGGATGGCGGGTGTGGAACGGGACTACCATCATCTAATGGCCTGTCGTGACGTAGGAAATGCGCTCGGCGCAAGCGGCATCATAGCCTAAATGCTGGCCTTGGCCATTTACTTCCACTTTCCACTTCTTGACATTCGGACATATGTGTCCGATATTTCTTGTCCATGAAATTCCGATACCCCTGCCAAACCGAACGCGACGGCGATTCCCAGGTCGTAGCTTTCCCAACCTGCCGGGGGCTCTGACCCAGGTGGATCCGGGCGAGGATTTCGAAGCGGCAGTCCGAGACTGCCTGGTGGCTGCGCTCGGTGGCTACGTCGAGCACCGTCTGCCGGTGCCGACTGCTTCGCCCTCCCGGGGACGCGCCACGATCACGCTGGATGTCATGACGTCTGCCAAACTGGCGTTGGCCACGGTTATGGCTGCCGAGGAAGTAAGCACCGTCGCGCTGGCCCGGCGACTCGGCGTCAATGAATCGGCGAGGAAGGACCAAATTGGGTCGACCTGAGGATCCGGTATGGCCGCGCCAAGTGGCCGGGACTGCACGTAACCAAGCTGTTTGACGAGGAAGTGTTCCGGTTTGCAGCCCGGAATTGATCGACAAAAAACGGCCGCTAAAGGCTGTGCAGGATCTCAACCAATACGTATTGATACATGATGACATGCAGATGTCATGGGAATCCTGGGCCAGGTCGGCGGGATCAACCCAACCGCTCAGTAACAGGTGGCCGAAATTCAGCCACTCGCATATGGCGCTGCAGGCAGCCGTGAACGGCGAGGGCATTGTCCTGGTCCGCAGCGTCCTGGCCATGGATTACCTCGATTCGGCCAATTGATCCGGCCACTCACTATTGCAATTCCAGCCGAGCACTCCTATTACCTTTTGTGCCAGGAACAGATGGTGGGTGATCCCAAGGTCAAAGCCTTTACCTCCTGGTTGCTCGACGAGGCTAAAGCATTCCGCAAAGACAGGCTTCGCGAATGACCTCAGCTTTGGCTGACGCTATCATGAACGATTGGGCGAATTAGTCTGAGATGCCTTAGAATGACGTCTTATCAAGTGCTCCATGTAATTCACTTCAATTAGTTGGAACAGCACTGGTTTCCTGAGCCAGCCAGAGAGTCGATCAGAACAAATGGCACGATATAGTCTGCGTCATTCACCAGGCCCATTGATCCGGCGCGTTCATCAGATTGGCATGTCCATATTTGCGAATGCATTCGATGGCATCGACCTGACGCCCTTGCAGTTCTCGATCCTGTGGACCCTGCGCGAGAACCCGGGAATCGACCAGATCACCTTGGCACAGGCGGTCGCGCTCGATCGCACAACTTGCTCAAATATTGTCATCCGGCTCGAACGGAAAGGCAGCATACGGCGTAAAACCGATCCCGCCAACAAGCGCGCGAAGCTGCTTCAGCTGACGGCGAGTGGCGCACGATTGCTCGAATCCGCCGAGGCACCGATGGATCGCGTGCAGGTGAAGTTGATCGAACCGCTGAGCGCTCAGGAGCGGAAGGCTTTCGTGGCTTGTCTCGAAAAGCTTGCTGAAAGCAGTAACGAACTGAGCCGCGCTCCGATGCGGTTTCTGCCTCTGAAGTAACCTGCGCTTTCAGCTAGCCCGGGTTTCGTTTTGCACGAACTGTGGAAACCGCGGCAGGAGCGCCGTCAGCACGGCGGCGAAACCGGTCAGGGCCGCGCTCAGGATAAGGATTTCCGCATAGGATCCGTAGGATTCAAACGCCATCCCGTAGGCAAGCGGGCCGAACGAAGTCCCGAACAGCAGTGCAGCGAACATGAGTCCGTACACTTCTCCGAACGACCGCAGACCAAAATAACGGGTTGTCAGGTAGGCAAGCAAGTCGACCTCGGCGCCAATGCTGAAGCCGATCAACACGGCGGCGAAGAACACCGGCATGCCCACGGTTCCTGCCGCCAGCACCGCGAGTCCAGCGGCCGAGAGCACGAAAGCGGACATGGCAATCATCGGCGCGAAATAACGATCAACCAAAAAACCGACCACTACTCTAGCAATCATGATGGTCACGCCGACAGTGGCTGCGGCGAGCGCGGCATCCGCGCTGCTCATGCCGCGATCGCCAAGCATTGGCACGAGATGGGACAGAGCTCCATATAGACTGAACGAGAGAACGCAGAACACCAGGAACAGCTGCCAGAATACCCGGCTGCGCAGCACCTGTGAACGCGGCAAGCCCTGCTCGGTTGGCGCCGCAAGTGCGCCAGGGTCGGCGATCGCCCCGTCCGGATGCAGGCCCATGTCTCCCGGTCGCTCTCTCAGGCAAAGCCCAACAACGGGGGCGGCGATGAAGACAGTGATCGCCGCCAGCACGAAGTACCCCGTCCGCCAGCCCGAAGTGTCGATCAGGTATTGGATAAGTGGCGGCACATAGGCATAACCGAGGCCGCTGCCGGCGATGGCGAGACCGATCGCAAGACCGCGGTGACAGTCGAACCAGGTCGATATCGTGCGCATGTACGCCAGGTTGTTTGCACCTGCCCCGAGTGATCCAAGCAGGCTGTAGATCAGGTACAGCTGCCACAGTTCGCTAGCGAGCAGCGGCACCAGCGCGAGGCCCGCGCCGACGACAAGTATGGATGGCACCAGCACGGGGCGGCTCCCGTAACGGTCCACGAGACGTCCGACGATGGGAAGGGACAGCGCCAGCGTTCCGGTGAAAAACGTCAGCGCGAGGCTCACCTCGGCGCGATCCCATCCGAATTCGACACCGAGCGGTATGATGAACAATCCGAGGGACCCGAATACAAACTGGCCCGGGCTCGTCGAGAGACCGATGCCTGAGGCAAGCACGATCCACCAGCCATAGAAAATCGGGCGCCCGCCCGCGACACCCTCTGCGCGAGGCGGTCCCGGGGTTTGGCTCAATCGCTTGCCGACACGGGCATCATTTCGCCCAGGAACAGCGTGCGGTACTTGATCGTGGCGTAGCGCTTGACCTTGAAACCGCTGAGTTGCTCGCGGTTTGCGTGCACCTCCCCGGCAACCGCCGCAATATACTCCATGTGCCGCGAGGTATAGACCCGCCGCGGGACTGCAAGCCGCACGAGATCGACCTCCGGAAAGGCCAGCACTTCGCCGGTCTCGGCATCGCGCTTGCTGAACGCCAGGTTGCCCAGCTCGCAAGCGCGGATACCTCCCTCGACGTACAGCGCCGTCGTGATGGCAATACCGGGATAATGCTCGGGCGCAATGTGCGGGCAAAACCGCTGGGAGTCGATCCACACGCCGTGTCCGCCCACCGGCGTAGTGATGGGCACGCCCGCGGCCTGCAAGCACTCGCCAAGGTATCGCACCTGCCCGATGCGATATGCGAGGTAGCGCTCGTCGACGCCTTCTCTCAGCCCCACTGCCAGGGCCTCAAGGTCCCGTCCCGCCATGCCGCCATAGGTCGCGTAGCCCTCCCACATCAGCGTATAGGACTGCATGTGCTCGTACAGCGTGTCGTCGTTGATCCCGACAAAACCGCCGATATTCACCAGTCCGTCCTTTTTCGCGGACATGACGCAGCCATCGCTCAGCGCCGTCATCTCGCGGATGATTTCGACGATGGACTTGGCGCTGTAGCCGGGTTCGCGCTGTTTTATGAAAAACGCGTTCTCGGAAATCCTGGCTGCGTCGAGGATCACGGGCAGGCCATGCCGCCCGGCAATTTCGCGCACCTCCCGGAGATTCTGCATGGAGACCGGCTGGCCGCCATTGTTGTTGCAGGTAACTGTAACCATGACGAAGGGGATATTGTCGCGGCCGACCTCGAGGATCAGGGCTTCCAGTTTGTCGGTGTCGAGATTGCCTTTGAACGGGTGGCTGCTCTCTGGCCTCTTGCCCTCGTCGATGACCAGGTTGGCCATGATCCCACCCGAGGCGGCGACCCGATCGGGTGAGAAGTGCATATTGTTTGGCACCGTCTGCCCTGGTTTGATCATTGCCATGAAAAGGGTCTTCTCTGCGCCACGTCCCTGGTGTGCCGGCAGGAAATACCGGTAGTCATAGATCTCCTTCAGCGCAGCCTCAAGGTGAAACCAGCTCGGTGCCGAAGCATAGGCCTCGTCGCCCAGCATGATCGCCGCCCACTGCGCATCGCTCATGGCCGAGGTGCCGCTGTCGGTCAACAGGTCAACGAAGACCGTGTCGGAGTGAATCTTGAACACGTTGTAGTGCGCGCCGCGAATGATCGCCTGGCGCTCCTCGCGCGTGAGCACCTTGATGGGGGAAACGCTCTTGATCCGGAATGGCTCAGGCTGTATCCGGTCGAAAATTGCATCGCTCAATGTCTCACTCCTTCGTTGATAATCTTCCGCTGGCGGGCCCGCTGTTCACTCACTTCTTCTTTTCGTAGCTGTCGCCGGCTCCGGTTTTAATTTGCTTGTCTTTGAACTGTTGCAGCGCAATCTTGACCATCTCGCCTTCGCTCAGGAAGTAATTCTCATGGATGTGGGCCATCTCCAGTTCGATCGCCTCCCAGAACTGCATCCTGCGGGTCATGCGGCACATGGTCTTGGCGGTCTTATAGGCATTCGGGTGCTTGGCTGCGAGCCGGGTTACCATCTTCCACGACACCTCCTCGAGCTCTGCGTGTGGCACGACTTTCGACACCAGCCCCATGCGGAACGCCTCCGCTGCATCGATACGGTCACCGCTCAGGCACAGGTATTCGAAGTGCTTGGGTAGCAGGAAATTGGACACGGCCCAGGTGGTGCCACCCGCCGGAAAGTGCGCGAAGTTGATCTCCGACAGCCCGAACATGGCGCGATCGGAAGCAATTGCGACGTCGCACAGGGACACCGGCACCACGCCACCGCCATAGCTGTGGCCATTGACCGCGGCAACGGTTGGCTTCGGCAGCCGGTAGAGTTTTGGTACCACTCCAGGATCGGGTCCATCACCTTGCGGAAATTCGACGGGTCGGCCTGCTCCATGGTCTGCAGAAAAGAGAGGTCGAGATCCAGTCCGGCGGAAAAGCTGTCGCCGCTGCCGGTGAACAGCACGCCCCTGATCGCTTCGTCGCGCTCGACCTGGGCGAAAATCTCGAGCAGTTCCCGGTCCATCAGCGGAGTAAAGGCGTTTTTTTTCTCCGGCCGGTTGAGGCGAATGACTGCTATGTTTTCGCGGATCTCAAACAAAACCTGTTCATAGCTCATGGATTTTCACTCCCTCAATGAATGACCGTGGCGCACCCGACACCTGGTTACCGCGCGCGGCAGCGAAACATTGCCACCCGCTTTGTATCAAGCACCGGTTCCTCTTTCTGGTTGAGCAGGACGTCATGAAAGGTTACGACGCCACGGTCGCCTTTGCTCGTGAGGCGCGTTTCGAGGACATCCGCTCGCGCGTGCAGGGTATCACCCGCCTGGACTGCATTCGGAACCGTGCAATGCAATTCGAGCAAGCCGATCTGGTTTTCCAGGATTCCGCGGCGCGTGAGCAGGCCGGCCAGCACGCCGATCGTCAATTCCACCGGCGCGATACGGGTCCCAAAAGAGGTCGTCTTGGCAAACTCCTCATCGATGAACAGCGGCTGGCAATGCCCGGTAATACCTACCGTCAGCACAATGTCGGTCTCCGTGACCGTGCGCGCGGCCGTAGCGATTCTCTGCCCGGCGCTGAAATCTTCAAAGCACCACCCCGAGCTTTCTACAACCGAAACTACTTCGTTCATACCGTGTTCTCCATGTGTTGAATTCGTGCACGGCGTCAAGCCCACGCTGTGCGGGACGCCTCAACTGCTTGCTCCATAGCGGCGCCGCAGTTCGCCCTTGAGCACCTTGCCGGTAGCACTTTTCGGAAGCTCCTCTGCAAACGCTATTCGTCGCGGGATTTTGTAGCCGCCGATCACGCCCCGGCAATGCTGGATGAGATCGACTTCGTCCGGGGGCTCTCCCGTCATTGGCACAATCACCGCAAACAGGGCCTCCCCATAGTGTTCATCGGGGATGCCGAAACCGCCACCTCGCGAACCCGCGGATGCTCGCACAATACGGCTTCAACTTCCGCCGTGTAAACGTTCTCGCCGCCGGTGATCACCATGTCTTTCTTTCTATCAAGCAAGTACAGATAGCCCGCTCCGTCTGTTCTTCCCACGTCCCCGGTATGGAACCAGCCATCGCGAAACACCTCCGCTGTTTCCCTGGGCAGGTTGAGATAGCCGCTGGTGACTTGGGGGCCGCGGACAACCACTTCACCGGGTTCACCCGCTGCGACCTCGTTCCCTTCATCGTCGACTATCTTTAAATCCGTGCCGGCGACCAGGTGGCCAACCGAGTCAAGGCGCTGCGTAATCTCCTCATTGGTGCGCCCGAGCTTTCCGATGGTCAGGATGGGCGAAGTTTCGGTAAGGCCGTAACCGTGCCAGATTTCAACTCCCGGAAAGCCATCCCGCGCCCTTCGGATCCAGCGAGGCGCCATGGGCGCCGAGCCGAAAATGAACTGCCGCAGGCTTGCTAGATCGTAGCTTGCGAACGCCTTGTCCTGAAGCATCATGGCAATGAGTGTCGGGGGCAGCATGGTGGCGGTCACCCGGTCCCGCGCTATTGCTCCAAGCACCGCTTGCCCAGATGGCTGCTTGAGAAAGCACTGCGCCGCTCCTGCTACGATGTATGCATTCGCCACCAGAGCGGCCGAGTGGAACATGGGGGCGACATGCAAGTAGAGGTCGTCTTCACGAGGACCCATTTCTGCAGCGATCTGCAGGGCATTTGTTGCAAGGTTTCGATGACTAAGACGCACACCCTTGCTGCGGCCGGTGGTTCCCCCGGTGTAGAGCAGTAACGCATCTTCGTCTTCAGCAGCATCATGCGCGGCCACGACTTCGG
This sequence comes from uncultured Gammaproteobacteria bacterium, assembly GCA_963784425.1. GTDB lineage: Bacteria > Pseudomonadota > Gammaproteobacteria > Xanthomonadales > SZUA-36 > SHZL01. Next base: position 156,551 of record CAWARM010000007.1, read on the forward strand.
CGTCGCCCAGGAGCGATTCGTATTGCGGCCACTCGACCCTGGCTGTCCGGCTCGCAAGATAGAGCAGTCTGTTTCTCCATGGCGCAAGCGCTCTGCGTTCCAGGAGATCGATGAACTCGTCCTCCAAGACCAGGATTTTGCATTGCGCATCGTCCAGTATGAATTGGATCTCTGGCGGCGCGAGGCGATGGTTGATGGGTACCGCCACCGCTCCGAGGCAGTAGCCCGCGTTCAGCAACTCTGAAAAGCGGAAGGAATTCCGGCCAATGAGCCCAAAGCGATCGCCCTTTCGCAGTCCCATCTCCCGAAGCACGCCGGCCGCGCGCGATATGCGATCACCGAATTCGGTCCAGGAAAAGCTCAATTCCTCATCGCGCACGGCCAGCCGATGACCATGCAGCCGAATGGTTCGAGCAAGAAGTGAGGTCATCGATAGCACTGGTTTCTCTTTACTTCCCCAATGGAGCGCGCCAACAATTGATCAGTATGCTGATAGTATGAAACGGGAGTTCGCAAGTCAATAATTTATCAGTAGGCTGACATAGACTTTGCCTTCCATGGACCGGTCCGCATCTGAATGCAAGATCAGGTGGTCTTTTTTGTACTCAAAGCGGTCTTGAGAATGGCCATGAAGTTACGGTAGATGACTTCAGTGCCGCTCTGAAGAAGCGGGGTATAGGCGATGCGGGCCGCGGTGATGCCGACTGACTGGCTGCTTTATTTTGCAAGGCTCATTGTGGACTCCATTAGCCCTGCCGAAATTCCGACAAGACCGTGCGCAATTTCCAATAGCAACGGTGCACGGTCGCCTGCAGGCTGCAATGCATGAGCCGGGCTCCTTCACTTGACGAATGTAGTCCATAGGATACAGTGTGGCCATGCGTGTCCAGAAGACGAAAACGATTCCCTACGATGTTGCGGCTCAATTGCGCACACCCGAGGAAATGGCCGAATACCTGGATGCCTGGCTGGCTGAGGCGCCGGAAGATGTTGCTGGAATCGCGCGTGCGCTGGGGGATATGGCGCGTGCGAAGGGAAGTCGGAGGCGGCGCTACCGGCGGCCCTCAGTCGACGTGAGCTGTAGAAAGCCTGAGCGAAGCAGGAATTCCCCGCCTCGTGAATGTATTCGAAAGTGGCAAGGCGTTGGGGCTTCGTTTACATGCAAAAGCGGCGTAGCCAATCTTGAAGCAGCCACGCACCTCGTGGCCGTTCTCGGCGCGCGACCCGACACTGTCGGGTGCGCTGGAACCGCTTTTCGCTCATGACTTCCTCAGGCGGCCGGTTGCCTGGGCATAGTCAATGCGCTTTTGCAGCAACTTGGACATGTCTTCCGGCTCGTAACCGGCAGGCGGCGATAAATTGGCCGCGCGCGTACAGGTCATCGAAAACTTCCTTGCAGATGGTGATCTTGTCAGACAAAGTCTTGGGAGGATTACCTGAGGGGAAGCGATTGGGTGGATAGATGGGCTTTTCGTATATTTGCCTGAACCCTTCGGTACGCACATCGACCCAGCAGTTGTGGTTAGTGCGGGTGCGATAGTGGCGCAGGGCTTCAATATCAATGGTCACCGCCAGCACTTGCTCCGCCGGGTAGGGCGCTTCGCGCAAGACCAATCCGGTGTAGTCGATGGCATAGGAATGCCCGGGGCAAAATGCCTTGGGGTAGTAGTCGTAATTGACCGAGCCCCAGTTGGAACCCAGCAGGTAGCACATATTGTCATGCGCACGGGTGCGGCGGGTAAACATCCAGAAATCCCAGGGCGGGGAAACGCCTTCAAACTCCTGGATGGCGCCGGGATGGCAAATCACCTCTACCCCGTTGTACCCGAGAGCGCGCGAAACTTCGGGGGTGCAGCCGTCGTGGCAGGTCATGGTGCCCAGCTTGCCGATTTCGGTATCGATGACCGGGAACAGGTTCTTGATATCGCCGCCCAGTTTCTCGCAGTATTCGTCAAAAATATCGTGCGGGCTGGTGCCAAGGCCGATGGAGGCCGGGATGTGCCACTTGTGATATTTCAACACCACCTCGCCGGTAGGGCCTACGATGAAATTGGTGTTGAACCAGCGATCGGGAAATTCAGGGACCATTTCCATGACGCCGCCGCCGCAGATATACAGGCCATACTCTTTGGCAATGTCTCCCGAGCTGATCTATTTCCGGGCCGGGAATGGTGACGGCTTTCTTCATGGCATCCGCAATGCCGGTTTCGCCTTTGCCCGGGGTGCCGACGCCCTGCAGGAAGTATTCCGGCAAGACCACCAGCCGCACGGGTACTTCCCAGAAATAGCCAACGCCAAAATGGATCAGGTTTTTCACCCGGTCGAGGTTCTGCTGGATGCCTGCGCGGTCACTGACCACGGTTACTTCGGGCTGCACGATCAGCGCGGTATAGGGTTCTACTCTTTCTCTTGCCATTTCGGTCACCTGTTGAATGGGGTCAGAGCCCTTTTCCCGGGCCCATTCCCTCGTTGTGTTGTGTGAGGACTGCCCGGGAAAAGGGCTCTGACCCCTTTAAAAATCACCATTAAAAATCAAAATCATCATCGGTTTCGCGCACGCCGAGATCCAGCAGGATTTCATCCGCCGTAATAGTGCCCATGCCGCAGATGGCGCCGCCGGGATGACAGGAAGGGCCGGTCATGTAGAGGTTCTTCAGCGGGCCGCGGTAGTTGGAATAATTCGGAAACGGGCGAAATGCCCCCATCTGCGCCAGGGTGCGCTCGCCACCGGTGGTGACGCCGCGATAGAAACACAGGTTGGCCCGTTCCAGGCTGGGCCCGGTTTCCACATACTCGGCCATGATATTGTCCGGCGTCATGTTGGTGGTGTAATTTTGCAACTGCTTGAGTAGCACATTGCGACAGTAATCCGGGCCTACGACTTCCCAGTCTTCCCCGCTGGCGAGGTCAACCGGGACGAAGGTATCCATGATCAGGGTATGCTTGCCGGCGGGTGCCCGGGTCGGGTCCATGGTGGTCCATGCAGCGGTCCACAGGAACGGGTCACTCGGCGCCTTCCCGGCGGCAATCTCGAGATACTGGCGGTCGATGTCGGCCATATTGCCGAATATGCGCTGGAATGCGGTCTTGTTCATGTCCGCGCCCGCCTTGAAGTTTGGCGCCTCGTGCAGCGCATAGTGCATGCGCGCAATCGTAATATCGCCAAACTTGAATTTACGCACCATGTCCTTGAAGCCCGGTGGTAATTCGTCGTCTGCAAATCCTTTCAGGTAGGTCTGGTAGGGGTCCAGTCCGCTTACCACCGCACGCCTTGCAAGGATTTCTTCACCGCTGTCCAGTTGGAATCCGCGACAGGTGCCGTTCTCACAGATGAATTTGCTGACGGTGGCGCCGGTTCGAACGGCACCGCCGTTGGCTTCGACGTAGCGCTTCAAGGACTCCGACAGCATGCCGCTTCCGCCCTCGGGAATGGATTGCCCGAAATAGTGGATGCTGGGGATCATCACGTAGAACCCGGATGCCGTGCCGAGCTGATCGGGCAGGGTCTGCGGCGCCATCGCCCAGCCCAGATATGAAAGCGCGCACGTGGTCGTTTTCAAAGTTTTCCAGCGTGAACTGCCGGGAGCTCAGTTGATAATTGCGTAAACGCTTCAGGCCTTCCGGGTTTCGCTCCAGGCCCTGGAACAAATAGCTCGGTGGCGCCGGCGGCGAAAACATGGCCTTGACCACACCATCCTTGATTTCGCCGAACTCCTCATAGATCTCACGATAGCGGCGGGCGTCTGCACGGGAATAGGCAGCGATGGTGTCGCAGGTCTTGTCGACATCCTTGTACACGATGATGCCTTCGCCTTCGTACTTGTTGGGATGGCCGGTGATGTGATCCTCCGACCAGATGTATTTCAAACCATGCTTTTCCAGTTCAGGGCGCAGCTTTTCAAAGGCCGGGTTGAGGTGGATCCAGACATGCGATGAGCCAAAGGGGTCGTGCTTGAATCCGGGCAAGGTCAGTTCCCGGGTCAGGCAACCACCGCCCACCCAATCGTTGCGTTCGGCGACCAGCACCTTCAAGCCCTCGCGCACCAGCATCGCGGCGCAAATCAGGCCGTTGTGGCCGCCCCCGGCAATGATTACGTCATAGTCAGCCATGGCAATTAAACGCCCGTCTGTCCATACACTTGGCCCATGCGCCTCACCAATGCCACATCGTCCCGTCCTGCAAACGGTTGACGGGCAGGTAGGCGCGTTGGTACGGGAATTTCGCCGCGAGCTTTTCGTCGATGTCTACGCCGTGCCCGGGCGCTTCGCCCGGATGCATGTAACCTTTGGCATAGCGAGTAGGCATGGGGAAATACTTCGTCGGTCTGTTCGGTATGGCGCATGTATTCCTGTACGCCGAAATTCGGCACCCAGCTATCAAAGTGCAAAGCAGCCCCCATGCACACCGGGGACAGATCGGTGGCGCCGTGGCAGCCCGTGCGTACGTGGTACATCGCGGCAAAGTCGGCGATTCTGCGCAAATGGGTAATGCCGCCCGCGTGCACGACCGTGGTGCGGATATAGTCAATCAGCTGTTCTTCGATGAGTGTCTTGCAATCCCACACCGTGTTGAACACTTCGCCCACGGCCAGGGCAGTCACCGTGTGCTGGCGGATCAGGCGAAAGCCTTCCTGGTTCTCTGCCGGAACTGCGTCTTCCAGCCAGAACAGCCGGTACGGTTCCAGCGACTTGCCCACGCGCGCCGCCTCAATGGGCGTCAGGCGATGGTGCACGTCGTGCAGCAGGTGCAACTCAAAGCCGAAGCGCTCGCGCAGTTTCTCAAACAGTTTCGGCACGTGGTCGATGTATTTTTCGCTGGACCAGATATTCTCGGTGGGCATATCGGCATCGGCGGGCTCATAAAACATCTTGTCTTTGGAAACGCCGTAGGTGCTGGCCAGGCCGGGCACGCCGCTCTGCGCCCGGATGGCGAGATAGCCCAACTCCTGATAGCGGGCTACTTCATCGCACGCTTCCTCGATATCACGACCGTTGGCGTGTCCGTACACCATTACGCCCTGCCGCGAACGTCCGCCCAGCAACTGGTACAGTGGCAACCCGGCAATCTTGGCCTTGATGTCCCACAGCGCGGTATCCACCGCGGCGATTGCTGCCATGGTAATCGGCCCGCGCCGCCAGTAAGCGCCACGATAAAGGTACTGCCAGATGTCTTCGCTTTGCTGCGGGTCGCGGCCTATCAGGCAGGGGCCAACGTGCTCTTGCAGGTAACTGACCACGGCCAGCTCGCGGCCATTGACGGTGGCATCACCCAGGCCATGGACGCCTTCGTCAGTGATGATTTTCAGTGTGACAAAGTTACGCCCCGGGCACGTGACAATGACTTTAACATCGGTAATCTTCATGGATGCCTGCCTGAAAAAGTGACCCAAACGGGCTGCTGACAAAGCAGTTTATATATAAACCATTTGGAAATCCAATGCGAATTTCCTGCGACGTCCGGACGTTTGTGACTTGGCCTCATCCGGGCATTTAGTTTATAGTTAAACAAATACCTCCGCTAATCCCTGCCGGCTCGTTTGGCAGACGAAATGGATACTGCCATGTTGCACACTGCAAGCCCCCAATCTGCCGAGTCCTCCACTTCCGCCATAGCGCCACGGCCGCTGCGGCGACTGGACGGACTTGCTCCATACAAACAGGGAAAATTGGCAATCCCCGGTCGTGAGACGGTCATCAAGCTGTCCAGCAACGAAAGTTGCTTCGGGCCTTCACCTCGTGCGATCGAGGCCTATCATGCCGCTGCATCAAGCGTCCACAGGTATCCGGACGGAACACAAACCGAGTTGCGTCAGGCCATTGCGCGGGTGCATGACATTGATCCTGACCGCATCGTGTGCGGCAATGGCTCCGAGGAATTGATCGGCATTCTGATGCGATGCTACCTGGGTGAAAACGAGGAACTGCTGCTTACCCAGAATCATTTCGTGATGTGCTCAATCTATGGCGCAGGTCAGGGTGCAAAAGTTGTACTGGCACCCGAGAAAAAGTTTACCGTTGACGTGGATGCGCTGCTTGAGCGCATTACCCCGGCAACACGGGTGATTTCGGTGGCCAATCCGAACAATCCAACCGGAACCTATGTGCCCGCCACAGACATCGCACGACTGGTTGCCGAAGTGCCAAAAAATGTATTGCTCATACTGGATGGAGCCTATGCCGAATACGTGGACAGGGATGATTTCGATGATGGGCTGCACTGGGGCGATACAACGTCCAACGTAGTGATTACGCGCACCTTCTCAAAAATTTATGGCCTGGCGGGTTTGCGCATCGGCTGGGCCTATGGGCCTGCCGCGATCATCGAAGTGATGAACCGCCTGCGTACGCCGTTCAATGCCAACGGGTCGGCGCTGGCCGCTGCTGCGGCTGCGATGACAGACCAGGCGCATGTTGCCATGAGCCGAGAGCACACGGCCAGGTGGCAGGAGCGCATTCGGCACTCGCTGGCCAGCCTGGGTCTTATGGTCGTACCCAGCGTCACCAATTTTTACCTGTTGGACTTTAGCTCCATGCCGGGTAAAAACGCGGCGGAGGCCAGCGCTTTCCTTGAATCCAATGGCATCATCCCCCGTCCCGGCAGCAGCGACCGTTTCGTCCGGATCACCATAGGCACGGATGCTGAAAACGAGGCGGTGCTGGATAGCCTGACCCGCTACCTGTCATCCTGACCGGCCAAGAGGATACGTCACTGATGGCTTACACGATGAGTACGGCTGCACGGTCTTTCCTGGCGCGGGCACAGGGCCTTTACATTGACGGGCGATCCCTGCCGGGTAGCAGCGGGCAGCCCCTGACGGTACTTAATCCATCGACCGCCGCTGTCTTGTGCGAATTCCAACCCGGCGACCGCAAGGACCTGGATCATGCCGCACGCAGCGCGCAACAGGCTTTCGTCGATGGCCGCTGGAGGCTGCTGCCGGCGGCCGAGAAGACTCGCATTCTGCTGCGCGTGGCTGACCTGATCGATGCCCATAACAGCGAACTGGCGGAGCTGGAAATGCTCGACGCCGGCAAGTTGCATCGCTCCGCCGAGCAGGCCGAAGTACCCTTTGCAGCCGAATGCTTTCGCTACCACGCCGGATGGTGCACCAAGATTGCCGGGACCACGGGGCAGATGTCGCTGGCGCCTGCAGGCGAATTCCACGTATACAGCCTGCGCGAGCCGATCGGCGTGGTGGGCTTGATTGTGCCCTCCAATGGCCCATTGGTGCAGGCCAGCTGGAAGTTGGCCCCGGCGCTTGCAGCCGGCTGTTGCTGCGTGATCAAGCCCGATGAAAAGACGCCGCTGTCCACGCTGAGGCTGGCGGAATTGCTTTCGGAAGCCGGAATACCGGATGGCGTGGTCAACCTGGTGACCGGGCGGGGTCGCGAGGTGGGTACAGCCATGGTGGAACATCCGGCGCTGGCGAAAATTTCCTTCACCGGATCCACCGATACCGGCAAAGAGATCGGCCGGGTCGCGCTTGCGGACCTGAAGAAAGTCACGCTGGAACTGGGGGGCAAGTCCCCGGTGATCATTCTTGCTGACGCCAACCTGGAACATGCCATACCTGGTGCTGCCGAAGCCATCTTTTCCAATGCCGGCCAGGTCTGTGTCGCCGGTTCTCGCCTGTATGTCGAGGCGCCGGTATACGATCAGGTCATCGAGGGTATCGTAGACTACGCCACCAAACTGGTGGTGGGACCAGCCCATGACCCGCGCTCGCAGATGGGGCCCTTGATTTCCGGCGAGCACCTTGAACGGGTGCTGGGCGCGGTGGAATTGGGCAGGCAACAGGGCGCGCGCATTGCTACCGGCGGTTCCCGCGTTCATCCGGACGGCGGCTTTTTCATGGCTCCGACCGTGTTGGTGGATGTAGACCAGGACATGGCGGTGGTCCGCGAAGAGATTTTCGGGCCGGTGCTGGTTGCCACCCCGGCACGCAACATGCAGCAATGCCTTGAGATGGGCAATGACAGCCGCTTCGGCCTGGCCGCCAGCATCTGGACCGAAAATATCGGCAAGGCGCACCGGCTTGCAGCCGCCGTGCGGGCCGGCCTGGTGTGGATCAACTGTCATGGCATTCCCGACATGGCTATTCCGTTTGGCGGCTACAAACAGTCAGGCTGGGGCCGGGAGAACGGACTTGAAGGCCTGTTGGCCTACACCGAGTTGAAGTCGGTGGTGTGCAAGTTATGAGCGCAGCAAGGCCGCAATCAACCAGAGCTTTGTTCACTTTCATGCACAGGTAGCAGTGAGCGATGTCAGAATCCGACCTGTTTGAAACCGTGTTGGAATCATTGCCGAAGGATGCCCACCACCGGCGTGCCTGGCTGGCTTTGTTGCGCTGCTTCAGCCGCATCGAGCGCGTACTGATGCAATACATCGCCCAGGAATATAACTCCAGCCTGCCACGTTACGATGTCCTGACCGCATTGGCGTTTAATGCCCCGGGATTGACCATGGGAGAGCTGGCCACCCTGCTGATGGTGTCCAAGGGAAACATCACCGGGGTCGTGCAGCGCCTGAAATCCGATGGCCTGGTGAAGAAAGTCACCTCGACGCAGGACCGCCGCATACAGTCCGTGACCATATCGGCCGAAGGCCGGCGATTGTGGGAGGCGATGCATGCTGATTACGACCGGATTATATCCGCGCTGTTGTCCGGCCAGTCGGATGCACAGGTGCAGGCTTTGACCAGGGCGTTGCAAAAAACGCTGGATTCCATCAATGCAATCAGCCACTAATTCCGCTACCACGGTCTACTCAGCTTTCGTCGAGGCCGTCAGGCAGCATGCTGAGCGGCCGTTTCTGCGTGCCCCGGCATCAGCGACTCGCGGCTATTCCGGCAGCGCTATTGAATACACGTATGCGTCCACGCTACAGGCTGTTGCCCGGCTGCGCCTGCTGTATGGGCGCCTGGGCCTGAAGCCGGGGGACCGCGTTGCCCTGGCGTTTGACAGCCGCCTGGACGTGTACCTGCACCTGCTGGCTCTTAATGCAGAGGGCGCCAGCATCGTGCCGCTGAATATGGCCGGCAGTGATGCGGAACTGTTGCACATCATCCGCCACAGCGAATCGCAGCTGATGAGTGGCACCGATGCCCACCTGGACCGCTTGCAGTTGCTGGCACGGGAGGTGGGGCGGGTCAGGCTGTTTTCGACCGCTGATCAGCCCGGTGAACCTGCAGCGGCTGAACCCTGCGCTGACAGCAGCGGCGGCTCCAACTCCCGGCCCAATTCGCAACCCAACTCACAATATGAAGCAGCACTGCTGTATACCTCCGGGACTACGGGCAAGCCCAAAGGCTGCATCCTGTCCAATGATTATTTCCTGACCATGGGCCTGGAATACAACCGGCTCGGCGGCCTGTGCGCCATCCATGCACGGTGACCGCCTGCTCACTCCGCTGCCGCCCAACCATATGAATGCCCTTTCGACCTCATTCATGGCGATGCTGCTGTGCGGCGGATGCGTGATCCAGCTCGACCGGTTTCACCCCGGATCCTGGTGGCAAACCGTGCGCGAAGAAAAGGCCACGGTCATTCATTACCTCGGCGTGATGCCCGCGATGCTGCTGCAGGCGCCGGCCGATCCGGCGGAAAATTTTGCCGGCCAGGTGCGCTTCGGTTTCGGTGCAGGCTCGGATCCACGTCACCAGGAAGTGTTTGAACGCAGATTTGGCTTTCCATTGGTCGAGGCCTGGGCCATGACCGAGACCGGTGGGGCAGGAATGATCGTTGCGCATGTCGAACCAAGGCACCTCGGGCAGCGATGCATTGGCCGGCCAATCGACCACGTGGAGATCCGGCTGGTTGATGAACATGATTGTGATGTCGCACCGGGACAGGATGGTGAATTACTGGTGCGCCGTCGCGGCGATGATCCGCGCGAGGGCTTTTTCAGTGGCTACTTCCGCGACGAGGAAGCCACCCGCGAGGCTTGGCGCGGCGGTTGGTGGCATACGGGGGATGTCGTCCGCCAGGGTGCGGACGGATCGCTGTTCTTCGTGGACCGGCGCAAGAATGTGATCCGTCGCAGCGGCGAGAACATTGCCGCAGTTGAAGTTGAAGCCGCGCTGCTGCAATTGGATGCAGTGGGCAGCTGTGCGGTCACTGCAGTGCCGGATGAAATTCGCGGCGACGAAGTGTTTGCCTTCATCATCGCGGCCGGAAAAGTTGGTGATCCAGCCCGGCTTGCGCGGGACATTTTTGATGCCTGCATGCACAAGCTGACCTATTTCAAGGCGCCTGGCTATATTGCGCTGGTGGATCATATTCCCGTGACCGCGTCGCAGAAAATCAGCCGGGCGGAAGTCAAGCAGAGGGCAATCCATGCGCTGGCGTCCGGGCAGGCGACGGACTTGCGGGAATTCAAAAAAAGGGTGCTGTCATAGCCCGCGCGGCCCACAGGAAGCGCTCCGGGTATGATGGGGTGGTGCTGACTACCCCGGTCAGCATCCCGTATGAACGTTATTCTGCGCAGCCGGCCCACTGGTGGCTGGGCCGCGCCTTGTCAGCACTGGGGGGTGCATCGGGCTTGGGGCCAGCTGATATCGATGGCTTGTGCGTGGCATCTTTCAGCCTGGCGCCGGATACGGCAGTCGGCCTGACACAGCATTTCGGCTTGACCACCCGCTGGCTGGATCATCTGCCCATGGGTGGCGCAGCGGGTGTCATTGCATTGCGGCGGGCCGCACGAGCTGTGCAAAGTGGGGATGCCGCAGTGGTTGCCTGCATGGCTGGCGATACCAACCAGGTGGATTCTTTTCGTTCTATGCTCAGCAACTTCAGCCGCTTCGCGCAGGACGCGTCTTTGCCCTACGGTGCCGGCGGACCCAACGGCAGTTTCGCCCTCATCACCCGCGAATACATGCGCGCCTTCGGCATCGGCCGTGAAGAGTTGGGCAAGCTGTGCGTGGCACAAAGGTATAACGCGCTGCATTACCCCAGTGCGTTGATGAAGACCCCATTGACCCTGCAACAGTATCTCGATGGCCGCAAGATCGCCGACCCGATCACGCTGTTTGATTGCGTGATGCCCTGCGCCGGCGCTGAAGGCTTCCTGGTGATGCACGAAGAGTTAGCGCTGGACCATGGCCTGCCGTTCGCCCGCATTCTTTCGACCATGGAGCGGCATAACGCCTATCCGGACGATCCGGTGCAGATCCGTGGCGGCTGGGCCCTGGATGCCGCTGAGTTCTGGAACATGGCAGGGGTTACGCCCGGCCAGGTGGATATGCTGCAGACCTATGATGATTACCCGGCCATCGTTGCGATGCAGATCGAGAATCTCGGCTTCTGTGCCAATGGTGAGGTGGCAGAGTTCATCCGCAGCCACACGTTTACTTTCGACGGCAGCTTTCCGCACAACACATCCGGCGGGCAGTTGTCGGTGGGGCAGGCCGGTGCGGCGGGCGGTTTCCTGGGACTGGTTGAGGCCGTGCGTCAACTGACCGGGGCGTCCGGCGCCAATGCGGTGGCTGATGCATCCACTGTGGGCCGCGTAGCCGCAGTTTCCGGTTTCGGCATGATCAATTTTGACCGTGGGCTATGCTCGGGCGCAGCCTTACTCACAGGTGGCTCAACATGACCAGGCCATCGCCCATACCATCAACGGCGCCATTCCCCAAATCGTTCGATGGGCCATTTGTTGGACCATCCCGGGCGCGCAGCCGCCAGGGCATTGCCTTAAGCACGGCTGCGGCGGAAGGCCGGTTCAAACTGCAGAAATGTGCGGCCTGTTCACAGGTGTGTTACCCGCCGCGCGACGTCTGCCCGAAGTGCTGGTCGCTGCAACTGGTGTGGACCGATATGCCCGGGGGCGGTGAGCTGATCGCCGAATCCACCTTGCGCACCAGTTTCAACAGCTATTTCCAGCAACGCCTGCCCTGGCGTATTGGCAGCATAAAACTCGATGCAGGCCCGGTCGTGCTCGCTCACATCCATGGCGACGTGCCCAGTACTGTGCCCGGTATGGTGCCCAGTACTTTGCCGGGGCTTGCTTCCGCACCAGCCAGGGTGCGCATGATCGCTCGCACCGACAAATCGGGGCAGGGGGTGCTTTTTGCCCTGCCCGAACAGGAGACTCCGAACATGATGGATGACCGACAACTGCGCACCCTGACCTGTGACCCGAAGTCTCGTCGCGTGCTGGTTACTGACGGACGCAGCGCAACCGGGCAGGCGATGGTAAGAGCGCTTGTGACTGCCGGTGCGTCACAGATTTTCGTAGGGTTCACCGCTGGCGCAAAGCCGCAACCGGGTGAAGACCAGCTCAGGACCCTGCCCGGTGTGAAGCCGGTTCTGCTGGATCTTTCCGATGACCTTTCGGTTATGGAACTGGCGGGTGAAATCGGCGGGAGCGTCGATATACTGATCAATACCGCAACATTCTTTCGTCCCGGTGATGCCATGGATCAAAAGGACACGACCACTGCCCGGGAAGAAATGGAGATCAATTATTTTGGATTGCTGCGGCTGGTCCAGGCATTTGGCCCGGCCATGCGCGTGCGCAGTGCGGAGGAAGCGGGCGGCGCCTGCGCCTGGGTTAACCTGTTTTCTGTTTACGCCCTGTCCAGCCGGTCGGATTGCGGAACTTCCTCGGCCAGCCAGGCTGCAGCGTATTCTTTGAGCCAGAACCTGCGTGCGGACCTGGCGGGCAGCGGCATCAAGGTCATTAATGTGCTGTCCGGCCCGCTGGATGATGCATGGAACCAGCCACTGCCTCCGCCAAGAGTTTCTCCCTCGCAGTTGGCATCAGCGGTTGTCGATGCTTTGCAACAAGGTATCGAAAACGTCACGCTGGGACCGGTGGCAGAAGACATCGTGCAGCGTTTCCGCGAGGATCCGATGGTATTGGAGCGGGAATTGATCAGCCGGAGTTCGGCATGACTACCAACAAGAAAGCCGCTGCAGGCAAGAAAGTCGCACTGGTGACCGGGGGCAGTGCCGGCATTGGCCAGAGCATCAGCCAGCACCTGTTGGCAGACGGTTACATCGTTTTGAACCTGTCACGCCGCCCTTCGGTGGTGCAGCACAAAAACCTGGTGGATGTGCCGCTGGACCTGTCGGATACCGCCGCAACCCGCGCGGTGATTGCTGACCTGGCCGGGCGCTATGCCATTACCACGCTGGTGCATAACGCCGGAGTTATCAAGCCGGCATTGCTTGAGTCGGTTGACCTGGATGACGTGGACTATGTCAGCCGCCTGCATCTGCATGCGGGCATTGTGCTGTTGCAAGGTGTTTTGCCGGCCATGAAAAAGGCTGGCTTTGGCCGGGTCGTGGTGGTCGGCTCGCGGGCCATGCTGGGCCTGCAGACACGCACCGCGTACGCGGCGACCAAGGCGGGCCAGGTCGGGATGGTCAGAACCTGGGCACTGGAGCTTGGCCAGTACGGCATCACCGCGAACGTCGTGGCCCCCGGGCCGATCGTGACCGACATGTTTACCGAGGTTATCCCTGAAGACAGCGACAAAGCGCGACAGTTGGCTGCGTCCATACCGGTGCGGCGCCTCGGGCAATCCGGTGACGTGGCCCGTGCCGTGATGTTCCTGGTCGCGCCTGAAAATGGTTTCATCACGGGCCAAACCCTGTTTGTTTGCGGGGGGGCAAGCCTGGGTTCTTTGAGTTTGTAGGGCCATGATTAGTAAAGAATGGGGGTTGGACACATGAGTTACACCCGCAGTGAACTGGATCGCCTGGTTGAACCGAAGCGCATCCACCGCAAGGTCTACACGGACCCGGCGATTTTCGATCTCGAGATGGAGCGTATCTGGGGCAGGTCATGGATCTATATTGGCCACGAAAGCCAGGTTCCCGATGCCGGCAGTTATGTCACTTTGCAGATGGGCAAGATGCCCGTCGTCATGGTTCGGGATCGGGCCGGCGCGGTCCACGTGCTCTACAACCGCTGCGGCCACAAGGGCGCCAAGCTGGTGGACAAACCCTGTGGCAATACCGGGGGCGGATTTGTTTGCTGTTACCACGGCTGGAGCTACGAACTAAACGGGCGGTTGGTCGGTGTTCCGCACATGACAGGTTACGCAGGAACCGGGTTCGACAAGTCCGATCCGCAGTACAGCATGCAGAAGCTGGCGCGCTACGAAGCTTACCGCGGCTTCGTATTTGCCAGCATGGATGGTGGTGCTCCTGACCTCAAGACCTGGCTGGGCGGAGCCGGTGAAGTTCTCGACAATCTCTGTGACCGGTCCCCGCAAGGTGAGGTGGAGGCCGCGGGTGGTGTGCTGCGCTACGCGCACGACTGCAACTGGAAAATGTTCATCGAAAACCTGAACGACACGATGCACCCGATGATCGTGCATCGCGGGGTGGTGGACGCGGCCAATGACTACATCAAGACACTGCCCGAGGGTTCGGCGCACCGGGATGAAGCCGAGATCATTCCGCCGTTTGGCGCGTCCTACAAGAATTTCGAGGAGACCGGGAAAACGGGCTTTCCCCACGGCCATCACTACGATGGCGGGAAGCGGAGCATCCACGCCAACTACAGCGTGGATCCCGACTACGAAGCAGCGATGATCAAGGCCTACGGCGCTGAACGCACGCGCGAGATACTGACGTTCAATACCCACAACACCTTGTACTACCCTTCCCTGACCATCAAGTCGGCCATCCAGAATATCCGCGTGGTGCGGCCCATTGCAGTGGACAAGTGCGTGGTGGAAACCTGGTCGTTCCGGCTCAAAGGTGCTCCGGATTCCCTGCTGCAGCGCACCATTCTCTACTCGCGCCTGATCAATTCCAATGGATCGATGGTGGGGCCGGATGACCTGACGGCCTACCGGCGCATCCAGCTGGGTTTGCAATCCACCGGCAACGACTGGATCGAGATGCATCGCATGTTTGGCAAAGATGAAGATCACGGCGACCGCTGGACCGGCACCGGCACCAGCGACCTCGACATCCGCACCCAGTACCGCGCCTGGCGGGACTATATGCTGGCGGAGGCGCGCTGACATGACCCGATTCGAGACTGATTTTCAGACGCTGCGTTCAGTTGAGGAGTTGCTTTACCTGGAGGCTTCTTTCCTGGACCGGCCGGACCTGGATGCATGGATACAGCTGTACACCGAGGATGGCACCTACTGGATGCCCGCCATCGAGGACCAGCAGGACCCGCTCAATCACATTTCGTTGATGTACGACGACCGCGTAATGATGGAAATCCGCCGGCGGAACTTCGTGCACCCGCGCGCCGCCTCCAAGGATTACAAGGTGCGCGCTTCGCACCTTATTTCCAATATCCGCATCGCCGCAAGGGATGAGCAGAGTGGTGACTGCACAGTCACGTCGAATTTCCACTGCGCCAGTTATTATTGGGACAAGCAGACGCTGTATGCCGGTACCTACCGGCACGAACTGGTCAGCACACCTGCTGGCTTGCGCATCCGGCACAAACGGGTTGACCTGATCAACTGCGATGGGGTGCTGGGCACCATCATAATTTACCTTTGACCTGCGAATAGAAGCCCAAACACACCAAGAGTGACACGCCATGAGTGTATCCCCGCGAGTAAATCCCTATGAGTGAAACCCTAACTGAACGCCTCGAGCGAGCGCCGATAGTGCCCCTGGTCCAGGCTCACGATGTCGACGTGGCCATTGCCACCGTCGAGGCGCTGCTGGCCGGTGGTCTCGGTGTCATCGAGGTGGTCCTGCGCACGGATGCAGCGATGGTCTGCCTGGAAGAAGTCGCGCGTTCTTTCCCTGCAGCGGTGGTGGGGGCGGGCACCGTGCTGACGCCCGAGCAGGCAGAGCAGGCGATTGAAGCCGGTGCGAAGTTTATTGTTTCACCGGGCCTGGAAAAGAAGGTTGTGCGCCTTGCACAGGAGTCCGCGCTACCCGTATTCCCCGGGATCGCAACGGCCACGGAATTGCAGAACGCCTGGAACATGGGGCTGAGCACTGTGAAGTTCTTTCCTGCCGGGCTGGCCGGTGGAACTGAAATGCTCAAAGCACTGGCTGCAGTATTTCGCGGCGTTCGCTTCATGCCCACCGGCGGTGTATCCGCTGCCAACCTGGGCGAGTACCTGGCGTTGCCCCAGGTGATTGCCTGTGGTGGCAGCTGGCTCACGCCATCTTCTGCCATCGCGGCCGGTGATTACGCCACGGTCACGCGACTGGCCATTGCGGCGCGGGCCATTGCCGACCAGGCCAGGCCGGCATAGAGCCAGTGATCAATAGGGCAGGGGACCCATGGGTTTTTGGGAGCCATAGAGCAAAGGAGATGTAGCAATGTCCGAATACCTTTCATTTGGTGAAATCATGTTGCGGCTGAAGTCGCCGGCACATGAACGATTTTTCCAGTCCCCCCAGCTGGAAGCTACCTTTGGCGGCGGAGAAGCCAATGTTGCCGTGGCGCTGGCCAACTTCGGCCTGGATTCGGGCTTTGTCTCGGTGCTGCCGGATAACGATATTGGCGCTGCGGCCATCCGTGAACTGCGCGGCTTTGGTGTCGATACCCGGCATGTCAAAAGAGCCGGGGAACGCATGGGTATCTATTTCCTTGAAACCGGGGCAAACCAGCGTGGCTCCAAGGTTATTTATGATCGCGCCGGGTCTTCCATGGCGCAGGCCAAGGCAGGTGATTTTGACTGGAAAGCCATCTTCCAGGGCGCCCGCTGGCTGCATATCACCGGCATCACGCCGGCGATCAGCGCCTCGGCCGCCGAACTGAGCCTGCAATCGGTGCAAGGTAGCCAGGGAATGCGGGCTGACCGTTTCCTGCGATTTCAATTATCGCGGCAACCTGTGGAAGTACGGCAAGAAAGCACCGGAAATCATGACTGAGTTGGTGAAACATGTCGATGTCGGCATCGCCAACGAGGAAGATTGCCAGAAGTCGCTGGGCGTGCAGGTAGACGGGAGCCACATGGATGTAACCAGCGGCGCACTGGATTTGCGCAAGTACGAGCAACTTAGCAGCAAGATGCTGCAGCTTTATCCAAACCTTTCCGTTATGGCTATCACCTTGCGCGAGTCAAAGAGCGCCGATGCCAACGGCTGGTCAGCCTGCCTCAGGGATAGGGAAGGGTTCCACATGTCCCGGCACTACGAGATCAGCGACATCATCGATCGCGTGGGGGGTGGAGACAGTTTTGCCTCAGGCCTGATTTATGGGCTGAACACCTATCCGGACCACCATACTGCGCTCGAATTTGCCGTTGCTGCAAGTTGCCTGAAACACTCGGTGCCGGGGGATTTCAACCGCGTCTCGGTGGCGGAAGCCGAGAAACTGATGGGTGGCGATGCCTCGGGGCGTGTCAGTCGCTGAAAAGAGTTTCCATAACGCAGTTAGCATGGAATTTTCAAGTCGAGAGATAATTTAATGAGTCAGATGATCAGGGCCCTGGTGGCAAAAGAAGTTGACGGCAAAGTCAAAGGTGTTTTGACAGAGATCTCGGTGGATGACTTGCCCAACGAAGATGTGCTGGTCGCCATTTCCCATTCAACCCTTAATTACAAAGATGCACTGGCTGTGACCGGCCGCGGCAAAATTTGCCGCAGTACGCCAATGGTTTGTGGCATTGACCTGGCCGGCACGGTCGTTGAGTCCCGCAGTGCAGACTGGGCGCCGGGTGACCGGGTATTGGTCAACGGGTTCGGCCTGTCTGAAAAATTCTGGGGTGGTTATGCACAAAAGCAAAGACTGAAACCGGAATGGCTGGTGCGCATACCGGAGTCTTTCACCAATGAACAGGCGATGGCCATCGGGACTGCGGGCTATACCGCGATGCTGTGCGTGCTGGCCATCCAGGACAAGGGGGTAAAACCTGGCGATGGGCCGGTGCTTGTGACGGGCGCGACCGGCGGCGTAGGTACTGTGGCGGTGATGCTGCTCTCCGGCTTGGGATACGAGGTCGTTGCCGTTAGCGGCAGAGCGGCTCAACACGAGACATTTTTGAAATCTCTCGGCGCCAGCGCCGTAAAAAATCGCGAAGAATTCGTGCGCGACTGCCGCCCGCTGGAAACGGAAACATGGGCCGCTGCGGTGGATAGCGTCGGCGACAAAACACTGGCAACCGTCCTGGCGCAGACCCGATACGAGGGTATTGTGACGGCCTGTGGGCTGGCCGGCGGCATCGGCCTGCCATCTACCGTCATGCCTTTTATCCTGCGCGGGGTGACCCTGCGCGGGATCGATTCCGTCATGGCCAGCCAGGCCGTTCGCCGGCGCGCATGGGCCGCACTTGCACAGCTGGCCGACAAGGAGCGTTTGCGGGAGATCTATTCGGTGGAGCCCTTCGCCAAACTGCCGGAACTTGCGGCCGGTTTGCTGAATGGTGAGATTCGCGGACGGATCGTCATCGACATAAACGGCTGAAAACGCAAAGAAGCCGATTGTATGCGGGCTTCACACAGTGCAGCAGGAGCGGAGAGTTTCATGGAAATCGCAGTACTGGGAGGTGGCCATGGTTGCCACGCAGCCGCAGCTGAGTTGTCAGAAAACGGGCATGGAGTGCGTTTTTGGCGGCGTGATGGCGAAGCCCTGGAGCCAATCAGGAAGACCGGCGCCATCCGCCTCAAGGATTTCAAAGGTGAACGGAATATCCGCATTCCCCTGGTTACGGATGACCTGCAAGCTGCTGTATCGGGTGCCGCGCTCATCGTCATTCCCTTGCCCTCGACCAGCCACGAAAACCTGGCGCGGGCACTGGCGCCACACTTGACCGATGGGCAGGTGATATTCCTGCCGCCTGGCACATTCGGCAGTTACATTTTCGCCAAAGCGGTCAAGGATGCCGGCACCGGCGCAGATGTTTCTTTCGCTGAAACGGGCACCCTGCCTTACCTCGCACGCAAACATGGCCCCGACTACGTGGTGGTGTCCGCTTATGCCAAACGCCTGCCAACCGGGGTGTTTCCCGCCAGAAACAGCGAACACGCCTGGTCCGTGATTTCCCGGGCTTACCCGGCAATGGAAAAATCCGAGGATGCTTTGTCCGGCGCCCTGATGAACGCAGGCGGAATCATTCATCCGCCCCTGATCATGATGAACGCCGGACCGCTTGAGCATTTCGAACATTGGGATATTCATAACGAGGGCACCCAGCCAGCCATTCGCCGGGTTACCGATGCCCTGGATGCAGAGCGCATAGCCTTGCGCACGGAACTGGGCTACGCTGCGCCGCATTTCCCGCTGGCAGATCACTATGCCAGGCAAGGTGAGGAGTGGATGTACGGTCGCGGCGCCCATGACAAACTGACAGATTCCGGTGATTGGCGGGAGCATATCGTGCTCACGGAGCACCGCTACATGCTGGAAGACACCCGCTTTGGCCTGTCGCTGATTTCCTCCGTGGGCAAATGGGCGGGTGTACCAACACCCATTGCCGCCGGCTTCCTGGCGATCGCATCGGCCATTGTTGGCCGCGATCTCTACGCCGAAGGCCGCACTTTGGAATCCCTTGGCCTGGATGCGCTGAGCCGGGAAGGAATGCACAAGCTGCTGCGGGAAGGATTTGCCTTGTGAGTGACTTGCCATCATCGGTGGGCTTGCTGGGAGCCGGGCGCATGGGGCGGGGCATTGCCCTGTCTTTTGCCCTGGCGGGTACAAAGTCCATCCTGATTGACCTGAAGGAGCGCAGTGCTGAAGAATCTGCAGCCATGGCCGCCGCTATCCGGGCGGAAATGGAGGCCGACCTTGGCTTCCTGGCTGAAGTCGGATTGTTCGATGTACAGCACGTCAGCAGGATTGCCGACCGGATTTCCCTGGTATCAGCCGCAGGTGCAGCCGCATCCGCGGTTGAGATACCACTTTTTTTCGAAGGCGTTCCTGAAGTCATGCCTGCCAAGCAGGTCGCCCTGGAATGGGCCTCTCTTCACGCTGGTCCGGATGCCATCATTGCTTCGACCACGTCAACGATCCTGGTCGACGATCTCGCGGGCTTTGTCACGCACCCCGAGCGCTTCGTCAACGCTCATTGGCTGAATCCGGCGCACCTGATGCCACTGGTGGAAGTCAGTCATGGCAATTTCACTTCCGCCGCCACCACGGAGCGCCTTGTGGCCTGGCTGGAAGCCGCCGGCAAAGTGCCCGTGCGCATGAAAGCGTCGCCGGGTTACATAGTCCCGCGCATACAGGCACTGGCCATGAACGAGGCAGCGCGCATGGTGGAGGAAGGCGTGGCGACTGCAGAAGATATCGACAAGGCGGTAAAAGTAGGCTTCGGACTTCGTTTTGCCGTGCTGGGCCTGGCTGAATTCATCGATTGGGGCGGGGGAGATATTCTTTACTACGCGGATAGATACCTGTGCAAAACACTGGATAAAGACCGCTTCAGGACCCCTAAAATTATCGAAGACAATATGCACAACCAGCGCAATGGTTTACGCGATGGTGTGGGGTTTTATGACTACCGCGACATGGACGTGGCGGCCTATCGCAAGTCCCGCATGGCGGATTTCATCGGCATGCTGAAATACCTGGAACTGGCTCCAAAGCCTGATGTGTCAACATCTTGAGTGCAACAGGGTTTTCCCCTGAGGTCGCTTTAGCCGCCAGCAACCGGAGGATTAAAGATGACTGCATCGCCGTCATTGATGGGTGCATCGCTCCCGACGCAGACTTTATTGACAGACACACTGATGGTCTCGATGAATTCGAATGCTCTTTCGTAGCGTGGTCCGCGTGCGGACAACCAGTCGATCAACATACCAACAGTGCTTACTTCAGCCGGCAAGGTGATTTCTTCTTCTGCGCAACCAACCCGATCTCTGAGCCAGGCGCGATATATTATCTTCATTGGCTGGCCGGGTCGGTTATTGATGAGAAATTCATGGGAACTTCATAAGAACTTCAAAAGAGCCTCAGGGGTTTACCATGTCGTGCAATACATTCTTCATGATTTTGCGCATTGCATTACGTGGCAGGGCGTCAACGAACAAGACATCCCGGGGATGTTTGTACGTACCTAAGCGGCCGTTTAGCCAATCAAGCACCTGATCCTTTGTAAGAGCATGGTTTTCCTTGGCCGTGATCACTGCAACGGGCACTTCACCCCAACGGAGATCTTCACGGCCGACAACCGCGGCTTCCAGTATGTCAGGATGGTCGCTCAATACGTTTTCAATTTCGGCGGGATAAATATTCTCACCTCCGGAAATGATGACGTCTTTTTTTCGATCCAGGAAATGATAACAACCGGTTTTGTCGAAAAAGCCGATATCGCCAGTACAAAACCAACCGTCAACGAGGGTGTCCTTCGTCGCTTCTTCATTGTGCCAGTAACCGGACATCACATTCTTGCCGCGAATAAGAATCTCACCGGGTTCATCCACGCCACAATCCTTGCCCTGGTTATCGACAATGCGAACTTCGCAATGCATGGCGGGAAATCCGATGCAATCTTCTGTTGCAAGGGCATTGGCGATTTTCTGGTGTATCGCAATGGGGCAGGTTTCGCTGGCGCCGTATACCTGGATGAATGGAATGCCTTTAACGTGCCAGTAGTGGATCATCTGTTCCGGAATAGCCGTGGAACCGGTGAGAACACAGCGCAAACTCGAAAGGTCTGACTCTTCCCACTTCGACTGTTCGAGCAAAAGCGGCATATGCGCCGGTAATATGATCGTCAGTGTGGCTTTTTCATGGACAATCGAATTCAGGACTTGCCCAGGATCAAATATCCGGTGAAGAATTACTGTAGCACCGGCATAAAATCCCGCCGTGGTCTGGATGTTCAATCCACCCACATGGAACAAGGGAAGAAATGTGAGGATGAGATCATCACTGGTCATGTCTTGCATGATGATGCTGTTGATAGCGTTGTACTGTATGGCTTCCTGACTTAATACGGCGCCTTTGGGAAAACCGGTGGTGCCGGAAGTGTAGATAATTAGCAGGGCTTGATCCAGACCGATGTCCGGATAGTGGTCATCCCCTGCTGCGGCTTTCAGCAGATCAGCCCACGTCAACCAGCCGGGGCTTTGGTCTCCTTGGACAGAGACAAATTGACAGTCAGGTAGCGCAGTTTTCAGACTTTCACACTGTTCACGATAGGGGGCATCAACCAACAAGGTCCTGGCACCACTGTCGTGCAAAACGTACAGATGCTCGTTTGGGGTTAAGCGCCAGTTGAGTGGAACAAATATCGCCCCCAGCCGGGCACAGGCGAACAGCAACACGAGTATCCGCGGATGGTTCTGTCCCAGGTAGGCGATTCGGTCTCCGGGTTGAATGCCCAGTCCGTTTTTCAACACTTGGGCACTGGCGTTTATCTGCCTGTTAAATTCGAGGTAGCTAATTGCCTTTCCTTCAAAACGGATGGCAGTTTTTTCGGGTGTGGCAAGGGCCCAGTTTTCTATCCAGTGTGCGATATTCATCATGTTTTGCTGATCACCGTTCGATCCAAATTGGATCTAAACGCGCACGGTGGCCTGTTGCTTCTCCCAAATCGCCCGGGCGACTTTTTCCGGTGTTAGTGGCGGACTGAGGAAGCGAATGCCGGTCGCGTTGTAGACCGCGTTAGCGATCGCTGGCGCTATGACAATGGTGGGCAATTCAGATGCGCCCTTGGCGCCATATGGACCTTCCGCACAGTCGCTTTCAATAAAGTGCAAATCAAGCTCGGGCATCTCCGGCGCGGTGACGACCTTGTAATCGCGGAAGCCGGGATTTTGAACCATGCCATTTTCCAGCCGGACTTGTTCACTGAGCGCATACCCAAGTCCGAAGGCAATACCACCTTCAATCTGCGCTTCGAGCCCCATACGATTGAGCACTCTGCCAACATCCTGAGCCGAAGTGACCTTGTCAACTTTCACTTCACCGGTATAGGTATCTACGGTAACTTCAGCAATATGCACTGCATGTGCATAGGCAGCGGAGTGATCGGAAATATGATTCGCACCTTCCGGCTGGCTTTTCGGCTCGTAATAGTCCGTCACCATCACCAGTTCCGGTATTGGCTGGAAGTGCATTTGACGAAGCAGCTTTTCCAGTTTAATGACCTGTGTCCCGCACTTTTCCTTTACGACAAAGCCTCCGCGCAGGTCAAGATCCGCGGCCGGGAGCTTGAATGCCCTGCCAGCGGCATTCAGTATTTGTTGCCTGGCCTGCACAGCAGCCCGACGGGCGCCGTTACCGGCAATAAAAGTCGTTCGTGAGGCATGCACTCCCACATCCCACGGGGCTATGTCCGAATCATTATTGACAATGGTTATGTGCTCGAGTGGGACACCAAGTTCTTCGGACACGATCAGGTTAATAACCGCATCAATGCCCTGGCCGATTTCAGATGCCCCGGTGATCACCGTAACCCGCGCGAAATCATCGACCTTCAGTATGGTGCCGCAGCCATCCGATTTATGGATCTTGGCGCCGCCGGCATTATGGATAGAGGAGGCAAGTCCAATACCTTTTTTGTATCGGCCTGCTTTCTCCCGGGCCAGCGCATATCGCCGGTGTTTATTCGTGTAGTCGCTGGCCTCTGCCGCTGTCACAAGGCATTCGGCCAGGGCACATTCCCTGAGAAAGGCTTTTTGCGGCGTCGTCTCACCGGATTTCTGGGCATTTTTCAAATGGAATTCGATCGGGTCCATGTCCAGGCATTCAGCCAGCATGTCCATTTGCTGCGCCGTGGCAAACGTTGTCTGCACGTTGCCATAGCCACGGAATGAGCCGGCATAGGGATTGTTGGTGTAAATTGCCTGGGCCTTGAAATCAACTACCGGCACCCGGTAATGACCGGATGTGGTCCGCATCATGATGACCGGGATAGTCGGCCCCCATGATGTATAGGCGCCATTGTCCAACAGGACATCAGCACTGCGGAACGTCAGTGTGCCGTCCCTGGTACACCCTGTACGCATGTGGATTACGGCTGTTTGTCGTGTAGGTGCACTTTTGAACTCCTCTTCACGGGAGTAAAGGACCTTCACTGGGCGGCCAGTTTTCCTTGCCAGGAGCGCGGCGATGGGTTCGTAGGGGTACACATCCAGCTTGGAACCAAAGGCGCCGCCAACAGGGGGCTGAATAACCCGGATATCACCGGGGTGGATACCCAATGCCGGCGCCAGATCCATTTTGTAGTTATAGGGGTACTGGGTTTGTGACCAAATGGTCAGTTTGCCCTTGCTGTCAAAATCCGCAATGGCGCAGGATGTTCCCATGCAGCAATGAGTCACGCGATGAGCTGCAAAGACATTATCGACTATGAAGTCTGATGCGGCTTCCGCAGCCGCCAGGTCGCCGTGCTTGAATTCGAAATGGAGGCTCTTGTTTTCCGGAAAGTTATCGTGGATCAGGGGCGCATCTTTCCTGCGCCCGTCTTCCGGAGAAAAGACGCCGGGAAGGTCTTTGTATTCCACCTTGATCAAGCTCAGCGCGTGAACTGCTATCTCCTCTGTTTCAGCCGCAACCGCTGCCACCTCATCGTGTTCACAGCGAACCTTGCTTTTAAGGGCAACGTTGTCGCGCACGAAACCAAACTTAAGCCCTTCTGCATCCTTGCCGGTCAACACGCAATGGACACCCGGCAGATTTTCTGCGGCCGTCGTATCAATGCTGAGGATCTCTGCGTGGGGCCGGCCGGCATGCAGGATTTTGCCGATCAACATCTGCGGTAAAACCATGTCATTTATATACCGGGTTTTACCCGTGGCCTTGTCGGGTGCGTCGGGCTTGGGAATGCGCTGACCGATCAAGGAGGTTTTTTTGATACGTGAAGCAATAACGTTCTGGTCCATAATCAATGCCTCATCTGCATGTCTTGACAATGGAGGCTACGGCATCCAGCACCTTGGTATAACCGGTACAACGACAGACATTTCCTTCGAGTCCACGGCACAACTCTTCCCGGCTCAATGCAGGATTGTTTTCTGCCAGGTAATCCGCCTGCACGATCATGCCGGGCATACAAAACCCACATTGGATTGCGCCATGGTCAACGAAGGCCTGCTGCATGGGATGCAATGCCTTTTCCGTTTTCAGTCCCTCAATGGTCACTACTTCGCGGCCGTCACAATCCACGGCGAACATCAGGCAGCTGTTGACGGTTTTGCCATCAAGCTTGATGGTACATGCGCCACATTCACCTTCACCGCAGGCATATTTAGTTCCGGTCAGATCAAGCACATCGCGCAACATGGCCAGGGTCGTCATGGTCACGGGCACAGCTACCGTAACCCTGCGGCCATTGAGCCTGAACTTAATTTCTACTTTCAAGGACATCATTAAGTACTTCCTGAGTGAATACGCGAACAAGATGACCGCGATACCATGCACTGGCACGAACGTCATCAATAGGGGTGGCATCTTCGCCGGCGCTGGTACTGGCAGCCTGAATGCCATCAGCGTCCAGGGGTTTTCCTTCCAGTGTGGCTTCGACGCGGCGGGCACGCACGGGTGTCGGCGCCACCGCGCCCATGGCCACCCGAACATTTTTGAACAAGCCATTTTCCAGCCTGCCGCCGACAGCGATGGAAACTGTTGCGATCTCGAGGGCCGGACGCGGGCCGGATTTTCGGAAACGCGCGACAAACGTCACCGCCGGTTTGTCGAAAACAATTGCCGTCAATAACTCATGGGCTTGCTTGACGGTCTTTCCGGGCGAGGTAAAAAACTCATCCAGGGGCACAAGCCGGGTGTGTACAACACCATCCAGCCAGCTGGCAAGCTCAACGCCGGCATCCAGTACCAGCAGAGGAATGATCATATCGCCGGCGGGTGAGGCGTTACAGATATTGCCGCCCAGAGATGCGGCATTACGAATCTGATCACTGGCAAACCGATTGGCGGTTTCGACGAGTACCGGGGCGATTTCTTTGAGCAATGGATCCTGCTTTATCTCGCTCACAGTCGTCAGCGCGCCGATTCTGACCTTGCCGTTTGTTACAGCAATCCCGGAAAGGCCATCAATGCGGCGAATATTCATCAAGGTCCGGGCGTATTGGCGCAGGCCGGCGTTCGTTTGCGGGGTCAGGTCGGTGCCTCCGCAAAAGACCGTTACGTTACCCCCGGCCATGGCTTTTACGGCATGTTCCAGGCTGTGGGGCGACAAGTAGGTTTTAACGTCTGACATGATTTAGTCCTGACTCTTCATTTTGCTGCAGCCAGCAGGGGCCTGGTGCTGCTCGTGCAGCACTACCAGCGCATCGGCGACGATCGGGACACCGTTGCACACCATCACCGGGTTGCAATCAATCTCGGCCACGGCCGGGTCCGAACATAGAAGTTCGGCAACCACTCCGACAATTCCCTCCAGTGCCTTGAGATCCACAGGCGGGCCACCGCGGATGCCCCCCAGCAACCGGCGTCCTGCAAGTTGCGCCACTGCAACGGCCACCTCGCCCTCCTCAGGCGGAGCGAGGATCGCCACAACATCACTGAAAATCTCCGCCGCGATGCCACCGATACCAATGGTGACCAGCGGGCCGAAGCCGGGATCGCGATAACCGCCGACGATCAGCTCAAGTTCGGCCTTGAGTTGCTCGGCAAGCAGTACCGAGCCATCGCCGGCAGCGGCAAGATCGCTCCACGCCTCGCCAATATCGGATGGCACCAGTCCGAACCGCACCAAGCGGGACTCGGTTTTATGGGCGACACCGGATGCTTTGGCAACGATCTGGCCGTCCATTGCGGCGGCGAACTCCTCTGCCTGTGCGCGTGATGTCGCAAGGATTTCCGCGGGACGCGGGAGCCGCTGGCCCAGACGGAGCTTACTGTCCCATTCGCTGAGCGCTTTCATGTCCCGACTCGTGTTTTCAATGCAGCGACGGCTCGTTCCGGTGACGCAAACCGGAGTACACCAGCGGCAGCCATAGCGGCTTCCACCCCCGGCGCATCAAGCACGAATGCAGTGGTGGGTTTGCCGGTACGGGCGATACCACGGGCAACACCCATGCCGAACTGGGGGAAGTCGAGCCCGCAGTTGATGGCTACGATACCCTCTACAGATTCGTCTGCGTAAACGGCCTCGATGGCCGGTATGAAATTATCGATCGGACATTGGGGTGTCAGGTCAATGGGGTTACCCAAGGCAGCAAACGAGGGTACTAACGTGCGCAGCTGTGCCAGGGTACATTCGCCCAAAGCGGGCAGGGTGAGCCCGGTTCGTTCTGCGGCATCGGCAGCCAGCACCGACGGCCCCCCCGAGATGGTAACAATGGCGATGTTGCGCACAGCTGTCTTTGTGAGCCCGACAGCAGCGGCGTCCATGGCATCAAAAAACGACTCCGTAGCGGCGGCTTCGATAACCCCGGCCCGACGCAGTCCGGCCCGCAGTGCTGCATGGCTTCCAGCCATACTACCCGTATGGCTGGCGGCTGCCTTGGCCCCGGCTGCCATTTTTCCTGCCTTAAGCACCACGACGGGTTTGCGTGCCGTGATCCTGCGCGCTACTTCGACAAAGCGGCGCCCATCGTCAATACCTTCAATGAACATGCCAATAGCTGTCGTCTGCGGATCGTCCCCCAGCCATTCCAGTGCATCTGTGACCGACACGTCTGCTGAATTACCCACACTCAAAAAACGTGACAAGCCGAGGCCACTGGTGCGCAAATGGCTGAAAAACATTCCGCCAAAAGCTCCTGATTGGCTAATGAATGACAATCCTCCGGCTGTTTTGGGTACTGCCCAGAAATACGACCCGTTCAGCCAATTACCATCACCGAGATGGCTCACGACACCCATACAGTTGGGGCCAACGAGTCGCATTCCGGCCCTGTGCGCGAGCGCTACGATTCGATCCTGGACAGCGCGACCCTGTGCACCGGTCTCAGCGAAGCCCGATGACAGGACAATCCCGATCTTGGCCCCCGCCGCTGCAGCGTCAGCCACAGCTGCCTCGACCCCTTGCCCCGGCACAGAGATCAGCACCAGGTCAACCGGCCGATCAAGATGGGCAGTAGCGTGAATGCCATCAATCGTGTCAGCCGTTGGGTGCACTGCTACCACCTCAGGAGCCCCATTTGCGGCATTGGCCAGCAAGGTATTGCCCAGCTTGCGCGAATCGCTGGCTGAGGCGCCATAAACCGCGACTGATCCAGGTGCAAACAGGCAATCGAGGCTCATGAAAACACTAGAGTTTCATCGACATGAAGTACTTCAGGACTTCGTTCGCGCCGCTGATAATCGGCAGGACCATGGCGTCACGGACATATTTTTCCGCCGGGTAGTCCTTCATGTAGCCTGCGCCCCCCAGTACTTGCATCGCGTTCACGGTGACCCGCCGTGCCATCTCGGCCGGGTAGACCTTGGCCATGGTGGGCGGTAATTTACCCTCTGAAGGGTTATTTTCACCCTGCCAGGCGATTCTGCGGACCATAAGCCGCGCCATTTCCAGGTCGGCTTTCATATCCACCAGCATATTGCCTATGGCCTGGTACCTGCCAATGGGCTGCCCCCATATTTCCCGTTCCCTGGCATAGGCCAGGGCCATTTCGTAGGCAGCTCTCGCCACACCCACGGCCATGGCCCCGGTGCCGACGCCGTTGGTGTCATAGATTGCATTGATCGTTTCAAAACCAGCGCCTTCCTTACCCAGCAGGTTTTCCCTTGGGAGCCTCACATCCTCGAATATCAGCTCGCCATTCATTGAGGCGCGGTGCCCCATCTTGTTCTCTATCGTGCCGATTGAGAAACCCGGCGTATCAGCCGGAAAAAAGAAAACAGAACAGGAGTCAAAGTTGGGTTTGGTCGTATCCGTTCGAGCCAACACACCATACAGCTGTGACACACTGGCATTGCTTGAATAGACCTTTCTGCCATTGATGACATAGTGATTGCCATTCTTTCGTGCCGTGGTCCTCGTCCCCAGTTTTGGATCCGGTAGGGGGCAGAAAACCTCACTGCCACCCGATGGTTCGGTTGCGCCAAAACAAATCAGGTGGGAGCCGGTGGTATCTTCAGCTATGGGTAACAGCCATCTTTCGCACTGCTCCGGCGAGCCGTTCTTGGCGATCATTTCTGAAATCGACATGACGACGTGAAAGGCGTTCGCGATGCCGATATCACCGGCTGCCAGTTCTTCCAACAGGATCGCGTATTCCATTGGGCTTGCGCCCACCCCGCCGTATTGTTCCGGAATCAACAGGGAATGAAATCCCAACTCGAAGCCTTTCCTGATCACGTCCCTGGGGAAAGCTCGCCGGGGGTCAACAGTATTATCTATCTGCGCCGCGACCGGTTTGATCTCCTTCTCGGCAAATCTCCGGGCAACTTCCTGCAGTTGCTTTTGCTCGTCTGATAACTCAAACCCAATCATGAAAGCACCGTCAGCCGATCAGACCGGCCTCTTTCAGACGCGAATCGACCGCATCCCGCACATAGTCGGTCAACAGTTCAAAAGGCGGCCTGACAGGACCACCGGGCAAGCCCAGTTTTTCGGCCCAGTACTTCAATGCAGTCAGGGGAAATACCCCCTTGCCCATGAGGCTGGCTACCTGTGTCTCATGAAACAGGATACGCAGAGGTGATAGTTCGTTGTAAATCTTCATTGCTTCCGCGGTCTTGCCCTGCTTGAGCAGACGCGTGTACTGCACCAGCCTGGGTTTTTCCGGGGTCTGGAACAGGGCCGGGGCGAAGTTGCAGAACTGGAAGGCCGTGTCCGGCATGTACCTGATTTGTTCCGGCCAGTAATCCTCGAATGGATCGCCAATCACGATTTTATCGCCAGCCAGTTTATAGGCCCTCAAGGTCTGGTCAATACTCCCCATGCCCTGCTTGATGCCACAGATGTTGGGAATTTTCTCCGCCAGTTCATTGATGAA
Organism: uncultured Gammaproteobacteria bacterium; assembly: GCA_963784425.1. Taxonomy (GTDB): domain Bacteria; phylum Pseudomonadota; class Gammaproteobacteria; order Xanthomonadales; family SZUA-36; genus SHZL01. Next base: position 186,287 of record CAWARM010000007.1, read on the forward strand.
TTCGGGTGACAAGAGGTAGCCGGTTGGCTTGGTGTTATAGAGGCAAATGCCGATATCCACCCGGTCGGCCAGGTACTTGTAGTAGCGATACACGCCGTCATTGGAAGAAGAGTTGGCATACGGGGTGCAGTGCATCAACAAGTCCACGCCGACATCCTGGGCATTTTGCGCGAGTTCTACCGCTGACATGATGCTGGGGTGACTGGTATTGGCTATCAGCGGCACCCGGTTGTTCACGATTTCCGCTGCCACTTTGTGAATCTTCTTGCGTTCTTCTACGGTGAAGGTCAGCCACTCGCCACAGGCGCCATCGCAAATAATGGAATCGACACCCATTTCAATTTGCCGGTTAATCCACGGCTTTAGACCGTCATAGTCAATACTGTAGTCCTTATTCAGAGGCTGAATAATACCGCCACCAATGCCCGGCAGGTTTTCTCTTGCCCACCGCTTGGCGTCATTTTTTTCATACTTCATTGCTTTGCTCTCCAACTGTATTGACTAAGTACACAAAACATCGCCTGAGTATAAAGTAAGTAGTTGGGAGCTCGCGGACCCTTGCTTGACCTAAATCATGAGATCAGGGAATCGCACCATTTTGGTGCAGCAAGACACTTACTGCACTGCTCAGGCGCGATCCCGGCCCGCAGTCGGACTCGCGCCAGTCCCTGCCTGGCCGCGTAAATTTCCCGTACTCGGCCACAACCGCCGCAGTAAGCCCGGCACCAACCTTAGCCTCCAAGGCTGGCACGATTTCTGCTTAATGATGTAAGTGAAGTTTCGAATCAATTGCCCGTAACGCCGGAGAAAATCTATGAAGCTGGTCACCGCCATTATCAAGCCGTTCAAGTTGGACGATGTTCGGGCAGCCTTGCACGAGGTTGGGGTCAACGGAATTACCGTTACGGAAGTCAGGGGCTTTGGGCGTCAGAAAGGCCATACAGAGTTGTACCGCGGTGCGGAGTACAACGTCGACTTCCTGCCGAAAATTAAACTTGAAATTGCCGTTACAACGGAGCTTCTGGAACTTGTGGTGGAGGCCATCACGCGCTCTGCGACAACCGGCAAAATCGGCGATGGCAAGATCTTTGTCAGCTCGCTGGAACAGGTGATTCGCATCCGCACCGGTGAAACCGGCGCGCAAGCCATATGAGCGGGGGGAGAATTGAAATGAAGAGAGTGAAAAAAGCAGTTGCCGGCGCCTGTGTCTGTGCTGGGGCAGTGCTGCTCACCCTGGTGCCGGGTATGGCCATGGCCCAGGATACCCTGAGCCCAGGCGACACCGCCTGGATGCTGACATCGACCGCCCTGGTTCTGTTCATGACCATTCCCGGTCTGTCGCTGTTTTATGCCGGCATGGTGCGTGCGAAGAATGCGTTAAGCGTCATGATGCAGTGTTTTGTCATCACTTGCCTGGTGACCCTGCTGTGGGTGTTCTACCTCTATGCCCTGGCCTTTGGTGACGACGTCAACGGCATCATCGGAGACCTCGGCAAGGCCTTCATGGCCGGCGTCGGCAAAGATTCGATCAAGGGTGTGATACCGGAGACCGTATTTTCGATGTTCCAGCTGACCTTCGCCATCATCACTCCTGCGCTGATCGTTGGCGCCTTTGCTGAACGCATGAAGTTCTCTGCGCTGCTTTGGTTCATGGCTCTGTGGGTCACGTTTGTCTATGCACCGGTGGCCCACTGGGTCTGGGGTGGTGGTTGGCTGGGGCAACTGGGCGTGCTCGACTTCGCTGGCGGAACCGTGGTGCACATCAATGCCGGCGTGGCCGGCCTGGTGGCAGCCCTGGTCATGGGCAAACGCAATGGCTACCCGCAGCACCCGATGAAGCCGAGCAATCTTGTGTTAACCATGGTCGGCGCCGGAATGCTGTGGGTGGGCTGGTTTGGATTCAATGCGGGCAGTGAACTAGCGGCCGATGGAGTAGCGGGCATGGCCATGGCTGTTACCCAGTTTGCCACCGCCGCTGCAGCGCTGACCTGGATGTTCCTTGAGTGGATGCGCTACGGCAAACCCAGTGCGCTGGGTCTCGCATCCGGCGCGGTTGCTGGCCTGGTGGCGATAACACCCGCTTCGGGTTATGTCGGGCCTATGGGCGCGATTGCGATTGGCATTGCGGCAGGGTTGATATGTTACTTTGCCGTGGTCAAGGGAAAACGCGCGTTTGGTTATGACGACTCCTTGGATGCTTTTGGCGTTCACGGCGTTGGCGGATTTGTTGGCGCCATCCTGACCGGCGTATTCGCTGACAGCAGCCTTGGAGGGGTAGGACTAAAAGAAGGTGTGAGCATGGGCGGACAGGTCATGACGCAGCTCGCGGGAGCCGGCGTAACAGTTGTCTATTGCGCCGTGGTGAGCTTCATCCTGCTAAAGCTGATTGATGCCGTGATCGGATTACGCGCCACTGCGGAACAGGAACAAGAGGGTCTGGATCTGGCCTTGCATGACGAGCGGGGATATAACCTGACCTAGTGAGCCTCCCTAACGCTCAGTGTGGCCTATGCGCCACGGAGGTAATTAATCCGAGTTAATGACCTCTGTCCCTTTCATGCCTTCCTAACCTCACCCCTTTTCAGGGTTCGAAGCCGCTGGCAAACTCCCAATCGTAGACAATGGCAGTGAAGCGGATGCCCATGGAATTGGCGTCGACCAGGGTGCCGCCATCGGCGACTTGCACATCCGGCGCAAACAGGGCCTGGAAGAGCGTGTTCTCCGTCACCTCGCAAACTGCTATCTGGCCGTCGCCCGAGTAGCCGGGGAAACCGATGCAGCCGGTGTCAAAAATACCCTTGCACGTCGTCGAAGTGTTTGATGAAGGATTGCTCTGGATACTGGCATTGCACGCTTCGGCCATCGCCGGCGGAAATGTGGTCAGCAAATTGTCGTGCGGGATCGAGCCATTGATCTGGCCGACGGGCATGTTGCCGGCCGCATTGGTTGTGAAACTGAGGCGAGCGTTCAGCACGTGCAACGTCACGTGGGACGTTCCGATCGCCAGCTCGATGTCAAGGGGGACCGGATTCGGCGTGCTGGCGGGCGCTGGCGAGGTGAAGCTTCCGCCGGACAACGCGGCAACAAAGGTTCCGGACGTGTCGGCGCAGGACGGGTTGTCCGTGCCGTTGAACAGCGGTGGCGTCGCCGTGGGCACGCCGACACACCAAGTGGCCTGCGCGGCGGGATCGTTCTTGAACAACGCGTCCGTGCTCTGCAGGCCGACAAGGTGAACGATGCTGCCGGATGCCACTGCCGCGTCCATTGGACCCAAGAAATCGAACCCTTGGGTGGAGAGCGCAACGAGCAACTGGCCAATACTGTTCTCAGGGAAGCCATCGCCATCGACATCTATGGCATAGCTGTTTGCTTCGGAATTCGATATCGGCAGGAGCACATTGTTCACCAGATAGCTACGCATGTAGTTCGTGGCGTGGGCTGTCGTCGCAGCCAAAGAGGCCAGGAGACACAGGCTTACGCTAAGGCAAAGTGCTCGGCGTGACATGCTGGCCTCCGGAACGTGGGATGGCGTGAGGTTAGGCAGGATAAAAGCTCTATTTCAAAGAATCAAGGTTTATCTGCCAGACTGCTTTCTCAGCTTTTCACCCTGTTGATCCGAAATTCTTGCAGCTGTAGCCAATTGCGACCCAGTTATTTCTCGCAGCCCCTCCGTTTCAATCAAATTCCCGTTAACAGCGTAAACGACACCTGGCCTGGAGGTTTCGCTAACGGTCAGTGTGGCCAATGCGCCAAGGGGAGTCCGGCAGGGTGGATTGTTCCGCGACATCCAGGAAAGCCCTGGCCTGGCCGGACAGGTATTTCCCGCGGCGCATGACTACGCCATAGCTGCGCTTGGGGAAATAGGCGCTCATTTTTTTCGCCACCAGCTTGTCGTCGTCGCGCAAGCAAATTCCGGTGACGATGGAAATACCGAAATCCAGCTCTACATAGCGTTTGATCACTTCCCAGCCACCCACCTCCAGCGCGACATTGAATGGCACCTGGTGTTGCTGGAAAACGCGGTCCACCATGCGCCAGGTGGTCAGGCGGCGCGGCGGCAGTATCAGGCCATAGGGCGCAATGTCTTCCAGCTTGATGCGTTTGCGTTCCGCCAGGGCATGCCCGAGCGGCAGTATCAGGGCCGGCTCATAGGAGTACACAGGTTGGTAGCTGATGTCGGATGGAACGTCCAGCATTGAGCCAATAGCGAAATCCACTTCGTCGTCGCGGATCATCGCCAGTCCGTCGCGTCCCGTCACGTTGCGCATTTGTACGTTGATATTCGGATATTCTTCCCTGAATTTCTTCACCAATTCAGGCAAGAGATAAATGATCGTGGATTCTCCCGCTGCAATCACCACCTCGCCGCTGTTCAGATCGCCTTTCATCTGGCGATTGAACCTCGAGTTGAGACTGTCCAGCGACTCCACCAGGGGGCGCGCCAGTTCGTATAACTCCTGTCCCTCCCGGGTCATGTTGATGTGCGGGCCGTGACGCTCGAACAGCACGGTGCCCAGTTCCCGTTCCAGCGCCTGCACTTGCAGGCTGATGGCGGGTTGACTGAGGAACAGTTGCGCGGCCGCGTCGGTCATTTTCCCGCTTTTGGCAACGGCACAAAAAGCACGCAACTGCTTGAGTTGGTTGCCCTTATAATAGAAGCGAGGTGTTTTATCGTTCAAAATCAGCACTATATATGATTAACGAAAAGTATATTTAACATTGAAACATTTGACTTGTCAAAGTTTGACTCAACTCAATAAGCTGAAATCAACCCAAGTCCGCTCTGCACAGGCGGTGGAGGCGGGGTTTTGCTATCGTCCTTCCCTTATAGAAGCACCTGGCCACGGGAATCCAAGATGAACACACAGCACGAAATCAATTGTATGCAGGCCGATTGGTCCACCAATCCCCGTTGGGCAGGAGTGAAACGCGGGTACGACGCCAAAGACGTTCTGCGACTTCGGGGGACGGTAAAGATAGAGCATAGCCTGGCTCGCCAGGGAGCTGAAAAGCTGTGGCGGCACATGGCTACCGAGCCGTTTGTAAATGCCCTGGGTGCGCTCACCGGCAACCAGGCCATGCAGCAGGTCAGGGCTGGTCTGAAAGCCATTTATCTCTCAGGTTGGCAGGTAGCCGCGGACGCCAACCTGGCTGGCGCGATGTACCCGGACCAATCCCTCTACCCGGCGGATTCAGTGCCGGACGTAGTGCGCCGCATCAACAATGCGCTGCTGCGCGCCGACCAGCTGCACCACGCAGAAGGCGATGACTCAATAGACTGGATGCAGCCCATCGTGGCTGATGCCGAAGCCGGTTTTGGCGGTGTGCTCAATGCCCACGAACTGATGAAAGCCATGATCGAAGCGGGGGCTGCCGGTGTCCACTTTGAAGATCAACTGGCTTCGGCCAAGAAATGCGGCCACATGGGCGGTAAAGTGCTCGTACCCACACAGGAAGCCGTGCAGAAACTGATCGCGGCACGCCTGGCGGCAGACATCATGGATGTACCAACCATCCTCGTGGCGCGCACGGATGCAATGGGAGCGGGGCTGATTACCTCAGATGTTGATAAGTACGACCAGGAGTTCATTACCGGTGAGCGCACCGTTGAAGGCTTTTACGAAACCCGGGCAGGTCTTGACCAGGCGATTTCGCGCGGCCTGGCCTATGCGCCCTGGGCAGATTTGCTCTGGTGCGAGACCAGCACGCCGGATCTCGAACAGGCAAGGAAGTTTGCTGAAGCCATCCACGCCCGCTTCCCCGGCAAGCTGCTGTCCTACAACTGCTCACCTTCTTTCAATTGGAAAGCCAAGCTGGATGACCAGACCATTGCCAGGTTCCAGAAGGAATTGGGCGCCATGGGATACAAATTCCAGTTCATCACCCTCGCCGGTTTCCATGCACTGAATTACAGCATGCACACCCTGGCGCGGGGTTACCGCGAACGGCAAATGTCGGCCTACGTTGAGTTACAGGAAGCCGAGTTCAGTGCGGAAAAATACGGCTATACAGCCACAAAGCATCAACGGGAAGTGGGTACCGGTTACTTTGACGCACTGACCCAGTTGATTGGCGGCAGCCAGTCATCATTGTCGGCATTGAGTGGATCTACAGAAGAGGAGCAGTTCAAGGAAGCGGTCTGACGACCTTCCAAGCGAAATAAAAAAGGGCCGCAATCGCGGCCCTTTTTCTACCGATTCGCGAACATGCGAATCCTACAGGACATCAACTCCGAGATAGAGAACCAAGGTCAGCAACAACCCCATGTGGATCACGCCTCTAACGGTGGTCAGCGGCCCGGTCTTACCTTTGATGCCATTGATGGCCAGCAAAAGGATCAGGCCGAATACCGAGAGCTTGGACAGGATGCTGGCGTCGGTCACTGGCGTTGCGAGTTGCGCGAGATGCACCGAGGAAGCCATAAAAAACAGCATGGGGATCGAAAACAAGGTGTTGGTCCTGGACGCCAGTCCTGCTTTGGCCGCAGCCCCCGCGGCCTTCGGATCGGCTTCCCCGCCGCCTGCAACTTTCTCAGCAGAGGCAATGACGATCTTCTGGTTTGGCCAGATGACCAGCCAGACATTCAGAAACATCAGCGTACCCAGGGTGGCGCCAACAATGATGCCATATCCCGTCATGTGCCTGACACCGAGCATGATGACACCGCTTACAAACGTGAACACTGCGGCCCAACGGAACCACCACAGAGCACGGGGTACCAGTTTGCGAATCACATCCGATTTGGCAGCGCCATCGGCGACCTTGAAGTACTCTCCCTGGACAAAATTGAAATACCACAGCAGGCCAATCCAGGCCACGCCGCCGAGCAGGTGTATCCACCTGGCGAAGAAAAAAGGTGCATTGCTACTAAGAATTGCTAGATCCACGATTTGATTCTCCCTAGTTCCGGCTGATTATTCTGTCTGAATATTCTGGTGAAACAGTGGCTTTTCCGGGGTACGGCCACTCAGAGGTATAGGGTACACCTGTTGCGCGAGTTTCTGAAATCGGGATATTTGGGGTCAGAGTAAAAAATGTTGCTCACTTCCAGAGTACTGGATATTTGGGGTCAGAGTAAAAAATGTTGCTCACTTCCAGAATACTTGTGATTTCCAGTGAGTTTTTACTCTGACCCCAAATATCGACCCCAAATATCATGGCGAATCATTTACATCGAAGCGATGCGAATCTCGGTGACGTAACTGTCGTCGTTGGCAGCCTTGATGGCCTGGCGGCGTCCGTCGGCAACGATGGTGCATTTATGCTGGAAATGCTCTTCGCGCAGGTGGGCTGCATGCCAGCGGTAGCCGGCAAAACCGGGCAGGATACCAACCACCACGACCATCACCAGTAACACGGGGATTTGCAGCATCGGCCAGTCGGCCAGCAGGCTGGCAAGCTCGGCGACATCAAACATCAAGGTGGAGGCGGCAACCAGGAACAGCGTGGTCCAGCCCAGACCGCGACGAACCGCCCACACGGAGGGCACCAGAAAGGCCAGCCAGGAAAAGCCACGCCGCACGGCCTCGTCGCCGTATTTTGGGTGGTGATAAATATCAAAAATGTGCATGGTTCCGACCTGTCCTGATTTATAAGGTCTGACCAAACTTCGGCCTAAACATTCCAACTACCTGCCGGCCAACTTGACCTCCCTGTCGGAGCCGCTGGTTTTATTATAGCGCACCTTGTTTCCATAAAACCTTGCCGTAAGTCATGTCGGCCTGGTGGCCTGCAACAGAGAAAGTGGAAGAGGGATCGCGAAGGGATGGCGGTGGCTGGCGCCGGTCTGGAGCGAGGTTGATAGCCATAGCTATCGGCCGAGTGAAGACCAAGCCAGGCGCCGCCAGATCGAGCGAGCTGCTTTCGATTTCTCTGTTACAGGCCACTATCTACCCGGTTGAGCACTGTGCCGTGATTTGCCGGAATTCGTCGTCAGTCACCAGGCGTTGTGACTGGGAACCCAGGGCTTTGACCCTTGAGAGCACAGCAGGCACGCTCTCTGCCGGAATTTCAATCCCCAGTTCCGTCGCTTTCAGGCGAATGCTGTCGAGGCCACTTTTCTTGCCCAGCACAATCCGGCGTTGGGCGGCGACAATATCCGCCGAGTAGGGTTCAATTGCTTCCGGGATATGGAACTGGCTGGCGACCGCCCCGCTTTCGCGCACGAACAGGTTCTCACCCACCACCGGTTTCCAGCCATCGATCTGGTAGCCGCCGGCTTTTCTGACCATGCGGGATACTTCCCGCGCCTTGCGCAGGTCCAATTCCACCGGCATGTTGTACAAACACTGCAGGGCCAAGGCAACTTCGCAGATGTCCGCATTGCCGGCCCGTTCGCCCATGCCATTGATGGTGCCCTGGATCCAGTGGGCGCCGCCACGCACTGCTGCAATTGCGGACGAGGTAGCGAGACCAAAATCATTATGCCCGTGCCAGTGAATGGGAACGTGGGCGCCGACATGGGCGGCGATGTCCCGGATCATGGTTTCAACGGCTTCCGGCGCCAGTGCCCCGATGGTGTCCACCACTGAAACTTCTTCTGCTCCGGTCTCCAGCGCCAGACTGTAAACATCTTTCAGGAATGCCTGGTCGGAACGCGTGGCGTCGACAGCAAAGAAATTCACCCGCATGTCATGATCCCGGGCGTGTTGTACCGCGTTTTTTACCCGTTCCTTCACTCCGTCCCGGGTAAATCCGTAGGCCTTCATCTTGACGTCGCTGGTGGAGATTTCGATCAGTACCTGTTCGGTGCCGAGTTCGATATGTGCGTCCAGGTCGGCGATCACGCAGCGCGCGAAGCCCCAGATTTCGGCTGAAAATCCGGCATCGAGCATGCGTCGCACGGCCAGGGTGTCTTCTTCAGAAACGCGCGGGAAACCCGATTCGATGCGGCCCACGCCAAGGCTGTCCAGTTTGCACGCGATATCGAACTTTTCCTGCGCAGTGAAGACGACGCCAATCGCCTGCTCGCCATCGCGCAGCGTAGTGTCATAAAAGCGCACGGTACGGCTGCGGTCAAAACCACCCTGAACATTTTCGTGCTGGTTCAGGGGGCTGATCCACACCTGGTCTGCTCTTATTTTTTGACTCATTTCCGGCTCCTGCTTTTTTGCGACCCGCTGTTGTTCGAAGTGGCGTTCGCGGACGTACTGGCAGCGTCGCCATGCATGAACCAGTCATAAATCTCATCCGCTGTCGTAAACCACACATCCTCGTGCTTGAGCATGTAATCGTAACCTGCTTCAAAATACCTGATGCGATGCGGTGCGCCCATGATGTAGGGGTGCACGCTCATGGACATAACCCGGGGCTGGGTAGCGCCCTCCTTGTACAGGCGGTCGAACTGGTCGGTGAGGCGCTGCAGCCAGGTGTGTGATTCATGCTGGTGCACCACCATCATGGGCAAATCACTCAGTTCGAAGTTATACGGCATAGCCAGCATGGAACCGCTGCGGGTTTGCATGGGCACCGGATGCTCATCCATGGGCCAGTCGCAGACAAACCTGAAGCCGGTTTCGGCCAGGTAGTCGAGCGTTTCCAGGGTCTCATGCAAGCCCGGCCCCAGCCAACCCTTTGGCGCCACGCCTGTGTATTGCTTCAGGACATCGTAGGTTTGTTGAATCACCTCAGCCTGATTACTCACGGTATGCAAAGCCGCCTGTGCATAGCCATGACCGATAAAAGGCCAGCCGGCATCACGCATGGCGCGGGCTACGGGCTCTCCGGCGCCCAGGCAGACCCGGGCATTGAGGGCCGCGCTGGCTTTAAGACTGCGTGCGGAAAGTGCATCCATCAAGCGCCAGATGCCGACGCGCATGCCGTACTCGTGCCAGGCCCAGTTCGGGATATTGGGAACGGTTACAACTCCCGCTGGCGATGAGACATACTCCCGCGCCACGGGTTTACTGATATCCCACTCCTCCACATTGACGATGGTGTAAACAGCGACGCGCGCACCGTTGGGGAGTTCCCACTTCGGGCGGCGGTTGATCGCTGAATATTCAAATCGCTGGTCAGGGTTGGTCATGCTGTTGTGCCAGGGTTAGTTTGCCACTCCGCACAGCTTGAGCATGAGTTCGATATAGACTTTGGTGATATCCACCATGTCGCCGATGTGCACATGTTCACCCTGGTGGGTCGAAAAGCCGCCGCCACCGGTACGGATACGTCCCGCCGAGCCGTAGTTCACTGTGGGGATGCCGTAGCGGTTCATGTGCGCAGCATCGCTGTACCAGGTTTCAGTGCCCATTTGCGGGGCCGTGCCAAGTTGATTCTTATGGGCTGAAATAATGCTCTGCACCAGTTCGTGGTCATCCGGAATGGAAGTACCCGGAGCTGAAACAAATATTTCTACCTTGGTGCCCTCAAGCTGAGGATGTGCGCGAACGACTGCATTCACCATGTCGCGCACTTCCATGTAGGTACTCGTTGGCAGTTCGTCAGGCAAGGAGCGCACGTCGAGGTAAATGCTGCAACCATCCGGAGTGCGTGCCCCCCGCCACGGCCAGCCGCCTTCAATGGCTGCGACGTTCACCCGCGGACGGAAATCGCCCAGTGCATGTTTTTCTACATAGGCCGGAATCCAGTCGTGGATGGCATCCAGGACCAGGCGGCTCTTGTTGATCGCATTTTTTCCTACGTCCGACCAGGCCGTGTGGATCAGGTGGCCCGGCACGGTGATTTTGACCCAGGTAGTGCCGCAGTGGCGCGGAATCAGCATCATGTTGGTGGGTTCACCGAGGATGCAGTAGTCGGCAACGGCACCGTGGGTGATGGCAAACTTGGTACCAACGCCATAGCCCTGGTACTGCCTCCCGTCAAAATTGTTCACCGGCGATTTTTCAATCTCACCGGCAACTCCCGCAATCACCACGTCTCCCCGCAGCCGGATGCCGGCCTTGCGAATCGACTCCACGGCGGTCACGTAGGTCGCCATGGCACTTTTCATGTTGAACGTGCCCATGCCGTAAATCCACTCATCGTCGATGACCGTACCGCGACACTCGTAACCAATCCCGCGATGCGCTTGTTCGGGGCCGAAGGAGGTATCCAGGTGGCCGTTGAACATCAGGGATTTCCCGCCGCCCTGGCCTTGCAATCGCCCGACGGCGTTGTAGCGCTCGTCCCCGATCGGTTGCAGGGTGGCATCCAGACCTGCGCCCTTGAGCACCTCGTGCACGGCCCTTGCCATATCGCCTTCGAAGCCTGTAGGGCTGGGAATATTGGTCAGGTCTACGGTGAGAGTTACCAGGCGCTCGCGGTCAATCTGGTCAACGGCCCGGGCGATGAGTTCGGAATGGCTTTTATTTGACATAAGGTCACTCGACTATGAAGGTGGTCAGCGTGCCCAGTTTTTCGACGGTACAGTCAATCCGGTCACCGGGCTTGAGGTATACCGGGTTTTTCATCCCGGCAATCACGCCGGGCGGGCTGCCACTGGTCAGGACATCGCCCGGTTGCAGGGTGGTGTTGGACCACCAGGACACCATGTCGGCAATCTTGTACACCATGTTGGCGGTGCTGGAGTTCTGCCGTTCCTCACCATTCAGGCGACACACCATCTTCAGGTTGTCAGGGTCACCCACTTCGTCCATGGTGACGAGGTAGGGGCCGAGCGGGCAGGAACCGTCAAAACTCTTGCCCAGCAGGATCACCTGGTTGGAATGCTCACGGGCCTGGATGTCACGCGCCGAAAGGTCGTTGAAGATGGTCAAACCGGCCACATAGTCCAACGCATCTTCGCGCGCCACCCGGAATGCGGTCTTGCCAATGATTACACCCACTTCAATTTCGTAGTCGAGTTGCTTGGTGAAATGGGGTACGGAAACCCGACCTTCGTGCGGCGATATGGACGAAGGGGCTTCCAGGAAACCCGTGGGGTGTTCGAAGTGAAAATTGCCCCAGTTATGCGATTGCCATTCGGGCTCGCTCCAGGTAGTCAGTTCTTCCAGGTGCGCGGAAAAATTACACGACGTATGCATGATTTTGCCGGGCTTGGGCACCGGCGCCTGCAATTCGATTTGGTCGCTGGTGTACACCGGACCTTTGCCTTCGCTGGCCAACTTCCGCGCGAGCGCCATGGCTTCGTGCCCGAGTTCAAGGAATTCAATCATGTTGGCAGGCAAGCTACCGTTGCTGGCTGCATGCAGATCCAGCAAACCCTCATTTGGCAAACCTTGGGCCAGCACTACGCCGATAGTGGCCTTGCCGGTGGACTTCAGACGAAAACTGGCGAGTTTCATGATTGCATCATCCTCAATGAGCGGCCGACGGTCCGGCCTTAAGATGGGGAACCACGTGCTCGCCCATCAGGCGGATGGTCTCCAGGTTATCTTTTTCGTTGGCTCCAACCACCTCCAGCAAGGGCAGGTTCAGCCCGGAGTCGACCAGTTCCTGGGTTATTTCCAGGCACTCGTCCGGCTCGCCTGAAATCACCGTGAAGCGGCGCATCATCTCATCGGTCACGAAGTGAGTCACTTTGTCATCCGTGCCGTCGGCAATTGCCTTGCGGAATGGCGCCCAGGTTTCATCCGGCAAGCCGGAGCCACCGAGGATGATATTGTTCTTGATGTTGCGGATCTTGTTGACAATGTAGGTGCCGGTGTAGCTGCGTGTGGCATCGCGTGCTTTCTTGCCGTTCTTCGAGCAGGCGCACAGGATGACGCCGCCGACCGGGAAATCATCCGGCAGGGTCCGGTTCACAGACCTGGCGCCGTCCTGCATGTTTTCTATGGCATATCGTACAAAATGGGGTGCGGTCAGTCCGGCCAGCAGCATGCCATCACTTTCCTTGCCGGACAGTTTCTGCATCAACGGGCCGGTAGCGCCAACATAGATGGGGATTTCAGTAGCCAGGCCCGCCGCAGCGCGATCATATGCAGGCATCTGGGATTTGAAAAATTCTCCGGCGTAGTTGAACGCCTTTCCCGACCAGACCTTGCGCATGATGTCCATGGATTCGCGGTGCACCGGTACTGGCTTCATTACTTTTACGTCATATTCCAGGTAGCCGACACCCACCATGCCCGCGCCTATGCCCATGATGAAGCGGCCGTTGGAAAGCTCATCGATCGCAGCCGCTTCATTGGCCTGTATGGTCGGATGCCGCATGTACGGTGAGGTGATGCCGAGGCCAATGGGTATCTTTTTGGTTGCCATGGAAACCGCGGCCAGCGTGGTAAAACATCCCCGGGACTCCAGGCCGTACTGGCGGAACCAGTGGTACGCTTCGGCAATCCAGAAGCCGCCGGCCATGCCGGACGCCTCGCTTTGCGCTGCATATCTTTGCATCGCCGCCAGGGGTTCATAGGATTTGAAAATTACACCCACTTTTGGGCTGACTAATTTTGGGCTGATTGGGGTGGTCATTGATTACTCCTCTGAATTGTCACCGCAGCGGGCTTACGCCGCCACGGCGCCTTTTGGGCACTTGTCGAGTACATGCCAGGTACACTGTTGAGCACAAAGTCTACCGTACCATGTTAGGCCAGGGCGCGGCAGGGGTCTTGTCCGCGCAAGTAGGGGCCTTGACTGCAAGCGCAGGCCCTCGTGCCTTGACACGCCCCGCGGCTGGTCATACCGTTTGGGTCCGGCCGTTTGGGTCCGGCTCAGCGCCCCCCTTGGAGATTCCCGCCACCGATGCCCGCCCCAAAGCGCAATGCAGGAAAAGAACAGCCCTACATCGGGCCTGGCAGCGCTGTTGAGCAGCACACGGAGCTCAGGTCCTTGCTGGATATCGCCTCAAGCGCCATTTTCCAGATTCTCCCCCAGCCGATTTCCGCTGATTTTGAATATTACTCCATTACCCGCCATCGCCTGGCGCAGCTTTCGATTTACCTTTCCGCAAGCGACCCCTTCACGGTGCACCGGCGCAGCGAAGACATCAAGGATGACTCGGCGTTTGATTACCTGGTGCTGGTGCAGTTGGAGGGTAGTGCGGAAATCGAGCAGGGGGACGCACAGTTTTCCGTTAATCCGGACTCGCTGGCCATCATTCCCGGCGGCTTGCCCTATACCCTGACGTTCCCGCAAACCGGCAGGCGCTTGCTGTTGCGGGTGCCGCTGCGGCTGTTTCATGAGCGCATTCTCGGGAGGCAGATACGCGACTTTGGCGCACACGTCTTCAGCGGCGCCGGCCTGGTCCGGATCACCACGGATTTGCTCAAATCGCTGGTGATGCAGGCCAGCGACCTGACCGAGACAGAGCAATTCACCATGGCCGAGGTCACCCTGAACCTGATTGCAGCGGTGGTGCACTCGCAAACGGGTCTGGATGAAAACCAACAGGGGAGTTCGCAGGTCGCTCGCATGAGTCGCATCCTGTCCTACATGGAAGAGCACTATGCCGACCACGATCTGACCCCTGCCAAGGTGGCCAAGGCCAATGCCGTATCGACCCGTCACCTGCATAACCTGTTCCAGCACTCGGGCATGACAGTCACCAAGTGGATATGGGAACGGCGCCTCAAGGCGGCGCGGGAAGATCTGTTGAATCCCGTCCTGACGGAAGAGAGCATCACGGAGATCGCTTACAAGCGGGGCTTCAATGACTCAGCGCATTTCAGCCGCGCTTTCAAGGCGCGCTTCACGATTTCGCCCAGCCAGTTGCGCAAAAAATCCCGGCAGGAAGCCCCACAAAAGAACCAGGCATGAATCCAGTCCGAGATGGCCAACGGCGGGCATCTGTCCTGCGCCTTGCACAGTCAGACAAGGGGACCTGCGTTGCCATCCAAGCCCGGTTGCAGGATTTCCGTTACTCTGAGCAGTCACAATCTTGAACGAACGGCCCCAAAAAACGGATATGGGGAAAGCGGGTATGGGGAAAGCGGGCATGAGCGAAATAAAACGCACCTGCGTAGTGGGCGCCGGCGCCATAGGTAGCCTGTTTGCAGGCCACCTGGGCAGCGTGGTGCAGTCAACCGTACTGACGCGGCGCGCTGAGCACGCGGCCCAACTCAATGCTGAGGGACTGCGGGTCAGTGGCAAATCAGACACGCATTGCCCGATTATCGCATCCACCGATCCGTCCGACCTCGGTGATGTCGACCTGGTCATCATTGCCACCAAGGCCAATGCAGTGGAAGACAGTGCGCGCATCCTTAAAGGCCATTTTCCCCATGCCGCTGGTCATGACCGTGCAAAATGGCCTCGGCTGCGAGGAGCTGGTTTCGCGCTACGGTAACTGGCCGATCCTTTCCTCGGTCACGTTCATGAGTGGCCGGCGTCTTTCCGATGCCCATGTGGAATACGAACTGGATACCGCGACCTGGCTGGGTCCCTGGGCCGGCAGCACGGCGACCTTTGAGCAGGCCCAAGCGGTCGAATCACTGATCCGGGCCAGTGGCCTGAAGGCCGAGGCTTTTCCGGACCTGCGGCCTGCGCAGTGGTCAAAGCTCATCTTCAATGCCGTGATCAACAGTGTTTCCGCCGTGACTGATCTGCCGCATGTAAAATCCTTCGCCGTGCAGGATAACCTTGCGGACCTGGGTTGCCTGGTGCACGCAGCCATGGACGAAGGCAAGCGCGTGGCGGCTGCCTGTGGCGTTGAGCTCTTTGAGGATCCCTGGCATATGAACGTCAAGGCCACCAGCCATGGCCAAACCGGCAACGAAGATTACGCCCATGTTCCATCCATGCTGGAGGACGTGCGTGCGCGCCGGGCAACCGAGGTGGATTGGATTACCGGAGCAATCGTGCGCGCCGCCGCCCAGGCCGGGGTGCCGGCGCCCATCAATGAAACGCTGTATCGTCTGGTCAAGGCCCGCGAAAGCAGCTGGAAGCTCAAGCCGGCGGGTTCACACGCATAAGCCACACACATAACCCGAAGAGGTAGACATGAAAGTATGTATCGTTGGCTGCGGAGCGATCGGCAGCCTGTTTGCGGCCCATCTGGGCAGGCTGGAAGACGTGGAAGTATGGGCCTTTGACCCGGATCAGGCACACGTCAATGCGATCAATCAAAATGGTCTCAGACTGACCGGGCTCAGCAATATCGTGGTGCCGGTCAAGGCCCGCACCAATCCGGATGAAATTCCGGAGTGCGAATTTGGCATCGTGGCGGTCAAGACCATGTACACCCGTTCGGCGATGCAGGCAACGGCGCGGATTTTTCGCAATGGCGCTGTTTGTTCCGTGCAGAACGGCATCGGCAATGAAGAATTGATTGCCGAGTATGTCGACCGCGTGATCCTGGGCACGACCTTCCCCGCCGGGCATATCACGGCGCCAGGTGTGGTGAATCAGGACACCGGCGGCAAAACCTGGATCAGCCCCTTCCTGCCCAAACCCGCCAGCATGGACGAAGTGCGCTTACTGGCCGAGACCCTGATCCGGGGTGGAGCAGATATTGTCGCGATGGAGGATGCCCGTGGTGCCCTGTGGACCAAGCTGATCTTCAATTCAGCCTCCAACCCGCTGGCGGCGCTCACCGGGTTGCCCCACGGTGTGGCTTGCGACCAGCCCGGCGTGCGGCGCGTCATGCGGGCACTGGTCGAGGAGGGAAAAGCGGTTGCCAAAGCACTGGGCGTAACCCTCGATGGTGACCCGGATGCCTTGCTGGACTACGGCCGGGAAAAGGCCTACCAGCACCCTCCCAGCATGCTCACCGACGTGCGGCACAAGCGCCTGACGGAGATCGATGCACTCAACGGCGGTATCGCCCGCTTTGGTGAACAGACCGGCGTGCCAACGCCATTGAATGCTGCAATCACAGACATCATCAAGGGCCTGGAATACTCCTGGCGCGAGGACGAGTGGAGGAACAAGAAACCATGACCGAATTCATCAACCGTTTTCGACCCAGCAAGGGCGAAATCGAACGCCGTTATGCCAATACCCGCAAGGCCATGGAAAAGCATGGTCTTGACTACCTGGTCATCAGCGGCAGCGAGTACAGCGGTTTCGAAGGTGCTGTGCGCTACATGTGCGGATTCCTGATACTGCACCGTTACGCGTACGTCATCGTGTCGCTGACCGATGATCCGGTATGTGTGTTTCCCCGCGAAGCGACCTGGGTGGGAGACCATAGCGCCACGTTCATCGAGCGTCGTGAGTTCCCGCCCCATTGCGGCGAGTGGATGGCCGAGTACCTCAAGGCCAAGGGCGCGAAAAAGGTCGGTGTCTACGGCCTGGAATACATCATCAATGTACGTGACTACCGCGCGCTGGCTGCGGGTGGTTTCGAGATCGTCGATTTCGAGATTCCCTTTGACTATGCGCGGGCGCAGAAGAGCGACGAAGAAATGGCCTCGGTGCGGCACTCGATGGAGATCAACAAGCAGGGTGTGCTCAAGGTGATTCAGTCCTACGAGGCGGGCAAGACCGAAGCCGAACTGATGGGCGTGGCCGAGCACTACTTCACCACGGCCGGGTGCGCGCGCAGCACCATGGACATGGTGTGTACCGGGCCCAATGGTTCCATACGGCCGCAGATGGTGTTTCCCAGCCAGCGCCCGGTACAGGACAGCGACAGCTTGATGTATGGCCTGGAGATTGCCGGGGAGGGAGGGCATTGGGTGGAGTTTTCGCGCCCGCTGGCGCCCAATGGTTTCGATCCCGTCATGCAGGAAATGATGCAGGCCTACCTGGAATTCCACGAGTTGGCCAGGGAGCACATGAAAGCGGGCAATAACGCCGAGGCAGTCAGCCGGGCCTGCATGAAGCCGATCTTTGACCGGGGCTACCGCTCAGGGCATGTCTGCGGCCATTCCATTGGCATGACCATGATTGAAATGCCGCGCATCGGCGAAGGCTTCGACTTCGTGTTGCCGGAAAACATGGTGTGCTCCATGCATCCGCATTTCATGACCCAGGACCGCACCCACTCACTGTACTTCCAGGAAACCTACCGGGTCGGCCGGGACAACGGGGAAGCGCTGTCAGGTGTGCCCTACACTGTCTACCACGGCGGGGAAGACAGCTTCTGAGCTTCTCCGGCCACCGGGCGGTTAAATTTCCCTGATGATGCCGGAATACAGGCCATCCAGCAGGTCGTTGGCGGCAAGGCCGGCCTCGTTAATCTCGCCCTCGCGGTAAATGCGAATGTTGAGTTGGCCCTCGCCATCGTCGGCCAGCACATCGAAGCGGGTCTTATCCATCAGCAGGAAGGACTTACCAACGGGCTGGATATGCAAAATGGATTGCTCTTTGTGGATCTTGGCCACGCGGCTGGAAATGGCCGCGATCAGTTGGTCCATCTGCTGCTGCAGTTGCTCCGCGCTGAGTGATTGGCCCGCCGGCGTCAGCTCCAGCGTACAGGCTGGTGGTGGACCGATGGCGCGGAGGAACTGGTGGCTGTCGGCTGCGCCGTTTCCTGCGGCCTGCTCCAATAGCTTGAAAGCCACCTGGTAGCGGTCCGAACCGCTACCCTGCGCGGGTACGAAACTTATGTCGACCAGGCTGACCGGCTTGCCGCGGATGTCCGTATCTGGCGAGATCCTTAAAGAATCCAGCCGGTACTGTTCAAAGAAACGTGCCAGTTTCATCAAGCACTCCTTGGTCTCAAGCGGAGGATGGATCGCCAATTCTTCAGAAGGCGATCCGCTACTGCGGGCCCTGGTCCGAACCGGCGCCCTGTAGTTCAGGGCGCCGGCAGGAGAGGTGTATCAGAAGTTGTATCTTATCTCTACGCCATACCAGCGGGGTAGCTGGTAGGACACTTCGTTGCAACCGCACAAAGTTGCAAGGTCAAAGCCCTGGATGCCGGCGCGATCATCGGTGAGGTTCTGCCCCATCAGTGCAAAATCCCAGGTATCGTCAGCCGTGGCCCAGGACCAGCGCAGGTTCAGCAGGAAGTAGCTGTCAAACTTGTCGGCGTCAAAGTTACGCAGGTTGTAGTAGAAGGAACTCGAATAAGCGCCATCGACGGCGACAGCCATGTTCCCGCCAAAGGCTTCCCATTCGTAGCGTACCAGGCCGGAGGACTTGAACTTGGGTGCGTAGTTCGGTCGCACATTGCGCGGCGGCAGGGGCGAACCAATGCGTAGCGGAACGTCTTTCACCGTCGGGTCCATCCACGACACGCCGAACACGATATCCCAGCCATCCGCAGGTGATGTCTGTACCTGGAACTCAATGCCATAGTTATCCGCGTCGCTGTTGATCACAACGCCGGAGACGCCGGTGAACAGGAAGGTCTGGTAATCCTTGTAGTCGTAGTAGAAGGTATCCAGCTGGAACCGCGTGAGACCGGACTCGGTAGTCAGCTTGAATCCCGCTTCGATGGTGCTGAGGATTTCCTCATTGTAGGGAAGGTAAGAAGGGGGGAATCCCAGTCCGCCCGGGATGGGTGCATTGTAGCTGGCTGCTTTCACACCACGGTTCAAGCTGATATAGGTCAGCAGGTTATCGTTGGGTGTGTAGTTGAGTTGCAGTTTTCCCGCCCAGAGGTTATCCCCCCGGTCGTCGGTGTAGTAGGGCGCGTCAATACCAGGGGTGACGGCAGTGATGTTGAAGAAGGGTTCACCCACGTTGGCCGTGTAATTGCTTTGGTTGAAAAATAAACCCTGGAGCATGGAGTAGTCTTTTTCTTCCCGCATCAAACGCAAGCCGGTGATCAGGGTGAAATTTTCGGCGAAGTCCCACTCGTACTGGCCAAACAAGGAATAGTTTTTGGTTTTAAGGTGCGCCTGCACGCCGATATCGGCGCCGGCAGGGAACGGGAAACCGCCCAGATAGGCCGGTATGCTGTTGGCCGGCGCTTTCAGGCCATTGTTCGATTTGGTATCTATATCCAGGTAGAAGAAACCGACGACCCAGTCGGAAACGTCAGTAGATCCCGTCAGGCGAACTTCCTGGGTGAAACTGGTGGCATCGACACCGGCATAGTTAGCCAATTGATTGACGGGAGCTGAGTCCACGTCGATGAACAGTAGCTTTTCGTAGTCCTTGTAGTCAGTCACGGACGTCAATTTCAGGTTGTCGTCGTAATCATGCTCGATCCGCAGATTAACGCCCCAGGTATCCGTCCAGCCGTTGTTCTTGAAGGCGAAGTCGCCGGAGGTTTTCAGGCCGTCGCCGTCGGGATCCACGTAACCAAAGAAGTCGGTACCGGCGCCAAAACGTCCCACCAGGTCGCCACCCGGGTCGTTCAGGCCAAATAATCCATTGTTGTTGGTATCGCCACCAAAATCGTTGCCGCCGAGCCCTATGCCGGTACGGGACTCTCCCGGGTTGGTAACATCGATGACGTTGATCAATTCACCGACACCATTGGTGCCATCAAACACACCAATGGTGGGTTTGGACTGATAGGGGCCGGTGGCAAAATCGGTACTCGCGTAATTGCCAGACAAGGTAACCGCCGTTGCGTCACTGGGCTGGAACAGCATGGTGCCGCGCAAAGCCCAGGTGTCATCGTCGCCCATGTCAGCACCGGCGCCAGCCCCGGGTGAGTTGGGTGTACCAGAGCCGAGAGAACCTGCACCGACTGCAGCATAAGGGTAGATGTTCTTCAGGTAGGGGTCGGCCTTGTTGTAATAAACCGCAATGCGGCCTGCCACTGTATCACTGAACGGTCCGCCTACAGCGCCTTCAAAGCGGAACGAATTGGCGTTGGTGGGTGAATCAAACCAGCCATAGGTAATGTCGCCATAGCCTTCAACCCCGTCGAAGTTAGGTTTGCGGCTGATGTAATGGATCAGGCCGCCGGTGGCGTTGCGCCCGAACAGGGTGCCCTGGGGTCCCTTGAGGACTTCCACCCGGTCGATATCGAAGACCGCAAAAGTCTGGGCCTGGGCGATGGCGATGTAGCCTTCATCCAGGTAGACCGCGTTGGGTGATTCGATGATGTCGTTGAAGTCGTTCTGGGTCACACCGCGTATGGAGAACTGGGTATTCTGGCCGGCGATGTTGCCGCTGATGTGCAAACCGGGGGTGAACTTGGCAATGTCGAAGCTCTTCTGGATGTCCAGGACGCGAAGCTGGTCTGAGTTGAAGGCCGTGATGGCAATGCCTACATCCTGCAGCGATTGTTCGCGCTTTTGGGCCGTGACTTTGATTTCTTCGAGCATGACCTGGGCGCTCACCGGCAGCGCGAATAACAGGCTGAGACCAAAGGACAGGCAAAGGAATAACGGCTTGTTCGGATTTTTCATAATTCCCCCGTGATGAGTACAGGTTTACTGCTGAATTCCATGGGCGGGCGCTGATGTGATGCGAGCGTGAGCACACAGAAACTGTGCTGGAGTTTAACCTGTTTTTAACTTTTTGCCACCTGCTCTGGGTCAAGTACTTGGTTTGGGGCGCAATACCGTCAGGCGCAGTACCGGATAGATCACGGCCACCAGCGCCAGCGAGCTCAGCACTTCGATGGGTTGTGCCGGTTTGAGTAGCCAGTGGGCGCCGTAAACCGCTGCCAGGATGGCCACCAGGCCGGCCCAGTTAACCGTCTCATGCTCACTTTGCGGGCATGGAAGCCGTGGGCTGACGACGTAGTAGTCAAGGATGATGGTAGCGGCCAGCGCGCTCAACAACACCCCCAGCAGCTTGATCCACCCCTCGACAAAGTGCAGGATTTCCCCGTACAACATGCCGAGCGCCAGCAGGTTGGCCAGCACCACGAAGGTAAAACGGCCCGGCCGCCAGCCCGTCAGGGCATCGCCCAGGTTGGCGATGCACAGGGAGGCGCTGTAGGTATTGAGCACCTGGGCTTTGGCTTGCGCCAGGATCATCAG
Organism: uncultured Gammaproteobacteria bacterium; assembly: GCA_963784425.1. GTDB lineage: Bacteria > Pseudomonadota > Gammaproteobacteria > Xanthomonadales > SZUA-36 > SHZL01. The sequence goes on from CAWARM010000007.1 coordinate 207,958, forward strand.
CAGGAAGCCTGCCACCCCGCCAAACACCATGAAGGTGGCGGCAATGCTGTCGGGACTGCGCAGCACCTGCTGGTGCGCGCTTTCAGCCGACATGCCAACCACGTCGGTGAAGTAGGCAATCATGGTCGGCGCGGCAGATTTCATCAATATACCCCCGATGGTCATCATCACCAGGGACTGGACAAAAATTGCGATCATGGCGGCCGTAGCGACGTGGGCGGTGGACTTGCCGTAGCGGCCAAAGTCGGCGGTATTGAGCGCCAGGGCGCAGGCGGGACCGACCAGCAGGTTAAGCGCGAATACGAACTTGTCCGTATCGGAGTCAATACCCATGCCGGCCAGCGTCATGGCGTCCATCTGGCTGGCAAACAGCAGGCTGTCCATGCTCAGCGGCGCAGCACCGGTCAGAACGGTAACCATCATCCAGGCCAGCACCAGCAGGAAGCCAACAATCATCAGCGAAGAGGTGCGCGTAACCAGCCGGAAACCAAAGGCGGTCAGGAGAATCCAGCTCAGCGTCATGCAGCCATACAACACCAGACGCGCGATCCAGTCGTCCTGCCATTTGAAGAAAAACAGGAACCCGCGGTACAGCAGGCCGTTTTCCACTGCCAGGAACCCGACGATCAGGAAACCAAAAATGATCGACGCCAGGGCGGAACCACGCACACCGAGGCCGTATTTCCGCGTAATGAGCGTATTGGACAAACCGGTTTCCACCGTGACCCGGGCCAGGGCCAGGCCCAGCGCGCTGCCAATGGCAAAGGACACGATACCGGCCAGCAGGGCAATCTTGACGCCGGCCACGAAACACACCACGGCGCCAAAAAACATGATCACCAGCGTGGTAATCAGGCCCACCGTGTTCCAGGCGATTTTCAGCCAGTTTTCACGCTCGCCGGGAGGGACGCTCTCAAGGGCGTGGTCCTCCATGATGGCGCTTAAACCGGGTTTAACCATGAGCGGTGAGCCTGCCTGGGGAATGCACTGCAACCGGAAGTCTATGGGTTCGTCAATTTCAAGGCAAATAAGCGTTTTCAGGTCGAAGCCGATGTGCTAGCGTAGCAACCCTGCCACGAGTTAATAGAAGCTATACAGGTACACTGCTGATCATCTCACTTTCGGAAGCCGCTCATGTATCCCGCACCATTTAAATACCACCGCGCGAACTCCATTGCCCATGCCATTGAGCTGTTGTCAGGAATTGGAGAGGGGGCGCGAGTCCTGGCCGGCGGCCAGTCACTGCTGCCACTGCTGAAACTCCGTTTTGATGAACCGACCGACCTGGTGGATGTAGCTCGCATCCCGGGACTGGCCGGCATAGACACCCATGCCGGCACGGCCAGTCTTGGGGCACTTGCAACACACCGGCAGATCGCGCTGTCTGCCCTGGCCGCTGCGGTACCCATAGTTTCGGATTGTGCCCATGGCATTGCGGACAACCAGGTGCGCAGTCGCGGAACGATTGGAGGCTCCGTTGCCTCTGGCGATCCCAGTTGTGACTGGCCGGCCCTCCTGCACACCCTGGATGCGCAGATTCACTGCCGCGGCCCCAACGGGGAACGGACGCTGGACATCAATGGTTTTGTCCAGGACTTGTACCAGACCGGTTTGCAGCCAGGCGAACTTATCACCGGCGTACGATTTGCCCTTCCGGGTGCCGGCACTGGCGGCGCCTACTGTGCCTTCAAGCGCTGCGCGCCGGCATTTCCAACCACCTCCGTGGGTGTGCAACTGAAACTTAAGGATGGCCAGGTAGTCAGTGCGCGCATTGCCATGGGCTCTTCCGGTCCGACCCCCATTCGTTCACACGAGGCGGAAGCGGAATTAACGGGCGGCAGCCTCAGCAAAGAACGGGTTGCCAGGGCAGCTGATGCAGCTGTTGCCTCGGCCAGCCCATTTGATGATCAACGGGGACCGGCCGCGTTCAAGCGCCAGCTGATTGCCACGTTGACCCGGCGCGCAATTGGAATTGCACAGCGCCGCGCCAGCGGGGAAACCATCAAGAACAGCCACGAGTACTACTGATATGAGCCCTACTGATATGAACGAGCGAATTGGTATCACCGTCACAGTTAACGGCAAGGCCTACCAGAGGCAGGTGGAACCGCGCCTGTTGCTGGTGCAGTTCATTCGCGATGAATTGCTGCTGACCGGGACACACATCGGCTGCGACACCAGCTATTGCGGGGCTTGCACGGTGTTGCTCAATGATGAACCGGTCAAATCCTGCACGGTACTGGCAGTGCAAGCCGATGGCTGCGAAGTGCGCACAGTGGAAGGCTTGGAGCAGGATGGCAAACTGCACCCGCTGCAGCAGGCCTTTTCCGAGCACCACGCTTTGCAGTGCGGCTTTTGCACTCCTGGCATGTTGATGTCATCAGTGCATCTGCTGGAGACCAATCCGCAACCCAGCGCTCTGGAAATCCGCAAGGGCATCCAGGGCAATTTGTGCCGCTGCACCGGTTACAAAAACATTTTCGAGGCCATTGCTGCTGCAGCACAGGATATGCAGCAAGGCGCCGGGAAGGGCGGCAGCTGAGTGAGCAACTACACCTTCAATGGTGATTTTACCGTGCCGACCTCGCGCGAGCAGGTCTACGTGGTTTTGTCCGATGTATCGCGCTTCGCTCCACTGTTGCCCACCTACCTGTCACACGAGTTGAAAGAGGATGGTTCCGCACTCGTGAAGGTCAAGGTTGGCGTGGGCAAGATTCACGGCACGGGCGAGGTTGTCCTGAAGTCCGAGGAGACGATTGCGCCCCTGCGCGCCAGTTATGCAGGCAAAGGCAAAGTCATGGGTGGCGTGTTCAATCTGAACGCCGGGTTTGAGCTGGAAGACGTTGGCACGGATCTGACCCGGGTCGTCTGGCGCGGCGAAGTGGCTATGTTTGGCAAACTGGTTTCCCTTGCCGGTGGCCTGGTCAAGCCCGTAGCGGAGCGCGACATCAACGCCATGATCAAGGCCGTGCAAACCGAATTTGGCGGCGTCATCGAGGCCGAACCGGTTGTGGTGGCTCGCCCGGGTCTGATCACCCGCTTCCTTGCCTGGCTGAAACGGCTATTCAACATTCGAGATCGAGGATAAATGACATGACTTGGGTAGGAAAATCCCTGCGGCGCAAAGAAGATGATCGCCTGGTGCGCGGAAACGGCTTGTTCAGTGACGATGAGCACCATGAGGGCATGCTGCACCTGTATATCCTGCGCTCACCGTATGCTCACGCGCGCATAGTGAGTGTTGACGCGTCAGCGGCGCGCGCAGTACCCGGGGTAGCCTGTGTGCTCACCGGCGATGACATCAAGGCGCAGTGCTCTCCCTACATGCAACTGGGTCCCGCGCCCTGCGACAAGATCGTGGACCTGCCGCTGGCCACCGACAAGGTGCTGTACCAGGGCCAGCCAGTGGCTGCCGTGGCGGCGACCTCTGCCGCTCTTGCCATGGATGCCGGCCTGCTCATTGAAGTGGACTACGACATGCTGGACGCTGTTGTCGACCCCGAGCAAGCACTGGAAAACACCAACGTGTTGCATGAAGCTGCAGGCAGCAACCGCACCTACAACGATGTTTACGAATTTGGTGACCTGGACCGGGCGTTTGCCGAGGCAGCGCACGTTGTCAAGATCGACCGCCTGCACTTTCACCGCTTCTCCAGCACACCGCTGGAGAACAATGCCTGTATTGCAGAATGGAACCGCCGGGGTGAACTGGACCTGCTATGCAATAATTCCTTCGCCGGGTTTGCCCTGCAGTTGCTGGCGCCCGGCCTACGTCTGCCGGTAGAGAAAGTGCGCATGCGCTCCTACGATGTAGGCGGCAGTTTCGGCATCAAGATTGGCAACTATCCTTATTATGCGCTGGCTGCACTGGCTTCAAAGGCCTGCCAGGGTCGCCGGGTCAAATGGGCGGAGATTCGCACCGAGCACATGCTTTCCGCCGGCCACGGCAATGAACGTACGTTCCGCGACACCGAAGTGGCGCTGGACAAAAACGGGGTCATCACTGCGATCAAATCACGCCATATCGATGACTGCGGCGCGTATCCACGCTACGAACCGCTGGGTTGCGTGATCTGGTCCCAGGTCCTGCCTGCTACCTTGAAAGTGCGCAACGTCCGCATCGACTTCACCCAGGTCGTCACCAACAAGTGCCCGGTAATTCCCAACCGCGGTTATTCCCGCATGCAACACCTGTGGTTCATGGAGCGCGTGCTGGACATCTGTGGACACGAACTGGGCATCGCCACGGACGAAATGCGCCTGCGTAATTACATTCGCGAGTTCCCCTACGAAACACCCAATGGCTGTGTTTATGACTCGGGCGATTACCCGAAAATGTTGCAACTGGCCAAGCAACTGATCGGCTGGGATGAGTGGAAGCAGAAGCAAGTCGAGGCGCGGGCAGAGGGGCGCTGGCTGGGTATCGGCATTGGCACAACGCTCGATTCCGGCACCAATAATTTTGGCCAGGCCCAGATCATGAACCCCTACCTGCCGTTCTCGGGAAATTCTGAGGTATGCAATATCCGCATTGATTTTGACGGCGCGGTGGTGGTAACTCTGGGCACCGGCCCTTCCGGGCAAGGTCATGAAACCGTCACGGCCCAGGTCGTTGCCGATGAACTGAACCTTGACCCCTCCATGGTTACCGTGAAAACCGGTTTTGATTCGGGCTGGAACAATTTCTCCGGGCACTCGGGTACCTATGCCAGCCAGTTCGCTGTTACCGGGCTGTCTGCGGTATACGGCGCCTGCCAGAAGCTGAAAAAAGAGATGCGCCAGCTTGCTGCTCATGTCCTGCAGGTAAGCGAGGACAAGCTGGAGTTTGGTGTTGGCGCGCAGGGCCCGCAACTGGGTGTACCCGGCACCGATAAAGCGCTCAACTACTGGTACATGAGCAACCTGGTGAACAGCAATAACGCCGGACTGGGCGCAGGCCTGGCCGATGTCACCCTGAACGTCAAGCACACCTACCGCCCGCCGTTCACAGTGCCGGACACCAAGCGCAAGTTTGGTAATCTCACCCTGACCTATGCCGCGCAACTGCACATCGCGGTGGTGGAAGTCGATAAGGAAACCTGCCGGCCCAAGGTACTGGCCTATTCGGCAGTGGATGATTGCGGCACGGTGATGAACCCGCAAATCGTGCACGGCCAGGTGCACGGCGCCACCGGGCATGGCCTCGGCGCTGCACTGATGGAAACGCTGGATTACGACGAAGGTGGCAACCTGATGGCCTCAACCTTCAGTGACTACTGCCCGATTACTTCGGTGAACATGCCGGATGTCCAGTACGGCAACATCCAAACGCCGTCACCGTTCAGTTACAACGGGGCCAAGGGTATGGGTGAGGGTGGCGGCGCGCCGTTGCACACCATCTCAGCCGCCTTGCAGGATGCGCTGCACAGTTCCGGGTACATCATTACTGAATCCCATCATTCGGCACCCAAGTTGTTTGAACGGCTGCAACAGCCCAACCGGGAGCAGAGCGTGAGCGTGGAGTCGCGCTTGTAGGAGGCCGCTCCCGGCCATCCGTGGCCTGCGCGGCACCGGTGCGTCCGTGCACATTGGCCGCTCCCGGCCATCCGTGGCCTGCGCGGCACCGGTGCGTCCGTGCACAATGCGCCCTTGCGCGCGATAATCGGCTTCGTGTTCAACCTGTTATTAGGCGGCTCTGCGCAGCACGGTGCAAGCTGTCATTTCGTCGATGGAAGACTGTTCCAGATGTCGCGATGGAGCTTCCAGGAGCCATCGGCTTGACGCTTCCAGACTACAACGTATTTTGCGGTTGCGGTGGTCGGCTCTTTTCCCTCGGCCTGAATCGTTAGGGAAACCTTTCCTACCTCATAGACCATGTCACCGTTTCCCCCGACATCAAGCGTCGTTAGTGTCACGCTTTTGACGCCGGACTCTCTCGTAGCGTTCCAAAACTCCCCGATCGCTTCATTACCCTGAATCATCTCGCTTTCTGGCGGAAACGCAATTGCATCCGATGTATACATGGCAGAGAGGGCTTTGGAATCTCCTCGTTCGAACGCCTCGCTGAACTTCGTATTTGCCTCCTCAATCGCTGCCCTCGCCTCGCGCACGCCGTCATCCTTTGCCTCCGTTTCGGCGAATGCGAGCGCCGGAAATATGAGTATCAACATTAAAAAGATGATCGTTCTGGTAGTCGTCATTTTGTGTCTCCTCGGGGGAAAGAACATGGTTCTGTGCATAGCACGCAACATTCGCGCCGCGCCGGCCACATTAAAGCCGACTAACTCCAAGTCGCCCCCGTATCTGGGGAGTAGCGCCGGATAGTCGCACTCCAAATTATTTCGCGTCAAGTCATTTTCCTGTGCTAGTTCAAATTGTTACCGGATACTTCCGGCTGGGTTCGTTACTAGAGTTCGGTACTACACCCCGTAGGAGGGGGCGTATAAGATATGAGCGCGAATGTGGGGGCACATCGGCGCGCCAGCGTCGAGTCACCCGTGTAGGAGCGCGCCTTGCGCGCGATTCGCGCTCTCAATCTCGCGCAAGGGCGCATTGTGCAAGGAAGCACCGGTGCCGCGCAGGCCATGGATGGCCGGGAGCGGCCTCCTACAGGCTTCAGGACTCCGGTGCGAAGCTGATGATGGGGTCGTATAAACCGACCTTGAATACCAATACCCGGAACGTGTAGTAGCCGGATAGCACCGCGAGGGCGATCAGGAAGCTGACCACGCGCGATTCCGGTAACAGCGCGAGCAGCAGGAATGGCAACACAAATCCGGCGCCCAGCACCAGCCCGTAAAACCATTTGACGTAAGGACCGTCCCGGGTCAGCAGAAACAGGGACTTTTTGGCTCCCGGTGCGCCCCGTTTGGCGCCTTGTAACAGGGCCAGCACGATAATGGCCGCGGCCACCACCAGCACCAGGCTGGCGCTATGAGCCGGGGGTAAGTAGCGTGCGCCGGTGGCACCGGCTGCCGGGTTCAGGTTCAGGCTCAACACCATGCCACCCAGCGCCGAGTAGGCCAGGCTGGAAATCGGCATCAGCCCGGTATTCCAAAAGGAAATTGACGTCGAATCCGAAATGGCGAAACCGTGGTACATCATCACGAACAGCGCCAGCAGCATTGAAGCTATTTTCACCAGTCCAGCTATGCCGCTGATGAACCCACCCCCGCCCAGCCATTCGGCAAGGCCGAAACCGTTGAGCACGATGTGCAGCAGCGCCGCGCCGGTGAACAATACAATCGAAATGGCTCCGCGGCTGATCCAGGAACGGTCGGGCCTGATAATGGCTCGCCACGAGCGTGCCGGCACACCCATGTGTGAAAGATGGAAGTAGGTCTTGAGTATGGCGGTGATACAAACACCTACGACCATGCAAATGACCGAGTTGTACAGGGCGCCAACCAGGAACAGGCCTGCCCCCAGTTCGCCAAAGAAGAACGCCCTGGCCATGGCATCGTCCCAGTAGCGCTGGAAACGATAGCCCAAAACCAGGCTGTCACCGACGATTGGAAACTCTCTGCTGGCCATGTGTATTCCCTTCCTCCGGGCTTGCCGATTGCGGTGCCGAGTTTTTTGCTCAGGTCACGTAATAAACTTTGGGTTTGGTGTTTTTCTCCGGCATGGGCGGCCGTCCGCCCTTTTCGCGGATTAACTTGCTGGGTTTGCTGTCCGGGTCGTCCAGGTCGCCAAAAATGCGCGCATCCGTGGGACAGGTCACTACGCAGGCCGGGTCGAGGCCCTGGTCCACGCGGCCGCTGCAGAAGTCGCACTTTGCCACGGTGCCCGGCGTGAAGCGGGTGTAGCCCTGCTTTTCGAATGGCGTCAGTTCGCCTTCGCCGAACAGGCCCTTGTCAAACAGGTCCTGGCTGAGCACGGTGCGCTGGTCGTACGGGCAGGCCACGGCACAGGAGTTGCAGCCGATGCACTTGTCGTTATCGACCATGACGATGCCGTCTTCCCGCGTATAGGTGGCGCCACTGGGGCAAACCTTTTCGCACGGCGCGTCTTCACACTGGTTACACAGGGTGGGAATATAAACCCGCCCTGCAGTTCGGGTAAACGCCGTAGTCCTCGCTCAGCGTACGGGTGAAAAACACACCGTCGGGCAAGGAATTTTCCTGTTTGCAGGCCACCACGCAGGCATTGCAGCCAATGCAGCGCCGGATATCGAACACCATTCCCATTCTGGCCATCAGTGACTCCCGGCTTTGCCTGGTCGTTTCAGATCATCAACGATGTCGTAGACGGTCTGGCCCTTCTTCAGAGCTTCCGGCCAGTCATCGAGTTTGGTCAACTTGACCTTACAGACGGTTTCGGGTTGGCCTGTGACCGCATCCGTATTGCCCAGGTCGTACGGCAACAGGTCGTTGAAATGCCCGCCAGCATGCGGGACACCGGCGTTATTGACCCTGATCCGCGAGAGTGAATTTGACACCCCCAGGGTGTCCGGATGCATGCCTTCGGACGAACCCACGCGGCCGTAGATCACCCCGGTGGGTGATTCGACTTTGACGATATCGCCACTGTTCAGCCCCTGCTTTTTCAGGGTCTTGGGGTTCAGGATCAATGCGATATGGACCGGGTCGCGATACACGATGTCCTTGATCCAGGGATTGCTCAGGCTTTCGCCGAAGTTGATCTGGATGTCCTTGAAGAAAATGCCGTACAGGTCATATTCCGGAGGGTTGCTGTGGACAGGGTCCGGTACAGCGGTTGGCAGGGGCTGGTAATCGTCGAAATCCCACTCGTGGCGGAAGGGAACATTGGCTTCCTCCATCTGTGCACGCAGCTTCCGCGGAATGGTGACCATGTCCTCGATATAGAAATGCAACCGCATGCCTTCCCAGGGCCGGTACCACTTATCGGGGCGCCGGTGGGTGACTGCGTGGCCGTGCTCGATATACCAGTCCAGCGGCTTGTCATTCCACAACAGGCCTTTTTTCTCGGCGATTTCCTTGTCGGTGTACTTGCGGTCGTGCTGCAGCAGCAATTCGGGCTTGTGGTGGAAGCCGCTGACAATGTTGATCACTTCGTTGTAACCCGCAAGTATGCCCATGCGCTCGGACAGCTCGGACATGATGTCCTCTTCGCTCTTGGTGTCATACAGCGGCTTGGTAGCGGGCTGTCGCAGGCACATGCCCTCGGTGTGTGGCGGCTCGATCATGGTCATGTTCCAGGACTCAAGCGCGTCGTGCGAGGGCAGGATGACATCGGCCCACATGGTCGTTTCGGTGGGGATAATGTCGCACACCACGATAAAGCGCATGGACCGCATGAACTCAAACCACTTTGGCCGTGGTCCCTGCATGGCCCAGATCGGATTGGAATGGCCGATCACCATCACATCCGGTTTAAAGTCGATGCCGTACTTTTCCGGGTTTTCAAACGTCACCAGGTTCAGGTGCGGTGGGTGCAGGCCAACCGGGAAATAGTTCAGCAGGTGATGGGTGCTGGGTGGGTACTGGAAGGGCGGCAGGGGCCCAAGCTGGTGTGGTTGCGGCTGGATCATGCCGTTTTCACCCGGAATGATGTGGCTCTTGTCGATCCACTGGTCATCCAGGGTCACACCGCACAGGCCCCCCGGTGCGTCGATATTGCCCACCAGGAAGTTGACCATCTTGAACGCATGGTTGGTCTGGAAGCCGTGTTTATGCCCCTGGGCGCCACGGTAATAGTTGTATCCGGCGGGTCGCAAGGGCAGGGTGCGGCCGTCAATTTCTATGGTTGCGCCAATGGTTGCAGCGGTGGAAAACTCCCGGGCGATGCGCACGATGGTTTCTGCCGGCACTGTGGTGAACTCACTCATTTTTTCCGGCGTGCAGTCTTCCAGGATCTCTACGAATTTCTGGAAGGCTGGCTTGCACTCCTTGCCCTCCACCTGGTAGGTGCCTTCCAGCGCCATCTCGCCCATGTCCGGATCGTTCCACAACCTGGCGCTGTTGGATTTGGTATCCCAGACATAAATCGTGCCCTCGGCGTTGCGCATGAAGGTGCCATCAGGGCCGACCAGGTAGGGTGCATTGGTGTCTTTGCGCAGGAACGCATAGTCACAGCGGCGCTCCTTGACCATCACGTGGCACAAACCCAGGGCAAAATGCCGGTCGGTTGCCGGCCGGATGGGTATCCACTCCTCGGACTTGGCCGCCGAAGTTGAAAGCCTGGGCTCGATGGTCACGCAGCGCATGTTGCGATTGATGCGCGCGTTGGCCACCCAGTTAGCCTGGGCAGCGGCGTGCAGGTGGGACGAAAACCCATCTCCCGTGCCGTCGTTGATCCAGTAATTGCAGTGCTTGGCGTCGTTGGCCACGGCAAAAGCCGAGTGCACATAGCCGTTGACCGGATGATAGGCGCCACCGCACATGGTGCCGCCTGACTGGAAGCTGTTCTGGTTGCCAAACGCCAGTGGCCAGTTCCACACGTTCATTTTCTGGAAGTGTTCGAGCGATGGCAGGATCTTGCGCGGATCGTCCGCGATGGTCTTCTTCAACACGTCGGCTACGAGATCCAGCGCCTCATCCCAGCTGATTGGCTGCCACATGGGGTCAACGTTCGGACCCTTCTCCGGGTTGGTGCGCTTGAGCGGTTGCTTGAACCGCTTGGGATCGTAGTGCCGCATGATGGCAGAATTGCCTTTGGGGCAAAGCTTGCCATTGTTGGACGGGTTGGTTGGGTCGCCTTCAATCTTGTTGACCACGCCGTCATCGGTAACGTGCATGATTGTGCCGCAGGAATGCAGGCACATCTTGCAGGTGCTCCTGATCCACTTGCCAGCCTTAAGGGAGTTTTGGACAGGAAGTGCTGCTATAGCCATTGCGCTTACTCCACGCCGGATGCGAAATCAAATTACGAAGTTTGACTAAATATACACAAAAAACTGGCTGACGCTACCCCTACGCAACCAAGTCATGACTTTACACCAAAATATTTGTATTTGCTGTGCCCGTTTTGTCGCTAATTGACCGCGCAGAATGGGCAGATTGTTCACTGCAGAATCCAAAAAGCAGCGTTTGTTTGTCATAAATCAACCGCAACAGCGGTAGTGCGACAATTTTTGTGCTAGTTTCTTGCGCTGGGAATACACTGCCAGACCGGAGTCTGGGCCAGTCGGGCCGAATGGAGAATAGCCGTGTCACTAAACAAGCTTCAGGAATATTACTTGCCGGAAGATGGCAATGCCGTAGTGGAGTTGTTGGCCAGGCATCAGGATGGCGCCACCATCGTGGCGGGGGGCACATTCATGCATGGCCTGATCGCGCGGGGACTGGTCACCGATGTCGAGGTGCTGATTGATATCAGCCGTCTGGGCCTGGCTTATGTCAGGCAGGAAAAAGACCGGCTCAGGATCGGCGCGACCACCACGTTCATCCAGCTCGAAAATAACCCGGATATCCGCGATAACGCCTTCTATGGAGCAATCAGGGACGCCCTGGACTACCCTCCACCGCAGATCAAGAATTCCGCAACCATCGGTGGCTGTGTCTCGGCATCCTGCCCGTTCTTCGACTTGCCGGTGAGTTTCCTGGCACTGGCGGGCGTAGTGCATACCCGGGGCCAGGGAAAAAGCCGGGATATTCCCCTGACGGATTTCTTTGCAGGTTTGTTCGAAAATTCCCTGGAACAGGGAGAATTCATGACCGAGCTCAGCATTCCCACTCCCGCGGCAAAATCCGCCAGCGCATTTCTCAAGCTGGAGACCAATGCCAACGACCTGGCGATCCTGAACGTGGCAGCACTGGTCAGCCTGGACAAATCCGGCAAGTGCGCGCAGGCACGGGTATTTGTCGGCGGTGGTGTGGGTGAAGTGCCAGTGCGGGCGCCCTCGGCAGAAAAAGCCCTGCACGGGAAAACCCTGACCGGGGAACTTTGCGCCACGGCCGGACAGGCAGCAAAGTCCGATGTAGAACCACTTGCAGATCATCGCGCGTCAGCCGAATACCGCAAGGCCATGACCGGTGTGCTGGTGGAGCGGGTATTGAAACAAACACTCAAGCGTCTGGGTTAGGGTCTATTAACGCTATGCAGGAAACACGTGATGAAACAGATAATCAATATCGATATCAATAACGAAGTGCACGAAGTTGCGGTCGAAAAATCGGATACGCTGATCCAGGTGTTGCGTGAACGGCTGGGAATGTATGCCACCAAACGCGGCTGTGATTCGGGTGGCTGTGGCTGCTGTACGGTGCTGGTTGACGGCCTGGCGGTGTATTCCTGCATGACCTTTGCTTTGTCCCTGGCCGGGAAAAAGATCACGACGGTAGAAGGCTTGCCCCGGGACGGCAAGCTGGACCCGATCCAGCAGGCCTTTATCGATGCCGATGCTGTGCAGTGCGGTTATTGCACCTGTGGAATCATGATGGCCGTACGAGCTTTGCTGAACGACAATCCGCATCCGGACGAAGATGAGATACGCAAAGGAATATCGGGGAATCTGTGCCGCTGCACGGGCTATCAGAAAATTGTCGACGCGGTAAAACTGGCGGCGGCCAGTCGCTAATTCCCAGTCGCTAATTATTTATTGATCATTGAGAGAACAAGACCATGACTGAGCTGAAAATTATTGGCAAGAGCGTGAACCGGCCGGACGCTTACGACAAAGTCACCGGTGGCAAACATTACCCCGTTAATTTCAGCCTGCCAGGCATGTTACATGCCAAGATACTGCGCAGTCCCTACCCGCATGCGAAGATCCTGGGTATTGATACCTCCGCCGCGCAGAAACTGCCCGGCGTCAAGGCAGTTCTGACCTACAAAGATGTGCCACAACGTCCATTCACCCCCGTCTACTTTGTTCCGTCCCAGGCAAAAAGCATGGTGCTGGACTTTGTCATCATGAGCGATCGCGTGCGCTGGACCGGTCAGCCGGTAGCTGCCGTGGCGGCGGTGACGGCCGAAATTGCCCGGGCCGCGCTGGAATTGATTGATGTCGAGTACGAAGAATTACCCGCGGTGTTTGACCCCGAAGAGGCCATGCAGGACGGCGCTCCGCAATTGTGGGAAAACACGCCGAACAATATTGCCAAGAACCCGGTATTTGCCTTTGGTGACCTGGAAGCCGGTTTCGCCGAGGCGGATCATATTTTTGAAGGCGTCTACCAGACCCAGCGGGTGCATACCTGCTATATGGAGCCGCGAGTTTGCGTGGCCGAAAGCGATACCCAGGGCCGGATCAAGATCATATCCTCGATGCAGCACGCATTCGGTTTGCGGGAGAAGCTCGCATTTGCATTGGGCATACCTGAAAGCCACGTCAATGTGGTAAAGCCGGGCTATATCGGTGGCGGCTTTGGCGGCAAGCTGGATATCGGCTTCATCGAGCCCATTGCATCCCTCCTGAGCCTCAAAACCGGCAAACCGGTACGGGCTGAACACACCCGGGGTGAGGATTTTATTTCTACAACCCGCAATCCCATCAAGGTCTTCCTGAAAACAGGCGTCAAGAAAGACGGGACGTTCACCGCACGCCATATCAGGAGCATTCTTGATTGCGGGGCGCATGCAACCCATGGCGCGGAAGTGATCATGGTGCATGGTCTGTACGGTACGTTTTTCCCGTGGAAATGCGCCAACCAGACCTGGGAGGGCTTGACGGTTTACACCAACAACATGATAGGTGGCGGTTACCGTGGCTATGGCGCACCCCAGGGCTGTTTCGCAGTGGAGTCACAGAACGACGAGATCTGCGAAACACTGGGCCTGGACCCGCTGGAGTTCCGCCTGAAAAATACCCACAAGGAGGGTGACCCGCACCCCGTATTGCCTGGGCACAAGCTCAATACCTACCGTTTGCAGGAGTGCCTGGAACTGGGCGCGGAGCGAATCGGTTTCAAAAATCGCAAGCCGGCCGGCACTTCCACGGGCACCAAAAAACACGGTATGGGTTTTGCCTGCCACCCCTTGTGGGTAAGCGGCTGCGTGGGTTTCCCCGAGATCTATGAACATTCCGGCGCCATGGTCAAGCTGAATCGTGACGGCACCGCGGATGTCGTGAGCGCCTGCGTGGATCTCGGGTCCGGCCAGATCACCATGCTGACCCAGGTGGTGGCGGAGGAACTGGGCATCGAGGCCAGTGCCGTAAAACTGGTTTACGCAGACACCGACACCGCGCCATTTGATGCCCCAACGCATGCCAGCCGGGCGACCTATTCTGCAGGTAATGCCGCCAAGGCGGCGGCAGTAGAAGTCAAGAAACGCCTGTTCCAGGCCGCCGCGGCCATCATGGAGGCCAACGCGGATGACCTGGTGCTGGAAAATGGGATGGTCATGGTGAAAGGCAACCCCAAGTCCGCCATTCCGATGCTTGACATCATTGATCGGGCCGAGTCGCCCTATATCCAGATAACGGAACAGGGCCCGGCGCCCACCACCCTTGCTGAAAAAGGCACCATCATCGGTGTTGCCAGTATGGCTCCTGCGTCCAACCCTTCACCGTGCGCAGCGGAATTTGTTGAAGTAGAAGTCGATACCGACACGGGTGAAGTGAAGGTCCTCAACGTTGTGTATGCCCATGATCTTGGCAGGGTGTTTCATCCGAAATCAGCTGAGGGACAGGTTGAAGGTGGATTTCAGCAGGGCATGGGCTATGCCCTGATGGAAAATATTGCCTTTGACCAGGAAACCGGGGCCTGCTTGTCCAGCGACTTCCTGGACTACAAGATGCCCACTGCCATGGAGATGCCGCGCAAGATTGAAAGTATCTTCATTGAGTCCAATGAGCCGACAGGGCCATTTGGCGCCAAAAGCCTGTCAGAGCTATGCACCATTGTTCCGGCCGCAGCCATCTCCAATGCCATTTACAACGCCATAGGTGTGAGAGTGAAGGATCTGCCCATAACGCCGGAAAAAATCCTCAAGGCACTCGGCAAGCTATGATTCTATTCTGGGCGAGCATGCTCGTTGCCCAGGCCGGGGCTTTCATCATCTTCAAGGACCTGGCCGACATCAGCCAGTGGGTGGTGCAGTCAAACCGCAAGTTCACCATGGCCATCTGGTACAACCGCTATCCCATCAGCGCTGTGTCCATCGCGGCCCTGCTCATTGCTCTATTTGCGTGGTGGCGCCAACCCGGAGTTTGCCACGGGGCGCTGCTGGGTGTCCTGGTATTTATCTTTGTACTCAATTTCGTTTCCGGCATGTTCAACCCGAAATGGATGTTCCGCTCACAACAGCATAAAGCCAGGTTTGTGTCGGTAGCGGAAGCCCCGCAGTACATGCAGCGCAGCCTGCAGCTGGCGCATTTTGGTCCGGATTCCTATGCATCGGTGGATGATATCAATGTGCTGGTGCTGCAAACCGACCACGGTGCTTATGCCTATTCGGATTATTACCTGTTGCAACCGCACGTAGTCCAGGGCGACACCATTGGCGGTGAAGAAGTCATCATGACCTACTGCGGGCTGACCAACCTGGGTATTGCGTACAGCCCGGTTATCAATAAGCAGAAGCTGGATTTGACCGTGATGACCCAGCTGAAGAACAACCTGGTCCTGTGGGACAAGAACAGTGGTGAGCCCATCCAGCAGTTGTATGGAACCATGGAACGCGCCCAGCCAGGGCAGCGCATGAAAGAATGGCCGACCATCCGCATGCCATTCAAGTCATTCAAGAAACTCTTTCCGGACGGCAAGGTGTTCGTCAACGAAATCGCCAGCTTCGGCCAGAACCCTGTGCTGGCAGCCTGGGACAGGCTGGTGCGGCACGGCATGATGCTGTGGGGCGTCGGCTTGAACTGGGTTAAAGATGAAAAGCCGGCATTTCCCACGATCAAGTTCACCGACAGACGCTTGCCCATGAAGGAACTCATCTATGCGGTCAGCGTGGGTGATGACCATGTTGTCTACTCGCTGGACTTCATCAAGGCGCAAGGCAACACCATCAATGTTCAAATCGGCGGGAAGCCGGTGGTCATCGACTACGACCCGGAGCTGGACTGCGTGACCGCTTTTTATAATACCAGCGGCAAACCCGTGACCGAGGTGGATGTCTTTGGCAATCTAAGTGATGGCACGCAGTTGGCGCGGGTTGAAACACTGAAGAGCCGCCTGTTCTGGTTCATCTGGGTGGAGTTTTTCCCGGATACTGACGTTAACCGGGTTTAACCGCAAGAATAGTATTGTTTTTGAACAGGAGTGATGGCTAACCCGGGGATGCCCTTCCGGGAGACGCCGCAAATCCCATCGACCGTTAGGCCTGTTGCAGGTCCAGGGAGCGGTGAGTTCAATTTCCGGACATGCTGAACGGCCCAGTAAGTTCTTTGCCGGTCCAGTTCGGCTTTGGGGGCGCAACCCGCCGCCGGTACCCTTTCCCGGGAGACGCCGTAAATACATCCGTGTAGGCTTGGATGCGGCATCCCTGCCGCATACACTCCCGGGAAAGTCTCCCCGCCCCGGTTTGCTTAGCGCTGTGGCACCGCGGATCGTTCACGCCTGCGCATTCTGTCATTGTATGTCTCGGCACTAAGCCTCTGAGGACAGGGAGGGGGGAGTTCTTTCTGGACCGTCGCCAGCAGGGAAGCTGGCGAGGAGCTTACAAGGATGTATTCACGGCGTGTCCAGAAAGAACTCACCGCTCCCTGGCCCTTGCACGGATACACCAGCAAAGTGTTTACGGCGTCTCCCGGGAAAGTGTACCGGCGGCGGGTTGCGCCCCGAAGCCGAACAGAGGCCC
This sequence comes from uncultured Gammaproteobacteria bacterium, assembly GCA_963784425.1. Taxonomy (GTDB): domain Bacteria; phylum Pseudomonadota; class Gammaproteobacteria; order Xanthomonadales; family SZUA-36; genus SHZL01. The sequence goes on from CAWARM010000007.1 coordinate 224,608, forward strand.
TAATTAGCGCTACTGGCGCAGGTAAGCGGCATTTGTGGCACAGGTTCTTGAAGTGATTAGAGCTTCCCTACAGCAGATACCACAGCAACGCGGCGATACCAATGCCGATACCAATGGCCCACCAGAGGATGGCGGCATTGCTGGCTGCCTTTTCCGCAGGAATTTGGCCGCCTGCAGCTGCCTGTGCTGCGACTTGGTCATCCATCTTGTCTTTTACGCTCGCAACAAACTCATCCCCGATGCCATCCGCAATTTTCTGCATCATCCCGGCGCCAAACTTTCCCAATCTGCCCAGGATGGTAATGTCGGAAGAGTAGTTCACCTCGGTCTGCTGTGCGGCCAGTGGTCGCAAGGTAAGCGTGCTGGTCGCCTTGATGCGGCTGGCGTGGCTGCCTTCCTCCCCCTTTGTGTCGTACTCGGCGAATTCCGGTGGCCGTTCCTGGGTTCGTTCGATGTCGACCGAAAAAGTTGTCTTGATCGGTCCAACTTTGGTGCGGATGGTCGCTTTGTATATGCCAGGACGGATTTCCTCGGCACCTTCGCAACCGGGAATACACGGAGCGATGCGCTCGGGATGGGTAATGAACTCCCATACCTTCTGTTGTGGCGCATAGACAGTAAAGGTTTTTTCGATCTTCATAAAGGCATCCGGACTTTGCCATCTCTTAAATTACTTTCTAACCTCACCATAAGTCAGCACCTGCCAAACTTCAAGTTACGTCATAATGGATCAGAGGCGCCTTAAATAAATCAGCGCCATGCGGTGCGCAAAAGGCGTATCAGTTGCGCAAAGCTTTCCAGGTTGTGTGCCGGCAGAAAGTGATCAACGAAGGGTAGAGCAGTTTGAATGCCGCGGCACAGCGGTTGGTAGTTGGCATCACCCAACAAGGGATTCAGCCACAATAATTTGTGCACACGGCGATGCAGTTGCTGCATTTCCTCACGCATCAGTGTTGCATCGCCGCGGTCCCAGCCGTCACTCAGGATTATGACGACGGTGTGCGCTGCGATTGCGTCGCGGGCAAATCGCCTGTTGAATTCCCGCAGGCTGCCGCCGATATTCGTGCCCCCGCCCCAGTCGCGAACATTTGCTGAAATGTCCCGCAGGGATTGTTCAACACTCTGTCTGTGCAGGAAATCGGAGATGACCGTCATCCTGGTCGAGAATACGGCAACATCAAGGCTGGCAAGTTGCTGGCGCATGGCATAGATAAACTGGATCAGAAACCGGCTGTAACGCTCCATCGAGCCGCTGACGTCACACAGCAGCATGAGCTTTATCTTCTTTATTTTCTTTTTCCGGTACAAAAGCTTCATTTCATCCTGCGCGTAAAATGCATTTTGCCTGAGCATCTTGCGTAAATTCAGTTCTCTGCCTTTCTGGCTCGCCTCGCGGCGGCGGCTTTGGTAATTTGCCATGATGGCAATCAGTGCAACAACCAGCCGGCGTGCCTGTTCGATTTCCTGGTCAGACATCAACGCAAAATCCTTCTTCATCAGGACTTCATTCGGGCTGTATGCGGGCAGGGCATCTTCGGGTTCTTCTTGCTGATCCTGTCCTCCTTCATCCGCTCTGCCTTCCAGGCGTTGTTCCTGTATGTTCTTCTCCGCGCCCGGTTCCCTTGCGCCAGATTCTTCCAGGCTGTCTTGTGGCTCATCGCACGGCTCGCAAGGCTGGAACCAAAATTCGCTGAAAGCCCGGTCAAAAACAGCAATATCACGCTGGCTGGAAATAAGCGTGGCTCTTGCCGCTGCATGGAAATCCCGCCTGTTGCGGATATCGATGAACGACATGCACCTGCACAGATCGATCAGGTTGGCTGGGTTAACCGGTACTCCTGCGCTGTGCAGGGACCGGGAAAAGCGCACGATCTGGTTGAGCAAATGACGCTGCCCGGGTTGCGTAATCGGCCGCATGGCCGCTAACTTTGCCTGATCCGTTCAAGGACTTGCCGCTTGTCCAGTCCCTGGATTTTCTCGATGTCGCCTTTGTACTTCAGTATGCACCCCAACGTGGAATCAATGATTTGAGTATCAAGGTCATCAATGCCGAGCGTATACAAAGCGTCTGCCCAGTCGATCATTTCAGCTATGCCTGGACGCTTATATAGATCCTGCTCCCGAATCCACTGCATGAAATGACAAATTTGAGCCGACAGTATGTTCTGAATAGCTGGCACCCGGGCGTTCAAAATCCGCAGTTCACGCTCATAGTCCGGGTATTCCACCCAGTGAAACAGGCAGCGGCGTTTCAGTGCATCATGCAATTCCCGGGTGCGATTGGAGGTCAGGATGACAATCGGGGGCCGCTCGGCTTTGATGGTCCCCAATTCCGGGATGGTGATCTGGAAATCGGACAAGACCTCGAGTAAAAAAGCCTCAAACTCCTCATCAGAACGATCAATTTCGTCAATGAGCAATACCTTTGGTTTACTGTCCGTTGTCTGTATTGCCTGCAGTAGCGGCCGTTTCAGCAGGAACTCCTCGCTGAAAATATTCCGTCCGATCAGGTTCTTGTCTACACCACGCGCCTCCTGCAGGCGCAGCTCCAGCATCTGGCGTGGATAGTTCCATTCATACAGGGCGGTGTTGGAATCAAGCCCTTCGTAACATTGCAGGCGGATCAGTTCGGCCTGCAGGATGGCTGCCAGCACCTTGGCAACTTCGGTCTTGCCAACTCCGGGCTCCCCTTCCAGGAGAATGGGCTTACCCAGTGCAGTGGCGAGATAGATGGTGGTTGCCAGCATGCGATCGGTAATGTACTTCTGCGCGGCAAACTGCTCTTCGACTTCTTCGATTGAGCGAAATGGCAACTGATTCTTGTCGTCTGACATGTGCTCGTCCGGTTTCGTTTGAACAATCCTGCCAGTTTACTTCGGAAGAGCTTAATAAGTCAGAGTTTCCCTTCAGTCCGGGGAATTCGAGGTTAATTCCCGCCGCTCCAAACTGGAAAACCCGGACAATGATGCATTGAAATGCCGTTAATACGATCTGGATCAACTAATCGAAAGTTTTGGCCTTGATTGTAGCGCTGAGGTGACGTTTACTCGGACGGGTAAATTGTTAAATTACCGGAATCCCGGCACCAAAGACCCCGCGCGTTCTGTGCGGCCAGCCTTGGCGAAAAATAGTTCGTTTCATTTCCTGGGGAGGATGAAGCATGAGAGATCAGTCAAAATTGTCCAGCTTTGTTCCTGGCCTGGCCACAGTTCTCGCGGCTACGGCGTTAATGTTGAGTTCCGGCAGTGTGCTTGCTGCCTGGACCTCCGCTGATGAAAGTCTTGAAGTCCAGGGATTTATCGACAACTCAACGTACACCCGTGGTGGCACACAGGATGGTATTTCCAAGATGCGCACCCGCAGCCAGATCGAAATCGCAAAGGAATTCGAAGGTATTGGTGCGGTGTCAGAAATTTCCCTGCACAGCATTTTTCGAGTTTCCTACGACGCGGCCTACGACATCAATGCCAATACCTGGGGCGACACGTCAGGTGGATTCGTCATGTTGCAAAGCCTGGGTGGTCCCGCGGATGGTCTGCCCGCGTCAGTGCCATGGGGAGCAGGGACTTCTCCGTACAATAGCCCGGTGGTACTCCCTGGCACCAATCCCTACGTTTCCTATACTTCGCCCTACCTCAACGGGTTCTTCACCGGGCCGAACGGCGGCAGCAATCCCAACGAGGGCCTGGTCATACTCAACAGCGAATTGTTTACCTCGTCGGGTGGCATACCCGGCTTTGGCGGCATTCAGCTTGCTTACCCAAGCCGGCCATGCAATGTGGATCCCAGGGGTTGCATCAACGGCTACATGGACGCCGATTTGCAGGAGCTGCGCTATCCGGAGTTTAACCAGCGCTTCGACTGGATGCGTGAAATGTATTTCGATACGAGCATCCCCTTTGATGATGGTAGCGAGCTGAACTTCCGCATTGGCCGGCAGCAGATTGTTTGGGGTCGCACCGATCTGTTCCGCGTGCTGGACATGGTTAATCCCATCGATTTTTCCATCCAGAACATTTACGAAGAATTCGAAGACAGCCGCATCCCCATGGGCATCTTCTCGGCCGAATACCGCATGGGTGCGGTAGGTTCGATGGACGATCTGAATTTCCAGTACATCTGGAAGTTTGAGAACTTCCGCCCGGACAATCTCGGGCAAGGCGGTCAGCCCTACAACATACTGGATGCCGGCAACCTGTTCCGCGCTCTGTCGACCTGCTGGAATTACGGTTGTACCGTCGGTAACTTCGCTCCGAACCAGACCTACGGCGCGTCGCTGCCGCCACCGATCGGTTTGGGCGCACCAACTACGGGCAATGGCAATTCAAACGGAGCGCTGGCAACGACATTTCCAGCCCATACCATCGGTATCGCCGGTGTTGAATTGCCGGAAGGTTCCATTCAATCTCCCGAGATGGGTGTCCGTCTCGAAGGCCTGTACGGCAGCCTGGGATTCTCCTTCAATTTCCTGTCGTTCCACCAGCAACTCCCCTCGCTACATGGCGGCTCAGCAGGACCGGCGGCAATCAATCCTTTCCTGTGCGATCCGTCGCTCAATCCGGTTTGCGGGGGTTTGGAGGCGGCAGCCGGTGAAACCTATCTGACCGAAAAGCCGCGGCCCTACCTGATTGCGTTCAATATCCATTTCCCGCGGGTTAACCTCGTGGGAACCTCGTTTGATTATTACATCGAGGGAATAAAGTCCGCATTGCGGGTTGAAGTGGCTTATACCAGCGGCGAGGAATTCGTCAATACGCTGCAACCGACTTTGTTCTCTGAATCCAATGTGGTGCGCTGGGTCATTGGCCTGGACCGCCCGACGTTCATCAACTTCCTGAATCCGAACAAGACCTTCCTGATCTCGATGCAATTGTTTGGCCAGCACCTGCTCGATCACGAGTTGATCGATACTCCTACCGGTAAGGCGGGTATGCCCGACTGGAAAGACAATATCCTGGCGACTTTGCTGATCCAGGGTGGATATTTCAACAACCGGCTCACTCCCACGCTCCTGATGGCCTATGACCTGAAGGCTAATGCCTTTGTCATGGGGCCCTCCATCAACTGGTTATTCAGCGATCACTGGAACATCACCCTGGGCGCCAACCTGAAGTTTGGCCGGGCAGAGAACAACTTTGATGACTGTCGCACCTGCAATCCATTTCCACCCTTCACGGATCCGGCCGAAGGCACGCCGGGAGCCGGCACGCTTCCACCCGGACAGACGGCCATCCGCCTCGGCGGCTACGCTCCGCTGGGTAAATTCCGCGCCGGTCCCATCGGGATGGCGCAGGGCGAAGATGAAATCCAGCTCATGCTGCGGTACCAGTTCTGAATCAATTCTGAGATTGCTACGGAGGCTAAAGACAATGAACAACGTGATATTGAAAGCCGGTGTGATGATTTTTGCCCTGGGCACCATGCTGGGCAGTGCGTTGGCACAGGCGGCGGACGTGCCCGAAGCGGTGATTGCGCAATCTTTTCACCCCTATGCCAACTGGACGCCTGAATTCAAAGGGTATGAGCCAGGCATGACGATAAACCAGGCCAATGTTGACCAGTTCAAGGATATCCTTGACGAGGCTTTGTACTATTTCATCAAGAACAACTGGGTGGAGATCAAGACGGCACAAACGACCCAGTTCCCACTCAGTGAAAAGTACATCGAAGCCTCGCGTCATAATGGCGACGTGAAGCTGGATGAAAACCATACACTGCTGAATTATGTTGCCGGGCGTGCGTTTTCAGCGGAACCTGTTGCGGCTGATCCGGACGCTGGCCTGAAACTGGTGTGGAACTACCAATATGGGTTCAATTCTGGTGATTCAGAAACCATTTATCCGTTCTGGTGGTCATTCCGCAATGCCAAGACTGCCAAGATGGAACGGCGCCTCAAGTTCGAATGGCATTTCCTGAACTATGTCCACCGCGTCGAGTTCGATCCCAAACCGGCCTATACGGAAAATCCTGGAGAAATCTTCAGGGGAATTTACAGCATGGTCAAAGAACCCTTCGACCTGGCCAATACCCAGTTGCTGATCCACCGCTACCAGGATGACACCAAGCGGGATGATGCCTGGCTGTATCTCGGTTTCCAGCGCCGCGTGCGGCGCCTGGCTGCGGGTCAGACCACGGACGCTTTCCTGGGCACGGACTTGATGATCGAAGACTTTGAAGGTTATAACGGTCGTGTCGCGGACTACACCTGGGAGTATGCGGGAACGCGGAACCTGTTGCTGCCGTTTTACAATCACAATGAAATGCCACTGTCTGCTGATCCGCCGGATGACCCGGATGGTTTCCACTTCATCGATGTACATGGCCAGGGCGATTGTTTCCCGAATGTCACATACCAGCTGCGCAAGACCTTTACGCTAGTGGGCAAGCCCGTAGACCCGAACCACCCGATTGGCCGACGCGTCATCAACCTTGATGCCGAAACCATGACTATGGCATCGCTGATCACGTATGACCGTAAAGGCGATATGTGGAAATGGTTCCCTATCGGCAAAACCCATTCGGATAACCAGCTACCGGCGAACAAGGGCAAGGGTGTCGCCCTGGACGACTATGCAGTACTGATTGACATCCAGGCCGAGCATTGCACGACTCTGCAATTCAAGAGCGTTATTACCGATGATGAAAATCAACCGGAATTGTTCAATGTGCAGCAACTGCGTAAGCGTGGCCATTAGGATAGGATAGTAATTTCGCGTTTGCGGGGAGGACAATGCGTTATTTCAGTGAATGGCTTGTTGCGCTCATTATTCTCCTCGTCATCACTGGCTGCGAAGCGCCCTTGCAGATGGACGCAGTGGAGAAGCGGCTGAGCCAGTCGATTCGGCGCTCGGATCAATTTCAAATGGCCAGTGCAAACGACAGCGCGCTGGTCGTCGTGGGTAACCAGGGCCTGGTACTGACATCCACTGATCAAGGCCAGAACTGGCGACGCAACCAATTAGCGGGCTGGCCCGAACTAATCGGCGTGACCAGTTGCCCGGACGGTTCTTTTGCAGCCCTCGCTGCGGAGGGACAGGTATGGGTGTCAACAAATAATGGCGAGGATTGGATGGCTCATGCCATCGATTCGGAAGAGGCGCCACAGGCCATTACTTGCGATCCGGGTAACCGCATCTGGGTGGTTGGCAGTTTCAGCAGCATATTCTCAAGTGATGATGCCGGCGAAAGCTGGGAATTTATCTCGCTGGATGAAGATACCATCCTGACCAACATCCAGTTCGTGGATGAGCAAACTGCTTTTATCTCGGGAGAATTCGGGACCTTGCTAAAGACAACCGATGGCGGGCTGTCCTGGGCGCGTTTGCCCGATCTTGAGGATAATTTTTATCCACAGGCCATGCTCTTTGAAGATGCAAACGCAGGGTGGATAGTTGGCCTGCAGGGTGAGATTCTTCATACCGGAGATGGTGGAGAAAGTTGGGTGGTGGAGAAAACCGACACGCTTGCGCCCTTGTTTGGCATTGCAGAAGCCGGGGGTAAAGTGTATGCCGTCGGCGGCGAAGGCACGGTGCTGCAGCAACATGGGCAGCAATGGACAAAGCTGGATCACGGGCAGCCGATACGTGTGTACCTGCGCGCATTATTCCCGGTGAGCGAGGGCAAACTGCTGGTTGCCGGCCAGCAGGGGACCTTGTATGTGCTTCCCGTTGGCGGGTCTTAGCCCTTTGGCAGGGCGGGTGAAAGCATGAGTGTTACCAGCCGCAATGAATTATTTGCCCGCTTGGGAGATCTGCTGTTTCATCACCGCAAAGTGGTGCTTGCGGTGGTCTTTCTTGTGACCGCGTTTTTTGCGTACCACATTCCCGCAGTGAAAATGCTTTCGGATTTTGCCAGCCTGCTGCCGCAGCAACACCCGTATATCCAGTTGCATAACAGCATCCGCGATACGTTTGGCGGCGCCAATATCATCAATATTGCGGTAGAGGTTGAGCAGGGGACCATTTTCACCAACGAGACCCTGGCGCGAATCCACCGCATAACCCAGTCAGTGGATGAAGTGAGTAACGTCAACCACAACCTCGTGACCAGCCTGACGCACAGAAATACGCGCAAGATTTACCTGACCGCCGGGGGCACCATCCAGTCAGAGCTGTATTACGATCCACAAAAAGAAAAATACAGCGATGCAGAACTTGCCACCATGCAAAGCGATGTTCAGTCGAATCCCCGGGTCTATGGCCTGCTGGTTTCGCCGGACATGAAATCTGCGCTGATCAAGGCCACTCTCAACGAGGGCGAACTGCGCTACCGGGTGGTGTTCGATGAAATACAGGAGATTCGCGCGCGGGAAGCGGCGGACGGTGTAAAAATTTATGCGACCGGTCACCCGATGATGGTGGGCTGGATTGATTCCTACAGTGATCAGATTCTGCAGATTTTCCTGTACACCATCCTCATTGTGCTGTTTATCCTGATCATTTATTCGCGGCGGCTTTACGGTATCGCGCTGCCACTGCTGGGCATGATCCTGACCAGTATTTGGGGCGTCGGGTTCATGGGTCTTTTTGGCTACAACCTCGACCCGCTGATGCTGGTGGTGCCATTCCTGATTTCAGCGCGGTCCATGTCGCATGGCATCCAGAAAGTGGAACGTTATTACCTGGAGTTGCATCTGACCCGGGACAAGATTCCGGCGGCACGCAATACCTTCAACTCCCTGTTCCGGCCGGGGGCGCTGGCCATAGTTGCCGATGCTGCCGCGCTGGCCCTGATTGGCCTCGGCTCTGTTCCGATCAATGACAATATGGCGGTTTACGCATCGTTCTGGGCGCTGTCCATGGTGGTTACGGTACTCATCACCATCCCCATGATGTTATCCCTGCTGCCGCAACCCAAACAGGCCGAGATAAAACATACGGCGCTAAAGGGCATCTTCCGTGAGCTGGCGGTTGTGACCGCAACACCGGCCCGGTCCCGTGCGGTTCTGTGGACTTGCCTGTTAATAGCCTGCGTTGCAGGGTACTTCACGTCCTGGGTTCAAATAGGCGAACCAGAACCTGGTTCGCCGCTGCTTTACCGCGACCATGACTTCAACGTTTCATCCGCCGCGATCAACAAGAAATTTCCAGGCTCCGAAGAGTTATTCATTATTGCCCGAACCGATGAAAACGGTGGATTGAAGCGTCCGGAAGTAGTGAAAGCCTTGCGTGATTTTCAGGAATACATGCTGCTGGACGATTCGCTCGGAGGTGCCAAGGGGCTGCCGAACCTGATCACCCAGGTTAACCAGATGACACGTAATGACGATCCGCGCTGGGCGATTGTGCCCAATGAGGCCAGCGATGCCGGCGGGTTGATGTATATGTACATGATGTCGGCGCCCATCCCCGGTGCATTACTGGAATTTATCGACACCGATGAGCGCCTCGCCAATATGGTCTTTTACTACAAGGACCATACCGGCGAAACCATTCGCCGTGCCATTTACATGGCGGAGAAATGGATCGCCGACGTTGGCAGCACCATCAAGGGATTGCATATTGATCTTGCCGGCGGTCCCGTTGGCGTAACTGCCGCCATCGACCAGGAAGCCTATCAAACCAACCTTGTGGTTGTGCCCGCTGTTCTGCTCATGATACTTGGCTTTACCATCTGGTTTTATGGCTCGCTGCACTCGGGCGTGATGATTTTTGCGTCCATGGGCTTTGCCACCATCCTGGCCTATGCCAGCATGGGGCTGCTGGGTATGGGCCTGAATGTCAACACCGTACCCATGATCGCCGTGGGTATCGGGCTCGGCGTGGACTACGCAATCTACATGATGGATCGCATAAAAGAGGAAATGCAGACGGTGGATACTTTGCAGGAGGCGGTGAAGAATGCAGTAGGTACCACGGGCGTGGCAATTGCAGTAACCGCCTCTACCCTGATCGGCGGCATTATCATGTGGATCTGGATATCCGAGTTGCGGTTCCAGGCAGACGCTGCGCGCCTGCTCATCATCATGTTGGTGTTCAATGCCTTTGCAGCTATGTTCCTGGTACCCGCCTGGGTCGACATATTCAAACCCAGGTTCATCATGCAGGCCGGCAAAAAAGGCCGGTCATGATGCTGTCGTAACTGGCATATCTGCATCCGGCCGGATGCCGGTTAACCTGCCGGGCGTGGCTTACTTGACCGCCACACCGGCTATCTGCGGGACGACGGGTGGCGGCATTTTCTCCGACGTGAAACTCTCTATCTCCACGCTGCTGAATCCAGCTCCCTGCAGCAGAGTCGCGGTTTCCCGGTTGGTGTGACAGCCCTCGAACAACCAACGCCACGGGCGCACCAAAAAATCCTGCACTTTGCGTAATGTACTGCCTTGTTCTGCGGCAACATGCTCAAGGAAGAAGTACTTGCCCCCGGGTTTCAGTACGCGCCGGATCTCGGCCACTATCCTCTCGGGGTTGGGGACGGTGCATAGCACCAGCGTGCAGACGGCCGCGTCCACGGACTCGTCCGGCAAATCGAGCTGCTCTGCACTTACTGCCCTCAGCTCATAGCTAAGCCCGGCCGCCCGGGCAGCAGCGTGCAGGCGCTCATGCATATAAGGATTCGGCTCAAAGACGATAACCCGGGTTCCCGCCGGGTAGTAGCGAAAATTCACGCCGTTGCCTGCGCCGATCTCAACCACGGTTCCGCTGAATGCGCCAATGTGCTGCTGTTTGCGCGCACCGACTTCCTCGTGGAAATCGTCTTCGAACTTCGCGAGCAGCCAGGAGTTAAATCTGCCGCGGATGGGGTTAGCATGGGATGGGGTGTTGGTCATGGTCTCTCCAGTGGCTTGCATTGGAATAGGAAGGGATAAGATAAGTACTTTTGTACCCAAAATGCTATTTAAAAATTCACTTGGGCACCCAACCGTGCGCGAACGCCCGGCGCGGGGAAACCCGGTGCATCCTGGTAGTTCGTGTCGAAGGCATTGTCGATGGCCAGCCACACCGCCAGCTTTTCTGAGTACTGGTAACGGGCCGTGGCATCCGCAACGAGATACGCTCCATCCACAACGTCACCGGTGGGGATTGAAGTGATCAGGCGCTCACCCACGTACCGGGCGTTTGCGTTCACCGACCACGCATTGGAAACCTGCCAGGTGAGATTCACTCCCGCCGTAGTCTCCGGGCGTCGTCGCAGTGGTCCCGAGACGCTGGAGATGTCCAAAAAGGTTGCATCGGCACCCAGCCAGACGTTATCGCCGAACTGCGATTGTGCATGCAAGAAGATCCCCGAGATATCTACCGCGCCGCGATTGACGTTGGTGAAGCTTTCAAAGTCGAAATCCACCAGGTCCTTGTATTTACTGGTAAACAGTGAGGCTCCTGCCTCAGAGCCATTGCCAAAACCGAAGTCGTACCCCGTCTCCAGGCTGGTGGCTTTCTCGGATACCAGGTCCGGATTGCCAAACAGCGGATTGCCCAGTGCGAAGAAACTGGGCAGTTTGAAGCCGTTGGCTACCCGCGCCCACAGTTTGCCGCCGGAGTCCTGGAACTCCTTTTCCAGGCCAAGCTTGGCCGATGGGTTTGACTCGCTGCCGGTGTGATCCAGCCGGACAGCGATGGTGGAGGCCACGCCCCCGGACCAGTCGTAGCCCCATTCCAGGAAACCCGAGACGGTGTTGCGCTGGAGATCATAGGTATTGGGCAACTGCACGAAGCCAAGATCGACTGTGCCGTCATCACGGCCCGTTTCATCGACCAGATCGAACCCAAAGGCCAGTTGCGACCGGGCGCTGGTCGAGAGCCGGTTAATCCACAGCAATTGGCCGCGTTGGTAGTCACTAACGGTGGTAAAAGCTGGCTGCCCGTCCAACTCACCCGGCGGAACGGGCGGCGTATCAATGTCGTCTTTAAGCTCACTCCAGCTCGCGATGATTTCTGCTCCCCAATTGGCCGACAGAGTCCACTCGGTCATCGCTGACAGGCTTAGCTCCTCGCCGTCGGCAGTCTCGAGATCGGGCAGCACGGCCAACCCGGGCCCGCCACTCACTTCCGGAAAGCTCGTGCGGCTGCGGTCGACGTGCCACGCGTTGACTTGCCAGCTGTCACCTGAGCTGCGCTGACCCTCCAATCTCGCCGCCACGTTGGTGAGTTCCAGGCTGGAGCCTTCAATGCCGTCGCCACCATCGGCTGTAGATACGCGCAGGCCCATGGTAGTGGTGTCATTTACGCCCAGCGTGACCGCGGCGCCGGTTCGCCAGTCGCTTTCCGTACCGGCTTCGGCGTAGGTAGTGCTGTGATCAACTTCCGGCCAGGCCGTTTCAATCAGGACAACTCCGGCCATCGCGTCAGAACCATAGATGGCGGAAACCGCGCCCGTGCCGATATCAACACGCTCTATCTCGTTGGCGGCCAGCGCGGAAAAATCAAAAGAACCACCGCGCGTGTTCGTGGGATTGTTCAAGCGCACGCCGTCAACGAACACAACGGTGAAATTGGACTCCGCTCCGCGGAGAAATACCTCCGAAACTCCACCCGGGCCTCCGGGGCGATACACTGATACACCAGGAAGCCGCGCCAGTAACTGTTCCGGGCCCGCTGGCATCATCATTTCCAGTTCTTCACGCTCCAGCGAGAACTGCGACTCCATTTGGAAAGCAGGGTCCTGGAGGTAGGTGCCGATGACCGCGATTTCCTCGATATCGTCCTGGGCCATGGCTGCCCAGGGTGTGATGAAGGCGCTGGCCGCGAGCAGCCAGAGAAACAAACGGCAAGCTTTCGGTGTCTGCAAACTCTTAACGAGTATTGATCAGGTAGATAACGCTGGCCGCGTTCCCTCCCCGGCCCTGCATGATGGGATGCTCGGTGCGCCAGTTCTCGGGAACCAGTCCGGGGAAATCGCCCAGTCCCAGCACGATATCGGTTTTCTGGTCATTGTTGACATCAGCTGCCTCGATCGAAACCCAGATACCGAAAAATTCACTGGCGAATGAGTAGGGTTCGAACTTGAAGTCGCCCTTGTTTTCCAGGTAGACAAAGCTTTCCGGCTCCGCGGCATTCCACTGCGGGAACAGCGCAACCACGGCGATGTCCGGGTCTCCGTCACTATCAAAATCATTCACCACGCCGCGGGCCGCACCGTGCATGGGGTAAGTAAATTCTTTGGTGAATTTCAGTCCGCCATGATTCTTGAACACGCGCACGGAGTGTTGCGGCCTGGGTGCGGGAACATAGTTGCCAACGTGATTTCCGTCCACGTTATCGCCATTGAGCACAAGGATATCGATATTGCCGTCACCATCGAAATCACCCACCTCCACGCTATTGCCCCCGAATGCGGGACGGTTTTCGTCGATCAGATGGCGGGTAAAGGTTTCATCCCCGTTGTTGATGAACACCATGAGTTCCTGCCGGGCCTGTGCAGCCAGCGCCACGATGTCCGGTCTGCCGTCATTGTTCATATCTCCAATGGCGCTGCCAATCATGCCGGCCTGTTTGCTGAGTATGGTTTCACGCAGGGCTCCGGGCAGGACGCCAGGTGCAATTTCAGCCGGGGCATCCGGCCACAACGCTGCATAGTCCGGCGTTTGCCAGAAAATAGTCAACTCGGCCTGTGCATCGCCAAAAACCCCGTCGCCGAACGCATTGGCAACAATGTCCTTGAGGCCATCGCCGTTCAGATCGACATCATGGAATTTGACAAAGCGCTGCTTGCCATTGACCAGCATGCGGGCCTTGGGTGTGTCTCCCTCGAATTCCCAGTCGGTCAGCGCCGCGAGACCGACCTTGGTCATCGGGAAGCGGCCATGGGTCAGCACGCGCACACCTGTTTCCGTCAGGGCCATGTGGATCGGGTCGGTCAGCAGGTTTGTTTGACCAATCTTTTTCCCGCTGTCCAGATCAAATTCGACGATATCGTCCCACTTGTCGAAGCCTTCCTTACGCTCCCCGCCGCCGACCCAGTCATCGATGACTGAGCGCCCGACATAGATGCGCCGCCGCTCTTCGTCAACCAGGGTGGCGAGCACCAGCGCATTGGGCTCCAGGTCCAGGTTCGGAACGACCGGCTTGAAGCCGGGTAGCAGCGGCGCCTTGGGCCGCGTAATTTCCATATCCTTCCAGGGCAGTGAATTCTCGACAAAGTATGCGCGAATCCTCTGGAATTCCTCTTTGCTCATCTCGGGTGCAGGGGGTATCTGCGGCTTGAATACGCCAAAATCACGAGTGAAACCGTGGCTGTCGGTTAAGGTATAGCGCTTGGTGTAATCCTGCTGGGGCTCCGCCTCCGGCGGTACTGGCGAAACCGTCATGTCTTCGAATTCGTCGCCCTTCATACCGACATAATTACCCATGTATTGTATGGCGAACGACCAATATTCCCTGGAGAGATCCCCGGGTTCAGGCGCCAGGTGGCAGCGCGTGCAGTGCTGTTGAATCAACTCCTGCGCAGTCAATTCCTGCACGTTTGATTCCCTGGCTGGCGCATCGGCAGATGCCGGGGCCGCTGTAACCGCCGTAGCATCCGCGCTTGCAGGTGCATCCGGGTTGTTCGAGTTGCACCCCGTGGCCAGTGTTAGCAGGCTCGTCACAAAACCGCACAGCAAAGCCGTTTTCTGGATGTTTATCATTCCCAGCTACTCCACATTTTTTTAGCCTCAAGCCATTGTTCGGCACTCATGCCCGGATTGCCCTCGGGCATCATCCTCGCGCCCTGGTGTTGATGATACGGACGCGTCCAGGTTCCTCGTTCATATAGCGACTCGATGTTTTGACGATACACTTTATCCACATCGTTGTGATGCAGGGGATCCTGATGCAGCCACAGATTCTTCGGATGAATCGGCCGGATATACATCTCCCGGAATAACTCGGTGCGCAGGTCCTTCATCCAGTTACTGTTGAGGTTCATGGCGCGAAACTGGCGCAGCGCCTCAATGTCGATAATGGCCGACAGGATCGTATTGTTGCCCGATGCGCTGTGGCTCAGCACCTCGCCACGATATCCAATCATATGACCGTTGCCACCGGCAATGTCGATGGGATGGCGTGACGAGGCCGACAGGTATACCGGGCCAATGTTGGGACACAGCATATACACAGTGTTGAAATCGGCATGCCCGCGGTTCTGCACCATCCAGCTGCCTCCTGGCGTGCCACCGAAGTTGGTCATGGGCACGGCTTCCGATGGGCGATAAACCACTTCGGCGCCGTTGAAAGCCAGCGCACGCACCGCTTCCGGGTACTCGCCATCGGAGCAACAGATGGTGCCGATATTGCCGATGTCATGGGTTTTCAGCACCGGGTAAAAAGCGTCGATACCGCTGCCGAAACACTCCACCCAGCGATCGTAGATATCATGCGGCGTGCACGAACGCTCGCGGCACCACAAGTGGTTCTTGGCAGCCCTGTGCACGACTTCACCGCTGGGCCCGATCACGAACAGCGAATTGAAAAAGCGGTCCTGCATCACTTCAGGCCAGCGGGCCTTGCACTGCACGATGATGTAGGTCTGGTACATTTTGGCCAGGCGTCCCAGGAATTCGGTTTCCTCGCCCGGGATATCGATAAACAGCTCTTTTGCTGCCAGCGTGTGCGGAAGATCAAAAATTTCGTCGGTAAAACCGGTCAGCGCACCCTCGGCCAGCGCGATGATCTTGACCGGCATATTGATGCCGACAATGGAGACGGCCGCATGGATCGCTTCCTCGATAGTCTCGAGGTTGTGCCTGATATGCCGTCTTTCGGCGATACCGTAGGCGACGGTGGACAGTCCGAGCGCCATGTAAGGCGCGATCGGGCCATGGGTCTTGGCAGCAGGTTCGTTCATGATCAGGCCTCGTTGGAGCGGAAAGCACCTTCGGCTTCCACCACCGGACTGCCGATATGGCGCGTACGGTAAATTATGAAGAAGAACATCAGTATGCTGACGAAACAGAATGCGCCGGCCATCTGGTTGATCCGGCTATAGTCACCATTGTCGATCAGGGACGCCGCAATTCCCGGGCCGACGGCAGCTCCCAGCCCCTGGAAACCTGTCACCAGCACCAGGAAATTCCCCCGGATATCGATCTTGGAGATGACGCCGAGCTGATAGGAATTGGCGACCACGAATAATGCCTGGAATAAGCCCGCGCCAATGTAGAAGGCAAGTGGCGTGAATTGGCCAACCAGCAGCCACAGTACCCCCATTTGCCCGGCGAGAACCAGCGCAAGCGGAATGGTTCGCCCGTATCGGTCACTGGCAATGGCCGCAGCACTCGCCCCGATGATGGCGGCAAATTGTGATATTCCCAGAGCGAGGCCGATGGTCTCTATGCCAAGGCCGGCGACCTGGGCCACGCGCTCAATATACGCCCAGAAACCGAAGATGCTGGTGAAAAACAGCAGGCTGGCTATCAGTCCAACCCAGATCAGGCGGGTGTAGTTGGGAGTATCTCCCGCAACACCGTGGGGCACGACTCTTTGTGCTCCCTGGGACGGATAGCGCACCAGCGTCAGCAGCATCAGCAAGGAGGCCGCAGCGAGCATGTAATAAAGCTCGCTGACCGTCCAATGCGCCAGGATGTAAGCGCCTCCCGCAAAGGCAATAAACATCATGGCTCCCTGCACGATCTGGGCGATGCCAAATGCCCGGTCCGGTTGCGTATTGTCACCCAATGCGGCAACGGTCAGCGCAAAGATCGTTCCGGCGGAAAAGCCCGCCAGGAAACGCAGCAGCAGGAACGGCAGGAACTCGGAGAGGTTAGCGCTGACGATATTGACCAATGCCGTCCCGACGAACGCCACAGCCAAAGCCTTCGTCCATGAGACTTTGCGAACCCACAGGGCCGTCACCAGTGATGCCAGCACCAGCCCCGCTCCCTCAACCGCCGCAACATAACCGGCCTGCTGTTCGGTGAAACCCAGGTCATCGATCATGCCGCCGACCAGCATGGGCATGATAATGATGGCCGCCGGCCCGAGGGGATAGACCGTCGAAATCAGGAAGGTCGTGGAGAGCTTGTGATCGAAGGGTCTAATGGTGTCATTCCTTGTGGCGAGTTTGCATCAGTATAGTTCACACTAACCCGCCGTTTCCCCACCATCGACGATCATTTCCGACCCGTTCATGAATGAACTCAGGTCAGAAGCCAGGAAGGCCACGGCGTTTGCCAGTTCCTGCGGGGTCCCCATTCGTCCCGTGGGATTCAGACTCTGCAGCGCCAAACGCATCTCCGCGGGCGTCGTGGCGCCCATGGCGCCCAGTTGCGACAACTTGTCACTTTCATGCTCAACCATGGGCGTGTCGACCAGCCCGGGGTGAATGGAGTTGACCCGGATGTTGTACTTGAGCGCGGCAAATTCCAGCGCTATGGACTTGGTGAACAGGCGGATAGCACCCTTGGTCATGCTGTACAGCGAGCCAAATGGATATCCCTTGATACCCATGGCCGATGAGAAGTTGATGATGGAGCAGCCCGCCGGGTTGGCCGCTGCGCGCGGTTTCATCAGGGGCAGGGCCTGCTTGACCCCGAGAACCACCCCTTCGATATTTACCCGGCAGATTCGGCGTATCTCCTCGAGCGTCACGTCCTCGACTGGCTTCACCACTACCACACCGGCGTTGTTGACCAGGACATCCAGCCCGCCGTGCTGCTGTTTAACCTGCTGCATGACCGACTGCCAGTGCTGTTCGTTGCTGACATCCAGAACGATGAATTCCGCGTTGCCGCCACTCCCGGTTATCTCTGCCACCACGGCTGCGGCCATACCGGCTTGTGCGTCCAGGTCGGTCACGATCACGCTTGCGCCTGCCGCCGCCAGGGTTTTGGCTACTGCCGCACCTATGCCTTGCGCCGCGCCGGTTACCAGCGCCACCTTTTTGCTCAGGTCAATTTCCATCAGCGTCTGAACTGCTCCACAGGTTTCGTGCAGGCATGCCTGCCAGGGGCAGGCAAAATGACTGTTTACAACAGTAACACTTCTCTGTGGAAGTCTAAACCCGCGTCAGCTTGAGTTAAGTCAATCGAGAAGACGGCAAACTGGGTTACTTTCGCGGTTGCGCTGAAAAAAGGTTTATAAAAGGAAGTCATGCAAGCCAATTACATTGATGAGCACCTCGACGAGGTTCGCGGCCAGTTCAAGCTGTTGGATCACTGGATCTACCTGAACGCAGCCGACCAGATGATCCCCGGCAATTACTGGCTGGCAGCGGTGCGCGATTTTTATAATTTTGTTGAATACGGTCGCATGGAAGACATCCCGACTGCGGATATTGCAACGCATCCGTTTTTGCTGGCTGCCTGGAACGAAAGCATAGAGCGCAGTGCCCATTTTATTAATGCGGACACCGACGAAGTGACCAATGCCTATCGTCCGGCAATCACTGCCAACCTGATCTTGTACAACATGTTCGAATGGCAACAAGGCGACAACGTGGTCATTACCGACCTGTCTTATCCATCGATCCCCTACATTTTGCAGGACCTGAGGCGCCGCTATGGTCTTGAGATCCGTGTGGTGCGCAATGTCAAGGGCGAGATCCTGATGGAAGACCTGGAAAAGCAGGTTGACGGGAATACCCGGATGGTGATCGTTGATCGCACCACGGCCTTCTGCGGTTTTACCTTTGACATGAAAGAGGTTTGCCGCATTGCCCATGCCCAGGGTGCGCTGGTTCTGGATGATGCCATGCAGGCCCTGGGTGCGGTGGAAATTGATGTCAAGGCCGACGACGTCGACATGCTCGTATCCGGTGCCTATAAATGGCAGTGCGGGCCGGAAGGGGCAGGTCTGTTTTATATCAAGCGCTCGGTCATGGACCGGATCGATGCACGCTACCGCAATTACATCTGGGCTGATTGCCCGGGTTCGATTCCCTTTGCAGAAAAGGACCACGACACGCTTTCGAGCTGGACCTGGCCGCCAGTCAACAATGCCAACCGCTTTTCGCAGGACGTGACCATAGGTCCGGCCCTGTTTGGCTGGATAGCGACGCTGAAGTTCTATCAGAAGATTGGTATCAAAAACGTTGAGCAGCGCGTGCGCCGGCTCGGCGGTTATGCGATTGAGCGCCTGCAGGACATCGGTTGCACGATTACCAGTCCGACGGATCCGGCCAAACGGCATGGCCTGATTACCTATACAACCGGTGATTATGAAAAGGACCGGGCTTTTTTCCAGCGTTGTGCGGCACCCGGCCGTTGTATGAAGCCGATCAAGATTTCCATGCGTGCGCTGGGCGGGATCGGAAATTTGCGCGTCAGCACTCATTTCTTCAACACGGAAGAAGACATTGACTACCTGGTAGACCTGCAAGCCAGGATGGTTTAGGGAGAATTCATCATGACCATGCACACCATCATCGAGCCATTCAAGATCAAGGTGGTCGAACCGATCAAATTGACCACGCGCGAGCAACGCGAGGAAAAACTGCAGGCAGTGGGCTACAACGTTTTCCTGCTCAGGGCTGAAGACGTGCTCATCGATCTGCTGACTGACAGCGGCACCTCTGCCATGAGCTCGGAACAATGGGCTGCCATCATGCGGGGTGACGAGGCATACGCCGGGAGCCGTTCCTGGTACCGCTTCGAGGCTGCCGTTCACGATATCTTCGGCTTCACGTACATACTGCCGACTCACCAGGGGCGTGCCGCCGAGCGAATTCTTTTTTCCGTGATGTGCAAACCGGGGCACGTGGTTCCCAACAACACCCACTTCGACACCACCCGGGCCAACATCGAGTTCACCGGCGCCGAAGCACGCGACCTGGTTATTCCCGAAGGTCTGGTGCCCTCGGCCCGGCACCCGTTCAAGGGCAACATGGACCTCGAGCGGCTGCGGCAACTCATCGCCGAGATAGGGCGTGAACGGATTCCGTTGTGCATGTTGACCGTGACCAACAACTCGGGCGGAGGGCAGCCGGTCTCGATGGCCAACGTGCGCGGCGTGTCGGCGATTTGCCGGGAGCACGGCATTCCACTCTACATCGATGCCTGCCGCTTCGCGGAGAATGCCTGGTTCATCAAGCAGCGGGAAGATGGATATGCCGACAAGACGCCGATCGAGATCGCCCGCGAGCTGTTCTCCTACGCCGATGGATGCACCATGTCGGCCAAGAAAGATGGTATGGCCAATATCGGTGGATTCCTGGCCACCAACGATGAAAAACTGGCCCAGCTGGAGCGGAACCTGCTGATCCTGACCGAAGGCTTTCCCACCTATGGCGGGCTGGCCGGCAGAGACCTGGAGGCGATTGCCGTGGGGCTGTATGAAACCCTGGAAGAGGATTACCTCCTCTATCGCATCACCTCGACCACCTACCTGGGCGAACACATCAGCACGGCGGGTGTTCCGATCGTGCAACCGCCGGGCGGACACGCCGTGTACATAGACGCTGCGGCCTTCTTTCCCCAGATTCCGCCGCTGGAACTGCCGGGACAGGCCCTGGCCGTGGAGTTGTACCGGGAGGCGGGTATTCGGGCGGTGGAGATTGGCACCGTTATGTTTGGCCGGCACGATCCCCTCAGCGGGATTGAGACTGCCGCGCCCATGGAGCTGGTGCGTTTGGCGATTCCCCGCCGGGCCTACACGCAGAGCCACATTGACTATGTCGTCGAGGCCATTCTCAATGTCTGGCAGCGGCGGGCGGATGTGCGCGGCTACCGGTTTACCGAGCAGGCGCCATTTCTTCGCCACTTCACCGCACGGTTTCAGCCACGCTGAGCAATTCCCCGGTAGGCTGCAAAAGATTGCGAGCTGATGCTGGTTTTCTGACAGAATAGCGGCATCTGCCGCCACTGATCCGGGAGCCCGCGCCATGCAGGACAGCAATACCTCGAGGCGGCTGGTGCTGCTGGCAACGGCTGCGGTATTCATCAACTACATCGACCGCGGCAACCTTTCGATCGCTGCTCCGCTCATGCAGGACGAGCTACACCTCAGTGCCAGCCAGCTGGGTTTCCTGCTGTCTGCCTTCTACTACGGTTACGTCGCTTTAATGCCAGGAGCTGGCTGGCTGGCAGAGCGCTACGGTGTGCACCGGGTCTTCGCCATCGGCCTGGCGATCTGGTCGATTGCAACGCTTACCACTGGCTTTGCCCAGGGCTTCCTTGGCCTGCTCATTCTGCGCGTGCTGCTTGGGGTGGGTGAGAGCGTGACTTTTCCCTGCGCCTCGAAGGTCCTCGCCGGTGCGGTAGATGTGCAGCACCTCGGCAAAGCGAACGGTGTGCTCAGCTTAGGCTACCTGGTTGGCCCCGCCGTGGGCACCCTGCTCGGCGGGTTTTTGATGAGCATGTATGGCTGGCGGCCGGTGTTTATCCTGTTTGGAGCGCTGTCGCTGCTCTGGCTGTGGCCGTGGGCCAAAGCTAAAGTGGCACTTGCGCCCCATGGTCGCGAAATCCTCGGCCGCGACGCGGATGCGGATGTTCCACCTTACCGGCTGATCCTCAGGCAGCGTGCACTCTGGGGCGCTTCCCTGGGGCATTTTGCGTCGAACTACAGCTTTTACTTCATCCTGTCGTGGCTACCGTTTTACCTGGTCAAGTCACGCGGTTTCTCGATGGAGACGATGGCTCTGACCGCTTTCTGGGCTTACCTGCTGAACGCGGCAAGTGCCTTGTTTATGGGCTGGGCCACCGATCGCTGGGTTCGTTCCGGACGCAGCATTGACCTCATTTACAAGGGGGTCATGGCGATGACTCATGTCGCGGGCATTGCCTGCATGGCGGGGATGGTATTGCTGCCCGTTACCGGTTCGATCATCTCGCTCTTTATACTGCAGATCTTTGTCGGGTTTTCCTCTCCGGGAATTTATGCGATACCGCAAATCTATCGCGGGGCCCAAGGCATCGGGTAGCTGGGTCGGGGTGCAGAATGCCTGTGGGAATATGGCTGGCCTGATTGCACCGGCGGTTACGGGGATTCTGGTCGATCAAACCGGCCGTTTCGACCTGGCGTTTGCGCTCGTAGCCGGGGTCAATGTATTGGGCCTGGTTGGCTGGCTGGTGATTCTGCCAAAGATAGCGCCGATCGACTGGGCGCGGGCCGCCACGCGGTCCTTGTAGCTGGCCCCATGTCATAGTAACTTGCAGCCAGATTACGCAAACTGCAGTCACAGGGATCAAAGGAAAGATGGGTACAACTGCCAGGGTAGCTGCTTTCGATCGCTGGATTCGCAGCAGCTTCAAGGACATGAATACCGAGCTCGAAGAGATCTACTTCGCGCAGGATAACCGCTCGTTCGTCCAGCCCGTGGGCGGCTCGATCAAAGCGCAACTGCTCGAAGAAGGTAAGCGCTATATCATCGATCTGCTCAGGGAAGGCAACACGGATGAAGGCTTTGACGAGAATTTTGCCCTGCTGGGTGATGTCGGCCTCTACATGGGCGCCTGCCGCCGGCACGAACTCACCGAGCCGTCGCGCGAAACAAGGTCACCCCTGTTTGAAGCATCTGCGCTGGCACTGCAGCTGGGCGCTTCGCTGGGCCTTGCGCCGCGTTTTGCCACCAGCCACCTTGCCACTCACAACCATGCGGAACTTGGGAAATACAAAACCTTCACTTCGCTGGAGGCAGAATACCTGTTCCTGGAATACAACACGCGGGGCGTGCTGGCGTACAAGCGGGCAGCTGATGCCCTGGTTCGTATCCTGCCGCTGGGAATTTCGCACCCGGTTGCCTGGGACCTGCTGGCCGTCGCAAAAAATGCTCTGCTGGACGTGATCGCGTTTAATGATGTGCTTTTCAAAAAACTGGACAGGGATCGCTTTTTCTATTGTGTGCGGCCCTACTACAAACCTCACCGGGTCGGGTTGCACGAGTACCGGGGCGCCAATGCCGGCGACTTCGCGGGCATCAATGAAATCGACCTGCTGCTCGGCCTGTGCAGCGCTGACAACATTTCCTACTCACAACTGCTGGTGGACAAGTTCCTCTACATGATGCCCGAAGACCAATCGAGGTTGCGTGATGTCATGCGCCGCAAGAGCCTGCTGAACAGTTTGCTCGAACTCATGGAATCTTCTGCCAATGAGCCCTGGTTCCAGAGCAATACCAGGCTGTTTCTCGAGGTCTGTGACCTGCACGGCCAAACCGCTGCCCAGCACCACGACCAACTGGTCAGCAAGTTCATTGAGGCTCCTGCCGCGGCTTTGACGGAGGAGTTTCTGAAAAACATCACGGCCAGCGGGCCGCCACTACCCGTGTTGCTGGCGTCTCTGGAGAAATTGCGCGACCTGAGACTGGCTGCCGACCGGCAAGACATACCGAGCAGGCATGCCGATATTAAACGGCTCAAAGCGACGCTGCGCCAGGGGCACTGATGAAATTCGGCATACGCCTGATCGGTTACCTTGGCACCATTCACGAACTGGTGCGCCTGGCCGTGCTGGCTGAGAAAGCCGGCTTCGATTACGTCTGGTTTCCGCACGACACCTTCATGGCCAACACCTGGGTGATTACCAGCGCCGTTGCGGCACACACTTCGCGTATCCAGATCGGCAGCGTAGGCACCAATCCCTACACCACTACGCCATCGGAAGTGGCCACCTATATTGCAACCCTGGACGAACTGTCACACGGCCGTGCCGTGCTCGGACTGGGCGTGCACACCGAGAAAATGGTGGAGTGGACCGGCATCTCCGCCAGTGACTACATGGTGCGTACCCGCGAGGCGGTAGACATCATCCGGGCATTGTTACGCGGCGAGGTTGTGGCCTACCAGGGCGAGGCTTTTCACTGGACCGAGCAGTGTTACCTGCGCTTCAAGCCCTATCGCGCGGCGGTGCCTATTTACGTGTGTGCGTTTGGTGCTGAATACCTGGCCATGAGTGGCGCCATAGGCGATGGCAGCCTGCCCATGATCACCCCGCCGGAATCTGCCGCCTACATGGTCAAGGAAATCACCGCCGGCGCGCGTGCAGCGGGGCGCAACCCGGCCGATGTGGATATTGCGGGCTGTGGCTGGTTGTCGCTGGCGGAGAATCGCGGTGAGGCCACCGAAGTCCTGCGCCGCATGATCAGCTACTTTGGCCCCTACCTCGAAGCGCCGGCGCTGGCAACGATCGGCCTGGTTCCCGAAGATTTCCAGGTAATTAGCCAGATGGTGGAAGACGGGAGGTACGATGAAGCCGCCGGCCTGGTCACTGACCAGATGACCGACCTCGCCATCCGCGGCACGCCGCAAGATGTCATCCAGCGGATAGAGTCCATTGCTGCCATGGGGATTACCCAGGTCAGCCTCGGCGGCCCCTTGGGGCCCGATCCTGCGGAAGCCATACGCCTGATGGGCGAGAAGGTCATGCCGTACTTTCGTAGCTGATTTTCGGGCTGGCCCGATCCTCGATCTTGCCCGATCTTCGATTTTGCTCGGTCAGGCCGCTACCGGCACGCCCCCGCCAAGAATCGTCATCATGTGCGCCTTGTCGATGTTGCCGCCCGTAATGACGCACACCACAGGACCGCTGGCCTGCACCGTCAAAGCGCCCGCCAGTGCTGTTGCGCCTGCCCCTTCTGCCACCACGCGGTTGCACTCAAACAGGATGCGGATGGCGTCAGCGATGGCGTTCAATGGAGACACTACCGACCCGGAGAGCAAGCGGTTTACCAGGGGCCACATTTCCGGCAGCACGGTCGATGCGCCAATGCCGGAAATAAAACTCTTGCGGTTTTCGACTGCCACGGCCCGGCCCGCTGCCCGTGCCGAGGTAAACGGTGTCGACATCTCGCATTCCGCCGCGAGGACACGCGTGCCGGGTTTCAGCATACCCACGGCAGCAGCGATGCCACAGGACACGCCACCGCCACCGAACGGAACGACGATGGTTTCGACCCGGGGCAGGTCATGCAGGATTTCCAGGCCGATGGTGGCGTTCCCGGCGATGGCGGCCGGATCGCAAACGGCATCGATATACAGGCCTTGCTCGCCGCTCGCACTGTGATTGCAAATGACGTCCCACCAGTCGGCGTAAGGCAGCGCCTTTATCTGCGCGCCCGTGTGGCTGATCAAGGCGCGTTTTCCCGCAGGCGCGTTTTCCGGAACGTACACCGTGGCGGGTATCCCCATACGCTGCGCCAGCCAGGCCAGGGCAAACCCGCTGTTGCCCGAGCTTGCTGTGTAGACACCGGAGCGTAGTTTTTGCGGGTCAGCGCTGCGCAGGATGTTACCCATGCTGCGGATCTTGAAGCTGCCAACGGGCTGGAGGTTTTCCAGCTTGAGGTAGATTTCCGCTGGTGCGTCCGGATAGTTCAGGCGAAGCAGCGGGGTGCGCAGGGCGAGACCAGCCAGGCGCGCTTCCGCAGCCCTGATATCGTCCATGCCAGGAGCTTCAACTGCCGGGTTCATGCACGGGTGGCCAGCAGATTATTCAGATCAGCAACTCGCGCCGCTTGTGCAGGGCACGAAACAGATGGTCAATGTCGGCCTGGTTGTTGTAAAAATGTGGTGCAATTCTCAGGTTGCTGTCACGGCAGGAAACCACGATGTTGTCCTCGGCCAGGCTGGCTACCAGCCGGTTGGGGTCACTGGATCGAAGGGTAATCATCGCTCCGTGGTGTGCCGGATTCAGCGGTGAAGCGAGGTGGTAGCCTGCATCGGTGGCCGCCCCCTTGATTGCAGCAGTGAGCTCACCGATGCGGTGTTCAATGGCTTCCAGGCCAATCTCGTGCATGATCGCCAGGCCAGCTTCGGCCATATAGGTATTGGGAACCGGTGGCGTGCCGGCTTCGAAACGCCTGGCGGTGGTTGCAGGGGAATAGCGGGTGATATCCATCGCGTGGATATTCTCCTGGGCAAACCACCCCGTTACGGAGGGCGTTAAGGCTTCGATCAGCTCCTGGCGCACATAAAAAAATGCGATACCTGCTGTTCCCAGCAGGTATTTCAGCATGCCCCCGACGGCAAAATCGACACCCGCTTTCTTGACATCAAATTGCATGGTCCCCAGCGCCTGGTAGGTATCGACCATCATCAGGGCGCCTTTGCGTTTGGCGATTTCGGCTATGGCCGGTATATCCTGTTTCGCGCCATGCCGGAAGGCGACCTGCGCCGTTGCGACGATCAGCGTTTCCTCATCGATGGCTTCCTCGAATTTCTCCAGTGGAATCTTGTTGCCTTCCGCCGCTATGCGAACGACGCGCGCTCCGCGCAATTCCTGCGCATACCAGATTTGTGCATTGGTGGGAAATTCGAAATCGGTGATGACCACCTTGTTGCGCGGCCCGTCAAAGCGCAGCGCGCTGGCGAGGGAATTGATGCCGGCTGACACCGAAGCAGTGACGGCTACCTCATCGGGTTGGGCGCCGATAAGCCTGGCCACGGAGCTTCTGACTGCTTCGTTGCGCTCCACCCAGTACTCCCAGTCCGCGCCCCGGTCATTGCGGGCATCAAGGTAGCGTTGTAAAGAAGCCTCGACCTCAATGGCCAATGCAGCATAGGAGCAACTGTTCAGGTAGGTTTTTTTCTGCAGCACCGGAAACCGGGAACGCAATTGCTCCCAATTCTGGCCGTTTTTTGGGTCTTGTCACTCGGCTTCACTCCTGGGCTTCACTGCTGGAAAAATTGCGCACCTGCCTATTAAGGCAGGATCAGGCTGCCCTGCATGGCAATCGCTCTGGCTTCACGGCCGGAAAGTAGGTATTCTCAAAATACATGAAAACGTATATATATTCAAACCTGCGAAAGTCCTGACATGGCCAGCGCGAAAAAAGAGAATCACTGGCTGGGAAAGTTTGTACCCTATCTTATTTTCCGGATTACCGGCCATCTCAACCGCAACCTGCGCAAGAATCTGCGGCGCTCCGGGATCAACCTCGCCCGCTGGCGCGTGCTGGCCGTACTGAATGACCATGGGCGGCTGAACATCAGCCAGATCGTGGAACACACACTGCTGGAACAACCTACGGTAAGCCGCGTGGTGGACCAGTTGCAACGCGAAGGCCTGGCGGTGCGGAAAACCGGGGGCCGGGATTCACGGTTTGTACAAGTAAGGCTTACTGCAGCAGGCGAAAAGGCCTTCAAGGAAGTTTACCCGATCGCCGTGGAACACCAGCAACAGGCGCTCAAGGGCTTCAAACAGCACGAAATCAAGACCCTGATGGGTCTGCTGGAGCGCATTCAGAATAATATTTCATCAGGCCACCAGGGAAGCTCTGAATAAATCGGAGTTTCCCTAACCGAGCAGCAGCAGGAACTCAGGAGCACGTATGGATGAGAACAGCCTGGTAGAACGCGAGGGCGGATTACACCACAGTTTGTCCCGCGCCCAGATCACTATGATCGGACTGGGTGGAGCGATTGGTACGGGTCTGTTCATGGGCTCGGGCATCGCCATAGGATATGCCGGACCTGCAGTATTGATCAGCTACCTTATTGCCGCTGTCGTTGCCGTCATCATGGTGTTCAGCCTGTCGGAAATGGCCGTGGTCCATCCCACCGCCGGTTCCTTCGGGACCTACGCCGAGATGTATTTATGTCCGTGGGCAGGCTTCCTGGTGCGTTACACCTACTGGATGGCGCAGGTGGTTGCCATCGGCGGTGAGGCAGTGGCAGGTGGCGTGTACATGAGGTACTGGTTCCCCGCAACGCCGGTGTGGATGTGGTCGGTGGGGTTTGCCATGGCCCTGATGTACATAAACTCCCGCTCGGTCACCAACTTTGGCAACTTTGAATACTGGTTTGCGCTGATAAAGGTGGTCGCCATCATTGTTTTCATCATCCTCGGCATTACGCATATTTTCGGATGGGTAGGTGAGCCGGTGGGTTTCCACAACCTCACCGGCCTGGAGGGCGGGTTTATGCCGCATGGTTTTGGCGGCGTGTGGATGGCAGTGATCATAGCCATCTTTTCTTTTTATGGAATTGAAGTCATCGCCGTGACATCCGGCGAAGCGCAAGACCCGGTTACCGTCATTCCTGCTGCACTGCGATCGATGGCCTTGCGCTTGTTCCTGTTTTACGTGCTGGCATTGACTGTCATGGTTACCTTTATTCCCTGGACCGAAATCGGCGCACAGGTGGTTACTGAAAGTCCGTTTGTCCGTTTGTTCAGCAGCGTTGGCATCATGTATGCGGCCGGAATCATGAATTTCGTGGTATTGACCGCCGCTCTGTCCAGTATGAATACCAATATCTACCTGACCTCGAGGATGCTTTTTTCGCTCTCCAGGGGCAGCTATGCACCCAGGATACTTGGAACACTGGGTGCCAATGGAACGCCGGTTGCGGCCACGGTTTTATCAGGTGTTTGCATATTGCTGGCCGCATCCATCTCCCGACTCACCCCGCTTGCCTATAACTATCTGTTTGGCATTGCCCTGTTCGGCGGCCTTACGGTCTGGATCATCATCCTGTTGAGTCATATCAGTTTCCGGCGGCGGCACAAGGGTCAAAAGTTGCCGGTACGCATGCCCTTTTTCCCCTATCCGCAAATACTGGGACTCATTCTCCTGGCGGCCATCCTCATCACCATGGGCCTGGATACAGACTTCTGGAACATCTCGTGGATCGTGGGGGTACCGTGGATGATTGCCGTATCCATTGCCTACCTCGTGTGGAAACGGTATCACAGGGACCCCAGCTCCGCCTGACCGCGGCCACGCTGGGGAAACAGCCAGCTGGATTGTGCTTGTATATGATTCGGCATATAGTCTGGCCTCACAGTCTTCAATAATTCAAATCCTACAAAGGATGCGTATCATGAAACCATTCCGTGCCTTTAGCCTGGTGCTGTGCTCAGCAACACTATTTGTAAGCTCAATTGCCGTTGCGGCCGAAGAAGCCCTTGAGGAAGTCATCGTCACTGCTACCAAACGCGGTGAGCAGGATGTCCAGAGCATTCCAGCTTCCATCTACGTGGTGGGTGGGGCCGTGCTGGACGAAAAAGCACAATTTGACATGAGAGACATCGCCACCAGCATTCCCGGGTTGTCGTTCCAGGATCTTGGACCAGGCGACATGGAGTTCATCATTCGCGGCGTGAACGGCAACGGGCCGGCAGTGGTGGGCGCGTATTTCGGCGAATACGTTATCACCGCGAGCGATCAACAGGATGGCGGTGGCAAGAACGCGCCTGTCAAGCTCATTGATATGGAACGCGTCGAAGTCCTGAATGGCCCGCAGGGCACCCTGTATGGCGCCAATTCCATGGCCGGTAATATTCACTACATTCCACGCAAAGCACAGACGGATGCATTCGATGCCTACGGCGACATCGATTTCTCTACAATCTATGCAGGCGGATCCGGCTACACGGCGTCAGGCGGCATCAACCTGCCATTTGTCACCGATAAATTGGCCCTCAGGATGGTCGTCTACCGCACCGACGTGGATGGCTGGATCGACCAGCCCCGCCTCGAGCAGACCGTCAATGGCGTAACCTCTTTTGACGGCGATGCGCACAACATCAACAGTGAAGAAACCAATGGCGGCCGTGTCAATCTGCTGTGGAACATAACGGATAACCTGACGTTTGATGTGCTGTATGTACTGCAGAATATGGATATCGGCGGCCAGTCCCGTTATACCGGAAAAGGTGTAACTGCCTGGCCGGATCGCCCCGGATTTGTGCCCCTGCCGGGTTTGCCTGTTTGCCAGCCGGCGGAAAACTATATCAACTGTGATGTCACCACCACGCCCAGGGAAGATGATCTGAACTTGCTGGGCGCAACGCTGACCTACACTCCCAGTTATGGCAGCTTCGTGCTTTCCGGCAGTGACTATAAGCACGACATTGATTTCACGTTCGACAGCACGCCGATCCTGCTGTTTTTCGGTGTTCCGGTACAGGGCATCACCAACCAGCCACAGTCCTATGACATCAAGATGCTGGAAGGGCGGTTTTCCTCCAGCTTTGACGGCCCCTTTAACTTTGTCGCCGGCGCGTATTACCAAAAAGAAAACCAGGACTTTGCTGTTCACGTGACGTCCACCGACGGCAATGGCGGCAATGTGCCATGGGATCCGCTGGATGCGAATGACTTTTTCAGCGGTGGAACCGCAATCTTTGGACGCTTCCGCCAGGATGAAATTGAGCAGACCGCGCTGTTTGGCGAGGCGACCTACGATTTTGCCGAACGCTGGCAGGTCAAGGGCGGATTGCGCTGGTTCAACGTTGACCTGACATCCATCCAGGGAAACACCCACAATTTCTTCGGTGGAGCGAATACCCCGGCTGGTGAAATTATTGGTGTAGGAGTGAATGGTAACCTGATCGGAAAACTGACCAACAGCGAAAGCGACGTGACGCCAATGGCGGCACTGTCCTACCAGGCGCAGGAAAGTGTCCTGGTATACGGCTTGTACTCACAGGGCTTTCGTACCGGTGGTGTCAATAATTCCAATCAGCCGTTCGCGCAGGGTATTCCTCCGACCTATGCTTCGGATCAGCTGGACAATTTTGAACTGGGTTTGAAATCCCAATTCCTCGACAATCGGCTGCAACTGAACACGACTCTGTTTCACATAAACTGGAACGACATCCAGGTAGAGCCACGCGACCCCGCAGGCAACGAACCCTTCACGGTCAATGGCGGAAAAGCTGAAATTAACGGTTTGGAATGGGGGCTGATAGCGGTCATCACTGAAAACCTGAAGATGACTTTCACCGGAACGCATTTTTTCAAACATGAACTGACCACCGATCAACCGACCTTGCCGGGCGCATCGGAATTTGTCATAACGGGATTGGCCGGCGACGAAATTCCCAATGTGCCATCCACCCAGCTTTATTTTTCCTTCGAGTTTGAGCATCCTGTTGGCGACGGCATGATGTTCTCAATGATTACGGACGTGAGCTATCGCAGTTCGACCAATACGGAGTTCCGCCCCGACAGCCCGTTCAACATCCCCCTTGATTCGTTTGCGGAAACCAGCGTGTTCGCTAACCTCGCAATCAACGAGAAGTTTACGGTAGGCGTCTACGTGAAGAACCTGGGTAACGAGCTTGGCGTCGTTGACGGAATTTCAACCTTCCAGGATCCGGAAGCGGTGGTTGGATTGCAGCCAAGGACATATGGCCTGCGCATGGCCTACGCCTACTGAGTAATCAGGCAGAGTCTCCCGCCCGACCGTGGCGGGCTACTGCAGCAACCGTCTTTGCATTGCACAGCGAAGGCTTCTTCGCTCTTATTGGCTGCGCACGACCCGCCCCTGGTGCATCACGAACACGACCCGTGTCAGCTCAGAAATATCGTTCAAAGGATTGCCACGCACGGCAATCACATCGGCAACCATGCCGGGTGCCAAGCTGCCGCGATCGGCAAGCCGGAACAATTCCGCCGGATGCCGGGTGGCGGCGACAATTGCGGCCATAGGCGTGAAACCCAGTTTTACATATTCCATCAGTTCGTGGGCGTTCCGGCCGTGTGGAAAAACACCCGGGTCTGAGGCAACGACCAGGCGAACCTGCTTTCCGAGCGCGTCAATCGCCGCCGGGCGTTCCTGTTTGAGTTGGAACAGTTTCTCCAGCACCGGACGAGGCAACCAACCCATCGTGCCCTGCTCCAGGGTGGCAGGCGTGTCGCCCACGGCCGCCTGCACTGCGTACAGGTGGGGAATGTAAAACGCCTGGCTTTGTTCCAGCAGGCGCCAGGTTTCGGCATCCGGAAACATTGCAGTATCGATCGCATCCGCTCCAGCCCGCAGGGCGGCGTTCAAGCCGGCGGCAGAAGACCTCGCCCCGGCGCCGTCGGCAATGACTACGCGGCCGAGGGCGTGGGCGGTCTCGACGATGGCCGCCAATTCATCAGCGGTTAAGGTTTGCGGCACCGTGGGCTCAGATAACAGGCTGCCCGTGTTGTACACATTGATGAAATCGGCACCGCGTTTGACTTGTTCCCGCACCGCGCGACGGCAGTCATCTGCCCCACCACACACGCCTTGTGGGCCAATGGCGGCCTCAACCTCGTCCCGGTAAGTTGAGGTGCGGGAGCTTCCCAGGGCGGAAATCGGGCTGCCTGCGGCGAGTATGGTGGGGCCTTCGACCTGCCCTCTGCGGATGGCGTCGCGCACGGCATAGATGGCCAGCTCGTGCGCCCTTCGGCCGGTGCCCATGTCCATGACGGTGGTAAAGCCGGCCTGCAGGGTCGCCGCGGCATTGACCATCGCCCGCAAGGCGAGATCAGCGGCCGTCAGGGTGACTTCGCTGCCGGCTTCGGGCTCGGCCAGGGTGGTGAGGTGGACGTGGGTATCCATGAGGCCAGGCAGAATGAATGCGTCACGCAGATCAAGCACGGTGACCGGCTGGCCTTCAAGTGCAAAGGCAGCCGCATCAACAAAACCATCCTGGCGTGCACTGACCCTGCCGTCTCGAATCAACAGGGTGGCAGGCCCGCCAGGTGGCTCTCCTGGCACAGCAAGCACGGCCCCGGCCTGGATCAGGATGTCATCCGCCCCCGCAATGACGGTTCCACAAGTTGCTATGAGGATTGCTGCAGTCAGTAAAGCGCGCCTCTGAATTCTGCTCATTGCTGCATTCTCCCTCTGACCATGACCGCGCGAACGCTGCGCATCGTCGTGATGTCCTGTTGCGGATCGGCGTCAACTGCAATCATATCTGCGCTCATTCCAACTTCAAGTTTTCCCAGCTCCTGCTGCAGGCCCAGGGCCTTGGCTGCAATCGAAGAGCCTGATGCCAGGGCTTGGGAGGGCGTCATGCCCATGCGAACCAGATCTTCCAAATCGCCGGCGTT
This sequence comes from uncultured Gammaproteobacteria bacterium, assembly GCA_963784425.1. Taxonomy (GTDB): domain Bacteria; phylum Pseudomonadota; class Gammaproteobacteria; order Xanthomonadales; family SZUA-36; genus SHZL01. The sequence continues at coordinate 257,209 of CAWARM010000007.1, forward strand.
GTCACCATGCTCGACGATACCTGTGTCGCTGCCAAGTGCTATCGGTACATTTTCCCGCCACGCACGCTCGGCGGACAGTGGCCGGCTCCTGATGTCCTGGAGCCGCTGCTCAATGGGTGGTGCCTGCGGATTTGCAACATCCGGTAAATCGCTGAACACCACCCGGAACGCATGCAGGTGCGGCACAAAAGTGGCCCCCGTTTTATGCAACAAGCGCCATGTTTCTTCATCCGGCCAGGGCATCGTGTCAACGATATCTGCCCCGGCCAAGAGAGCCATATTAACCCCTTTGGCGGTATGGCCATCGGCAATCACCCTGCGGCCCAGGGAGTGGGCAGTCTCGACTATCGCGCGCATTTCGGTTTCGGTAAATGTTTGCGCAGCCAGTGTTGGGTCGTTCAGGCTGCCGGTATTGTAAAAGTTGATGACATCGGCGCCACGTCTTACCTGCTCCCGCACCGCGCGTTGACAATCAGCAGCACCGTTGCATACACCTTGCGGCACGAGCGCTCCGTCCAGATCCGGAGCGAAATGCCCGGTCCGCGAACTTCCGGTAGGTGAAATCGGGCTACCGACAACCAGCAGTCTGGGGCCAGCAACCTGGCCCGCAGCAATGGCATCGCGCAGTGCAAAAATGGCCTCTTCGTGCGTCCGCCAGCCGGTTCCGAGATCGACGGCAGTTGTGACCCCCGCCAGCACTGTCTTGCGCGCATTAGCATAGGCTATGAGCACCAGGTCGGCGGCATTGAGCGTTACGGTCCGCAACTGCTCGCCAGGCTCGACGATACTGGTCAGATGGACATGGAGGTCGATCAAGCCGGGAAGCACATAGGCTGTTCTCAGATCGAATATGGCTCCATCGGGAATTTCATGACCCAATTCCGCCGGCGTCAGAAAGCCCGACCGGATATCAGCAATTATTTGATTGTGGATCAGCAGTGTGCAATTTTCATCAGCCGGCTGCCCGGCCTCGCGGATCAGATGACCGGCGTAAACAACCGCCCAGTCGTCAGCATGAACTGCCGACTGGACGAGCGTGACCAGTACCGCAATCAGTACCAACCAGCCGTTTGAATGCACCCTAATTAAAATAAACGTCCAGCTTGACGCCAATGGTGCGCGGTACCGTTGTGAAAATGGAAAGTGGGGAATCCAATTGGTACAGCTTGTCCACCTCGGCGCGCTCGTCAAACAGGTTTTTGACGAACAAGGCCAACTGCCACCGCTCCGTCTCCAGGCCCGCCTTGAGGTTCACCAGCGAATAGGCTGAAAGTGTCTGGTAAAAAATGCTTTCCGGATTGAAATAGGTGTTGGAACTTCCGGTGTAAAAATAATCGATGCGCCCGAATCCGCCGATGTCGCCACTGACCGGGAAATTGTACTGAGCAGAAGTGCTGGCGGTCCACTTGGGGACATGGGGAATTCTGTCGCCATCCCGTCCGACATCCGGATCCACGTCAGCCAGCGGCTGATCTTCGGTCAAACGGGCATCCTGGTAAGCCAGGGAAGCATTGATCTGCAGTTGCTCCACGGGCAACCAGTCCAGCTCGAATTCAAAACCGTCACTGGTTGCGCTGCCGGCATTGCCAATATAGAGAAACCCCTGGGGATTCCGGAATGCGGTCTGCATATTGGTCCACCGGATGGTGTACAAGGAAAAGTTTGCGGTCAGGCGATTATCCAGCCACGAGGTCTTGGTGCCGATTTCGTAGTCCCACAAATAGTCGGATTCAAACTCAAAAGGCACGACGATAATGGAGCCGAATCCGCCACTGTTCGTACCTCCCTGGCGAAAGCCCTCGGCAGCCAAGGCATAAATCATGGCATCGTCCGTGACATTGTAGGACAAGGAGAATTTGGGTGTGACTTTCGATTCGGAAGCCGTCACGTCGCGGGTGGGTTCCGGCGGGCCGCCAAAAAACGGAAATACCTCCTGCGAGGTGGCGTGCTCAGTGGACTTGAACCAGCGCGCACCGGCCAGAGCACTCAGCTTGGGCGTTATATCATAGGTTAACTCACCAAACAGCGCATACTGATCAACGGTCCGGGCCGATACCCGGCCAAAAATATCCGGCGTACTTTGCGTAGGCAGGCCATTTTCGTCAACCGATATTACACTGCTTTCAAAGTCACGTTTCTGCTTCTGATACAAAGCCCCGATGATGTATTGGAACGGCCCGCTGAAATTGGAGTTCAAGCGTGCTTCGTTGGTCCAGATCGAGGACTTTTCTGGCTGCAGGGTAACGGCCGGCAAATCCGGTACGCCAAAGAAAATCAGAATGGGCGTTGAGTCAAACTGGTAATCCACATTGCGGTCCAGGTAGGCCGATGAAAAGTCGAATATCGCTGTATCGAAGTCATAAACCAGGTTGCCCTGGTAAACCACCGCATTGTCCTTACGCCCTCCAGCGGTATATTCACTCTGGTTCAGCTCGCCATCAGAAGGAAAATAGAAGGATTTACCACCTAGCTTCTGGTCCTGTGCCAAAACCTGGCCGCTTAGAGTCAAGCGATCGTTTGGCATGAGCGCAATAGACAGGCGACCACCCGTGGTATCTTCGGTGTTGATATCCTTATTGCCCAGTCGGATGTTATTGATGTAGCCGCTGTTATTAACCTGCCAGCCGGTGGCGCGAATGGCTGCTTTGCCCTCCACAACCGGTATGTTGACCGTACCGCTCAGGCTGCTGTTGAAGCTGCCATAACGTGTGTTGGAAATTTCGAATCCGGCATTGCCGTAGAGGGCATCCGCTGTTGGCTTGTTGGACAGTATCCTGATCGTGCCGCTCATGGAACTGGTGCCGTAAAGCGTCCCCTGTGGACCACGTAAGACCTCCACCCGTTCGATGTCAAACAGCCGGATGTCGACGTTTTTGCCGCCTCCGTCATCTTCTGCGTTGGAGCCAGTAATTACTGCATTATCCAGATACACCCCGACAGTAGCAGCGCCTGTAGATTGAACTCCGCGGATGATGTAGCGCTTGTCACCTGGACCCTGGTCCTGGTAAACCAGGCCGGGAACCGATCGGGACCATTGGTCGAAGATGGTTGCGTCCAGGTCCTTCAGTTCCGCTGAGGACAGGGCGGTGAGACTAATAGGAACGTCCTGCGCGTTGACCAGGCCACGCTTGGTTGCGGTGACCACCACCTCCTCCAGTTGGTCGGAGACTTCTTGTGCTGAACAAAGTCTGGTTGCCGACAGGCTGGCCAGGAAAGCAATCGCAAATACAATTCGTGAACCAAAGGATATTATTGAAGTAAACATTTTTTTCCCCATCAGGTTAAGTGCTGAACTATAGCCATGATTTTCTAATGCAAATGGCGACAACAGCTTTTGAGTGCGGCGCATTTCCCAGAGCAGAACACCAGCGTGCTCGACAACGATGATATATGATTCAGCATTTAATATGCCAGAGAATTGACAAACCGTTTTGCAGTCAAAAATGTCTCTTTAGCGAAGCCATGCCGCGTCTTTAAACGCAGCCTCGTCTTCGGCTGGAAGGAACGCTAGAAGTTGACGGCAGGCGAGCCGGACGGATAGAACACCCCGATCAGGCGCATGCCCCCTTCGGTCGTGCATTCCAGCGAATGAGCTTGTTTCAGCGGAAGGAAAATCGTATCCCCCGGGCGTACCGGCGCTTTGCTTCCATCGGTCCACATGAAACCCTCGCCCTTGAGTATGGTGATGGTTTCCTCGTACAGGTGGCGGTGGTGGGCAGCTCTTGATTTGGGAACCTGGCCAATGAACTGCGTGACATCCGTGCCATGGGATTTTTCGTCAATCAATACCTGGAAAAACCGGTCTGCCATTTTTTCGGCCTTGGCTTGATCAACGGCGGCAATCCGCTCAGTATAAGTTTCATCGAAGGTCATGGGCATGTCGTCCAGCCATTCCGGGTTTGTGCACTCGGGGCAAACCGAGAGGTTGAGCAGGATGGGGTTTCCTTCCTGGCTGTTGCTCACATTAAAGGCTTCGCCAGCTTTTACGCACACACCGCTTTCCGGACCGACTTCAAACGTCCGGTCTGCAATGGTGATAAGGCCTTGCCCCGAGAGCACAAAGAGCACCGTATCACTGCCCGGGAAACGCAGGGTCGGCGAAGTACCCTGGTCGATGACCGCAGAGTATTGCGACAGAAACTGCGCGTTATCGCGCCCGCTGATGACGGGGTAGATCGCCATGTTGCCCTTTTTCTGCATAGCCTCCTGCGGCACGCGGACCACGTAGCAGTCATTGTCGAGCTTGGCCTTGAGTGCGCCGCCTGCGACCTTTTCATACTGAACCACGGGAGCGTCCGGCGCATCGGCTTGCGCTTCTTCGTATTTTTCGGAAAGGTTGTTATGACTGCCATCGCAAAAGGGTGGCGTCCTGGTGTGCTTGCAGGCGCAGAACAGGATTTCTCCATCGGCCTGGGCGACGAATTCCACCGGGGTAAACTCGGTGCCTTTGTGCGAGCCATCACAAAACGGCTGTTTCGCAGATCGCCCGCAGGAACACCAGAAATATTTCTTACCGGCCTGCACGGTTTCAAGGCAGGGTTTGCGTTTGGCAATGAGGGGTTCAGGCATCAATAGCTTCCTTTTCTGTTAGGTGGACAGGGGCTCCAGCCCCAGTTCGGCGCGCTCTTTATTCAGATGCTCCAGCATCCTGGCCCGGACCGCTTCAAACGCGGGATCACCGCGCATCGGGCTGAACAAGCTCCATGTGCCGTTCAGTCCGTCATCCACGATTGCACCTTCCTGGACGGCCCTATCCAACAGGGCAATGGCGCCAGCAGGATCTCCGGAGAGCAAGGCGTAATTGGCGCGGGACCAGGTCAGCAGCCAGTTGTTTGCACCTTGGGCTATTTGTGCGTCCAGGCCGGCCTTGTAACGGGACATTACATCATTGAATTTCTGTTCATTGCCCAGGTGGCTGTAGGCAATCGTGAGCTCCAGCATGATGATATCGCCATTGCCATCGCCACCCGGATATTCTTTTTGGAACGCATCCAAATCCGGCCAGCGGGATTCCACAAAATCCACCAGCTCTTTATAACGCGCGTTTTCAACCATCACCTGGAAGAAGTTTTGCATTTCACTGTTCTTGCTGGCCACTTCCCGGGCCAGCATCAGCGCCTCTTCAGTGCGGCCCAGACGGCTTAATGCCAGGCTGCGAAAGCCGTCCGTGCCCACTTCAACCAGCCGCTCATTTTCGCCCAGCCCCAGCAGAACAGCGCTGAACCACAAGCGGTCCACGAAATTATTCGGCGCCCTCTCAAACGCCCCGGTCAACTGGCGGTCACTTTCAGCCCAGCGTCCCAGCATGACTTTGACTTTACCTGCGGTGCCAAATCGGCCCGTGTCATTCGGCACGTACCGGTCCAGGTCAGCCAGGACAGCCAATGCCTTGTCCGATTGGCCCATGGTGGCATAGCTGGTAGCCAGGTTGTTGTACGTCGCCGAATGCAGCGGATCAATCGCATAGCTCTCTTCCTGGATCTGCAGTGAGCGCTTAAGATTCCCGGTAGCTCCATAGGCCGTGCTCAGCCAAGGTCCTGGCATTGATCAGATTGGGATTGATGGCGACAGACTGCTCGAGAACCGCTATGGCATCCGCGTAGTCCGTGTCGATATTGATGTGGTACAGGCCCATGCCGGCCAGGGCTTCGGCATTCTTGGGATCAAGTGCCAATGCCTTCTGCAAAAATTTCAGGGCGGTTGCTCCTGCTTCCTGGTTGGGCAGGTTTCCGTAGGCCGCCTCGGATAAAAGCAAGGTTGTAATGCCGAGTTGCGCGTAGGCCGGTGCATATTCAGGATCAATCGCAACGGCTTGTTGGAGCAGATCGGATGCCATCTGCAGGCTGGCCTGGTTGCGCTCGTAAATGCGCTGGCTGGCCAGCAGGTAGAGGTCGTAGGCCTTGGTATCGGCACGGGCTACCGTGACGGTCTCTTCCCCGACCAGCTCGGCCTTTAACTGCTGCAAGATGGTGGCGGAAATCTCGTCCTGGATGGCGAAGATGTCGGTCAGCTCACGATCGAATGTTTCCGACCACAGGTGGAAGCCATCTTTAACCTGGATCAACTGGGCGGTAATGCGCACCTTGCTGCCGGACTTGCGCACCGAGCCTTCGAGGATATTGGCCACGCCCAGGGCTTCGCCGATTTTGCGCAAGTCCTGGTTCTGGCCTTTGAACGCGAAGGAAGACGTGCGGCCCGCCACTTTGAGTTCTTTCACCTGGGCCAGGGCGTTGAGGATTTCCTCGGAGATTCCATCCGAGAAAAACTCCTGTTCCGGGTCGGAGCTCATGTTGACGAAGGGCAGGACGGCGACGGATTTGGTCTGAGCGGCTGGGGTCAGAGTCAATTGTTCCCCGGCCTCCTTCGAGGTTTCCCCTGCGGGGGACGGAACAATTGACTCTGACCCCTTTTGCGATTCCCAGACAAAGTAAGCCAGCGCAATGACCAGGATGGCAATGATGCTGCGGTCCAGGGTATGGCCGGTTTTTCGGGTGATGGACTGGCTGCGGTCCACGTCCTTTTCTTTCTTCAGGCCTTCCGGGGTGAGTTCATAGGCCCAGGCGAAAATCAGCGCCAGCGGAAAGCCGATGATCAGCACCACGAGAATCGCCTGTATCACCCAGTCGGGCGCGTGGAAACTTGCCAGCATCAGGTCAGCGACTTGCGCCAGCAGCCACGCGGCGATCAGGTAAACCACCCCCACGCGCACCACGTTGCGGCGTTTGAGTTCCTCGAAAAAGCTGGGTTTCTGGCTCATGCCATGTTCGCCCTCATACCGCACTCACTCTCATGCCGTGCTCATCTTCATGTTGACACGGGTTCCAGCCCAAGCTGTGCCCGCTCGCGGTTCAGGTGCTCAATCATGCGCGCCTGTATGGCCTCGTATTCAGGGCTGCCATCCAGCTCCCTGAAAAACGGATATTCCTTGCTGATCTTGCTGGAGGTGATCATTCCGCCATCGATGGCTTGCGCCAGCCACTTGAGTGCCTCATCGGTTTCACCGGCCATGGCATGTTGTGCCGCCACGACCATCAGCAGGTCTCCGCCTTTCATACCTTGTGCTAGCGATTGCTGGCTGGCAGCATCGAGCACTGCCATGGCCTCATCGAAGCGGGCCTGGTTTCCGGCCTTACGGTATGCAAAGGCGATATCGGCCATTTCGCGATAACCAAATACAGGCGCCGGGATCGTTTTCTGGAAGTCATTGATGCCGGTCCAGCGTTCCTCGAAATACTTCACCAGGCTTTCTGACTGGTCGCTGGCATTGAGGAAAGCAAACAGCGGAAGCACCACGCCGTCGCTTGCGCGTTTTTGCGCAATCAGGGTGGCTTCTTCATTTTGGCCGCGGTTGAACAGGGCCCAAATCACATAAGCTGAATACTCATCGTCAACGACCAGCTCGTATTGATGTGTATCGTAATTCCCGCGGTTTACGCCAACCCGGTAAGTCCGGTCCGTAGGCTGCAGTTTGAGGGAGGCCTGCATGCGCAACAGTGCGTCGGCGGCTTTGCCTTCCTCGGCATCAATCCAGGCGCGGTTGCCCTCGTTATTCGGGTCCCCAGGCATAAATTGTTCCATGGAATCGATGTAGGCCCGGGCTTCATCACCCTTACCCATTAGCGCCATCATGAAAATCTTGTTGCCCATGGCGGGCAGGTGCAGGGGATCACGCGCCGTGATGTCATCCAGCAGAGCCAGGCCTTCGCTTGCGCGATTCACGCTCCAGTAGCTCAGGGCCAGCCAGTTGCCGGCATCGATCAGGTTGGGGTTAATGGAAAGCGCTTTCTCAAGCACCGGAATCCCTCGGTCGAGTTGAGGTGGTGGACCGGCGTAATACAGCCCCATCCCAGCCAGGGCTTCGGCCTGGTTTTCATCCAGCGCCAGAGCCTTATCCAGATACAGTTTGGCCTGCGCCTGCGCCTGGTCATGGGGAATGTTGCCATAACTGGTGACGGACAAAAGCAGGGCGGTGGTACCGCGCTGGGCGTAGGCGGGTGCGTACTCCGGATCAATGGCGATGGCCTTGTCCAGCAAACCTGCCGCCGATTCGAGCGCCAGGCGGGTGCGCTCGTGCATACGCTGCTTGGCCAGCAGGTAGAGTTCATAGGCTTTCGAGTCGGTGCGGGTTGCGACAACTGCTGTAGCTTCTCCTTCCAGCAGCGTCGCCTTCATTTCTTTCAGGATGGCGTTGGCAATCTCGTCCTGAATGGCAAAGACATTTTCCAGCTTGCGGTCGTAGCTTTCCGACCAGAGGTGAAAACCATCTTTCACCTGGATCAACTGCGCGGTGATGCGCACCTGGTCGCCGGACTTGCGCACCGAGCCTTCAAGGATGTTTTCAACGCCCAGGGTTTCACCGATTTTGCGCAAGTCCTCATTGTGACCTTTGAAAGCGAAGGACGATGTGCGGCCCGCCACTTTCAGCTCTTTCACCTTTGCCAGCGCATTGAGGATTTCCTCAGAAATGCCATCAGAAAAATACTCGTTGCTGGCATCGTCGCTCATGTTGACGAAGGGCAGGACGGCGATGGATTTTTCACTTGGGGTCAGAGAACCATTTTCATCTGGGGTTTTACCCGCATTCTCGGAGCCTGACTGAAAATGGTTCTCTGACCCCGTCAACACAAACTTGTCGTAGGCAAAATAGCCCAGCGCCACGACCAGAATGCCAATGATGGTGTAATCGAGCTTGCGCCCGGTGACGTGGGTGATGGACTGGGTGCGGTCTACATCCTTTTCCTTCTTGATGCCTTCGGGGGTGAGTTCAAAGGCCCAGGCGAAAATCAGCGCGGGAAAAAAACCGATGGCGAGCAGGGCGATGACGAGGGTGACCATTGAATCCGACAGGCCGATGCGTGGAAACACGAGATCGGCGGCCTGCATCAGCAGCCACGAGGTCACCGCGTAGGCAATGCCTACCCTGAAGACGTTGCGGCGCTTGAGTTCTGCTATAAAGCTCATGTCAGGCCAGACCTCTCACAGAAATGGGTTCTCACAGAAATGGGCTCTCACAAAAATGGGCTCTCATCCAAATGGTTGCTAGGTCGAAACCGGCTCCAGCCCCAGCTTTTGCCGTTCGCTGTTCAGGTGCTCAATCATGCGCGCCTGGATGGCTTCAAAACGTGGGTCGCCTTCCAGTGGCGCCAGCATCGGGTAGTCCGTGACCATGCGTGTCGCGGTTACTGCCCCGGCCTTCACCGCCCGATCGAGGTACTCCAGGCAGGAGTCAAGGTTGCCGGCCAGTGCCTGGTAGGCAGCCTCCGACATCCAGAAAACCGTATTGCTGATACCCTGGGCTTTCAAACCGTCATGCACGGTTTTGACGCGTTGCATGGCATCATCAAATCGTTGCTGGTTGCCGGTGCGGGAATAAGCCAGCGCCACATCCAGCATGATGAAATCTCCCAGGCCGCCATACGCCGGAAAATCTTTACGCAGGGCATCGAGATCCGGCCATCGTTCTTCCAGGTAGGCAACCAGTTCGTCTGAACGGCCGGTATTGTTCAGGAAGGTAAACAAGGTGCCGGCATCGGCCTGTTCTTCCGCCCGTTTGAACGCCAGCATGGAGGCCTCTTCTGTGCGCCCCAGGTAGAGCAGGGCAAATATGGGCAGCCATTCTTCACCCTCGGCAGCCACGCGCTCGTACTGGTGGGTATCCATCCAGGCGAAACTGCGGGTTAACCGGGCCACGGAATTGGTCGGCTGCAGCGCAACCGCGGATTCGATCAGCTTCACGCCTTCTGCCGATTCGCCCAGCGACATGCGGACCGCGGCTTCACTGGACTGGATCACCGCATCGTTGGGGATCAACGGCCGGATGCGTTCGAGGTAGGCAAGGGCTTGGTCTTGCTGGCCAAACCAGATAAGGCCGTTCACCGCGTTACGGATCCCGGGACGGTACAGGGGGTCGCGCTGGATCATGTCCATTACCAGTGCGTTGGCTTCACTGGCCTTGCCGGACGCCTCCAGTATGTTGTGCAGCCAATTGCTGGCGTCGATCAGGCCGGGATTAATGGCGAGGGCCTTTTGCAGCGCTTCAGTGCTTTCGGTGAAGTGGGGCTTGGGTTGGCTATAGTAGTACAAGCCCATGCCAGCCCAGGCTTCAGCCAGTTCAGGGTCCAGTTGCATGGCCTTGTCGAGATAGAGCTTTCCCTGTGTCAACGCCTGTTCGCGGGGAGTTTTGCCATAGGTGCCTGAGCCCTCGGACAGGAGCAACGCGGCGATTCCTCGTTGTGCATAGGCGGGTGCGTATTCAGGGTCAATGGCAATGGCGCGATCCAGCAGTTCGACTGCGGACTCAATGGTCGGGCCGGTGCGCTCGTACATGCGCTGCTTGGCCAGCAGGTACAGTTCGTAGGCTTCGGTGTCGGTGCGCACCGCTTTAACGGCAGTGTCTTCGCCAGCCAACAAGGTGGCTTTGAGTTCTTTCAGGATGGCCGTCGCGATCTCGTCCTGGATAGCAAAGACATTGTCCAGTTTACGGTCATAGGTCTCGGACCAGAGGTGAAAGCCGTTATCGACCCGGATCAACTGCGCCGTGATGCGGACCGTGTCGCCGGATTTGCGCACCGAACCTTCCAGGATGTTGCCAACGCCGAGGGTTTCGCCGATCAGGCGCAGGTCCTGGTTCTTGCCTTTAAAGGCGAAGGACGAGGTGCGGCCGGCAACCTGCAGTTCCTTCACCTTGGAAAGTGAGTTGAGGATTTCTTCGGAAACGCCGTCGGAGAAGAACTCCTGTTCCGGGTCGGATGACATGTTGACGAAGGGCAGGACGGCGATGGATTTACCCGATGGGGTCAGAGTCAATTTCTCCCCTGCATTGCTACTCAATGTGGCGCCGGTTCCGGGAGAAATTGACTCTGACCCCGTTTCTGCAAATTTATCTAACGCAAAGTAACCCAGCGCCACCACCAGTATGCCAATGATGGCGAAATCCAGCTTTCGCCCGGTGACGTGGGTAATGGATTGCGTGCGGTCTACGTCCTTTTCCTTTTTCAGGCCTTCCGGAGTCAATTCAAAAGCCCAGGCAAAGATCAGGGCAAAGGGCAAACCTGCCGCCAGCACCACGAGAATGGTTTTCATCACCCAGGGGGGACTGCCAAAGCTGTCCAGCGCCACCCCCACGACCTGGATAATCAGCCAGGACACCACCGCGTAGGCAATGCCTACGCGAAACACGTTGCGCCGTTTAAGTTCCTCGATAAAGCCAAGTTTTGGGCTCATGTTTTCACTGGCTCCAGGCCCAGCGCTGTGCGTTCACGATTGACGTGTTCGAGCATGCGTTTTTGGATGGCCTCGTACTCGGGGTCGCCCTCGAAGTCCGCAAAAAATGGCAGGTCATCGGTGATGCGTGCTGAAAATACTTGCCCGCCATCAACGGCAGCCGCGAGGAATTTAAGGGCCTGCCCGCGATCATCCGCCAGGGCGTAATAAGCGGCCTCATTGGTAAAGAAAATGGGGTTACTCAAGCCTTGGGCGGCCAATGAGTCGTGGGCCGCACGTACCCTGGCCATGGCATCAGTAAACTTGTCTTGCTGGCCGGTGCGGCGATAGGCGAGGGCAATGTCATTCATCGTTCCGTATCCAAAACCACCCTGGGCGGGAAATGCAACTTCAAACGCGGCCAGGTCCGGCCAGTGCTCTTCCACATAACTGACCAGGGCCTCGAACTGTCCTGTGGTACTGAGCAAGTTCATGTAGGGGCGAATATCTCCCTGCGCCGCCCATTGCTGGGCCAGTTGGGAAGCTTCCTCGACCCGGTGCAGATGTCTTAGCGCCCTGACTTTAAAGATCCAGTAACCGTCTTTCTCAACGCGCTCGTACTGGTGCGTGGCCAGCAGCGCCACGCTCATATCGCTCCGATATACGCGGTCCTGCGGTTGCTGGCGAACCGCTTGCTCGGATAGCGGGAGCGCTGCGGCGAACTCTCCTGCGGTTGCGAGCAGGGTTGCGTCCCAGTCCAACACATTGGGGTCCTGGGCGACAAAAGGTCGGGTTTTCTCGATCAGCGCTTGTGCTTTATCGCGCTGCCCCATTTGAATATAAAGAAATGCGAGGTTGCCCACCGCGGGCTTGAACAGGGGATCACGCCGGATGAGGTCTTCCAGCACGGACACGTTCTTCGCCGGTTGGGTGCTATCGTTGTAGGCATTACCCAGCCAGTTGGCGGCTTCGATCAGGTTGGGGTTGATGGACAGCGCTTTCTCCAGCGCGGCGATGCTTTGCTCCGTTCCACCCGGCAGATTCTGGTAATACAGACCCAGTGCTGCCCAGCCTTCGGCCAGTTCGGGGTCGAGCTTAAGTGCCTGGTCGACGAACTGTTTGGATTGGGTTAATACTTGTGCCTTGGGGATGTCGCCGTATTCGGTTTCGCTCAGGAGGTCGGTCACAATGCCCCGTTGCGCATAGGCAGGTGCATATGCGGGATCGATGGCAATGGCCCGGTCGAGCATCTCTGCTGCTGCCTCGAGGGGCAGGCGGCTGCGTTCATACATGCGTTGCTTGGCCAGCAAATAGAGATCATAGGCTTCAGTATTGGTGCGCTTGGTAGCAACGACCTGGGGCGCACCTTCCACCAAATGCGCCTTGAGCTGCACCAGGATGGCATTGGCGATCTCGTCCTGGATGGCAAATACGTCGGTCAGTTCGCGGTCGTAGCTTTCCGACCACAAGTGGAAACCATTATCCACCCGGATCAATTGCGCGGTGATGCGCACCTTGGTTCCTGACTTGCGTACCGAGCCCTCGAGGATATGGCTGACGCCCAAAGCTTCGCCAATCTTGCGTAAGTCCTCGTTATTGCCTTTGAAGGCGAAGGAGGAAGTCCTGCCCGCCACCTGCAGTTCGGGCACCTGGGCCAGTGCGTTGAGGATTTCTTCGGAGATGCCATCGGAGAAATACTCATTACCGGCATCGTCGCTCATATTGACGAAAGGCAGGACGGCGATGGATTTGGCCGGTGGGGTCAGAGTCAATTTCTCCCCTGCATTGCTACTCAAAGTGGCGCCGGTTCCGGGAGAAATTGACTCTGACCCCGTTTCTGCAGAAAAGGGCTCTGACCCCTTTTTCGAAGCGCGATTCCCAAATGAAATATCCCAGCGCCAGCACCAGGATGCCAATAATCGCGAAATCCAGCTTGCGCCCGGTCTGGTGGGTGATGGACTGGCTGCGGTCTACGTCTTTTTCTTTCTTGATGCCTTCGGGGGTGAGTTCATAGGCCCAGGCAAAAAACAGCACGAGGGGAAACGCCAGCACCAGCAGGGTGACCAGCATTTTCATTACCCAGTCGGGTGCGGCAAAGGTGTCGGCGGCAAGGGCGGCAGCTTGTGCCAGCAGCCAGGCCAGCACGGCATAAGCCACGCCGACCTTGAAGACGTTTCTTCTTTTTAGCTCTTCAATCAGTCCTGCCATTTGCCCGCCTGGTCCTTAGCTTTTTCTGCACTGCCGCATCCACCGGCTAATCATACCAAGTTCGGCGCCGCGCGCCCCGTTCAAACGGGCTAAGGGGCTGATTTCCTGAATGCACTGCGGGCAAGGTAAATAACCACCGTGATGGTCAGCAGCACGCCGACTCCAATGGCCTCGCTCGCTGTCATCTGCGACAGCAACCACAGGATGACCGCTGAACTGAGGACAGGCACGATGGGTCCGCCGGGGATGCGGAACTGCCCTGCAGAAGGGGGCCCCTTGCGCCGTCGCAGGGCAATCACCGCCAGGCTGACTCCGAGGTAGATCAATAGAAGCGATCCGGATGCCACCACCGCGAGTTGCTTGAAGGTGCCGGTCAGGGCGACTACCCCGCCAGCAGCCGCGTAGAACAGGATCGCGACATGGGGCGTGTGGTGTTTGGGATGGACCTTGCCCAACACACCTGGCAGCAGCCCATCGCGTGCAGAAGCGAATATCACCCGCGGCGTGTTCAACACATCACCGCTGAGATTACCGAAAATCGAAATGATCATGCCGAGCAATAGCAGTTGGGCTCCCCAACTGCCAAAGACTACCGTGGCCGCCGCGGCCAATGGTGCTGCCGTGTTATTGGCCAGTTCCGGGCCGAGGGTGCCCTGCGCCACCACCTGCAGGGCGACGTACATCGTGAAAATACCACCGACGCCCAGCAACAATCCGCGCGGGATGGTTTTAGCCGGGTTGCTGATTTCGCCACTGGAGTTAAGGGCCGTCTCTGCGCCACCGAAGGCAAAGAACAGCACCAGCGCCGCGGCGCCGAAATTACTCAGGCTAGGCCATTCGACTATGACCAGGTTATCAAAGTTGATAAAGAACAGGCCCACCACTGCCAACAGCACCAGCGGAACAAGCTTGGCGACGGTGTTCACGATCACCAACCTTACACCCTGTTTAAGCCCGACGATATTCATCCAGGCCAGGAACGCGAACAGGGCCAGGATGAACAGGCCGCGCGCCAGGCCCTGGCTTAATATCGGCAACTTGAGAGCGATGGCATCGGTCAGGGCCACTGCGAGCGCCGCATCCGAGAACACCGCGTATCCCAGCCACAACAGGGTCGATGTGACAAATCCGGCGAACGGACCAAAAGCTTCCTCGACGTAGGCATAACTGCCGCCGCTGCGCGTTACCCGGCTGCCGGCTTCTGCGTAACACAGAAACACCGTCCCGACGATGACCGCACACACGAGGTAAGCGATCAAGGCAGCCGGCCCGATCTGTGCCGCGACGACCCCCGGCAGGACAAAAATGCCAGCGCCCACGACCATGTTCATGATATTGGCGCTCAGCGCCCAGGTGCCGATGCCGCGCACCAGGCCTTCGTCGGTCTCGTGGTTTGCGTTGTTCATTGTCTTCCTCTGGATAAAAGCGGGGTCAGAGAACCATTTTCACTTCGCGCTTTGTTGGTTTCTCGGGCAGCTTTTGGAAAATGGTTCTCTGACCCCAAAATTGCCCCTGCCAATGAAAACTGTATCCGGCCCCTTTTTAGCTCTCGCCTTTCCAGCCCGGACCGCGCACGAACCGCCCGGGTTTGGCGCCCGTATGCTCGCCGTCCTTTAACACCTGTTTGCCGTTGACGAATACGTGCAGCATGCCGGTCGCATACTGGTGCGGTTTGATGAACGTCGCGTTGTCCTGGATTTTGGCCGGATCAAAAACCACCACGTCCGCGTAGTAGCCATTCTTCAGCTGTCCCCGCTGGTCAATTCTCATGGTCATGGCCGGCAGTGTCGCCAGCTTGTGAATGGCCGCCTCCAATGTCAGAACCTTTTCGTCGCGAACATATTTCGCCAGCACCCTGGCGAAACTGCCATAGGCGCGCGGGTGCGGGTTGCTCAACAGAAACACGCCCTCCGGTGCGACCGATGCCTCATCGGAGTTGAAGCTGACCCATGGCAAGGCAACCGCCTTCCTGACCACGTCCTCGGACTGGCTGAAGTACACCGTGCTGATACGGCTGTCATCCTCGATGATCAGGTCCATCGCGGTCATACGCGGATCGGTACCGCGCATTTTCGCAACTTCGGCCAGGGTTTTGCCGGTCAGAGGTTTCAACGCCTCCGACTTGAAACCGACCAGCAGGATGTTATCCGGCGTACCTGCACTGAGGTATCCGTTGTCCCACTCGCCCGATGGTTCGAGCATTTCACGCGCCAGTCTTGCGCGGATCGCGGGGTCTTTCATGCGTTCCACAGAGGCCTCGAAACCGCCTTCCTGGACCCACGGCGGTATCGCGGCATTGAGCCCGGTGGAACTCGCCGGATAGGTGTAAACATCCGCCGTGATCTGCAGTCCCTCGGCCCTGGCTTGCTCGACTTTGGCAATGGCCTGGTCAAACAGGTGCCAGCTGGGTTGGCCGTCGGCCTTTATATGATAAATTTCGGCGCGGATATTGGCTTCCCGGGCAATGGTGAGCAGTTCGTCTATGGCTTCCAGCATGTTGGCGCCTTCATCGCGCATATGCGAGATGTACATGCCGTCGTATTCGGCGGCAACTTTGGAAAGTTCGATCAGTTCGTCGGTCTTGGCAAAACTGCCGGGTGGGTAGATCAGCGAAGATGCGACGCCCAGAGCCCCTTCTTGCATGGCCTGGCGAACCAGTGCGCGCATGTGTTCGAGTTCCTCCGCAGTCGGTGCGCGGTCCTCCTGGCCGATAACATAGTTGCGCGGGGTGGCGGCGCCGATAAACGAGGCAACGTTCGGCGAAATGCCGCGCCGTTCGAGATACGCCAGGTACTCAGCCAGCGTGGTCCATTCGATTTCGTACCGGATGTCCGCTTGTGCATCGATCATGTCCTGCTTCATCCGGTCGTTCAGGGGACCCATCGAATCCCCTTCACCCATGATTTCCAGCGTCACGCCCTGGCGGATATCACTTTGCGATTTGCCGTCTTCGATCAGCGATTCGTTGGCCCAGGACATCATGTTGACAAAGCCCGGTGCAACCGCCAGGCCCGCGACATTGATCTCGAGCGGTGCGCTGGACTCGCCGATGTCACCCATAGCCGCGATCCGGTCGCCACGGATGGCCACGTCGCCGGTATAAGGTTTCCCACCGCTGCCGTCGTAAATCGTGCCGCCACGCAGGATGACATCGTAGCTTGCCGGCGCCGCATAGGCCGTCAGCCAGCAGCAGGTAGCGAGCAAAAGGCTCAAGAGAAAAGGGGTCAGACCCCTTTTCCTGGCTTCGCCTTCTGCGACCGAACTCCCGATCGGGGGAATAGGGCTCTGACCCCTTTTCAGCTTGTTCATGGTTTCTCCTTTAATCGCAGGCAAAGTCGTGATCGCCAACGGGGTGGCAGAGGTCGGGCAGGCCGAATTCCAGGTAGAAAGCAGACAAGCCGGCTTCGTTTAGAATCTCGCGGAAGCGGGGCGATTGCCGCATGACGGTACTGTGCTCGCCGGGATACCAGGCTTCCGCCACATTGGTGATGTCGGACCTCACAAGCTGCTCCAACAGATCCATGGCCTCGTCTACCCTGCCCATGTGGATAAGGCAGCGGATGTGGGCTGGTGGGTTGCTGGCCAAACTTTCCACCTGGCTGTTTTGCTCTGCTGCGGTTTGCTCGCGACCCTTACCGGAGGCAACAGCGATACAGTCCATGTACCGTTGGCCAATGCCATCGGCATAAGCGTCAATATAGTGCTGGAGTTCTTCCTGGCTGACCCGGGACAGGAATTCAGCGATGCTGGGATCAAAGCGTTTCGCCACCAACATGTCGCGAGCGGCCGGGAAGTGCTCGTAAGCGCGATCGAAGTCCTTGTTGACCACGGATATCCATACGGCATTAAAGTTGACGACGGGCGAGGCAGGGTCGAGTTCCAGTGCCTCACGATTCAGTTGCAGGCCGGTTCGCAAGAAACCCAGGCTAGCCATGATCTCGGCATACCACTGACGGGTCTGGGCATTTTTCGGCTCGTTTTTCAAGGCGATTTCGTAATGCCGGATGATTTCCGGATAGTCACCCTGGAGCAGCGCAGTGTCGGCGAGGACAGCGTGTGCTTCGGACAAGGTCGGATCGAGTTCCAGGGCGCGGCGGGCCGAAATGGTCGCAAGGGGAACGGTTTCGGTTATGGGCTGGCTGCTCCAGGCGGTCATGACGTCCCAGGTTGAGGCCAGGGCTTCGTGTGCCCGTGCAAAATTTGGATCCAGCGTTATGGCCTGCTCAAACAACTTCACTGCCTCGCGCAGGTTTTCCTCGCCGCGTTTGCGCCACAGATAGCGGCCGCGCAGGTAAAGTTCGTAGGCTTCGGCATTGTCAGTCAGTTGTTGGGCATGGCTGACGGCCTGCTGGTCTTCGACTTTCAAGGCTACCTTGAGCGCGCTGACAATGGCGCTGGAAATTTCCGCCTGGATGTCGAAGATATCCGTCAGTTCACGGTCGTAGGTTTCCGACCACAGATGCTTGTCGGTGCTTACATCGATGAGCTGGGCGGTGATGCGCACCCGCTGCCCGGATTTGCGTACGCTGCCTTCCAGGATGTTGTTCACTTTTAGTGCCCGGGCGATTTCGGGTATAGGCGTGTCCTTGCCCTTGAAAGAAAACGCTGAGGTGCGGGAAGCGACTCGCAAGGTGGGGACTTTCACCAGCACATTCATCAGTTCTTCGGAAATGCCGTCGGAGAAATACTCGTTGTCGGCATCGGCGGACATGTTCACGAAAGGCAGGACCGCGATGGAAATTTCATCGGGAAATGGGGTCAGAGCCTTTTTCCCGGCTTCGCCTTCTGCGACTGAACTCTCGACTGAGGGAAAAGGGCTCTGGCCCCTTTTGCTTTCGGTTTCGCGCTCACCTGGTGAGAACCGATTGAAAGCAACCAATCCAGCAACTGCAATAAGCAAAGCGATGGTCACATAGTCCAGTTTTTTGGCCGTGTGATGGGTGACGGATTGGGCCGGGTCAATTTCCGACTCCCGCTTGATTCCATCTGGTGTTAGTTCAAATGCCCAGGCAAAGATGACCACGGGAATAAACCCGATGGCGATGATCAGTAAAATCAGCTTCGGTGCCGAGGCCGGTAACTCCAGGATGGGAACAATGATGTCGGTGACCTGCAGCAGCAGCCAGGAAGCCACCGCGTAGGCAACTGCCACGCGAAACACGTTGCGGCGTTTGAGTTCGGAAAAGAAACTCATTTCAAAAGCCCAACCCAGAGTGTCGGGGTCAGAGTAAAGTGCCAGAGTAACGACTCTGGCACTTTACTCTGACCCCAAATATCAGTCACAGGTGTACTCATCGCCGCTTGTCACCTTACAGGAGGGTGGAAATCCATGTTTGCGCCAGTAATCTTCGACGCCTTTGTCATGCAACCACTGCCTGAACCAGGGCGTCTGGCGGAATGCTTTTGCACCGGGCCCCCACATGGTATTGTGTAGCCATGGCGATTGCATGGCACGCTCATAATCGCCAAAGGCCAGCAGTACATCCGGAAAATCAAGAGCGTAACTGTTGTGATATTCCGCGGCCCAGCGATCAAAGCGCGCCAGGCCCGCGCGATGGTCCTGCCCGGGATGTTCAAGCGCTCTGATCCATTCGCCCACCGGTGCATACGGCGCGTTCAGCCGCGCGGTGGCCAGCAGCAGGGCAGCGAGGGAATTACCCTGCTCGACCAGCGGGGCAATAAATGCTTCGTCTGTGGAATGAAAGTTTTCGTACAGCGTGGGAATGAAGGCAGCCATTGCGGCGTCGGTATCTCCGCGAAACAGCAAAGCCGCCGCCCGGTGTTGCGCGCAATTGAGGTAGGCCGGGTCCAGCCGCAGGCATTCATCGAAATCAGCCAGCGCGCGATCAAAGAATCCAAGTATGCGATAGTCCATGCCTCGCCACAGCCAGGCGGTCGTGTTGTTGGGGTCTTTCTGAATGGCGAGATCCAGCATGCGCAGCCCCTCACTCCGATCCGGCACACCTGTTGCAACCCGCAGAACTACACTGCTATTTCCCAGCACGGCATAAGGCATGGAAAGCTCCGGGTCCAGTTCTATGGCCCGCTGCGCCGCTTTGACTGCCAGGGGGACGTGATCAATCCCATCACCAGTTACCCAGTCATCGGCAACGGCCTGAACTGCGGCGAGCCCTTCCCAGGCGCGGGCGTAGTTGGGGTCGAGTGCAATGGCCTGCTGAAACAGCTCGATGGCGACATCTATGTCCTGGCGGGCGACAAACAGGTTGCGTCCCTTGAGGTACAGATCATAGGCGTCGAGGTTGCCGGTGGTGGCTTCGACCACGATGGCATCGCAGCCGCTTGCACGCCCAATTGGTTTTTCAGCGCGCTGACAATGGCCGTGGCAATCTCGTCCTGGATGGCAAAGATGTCGACCAGGTCGCGGTCATAGGTTTCGGACCACAGGTGGCGGTCGTTGCGCGTGTCGATCAGTTGCGCGGTGATGCGCACCCGGTTGCCGGCCTTGCGCACTGAGCCTTCGAGAATATTGGCTACTTTCAGCTCGGCAGCAATCTCGGGAATACTGCGATTCTCGCCTTTGTACACAAACGATGAGGTACGTGATGCGACTTTCAGGCCGTCCACGCGCGCCAGCAGGTTCAGCAATTCCTCGGCGATGCCGTCGGAAAAATAGGCCTGGTCGCCTTTCTCGCTGAGATCGGAAAACGGCAGGACCGCGATGGAGTTGGGCTCTGCGCCGGACGATGTGGTCACCCCGGAGAGTTCCACTGGGGTCAGAGAACCATTTTCACTTAGCGCCTCATTGGTTTCCTGGGCGGCTTTTGGAAAATGGTTCTCTGACCCCGCTACAGCAGTAACCGGCGCCTCGAGCACATAGCGGTCCACCACCAGGTAGGAGATTGCGCCCAGCAGCAGCGCAATGGTCAGGTAATCGAGTTTCTTCGCGGTGTGGTAGGTGATGGAGCGCTCACGCGGAACCTCGGATTCCTTCATCACGCCTTCGGGAGTGAGTTCGTAGAGCCAGGAAAAGATCAGGGCAAATACAAAGCCCACGCCGACGAGGACGAACAGGCTCTGGATCACCCAGGGGGGCGCAGAGGTATTGTCCAGGATGAGATCAGCGATCTGCAGCAGCAACCAGGCGGCAATCGCGTAGGCCGTGGCGATACGGAACACGTTGCGCCGCTTGAGTTCGGAAAAAAAGCTCATGATAAGGGGGCGGGCGAGGGCAACGCGGTCTTCACTTCTTCAGGCCCAACAGCTCATAGGCTTCTTCACGCTGCTTCTCCATGTCCGCTTCGAACATCGCGACCAGGTTTTTGTATTCGGGTTCCTTGTGCAGGGATTCGAACTGGAAGTCGCGGTACATCCAGTCGCGCCAGCCCAGGCGCCAACCTTTTTCGAATGCCTCTTGCAAGGATGATAAGGCCGCGGCTTTGTCACCCTTGGCCGACTCGATCATGGCTTGTCTGAACGGTTTCTCGGAAGGAAAAACGCGGCCATCGGAGCGCTTGTTCAGCACATCGGCATGGTCGAGCAAGGCCGGCACTTGTTCCGATGCAGGGTTTTGCATTTTCAGCACGTAGGCCAGGCCGGCCAGGGCATAAACATCATCCACATCATCGGTATCCAGCGGTGAAGCCAATCCATCAGGGAAACCTTCGTACAAAATCGCCAGCGCCGTAGCGTAATCCCGCCGGCGAACAGCATCGTTTAGCAACAAGCCGTCGATAATGTCATCTGAGCCCTGGCGGCCGGGAAGTTTCTCGTCACGGGCTTTTTGCGCCAGGCTAACGGCTTGCTGGTACTGTTCCTTGTACAGGAGCAGCTCAATGCGTGCGGCCAGGGTCAAAGGATGATCGGGATCCAGGCTGGCCGCTTTCTGCAAATCGGCTTCGGCCATTTCCGTGTCACCGATGTCCAGCCACACCAGTGCGCCTCCGGCCGGCAATTCCGGGTCAGCACGGTCTGTCTCAGCGGCCTGGTGACGCCAATACAGAAACTGCGCCAGTTCACCACGGAACATGTGCATGTATCCCTGGCCGTAATACTGCATCGGGTTGTCAGGCTGTATTTCACCAATCCGCTCACACTCCCGGGTTCCTGCAGTCACATCGACCAGCAGGGCCTGGGTCATACACAGCTCCCACTGCACCGTGGTGTCATACGGCTCGATGCGGGCCGCCTCGTGCAGCTGAGCCAGGCCTTCTTCCACCTCTCCGCGGTCAAACAGGAAGCGTCCGTAGTTGGTCAGGGCGTTAGCATTCCTGGGATTCGCTGCTAAAGCGTGCTCAAAAGAAACGCGGGCCGCGGCGTAATTCTCCTCGTAATCCTGGATCTGGCCACGATATCCATGGGCTTCGCTGTTGCCGGGGTCTTCCGCCAGCACTTCATCCAGCAAAGGATTGGCCTTGGCAAAAGCCTCTGGCGCCGGGACCACGCCCGCATCGGCTTGGGCAACCCACGTCCGGGCCAGCGCCAGCTTGGTGGGCAGATAGCCGGGGTCTATGGCTAGCGATTCGTTCAGCAGACTTTCAGCTTTGCGCAAGCTTTCGAAGGAATAGGAGTTCACATTCTGCAGTCCCTGCAAATACAGATCATAGGCGTTCATGCCGGTGCGGGCAGGGACAGCTATTTGCTTTTCTTCCTCACCCAGCAGGTTGATTTTCAGCGCTTCAGCCACCTGCTGCGCAATGTCTTCCTGGATGGCAAAAATGTCCTCGATGTCACGGTCGTAGGTATCCGACCAGATGTGATAGCCATCCGCCACGTTGATCAATTGCACCGTCACGCGAATGCGCTGGCGCTGGTCGTCCTTGCGCACACTGCCTTCCAGCAGCGTGTTGACGTTCAGTTTGCTGCCTATATCGCGCAGGTCTTCGGTTTTATTCTTGAATGCGAACGACGAGGTACGACCGGCCACTTGCAGGCCCTTGATCTGCGCCAGGATGTTGAGCAGTTCCTCAGTCAGGCCGTCGGTGAAGTACTCGTTGTCTTTGGCCGGGCTCATGTCGACAAAGGGGAGTACGGCCAGGGATTTTAAAGGGGTCAGAGCCCTTTTTGCCGCATCGCTATCGACAGTCGAAGAAGTTTCTTCCGTCAAAAAGGGCTCTGACCCCTTAAATTTATCCCAGGCAAAATAGCCCAGCGCCAGCACCAGGATGACGATGATCGTGCGGTCCAGTTTGTGGCCAGTTTGGTGCGTGATCGACTGGGTGCGATCTACGTCCTTTTCTTTCTTCAGCCCTTCCGGCGTTAACTCAAACGCCCAGGCGAATACCAGCGCCAACGGAAAACCAATCGCCAGCAACAGCATGATCGCCTGCATCACCCAGTGCGGGGCTTCAATATTGCCCAGCACGATATCGGACAGCTGCAGGATCAGCCACGCGGTGATGGTGTAGGCAATGCCTACGCGAAATACGTTGCGGCGTTTCAGCTCGGCAATAAAACTCATGAAGGAGCTACTATTCCTTTGCAAGTTTCGTTCAGCGGTTGCCAGATGCCCGGTATGGGATTATCAAGGCAGATCAGTTGCAGCACCTCAGCATGTTCCGAGGCCAGCAATTTTGTCACCTCGGCCTTCAGGGCAAGGAATTCGGGGTGCGTTGCCAGCGACTGCATGGAGGGTTCACGGAAAAACGCATCGTCGCGGAAACCGGCGTCAATTGCGCTTCGAATCTCTTTGAATGCACCGCCCGCGTTGCCTTCGATGGATTGTGCCATCGCCTCCGCTACGTAATCCGCAGCAAAGACCAGTCCCAGCGCACGGCGTTTCTCCAGATCCTTGCGATGAATGTCGATTTCATGCGCTGCCGCCGCATCGTCACCCGCTAACTTGTATACATACGCCATGCGTAGAGTCGGTCGCGTCGATCCATCCCGGGTATCGAAAATCACGCCGCTGGGCGACAGCGTTTGCAGCTCGCTGTAGAGGCGCTGCGATTCTTCAAACCGCCCGGCCAGGTGCAGCGTATCAGCCAGGTCCGTAGTGGGAGCTGGATTTTCGGGATCTCCGGCATGGGTGATCTCCAGAGCATGAATGGCGCTTTCGAGGTGGTTTTGCTGGATATCAGCAAGATAGAGATTGCCATCAGAAATCCGACGCGCTTCGTCGTACTCGCCAACCAGGGCGAGGATGCTGATAAGGTAGCGGTTGGACAGTTCATCATGCGGGTCCTCGCCGTACGCGTGCATGAACCAGCCCAAGCCGCCAGACAGGTCTTTTCCAGGCCCCAGTTCTATTTGCCCCAAGGCCGTGTATGCGGCCCAGGGGCTCTGCTCGATCATGCCGCGGGCCATGTCTCGACCCGCTTCGAGGTTGAATAGGGCCAGGACCGGGCTGTAATTCAGTCGGCCAACGACCGAAAGCGGATCCACTTCGATGATACGCCGCTGGATGTCCAGCGAAACTGCGTAATCGCCTGAGGCCCCGGCAGCGATTTGCCGCCAGTTCATCGCATCGACATAAACCGGGTTCAGTTCCAGCGCACGTTCGGTTTCCTTCATCGCAGTTGCGTAATCGCTCGAATTCATGGCAAACAGCGCCCGCGCCCCATGCGCCTCGGCCAGATCCGGATCCAGCGCCAGCGCTTTCTCAACATGCGGCGTCGCGCGCTCGCGCACTTCCGCAAGGCTGAGATCGCCATAGGTGGAAGGGCTATCCAGCATCATCACCCAGGCGATGGCCATCCACGCGTGCGCTGGCGCAAAATCCGGATCGAGGCGCACTGCACGTTTGAGTTCCTCTACTGCCTGCGAGATGTTGCTGCGCCCGCGTTGGTTAATGAGGTGGCGGCCGCTCAGGTAGGCCTCGTAAGCAGCCGTGTTTGAAGACTCCGCCACACGCGGCGCCTCGGCTTGCTCGCCGGTTCCGAGCTTTAGTTCCACCCGCAGCGCTTCACCAATGGCCGCGGAGATCTCATCCTGAATGGCGAATACATCATCCAGTTCACGATCATAGGTTTCCGACCACAGGTGGTAGCCGGTATCAGCCTGGATCAGCTGTGCGGTGATGCGCAGCTTTGTGCCGGACTTGCGCACCGAGCCTTCCAGCACGTTCCTGACTTTCAGGAGGCGGGCAATCTCGCCGATGTCGAGGTTCTTGCCCTTGAACTGGAACGAAGAGGTTCGCGCCGCCACCCGCACGCCCGGATACTGCGCCAGTACATTGAGCAGCTCTTCCGATATGCCGTCAGAAAAGAACTCCTGGTCCGGGTCATTGCTCATGTTAACGAAGGGCAATACGGCGATGGATTTTTCCGGTGCTTCGTTGATTGGTGTGGCGGATGATTTGGAGGTCCCGGACTGGGCCGGGATGACGGTGCTGTCGTTTTGGGTGACGCCGGTACTATCGCTTGCCGGAATGGCGGGCCCGGGGCTGATGAATTTATCCCAGGCAAAATAACCCAACGCCACGACCAGCACCGCAATAATGACGACATCCAGTCGGCGACCAGTGGTGCGCGTGATGGATTGTGTGCGGTCTACATCTTTTTCCTTCTTCAGGCCTTCAGGAGTCATTTCGAAGGCCCAGGCAAACAGCAATGCCAGCGGCAGGCCAATGAGCAACAAGATCATGATCAGGTGCATGACCCAGTCCGGCGCCGAGGTGTTGTCGAGCACGATATCGGCTACCTGCAAGAGCAACCACGAGGTAACCACGTACGCAATACCTACGCGGATAACGTTACGGCGTTTCAGTTCCTCAAACAGCGACATTCCGTATCCACCCTATCCTGGTATGACCGCTCAAGCGGCCCTTATTCTATGTATTGCTCAGGGTATCTTACCGAAAATGCTGGCCGGCGGGACGATTGCATACAAAAAGGGGGGACTGTTCGGGCTGCTGGATAACAGGCCCTGATAGGGGAATTGAAACGGGTCTAAAAGAGAGCGGGGAAAGAGAAGCCGGTTCAATTTACCCCATCACGCTATGCCGTCCTTACTTATCGGGATTAAAAGGCAGTGGTTTCGTTTCTGGCTGTTCACCGGTTTCCAGGAGGAAAGCGGCTTCAACGATCGGCTGCTCGAAATAGTCTTTGAAGCGCGCTTGAAGGAATGTATCGCTGCCGGCAAACCGGCCTTCGAACGGTGAGAAATTCATCCCGGCCAGCAGGCCCTCTTGGCTGACGCCGGCCGCCACTTGCTCTGCAACGGTGTCAGCCACGTAATCCAGCACCTCGATCAAATCCTCCACGTAGCGAGTGTCGTGCTGCACTGCGCCATGGCCGGGAACCAGCGTTTCATAGGGGAGATCGTTTATTTTACGAAGGACTGCAGCCCATTCGCGGGGGTAGCTGCCTATGCCATAGGGGATGGGGCTAACCACCAGGTCACCTGTAGCCAGAATCCGTTCCTGTGGCAACCACAGGAATACGTCGCCTCCGGTGTTGCCCCGGCCGTAGTGATGCAGCTGGATTTCCCTGCTGCCTGAGTAAATGACCAGTGTATTGTCGAAGGTCAAGTTTGGCAGGGGAGTCACGGCACGCTGGTATTCATGGTCAATCAGGCCGGCGTGTTCGAGCGCCTCTGCGTACCATTCACGGTCCTGCGCCGAGAGCGGGTGGCCTTCGGGGTCGGTATTGCTTGCGAACATTTCCTCCGCCGACTTTCTGAATCCAGGAATGATGGTTGGCGTGCGGGTTCGGCGGTTTTCCAGATCGGCAATAATGAACTCGCGTGTAAAGGGGTGCGCGATGATCTGGACCTTGGGAAATGCGTCCACAAAAACGCCGATGCCCCTGCTGTGATCAATGTGCCAGTGGCTGGTGATGACATGGGTAACCGGCTTATCCGTCAAATCCCGGATTTTTGCCAGGACCCGCTCGCTCATCAGCGGTGCGCCGCCGCCGTCGAACACGATGACTCCATCATCACCGATGACAAAGACAGTGTTACCCATGACCGGGATTTGGTTCACGTCCGCACGCGCGCCCAGCCACACCCCCGGAGCAAGTTCGGTAAATGTTTGGGCAAACGGATCAGGGGACGCGGGGCGATCTTGCGCAATGGCAAGTATGGTAATGAGGGCCAGCGCCGTCATCAGTAGTATTTTTAACATGACCATGGAGTCATTATCAACGCCTGGCGACGAAGGCGTCTTGGCTCGCACGCCAGTCCGTTCGTTTAGCCAGTCAATCCGAATGCTTAGCCCTGGCTGGGTATCTTTTCCATCGCAAATAAGAACCGGTCTGGATCAATGGCTCAGCAAACGCATCCGCTCCCGCAGCAGTTGCTGGACTTCGATCAGCTTGGCTTAGACTTTCACCAACTCCCTTTTCGCCTGGTTTGACGCCAGGTACTTTATCGTGATGCGGTTCCGGGTGAGTTGCGCCGACAGAAAAGCGAGGTAATCCGGTGGGGAGGAAGTGGCAGGGGCCTGCGGTAGACCCTCGCCGTTGGGCGAATAGAGCGCAAACCGGCGATTGTTGAAATGATCGGTGACATAACCGTCGATAGTGAGGTTCTGGATTTGTGCTGCATCACGTTCGCTTTTGCCGTAACGATCGAAGCTGGATTTCAGCTCCATCAGGCCGAGGCGCAGTTGCGGGTCGCCAATCAGGTTCATCCGGCCTGAGGATTTCAGGTCGTCATATACGTTCATGTGCTCCTCTACAAAGAAAAGAACCCACAATCCTTGCCACAACAGTTGGTCAATATTGTCGGTTGGCAACTGCTGCGAAGGATCATCGCTGATTTCTGCGAGGCGAATCAGTGCGTTCAAGACCCGGTCGTTACCTTCCACTTCTTCCTTGATCGCGGTGTGGAAATCTTCCAGATCGGCATCGAGCGCCACCAGGTAGGTGATCTCATCGCGTTGGTCGATGCGTGACTGGTTCCAGTCGCTCGCCTGCAGGCCAATGACGATGCCGAGGACCACGACGAGAAAATCCAGCACGACGGCGAACCAGTCCTGGCGCTGGAAGTGATGGGAAAATCGTCTCAGCAACATCGTGGGTATTTCCTTCCTTCGAGGATGCACTCCAGGGCGTTCAGGGGTACCACGCAACTCCGCTGAGAGTATTTGCTTTGCCTGCCATTAAGGCAAGTTTATAGTGCAGCTGAGAATGGCCCGAAACTGAACAGGAGGATTTTAACGTGATGCAGATTCGCAAGAGTGAGGAACGCGGTTATGCCGACCACGGCTGGTTGCGCTCGTTTCACACGTTTTCGTTTGCCGATTACCACGATCCCGCACATATGGGTTTTGGCGCCTTGCGCGTGATCAACGAGGATCGCGTCAAGCCGGGCATGGGTTTTGGCACCCACGGACATCGCGACATGGAAATCATCAGCTACGTGCTCGAGGGTGCTCTGGAGCACAAGGACTCCATGGGCAACGGCTCGGTCATCCGCCCCAACGATGTGCAGCGCATGAGTGCGGGCACGGGCGTGCAACATTCGGAGTTCAACGCGTCAAAATCCGCGGAAGTGCACTTCCTGCAGATCTGGATTCAGCCCGAAGTGACCGGCATTGCGCCTGGCTACGAGGAAAAGCATTTTGATGCTGCCTCCAAGCGCGGCAGGCTGAAACTGGTGGCCTCGTCCGATGCACGCGAGGGCTCCGTAAAAATCCACCAGGACGCCTTGCTGTACGCGGCACTGGTCGATGGCACCGAGAAAATCACCCATACTCTGCCCGCAGGACGGCGCGCATACGTGCACGTGGCTCGTGGCGGCATCAGCGTCAATGGACAGGCCCTGGCAGCAGGTGACGCAGTGAAGCTATCCGGTGAGCCAACAGTCACGCTGGAAAACGGTGACGCTGCCGAAGTGCTGTTGTTCGACCTGGCGTGACGCTTCCGCCGGATCACATTTCAATAGCAAAAAATAAGGTGTCATTTCCATGACCGCGAAAATTCTTGCTTTCTCCGGCAGCACGCGCACGGGCTCGCACAACAGGAAACTCGCCTCGTCTGCTGCGCATGCACTGCAGTCTGCTGGCGCAAGCGTCACCCTGATTGACCTCGCCGACTTTCCTATGCCCATCTACAATGGCGACCTCGAAGACAAAGAGGGCGTGCCGGCGAGTGCGCGCGAGCTCAAGGCCTTGTTTATGGCGCACGACGCTTTGCTGATCTCCTCACCCGAGAACAACGCGTCGGTGACCTCACTGTTGAAGAACACGCTGGACTGGGTGTCACGGCCCGACGCTGAGCATGATGGGCGCCTGCCCTACCGGAATAAAGTAGCTGCATTGGTCGCCGCATCGCCCGGTGCGCTGGGCGGCTTGCGTGGGCTGGTGCATTTGCGCGCCATCCTGCAAACTTTGGGCGTGCTGGTGCTTTCGGAGCAGTTTGCGCTGTCACGCGCACACGAGGCATTTGCAAAGGACGGCGCCCTGCTTGATGCAAAGCACCAGGCCACTCTGGATGGCATTGCCAAGCGCCTGGTTGAAGTAAGTACGCGCCTGGCCGTGGGTTAAAGCTGGGCGGGTGAGCCGTTGCGCAAAAGCGATTGACAGGGACTCTACATGACTGAAACCGAACTCATTGCACTCGCCATCGCCGCAGTCATTATTGTCTTGCAGCTCCTCACGCTGCTGCGCGGACCCGGCAAGGAGCAATCGGCGCGGCTGGAGAAGCTGCAGGCTGAACTTGAACAACACCAGCAGCAAATCAGCGAGCACACCGAGCGCGAATTGCGCAGCGAGGTCCAGACTACCGCGCAAGGCACCCGGCAGGAATTGTCCGGAAACTTCACGCAATTCCAGCAAACCGTCATGGCGCAACTGACCAGTGTTGCCACCATCCAGAACAACCAGATTGACTCCTTTGCCCAGCAGCAGGCCATCGCACTCACGCGCTTCGGCGATACCCTGAACCAGTCGCTGGGCACGCTGACCGAGTCCAACGCACTGCGCATGGCAGAAGTGCGCAAGACGCTGGAAGACAAAATCAAGGACCTGCAAACGGACAACAGTGCACGCCTCGAAGAAATGCGTAAGACGGTCGATGAGAAACTGCACGCCACGCTCGAGCAGCGTTTGAGCGAATCGTTCAAGCAGGTATCGGAGCGGCTGGAGAAAGTGCATCAGGGCCTGGGTGAGATGCAGCAACTGGCCATCGGCGTGGGCGACCTCAAGCGGGTCCTCACCAACGTCAAGACGCGCGGTACCTGGGGCGAAGTGCAGCTGGAAATGTTGCTGGAACAGGTGCTCACCGCCGATCAATATGCAAAGAACGTGGAAACGATTCCGGGAACCGGTGCGCGCGTGGAATTCGCCATCAGCCTTGCCGGGGCAGGACGATGGCCGCAACCCGGTGTGGTTGCCCATTGATGCCAAGTTTCCCAAGGAACAATACGAGCGCCTGGTCGAGGCAGCCGACCGTGCCGATGCTGAAGGCGTGGCGAATGCGGGACGGGAACTGGAGCAAGTGGTGAGGCTGGAAGCCAAAAAGATTTCCGAAAAATACCTGTCCCCGCCAATGACGACCGATTTCGCCATCCTGTTCCTGCCCACCGAAGGCCTGTATGCCGAGGTGATGCGCCGCCCCGGCCTGGCGGATGATCTGCAGCGGGCCCATCGCGTCAGTATAGCCGGCCCCTCCACCCTCGCGGCCCTGTTGAACAGCCTGCAGATGGGTTTTCGCACCCTGGCGCTGGAAAAGCGCTCCTCGGAAGTCTGGCAGGTGCTGGGCGCAGTCAAAACGGAATTTGCCAAGTTCGGCGACGTGCTGGCAGCAACAAAAGCAACGCTGCAGCGCGCCGCCAATAATATTGAAAAAGCTGAAGTGCGCAGCCGGGCCATGGCAAACAAGTTGAAATCGGTTGAAGCCTTGCCGTCGGATGCCGCGCAGCATCTGTTGGGCGCCGATGCGCTGGAAGCCGATGAACCCGGGGCCGATGAACCAGGCGGCGATGGACTGCAGCCCGGGCCGGATGACGCCGGAACTTCGGGGTAGACTCCGGGATAGCACCGAAGCTCCTCGAATCGCCATGGGCAACGCCAACTTCTACCACGCACTTCCCACGCTGGAGTCGTTTGCAGTGGCGCTCGAGACCAGCCGGCACAACCAGCTTCCGTACGACTGGTGGATCATAGTCGCTGATGTCATTGGGTCCACCCAGGCCATTGCCAATGGCGCCTACAAAGACGTGAACACGGTGGGCGTGGCGTGCATTGCTGCGGTCATCAACGTCGACCGTGGTATTGAACTGCCCTTCGTGTTCGGTGGCGATGGCGCCACCTTCGCTGTGCCCGAGGTGCTGCGTGAGCGCATCATCCCCGCCCTGCGTGAGGCCCAGCGCCTGGCGCGGGAGAGTTTCGGCCTCGCCCTGCGGGCAGGCCTGGTGCGGGTCGGGGACTTGCTGAAAGGCGGGTTCGAAACGCGTTTTGCCAAGGTGCGTCTTTCGGCTGACCTGACGCAGGCGACTTTCTCAGGCCGTGGTTGGGAAGAGGCCGAGCGCCGCACCAAGGACGAGCAGGCGCAGGGAGTCGTGCGCGTGCTGGAAAGCGACGGTCCCTGCGATGGCAGCTTTGAAGGATTTGAGTGTCGCTGGCAGCAGGTGCCCAGCTTTCACGATCACAAGCTGGCGTTGCTGATCGCGGCGATTTCACCTGATGCAGATACCAACCTTGCCACCTACCGCGATGTCTCGGAAAAGATCCATGACATCTACGGCGAGGTCGCCAGCTATCATCCGCTACGCGCCGAGCGCATGCGGCTTTCGTTCAGCCCCAGGCAACTGAGTCATGAATGGCGGGTGCGTTCCAGCCAGCTTCGGCCCTGGGGCCGCACTCAAGTACTTCGCCAACATGTTGTTTCTGAATCTCGCCGGCGTCTACCTGTTTGCCCGCAAAATGGATACCAGCGCGGTGCGCTGGAGCCGCTACATAGCAGACCTGGTGGAGAACTCGGACTTTCGCAAATTCGATGGCGTGCTGCGCATGGTGATGGACGGCAGCGAGGCGCAGTACCAAGAGTTAGAGGCTTACCTCGAAAGCCAATACCGGCAGCGTCTGCTGGCATACGGAATGCACAAGTCCAGCGAAGCCCTGCTCACCTGCATCGTGTTCTCCTACAATGGCAACCACATGCATTTTGTCGATGGCAGCGATGGCGGCTACGCACTGGCAGCGCGTGGACTGAAGCAGCAGCTCAAGTCCCTGGCTGCCGCCTGATTTCTTTTCAAGACGGGCTTAGTCAACATACAACTGGAAGGCAGCCCATGCAGTGTTGCCTTGCAGTGTTTTTTCCGTGAGGTAACTTCGCTTGGTTGCAGACAGCGCTTCTGCGACATCGGGCGTGGTCTTGAGCGTGCGGTAGAAACGCTGCCAGAACTCCGCGGCCGCTTTGTCGCCTACGGACCACAGGCTGGCAATCACCGCGCCGGCGCCTGCTTGCAGAAATTCGCCCGCAAAGCGCGTGTTGCGGTCAAAGGCCGTCTTGCTGCTGCCGGCAAAATCGCAGGCGCTGAGCACCACGAGTTCCGCTTGTACGCTCTTGCCGGCAATGTCCTGCGGTAACAGGAATTCCTGGCCGGCCTCTTCGCTGTTATCTGACATCAGCAAGCGTGACTCGGCGGGATTGCGCAGGTCGATGACACAGGGCATGGCCAGGTGCAACAGGCCGGATTGCGTGAAGCGCTCGTCCTGGAATTCATCCCACTGCAGGGCCGAGCCCTGGACAATGTGCAAACCCGGGCCGGTGAACAGGTCTGCAACACTCCTCACTTCTTCGCTCGTTGGCTGGGCGACATCAAAGGCGCCCGCATCAGCGAGCTGGTTGCCCGCCAGGAAAAGTTGCTGCACGCCTTGTGGCGCAAGTTGTGACTGCCGTGCATGCAGCCTGTCGAGAGAAACCAGCGTAAAGACCTGGTGTTTTTCCGCCAGGTAGCTGCCATTCCAACGCAATGCATCCAGCGGCAAGCCTTCCATGCGGCCAACGGGAAAGAAGTAGATCGATGGCTTCAGGTAGCGCGCCACCGGCGCGAGCAAGGTCTGCCCCAACTCATCCAGCGTGCTGGCAAATCCGCTGGTCTTGCCGCTGGCGGAATCAAAGCGCAGGCCTTCGAGGGTGCGCGACAATTGTGCCGACCGGTCCTGCGACCAGGGCATTTCCACCAGCTTCAAGCCCTCGTTACCGCCAGCCCAGATGTATGCTTTGCTTCCTGCCAGGTAGTAACTGAGCAAAACGGCAGTCTTGTCCAGTTGTGCCAGTTGGCTGGCCAGCGCCTGGCTCATGGAGCGCAGGGATGGTCCGGCTTCACCCTGCTTCAGCCGCAACTGCCTCAGCAGGTCCTGAACCTCGTGATCAATCTTCGAAGCCACTTCGCTGGATTGAGCAGCCGCCCGTTCTGCAAACAGGGAGCGCAAACGGTTCACGTCCGTTTCGTCGGAGGCCGGTATCTTTTGCTGCTCGTCAAAGGCCGACAAACGACCCAGGGTTGCGAGCGAGCGTACAGCAACGCTGTCCGCGTCTGTGCCGTCGGCGCCCGGCTGCGACAGCACAAGATCCATGGCAGTGTTGAATACGTCCTCGCGTGTGTTCCAGTACCAGGAACCCAACACGCCGGGGAGCCAGGTCTGGTAGAAGCGCACGTCATCAATCAGCCGGTCCAGTTCGGTTTGGGCCGGGCCGCTCTGGCCTGAGCGGCGCAAAAACTGTATCCACAACCACCTGGCCTGGAAGGTGGCCTCGGCCAGGGCACTGGCCTGCAGGCTGGCCAGCG
Source organism: uncultured Gammaproteobacteria bacterium (assembly GCA_963784425.1). GTDB lineage: Bacteria > Pseudomonadota > Gammaproteobacteria > Xanthomonadales > SZUA-36 > SHZL01. Next base: position 290,257 of record CAWARM010000007.1, read on the forward strand.
CTTGCCGTGCTCCGTCGATAGCACAGCTCTGTGCATTGAGCGAACACAGTTCCAGTGTCGCCAGTTGCCACACTGACTCCGGGCCGCTGGCACGCGCCAGTGATTCACTCTGTTGCAGCAACGATCGGCCTGATGATGATCCCGTACCTTCACTGGCCAAGGTGTCCAGTGCTTGGGCAAACACGAATGCAGCGCGAGCTTGCGGCTCGGTGATGAACTTGCCCTGCGCATCACGGGCTGCTTTCATGGCAACAAAATCACCCCGTCCGCGCTGGATGGCGGCCACCAGGCCGTGGGCTTCTTCCAGTTGGTTGCGATAACGCGCAGCGGGCGTTTTCTCAATGCCCTGCTGCAATTGCGGCAAGGCCGCATCGGCCTGCCCGGCGCCATACAGTGCCTTCCCCAGCAGCAGGGATAACGGCCCGGTCAGCGTTACGGAAGGTGATTTCTGATTCAATGCCTGGGCCTGGCGCAAGGTTGCAACTGCTTCCAGGTGATGCATCGCTTTTTCCTGCAGGCGGCCTTGTTCGAGCAAGTAGGAGGCCATTTCCTTATTGGCGCGAACTTCACCTGCCGCTGGAGCTTCTTCCTCTTCCGTCTTCTCTTTAGCTGCGGTCGGTGTTGTTGGTTGGCTAACCGGGCTCTCGGGCGCAGGCCCGGAGCCGATTTGCTGCATCAGGGCAATAGCCCCGGCGGTGTCTCCCTGCGATTCCATCAGTTCCGCGCTGTGTTTGCGTATCTGGTTGGCAAATTCCTGGTCGCCCGACGCGGTGGCAAGGGACAAAGCCAACTCGAATTGTGACTGTGCCTTGTTGGCTTGCTGTGCCGCTTCATAGGCGATGCCGCTCTGGTACCAGGCATGGGCCTTTTCGTACTGCAGGTCCAGTGACTGCGCCAGTTCCGCTGCCTGGGTAAACAGCGCCTGAGCCTGCTCAAATTTTTGGCTTGAAGCTTTTCCGGTGCTGCCTATGGCCAGCGCGAGCGCTGCGGAGCCTTCCAGTTCCGTGGCCGCCAGCACCAAAATCTTGAAGCCGGACCGGGTTGCTGCAACCTCTATGTCCCGGGCGTCTTCAGCGGCGGAGGCGGCATCATTGAGTGCGTTAAGGAGGTAATAACTGGCATAGAACCCGGACCACAATTGCATTTCCTGCATGCCAAGGTAGTCAAAATAATTCGCTGCCTGCCGCAGTGACGCGACTTTCATGGTCCAGGTGTCTCCGTGGACTTTTGCATCAAGCTCCAGGCCATACGACAGCATGTGATACGCCTTCATCAACACGGAGCTGTCCGGGCCGGACAGATCGAACTTGATCAGCCGCATGTCAACTCTGGACCTGCTGGTGCCCTTGCCCATGGTCAGCACAATGCTCAGTTCGCGCGCCTTTTCCACCGGGTCTATGAACTGGACAATGGGGCCGAGGCGCAGCGAGGGGACTGACGAGGTCTTGAGCAACTGGTTGCCGGGGCCGAAGATCCGCGATTCGAATTCAGACTCATAAGGGTCCAGTTGGATCACCAGGGCAGAAGCCGCCTCCTGGCGATTGAAAAACTCCCGGGTGCGGCTGGCTGCCTCCGGGCCGGTTTCTGCAGCATGGCCGGGTGCGTTCATTCCGGCCAGCAGCAGGCAGCAGAAAACCAGCGCTCTACGCCATCCGGTTCGGGGCCGGCGTAGTGGCCCGATTGTGAAGAAATTGTTGATGTCGTTAGCAGTCATTGCCGGGTTCAGTCTATTTTGTTAACGTCCACGCGTCATGCGTCGCCCCAACCGGGAAATCAACATTTTCAGCATTTCCGCCGTGGATCTTTTTGCATCCGCGCTGGGTGCATTCATTCTATTGGTCATGCTGGTGTTTCCTTCCTACAAAAATGGCGGTAATGATACCGCGCATTCCAAAATCCAGGACATCATGGAGCAGCGTAACCTCGCGGCTGGCGAGTTGGCGGACTTGCTCACCAACATTGAACAATCCAGCAATCAATTGCAGGAGCTGAACGAGGACAACCGCGGAATCGAGCAACGGCTGTCGCGCCAACGCACCCGGTTGAAGGACCTCAAGACCCAGCTTGCCGAGGTGCCCGTGGCCGTGCCGAAGCCCGTTGAGGAAGCCATTCCGGAAGAAGCGATCGAAGAGCCGGAAGAACTGGTTGCCAGTGTCGATTTCTCCATACTCGGGCTGGTCACCGAAGCCAAGTCGTTTGTCATTGTCATAGATATGTCCGGCAGTATGCTGGCTTATTCCGACCTGATGATAAAAACAGTGCTGGAATTACTGGAACCCCTGGATGAGACCAACCAGGTGGCCATCGTCGGTTTCCAGGGCGACCCATCGCCCGTTTTGTGGAATTATCCCAACCGCAGCCAGTTAATGAAAGCCACGCCTGAAAACCTGCGCCAGGCAAGGGAGTTTGCCGTTGGGCTGGCGAGCCGTTTTGCCGGCTCCACGCCAACCCTCGCCGCTCTGCAGTCGGCGCTGGAGTATAAGGCCGATGCTATCATTCTGTTGAGTGATGGCCAGCCGGACGACAATCCGGCATTCATCATCCAGGATATCAGCGGCAAGAACCGGTTCCTGAAAATGGAAATACATACCGTGGCTATTGGCGACTATACGGAAAACCGCTCCCTGGTTATGTTCATGCAAACCCTGGCCAAGCAGAATAACGGCGATTTCGTGGGTGTGTCGCGATGAGATCCCGCAAGCGCAGTTTTGACGTGTACTCCCTGTCGGCCATCGACCTGTTCGCTTCAGCTATGGGTGCGTTCATCATCATGACTATCATCATGATGCCGGACTACCAGAACAAGGTGCGCTCACAGGGGGACCTTGCGGTCCTCGAGGAGTTCGCCGGCAAGACCCAGGCGCAACTGGATGAATCAGAGGCCGGCCTGGCCGACATGCTCAAGGCGCTGCAGGCGGCACAGGTGCGGCACCGGGAACTGGAGGCAGAAGAGGACGTGATCTCCAGCGAACTGGCAGCACTCAACGCCAAACTGCAGGCGCCCAAGGACCAGCCGCCGCCTCCGCCGCCCCCTGAGGAAGTTGTGGAGGAGGAGGAAACCCAGAGCAACAAAGTCAGCTTTCGCTTTCTTGGCCTGAAAACCAAAAAAATGCGCATCCTGTTCCTGATCGACATGAATGGCTACCTGGCACAGCACCAGGCGCTGGTGCGTGACACCGTGATGCGCGCGCTGGATTCCCTGCAATCGGGCTACGAGTTCTCCCTGCTGGGCTTCCAGGAGCTGGATTCAGGACCCAAGTACTACCGCTGGCCGGATGGAAATGGCATGGCCAAAGTGTCAAAATCTTCACGCTCCCAGGCAAAGCGATTCCTCAATGGCCTGGCCAAGGATTTTCGCGGGGCGTCCTCCGTACTGGGGGGGTTCGAGCAGGCTTTTTCAAGCAAAGCCGATGCCATTATTTTCCTCAGTGATGGTTTGCCAAACCCGCAATACAACGACAGCTTGTCCCCTTCGAGGCTGGTGCGAACCCTGACGCTGGCCAATAACAAGAATAAGGAAATCCACACGGTCACCGTGGGCGATTACTTCAAATACCAGGGCACCGTGGAATTCATGGAAGCGCTGGCGCGCGCCAATTCCGGCGGCTTTCTGGCGTTGGCGGAGTAGGGCGGTGATAATACCCGGCCCGGCAGGGCTGAACTCAAGAGATTGTGCGCGGTCCATCATGGCGCATTGCAAGCAGACCCAATGACTACAAAGACCCAATGACCACCAAGACTCCATGACTACAAAGACGATGGGAAGCTGGAACCAGTGTGATCTCGTCGTGGAGGGCGACAAGGTCGCGCACATCCATGCCCAGCTGCATCTGGCCAATGACGGCTACCTCACCCTGCTGGATGCTGGTTCCGAACACGGCACTTTTCTGCAACGCAATGAACAGTGGATCAGGGTCATGAAAGTCGAATTGGGCAGTCGCGATGGAATCCGGCTGGGCGACACGGAGGTGGCCCTGGCACGCTTGCTGGAGCTGTTCGGCGAACACGTGCGCTTGCGCGATCACCATGCACTGCGCGTACCGGCACACCTGGCTGAACGGCTGGCGGCGGCGGGGACGCGGGTCCTGCTGGAGCGGCCAAAGCGCAACCCCGCAACCGGAATGATTGAAGAAGATGCCTGATCACCACAACTTCGCAAGAGCAACCTGATTTATGTCTCCCAGACTGATCGCTCAGCTCCTGAGCCTCCTGACTTCCATCCTGGTGATTGCCGTGCTGTCACGTGTCTTGCCGCCCTTTTGGTCGGGTACGCTGATGGACTATGGCCGGGAAACCTGGCCTTTTACTATCCAGAACCTGCAGTGGTTCGTGTTTTTTTCGGGCCTGGCCGAATTGGTGGTGCGCTGGCGTGAACTGCAACTGGAGAAAACCCAGTTCAATCAGGGCTACCTGCCGGAAGATGAAGAAACCGTGCTGAAGCCGGGCGAGGACATGACCCCGATCTACCAGAAAGTGCGAAATAGCCAGTACCGGGACGTTTGCTTCGTACCGCGCCTGATATCCCGTTGTGTCCTGGGTTTCAACCTGAGCCATTCGGCCGACCAGGCCAATTCCCTGCTCAACTCCAGCCTTGAATTGTTCATGCACGAAATCGATTTGCGTTACAACATGACCCGCTACATCACCTGGCTGATTCCTTCAATCGGGTTCCTGGGCACGGTGGTCGGTATCATGATGGCGCTCAATTACGCCGGCGACCGGGCTAACGTTGAAAGCCCGGACATGTTGTACCAGGTGACCGAAAGGCTGGGTGTCGCTTTTGCCACGACCTTCCTGGCCCTGGTCCAGGCGGCCATCGTGGTATTCATCCAGAGCCTGGTGCAGGGCGGCGAGGAAAAGACCTGAACCGCGCCGGCCAATACTGCCTGGATAACCTGATCAACCGCCTTTACTCCTCCTCTTGAGCCGGCCTGCAGTGTGATGTTGCGAACACGCAATCTAAGGTGGATGCTCCTGGTCTGCGTTGTTGTGCTGTGCAGCAGCGCGACCTGGGCGCAAAACCTCAACACCGCTGCGAAACCTCCGGTTGCGTCATTGCCAGGCTGGGTCGTGCTGGTGCTCAAGCCCATAGGATTGGAGCGGGTACGCCCGGTCACCGGCGTAGTGATTTCCGCAGATGGGCTGGTCATAGTGCCGCTGGATTTTGCTGTGCCCGGCGATCAGATCATCATCCTGGACGGTGGCACGGACATTGCAAAAAACGGCCGTGCTGCTACGGTCAAGACTCAGTTGGGCAGTGCCGGACTGACCGTGCTTTCGGCTCCCCTGCTCAAACGCGCTCCGGCTACCCTGGCGACCACGCCGCTACAGACAGGCGATGTCGTTCGCCTGGCTGCATTTCCCCCGGCTGAGCAGATTGCTCAGGGAGCCGTGCCCTTATTGGTTGCCTCGGAAGTTGCCATTGCCGCGGCACCCGCCGGGCAGGCGAATGACACAGTGCCGATGATTTCCATCGTGGCTGGAAAAGAACTGCCCAATGTATCCGGGGCACTGCTGGATGCCTGTGGAAACCTCGTGGGATGGAGTTCTTCCAACGGCGTGCAAAGCATGGAGACGACCGGGTCCCCGGCCTATTTGTGGCAAAGCAGTTTAACCCAGGCTCTCAGCACTGTGCCCGTGAACCTGGTTACGACGCCTTGCCCCGTTCTGGCTCCAGCGCTGGCTCCGGCCTCGGATGCCGTGCCGGAAGCAGCAGCACCTGCGCCGGAGGCCGTGGCCGCAGCGGTAGCGTCTGATGAAGATGCGCAAGCCCCGGCTGAGCAGGACAACGAAGCGGAAGCTGCCGGGCCTGAAGCAGCGGGCCTCGATGATGCAGCCCTGGAAGGCACCCTCGTTCTGCCTGGCCAGGCCAGTGCGGAAACAGGTGGCCACAGCGCGCTCTTCTGGATTGGGCTTGGCCTGTTGCTGGCCATGGTGCTGCTGGCCGTGCTTGCCGCCCTGGCGTGGTGGTTGCGCAAGTGGCGCGGCGCACAAGAAGAGCCTGTTCAATCCCTGTTGCAAGACGCTCCCCCGCGGTTTTTCCATGGTGGCAGAAATACTGAGCTGCCGGCAGTCGGGAAGGCTCCAGAGCCTTCAGATTGCGTCCTGGAAATCACCGGCAATTTACCCAATGGCACGCCCTTCCAGGCCAGTTGCAGCGTGCGCTCCGCCGCAGTCGATGCGGTCATCGGCCGCAGCGGCGGCGATATCTCCATCGATAGCCAGGAGGTCCAGCGGGCGCATGCGCGCATCAGCGGCAGTGCCGGCATGCTCACCATCACTGACCTGGGGTCCACCCGTGGAACCTGGATCAACCGCGTGCCTTGCCTGAAAGGGGAGATCATGTACATCGGCCCAGATGACATGATTTTCCTTGGCGACGTGAGTTTCCGCATCGCGATGCGGTCGCAGTGAACCGGGAGTCGCTGGCACTGCCCGCGGGAGCAGTGGTTGACTGTTTCACCATTGACCAGGCCGTTGCGGCCGGGGTGGACAGCCTTACCTACCTTGCACGCGAAGTACAGACCGGCATGGTGTACAGCCTGCGTGAGTACCTGCCCCGGCAAGGTGTTGCACGCGCGGCAGATGGCACGGTGCAGGGCACGGATGAGCAGTGCGCCAATGCTTTATCCATCGGCGTCGCGCAGTTCCTCGTGGACGTAGCCGGTTCGGCCACGCTGCACCATGCTGGACTCCTTACCGCCTCCCGCTGGTTCAGGGCCAACGGGACCGCTTATGCCGTCACGCCCTGTCCTCCTGGCGAATCACTCGCCAGGAGGGTGCAATCAGCGGGAAAACTGACGCCGACCCAGGCGGCCGCAATTGCCATGCCGGTGCTCGAGGCCCTGGATTACTTGCACGCGCAGAACTTCATTCACCAGGAATTGTGTCCGCAACTTATCCATGTGCTCGACTCCGGAGTTGCGGTGGTGCTGGGCACCGGTGGCGCGGCACGGCCGGGCACTGAGCCGGTCCCCTTGCCGGCCGGCCACCCCATGCAAGATTACGGCGCGATTGAGCAGTTCCGGGAAGCAGGAAAAATCGGCCCGTGGACGGACATCTATTGCCTCGCTGCCATCCTGTATCACGCAATTAACGGCAAGGCTCCAGTTAGCTCCGTGGAGAGGTGGGCTGCCGTGCAATCCGGTGCGCCGGATCCCCTGATGCCGCTGGAACTGCCTGCTACTGCGGGCGAGTCGCAGCGGGAAGTGGCGCTACTCATCAACCGTGGACTGGCGCTTGAACCGGGCGCCCGCCCGCAATCGGTACGGGAGTGGAGAACCCGGGTCGAGCGCGTCACCGCGACCCCCGGCGAGGAGGGTATTACGCCGGGCTTGCCTGCAGGCGCGGAAGTCCGCGATTGGCGGTCCATCCTTCTGCTGACAGTGTTTCTCCTGGGTCTTGCCTCCCTGGCCTGGTATGTGCTGTCCAGCCGCTGGAGCGAGACCCACCGCGAGGAAAGCGCGGCGACTGAAACAGTGCCCGGCAGTGGGGCGCCTTCGCCCGAAGAGACAGAGCGGTGGCGGTCGGCACTGGAGGTAGACGCCGTGGTCGGCTACCGTTCCTTCCTGGAGGATTTTCCGCAATCGGCGCATCGGCAGCAGGCGCAGGAACACATCGACATGCTCGAAAACAAGGCATGGGAAGGCGTAGTCGCGGAGGGCACCCGGGCGGCCTACGAGGCCCACCTGGAAATCTTCCCGGACGGCGTGCACGCAACCGAAGCGCTGGCCCGCATTGAGGAATTCAAGCAGGAAGAAGCCCGGCTCGCACGCGAACGCGATGCGCTGCAGCACAGCGACGATGAGGCCTGGAACTCTGCCCGATCTGCAGCGAGCATCGCGGCATTGGATGCTTATATTTCTGCCTGGCCTGGCGGCACGCACGTGGCGGAGGCGCATGAGCTCCGGCAAAACCTGCAAGGAGGCATGAACGACGCTGCTGCCTTTGCTGTCGCCAGCAAGGAAAACACCATCGAGGCCTACCGGACCTACATCAAGGAGTTTCCTGCAGGGCGCAAGGTCACCGCAGCGCAAGAGGCCATCGAATCATTGACGCTACGCCCTGGCAAGACGTTTCGTGATTGCAGCGAATGCCCGCTCATGGTGATGGTTCCTGGCGGCGCCTTCTGGCAAGGCACGGCGGATGCATCGGCCTTCGCCATCAGCATTGAAAAGCCGCGCCGCAGGGTAACCATTGCTGAGCCTTTTGCCGTGGGCGTGCATGAAATTACCATGGCAGAGTGGGACGCCTGCGTCGCTGATGGCGCGTGTGAAACCCGCCCCGCGGACAACGGCTGGGGACGGGGTGACCGGCCCGTGATGATGGTGTCCTGGAATGATGCGCAGCAATACGCCACCTGGCTTGGCAAGAAGACCGGCCAGGCTTATTCCCTGCCCAGTGAAAGCCAGTGGGAATACATTGCCCGGGCCGGTGAAGAAGGTGAATGGCCGGGTGGAGATGCTGCGCTGGTGTGCGCTTATGCGAACATCGCCGGCGAGGAAACGGGCTTTGAGTGGCGGCACAAGGAATGCTCCGACATTTCCGCATTTGAAACCCTGCCGGTGGGTTCACTCAAAGGCAATGCCTTTGGGGTGTATGATGCAATTGGTAACGTCGCTGAATGGACGCTGGATTGCATGAACCTGTCCTATCTTGAAGCGCCGTCAGATGGCAGCGCATGGTCGGTGGGCATGTGCAGTTCACACATGACGCGGGGCGGTTCGTGGTTTACCGGCTCCAAGGAGTCCCGCCTCGGTGCCCGGTTCAACCTGAAAAATGGTGACCGCAATGATTTCACCGGATTCCGCCTGGTCAGGAAAGTTGAACGTCAATGATATCTGGCAATGATTTCTGGCAGTGATGCGTGGCAATGATGAATATCGAAATGAAGCATGATGCAATGCAGCATGGCCTGAGCCTTTGGCCGAGCCGGCCTGCCGGCCTGATCACCCTGCCGGCCCTGGCCCTGGCGCTGACAGTCCTTGCCTGTGGGCAGGCCTTTGCCCAGGAAGATACAGATACCAAGGCCAGTGACGAGAAGGCCGCTGCCGTATCGAGTAGCCATGTCGATGAGAACGAAAACAGTTACCGCGCCAGCAAGGAATTGAGGGATCAGCGTTTCGAAGGAAAGCCCCAGTCAAACACCATTTACACAGCTCCCGCGGGCGATGCCAAAATAGACAAATTGCCGCTGGCTTCGCGTGAACACATTCGCGAGCAGATGCGCGACATGATCATGTCCACACGGCAGTGGAAACCGGGCGACGACCTCAGTGACTATCCCTACAAGCCCAGCGAAGCGGCGCAGAAAGACCCGGCATTGAACGCGCAGGAGCGTGAAGCCTGGGCTGAACAATTGCAGAAATACCAGGAACGCGAGGCAGCAGCCTATGCCAGCGCCAACGGCATGAACGCTTTAAGCGCAGACCCCAGCCAGCAAGGCCAGCAAGGCCAGCAGGGGCAGCAAGGTCAGCAGGGCCAACAAGGGCAGCAAGGCCAGCAGGGGCAGCAAGGGCAGCAGGGCAACAGGGGCAGCAGGGCCAGCAGGGCCAGCAAGGGGGGAGTCAATCCGTCGCGCAGTCGGGCAAAGGCGCCGGTTCCCCCGGGCAGGGCCAGCAGGACAAAGCGCAGCAGAGCATTGATGCATACTCCGGTCGCGAACGGGCGCCGCAGCAGATGAGTACGGCCGGCGTTTCAGAAAACGCGTTGAGTTTCCTCCAGAGCCGGGGCGGAGTTCCCCCGGGCGCATCATCCAGCAGCGAGCAGGGCAGTGCTGGCGCTCAGGGAGCAGAGCAGCAGGCAACCGGCGCGCAACAATCCGGTTCACCAACTGCCGGTAGCGGAGGCAAATCCCAAAAGGAATCCACGGCGGGTTCCACATCGGCTGCCACAGCGGAGAACAACACCGGATCGGCCCCGCCGGGCAGCCTGGAAACGAGTCAGTTGGCCATGCTGCAAGGTGTGAATTCCGCAGCCAGTGCGGGTAGCAGCAGCTCGGGGTCGCCAGGGCAGGAATCAGCTCAGCAATCAGGCCAGGAATCAGGACAAGAATCAGGCCAGGAATCAGCCCAGGCGTCAGCTCAGCAGTCAGCCCAGGCTTCGGCTCAGCAATCAGGCCAGGAATCAGGACAAGAATCAGGTCAGGAATCGGCAGAGGAAGAGGCGGCGCAGCAAGCACAGGCCGAAATGCTGGCCGGTACCCTTGAGGTTGGCCAGCTGAAACAAATGCAGGGCAGTTCACTGCAACCTGGCGAAACGCAGGGAGGGGCGTTGACTGCGGAGCCAGGTACCCTGGAAATTGAGGACCTGAAGTTACTCGAAAAATAGAAACGGCACGGGTATCAGTGAATCTTTGCTTCGGAGTCTATCAACTCGTCACCCGGTAATTTTGGCGGTTTGCCTTTCTTGTTCCTGGTCAGCCAGTAAACATTTTCCATAGCCTGCAAGTGCTGTTTGAAGCTGTCCATGGCAGGCTCGTCCTCCAGCAAGCGCTGATATGCTTCCATCCTGCCGCCAGTGGCATCCATGGCATCGTCGGTGATGGCGTCGAGTTCCTCGCTGAATGCCCAGTACTCCATGACATTGCGCAGGTAAATGGTTTTGGCCTGGTAGGCCTGCAGATATGCGGTATTCGCTGAACCGTTGCTGCCGCCCTGGTATTCAAGTGCGCTCGAGAGGGCGGTCCGGACAATGATGGCATCTTCGGCCAGCTCGACCAGGTTCACCCCGGCGACGACCTCAGGCTGGGTTTTTGCGATTTTGTCTACAGCGGCAAGGATGCTTTTCCGGTTCTCCTGCACGAAGCCAATCACTGTGATGGCATTGGCTATCAGCGCGTCCTGGTCGACAATCCGGTTCAGCGGCGTCTGGAAATCATCCACATTGATTTGCGGAAAGCGGTTTGCATCTGCTTCAGCCTGTGGCTGTCCCGAGAATTGCCCCAAGGATTGGCGCGAAGATTGAAGCTCCTTCAGGAAAGCGGGATCCATGCCTTCTGCTACCATCATCACCAGGTTGTACTGGCGGTATTGTTCTGCTGCGGTAAGCTCAGCAAGCCCGCCTGATGACATTTCGCTCCAGGCGTTGAAGGCCACCAACTGCAGCAGCACCGTGACCATCATCAACCGGAACGATTGCATCCGCACCCCGAGGAGCCGCACCCCGAAGAGCCGCACCCCGAAGAGCCGCACATATCAGAATTCCAGTTTTTTCCATTGCTCTTCACTTGCCTTGCCTGCTTCCACGCCTGCTTTGAACTGCAGGATCCTGGGCTGGCTGCCGGCTACCTCGAACATCACCACGCCATCCGGCTGTCCGTTCCTGAACTGGCCCTCGTAGTAAGCGGGGCTGGCCTGTCCGGCTTGCCGCACTATCATACCCCCGGTGCCGGAGGCCACGCCGTCTTTCGCATCGCCCAGGTATTCGACGGACGCTCCTGTTCCCTCGCCAACCAGGCCATAACCCCTGCCCGCTGCGAGGCCGTCATGGCACCCGCCATACCAGCGCCCCGGGGTAGCGATTGAGGGGTGGCGAAAAACACATCGATCATCAGCAGTGGTATTCAGCGAACGCACCCTTGATTGGTACAACGCAGTCGTCTTGTCCCTGAACTCGGCGAATCCCCGCGCCGTTATTTTCTCCTTCGACTCCAGCCATTCCACTTGCACATTAATCTGGCGATCAAGCTCGGGGGCCATCAGGGCCATGAATTTTTCAGTAATGGTGCCGGACTTGGTGCGGGTTTTCATGGATTGGCTGGCTGACCAGATAGAACCCAGCACCAGCACACTGGTGAGATTCTGCAAGGCCGCGGCAACCACCGTGCCGGATACCGCTGTGCCGTAGACCGATCCGGCCAGCATGGCCACGGCGAGCGCAGTGGTCATGTTTTGCACCCTCGCGAGGTGCCGGCGTTCCTCCAGCATGCCGAATTCGGCTGCGATCATCTGGCGCATTTTTTGTCCGTAATCACCAGAATAGGTACCCAGGTAAACGCTTTGGGACTGCCCCGAAAGGAATTTCTTTTCCGCCTCGATCAATGCAGCTGCCAATTGCAGGCGTGACCGGACGCTTTCGTCAGTGGAGCCAGCCATAAACACATTGGCCAGCTCCGGATCGAATCTCTGCAAGGTGGCCTGCCGCGCAAAAAAGAGTGCCCGGTCCTGGTCGACGCTTCCCAGCAGGTTCAACACGCGGTCAGCTGCGCCGTTGATGAAGGCCTGTTGGAAGGGATCGACGGAATAGTCTTCCCCCAGGATGGCAACAGTCGCGGGGTTCATCTGTACTTTTTCCAATGGGTACACTTCCACTGCCAATACCTTGCCGTTGTTGTCCTTGACCGCCTTCGTTGGAACCTGGACGGGGGCGGGATTGCGCGTGCTCAGGAACGTGATGAAATCCAGGTTTCTCTGGTAGCCACTCGCCGGGTACTCGATCATGCTGGTGAATTGTTTCTCTGCCTGCTGTTCAGAGAGGTTCCACGAGGATTGCAGCAGTGGCTCACTGGCCAACAGCAAACCGTTGGTGGTGGGGCTCAACCATCGGTTGCTGTGCACCACGAACAAAGGTGTCACGATGTCGCCAAACGTCAGCGGCGGTGATTCCATGATTTCACGAATATCCGGGTAGGAGTACACGCTGAAATCAATGGTAAGAACGCTGGGAATCTGTTCGGAGGCGAGCAGGGGCCGGCTGTGCAATCCGTTTTCCTTGTCCCAGACGATCATGTGGGGAGATAGCAGCACTGTATCCGGGGGCAGCTTTTCCCTCAGCTCACGGTACAGGGTCATGGCGAAGTAATTCGTTTTCGCAATGATGGCCTGCGCCACCCGGGTGGTATCTGTGCGGAGCTTGACGTCTATGGGTACTGTGCCGCCAATCGCATTGTTACCAAATGCCTGGTAGAACACATTCTCCGCCTCCGCACTGATGATGGCAGGGTAGCGAATGACAATCAGCGCCTCGGCGCGCGGCAGGATACTTACGGGAGTGGCTGCGTTGGCTTTTTCCGTGTAGACGGATGTCTTGGTACCCCGCGCAGTTCCCGCGCAGCCTGCCAGCCACGTACAGAGCAGGACAGTGGCAGCCAGCAGCACCCAATGGACACGCGATTTGCAGCTTGAAGACAAGGTTGGGGATAAATGCTGCAAGTCTCTTCCTGGATGTGTGGTTTCTGGGGCCGGAACTTATCGGACTGCTACCGCGCACTGAAATTCAATGCAGTGACGTTTGGGTGCAGGTCGGCAGTGGTGCTGCGGCAGGTAGTTTACGGATGGGGAACAGATATGCCAAATACTATGTGGCGGTGACTCTCCGCCGGTCAATTCCCGCAGCATCATCTTATGGCATTATGTGCCGGTTAGAGAGACGAGGTAAGAAGCATGAAAAATATGAACCGGATGATGCTGTTGTGTGCGGCCTCAATGGCTGCCTTCGGCTGCAACGCCGCCGGGCTGAACGAAAACCTGTCAAAAATCACCTTGCCACCAGGCTTCAGCATCAGCATTTACGCCGAAAATCTGCAGAATCCCCGCCAGCTTGCATTGGGTGACCAGGGCACCGTGTTTGCTGGTTCGGAAGCGGCCGGAAATGTCTACGCCATCGAGGACAACAACAGTGACTATATTGCCGATGGCATATACATCATTGACCAGAAGCTGAATCGGCCGACCGGGGTGGAATTCAAGTTCGGCTCACTGTATGTGGCGGCGATGGACCGTATTCTGCGTTATGACGATGTTGAGCCAAATATTAATCAGCCACCTGCGCCAGAAGTGGTTACCGCAGGATTACCCAACCAGGCCCACCATGGCAACAGGGTTCTGCGCTTTGGCCCGGACGGTCTTCTGTACGTGTCTATTGGGGCACCGTGCAATGTTTGCGTGGAGACCGGGTTTGGGCAGATCCGGCGCATGGAAGCAGATGGCAGTGGCGATGAAGTGTACGTTTCGGGTGTCCGCAACAGCGTGGGACTCGCGTTCAGTCCGTCCACCGGGCATTTGTGGTTCACGGACAATGGCCGGGATCTGCTGGGAGATGACATTCCAGCAGATGAGTTGAACGAAGTAACCCAGCCAGGCCAGGATTTTGGTTTTCCCTACTGCCACCAGGGTGATTTGCTGGATGCAGAATTTGGCCAGGGTAAATCGTGTAGTGACTACACTCCGCCAGCAGTAAAATTGATCGCCCACGCAGCCGCTCTTGGCCTGACGTTTTACACCGGTCAGATGTTCCCTCCGGAATACGCCGGGGCCTTGATCATCGCCCGGCACGGCTCCTGGAATCGCAGCAAGAAAATTGGTTACGACCTCGCCGTAGTGCGCTTTGATGCCAGCGGAAAGCCCATGGCGCCCGAGGTTTTTGCCAGTGGTTGGTTGCAGGGTGAGCAAGCATGGGGGCGGCCCAATGATGTCATGCAACTGGCAGATGGATCCTTGCTGGTGTCTGACGATATGGCGAATGTCATTTATCGCATCTCCTACGCCGCGAATTGATGCGAGCCTGTGCGACCCGTGATCCCGCGAGTCCATGAGCCAATGAAACAATGAACGGGGGAGCCCCTCGCCGCTACCTGTTCTACACGGAACAGAATTACTGCTATGGAATACTGCGCCCGGTGCAAAACGTTCTGCTTGCTCGTGGCGATGAAGTGGCCTGGCTTCCCGTGGGCCGGGATTTCGATCGCAGTGATTTCCGCGCAAACGAACGGGTGTTTGCCAGCGCGGGGGAGGCAATCAACTGGCAGCCTTGTGCGGTAATGGCTCCCGGTAACTTCGTGCCTTCCTTCATTCCGGGCATCAAGGTCATGGTGACGCATGGCCTGATCTCGGAAAAACGCCGCAAGAAGGATGGGGTAATTTATTCATTCATCGAACGAGGTTTGTTTGACCTCTACATCACCCACGGACCCAATACCACGCAGCGGTGGCTGGAAATGCAGCAGGCTGCCGGCTATTTTGAAGTTGCCGAATGCGGCTGGTCCAAGTTGGATCCGCTATTTGATGGCAGTCTCAAGAGGACTCCAAGCAGTCGCCCGGTAGTTTATTTCGCCTCGACTTTTTCTCCGCGCCTCACTGCGGCCCCTGCACTGGTCGAGACGGTACGCTCGCTGGTGAAGGAGAAGGACTGGCGGTGGCTGGTGCATTTTCATCCCAAGATGCCGACACATATCACCGACAGGTACCGGGCGATTGAATCTGAGAAATTGCATGTGATTCAAGGGCACGACACCTTGCCCTTGCTGCTGGATGCGGACGTGTTGCTGTGTGACACATCCTCGATCATTTCTGAATTTGCCGTGCTGCGAAAGCCAGTGGTCACCTTTCGCAACCTGGCACCCAGGCCATACATGATTGATGTTGCAAGCCCCGCCGGGATCGGGCCGGCACTGGAGCTGGCTATAGGCAAACCTGCCGCAATCATGCAGGCCATTGATCAGCATGCTCTGGCTACGCATCCGTGGAATGACGGGCGCAGTAGTCAACGCATAGTGGCTGCTACTGACCGCCTCGTTGAGCAGGGTTTAGGCCACTTGAAACCCAAACCGCGAAACCTGATCCGGCATTTGAAGATGCGCATGGACCTGGATTACTACCGGTTTTTCTGAGCAGAAGGAGCAGTTTGATGGCGCTATGCACTTTTGTGGTGCACTTTGCTATCATCAATGCACTGTGAATGGGCGTTGCTGCCTTTTGCGCGATTTACAGGGCGCGGAAATAACTAAAGCTCTAGAAAGTAGCGGCTAATTTCACCAAAAATCTGTGAAAATGAAGCGAAAATCCAATTACTTAAGAAAATTTGGATTACGAGGGTTTGGCATGAGACCTGCATTATCAGTCTGATCACCACCAACTTACCCATTTTGTACTAATCCATTTCGTACGGCTATCGAGGACAAGAGGAAAATGAGCGCTGAAAAATTACTGAAAACACTCAAGGACAAGGAAATAGAATTTGTAGACCTGCGCTTTTGCGATACGCGCGGAAAAGAACACCATATCAGCCTGCCCCTGACAGCGGTTGACGAAGACCTGTTCGAAGAAGGCAAAATGTTTGACGGCTCCTCGATTGGGGGTTGGAAAGGCATCGATGAATCAGACATGGTGCTGATGCCGGATCCTGCAACCGCTGTTGAGGACCCGTTTGCACGGCACAAATCCATGATTATCCGCTGTGACGTCCTGGAGCCTCATACCATGGAAGGCTATAGCCGTTGCCCCAGGTCCCTGGCGAAACGCGCCGAGGCCTATCTCACATCCAGTGGTATTGCCGACAAGGCTTACTTCGGCCCGGAGCCGGAATTTTTCGTATTCGACGATGTGCGCTTCAGCAATGGCCTGCATGGCTGCTCCTACGAGATTGATTCTGAGGAAGGCGCATGGAACTCTTCGGCCGAGTATGAGGGTGGCAATAGCGGACATCGTCCCGGTGTAAAAGGCGGATATTTTCCAGTGCCACCGGTGGATTCATTGCATGATTTACGCGCCGAAATGTGCCGTGTGTTGGCGCAAATGGGCCTGGGCGTTGAAGTACACCACCACGAGGTAGGAACTGCAGGACAGTGCGAGATTGGCACGCGATTCTCAACCCTGACGCATAAAGCGGATGAAATCCTCATGCTCAAGTACGTTGTACACAATGTGGCCCATGGCGCCGGGCAGACGGCTACATTCATGCCCAAACCTCTGGTGGGTGACAATGGTTCGGGAATGCACGTGCACCAGTCCCTGGCCAAAGGCGGCAAGAACCTGTTTACCGGTGACGGCTATGGCGGGCTTTCGGATACGGCACTGCACTACATAGGCGGCATTTTCAAACACGCCCGTGCCCTCAACGCTTTCGCCAATTCAACTACCAACAGCTATAAACGCCTGGTGCCCGGCTTTGAAGCTCCGGTTATGCTCGCCTATTCGGCGCGCAACCGTTCGGCTTCATGCCGCATTCCCTTCGTCGCCAATCCCAAGGGCCGCCGCATTGAAATTCGCTTTGGTGACCCGGCAGGCAACAGCTACCTGATTTTTGCTGCAATGATGATGGCCGGGCTGGATGGTATCGCCAGGAAGATGGACCCCGGCTCGCCGATGGACAAGGACCTCTACGATCTGCCCCCGGAGGAAGCCAAGGCCATACCGCAAGTATGCTCCAGTCTTGACCAGGCTCTGGATGCGCTGGATGCCGACCGGGAATTCCTCAAGGTGGGTGGGGTCTTCAGTGATGACCTGATCGATGCCTATATTGCTTTGAAAATGCAGGAAGTTACCCGTTTCCGCGCCAGCACACATCCGGTTGAGTTTGAAATGTATTATTCGCTATAGACTGCTGGGACCGCCTGATTCAACACCTGCCTGTCCCGGAAGAAATGCCTGCCCTGCACTGTTGCAGGGCAGGTGCAATTCCACGCTAACAGGAGCCGCAATTATGGACAATGGCATGAACAAGGGACTGACGTTAAAAGCTGGCATGGCTGCCGCGATGGCTCTGGCCTGCACCCTGTACTGCGTATTTGCAGTGGCAGAGGTTTATAAGGTGGTGGACGCGGAGGGAAACGTTACCTACACCGATCAGGCTCCGGCCGATGGCGCTGCACCCATGAAGTTGCCGGAGCTTTCCATCATCGATACCGATTATCAGGAAAAAGCGCCCCAGAGTGATGTTAGCGCGGGTACTGCGGACCCTGCGGTACCCGCCGCGCTTACGCCGCGGGAGTTGCGCAAGCTGTATAAGGATTTCCACATCACCCGGCCACTGGCGGAAGAAACGTTTTGGGGTACGGCCAACACGGTGGTGGTCAGCTGGGGTAGTTCAGCTGCACTTAAGCCCGGCATGCAGGTGCGGGTTTTCGTGGATGGCACCGCACAGGAGGGTGCCCAGGACGGCATGCTTGCGTTGACCCTGGACCGGGGCGAGCACACCGTGTACGCCGATTTGCTGGATGACAAGGGCAGGAAGGTAGTAAGTACAGAAAAGGTTACGTTCTACATCAAGCAAGAATCCGTTGGCGCAAACGCGCCAAGACCGACACCACGCCACGGAACTTGAACCAGCCAGTCCGCCCACAAGCTGTAGCCCCATTGCAGGAGACAATCCTGGATTTGATGGACACAGCCGTCATCAGCCTGGACGGGTCCGGTCGTATCCGGTTGATGAATTCCGCGGCTGAGCATTGCCTGTGTGTGGGCCGCGAGCGTGCCCTTGCCCGGCCACTTGCGGATGTCGCGTTCATTCCCCAGGAAATGCTCGCAGCAGTGCGGCAATGCCGGGCAGAGGGGTCCGGTATGCGCTTGCACGAATTGGAACTCGCAGGCGGACAATATGATTGCACGGTGCAGCCAGGCGAACAGGGTATGGTGTTGCTGGAATTGCAAAATCTGGAATGGGAGCGCAAACGCCATCGACTGGAACAGCGCGAGGTGCAGACCGGGCTGCTGGAGCTGTTAAGCCGAAACCTTGGCCACGAAATCCGCAATCCGCTGGGTGGCATTCGCGGGGCATCGCAAATGCTGGCCAGTGAACTTGCCTCACCGGAAATGGCAACCCTCGCGCGGCTGATCATGCGGGAAGTTGATCGCATTGATGAATTGATTCTGAGTTTTGGACAACCGAAGCTGGCGCAAAAACCGGTACAGTTCTATCCACTGCTGGACGAGGTCATCGGCCTGGTTGAGATTGAATTTGGCCAGCAGGCCGTATTTGAGCGGGATTTCGATCCCAGCATCCCCTTGTTCCCGGGAGATGCGCTGGCCATTCGACAGGTGTTGTTGAACCTCATGCGCAACGCCATGCAGGCGCATTCGACCCGAATCGTTATCCGGACTCGCGTGGAACATGGCGGAGCATTGCTGCAATCCACCTCTACCAGCCTGCTGCGGATTGATGTCATTGATGACGGGGAGGGGGTACCGGAATCCTTGCGCAACCTGCTGTTTCTACCGCTGGTGACGGGTAAACGCAATGGAACCGGACTGGGACTCGCTTTATCCCAACAGATCGCGGCTGCCCACGGCGGGCTGTTGACCTATGAACCGGTTCGTGCCGAGCCCGGGGGCGGCAGCCGGTTCAGTCTTTACCTGCCGTTGGCCCGCCACGTTTCCGACCCGGCGCCGGAGACCATGCCGGCGCAGGATGGCGCAACTGCAATGGAACCCCGGCCATGACCCAGCGCCCGGACATCTGGGTGGTGGAAGACGATGAGGCCATTCGCTACGTACTGCAGCGTGCGCTCAGCCGCAGCGGCTACGAGGTTCAGTGCTTTGAAACTGTGGCGGACGTGAGTCTCGCCCTGGGGCGGGCGACACCGCGAGCCATCCTCACGGATATTCGCTTGCCCGATGCTGACGGTCTGAGTGTCCTGGACTTGCTGCAGCGCCAGGGCGTCACGGTACCTGTCATTGCCATGACGGCATATTCCGACCTGGACCAGGCGGTCAAGGCCTTCCAGAAGGGTGTATTCGATTACCTGCCCAAGCCTTTTGATCTGGACCAGGTCATTTCCGTTGTTGCCAGGGCCGTTGCGCCCGGGTCACTGCCGGCGGACCAGGCTGATGAATCTGCGGACAGCCAGCTATTGGGTGAATCTCCGGCGATGCAGGAAGTATTCCGCACCATTGGCCGGCTTTCGCGTTCCGACATCAGTGTCCTGATAACGGGTGAAACCGGCACGGGCAAGGAAGTGGTGGCGCAGATGCTGCACCTGCATAGCCCGCGTTCCAGACGGCCATTTATTGCGCTGAATACAGCTGCCGTTCCTGCAGAACTGCTGGAATCAGAGTTGTTTGGCCATGAGCGCGGTGCCTTCACCGGCGCCCACGCCCGGCGCGAAGGGCGATTCGAGGAAGCTGCTGGCGGCACGCTGTTCCTGGACGAAATCGGGGACATGCCGCTGGCGCTGCAAACCCGACTTTTGCGGGTGCTGGCGGAGGGCGATTTCTACCGCGTGGGTGGCCGCGACCTGTTGACCGCGGATGTACGCATCATCGCGGCAACGCACCAGGACCTTGCAGCCAAGGTTCGGGACGGCAGTTTTCGCGAAGATCTTTACCACCGGCTGAATGTGATCCGCATTGCTTTGCCGCCTTTGCGCCAGCGTGCGGAGGATATCGGCTTGCTGGCGCGGCGGTTCCTGCACCTCGCTGCTCGCGAACTGGGGCTGGATGAGAAGCGTCTCAGAAAAGACACGCTTGCCACCATGGAGAAGTTCCACTGGCCTGGAAACGTGCGCCAGTTGCAGAACATCTGCCGCCAACTGAGTGTCATGGCGCCGGCGGAAGTTATTTTTCCCGAAGACCTGCCCGCCGAAATTTTTTCGGTAACGGCTGGACAAGCCGCGGACCTGGAATGGCCGGACGAACTCAAGCGCTGGGCCAAAGCGGAATTGAGCGTGGGTGGTGAAGACCTGGTCAACCGCGCACAAATCGAGATGGAGCGGGTGTTGATCGAATGCGCCATGGAACAAACCGGCGGTCAGCGCATTCGCGCGGCAGAACTGCTGGGCCTGGGTCGCAATACCCTGACCCGCAAGCTCAAGCAAATGAGCGATGCGCGAGATGGGCATACAACAACTGTAGTAGAGGACGATGCGCCGTCCCAGCAGTTTCAGGTGGCGGGACGCACCTGAAGCCAGAACGTCACTGGTCCGTTGTTGACCAGGCTCACTTTCATGTTGGCGCCAAAGCGACCTGTTTCGACCACGCGATGTGCCCGGCGGGCTGACTCAACTACTGAGTCAAACAGGCGTTTAGCCTCGGCGGGTGGCGCGGCGGAAGAGAAGCTGGGACGGTTTCCACTGTTGGTGTCGGCGGCAAGGGTAAATTGCGGCACCAGCAGTAATCCTCCTTCTGATTGGGCGAGATCAAGATTCATCCTGCCCTGCTGATCATCAAACATGCGCCACGCCAGCATCCGTTGAACCAGGCGCTGTGCCTGCTCTTCCCCATCACCCTGTTCGACACCGATCAGGGCCAGCATGCCATGCCCGATACGCCCGACCAAATTGGTCTGTGGCGTTGTTGCACCCGGGACCATGTCCTCAATGTGTACGGCAGCCTCGCTCACCCTCTGCAGTAACGCGATCATGCAATTCGTTGCCGCCTGGCCTGCATCGCGGTATGACTCGCTGCCCGGGCCCTATTTGCCCGTTCCCGATCCTGTTGTCGTTTTGGGATCGATACCCAGTGCACGCAATTTGCGATACAGGTGAGTGCGTTCCATGCCTACTGACTCGGCAAGTTTACCCACGCTGCCGTTGGCCAGCTGCAGTTGGTAACTGAGGTACTCCCGCTCGAATTGCTCCCGCGCTTCGCGCAAGGGCAGTTTGAAGATCTCCAGGTGGCTGCCGACGGTGGTTGGCTCAGCGGGACTCTGGCGCAATGCCTCTTCCACCTCGTTAACGGTTACGTCACCCTCTCCCCCGAGTATGAGCAGGCGCTGAACCAGGTTACGCAATTCGCGGATGTTGCCTGGCCAGCTGTGATTGCGCAGCCGGTTCAGGGCAGACACGGAAAAGGAACGATAAGGCAGGCCCTCGTGATTCGGAAACCAGTCTGCATAAAAGCGCACGAGGTCAGGTACGTCATCGGGGCGCTCGCGCAGAGAAGGAATGGCCAGCGCCAGCACATTCAGGCGATAGTAAAGCTGTTCCAATGAAGGTTCGCGGTGGGCAAGATCAACCAGGTCCGCGCTGCCGCTGGCTATCACCCTGCAGTTCAGCGGGCGTCTGCCGGCGCCTCCTTCATGCGCAAACTGGCCGGATTCGAGCACCTGGTTAATGATTCTGCGTGCTTCAGGGGGAATGCGCTGTATTTCGCCCAGGAACAGCGTCCCGCCCATGGCGAGGTCAAATGCACCGGGCTGCCCGTCGTTTGCACGGTCCTGTCCAAGCAGATAGGTGCGCACGTTTTCCCCTTCCAGCCGGGAATGATCGAGTACGACAAAATCGCCCTTTCGCCCACTCCGGCTGTGGATGAATCGCGCCAATGCTTCCCTGCCGTTGCCCGATTCGCCTGTGATCAGCACCGGAGATCCGTGCTGTGCTGCCTGCTCTGCCTTGCTGCGCAGGATCTGCATCACCGGACTGTTGCCGACCGGCTCTGATGGAAAAGCGGGCACCGGCCGCCGCGCAGTCTCGCTGCTGCTGGCACGGGACGCGAGGGCCTGGCTCACGATGGCCAGCAGTTTCGCCAATGAAATGGGTTTTTGTACGAAATCGAATGCACCCAGCCGGGTGGCTTCCACTGCCGTTTCGACGGAACCGTGACCGGACATTACCACTACCGGGCAGGGCAATCCGGTGCCGGCTGACCACTCTTTCAATAACAGGATCCCATCGACATCGGGCATCCAGATATCCAGCAGAACCAGATCAGGGGTCTTGCGGGCAAAGGCTGCGCGCGCAGCTTCCCCGTTTTCCGCCACCGTCACCCGGTAGCCTTCGTCCTGCAGAATCTCCGAGACCAGATCTCGAATATCCGGCTCGTCATCTACCACCAGGATGTGTGCTTGGGACATGGGAATTTCCTGTGAGCCTTTGATCAATATGCACCAGAGGCTCCCTTGATGTTGCGTCGGCGCAACATGCTACTCCAATCCGGCTGGCCTGCCTAGCCGGAACCGCAGGAGTTGTGCTTATCCGGCAACAATCGTTTGATTGCCGGCGCTTGCGCGTCTCTCGAGGGGCAGGAGAATGGTTACCAGGGCACCGCCGTCAGTGGGATTGCTTATGGCAATCCGTCCGTCGTGTTCCGCCACGATCTTGCGGCAGATGGCCAGTCCAAGGCCACTGCCCCCGGCCTTATGGGTTACATACGGCTCAAACGGGTGATCCAGTATGGCGGCCGGAAAGCCCGGGCCTTTGTCGCGGATTTCCAGCTGCATCCAGTCACGGCTATCCAGGGCTATGACACGGCCTGAAATGAAAATTTCTGCGGCCGCCGGGAATGCCGCTTCCATGGCATTGCGAATCACGTTGTGGAGCATTTGCCGCAGGCGCCCGCTGTCTGCCCGCAGTCCTGCAGGGCTGGCACAAAGCTGTATGGTGAAAGATGCAGCTGCATCGCCCTGCTGATACAAGGTGACCACTTCCCGAATCAAGTCATCGAGCTGGATGGTGCTGCGCTCAAGTACAGGTTCGCGCGCGTAATCGCCAAACGCGTCCACCAGGGTCCGCAGGGCTTCGACCTGGGACACGATCGTGTTGGATGCCCGGTCCAGCATCTCGTGATCCGCAGCGTCGAGTTTGCCCGCAAGCTTCATGCGCAGCCGTTCTGCGGCCAGCCGGATTGGCGTTAGCGGGTTTTTTACTTCGTGCGCGAGGCGCCTTGCGACCTCAGCCCATGCAGCTTCGCGTTGTGCCTGGTTCAGCACTGTCACATCGTCGAAAATGATGACCTGGCCCTGTTCCGGGCTGAGCCCATCGGGGTTGGCAGGGCGCAGTTGCGAACCTCGCGCCAGCAGGACCAGCCGGGAATTTCCCCGCTCAAGGCTGATTTCCTGCTGCCAAACGGACCGGCCACGCTGACTCTGCTGCCGGATTGCGCTGAACAGAGGCTCCAGGTACGGAGCCTGGAGTTCAAGACTATGCAAGGACGTGCCAGCTATCGCTTCCGGCGTCAGCGCCGGCGGCAACTCGAGGAATTCGCGGCATGCCCGGTTTGCGCGGATGATGTTTTCGTGAGCGTCCAGGGTAAGCACACCGGAGGACAGGTTACCCAGTACTGTTTCAAGGTACTCACCCTGTGCCTGCAGTTGGGACCTGCTGTGCTCGGCAGACAGGCTGGCCTGCTTCAGTGCCTGGGTCATGTGGTTGAACGAATGGACCAGGAAGCCGATTTCATCGCGTTCGCCCGCTTCGACATCACGGCCAAAATCGCCCGCCGCGACTTGCTCGGTGGCTGAAGAAAGCCGCGACAAGGGGGCAACCATGCGACGCGCAGCGGTGAGGGCGGCCAGGATGGCCAGCAGCACGGTAAGCAGCAAGACCAGGGAAAGTATCAGCAGGAAGCTTTGTTTGAGTGACTCACGCAGGTAACTGACATTCTGGTAACGATGGTATTCCTGCTCAATGGAACTGGTCAGCGCGGTAATGTCCCTTGGCAGAGGGTAAATGGCCTGCAGCAGGCGTGCAGATTCCCCTGGATAAAGTGCCGGCATGCTCACCAGCACCCGTATCTGCAACTCTCCGTCCGCAGACGGTTCTGCCGCGGCATACTCGCCGCGCTGTGAGGCCTGCAGCAGGGCAAAATCAGCGGCACGTTCGGGCAGGACAGTGAGGGCATTGATATTTGCCGTGGCTACCAGCGTCCCATCCTCTTCCAGTACTGACAACTCCAGCGGGCCACTGGCACGCACGCGCGCAAGCAAAGACTGCCGCAGCTGGTCCCCTTCTTCGCTCAGGTCCTGCAGGCTGGCCGCAGTTTCCAGCAACTGGTTCCTCACTTCCAATGTGCGTATGCCCAGGAACTGTTGCCCCAGTGCCAGTGAATCGGCCAGGGCCCGCTCCACCTGCACGTCGAACCAGCTGTCAATCGTGCTGGTGAGAAACCAGGCGGAAAAAAAGTACACGATCAGGGCCGGTGGCAAGGACAGCACCAGGAAGTTGCGCACCCATCCGGCTGCCAGCAGCGCTCCTGGCTCACCGCGGCGCACCCGCCGGATGAGTGTCAGCAAGCGGTATCCAATGGTTACGACCAGGATCAGCAGCGCCAGCGCGGTCAGCACCAGGACCCAGAAATAGCTGTCTTCCAGCACCGAGCTGCCGGCGCCTGTATCCTGCTGCTGCACACCGCTGACCAGGAACAGCGAAATCAACAAGGCGATAATCACTGCCGCCATGGGCAGGATGCGCAGCAATCGCCGTATCGAACGGCGGTTGTGCCGCGCTGCCGGCTGCGGTGTCAGGGCCGGGGAGTTCATTACCCGGAAGTCCTCGGCAGCGGCCAGGACTGCCAGCCCGAGTCGAGTTTCCATTGGGCGGAAAACCAGGCAGGGAGGCGCATGGGTGGCGGCATGTTCTGCTTGTCCAGCAAACTCCGGGCGCGCAGTTGATAATCACCCGGTGGTAAAAGGCCAGGCGTGAGGGTAAAACTCACCGACCCCAGTTCGGCCAGGACATGCCTGAGGCGCGGATAGGTATGCACGCTGGACGGCTGACGGGTGGATAATTGGTAGCGATTACTCAACGGCAGATAACGAATTTCAAACTCCCTGCTGTCCTGGCTGATGTTTCCGCTGCTACCGGCAAGTTGCAATTCAAGCTCGGTACGGATGGCCAGAGGGACTCCGTGGTCCAAAGCGTCTTTCGCCTCGGGGCTAAGCGTGAGTTGCTGGTGAATGACCACGTTGAGGGCGTCCGGGCTTGTGCTGGCCTCAATGCGCTCGATACTGAAACCGAAATCCGTTTGCTCTGACGAACAGCCAGGCAGGGCCAGCGCGACCAGGCCCAAAGCAACCAGACTCGACGCGGCCAGACCCCGTGCGACTGGAGCAAACCGCCAGTAGCTGTCATCACGGATGTTTGTGCAGAACTGCGTAATAGAAGCCATCCATATCCTGTTCGCCCGGAAAAATCTGCCGGCCGGCATGCTGGGAGTGGCCCCAGCTGACATTGAGCGGGCACTCTTCCGCATCTGCTGTCTGGGCAAGGAAGCTGTTGATTTGCACGCTGTTTTCATCTTTTAACACGGAGCAGGTCGCATACACTAGGATACCGCCCGGTTCCAGCAGGGGCCAGAGCGCCTGCAATATGCGTTGCTGGGTTTGTATCGCCTCGCGCACCTGCTCGGGCTTGCGCAGGTGTTTTATTTCTGGATGCCGGCGAATGACACCGGTGGCGGAGCAGGGCGCGTCCAGCAATATGCGCTGAAAGGCCACGCCATCCCACCAGCCGGCTGGCAGGGCGGCATCGCCAACCAGCAGCTTGCACGACAGCTTGAGCCGTTCAAGATTCTGCTGGATAAGCTCGATGCGGTGCGTGCTCAAATCCAGGGCAGTCACGTCGGCAGCCGGGGTGCGCTCGAGAATGTGACAGGTCTTGCCTCCCGGTGCGGCGCAGGCATCGAGCACGCGCATGCCCGCATGCACGTCCAGCAAATCGGCTGCCAGCTGTGCTGCCGGGTCCTGCACCGAAAAATAACCTTCGGCGAAACCCGCCAGGGCCTTGACGTGAACGGGGGGTGCAATGCTGATGGCATCCGGCGCCGATGGGTGACTGTGGGTTTCAAATCCCTGGTCTTCCAACTTTTCCGTGGTGACGCGAAAATCATGGCCTTTTCGATTCAGCCGCAACCACATCGGAGCCTGTTGGTTGTTGGCCGCAACGATCGCCGGCCAATGTTCCGGCCAGTCATGTTGTAGCGCCTCAAGCATCCATTGCGGGTGGGCGAAACGTTCTTTCTGCTGAGCGAGCTTACCCAGCCATTCATTGCGTTCGCGCTGAAAGCGCCGCAAGACCGCGTTGATCAGGCCGACGGCCCAGGGCTTGCCGGCCAGGCGCGCGCATTCCGCAGTCTCGTGGACTGCAGCATGTTCCGCTGTTTCGTCCTGCCATAACTGATACAGGCCCAGAAGTATCAGGCGATGTATATCCAGGTCGCGCTGCTTGAGTGGTTTGCTGAGCAACTGGCTCGCCAGCCAGTCAAGTGCTGTCAGCCAGCGCAGGACTCCATAGGCAAGATGCCGGCTCATGGAGAGGTCGCGGCTTTTCCGGTTGTCCTGCAAGGACGGGCTGTCGGTCAGGTTAAGCCCGCGGTCCAGTGCATCAGCCAGGGCGGCGACGGCCAGTTGGCGCGGGTTCTTGACCGCTGCGGTGGTCATTCGCGCAGGGAAAGCCGATCTGGAAGTTTCACGGCGTGGAGATATTCCGCTGCACTCACCTCGGATCCCCCCGGGCGCTGCAGGCGCAGGATTCTCAGCATGCCGTTTGCGGTGGCCACGTCGATGCCGTATGCGCCGGAACCCACCAGGGTGCCGGGAACGTGTTTGTGCTGCCCGGGCAAGGCCATCGCGGCTGTTATGCGTGTGCGCTCGCCGGAGATATCACACCAGGCCATGGGCCAGGGGTTAAAGGCGCGGACGCGCAGTGCCAGGGTGCTGGCATCCACGTTCCAATCGAGCTCCGCTTCAGTTTTTGTCAGTTTTGCGGCATAGGTAACGCCATTTTTTTCCTGTGGCAACGGGGAGGGGGGCCTTACCAGCCACCAGTTGCTGCAGGCAGTCCAGCAGGGCGGTTGCTCCCAGCTCCGCCAGCCGGTCATGTAGTGAACCGCCCGTGTCATCCGGCAGGATGGCTACATGGCGGCGCAATAGCACGGCCCCGGTGTCGAGTCCTTCATCCATTTGCATGATGCACACACCCGTTTGCTCATCACCCGCCTCGATCGCGCGTTGTATGGGCGCTGCTCCGCGCCAGCGCGGCAGCAGGGAGGCATGAATATTCCAGCAGCCATGAACGGGAATCTGGAGAATTTCACGCGGCAGAATCAAACCGTATGCCACCACCACCAGCAGGTCCGGGCGCAGGTCCCGCACCCATTGGCAAACCTCCGGGTCTTTGAGCGAACCGGGTTGGTGGACCCGGATCCGGGCCTCCAGGGCTACCTGTTTAACCGGGCTGGACTGCAGCTGCCGGCCGCGCCCGGCAGGGCGGTCAGGCTGAGTCAGGGCGGCAACGGGTGCAAAGCCTGAGCTGATCAGCCGTTTAAGGGCAGGAACAGCAAAACCGGGAGTGCCGGCAAAGGCTAGGCGCAGGGGCGAAGTGGAGGTCACGCAGTGGGGCAAAGCATGCCAGGCCGTTCATAGGGTAACTGCTTCCTCTTCTCCCTTGCGTTTTCGTTTCTCCAGCTTCTTGCGCACCATCATGCGCTTCAGTGGTGACAGGTAGTCGACAAACAACTTGCCTTTGAGGTGGTCCATCTCGTGTTGCAGGCACACAGCGTCAAGACCCGTAAGCGTTACGTCAAAATAGCTGCCGTCCGGGTTCTGGGCCCGCACGCCGATTTCGCTGGCCCTGCTGACTTCCGCGTACACGCCGGGGACCGACAGGCATCCTTCCTCACACGTCTCAGATCCGCTTGCAAACGTCAGTTCAGGGTTGATGAAGACACGAAACTGGTCCCGGGTTTCACTCACATCCATCACCAGGAGCCGCCGGTGCTCATTGACCTGGGTGGCTGCCAGCCCTATGCCGCTTTCAGCATACATGGTTTCCTTCAAGTCCCCGATCAGGCGCTGCAAAGCGGAATCAAAGGCCACGACAGGGCTGGCTTCGATACGAAGCCTTGGGTCGGGAAACGACAGAATATCCAGTATGGCCATATATTTACGCGCGCTAGAAATAATTTAGATGAACTTTGCCGCAGGTTTCACTATGATAGCTAATGGCGGACCCCGTTCGCCAGTTTAAAACTGACCGCATCTGACAAGATGGCTGGATGCCTACTAGAGAGGACGGAACGTGATCAGTAAAATCATTCAATTTATTGCGCTTGCGTTACTAATGGTTGGAGTTGTTGCGGCACAGGAAGTGTCTTTGCGCTCTGATCACCCTGATAAATATGTCGTGGTTAAAGGCGATACGCTGTGGGGAATTTCAGGCAGGTTCCTGGATAAACCCTGGCAATGGCCGGCAATCTGGCAAGCAAATCCGCAAATCGAGAACCCCCACTTGATTTACCCCGGTGATGTCGTATCCCTGGTGTATGTCGACGGGGTACCGCAACTGCGATTGAGCCGGGGCGGTGATGCTGCCGACCGGGCAAATATCCCAGGCACTGTCAGGCTGAGCCCGAAAGCACGGGTAGTGGGTAAAGACGATCCAATCAATGCCATACCACTGGAGGACATCAAACCCTTCATTCGGGATGTGCGGATACTTTCACCCGCCGAGTTTTCCGGCCTGCCTTACATTCTTGCCAACGAAGACGAACACATAAACGGCACGGTGACAGACACCACCTTCGCACGGGGCCTGAATGCCCAGGTGGGTACTGAATGGGCCGTGGTGCGGCTTTTGAGCATCTATGACCGGCTCAAGGAAGATGGTCCCATTCGTCGCGTGCTACCTCAGCAACACTGGAAGAAAGAGCGGAACGTGGAAAATGAGAACCTGGGTCTTTGGGGGGAGACTTTGCCCGGGGATCACAGTCCAAAGCATCCGGTTGCCTATGAAATGGTTGAAGTGAGCCGGGTCCGGGTAATACAGTCAGGGGAGATTTCTTCCCTGAAAGTGATCGAAGATCGTACAGCGGTGCGTGCGGGGGACTATATACTTCCAATTGACACCATGGGCTACGACGCCACGTTTTTCCCGCATGCCATGAGCAACATGCCGTCGAACCTGGAAATACTGGCAACGAAAGATTCGCTTTACGGCGTGGGTCAGAACCAAATCGTTTCCTTGAACGGAGGTACCGCCCAGGGTCTGGAACCGGGCCAGGTATTTTCGGTTTACCGCCCGGGGACTGAAGTGAATGACCGCACCGGCTACCGTTATGGTAGCTTTGCCAAGGCAAGCAAGCCTGAACTGCCGGCGCAGTTCCACGCACTGGTGATGGTGTTTCGTACCTTTGAAAACATCAGTTATGCGATGGTCATGAGCGGGGATAACGCGGTTCGAGCGTTCGACCAGTTACGCCCTCCCAGTGAGCGGATGTAACAGAGGTAAAGCGCCCGGGCTGGGAAGCAAGAAAACGGGGTCAAGGGGGTTGCTGCCACGTCGCAGCGAAACTGGTTAATTGCACTTCGCGCTCCCCGCCTGGGGGGCGCAAAACTTATACGCCTGCATCAATCTCTGGGTGGAATAGAGGCTCTCACGCGCGCCAGCGGCAGCAGGCTCGCAAGCCTGGGTCTTGACGAGGAAACCATCCACGCGTTATCCCGGCCTGACCAGGCGTTGCTTGAATCCGACATCAAGTGGCTGCAACAGCCCGGACATCACCTGCTCACCTGGGATGATGAGCGCTACCCGGCGCTGTTGCGCGATATTCCTTCCCCGCCGGCAGCACTTTACGCAGACGGCGAGGTTGAATCCCTGTGGTTACCGCAGCTGGCCGTCGTTGGCAGCCGCAACCCTACGGCCGGCGGCGTTGAAAATGCGCGCGCATTTACGCTCGAACTGGTGGGGCAGGGCCTGACTATTACCAGTGGGCTGGCGGCAGGTATCGATGGAACGGCTCATGCGGCGGCGCTGGAAGCTGGCGGCTGCACCGTTGCAGTTACCGGAACCGGATTGGACCGGGTTTATCCAGCAGCCAACCGGCAACTGGCAGCAGCGATCAGAAATCACGGCGTGCTGGTATCGGAGTTTCCCCCAGGAACCAGGCCGCAACGTTCACATTTCCCTTCGCGCAACCGCATCATCTCGGGCCTGAGCCTCGGTGTGCTGGTGATCGAGGCAGGGCTGAACAGCGGCTCATTGATAACCGCCCGGCTGGCCTCCGAGCAAGGCAGGGAAGTGTTTGCGCTGCCCGGGTCGATTCACAATCCCATGTCTAAAGGATGTCATCGCCTGATCCGGGACGGGGCGAAGCTGGTGGAATCGGTGGCGGATATCCTGCAGGAACTGGCACCGCTTGCCGGCCACCTGGCGCAAAATTTGCGCGCAACTACAGCGCCTGTTCAGCCTCTGCGGCTTGACATGGGCGCGGAAGACCCCCAAATCGACGAAAACTTTGAGTTTGGGCCTGAGTACCGGCAACTGTGGCGGGCACTGGGCCATGATCCGCTGCCCGTGGATTCAATTATCCGCGCCAGCGGATTGACGGCGAAGGCTGTGTCGGCCATGCTGCTGATGTTGGAGCTCAGAGGAAAGGTAGAAGCGCACCCGGGCGGCGCCTTCAGCCGTAAAACAAGAGGCCTATAGATGAAAGAAAACGTGCTCGACGTGTTGATGTACCTGTTCGAGAACTATTTTTACGACGAGCCTGAGGACGAGCCAGACCGTGACTCCATGGAGGAGAATCTGCAGCAGGCCGGGTTCAACAATGGTGAAATTGAGAAGGCCTTTGAGTGGCTGGACGGCTTGGCGGAGCAGCGCTACCAACCGGAGTTCAAAATCCGCACGGAACAGCCGATACGCGTATTTATTGATTCCGAAACCGACCGCCTCGATACCAATTGCCGGGATTTCCTCATGTATCTGTCGAACGTGGGCATCCTGGACGCACAGCGCCGCGAGTTGGTTCTTGATCGTTTGCTGGCGCTTGAATGTGATGAAATTTCACTTGAAGATATCAAGTGGGTAGTGCTTATGGTGCTGTTTAACCAGCCCGGCCAGGAAGCAAATTATGCCTGGATGGAAGATCTGATGTTTGACACGGAGCAAGACTACCGCCATTAATAGCAGGCAGTCCGGCCGCTCGATGCTTTCCCCTGAAGAAGTCCAGCTGCGTTAAGAACGCAATTGTATTGCGTGGTCGAAGCAGGCGGGAAAGGCCACCGGTTATGCAGGTTTCAGCCAAAGAGGACAGAATAATCAAGCTCTTGATTGTAGAATCACCAGCCAAGGCGGCCACCATAAACCGGTATTTGGGCCCCGATTTTGAGGTACTGGCCTCGTATGGTCACGTGCGTGATCTGCCATCCAAAGACGGGGCGGTGGATCCGAACAATAACTTTGCCATGACCTATGAGCTCAACGAGGGCAGTGAAAAGCACGTCAGCAAGATCATCAAGTCGGCCCGCAAGGCCGAAATGGTCTATCTCGCAACTGACCTTGATCGCGAAGGTGAAGCCATTTCCTGGCACATCTACGAGATTCTCAAGGCAGAAGGCCTGACCGACAAGATTCCGTTTCACCGGGTTGAATTCTCCGAAATCACGGAAAAGGCGATCAAGGAAGCCGTGGCGCATCCGCGTAGCCTTTCCATGGACCTCGTCAATGCCCAGCAGGCACGGCGCGCCCTGGACCATTTGGTTGGTTTCAGCCTGTCTCCGCTGTTGTGGAAAAAAATTCAGACCGGCCTGTCTGCGGGGCGGGTGCAAAGCCCGGCACTGCGCCTGATCGTGGAGCGTGAACGCGAGATCGAGGCGTTCATACCGCAAGAGTACTGGAGCGTTGAGGCGGACATGCAGCATGAGGGGCGTGACTTCATGTCACGGCTGGTCAGGCTGAAAGATGAAACCCTCAAGCAATTTGATCTGAACAATGCGCAGCAGTGCCATGCCATCCGTGAACGCCTGCTGCAGGCCTCCGGCGGAAAATTACGCGTGGACCGCGTCACGCGCAAACAGCGCAGTCGCAGCCCGGCGCCACCGTTCATCACCTCGACTTTGCAGCAGGACGCCGCGCGCAAGCTCCGCTTTTCGGCGCAGCGCACGATGCGCACCGCGCAGTCACTCTACGAAGGCGTGAAGGTAAAGGGAGAAAGCCAGGGGCTGATCACCTATATGCGTACTGACTCGGTTTCCCTGTCTGGCGACGCTTTGTCGGACCTGCGCGGGCAAATTCAAAAGATGTACGGCGCCGATTACCTTCCGGCGCAGGCCAATACCTACAAGACCAAGTCAAAGAACGCGCAGGAAGCGCACGAAGCCATTCGCCCCACCTCGGCGGCGCTCAGGCCCGAAGATGTGAAATCGGTTTTGTCCGATGACCAGTTTCACCTGTACGAATTGATCTGGCAGCGTTCCATGGCGTGCCAGATGACCAACGCCCTGATTGATACCGTGCAGGTTGAGTTTGATTGTGATGGGGATGCGACCTTCCGCGCCAACGGCTCCGTGGTGGCATTTCCTGGCTTCCTGGCGGTTTATGAAGAGTCCAGGCCGGAAAGTGAAAGGGAGGTTGAATCCAGTCTGCCTGACATGAACGAAGGCGACATGGTCAACGTGCTGGACATCCGTGCGGAGCAGCATTTCACCCAGCCACCCCCGCGTTTTTCCGAGGCCAGCCTGGTCAAGACCCTGGAAGAGTTCGGTATAGGCCGTCCGTCCACCTATGCCAGCATCATTCAGACCCTGGTGCGTCGCAAGTATGTCGAACTGGAAAATCGCCGCTTCACGCCTACGGATACGGGCCGGGTCGTGGCACGTTTTCTTGGCGAACATTTTCGTCCCTACGTCGACTATGAATTTACTGCCCGCATGGAGGATGAACTGGATGCCATTTCGCGCGGCGAGATGGACTGGGTTCCGCCCTTGCGGGAATTCTGGGAACCGTTCATCGCATTGGTAAAGGAAAAGGAAGAAAGCGTCAGCCGCAAGGACGCCAAGCTGACCCGCGTTCTGGGCATTGACCCCAAGAGCAATCGCGAAGTATCAGTCCGGCTTGGCCGTTTTGGTCCACATGCCCAGATCGGCACGGTGGAAGAGGAAGAGAAACCCGAGTTCGCCGGCCTGCGCCCTGGACAAAGTCTTGAGACCATAACCCTTGCGGAAGCGCTGGAGCTGTTCAAGCTGCCCCGCGACGTGGGTGAGACAGAAGAGGGTGAGAAGGTTAGCGCCAGCATTGGCCGCTTCGGCCCGTACATCCGCTACGGCAGCAAGTACGTGTCCTTGAAGGAAGACGACCCGCATACCATAGAATTACCGCGTGCCCTGGAATTGATTGCCGCCAAGAAACAGGCCGACCTCGATCGCATCCTGCGGACTTTTCCGGGAACCGACATCCAGATAGTCAAGGGTCGGTGGGGTCCCTTCATCACCGATGGCAACAAGAACGCGCGCATGTCCAAGGATCGTGATCCGGCTTCGCTGACTTTGGCCGAGTGTGAAGAAGCACTGGCGGCCGCTCCGGAGAAGAAGGCCAAGAAAACCGGCAAGAAGGCTGCTGCGAAAAAGGCTGGACAACAGGCGGCGCCAAAAGAGAAGCCCGCGAAGAAGAAGGCTGCAAAGAAAAAGACCAGGAAGAAAAAGACCAAGGCAAAAAAGGCCAAATCAAAGAAGGCCGGCAGCAAGAAAAAAATCAGCAAGGCAGCCGGTACAACTGAGAGCGCGGAAAATACGCAATAATTCTCCGGGAACGGAGCTGACCCATGGTGCTGATGCCGTGTTAACAGTCGCGCAAGGTGCGAAATATCTCAGTGCGGGGAAAGTCATTGCCTATCCAACGGAGGCCGTGTTCGGCCTGGGCTGTGACCCTGCCTGCGAACCGGCGGTCCGCAGGATTCTGCAACTGAAGCAACGCAGCGCTGATGCCGGGCTGATCCTGGTCGCCGATTGCTGGGAACGCTTCGAATCGTTTGTGCAGCGGGTCGATCCAGTACAACTCGACCAGGCCCTGGCAACCTGGCCGGGTCCTGTGACCTGGCTGTTTCCCCGCGCACACTCTGTGCCTGACTGGCTGGCCGGCACGCACCCAACCATTGCTATACGCGTGAGTGCTCACGCGACCTGTCGCGCACTCTGCGCCCGCTTTGCGGGTGCAATCGTTTCGACCAGTGCAAATCCACATGGGGCACCGCCGGCAACCAGTGCCCGGCAGGTGACCAGCTACTTTGCTGATGCGATCGACGGGATCGTGGAAGGAGCGCTTGGCCGGCAGAATAAGCCCAGCGAGATCCGGGATTTGCAGAGCGGCCGGGTTATCCGGGCACGTGGCGTGACACGTGGTAATGGGTGCGGCGAACGCGAAGTTCAGCATCAACCGGGTCAAGAACTACCTGCTGGATTTGCAGCAGCGCATCTGTGCATCCATTGAACAAGAAGATGGCGAAGCAGGATTCCGCATCGACCACTGGCAAAAGGACAGCGGCGATCTTTCGCCCGGGTCCATATCTGGAGGCGGGGGGCAGAGTCGTGTGTTGCGCAACGGCCGCGTGTTTGAGCAGGCTGGCGTGAATTTTTCACATGTCAGCGGCGGAAATCTTCCGGCATCAGCCACCGCATCAAGGCCCGAGCTTTCCGGTCGGAGCTTCCAGGCTCTGGGTGTTTCCCTGGTCATACACCCGCATAACCCGCATGTGCCCACCTGCCACGCAAATGTCCGCCTGCTGGTGGCCGAAAAAGCCGGGCAGCCGGACGTATGGTGGTTTGGTGGCGGGTACGACCTGACGCCCTACTATCCAGTGCTGGAAGATGTCATCGAGTGGCACAACACCGCACGGGCAGCCTGCGTGCCCTTTGGTGAAGAGGTCTATCCCCGCTACAAAGACTGGTGTGACCGGTATTTTTTCCTCAAGCACCGCCAGGAAACCCGCGGCGTGGGCGGGCTGTTTTTCGACGACCTCAGCGAATGGGGTTTTGAGCGCTGCTTCGACTTTCAGCAGGCTGTGGGCAATTCATTTCTGCACGCCTACCTGCCCATAGTGCAGCGTCGCAAGGACACCGCCTGGACCGATGCACAGCGGCAGTTTCAGCTTTATCGGCGCGGTCGCTACGTTGAATTCAATCTTGTTTACGACCGTGGAACCCTGTTTGGGCTGCAGTCCGGCGGACGTACCGAATCCATCCTCATGTCCCTGCCACCGCTGGTGCGCTGGGAGTACGACTGGAAACCGCAAGCAGGCAGCGCGGAGGAAGCGCTTTATCGTGACTTCCTGAAACCCCGGGACTGGCTGGGGATTCAGGGCCGGTAAGCAGCAGGGATCGGGTTGTCAGGAGTCTCGTTGTCCCAAAACACGTTGACTATCCACCAGCGTCCGTCTTTTTGCAGTAGCTGGATGCTGTTGATGCCGGTCATGAATGCCTTACCTTCTTTTTCCCAGCGGCACTCATAGGTGCTGAACGCCTGGACTATCTTGCCGAACACGTCCATCCGGCGCGCCACTTCGACTTCGTAAAAGTCCTTGTCTGCAAACAGGGGTTTTGCGCCAACGATCCAGCCTTCGATGTCCAGTATGTGCAGGCCATGCTCGCCGTTGGCTCGCATGCCCGTGGGAATAAGGCGTGCACCCGGCAGATACAAGCCGCGGATGGCATCCCAATCGCGCCCGCCCCTGGGGCCGGATATCAGGCGATACATACTCTTGATGATATGGTCCGGTGTAGATACGTCGGGCGGATTTGGGGCGGTTTTCTGCGGAGATGGGTTCATGTTTTTTGGCCTTCCTGCCGGGTTCCGGTCTGATTATAGCCCTGCAAACGCTCCACCAATCCAGTTGCCCAGGCCGCGTAACTGGGTCCCGAGGGATGAAACCCATCTGCACAGAAGCCGTGTTCCTGTGGATTGATTTCAGTTGCGATGTGCAGCATGAGGTGTTGCGAAGCGAGCAATGTGGCCGCTATCCGGTCGAGTATGCGGGCGCGGATTCCCAATGCCATGCGCAGAGGTTGCGGGGGCAAGGGAAACTTGTCCATGGGCGGCAAGCCGGCAAATACCAGCAGGGCATGTGGCCACTTCGAACGAATGGTTTGGAACAACAGCGTCAGGCGCTGGCGCCACAGCCGGGTTGATGTGAGGCCGGTTACATCATTGACCCCTATGGACAGCAGGACAATGTCGGGCGCTTGCTCCGGGTCGAACTCCGCCAGGCGCGACAACAGGCTGTTCAAATCAGCACCGTTCACTCCCGCGCTGCTCCAGGCCACCGGGCAATCCCGGTCTGCTGACAATGCCCTGGCAAACTGTGCCGGCAAGGCCTGCAGCTGATGCCCGGCACCGATGCCGGCAATGATGGAATCACCGGCCGCGAGCACGGTCAGGGCAGGAAAGCCGTCTCCGCATTGCCCGTGCGTGTCGCCGGGAGGTGGTGGTAGTCTCAGCGCCTGGCGGCGCAGCCATAATCCCTGCACAGCGCAAATGGGCAAAAGCAGCCAGAACGCTACTGTGCCAACGCCTTGCGACACGCTTTGCTGAAAGGGCATCTCCCATCCCGCCTAGTGGCCTGTAACAGAGAGAGCGGAAGAGGGATCGCGAAGGGATGGCGGTGGCTGGCGCCGGTCTGGAGCGAGGTTGATAGCCATAGCTATCGGCCGAGCGAAGATCAAGCGAGGCGCCGCCAGAACCAGCGAGCTGCTTTCGATTTCTCTGTTACAGGCCACTAGTGGGCGGTATCCCAGTCCGGACCGAAACCGGTATCAACCACCAGGGGGACCTGCAAGTCTGCCGCGGCTGACATGCGCGCAACCACTCCTTCTTTTAGCTGGCCCAGTTGGTCCTCGGGAACCTCGAACACGAGTTCGTCATGCACCTGCATGACCAGCTTGGCCTCTGCACCAGTGCTTTGCAGCCAGTGATCGACCGTGATCATGGCACGCTTGATGATGTCGGCAGCGGTGCCCTGCATGGGCGCATTGATCGCCGCCCGTTCCGCACCCTGCCGGCGTTGCATATTGCTGGCATTGATGTCGGGAAGAAAAAGCCGCCGGCCAAAAAGGGTTTCAACGTAGCCCCGGTCGCGGGCCTGCTGCCGTGTTTTTTCCATGAACTGTTGCACGTTTGGATAGCGCAGGAAATAGGTATCCATGTATTTCTGCGCGTCCGCCCGCCCGATGCTGAGCTGGCGTGCCAGGCCAAACGCCGACATGCCGTACATCAGGCCGAAGTTGATCGCTTTCGCTGCACGCCGCTGATCGCCGGTTACGGCGCCGTAGTCCGCGCCAAAGACCTCTGCGGCGGTGGCCTGGTGCACATCGACTCCTTCACGAAAGGCTTTGAGCAAACCCGCATCACCGGACAGGTGCGCCATGATGCGCAATTCTATCTGCGAGTAATCACACGCCATGATCAGCCAGCCGGGCGGTGCTATGAAAGCCTGCCGGATGCGCCTGCCCTGGGGAGTACGGATGGGGATGTTCTGCAGATTCGGGTCGGTGGAGGAAAGCCTGCCGGTCGCAGCCACTGCCTGGTGATAGGACGTGTGCACCCGCCCGGTGCGTGGGTTGATCTGTTCCGGCAAGCGGTCGGTGTAGGTGGATTTCAGTTTTGACAGTGAGCGGTATTCAAGGATCAACTTCGGCAGTTCATAGTTTTCGGCCAGCTCCTGCAAAACGTCCTCAGCGGTGGAGGGCTGGCCCTTGGGGGTTTTGCGCGTGACCGGCAGTCCTTGCTTCTCAAACAGTATCTGTTGCAGTTGTAAGGGTGAGCCGAGGTTGAAGGTTTGGCCGGCAGCCCTGTATGCATCCTGCTCGAGTTGATGTATCTGCTTGCTCAGTTCGGCACTTTGCCGGCCCAGCACTGCACCGTCGATCAATACCCCATGCTGCTCCATGCGTGCGAGCACCGGGACCAGGGGAATTTCAATGTCCGTCAGGACGCTGGCCAGGGCAGGCTCCTGTTGCAGGAGCGGCCACAAGTGTTCATGCAAGCGCAGGGTAATGTCGGCATCCTCCGCCGCATAATGTCCGGCCGTTTCGATGGGTACTTCGCTGAACAGGATCTGTTTGCTGCCCTTTCCGGCAACGTCTTCGTAATGCACGGTCCTGTAACTCAGGTACTTGAGCGCCAGCGAGTCCATGTCGTGGCGGCTGCCGGTACTGTTGAGCACGTAGGATTCCAGCATGGTGTCGTATGCGACGCCCTGCAGGGCCACCCCGTAATTGGACAGCACGTTCATGTCGTACTTGATGTGCTGACCTACCTTGGGCAGCGCCGCATCCTGCAGCACGGGCCTGAGCTTCTCGATTGCCACGTCACGCTCAAGTTGCTGCGGTACGCCCGGGTAGTTGTGGGCCACGGGAATGTAAAAAGCAGATCCCGCCTGCACGGAAAAACTCAAACCCACCAGTTCCGCCTGCATGGAATCGAGGCTGGTGGTTTCGGTGTCAACGGCGATCAGCTTGGCCTGGCCTAGCAGTTCAATCAGGTGTTCCAGGTCCGCCAGCGAAAAAACCGTGCGATAGTTTGCCTGTGCCGGTCTTTCATGTGCTTTGTTCTCGGCGTCCATCTCTTTCAGCCAACTGCTGAACTCATAGCGCCGCAGGGCCGCCAGCAAAGCCGGTTTATCCACCGCCTGTCGCGCCAGGGCACCTGGGGACGTATCCAGGCTCACTTCCCTGCGAATGGTTGCGAGGTTGCGCGACAGGGGCAGGATGTCCAGCGCTGCGCGCAGGTTTTCGCCCACTTTGCCACCCACCTCCTGCGCATGCTGCATCAACTGGTCCAGCGATCCATAGTCTTCCAGCCACTTCGCGGCAGTTTTGGGCCCGCACTTGTCCACGCCCGGAATGTTGTCTGACTTGTCCCCGGTCAGTGCCAGGAAGTCGATGAACTGTTGTGGGGACACTCCAAATTTTTCCTTTACCCCCGCACGGTCGAGGCGCGTGTCCGTCATGGTGTTGACCAGCGTGGTCTGATCACTGACCAGTTGGGCCAGGTCCTTGTCGCCGGTGGAGATAATGCAAGACATACCCTGCTCTTCCGCCATGCGGGAAAGAGTACCGATCACGTCATCGGCCTCAACACCTGGCACCTGCAGGATGGGCAGGCCCAGCACGCGCGTGAAATCCAGAATGGCTTCAACCTGGCTGGCAAGCTCGGCGGGCATGGGGGGGCGGTTGGCTTTGTAGTCGGCGTAGAGCTCATGTCGGAAGGTCGGCCCCCTGGCATCGAAGACAATGGCAATATGAGAAGGATCGTCTTCGTTCAAAATCCGGCGCAGCATGTTGGCAACGCCCAGTAATGCGCCGGTTGGCTCGCCACGGCTGTTGGTCAGATTCGGCAGTGCGTGGAACGCCCGGTACAAATAGGACGAGCCGTCAACCAGGTACAAAGTATTTTTTTTTGCCATCATCAGCTTGTGATCAGTTGAATCCAATTCAGGTCTGGTATTATGAAACCGTGGGGACCATCGAAGCAGAGCGTGTGCGCTGCGGGTCCAGTTTAACCCAGCAGGAGGGGAATAAAATGTTGCGTCCGGAGATGGTCAGCTTGTGGCTCAGCTCACGGCCCGGTGCGTGGCCTGCTAAAGGGCTGCCATGGATGTTCGCAGCCCTGGTGGGACTCTCATTGCCGCTTTGTGCTCAGGACGATCTCGAAGTGCCACCGCCAATCCCTCCGGTCGATGCCAAAGAGCGGCCCTTGCCCCCCAAGGTCGAGGGTGAGGCGATCGAACCCTCCGTCACAATCCGGGAAGAAGAAGACAAAACGGTCGAGGAGTACCGTTACAACGGCCAGATTTACATGGTCAAGGTCACGCCCAAAGTAGGCCTGCCTTACTACCTCATCGATGAAAACGGCGATGGTATTCTTGAGGCGAACCCGAACAAGGGATTGGCACCCGTCACTCCGGTGTATTGGAAAGTGAAGGAGTGGGACTAAGTCGCTAAGCCATCAGGCGCAGTCGCTGCAGCACCGCTTGGGTTTCCGGCTGGCTGCCGGTCCATAAAGCAAACGAGATAGCCGCCTGTTCCACCAGCATTCCCAGGCCATCCTGGTAATCGATGCCCCGGGCAGAACAATGCGTGCGCAAAGGACTCGCCGCCTGGCCATAGTTGAGGTCGTAACAGAAAGCGCCACTGCTGAACAGTGAGGCCGGCAAGTCGGGAACCTGGCCGGCATGCCCCAGCGATGTCGCATTGATGATCAGGTCAAATTCACCCTGTTGCGCCAGTGCGTCCGCAGCGCAGGAAGACACGGTGCCGAACGAACTGAAACGCCGTGCCAGGTCTGCGGCACGTCTCTCGTTACGGTTGGAAATCACGATCATGGCCGGTTCCTGGTCCAGTAAGTCACCAAGAATTCCCGCCACTGCCCCTCCCGCTCCTGCAATAAGAATGCGGCTACCGGTCAAAGGCCGACCCTGGCCGCGGGCCAGGCAACGCGCCAGGTCACACAGCAGCCCACGTCCATCGGTGTTGTCGGCCAGCCAGTCTTGCCGGCTCCGAAAAACCAGGGTATTTGCCGCCTGCGCACGTTCTGCGGCCGGACTGCGCTCCTGTGCCAGTTCCCAGGCTTCATGTTTCAGGGGTATCGTCACATTGCACCCGGCCCCGCCCGCATCCGCAAGGGCAGCGGCGCTGCGGCCGAGGCCTCCGGCCGCGGTTTCTATCGCCTGATAGTCAATACCGATGCCGCATTGTTGTCCAAATTGCCGGTGTATGGAGGGTGACAGTGAATGCGCCACCGGCGTGCCAAATACGGCAAGCCGCATCAGGTCTTTTCGTTCAGCCATTGCGCGGCCTGGACAGCGTAATAGGTCAGGATGGCATCGGCGCCGGCCCGGCGAATCGAGGTGAGCGATTCGAGAACCACGGTCTTTTCGTCCAGCCAGTTGTTCATCGATGCCGCTTTGAGCATGGCGTATTCACCCGAGACCTGGTAGGCAAACGTCGGCGCCCTGAACGCTTCTTTGACGCGTCTGATGATGTCAAGGTAAGGCATGGCCGGTTTGATCATCACCATGTCCGCACCTTCATCCAGGTCCAGGCCCACTTCGCGCAGGGCTTCGTCGCTGTTGGCCGGGTCCATCTGGTAGGAGTATTTATTGCCGCTTCCCAGGTTGCCGGCTGATCCGACGGCATCCCGGAACGGCCCGTAAAAGCCGGACGCATACTTGGCGGAGTAGGCGAGGATCCTGGTGTTGGGAAAACCCTCCGTTTCCAGCGCCTGGCGAATGGCCCCGATGCGACCGTCCATCATGTCCGATGGCGCCACGATATCCGCACCTGCCTCTGCATGTGACAGGGCCTGCTTGACCAGCACGTCGATCGTGGCATCGTTCATGACGTAACCGGTGTCGTCAATCAGGCCGTCCTGCCCGTGCGTGGTGAACGGGTCAAGAGCAACGTCCGTTATCACGCCCAGTGTTGGAATGTATTCCTTCAAAGCCACGACTGCGCGCTGCGCGAGGCCTTCCGGGTTCCACGCTTCACGCGCGTCGGTGGATTTGAACTCGCTGGGTACTACGGGAAACAGCGCTATGGCGGGAATGCCGAGCTGATGGGCCTGCCGTGCTGCAGGCAACAGGCGATCGATGCTCATGCGTTCCACGCCCGGCATGGACGATATCGCCTGCACGGCATCGTCACCTTCAAGCAGGAACACAGGCCAGATCAGGTTCTCGGCGCACAAGCGGGTTTCGCGCATCAGGCTGCGGGAAAACGGATGCGTTCGCATGCGCCGCATGCGGGTTGCGGGGAAAGTCATGGTGCGGTTCCTGTGTTTGGGCCTGTGGTGTTGTCGAATTCATACCATTCATTAAGCCGGGAAATCAACTCTGGTTTTCCTTCGCCCTTGGTGGCGGAAAAAGTCTGGACGCTGGCGCTTGCGGGTAGCGCACCCGCTACCTGCAGCAAGGTGGCCTGTGCGGGGCCGCGTTTGAGCTTGTCCGCTTTGGTCAGGACCACGTGGCATGGCAGCGAGCGATGATCGCACCAGTTGATCATTTGTACATCAAATGGCCGCAAAGGGTGACGGATGTCCATCAGTAATACTACTCCGCGAAGTGATTCAC
Organism: uncultured Gammaproteobacteria bacterium; assembly: GCA_963784425.1. Classification (GTDB taxonomy): domain Bacteria; phylum Pseudomonadota; class Gammaproteobacteria; order Xanthomonadales; family SZUA-36; genus SHZL01. The sequence continues at coordinate 332,517 of CAWARM010000007.1, forward strand.
GGGATTCGAAATAGCGCTGCAGGACGGTTTTCCAGTGCGCCCGCAGACTGGCCGGAACCTTGGCGTAGCCATAGCCGGGGAGATCGGCAATGCGCCGGCCGGGCTGGATGTCAAAAATCACAATTTGCTGGGTCCGCCCGGGTGTTTTACTGGTACGCGCCAGCGCTTTCTGTTCCGTCAGTGCATTGATGGCGCTTGATTTTCCGGAGTTCGAACGCCCGGCGAAAGCGACTTCGATGCCTTCATCTGCCGGCAATTGCGCCAGCCTGTGTGCGCTGATCACGTATTCTGCTGACCGGTAGGGATTGTGCCGTTGTGCCCTGGAACCCATTTCAATCGCCTTAGGGAGCCTCTGCTCAATTTGATAAGCTGGAACGTTGCGGGCGAAACCGCGATAATGTCGGACCATTCTAGCAGCCCTGGTCCTGACCGGCTGCTGCATGAGCGGATTGACGCACTTTCCAGGAGAACCGCATGACGTTTCGCTTTCGGCTGGCCGCCTGTTTGTTGGCCATAATCAGTCAGCAGGCTGTTGCTGAGGGGGACGCCGCAGCCGGCCAGGCCAAATCTGCAATTTGCTCCGCCTGCCATGGAGCGGATGGCAACAGCGTGGTGCCACAATGGCCCAAATTGGCCGGTCAGCACCGCGACTACCTGGCGCGGCAGGTTACCCTGATTAAGGCAGGCGCGCGCCCTGTTCCGGAAATGGTGGGTATCGTGGCTACGCTCAGCGACCAGGACATTGCCGATATTACGGCCTGGTTTGCATCGCAGCAGATGTCCGCGGGCGTCGCGAAGGAAGAAGATGTTTTTGCCGGTCAGCGCCTGTGGCGTGCCGGTGATGCGAAATCCGGCGTGCCGGCGTGCATGGCCTGCCATGGCCCGGCAGGAGCCGGCAATCCCCTGGCGGGATACCCGGCGCTTGCAGGCCAGCAGGAAGTATATGTTGCCAACATACTGAAACGCTTCAGGGCCGGCGAAAACTGGGGGGACAAAGACGCACCCAGCCATGTAATGAACGGGGTAGCGGCAGAATTAACGGATGACGATATCAAATTCCTGGCCAGTTACATCCAGGGCTTGTACCTCGTGGAGGACTGAACTCACCCGGGATTGCGCGGTCTGTGGCGTGCGGGGTGGGTGTTCCTGACCAATAATCAGATGGAGTGGTTTTTATGAGTAAGAAATCGATTGGCCTCTTGGCCATGCTGTCCGCGTTTTTCCTGTTTGGCGCCAACAGCGCATTCGCACAGGACTCGCAAGGACCCAAATACCAGCAAGATATCCACTACACCCTCATTGAAAATGCACCTGTTACGACCGGCCCCAAAGTTTCCCTGACCGAGGCATTCAGCTACATGTGCACGCATTGTGCGAGCTTCGAGCCGTACATCAGCAGTTGGTTGCAACACAAACCCGAGTATGTCGAATTCAAACGCATTCCCGTTGTGTTCGGCCGTGAATCCTGGGAGCTCTACGCCCGCGCTTATGTGACCGCCGAGGTCATGGGCATCGCCGACAAGTCTCATGCTGCCCTGATGGACAAGATCTGGAAAGAAAAAGAAGTGTATAAGGATATGCAGCAGCTTGGAGAATTTTATTCGGCCTACGGAGTCACCGCCAAAGAGTTCGTGGCTACGGCCCAGTCATTTGCCGTTGATGCGAGACTGCGCAGAGACCAGAGTGTTGTGCAAGAGTCCGGCGTGCGCGGCACTCCAACCCTGATAGTTGCCGACAAATACACGATTTCCGGTAGCGAGGCGGTTCCCAACTATGATGTGATGATGGACGTTGTGGATTTCCTCATCGCGAAAGAATCTGCTGAACGCAAGGTGGCCACTGCGGCGGGCGGCGCAGCGAAAGAAGCCGCACCTGCAAAGGAAGAAAAGGGCTAGATTGACGATCCGGGCCGCCGAAGCCGGGGCCTGGTCGGCGCGTGGCCATTGGTAAGTTTGCCGGGTGCATTACTCTCAACAGGACCCTGAAGGCCTGCAAACGCTGCGTTTGTTGAGCTTCAATATCCAGGCCGGGACGTCGACCGCCCATTACCACCACTACGTCACGCATAGCTGGCGCCAGATTCTCCCGCACAGCCGGCGCACTGAAAATCTCGATGCCATTGCCGGCATGGTCACCCCGTATGACATGATTGCCTTGCAGGAGGTTGATTCCGGCAGCCTGCGGTCCGGTTTCATAAACCAGTCCCGCTACCTGGCGAGCCAGGCCGGCATGCCCTTCTGGTGTCACCAGTCCAATCGGAAAGTGGGCACGGTTGCGTATGCCGGAAACGGCTTCCTGAGCCGCTTCGAGCCCGATGCCGTCGAGGAATTCCGCCTACCCGGAGTGATTCCGGGCCGCGGTTCCCTGGTGGTGCGCTTCGGTAAGGGAGACGAGGGCCTGGTCATCGCCGTCGTGCACCTCGCGTTGGGCAAGCGGGCACGCAAACTCCAACTCGAGTTCCTGTCCAGGCAGTTGGGGCAGCATGCAAACCTGGTCGTGATGGGCGACCTGAACACACCGGTTTCCAGCCCCGAAGTACAGGATTTTTGCAGGCGGCTTGATTTGTCCACCCCCACTGGCGGGTTACCCAGTTATCCGTCGTGGCAGCCCCAGCGGGCTATTGATCACATCCTGCTGACCCAGCCGCTGCTTAGCCTCAACCCCCGCGTGCTGCAAGTCACTTATTCCGATCATTGCCCGGTGGAACTGGAAGTGCAGCTACCCCCGGGGGTGCGCCTCAGGCCGGCCATGCGGCCCGTGATAAGCGTTGAAACGCAGGCTTCGGAAACTCCAGACTAAAATCACCGCAATTTCACTTGCCGCCGGACCTGCATTTTCTTAATCTGCTAGTGTTCGGGAGCCTCTGATCCATTATGCTCCGTGCATAATGGATCAGAGGCTCCCTGGTTCAACCACCGAATTCCACACGCGTCCAGGTCGCGATGTCTTGATGCATTCATTTCGCTCAGCCTCAGCAGCCTTTCTTCTTGGCCTGATGTGCGCCTTGCCCGTTGAGGCAGCGCAGCAGCCAGCGGCATCGGACCCGGCGCTGGCGCAATTCGAGCAGGCCTGGCAGGCTGCCAATCGGGGTGACAGGGCACTTTTTGAGCAGCTCGGGAGCGGCCTGCTCAACTACGTGCTTTATCCCTACTTGCAGTATGCAGATTACGAATCACGGCGCGCAACGATAAGCCCGGCAGAGATGTCCGCCTTCCTGGACGCCCATGCCGACTGGGCGTTTACTGCCGGCCTGCGCAAGAGCTGGCTGGTGGCGCTGGGGCAGAGCGGCCGCTGGGATGACGTGCTGACTTATGCCGGGGATACAACGGACGAAGAAATTCAGTGCTATCTCGTGCAAGCGGCAATCCAGCGCAAGCCCGCCACCGAGGTACTGCCCCAGGCGCAGGCCCTGTGGGCCGTTGGAAAATCCGCGCCGGATGCCTGCGATCCCGTATTTGCCTGGCTGAGAAAAGCGGGGGGTATAACCCACGATCTGGCCTGGTTGCGCGTCAATCGGGCCATGCAGGCGGGCCATCCAGGCCTTACCGTGTACCTGGCTCATTTTGTTGCACCGCATGACAAGGCGTGGCTGGAGCGTTGGCAGCAACAGGATCAGCAGAACTACATGCGCCTGGATCGTGCCAGGCAGTGGCCCAACCAGCCACAGGCGGGAGATATCACTGCGTTCGGCCTGCAGCGCCTGGCGCGCAAAGATGCTGACCTTGCATGGCGTTACTACCATTCACTAAAGGGAAAAATCCAGTGGACTGAGCAACAAGAGACAGACATCCTCCGGGAGATAGCCCAGTGGTCTGCGGTGGCAAATGTGCCTGAGGCACTCGACCGCATGCGGCTTGTGCCTGCCTCCGGCCGAACCGACGGTTTGCTGGAATGGTGGGCGAGGGCCGCGCTGGCCGCCGCCAACTGGGCGGAAGTAAGCCAGGCAATCGCAACCATGAGTGACGCTGGCAGAAGCAGCGACCGGTGGCGCTATTGGGACTCCGTGGCACGGCTAAAGCTCGGTGAGCGGGATAGGGCGATGCCGGCATTGGAAACCTTGTCTGCTGACGCTTCGTATTTCGGCTTTCTGGCAGCTGACGTCCTCAATCGCCCCTATGCCATTTGCGCACAGGATCCCGGCGTCACGCCGCAGGAACTGACGGTGTTCCATGAGCAGCCGTTGATGCGCAGAGTCGAAGCACTGCAGGCAGCCGGCCTAACCTCGTGGGCGCGGCGTGAGTGGAACCTGAACGTCAAGCAGATGCCAGCAGCGGACCGGCGCCTCGCCGCCGCCCTGGCTACTGAGCAGAACCGCCCGGACCTGGCCATTCTTGCCCTGACTGCAAGCGAGGACCGCAGTTTGTACGACTGGCGCTTCCCGCTGAATTTCGCTGCCGTGGTGGAAGAGCAGGCAGGAAAGCAAAATATAGACCCGGCCTGGGTGCTCGGCCTGATGCGGGCGGAAAGCGCCATGGCCCCGGATGCTGTTTCCCCCGCCGATGCGCGCGGCCTGATGCAAGTCTTGCCGGGAACCGCAGCGCAACTGGCGCGCAGCCACGGCTATTCCTACCGTGGCAGTGACCAGCTGATGCAGGTACGTGACAACGTAGTTTTTGGCACCACGTTCCTGCGTGAGCTGATGCGCAAGTTCAATGGCAACGAGATGCTGGTTACCGGGGCATACAATGCCGGGCCGGGCGCAGTAAAAAGGTGGCTGGAAAATTTGCCCGGGTCGGATGCCGCCATCTGGGTCGAGTTGCTGCCCTATCATGAAACCCGGGACTACATTCCAAAGGTGCTGTCCTATGCCACGATTTATGACTGGCGTCTGCAACGCCCGGTGCAACGCATCAGTTCCAGGTTGCAGGCGCCCGATGCAGCCGCCGTGAAACCCGGCACTGCAAGCGCGACGTATGCCGAAGTAGCCTGCCCCGGTCCTGCACAAGTCCCGGCCCAAGTCGTGGCGCCGATTGCGGCGCCAGTTGCGGCGGCCAAGGGTTGAACATGCGCATTGTCCTGCTGGGTGCGACGGGGTTTGTGGGAAGCCATTTGTTGCCGGAGTTAGCCAGCCGTGGCCACCAGTGCATTGTGCTCTGCAGGGACATGAGCCGCTGCCGCCAGTTGCTGTTGATTCCGGGAGTAGACCTCAGGCAGGTGCAGGACTTCAGCAGTGCGCGCCTGGCGTCCGAACTGGCGGGTGCAGATGCGGTGATCAACCTCGTTGGCATCCTTAATGAGCGCGGCCGCAAGGGCCGGGGTTTTCATGCGATGCACGTAGCGCTGGTTGAAAACCTCATCGAGGCATGCCGCATCAGCGGGGTCAGACGGGTAGTGCAGTTCAGTGCATTGAATGCGGGCAAGGGCAAGAGCCATTACCTGATCAGTAAAGGAAAAGCAGAGGGATTGCTTAAGCGGGCGGAATTCATTGATGCAAGCCTTCTCAGGCCTTCGGTGATTTTTGGCGCAGGCGATTCCTTCTTCAATCGCTTTGCGGCCCTGCTCAAGCTAACGCCGGTGTTGCCCTTGGCCTGCCCGCAGGCAAAACTGCAGCCGGTTTGGGTGGGCGATGTCGCCAGCGCCGTTGGACAGATTCTGCAGAGCGGGGCCAATGCTGACCAAAGCTTCGACCTGGTGGGTCCCAAGGTTTACACACTGCGGGAACTGGTTGAATTTACCGCCCGGGTCTTAGGTAAGAAGCGCTGGATCATTGGTTTGCCTGATAACCTTTCGAGAATGCAGGGCTTGATGATGGATTTCGTCCCGGGCAAACCTTTTTCCAGCGACAACTACCAGTCCCTGCAACTGGACAATGTCAGCAAGGCAAACGCCTTGCCGGAACTGGGGATCAAGCCGCGCTCGCTGAAATCCGTGGTTCCGGGCTACCTGGATGGTTCACTGCACCAGTCCCGGCTGGATAAATGGCGGCGGCACTCAACGCAAGATAAGTCGATGCGATGACACAGGTCGCCAGCCAGCGGGCAACCACCTACCTGGTAGGTGGTGCGGTGCGCGACGAACTGCTCGGCATCACGCCACGGGAGCGTGACTGGGTAGTCACCGGCAGCACTCCGGAAGAATTGTTGCGCCTGGGGTATCGGCAGGTTGGCGCCTCTTTTCCGGTATTCCTGCATCCGCAATCGGGCGAGGAATACGCGCTGGCTCGCACCGAGCGAAAACAGGGTCACGGTTACCACGGCTTCACCGTTGACTTTCATCCTGGTGTTTCACTGGAGGAAGACCTGGCCCGGCGCGACCTGACGATCAATGCCATGGCACGCGGGCAAGATGGGAAGCTGATTGATCCCTATGGTGGCCAGCAGGACCTGCAACAGCATATCCTGCGCCACGTCTCACCCGCTTTTGTCGAAGACCCGCTGCGCGTGCTGCGAGTCGCCCGGTTTGCGGCGCGATTCGCTCACCTTGGGTTCACCGTGCATACCTCGACCATGGACCTGATGCGGCAGATCGTGGCATCCGGTGAGCTGGCTCATCTGGTGGCCGAACGGACCTGGGCTGAATTGGCCGGCGGCCTTGCCACACCACGCCCGTCGGTGTTTATCCAGGTATTGCGCGATTGCGCAGCGCTGGCATGGATACTGCCAGAGGTCGACTGCCTGTTTGGCATACCGCAGGATGGGCGCTATCACCCTGAAATAGATACCGGACTGCACGTACAGATGGCGCTGGATTTCGCTGCCGCGCGCGAGTGGCCAAACGAAGTACGATTTGCACTGCTGCTGCATGATTTGGGCAAAGGCCAAACGGCCCGCGCCGATTGGCCCGCCCACCATGACCACGAACATACCGGCGTGCCGCTGGTGCGGACCATCTGTGAGCGCTTGCGTGCACCGGTGGCGTTCCGCGAGCTGGCGCTGGCTGTGTGCGCCTTGCACTTGCGTTGCCATCAAGCCCTGGAATTGCGCCCGGCCAGCCTGCTCAGCTTGCTTGAAGAAGCAGACCTGTTGCGCCGCCCCGAGCGGATGGAGTTTTTTTTACAGGCCTGCGAAGCGGATTACCGTGGACGCAAGGACCGCACGGAACGACCCTATCCGCAAGCCGATCGCGTCCGTGCGGCTTTCGAAACTGCGCTTGCCGTCAAGGTTGTGGCACTTGACGTGACCGGGCTCAGCGGTGAAGAGATTGGCAAGAAATTGCGCATGGCGCGGATTGAAGCGATTAGCCAGATGCCCACCGGCGTGTAACACCAAAGTGTGGAAGTAGGCCCGGGCCGGTTATATCAGATACCTACTTGAATGGAGAGGTGACATGGTGAAGCCAGCAAAGAACACGATTTGCCTTTGGTACGATGGCGACGCCGAGGAAGCGGCGCGGTTTTACGCCAGGACTTTTCCCGATTCGTCCGTCAGCGCGGTGCACCGTGCACCGGGCGACTTTCCGTCGGGGAAGAAAGGGGACGTGTTGACCGTCGAGTTTTCCGTGTTGGGCGTTCCCTGCCTCGGCCTCAACGGCGGACCCGCATTCAAGCACAACGAAGCATTTTCGTTTCAGGTCGCAACCGCTGACCAGGCCGAAACGGATCGCTACTGGAACGCGATCATCGGCAACGGCGGCCAGGAAAGCGCGTGCGGCTGGTGCAAGGACAGATGGGGCCTGTCCTGGCAGATCACGCCGATCGCTCTGACAAAAGCGATAACTGATGCCGATCCCGCTGTCGCCAAGCGGGCGTTCGATGCGATGATGCAGATGGGAAAGATCGACATCGCTGCAATCGAGGCGGCGCGCCGCGGTTGAGGTTGCGTCGCGGTCCCCGTGATTCGAGGGAGTCCCCGGAAAGTTGCGCACTGGAATATCGGTGAAATCAAAGCTACGCTTTTGCCCATGTCGTAATGCGAATCGCAATGGAGGTGTGTCATGAGCAAAGGAAATACTTACAAGGGCAGCTGCTTTTGTGGCGCGGTTCAGTTCACCGTGAGCGGCGAGCCTGCCGCAATGGGCTATTGTCACTGCGAGTCGTGTCGGCGCTGGTCGGCCGGCCCGGTCAATGCCTTTACCCTATGGAAACCCGAGGCAGTGCAGATCACAAAGGGAGCGGACAACATCGGTACTTACAACAAGACGCCGCAGAGCTATCGCAAATGGTGCACGACATGCGGAGGTCATATCTTCACGGAGCATCCAGGCATGGGACTCACCGATGTATATGCAGCGGTGATTCCAGACCTTCCGTACCAGGCCGGGATTCATGTGCATTACCAGGAGACAGTGCTGCGCATCAAGGACGGGCAGCCGAAGATGAAGGACGTTCCAAAGGAAATGGGCGGCTCGGGCATCAGCGTGCCGGAATAATTCAGCTGTTATTCCATGTTTCGTTGTGGCAGAGAATGCCGCCCAACAAGTCGCCGCAGGCTGGACGTCCCTGAAGGGTCGCGCCGCTCAGCTCAACCGTTAGGCCGCAGGCAAACCCGATGAAGCGCATATGGACAATCATTGGTGTTGCTGATGTCTCTCACAGCTTCAAGTGGTATCAGTCGTTGTTTGGCCAGGCGGAATCGAATCCTGCTCATGATTACTTCGGGCAAATTCTGGACACCGATGGAACGGTGCTGCTTTGCCTTCACCAGTGGGGCGCCCATGAGCATCCACCACTGAGCAGTCCGGATCATGCTCAACCTGGCAACGGACTGCTGTTGTTCTTCCGCGTGGATGATTTTGACGAGGCCTTTCTGCGGGCTCGTGCCCTGGTCACCGCCCTGGAAGAAGAACCCCACGTGAATCCCGCTACCGGGACCAATGAGTTTGCATTGCGTGACCCCGACGGCTATTACGTCATGATCAGTGCGCTCGCCGCCTGACAGTAATACGGGCCGGTGCTGCTTCTTGACGCGAATTAGTTGGAGGGCGACCATCTGGTGTATACCCCGAATCAGGGGTCTACCTGGAACTGGGCAAACCAACGGGTAGGAGGCTACGATGGCAAAGATTACCGGGATCGGAGGCGTCTTCTTCAAGAGTACGGGTGATAACGCTGCGCTCGCTGCGTGGTATCAGAAGAACCACGCCTACGAAAGTTGTCAGCAATTTGCATGAAATTGCCGGAGGCCGAACGCAAACTGGTGAAGGTATTGGATGGAGAGGCGTGACGTTACCTTCAGACCGGAGCGAACATGGAATTAGAACTCTTTATTGCCGATTGTATTGCCGCGAATAACGGTCCCGATCCGCAGGCGGCGGTACTGGATGTGCTCTCACGGGCAGTCCATAAGCCGAACGCAATGCTTGCCGCTGTGGGCGAGCCTGTTGAGGCGGGAATCAATGTCCTGCACCGATCCAAATCGCTGACGATCTTCAGCGCTACATGGACGCCACAGATGAACCTCATGCCTCACAATCACCTGATGTGGGAAAACATCGGTATCTACACCGGGCGTGAAGACAATATCCTTTGGCGAGAAACACCCAATCGTATCGAGGCTTTTGGGGCCAAAGCGCTGTTTGCGGGAGATGCGGTGGCACTTGGGCGCGATGTTATTCACTCGGTTACCAATCCTCTGGACCGCTACACCGCGGGCATTCACATCTATGGGGGAGACTTCTTCGACACGACCCGGAACCAGTGGGATCCCGAGACTCTGGCCAAAGAGCCGTCCGACGGGGCCACCATCCGCCGGATGTTCGAACTCGAAAACGAGCGCGTGCGCGCGCGCAACCAGTCCTAAGCAGGGCCGTAGCTGAACCGTACGTTATGCCTCAGGAAATCCTGGCTGTGCTCCAATGAAAGCCGAAGTGACTTTCAGGCCCTACTCGAGTGAGGACCGGGAGAGACGTGCATCGATCTCTTCGATGCCAACTGCCCGGAGTACTTCGCAGCGAATGAACGCGCTGACTATGCCCGGTCCCTTGACACCGACCCAAGAGGTTACGAGCTCTGTTTCATTGACGGCCAGGTTGCGGGAGCCTTTGGTTTCATTGGCGATGACCCCGCGCGGCGAAGGCTGAATTCGTGGATAATGCTCAATCCGCGGTTTCAAGGCCTTGGTGCTGGCCGGGCCATTATGGACCGCGTTGTTACTCTCGCTGCATCCGAAGGAATACACGTCGTGGATATCGCGGCCAGCCATAAGTCCGCGCCTTTCTTTGCAAAAGCTGGCGCCGTAACCATAACCGTGACCTACAATGGTTGGGGCTCGGGCATGCATCGCGTTGACATGGAACTTGCGATATGAGTAAAAAGGGCATAATTCATACTCATGGAGCGGTTTTGAGTTCGACGACGACAAAAGCAAAGTCAATCTGGAAAAGCATGGAATCGATTTTCTGACTGCTCAGGGGCTCTGGAGAAACCCTGACCTTCTGGAAATCCAGGCGAAGTCCGGTAATGAGCATCGATTCCTTTTAGCGGAGCGTTAGGCGCAACATTCAAGTTTTTGCACACATAACGGGGAGGGGTTATGCTTAAGTCATTCTTCGTTACAGATAGCGCTCGCCGGCTTGCCGCTCGCTGCCTCTGGTGCGTCCGATGCCGTGGCTGCGGAACAGCCTGGCGTGCGTTTTTATCCGCGCACTGACAGTTATCCTTTCTCCGCCGCCGTCCAAGTTGGCGATGTGCTTTACCTTTCTGGCCAGATCGGCGCGGCGGAGGATGAGAAATGGGTCGTTCCTGGCGGTATGGCCGCCGAGACGCGCCGAATGTTGGAACTCATTGGCCTGAACACTCAACGAACATGGCCTCACTTACGGGGACCTCTTTAAATGCACAGCCATGCTCTCAGATACTCACGACTGGCCCGCCTTCAACGACATCTATGCGAGCTATTTTAAGGCGGGCCATTACCCTGCTTGCTCCGCAATGGGCGTAAGCGCCCTCGCGCTGGGTGCACATGTGGAGATGGAGCGCCTGGGCTACGCACCGCAAAAGAAGGGGCCGTGAAAGTCTGCAGCACTGGCTGGTTGGTTGGTTCCCTGACCGCTATGCGTCTGCTGCCTAACATTTCCTTTCACGGGACTGCCTGCGACAGCACGTGAACTCAAACGTTGGGCTGCGTAACATCAACAGGAGGCAGTCAGTATGCTTTTAGGCCAACTCATCACAGGCATCGCGCATGTTGGCATACGAGTGCACACTTTAGATCGCGCACGGCAGAATTCCATGAACTGCTCGGGTTTAATTTTGTTATTGGGCCTATCGGTCCTGAGCCTGTGGCCATCATGTCTCATCCCTCTGGAGTTGAAATAAATTTCATTCTCAATGCCGCTGATACTTCTACGCAAAATGTCTTAATGGATGTAAGTGAAAAACACACGGGCTATACACACATAGCTCTTTCGGTAAAAAATGTCTTGGGCGTGAAGTCAGCGCTGGAAAAGGCCGGAGTCGGAATAACTGAAGGAACCAATTACGTTCCGACTGGGTCGACTTCAATTTTTGTGAGAGATCCAGATCGTAATGTAATTGAGTTTAACCAGGCAGAGTAACCTTCATGGCCCTTCGCCAGGCTCACCGGACAGCTTCAGTCAACTCCACAATGCACAGCCAGGTTGCTCCAACTGCCTCGTAGTGCGCGCCTGAGTTCAAACCTGAGCCAATCCGCTGCGGCGCCATCTGCTCA
>CAWARM010000008.1:0-194821 GCA_963784425.1 uncultured Gammaproteobacteria bacterium
GACATTACAGGTATTGACGCCGCAGGGTTCCGGTCTGTTGGCCAGCGCGCTCGGAATGGTGATTGGCTCATTGATGCCGCAAATCTTTAAGCACGACCCGCACAGCCATCACAAATTGCGCAACAGCCATCTCGTAAAACATGCTGAGTCGGTGAGCGCGGCCTGAACGAACTACAGACTCCTGGGGCGAACGCCTCTTCAATGCCGCTCCTGCAGATGATGCTACATGCGCAGTACGACTATGGTTTCGAGATGAAAACTATCTTCTGCAGGCTAACGGATTGCGGTTTGCAGCCGCCCCCAACACCGGGCAGGGCACTCTGACTTGCGCCAGTATGAATAAGCAGATCATAGGATATAACGACGCATTCCCGCCTGGGCGCCTGGCCCGATGGTTGTCAGCCGGCCATTTTTGCAATAGATGTGGTGGCGAGCAAAATCTCGTCATAGGACGCTTTAACCATGAGCCTGGCAAAATGCAAAGCCTGCAGCCATTACGTCAGCATGATCGCCGACAAATGCCCCCGCTGCGGCGAACCCGTGAAACGGAAAACCAGCGGTTGGGTTAGTGCCGTTGGCTTTCTGGTTCTGGTCTGTGTCGTTGCCGCCATCGTGACCGGCAAGAGGGGATCATCATTGACTGAGGACCCGCCAAAGATAACCGCAGACTGCACCCTGCAGGCTGGCCGGAAGCTGTTTATCCAGAAAATGGTGGAGGAAGGGTATTGGCAAACAATTGAGCGGCCCGGCACCATTCTCAGGGTCAACGTTATGCCCAAGTTCATTGACAACACAACGCTTGATGACAAGAAACGGCTGATATCAACCGTGAGTGCCTATGATTTCTGCATGGGTGGTGAAGGCGTGCTGACGGTGGTAGACGCAATGAATGGCAATGAGCTGGGTCATTTCAATGAATCCGGCTTGCATTGGGATGAGTGAGATAACTCTTCAAAGGGTTGGTATCACTGGTGCCCGGGGCCGGAATCGAACCGGCATGACCGTTGTGTGGTCGAGGGATTTTAAGTCCCTTGCGTCTACCTGTTTCGCCACCCGGGCATGGTGGGTGTGGGCTGCTTATTGTACTGGCCTGCCCGGCGGGATTCAGCCGGAACAGGCAATCGGGAAGGAAAACTGGAGGCTAGGGTCGGAATCGAACCGGCGTCCACGGCTTTGCAGGCCGCTGCATGACCACTCTGCCACCTAGCCGTTGTAACAGGATGAGGGATACTCAAGGCGCGCTATTCTACTATCACGCGTGCGGCATTGCCACGCCGGATTTCAGCGACGTGCGGATGGCCGCTATGTCTGCCGGCCCGGTACGGCAGCAACCGCCGATCAGGCGCGCACCAGACTGGAACCAGGCTTGCGGGTCGAAGCCCTCACTACCCTGCCCCGCCCAGCGATTGCCGCCGGCTACCCAGGTTTCGCCACTGTTCGGATAGACCAGCAAGGGACATGCAATGCCCTGCGCGGCATCAAGCAGTGAGGGGATGTGGCGCGGTGCCGTGCAATTGATACCAATGGCTGCGAGCTGTGCATGTCCTTCCGCCAATTCCACGCAACTTTGAAACGCTTCCCCGTGGCTGACATGGGCCGCATCGCTGCAACTGAAACTCAGCCAGGCGTATTGGCCCGGAAACTCCTTGAGCAAGCGCAGCAGCAACTCGCCTTCCTGCAGCGAGGGAATGGTTTCAAAAGCCAGCAGGTCTCCGCCGGCAGCAGTGAGTATCTGCAAGCGTGCGCGATGGAAATCTTCCACATCGGACCAGGATGCCGCGTACCTTCCATGATATTCAGAGCCATCGTGCAGACACGCCCCAAACGGGCCTATGGAAACCGCAACCAGTGGTTTCAGGCGGCCGGCACGGTTCGCTTCGTCACCCCAGAAGTCATCGCGCGCCTGCAGTGCGAGAGTGACACCGAGGCGGAGCAAGCCCTGCGCTTCGTGCACATCAAAGCCACGGTTGCGAAAGCCTTGCAAGCTGGCCTGGTAGGTCGAGGTGGTGAGTACATCCGCCCCGGCAATGAGGTAGTCCCTATGCACCCGGTAAATCAGTTCAGGCGTATCGATCAGGCAGCGCGCTGACCACAAGGGATCGTTCAGGTCCGCGCCGTGGCGCTCCAGTTCCGTTGCCAGGGCGCCATCAAGCACCAGGTAACCTTGCTGTTGCAGGTACTGCTGAATCAGGTTCACCAATGCTCCGCTTCCCTTTGATCGTTCATTTAGGGAAGAATACCGTCTGACCCCGAGATGTACCATACTTGCCGGGACCGTATTTCATTTGCGTGGCAGGATCTTATAGGCCAGGACTTGATATGAGACGCAGCCTGATCATTTGCTTACTGTGCCTGAGTCTGTGCCTCAGTATGTGCTTTGGGGCAGCAGCGCAGGACTCGCCGGACGTGCTGGTGACACCAAACTCCAGTTCGCAAAATGCCCCGGTACCAGACTCCGCACTGAATGTTGAGCTACAAGATCTCGCCGCCGAGTTTTTTGCATGGCGGCGGGAACAGCAACCGGCCAGTAGTGATGACATTCCCCGGGTCGAACGCCCCCCCGGCTGGGTACCTGCATTTTCTCCGGCCAATATTGCCATTTACCGGGTGCAGTACCATGGATTCCTGGACCGGCTTGCAGCCCTGGACCGCAACAACTTCAACCGTGCTGACGAGGTGGATGCCCTGGCACTGGCCGCAGCCATTAGCCGCGTGGGTTGGGAACTGGATGTGCTCAAGAGCCCGCAACGCAATCCCGTGTTCTATGTCGACCAAACCCTGGGGTCGATATTCGAACTGCTGGTGTTGTCGTCCCCGCTCACGCCCGAGCGAATGCATGAACTGATCCTGCGTCTGCAGCAATTCCCGGCCACACTCTCCGACGCCGTGCGCAACCTGGATGAGCCGGTGCAACCGTTTGCCCAGGCGGCCATAGCCAGCCTGGGTGATATCGAGCAAAAGCTGCTGGCCATGCAGGCGGGGCTGCTGCCGCTGATCACGGCCGAACAAGGGGTCGAATTGACCGCCGCCGTTGCAGTGGCCACAACAGCCCTGGTCGATTATCGCACCTGGCTGCAAGCCAATCTTGCCGGTATGAGCAGCGAATTTGCCATCGGCGAGCGTGCCTACCAATGGTTCCTGGTGAATGTCGCACTGGTCCCCAATACCCCGCAGGAATTGCTGGCACAGGGCCGCGAGGCCTGGAACCAGGCCGTTGCCTGGGATGCGATCGAAGCCAACCGCAACCGCGATCAGCCACCATTGCCGGTATTTGCAACCAGCGCAGAACAGATTGAAGCCTCGTTCCGCAACGAACAGGAAATCCGCGCCTTCCTGGAAAACCAGGACCTGATGACCGTGCCGCCGTGGCTGATGCACTACCGCAACCGTCCGCGCCCCGACTTACCTGCAACCTCTGGCGTTCGTGGGCGTGACCGACGACCTGACCTCCGATACGCGGCTGGATGAGGACGGTTACAGCTACATTCCGGAACCGGCTGCCGACCTGCCCTTCTTTGACCTTGCCGCCGCCATGGATCCGCGCCTGCTGATCGCGCATGAGGGAGTTCCCGGGCACTACTTCCAAATGGCGGTGTCCGCGGCCAACCCGGACCCCATCCGGCGCCGTTACATCGATTCCGGCGCCAACGAAGGGATTGGGTTTTATGTCGAGGAAATGCTGCTGCAAGCGGGCTTATTTACCTTCAGCCCGCAATCCCGTGAGCTGGTATACCAATTCATGCGCTTGCGCGCCTTGCGCGTCGAAGTGGATATCCGCCTCGCCATCGGCGACTTTAGCATCGAAGAGGCTGCCGACTACCTCGCACGAACAGTGCCCATGGACCGGGAAACCGCCACGCAGGAGGCTACGTTCTTTGCCAGCAGTCCCGGCCAGGGAATTTCATACCAGGTGGGAAAACTGCAGATTCTCCGCTTCCTGGCGGATGCACGGCTGGACCAGGGTGAGTCGTTCACTTTGCGACACTTTCATGATTACCTTATGACCAACGGCAATCTGCCCATCAGTTTGCAGCGGTGGGAATACCTGAACCGCGAGGATGATGTACAGCGCCTCAAGGCTCTGGACGACCGTCCGGCCACGGTGCCTGACTAAATCGAAACGGGGTCGGAGAAACCAAAAGGGGTCAGAGTAAAAACCAGGCCGGAGTATAGGAAAATCAATGGGGTCAGAGTAAAAACCAGGCCGGAGTATAGGCGCCAAAATTGTTGCTCCGGAATTTTTACTCTGACCCCATTGATTTTTACTCTGACCCCATTGATTTTTACTCTGACCCCATTGATTCCATTCTGGCAAAGTGTGCCGCGCGCAGGGCCAGTGCGGCGATGGTCAGCGATGGCGCTTCACCTCCACCCGAGCTGGGGAAGACACTGGCATCGACCACCATGAGGTTCCGCCACCGGTGGCTGCGGCAGTGGGCGTCGACCACCGAGTTTTCCGCCTCTGTGCCCATTCTGCAGGTGCCAAACACGTGCGTGGAGTTGAACATGTCGTAGGTGCCGTATTCCTCGACCAGTTGGTCGGCCCCCGCGGCGTCCAGGATCTCCCTGGCTTTGTTGGCCATGAACCGCAGCCTCGCAAGTTCCATCTCATCGAGGTGGCTGTTGATGCGCGCCTTGGGCATGCCAGCGACATCTTTCTGCGCGGGATCGAGGTCGATGTACGAGCCCGCATTGGGCAGTGATTCGCCAATGGTGCCCACTGCCAGTACCCGGCCGAATTGCTCCCGCATGGCCTGCTTGTGCGCAAGTCCCCATCCACCCACCACCCGCTGCGCATAATTGATGGGGCCCGACAGATCCGCTTCGTGCGTTGTGGGCGAAAACCGGCAACCGCCGATCACGCCGGGGATGGCGTCGGGCGCGTTGAAATCCCAACAGATGGCGTCCGAAGGCAAACCGCGGTTACTGCCCTGCGGTTCGGGATGCAGAGCAGCGGACGACCAAAACAGGGTCTCCATGAAGTTCTTGCCGACCAGGCCGGATTCGTTGGCCAGGCCGTGGGGTGCGTCCGGCGTGGTCGAGTTGAGCAGCAGTCGTGGCGTCTCGACGGCGCCGCAGGCGATGGCAAATAGCTCGGCCTCGACCCGGTGTAGCTGCCCCTCCGCATCGGCATAGACCGCCGCCGTGACCCGGTCATTGGAACCGGCTTCGACCCTCAGCACCGCACTCCCGGTGCTGAGGGTGCAGTTGCCGGTGGCCAGGGCTTTAGCCAGGAACGTAATGTCGGCGGTGCCCTTGTCGAAACGTGGGCAGCCCCGGTTGCATTGGCCGCAGTAGTTACAGGCCGGCCTGCCGTCATAGGGCCGGGACAGGCTGGCGACGGAATTCGGCTACCCAGGACAGGCCGAGTTTTGCACACCCGGCGCCCAGCGTCCGGCTGGCATAGCTCAGCTCATGGGCGGGCAGCGGGTACGGCGCACTGCGCGGACGAACACTTCCGATAGCCGGGCCGGCAACACCCATCAGGCGCTCGGCTTCGAAATACCAGGGCTCCAGCTCCGCGTAATCAAGCGGCCAGTCGGCGGCCACCCCGAAGCGGCTGTGCATCGCCATGGCGTCAGGGTGCAGGCGGTGCGCCTCACCGGTGAAATGTAGCGTCGAGCCGCCGGCGCCGATGACGTGGTGATACGCATCGAACATCCGCTGCCCGGAAGAAACGGTCCGGCCCGACACACGATTCCAGGACCTGAGGTCATCCCACTTGGCTTCAAGTGCCTGCAGCGGTCCATGCGTTTGCCGCGCCAGGTGCTGACCTTGGCCGGGAAACGAGTTTGCTCCCAGCCCGGCAGGGATAGCCGGTAATCGCTGCGCGGATCATAGCGCGGGCCCGCTTCCAGCACCTGCACTCGAACACCCGCCTGCGCAAGGCCGCAGGCAAATGCGGCGCCGCCTGGGCCGGAACCGATCACGACCGCTTGCGGATTCGTCAAGATTTACCCGTGCCGGGTGGCTGCGCGAAGTCCGGGAAACCGCGCGGCTGCGGTGGGCCGGCGTAGGCCATGCCCGGCCAGGTCTCGGGCCGGGCATAGTATTCGTAGAAAGCCAGGCTGCGAATCTGTTCAAAAAAGACTCTGGGTAATGAACCCACAGGAGATTTCTCGGCGGCCGAGACGATGGCATCACGGCCAGGTTGGGCCAGGCCCGTGAACCCCTCAGTGCCCTGCTCTTTTGCCTGTTTATCGAGCCAGGCGCAGCCCAGCGTGATTAAGCGTTGCAGCGGCTTGTTGGCGCGCGCACGGGCGATAATGACTTTGTCGACGTCGAGTTGCGTGGCACTTGGCGTCAGGTCAGGAGGCAGCAAGGTGTCGAGGAATGCTCCGAGGGCGCGAAGCTCCTGATCTGTCTCACTGGTCCCGGTCGGCGCCGCCAGCAGTACGGAGGCCGGGAGCCAGGCGCTCAGCGCGGCCAGGTGGCGGATCAAATCTCTGCGGGTGAACCGGATCATGGATGGCCCTTTCGGGAACTGAAGTTTGGATCAGGCGGCAGTGCTAATGAAAATCCCCGCCGCAGCGGGGATTTTCGTCACAACACAAAACAGGGACAAGCGAAGACGTACTAGGGGCAATTGACCCCGGTCTGGGGGGCGGTCGGGCCCGGAGCCAGTATTTCACAACTGCCTTCCAGAGCGTCGTCACCCTGGCCACCCTGGCAGATATCGTCAGGGTCAGCACCACCGACGACGCGGTCGTCGCACTTGCCGCCATCGACGAGGTCCGTACCTGATTCACCATTGAGGAGATCTCTCCCCCATCCACCCGATATTACGTCGTTACCACTACCGCCGCAGACTATGTCGACTCCATAACCCGCATCGACCGAATCTTCGCCACCGAAGCCGCAGACTACATCATTGCCTTTGCCGGAATGAATGATGTCGCTGCCGCTGGTACCGATGATGCAATCATTGCCATTGGTGCCGGAACAATCACCACCCGTGCACACGACAACGGGACGGCCAGCGCAGCCGTTTACCGAACCCGTGCACAGGCCCTGTGTAAGGTTGTGATAGTCCTGGCCGCAATTGTATGGAAAAGAAAGCGGACCAGGTCCCCCTGCCATGGTCTGCATTGGAATGAAGACAAACAAGAAACCAAGAATCAATAAATTCACCGATGTTCGCATTTTTACATTCTCCCTGACTACATTCTTACAAAACCATCACCCCGTGGCGCACCACCACTCAAATCCTATAGTACTCTATAACAAACCCTTGTACACCGGCCGGCTTGCACTCGGAATATCCACCGGCGGGGAGTGCGACCAGGAGCAGGTCATTGCCAATGAAAGAACTGTGGAACAGGCTGGAAGTGCCCGGCTATCTCGCCGTGGGTCTGCTCATCCTGGCTGCACTGCTCGCCTACGCCAACGCCTGGCCTGACGCGCTGGTCCACGATGACAAGTTTTTCGCAGGCACGGAGCGCCTTGCGGAGTGGGCGGATATCCCGCGGTTCTTCACCGAGGACCTGTGGGCCGCTACCGGCATGGAGAGTGGTTTCTACCGGCCGGTGCTGCTCCTCACGCTGGCGCTGGAATCGCGTATCTATGACGCTTGGCTGGCTGGTTACCACCTGGATAACATCCTGCTGCACCTGCTCGTGACCCTTACCGTCTATGGGTTTTTACGGCAGGTGCTGCGCATTGCCGCAGACCCGGGACCGTCGTCCAATCTTTACCCACTGCTCGCTGCCCTCGTGTTCGCGGTGCACCCGGTACACACGGAGGTGGTTAATTCCATCTACAATCGCTCCGAAATGCTGGTGGCTCTGTCGGGCATCGGCGGCCTCTGGTGGTTCCTGCATTTTCTGGAAACCCGTCCCGGCTGGTCCTGGTCCGGCCTGTCCCTGTGTTACCTGTTTGCGCTCTTCTCCAAGGAAAGCGCCATGGTGATACCGGGCATTGCCGTCGCGCTGGTGCTGATCCTGGCGCCGGGGCCGTGGATCGGCCGCATGCGAAAATGCCTGCCAGTGTTCTGGATGCTGCTGCCGCTGACCCTGTACCTGTTGATGCGTGCACACGCGCTTGCACATTCCGAGCAGCATCTTGAAGGCTTGGCAAGACTTCCTGGTTTGATGTGGCTGTCCGGGGTGTTCGGCATGTGGGGGCAAGCGCTCTGGCTGATGGCCTGGCCTGATCCGCTCCTGCTTTACCACGAAGACGTTTCGCTTTTGCAGCGATGCATTCTTATCGTGCTTCAAATGGTGCTCTGGGTGATGGCCTTCCTGCAGTTCCGGGCGAGGCGGTATGGGCTGTTTGCTGGTCTTGTGTTTTTCTATATTGCGATCCTGCCAGCCAGCCGGCCAGAGGGTATCGCGAGAGTGGTCCCCGATTTGGCCGAGCGTTATCTCTACCTTCCAGCGGTGGGACTGGCCATTGTACTGACCGCCGGGTTCAGGTATCTGGGCCGTCGCTATGGCGCCGGGTATGCTGTAATCGCGACGTTGATCGCCTTGATGCTGCTCGTGCCACTGACCTGGAACCGCAACAGCGACTGGTCCAGTGAACTGCGGCTGTTCGAGAGTGAGTATCGCAGGGGCGCCCAGGGAACACAGGCGCTGCGGCTGCTAACCGCCGCCTATCTCCGGGAGGGCAACCCTGGTCGGGCCGCAGAAATCTGTGACGCGAAATCTTATGAAGGTTTAACCCGACGAAGGTATGCCAATCACTGCGCGATCGCCTACAGCCTGTTGGGACGGAAGGAGGACACTGAACGCGCCTTCCTGTCGGCAGCCGGCGGCGATTCCGCCGACCCGGTAATCATTGCGAACCTGGCGCAATATTATCTGCGTGAGGGGCGACGGGAGGACGCGGCCCGACAATTTGCGCGGGCTGTCCAGGCGGAACATGATCCGGCTCTCCAAGCCTACCGGAGGGGCGAAATGCTTGTCTTCCTCTACCCGTCCAACCGGCAGAAGCTGCTGCAAGCAAGAAGCCATTTCGCCGAAGCCGTGCGCCTGCAGCCACGTCTGGGGGCGGCGCAGGCACGGCTGAATCAACTTGATCGAGCCCTGGGGCCACCTTGAGTACCGGCTCGATCTTCAGTACCAGCCCTGATCCATCGAACGCACGGGGCAACAGTGGCAGCCGGGAGGAGACGGGGGAGCTCGCCCCTGTCGTCGTGGCCTGCGCGGCAGATAGCGCGTACGCCCTGCCGCTGGCCGTCATGCTCCAGTCCCTGTCCGCGCATGCCGACCCGACGCGACAGATCGATGTCTACATCATCGATTGCGGCCTTTCCAAGGAGGTTCGCGCCCGCATCGACAGGCAAAGCCGGCCAAATCTGTATTTTCACTGGCGAGCGTCGGCCCGCCCGCCGGATATCGGCGGTGCACGCTGGGGGCATGTTTCCGGCGCTACCTATGATCGCCTGCTCATAGGCGAATACCTCCCTGAAGATGCCACTCACGTCCTGTGGTTAGACTGTGACCTGCTGGTGCTCGATGACATCACCACCCTGTTCATGCAACCACTGACTGGCCAGACTCTGAGGGCGGTCCGTGATCCGTTCGTGCACAGCATAGGATCACCTTTCGGTGTGCATCATTGGCGAGAACTAGGGCTGGCAAGTCACAGCCCCTACTTCAATGCCGGCGTGATGCTGATTGACCTGACCCGCTGGCGTGCCGCTGAGGTAGCGGAACGAGCTTTGCAACATCTTCGGCGTCATGGCAAACGGGTATTCTTTCGAGATCAGGAAGCTCTCAACGCCATTATTGGTGAAGACTGGGAGCCGCTGGAAGATCGCTGGAACTATAGCGCCAACCCTTTTCATGTAAAGCGTCAGCATCTTGGCAGCGATGCGCCGGCCATTATTCATTTTGCCGGCCGGATCAAGCCATGGAACGTGCCTGATGTCGGCGCAGCGCAGGACTTGTACTTCCAGCAATTGGATAAGACAGCCTGGCGCGGCACCCGCCCGGAAAGGACTGCAAGAAACCGGCTGCTGTCATGGTATGCTCGGTCACGCTTACGAACCCTGACATATCCGCTGGAGAATCAACACCTGCGGTTGAGCCACTACCTGGGAATCTGACATGCAACAATCCGCTGCCACAGATGCCGCGACCAATGACACCGGAGTACGCGCAACTGGCGGGCATACACCGGCGATGTCGGTCTTATTGCCCACGGACCAGCCGAAAACCATCCGCGGTGTGCTCAACCGCCTCAGGAATCAGACGATTGCATCTGAGCTCGAGATTGTCGTGGTAACCACCTCTCCGGAGGCTTTTGAGAAGTTACGCACGGCCCAGCATGACTTCCACTCCGTGAGCGTGATTGCTGTGGCGGACTTAACCGCGTTGGGTGAAGCGCGTGCCCTGGCAGTGCAAGCTGCCGGCGCCCCTTGCGTGTATCTCGGTGAAACACATTCGTTTGCCTGCGTTCCCGAGTGGGCGGAACGGCTCGTAGCGCGGCACAGGGAAGGCTGGGCGGTTGTCGTGCCGGGTTTCCGCAATGCCAATCCTGGCCGGCTGCTGAGCTGGGCTGGCTTCCTGCTGGACTACGGGGGCTGGATAGAACATCAGCCCGCCGGCGAAATCGACTACTGGCCGTTAAATAATGCGTGCTGTGATCGAGCCGCACTGCTGCGGACCGCGCCCGATCTCGCCCACGCCCTGTCGTTTGGAGACCAGCTTATTCTGGCCTTGAGGGCGGCAGGTCACCGCGTGTATTTGGAGCCGGATGCAGCTCTGTCGCACCTCAATATCGCGCGCTGGAAACCCTTCCTGGATGAACGCTGGGTCGGCGGCCACATGGTCGCCCGGTCCCGATCGCGCGACTGGTCGCTGTCCCGGCGCCTGGCGTACGCGTGTGCCACTCCACTGATTGCCGTCGTTCTCTTCAGTCGAGTGTGCGGCCGGCATGGCGTACTGTGCGCAGGTTGCGTTTGCCGGTTGCGATTCTACCAACCATGCTGTTTGCATCGGCCATGCAGGCCATCGGTGAGCTGGCTGGCTACGCGCATATTGGTAATCATGTCGCGAGCGAGCAGCGCATGACCGAATATGAACTGCACAAAGTGAGCTATACCTGAAGGTTCAGGCGGGTATGGCATCCGCACGACCTGTCGGTATCGGCATTATCGGTTGTGGGACGATCGCTTACTGGACTCATTTACGCAGCCTGGCAAACCTGCGCAATGTCCGGGTTGCCGGCCTTGCCGACCCTGACCCAGATGCGCTGGCCAGGGCTAAACGACTGGTGAACGCACCGGCATTTTCCACGGTTGATAGCCTGCTGGCCAGCAGTGCGGTTGACGCGGTGGTCATCGCTTCTCCAACACCACTGCATGCAGGGCACGTACTGGCAGCCTGCGCTGCAGGCAAACATGTTTACCTGGAAAAACCAGTGGCGCACGATGCTGCGTCCCTGTCTGCCATCACGCGCTGCATCAAAGACACAACGCGCACAGTCGCTGTGGGCTACAACTTGCGCTTCCACCCGGCATGTCAACGGGTGCGGCAACGCCTGAACTCGGGTTCAATCGGAACCATGCGTGCGATCGTGAGCCATTTTGCCGAACCGGCCGAACCTGGGAATATGCCTGCCTGGAAGCGTGACCGGGCGCACGGAGGGGGCGTGCTGCTGGATCTTGGAACACATCATATTGACCTGTACCGATGGTTTCTGCAGGACGAACTAGCCAGAATCACTGCCGAGATGCGCTCGCTACACTCCGAGCAGGACAGCGCGTGTGTTCTTGCGACCACGCACGGTGGTGTCGAGCTCAGTGGTTATTTTGCCTTCACCAGCAGCCGCTCGCATGGCTTGACGTTTCACGGCTCAACCGGAGTGCTGCACCTGGATTTGCATTCCGGTGTCATTAGCGAGGAGAGGACCCGGCGCTCCGGCTATGGCGTTCGCACGCGTGCGGTTTCAACGGACTTTCCCGGCCTCGCCTGGCGCGCCCGAAAGCTGGTTCAGCCTTCCTACAACCCTTCCCATAAGCTCGCGCTGCGAGCTTTTGTTGATGGCATCGCCAGCCCTGCGCGCCGGCACCCGGATCTGGCATCCGCCAGTGACGGGATCGCTGCCGTACAGGCCGTGCTCGACGCTGAGGCCGGAACCCCGGCCACCTCGCCATGAAGGTATTGCTGCTCACCGACTGGAATCCACTGCAAGGCGGCGCCGAGGCGTATATCGTGAAGCTGCGTGATGCGCTGATGGAAGCAGGCGATGAAGTCCGGCTGTTGACCGCCAATGTGAGTGAGCAGGCGCGACAGATTGCCGATCATCTTGCGCCCGCTTCTGATCGCTCTTTCACAAAGTCCCTGCTGCAACTGTCCAATCCGTTTGCCGCCGCGACCGTCAGAAGCGTGCTGCGGTCGTTTCAACCGCAAGTGGCGCTGGTCAACATGTTTGCCCTGTACCTCTCGCCCTCTGCGATCTTTGCGCTCGGTGACCTTCCCTACGTATTGCTGATGTCGGACTACAAGTGTATCTGCCCGCTGGGGCATCGCTTGTTGCCGGACCAATCGGTATGCCACTACCCGGTTGGCGCCGCCTGCTTGTCAAACCACTGCCTGTCACTGCCGCACTGGCTGCGTGATCAGGTGCGTTATCAGCGCATTGGCAAGGTCGTACGGAAGGCTGCGGCGGTAATATCCACCAGCGACGCACTGTGCGCCAGTCTTGCCGAGCAAGGCATTGACAGCGGACAGGTCTATCTTTTCTCTGATCTTCCTGATCCGCCTCTTCCGCGGCGCCCTGCCGCAACGCCGCTGTTCCTGTTTGTCGGCCGGCTCGATATCGAAAAGGGCGTAGATACACTGCTGAATGCGTTTGCGATTACGCATGCTTCTGTGCCCGATGCCAGGCTTCGTATCGTTGGCCAGGGCGCATTACGCCCTGCACTTGAAGACCTGACGAGGAGTCTCGGGCTGCAGGACTGCGTTACGTTTTGCGGCTGGCAGGAGCCGCACGCAATCGATACGGAGCTCAGCCATGCCTGGGCGCTCGTGGCGCCTTCACGCTGGCCAGAGCCGTTCGGCCTGGTGGCATTGGAAGCGATGTTCCGCGGCGTGCCGGCCGTTGTGCCGGCGTTTGGTGGGTTCGTCGAGACGGTCGAACATGGCGTAAGCGGCCTGGTGTTTCCACCCAATGATGTCACAGCGCTGGCGCAACTATTGCTCGACCTTGCAAGCGGCCACAGCTTTCCGGCGCACACGATTGACCAGGGACATGTGGCGCAAGTACAGCAACGGTTCGGTCGCGCCGGGCACGTAGAGCGCATTCGCGCAATTTTGCACGGAATCGTTCCCGTGCAACTTTAGAAATTTAGGAGTACGCTACTGAGCACGCTTTAAAGATCACATGCGCATTAACGATCGCCTCTGCGCATGGCATAAGGGGCTTCATCCCGGAAACTGTGGTGTTTGTACACAGTGCGGAGATACCACCTGAAACCTATCCCGAAGCAATACTTGCACAACCACATGCAACTATTTGGGCATAGTTTGGCCATGCTGCTGGCAACCGCCTTGTTCTCAGGTAGCCTGTTGGCCGCAACCCATATCGTCAAATTTGACGGCGGGTTTGATCCCCAATATTTGGGCATCGAGGTCGGCGACACGGTGCAATGGGTCCGTAGGGTTAATTTCGGGGGCCCGCACAGCGTGAAGGCGAAGTATGGCCACGCTTTTGAATCCCAGCCGGCTTACACGTTTACTTTCAGTCATACCTTCGATACTGTCGCCAACTTTCCGTACGTCTGCGGTGTACACCCTGGCCCCTCAACTCTCCGCAACCAGTATGCGTCGGGAAGCATCCTGGTTTATCCAGCAGGCCAGGCGCCAATCCAGATCAATGCCGGCCTGAACGACGCCTGGCGCAGTCCCGCCACACCCGGCCAGGGTTTCTTCATCACCGTGTTCCCAGACATCCGGAAAATCTTCGTGGGGTGGTTTACCTATGACATTGAACGCCCATCGGCGAACGTCACCGCGATCCTTGGCGATCCCGGCCATCGCTGGCTGACTGCTTTTGGCAGTTATTCCGGTCAGTATGCAAACATTGATATCGAGCTTACCCAGGGAGGTATTTTTGATTCCGCTGAGCCTGCTCCTACGCAGGTGCCGTATGGCACACTTAGTTTGAGTTTCAGCAATTGCAGCCAAGGTGTAGTCAGCTACAATCTTCCATATCTAGGGGTTTCGGGCACAGTGTCAATCGAGCGCATTGCAAATGACAATGTGGCGCTGTGTGAGTCGTTGCAGCCCCAATAGCGCCATTTCGAAAGGAGAACAGGTACACACCCCGTATCTATCGCATACACACAGCCGATGCGACATAATCGGCGGGTCGGCTTATGCAGCAGCCATCAGATAGTGGATTTTCATGGAAAGTCCGGAAGCACAAGACGAGGCTCTTCTCAAACAGGTCCCTGACGATTCCAATTTCCGCCGCTTTCTTCGCGAGCTAAAACAGCGGCGGGTTTACCGGGCGGCGCTGGCATATGGCGTCGCCGGTTCCGTTCTGGTGCAGATAGGCGGCACGGTGCTGCCGATTTTTCACGCCGCCGAGTGGGTGCAGCAACTGTTCGTCAGCCTGGTCGCGGTTGGGTTTCCTTTCGCACTTGTCCTCGCCTGGGCATTTGACATAACGAGTTCAGGCATTCAGCGAACTCCGAGCGCTTCAGGCCCGCGCGTCTCGAGTCGGCGCCAGGTTTGGAGTCTCGCGCTGGTTGGCACGGCCATGGCCGCACTCGCGTTGAGCGTCTATTGGTTTTGGCATCCGTGGAAGACGTTGACCCCTGTCCTGCCGAATCGAATAGTCAGCGAAAAAAGTATCGCTGTGTTGCCGTTCCAAAACTTGAGCACAGAGAAGGAAAACGCCTTTTTTGCCAATGGTGTGCAGGATCAAATCCTGACCAATCTGGCAAAAGTGGCAGAACTCAAAGTCATCAGCCGCACCAGCGTTCAGACCTACAACCTGGATGCTGCGCGCAACCTGCCACTGATTAGCCAGCAATTAGGTGTCGCTTACGTCCTGGAAGGCTCAGTTCAACGCGCCGGAACACATTTACGTGTTTCTGCACAACTGGAGGACGCGCGCACCGACACGCAACTTTGGGCGGATACGTATGATCGTGACCTCGCCGATGTCTTCGCCATTCAAAGCGAGATTGCGCAGGCTATCGTCGTGCAACTACAAGCGCACCTTTCACCGCAG
Source organism: uncultured Gammaproteobacteria bacterium (assembly GCA_963784425.1). Classification (GTDB taxonomy): domain Bacteria; phylum Pseudomonadota; class Gammaproteobacteria; order Xanthomonadales; family SZUA-36; genus SHZL01. Next base: position 15,190 of record CAWARM010000008.1, read on the forward strand.
GAAAAAGCCCAGATTGAGCAACGTCCAACGCTCGACCTGGAGGCATTTGATCTTTACCTCCAGGCAAAGGAATTGATCGACAGCTACCTCGACGCATCTGATCCGAAGGCTGATTTCCTCAAAGCGCTGCGTCTGCTCGATGAAGCGACGGAGCGCGATCCGAAGTTTGTCCTGGCCTACGCCTACGCGGCGCGCGCGCACGATCTGCTCTATTTTCTCGATCTCGACCCCACTCCTGCGCGCATGGCGCGCGGCCAGGCCGCAGCCGAAATGGCGCTGCGCCTGCAACCCGATTCAGCCGAAGCCCATCTCTCCATGGCCGACTATTATTTTCGTTGCCTGCGGGACTACGATCGCGCACAACAGGAACTCGCGCTCGCCCGCCCTGGCCTTCCCAACAGCACCGCATTTTTTGCTCTTGCCGGTTACATAGAACGCCGGCAAGGGCAGTGGGAAGCGGCGGAGAGTGATTTCAAGACTGCGGTGAAACTCGATCCGCGGAATCCCAACGCGGTTAATTTGCTGGTCGACACGTATGTCTTATTGCGCCGGTTTCCGGAGGCGTTGCAGGCGTACGACCAGGCGATTGCAGCCGGGCTCAACACACCTGTGATTCATGTGCGGCGAGGCCTGTTCGAGTTTGCCGCGACGGGCGACATCAGCTTCTTAAAGAATGCGTTGGCACGGGCGCCAGAGGGACTGGACGTTGGTGGTGCCCAAACCCCCATGCGTATTCTGATCGCTCTGGTGGAACACGATTACGACGCTGCGGCGCGGGCGCTGGCAGCTTCGACGCGAAATGATTTTCAGGAAATCGATTTCAGCTATTATTACCCGCGGTCCTGGTATAAGGCCATCATTGCCCGGGCCAGGGGCGATCAGGAAACTGCCCATGCGCAATTCGCCGAGGCGCGCAAGATTTTTGAGGAACGCCTGGCTATCAAGCCGGAGGATGCGCGCACCCTCGCGGTGCTGGCACAGGTCGATGCGGGTCTCGACGCCAGGGAGCTTGCCATCAAGGAGGCGCAGCTCGCAGTCGACCTTTTGCCGCTATCGCGCGATGTCTACGATGGAATTCTGGTGTTGCAGGGACAGGCCCAGGTTTATACCTGGACAGGCGAAAAAGACAAGGCGCTGGCCGTCCTGCAAACACTGATGGGGATGCCAGGTTATCTGACTCAGGGTTACCTGCGCGTTGATCCAAGCTGGGAGCCGCTGCGCAGTGATCCACGCTTCACGCAATTTGTCGCCGCGCTGGTGACCAATTAGAAAACGAGCAAAGAAACTCGGAAAAAAGGAACGGGGTCAGAGTAAAGTGCCAAGGCAAGCGCTCTGGCACTTTACTCTAACCCCATTCTGCCGGGCTTTCGTCAATCTGGAGCGGGAAACGAGGCTCGAACTCGCGACCTCAACCTTGGCAAGGTTGCGCTCTACCAACTGAGCTATTCCCGCAGTAAGGGAGCGTATTTTAAGTGAATACCCCCCGGTGTCAACTCCGCTATGAATTTGCCCACGGTGCAATTCGTGCTTTCGATCTGGGCCTGAGGGTGGCACAATAGCCGTCCCGAATCCCAGGCTGGAGAATATGGCGAAAGAAGATGTAATAGAAATGGACGGCAAAGTACTTGAAACGCTGCCCAATACGATGTTCCGCGTTGAGCTGGACAACGGTCACTTAGTCACTGCACATATTTCCGGCCGCATGCGCAAGCACTATATCCGTATCCTCACCGGTGACAAGGTCAAAGTGGAACTAACCCCCTACGACCTGACCAAGGGCAGAATCACCTACCGCACCAAATAAGCTCCGGCCCCGCAGGTAGTTCCGGCCCCGCCAGGTAGTTTATTCCGTAGCCTCAGGCAACTCACCGGTACTCGCCAGTTTCGCAATCACCTTGATTTGCAGCTTGTCGCCTTTACCCCGCGGTGCATTGACCCGTACCTCACCACCTTCGGTCAGATCTCCAAATAACAGGTCATCTGCCAGCGGGCGCTTGATTTGCTCCTGGATGACGCGGCGCATGGGCCGTGCACCCATTTTCGGGTCAAAGCCTTTTTCTGCCAGCCATTCCCGCGCGGTGCGGGTCACCGAAATCGACACGTTTTTCAGTGCCAGTTGTTCTTCCAGTTCAAGCACGAACTTGTCCACCACTTTCAGGATGATGGACAAGTCCAGCGCGCGGAAGCTGATGATGGCATCAAGGCGGTTGCGAAACTCAGGTGCAAACGTTTTGCGGATGACTTCCAGCGCATCGGTCGAGTGATCCTGCTCGGTGAAGCCTATGGAGCGGCGAGCGCTGAGTTGTGCGCCGGCATTGGTGGTCATCACCAGTATGACATTGCGGAAGTCCGCTTCACGACCGCTGGCATCCGTGAGCTTGCCGTGGTCCATCACCTGCAGCAAGATGTTGAAGATATCCGGATGGGCTTTTTCCACCTCGTCCAGCAACAGCACGGCATGGGGGTTTTTGGTCACTGCCTCGGTAAGCAATCCACCACGATCAAAGCCAACATATCCGGGCGGCGAACCGACCAGCCGTGAAACGGAGTGCGATTCCATGTATTCCGACATGTCAAAACGAATCAATTCTATGCCCATGGTCAGGGCCAGCTGCCGTGTTACTTCGGTCTTGCCCACGCCGGTTGGTCCGGCAAACAGGAAGGAGCCAATGGGCTTGCCCTCTTCGCCCAGTCCGGAGCGGGCCATCTTGATGGCGGCCGTCAATGCGCCGATGGCTTCATCCTGGCCGAACACCACCAGCTTGAGGTCGCGCTCGAGATTCCTCAATGCATCACGATCTGTGCGTGATACCTGTTTGGCGGGAATCCGTGCAATATGCGCAATGATTTGCTCGATATCGTGTTCGTCGATAATTACCTTGCGCTCGCCTTCGGGCAGAGTTCTTTGCCGGGCGCCCGCCTCGTCGATGACATCTATTGCCTTATCCGGCAGATGGCGGTCATTGATGTGGCGCGCGGATAATTCCGCTGCCGCGATCAGGGCCTTGTCGGTGTACTGCACATGGTGGTGGTCTTCAAAGCGGCTTTTGAGTCCGCGCAAAATCTCCACGGTTTCCGCTTCGGTGGGTTCGCCAATATCAATTTTCTGGAAACGCCTTGCCAGGGCACGATCTTTTTCAAACACGCTGCGAAATTCCTGGAACGTGGTTGAGCCTATGCAGCGCAACTCACCGGAGGCCAGCACGGGTTTGATGAGATTGGATGCATCCATAACCCCGCCGGAAGCAGCGCCGGCGCCTATGATGGTGTGTATTTCATCTATGAACAATATGGAACCGGGTTGCTCCAGCAACTCCGCTACTACCGCTTTGAGGCGTTTTTCAAAATCACCGCGGTATTTTGTACCCGCCAGCAGCGAGCCAAGGTCCAGTGCATAGATCGTGGCGCCAGCCAGGATATCCGGTACTTCGTTGCGCACAATGCGCAAAGCCAGGCCTTCGGCCATGGCGGTTTTACCCACACCTGCTTCACCAACAAACAAGGGATTGTTCTTGCGCCTGCGGCACAGTACCTGGATGGTGCGTTCAATTTCGCTGGTCCGGCCGATCAGGGGATCGATGCGATCCTCGAATGCACGCTGGTTCAGGTTCGTGGCAAAGCGCGCCAGGGCGCCATCCCGCTTTTCCGCGTGCTCATCCTGTGCGTCCAGGATCTCCGGGCCCTTGGTGCCTGACTGCTCGCCATCCACGCGGCTGAGTCCGTGTGAAAGGTAGTTGACTACGTCCAGCCGGGTGACATCGTGCCGGTGCAGCAGGTAACTGGCATAGGCATCTTTCTCGCTGAATATGGCCACGAGGACATTGGCCCCGAGAACCTCATCCTTACCCGCGGATTGCACATGATAAAGGGCACGTTGCAGCACACGCTGGAAGCCGATGGTTGGTTGCGTATCGCGGGTATCCCCTTCTTTCAGCAAGGGCACGGTATCTTCCAGGACCTTACGGATTTCCTTTTCGAGCGCAATCGTGTCAGCGCCGCAAGCGCTCAGTATCCCCAGCGCCGAGGCATTATCGAGCAGGGCCAGCAGCATGTGCTCAACCGTGAGGAACTCATGGCGTTGTTCGCGCGCTTCCTGGTACGCCTGGCTTATGGACAGTTCCAGTTCTTTGCTGAACATCAGGCCTTCTCCATCGTGCACTTGAGGGGATGCTCGTTTTGACGCGAGAATTCGTTGACCTGCACTACCTTGGTTTCTGCAATCTCATAAGTGAACACGCCGCAGACGCCTTTGCCGCGAGTATGCACGTGTAACATGACCTGTGTCGCACGATCATGATTCATATTGAAGAACAGGCGCAGGATTTCGATGACGAAATCCATGGGGGTATAGTCATCATTCAACAGGATGACCCGGTACATCGGCGGAAGTTCGACTTCCGGCCGGGCTTCCTCAAGCTCCGTACCCTGTCCTTTCCTGTATTCCAGTTCGTGTGCCATGGGCAGATTTTAACTTAGCCGAGGGGGCGAGTCGATGAATTACATGCATGGAAGAGACGGGGTCAGAGTACCATTTGGGGTCAGAGTAAAAACTGCTCGTCACTTTCTGCCAGCCACCAAGAATTTTTACTCTGACCCCAAATGGTACTCTGACCCCCTTTCTGTTTTCCGGAATGGCCCCATTTATACTTATATGCCCATGCGCAGTAACCGACACCCAACATCATTGACCATGGTTGCCATGTCCGGCGGCGTTGATTCATCCGTAGCCGCTTTGTGCCTCAGGCAGCAGGGCCGTGAGATCGCGGGCATGTTCATGAAAAACTGGGAGGAAGACGACAGATTCGGCACCTGCCCGGCCGAGGAAGATGCAAGCGATGCGCTGGCCGTGGCCGAACACATGGGCATAGCCCTGCACCGGAGAAACTTCTCTGCCGAGTACTGGGACTTCGTGTTTGAAGAATTCCTCGCGGAATACCGGGCCGGCCGAACGCCCAACCCCGATATCCTGTGTAATCGCGAAATCAAGTTCAAGACCTTCCTTGAGCACGCGCACGACCTGGGGGCCGAGAGCATTGCCACCGGGCATTACGCACGCATCGATGAAGCCGATGGCGAATACCGCTTGCTCCGGGGCAAGGACGGCAACAAGGACCAGAGTTATTTTCTGTACACACTGGGGCAAGAGCAGCTGGCACGGACCGAGTTTCCCGTGGGTGAGCTGCATAAGCCGGTAGTTCGGGAGATGGCCCGTGCCTCCGGCCTCCCCGTACACGCCAAGCAGGATAGCACCGGCATCTGTTTCATCGGTGAGCGGAACTTCAGGCAATTCCTGAGCAGCTACATAGCCGCCGAACCGGGCGAAATTCGCACGGCAGAAGGCCGGGTCATTGGCGAACACCACGGCCTCATGTTGCACACCCTGGGCCAGCGACAGGGGTTGGGCATAGGTGGTGTGCAGGGCTGCGAAGATGCGCCCTGGTATGTGTTGCACAAGGATATGAAAGAAAACGTGCTGTATGCCGGGCAGGACCACGACCATCCCTGGTTGATGTCCACGCGCTTGTTAGCCAGCCAGCTGAGCTGGGTTTCGGGCCAGCTGCCTGCACTGGGGAGCCGCCTGCATGCGCAAGTGCGTTATCGCCAAAATGAGCAGGCCTGCGTTGTCAGCGAGCTGAGCCCGGGTCGGCTGGTGCTTGAATTTGAACAGCCACAGCGGGCGGTAACGCCGGGCCAGTCGGTCGTGCTCTACCACGACACGGCCTGCCTTGGCGGCGGTATCATTGATGCATCAAACGCTCCGCCAGACCAGGGGCTGGAGCCGTCAGGTTTAATGGAATCGGGATTTTTCAAGAGCGAGGCGGGATCATCATGAAAGAACGCACGCTGGCTCTGGCCGGTGTCATGCAGGCTACGGAACTGGTGCGCCAGGCCGCCTGGCACGGAACCTGGTCCGGGTTTGCCGCGACCGCAAGCCTTAATTCTCTCTTCCGGCTGGAAGCTGAGTCCGTAGACTTTGTGTACGGTGGCAAGAAGAACCTGCGCCTGGGCCTGGAAACCCTGATCGCCGCCTTGCAGGGTGAGTCGCACTACACCGAGGTGTTGCGCTATGCCATTGGCCTGTTCCAGATTGAACGGCGCTTTGTGCGCTCTGACCGCCTGCAGGAAACAATTGGTAACCGCCTGGAGCAGATTGCCGGCACCGGCGCTAATCTCGAGGAACATGAGCGGCAGGATCACCAGGCTGAAGAAATAGCCGCGCTCTACTCCGAAACCATCAGCCAGTTGTCGCCACGCATTGTGGTCAATGGCAAGCCGCAGTTCCTCAAAGTGGAGCGCACGGTCAACTGGGTACGAACCCTGCTGCTGGCCGGATTACGCTCGGCCGTGCTGTGGGATCAACTGGGTGGTGGCCGGCTGGAGTTGATGTTTGGCCGGAAAAAAATCCTCGAGGAAGCCACCGCATTGCTGCTGGGTGACCTGCCCCGGCAGGATCAGGCCTGATCACCGGTTCCTGGAAAAAACTTCGTTTATTTGACTGTGCTGCGTCGCGAGGATCGGCGATAATCGCGCACTGCTTTGATAATTTTCCTATGTGCCTGAACAAGATTGGAGGAAGTAATGGGTGACTCGTTTTCTACTGCCGATGTGCTGCGCGTCAACGGCAGCGAATTTCGCTATTTCAGCCTGGAAAAACTGGGGCAGGCGCATGACATATCTCGCCTGCCCTTCAGCCTGAAAATCCTGCTGGAAAATCTTTTACGGCACGAAGACGGAATCAATGTCAGCCGCAGCGACATCGAAGCAATGTGCCAATGGGATCCCAAGGCAGAGCCCGATACCGAGATTGCCTTTACTCCAGCACGCGTGGTGCTGCAGGATTTTACCGGTGTTCCCGCCGTAGTTGATCTTGCTGCAATGCGCGACGCCATGACCGCTCTGGGTGGTAAAGCCAGCCAGATCAACCCGCTTTCACCTGCCGAACTGGTCATCGACCACTCGGTACAGGTGGATAGTTACGGTCAGGTAAATTCCCTGGACCTCAATAACCGCATTGAATTTGAGCGTAATGAGGAGCGCTACAGCTTCCTGCGCTGGGGACAAAATGCATTCACCAATTTCCGCGTGGTTCCGCCCAATACCGGGATCGTGCACCAGGTGAACCTTGAGCACCTGGCCCGGGTTGTTTTTGGCGCCAATGGTTTAGCCTACCCCGACACCGTGGTAGGTACGGACTCCCACACGACCATGATCAATGGTATTGGAGTACTCGGCTGGGGCGTGGGCGGCATTGAAGCAGAAGCCGCCATGCTGGGCCAGGCCATTACCATGCTGATTCCCCAAGTCGTGGGGTTCCGCCTGACCGGTAAGCTGCCGGAAGGCGCTACGGCAACGGACCTGGTGCTTACCGTTACCCAGATGCTGCGCAAACATGGGGTGGTGGGCAAGTTCGTGGAATTCTTTGGATCCGGACTGGACAACCTGCCATTGGCAGACCGCGCCACCATCGCCAACATGGCTCCGGAATATGGCGCCACCTGCGGCATCTTCCCCATAGACAATGAAAGCCTGCGCTACCTGCGTCTTTCGGGCCGTTCAGACGAACAGGTTGCACTGGTGGAAGCCTATGCCAAAGCCCAGGGCCTGTTCCGTCTTGCCGCTCAAGCGGAAGCCAATTACAGCTCAGTGCTGGGACTCGATATGTCCACCGTCCTGCCCAGCCTGGCCGGCCCGAAACGTCCGCAAGACAAGGTGCTACTGAGCGATGCAGCCGCGAACTATGCACAGCACGTCATGGAACTGACGGGCAGTCGGGTGCAGGCCAGCTGCGCGGAAGACCGGTTTGAGGGCGAGGGTGGTGGAGCGGCGGTGGGTACCACGTCCGGCAGCCCCTCCCCTGTTGCGCGAGTCAATTACAACGGCAACGATTTTGATCTCAGCGACGGTGCCGTGGTGATTGCAGCCATTACCTCGTGCACCAACACATCCAACCCTAAAGTCATGCTGGGCGCCGGTCTGCTGGCAAGAAACGCCGTCGCCAGGGGCTTACGCGTCCAGCCCTGGGTCAAGACATCGCTGGGGCCAGGCTCGCGGGTGGTGACTGATTACCTGAACAAGGCCGGCCTCATGGCTGATCTGAATATGCTGGGTTTCAATGTGGTGGGTTACGGTTGCACCACCTGTATCGGTAATTCCGGTCCATTGCCGGAACCGATTGCACTGGCCATACGCGCGCACGACCTGGCGGTTGTTTCGGTGCTTTCCGGCAACCGCAACTTTGAAGGCCGGGTGCATGCCGATGTAAAAATGAACTACCTCGCCTCGCCCCCGCTGGTCGTGGCTTACGCGCTGGCCGGGCGCATGGACATTGACCTGACCACACAACCGCTTGGCCTTGGGGCCGATGGCAAACCGGTGATGCTAAAAGACATCTGGCCCTCCAGCCATGAGATCGAAGAAGTCATCGCCAGCAGCGTAACTTCAGGGATGTTCAAGTCCAGCTACGCCAGCGTCTTCAAAGGCGATGAACGATGGAACAGCATCAAGTCGCCGACCGGCGAAAAGTTCGACTGGCAGGATGACTCAACCTATGTGCAGAACCCGCCCTATTTCCGGGGAATGACGCACCAGGTCCCGGCCCTGCCCGTGATCAGGCAGGCGCGCTGCCTGGCGCTGCTGGGCGATTCCATTACCACGGACCACATTTCCCCGGCAGGTTCGATCAAGGAGGATTCCCCGGCCGGCCGTTACCTCAAGAGCAAGGGCGTGCAAAAGGCTGATTTCAATTCCTACGGTTCGCGCCGTGGCAACCATGAAGTCATGATGCGCGGTACCTTTGCCAATGTTCGCCTGCGCAATTTGCTGGCCCCGGGCACCGAAGGCGGCTGGACTACTTTTCAGCCGGGCGGCGAACAGATGAGTATTTACGATGCAGCCATGAAGTATCAGGCCAAAGGAACGCCGCTGGTGATCCTGGCCGGCAAGGAATATGGCACCGGTTCATCCCGCGATTGGGCGGCAAAGGGCACCAACCTGCTGGGCGTAAAAGCCGTGATCACGGAGAGTTTCGAGCGCATTCACCGTTCCAACCTGGTAGGCATGGGCATACTGCCGCTTAATTTCCTCGACGGCGAATCCGCGCGAAGCCTGGGACTTACAGGTAAAGAAATATATGATATTGAAGAACTTAAGATACATAGTTCAAGTAATATAACAGTAGTGGCAACTGCAGAAGACGGCACAGTGACCCGTTTCCAGGCCAAGGTCCGCATCGACACGCCCAAGGAGTGGGAGTACTACCAGCACGGCGGCATATTGCACTACGTGCTGCGGCAACTGGCCGCCTGAAACTGCCAGGGCTGATCATTTAAGAGGTGCTTACTGCGCAGCGCTAGCGCTGCGCAGCGGTCGCACCGTTGCCAGCCGGCGTTGAATTTGCTCGAAACTGACCCGGGTATCCGGCTCCAGGATTTCAATGTCATCGCCCTGGATGCGTGCCAGCGGTATCCCGTCACGCAGCAATATGCGGTGTCCGTTGAGTGCTGCCGTGCGCACTCCGGGCGTGATGATGCCACCGAGATTGAGCGGATCGGCGGCACTGATGGTTGCCAGCTGATTCTGCTCAGCCGGATGTACGTGGCGCTGCAGCAGGCCTACTGCTTCGGCGAGCGCAAATTGTTCCCCGGAAAAGCCATCCACAAAACGTCCGCCCAGCACTTCTCCACGATCTTCCATGCGCCGCAGATAGCCCAGCACGTACCGCCATGGCGGGAGCAGCGATTCCCGCTCCAGCAGAGCCCGAAATACCACACCGTAGCGCCGCAACAAAGCAGAACATACCGTTTCCATATCGACCTGGCGGGGTTTTGCGGGCTGTTCCAGCACCACCCTCACGGCACTCCAGCGGCCCAGCATTTCCGCAGCGGCTGAGTTCCCCCGCCGTTTGCTGGCATTGAGTTGCCGCCGCCGCACCGGTTCCGGCCGGATGAGCCAGCGCAAAGCAGAAAACGCATCGGCGGTGACCAGGCCACGAGCGACCAGCGTTCCCAGGGCTTGTTCCAGTTGCGGCCGCAGCAGCCCGGTTTTTTGCTGCAAATCATCGGCGAACATCGCACCTTCAGTGCGCAGCGCATCAAGCAGACCCTGGCTTGCGGCAGGCAAGTCCTCACTGCTAACCACCCCGCCCTGCTGCCAACTGGCCATGGACTTGCGGGGAACCAGGCAAATGGGCGAAGCGGCTACAATCTGTTGCCGGGCTTCCGCGCCCAGTGCCGGCCGGAACCAGCTTAGCTGCCCGTTAAGAATTAACTGGTCCAGTGCAGCAGGCGTGTACTCGCGACACCGCGCATGCAGCAAAGCAGGCTCCCAGGCCGCCAGGGGTGCGGCCCAGCCTTCCAGTTGCGAGAGCGCGTGGGCAAAATCAGCTCCCGGTGCATCCAGGCCGTGCCACGCAACCAGGAAGCGCATGAAGGCTGCAGGTGGGATGGGCTTGCCCGCGTGGCGCCGGCGCTCGCGGCTGTAGCGGTGGATGCGCGCCAACAGGCGGCGCTCGCACCATGGGCCAGCGGGTTCCGCGCCTGGCTTGTGGGCCGAGCCACTGGAAGCATCGGTCATGCGGATGACGAAGCCTTCGTTTTGCAGCGTCAAGAGTGCGTAGACGATTTCAGATTGGGGCTGAAGTAAATCGGCCGCCAGGCGCTCCGCCGTTACCGGACCCAGTGCAGATAAGCGGCTGCGCAAGAGTTCAACCAGGGCTTGCTCACGGCTCAGGGCAGTGCCGCAGCGCCAGAGTGCGCCAGGATCCGGATGCAGCGAGCTGTCCGCTGCAACCGCAAGGAATTCGCTTAAGCGTTCGGTGGCCACCCACCACTGCCCGCCGGTTCTTCCCCTGACACAAACCGCCCTGAATTCTTCGGTCAAGGCCTTGAACCAGTGACCCCAAAGCGCGGCATCAGCGCCGGGACCGGCATTGGCTCCCGTACTGGCGCAGCCAGTAGTGAATTCCTCCTGTGTCAGGAAACCCAACTGCAGCAAGCCATCATGCAGTTCGTCCGGGTTACGCGGCGCGATCCAGCATTCTGCCTGTACTTGCTCGATGGCCGGTATGCTGATGATGCTGAGCATGGCGGCATCATCCAGGTCCCGCGGGTTCTGGCTGATCGCCCGGGTACGCCGGTTCTCGGCATCCCCGTCATCCAGGAACGCATACGGCCGGGCATTGATGATTTCAGCTGCCAGGGGAGAAGGTGCGGTCAGGTCCATGCAGCGCAATTCAATGGCGCCCGCTTCCAACTGGCGCAGGACCTCTTCCAGGCCGGCAATGTCCATGGTTTCATTGAGGCAATCGCTGATGGTCTGCTGCACCAGGGGATGGTCGGGAATTTCACGTTCACCACGGATATTTTCGACACAGGCCAGCTGGTCCGGGAAAACCACGGCAACGAGGTCCTCAGCCTGGTTACGCTGCCACTGCGGCGGCAGTTTCTTGCCATTGCGCATGCGCTGAACAGCCAGTGCGATGGTGGCATTCCAGCGCCAGCGCACACCAAACATGGGCGCATCCAGCAAGGCCTGGATCAATACCTGGCGTACGCTCGCCGAATTGAGAAAGGACGCAATGGATGAGTTATCAAAACTGTGCGTTTCACCCAGGGATAGGATCAGACAGTCTTCCAGCGCCGCGGCCTGCAATTCAAAATTGAAGTGCCGGCAGAATCGTTTACGCAAAGCCAGTCCCCAGGCGCGCATGATGCGTGAACCCAGCGGGGCGTGGATGACCAGATGCATATCGCCGGTGTCGTCAAAGAAGCGCTCCAGCACCATCTGCTGCCGGGTGGGAATACAGCCCAGCGCATCAAGCACGGCAGCGAGGTAAGCCACCAGTTGCTGGGCCACCGCCAGGCTGAAGCCTTCTCCCAGCAGTTTTTGCTCTGCTGCCTCGCGCGAGCCTGCGCGTAGCTGCTGCTGCAGGTCTTCACACAAAGCCGACACCGCGCCGGACAGCTCGTCGCTGCGGCCCGGGGCATCGCCCAACCAGAACGGAATGGTCGGCGGCTGGCCGTGGGCATCGTCAACCAGCACCCGGCCCTGCTCTATCTTGAGGATGCGATAGCTGGTGTTGCCCAGCTGGAAGATGTCGCCAGGAATGCTTTCAAAGGCGAAGTCTTCATGCAAGGTTCCAACCCGGTAGCCTTGCGGCTGCAGGCTCACCTCGTAATCAAACTGGTCCGGAATGGCGCCACCATTTTGCAATGCGGTCAGCCGTGCTACCGGCCGGGCGCGTAAGCGCCCATTGATGGCGTCGTGATGCACGTAAGCTGCGCGGCGGCCCCGGCGTGTGGCATAGCCGGAGGCCAGCATGTCCACAACCTGGTCAAACGCCGCACGTTCCAGTGCACGATAGGGCCAGGCACTTCGCACCATGGCAAACAAATCATCCGTGCCCCATTCCCTCGCGCTGACTTCTGCCACCAGTTGCTGCGACAGCACATCCAACGGTGCCTCAGGAATACTGATCTTGTCCAGCAAGCCAGCCTGCACCGCACGCAGCAGGGCCACGCATTCCACCAGGTCATCCCGCGTTAACGGAAACAGGCGCCCTTTCGGAGTTGCACCCACGCTATGCCCGGCGCGACCAACCCTCTGGATGAAAGCCGAAATACTGCCCGGAGAACCCACCTGGCACACCAGGTCAACGTGACCAATATCGATGCCCAATTCCAGCGAGGCCGTGGCCACAAGTGCACGTAGCTGACCGGTTTTCAGCGCCTGCTCCGCCTCCAGCCGGTGCTCGCGTGACAGGCTGCCGTGGTGGGCAGTGACGGCTTCTTCGCCGAGACGTTCTGCGAGGTGGCGCGCGAGCCGCTCCGCCAGGCGACGCGTGTTAACAAAAATCAGGGTGGTGCGGTGGTTTTCCACCAAGTGCTGCAGGCGATCGTAAATTTCCTCCCACACTTCATTCGCCATGACCGGCGACAGCGGGGAGGAAGGCATTTCCAACCGCACATCTCGATCGCGCTGGTGGCCGGTATCGACGATCCTGCACGGCAGGCCACCTGTGAGGAAGTTGCCAATCTCCTCTATGGGCTTTTGCGTCGCGGACAAACCTATCCTGCGCGCCCGTTGCGGTAATACGGCGTCGAGACGCGCCAGCGACAGCGCGAGGTGGCTGCCGCGCTTGCTGGCGGCCACTGCGTGGATTTCATCCACAATCACATCGCGAACGGTGGACAGCATGGCACGGCCGGACACGGACGTCAGCAGCAGGTACAGTGACTCGGGCGTGGTGACCAGGATGTGTGGAGGATGGCGGCGCATCTGTTCACGCTCTCCGGGCGTGGTATCCCCGGTGCGCACCACCGCACGAATGCCGGATAGCGGCTTAGCCTCCTGCTCCAGCCAGGCATCTATGCCAGCCAGCGGCAATCGCAGGTTCTTTTCAATGTCATTGGACAGGGCCTTTAGCGGCGAGATATACAAAATCTGCACGCCGTCGGGCAGTGCCGAGCTGCGGCTTTGCACCACCAGGTCATTAATGGCACACAGAAATGCAGCAAGAGTCTTGCCACTGCCGGTCGGGGCTGCAATCAAAACATCGCGTTGACTGCGGATTTCTGCCCAGGCCGCCGCCTGTACCGGCGTGGCGGCGGGGAATTCGGAGTCAAACCAGGATTTTACGGCTGGATGAAACATATCGATTAGTTTACCCCAGTGATTCTCAAAAACTGCGAATGCCGCACCAGCCCGTTACTTCACGTCCGTGGCGATAATCAGGGTGGCCTTGAAACCCGGGAATGTGTTTTCAAGCAATAAATTGCCGCTGTGGAGCTTGGCAATTGCTTCAACGAGGCTAAGCCCCAGCCCGGTGCCCGGCAGGTGACGGCTTTCATCAGCACGAAAGAAGCGCTCCGTCACTCTGTCCAGCATTTCCGGAGGAACACCGCTACCCGAGTCAGCGACTACCAGGGTCACGCCGCCTTTTCCCAGGCTTAACTCGGCCCGGATCGCTCCTCCCCGGGGCGTGTACTTGATTGCGTTATCAATCAGGTTCAGGAACGCCTGTCCCAGTAACTGCCGGTCACCATACGCCGTGACTTCAGGGGCGGGAATTTTCGTAACCAGCTCCACTTGTTTTTCCTCGATCATCGGGGCATAGAAGTCCAGAACTTTCCTGAGCAATTCCTTGATATCCACACTTTCGAACAGTTCTGTACCAGATTGCGACTCTGCTTTTGAAATGGTCAGAATGTTGTTGAACATTTCTGCCAGCACATCGAGCTGGTCAATCGAAGCGTCCAACCTGGCCTTCAGTTCTGGTCGCAGGGACTCATCCTCGGAAATAGCCCTCAACTCCAGACGATGGCGGCTTAGCGGGGTGCGTAAGTCATGTGCGAGGCTGTTGCTCAGGTCCCTTGATGTTGTCAGGATCGTATTCAGCCAGTCCAGTGTTCTGTTCAGATTCCTGGCCAGCCGGTCAAACTGATCAGTTTCGTCCTGAACCGACATGCGATAACCCAGGTTGCCCCGTCGGAGATTTTCAAATGCACGGTTAAATTTTCGCACATGGCGGTTAAGCAACCACACCAGAAGAAGGCTGAGGAACATAGCCAATACCAGCGCTAACTCGATGTTTTCAAAAAGAATCTTAGGCAGGTCGTGTTTAATCGAGTCAATATACGAAAGATCATACCCAACCAGCAGGACCGAACCGTCCGGGTAAACTACGGAACGCACATTCAGATGCAACTGACCGGGTTCATTCCCCGCCTTTATCCGCACTTCGGTCCACCCGGCCTTGTGCAACAACGTATCGGGTATTAAAGGGAAATTTCCCACGGCTCCAACCGCAGTCTTGAGGGCAATATACAGTTTCTCATCGTCCGTTCTCTCGATGAGGTCATTTACAAGGTTGCCAGCGTAATTGATTCCATATAGGTCAATGCTGTCATTGAGTTCCTCAACATGAGCATCAATGATCAGCTTGATGTCTGCATAGGCGATTCTGAGCGTATGCGCGTAAGCGGATACGCGCACACCGACCAATGTAATGCCGAATGCAAGGAAGATAAGAGCCCAACTGCGAAAAGAATACGACCGTAAATACGCTCTAATCTGCACTGAGGCGGTACCCGGCGCCCTTGATGGTCTTTATCAGGCATCGGTCGAAACCTTTATCCACCTTAAGCCTGAGCTTACTGATTTGTGCATCGATCAGGTTGGTGTTCGGGCTGAAATGAAAATCCCAGACCCCTTCAAGCAGCATGGTTCGCGTCACCACCTGATCCTGGTGGCGCAGCAGAAACTCCAATAATTGAAATTCCCTGTTCTGCAGTTCGATTTCCTGGCCAGCCCTGGATACCGTTCGCGTGAGCAGGTTCATTTCCAGGTCGCCAGCCGAAAGACTGGTGCGCTCCGCTTGTTGCGGCGATGCCCGTCTTGCCAGCGCTTCGACCCTGGCCAGTAGCTCGCCGAACTCAAAAGGTTTCGCCAGGTAATCATCGGCACCACTGCGCAATCCCTTGATGCGCTCTTCTACCCGGCCGAGGGAACTGAGGATCAAAACTGGCGTTTTGTTTCCGGCATTCCGTAGCGTCTGAATGATCGAAAGCCCATCGATCTTCGGCAGCATGCGATCAATAATCATGACATCAAAGGCCTCTTCAGTTGCCATGAACAAGCCATCCATCCCGTCACGGGCCAGCTCAACATTGTGTCCGGACTGCTTAAGGCCAGCCACGATAAACTGCCCGTGATTCTTGTCGTCTTCAACCAGCAAAATGCGCAAGAATAGTTGAACTCCTAATCAAAAAAAACGCCGTGCGTCAGCATAGCTCACGCACGGCGTTTGTGCATCGAATTGCCCAGGAACTAGACGGCTATTTCTTTTGCCCTCCCTTTGCCATAGCTGCGCTTTCTTTGGTCTTTACGCAACTTTTGTATGCGTCGCTGCTCATGGAGCCTCCGTTAGCCTTCGAACAGTCTTTCTGGATGGCGGAAATCTGGTCCTTGGTCAGCGTGGTGTTGGCCGAGCTTGTCGTGGGAGTCCCGGCAAACGCAGTCGACATCATCAAAGAGCCAACAATCAGAGCCGAAATAACGCGAGTGCTATACATATATACCTCTTGATAGTTTATCGGTGGCGTGTCCATTTGGATCACGGCTCACACGATACGACTTTCGACATTGCGCGGCTTTCAACCCAACCTCAAACTTTTGCAATGTCATTTTTCGGAAGGTCGTTGGACAGATAGGCTTCCAGCAAATGCGATGACACAACGATGAGGTCGTGCTCCGTTACGAGGCCAACCAGCTTGCCTTTCCGGGTCACGGGCAGGCAGGCCAATTGCTGCTCCCGCATCAGGCGAATCGCATCAACAGTGGTCGTTTCCGGCGCCACCGTGACCGGATTCGGCTCCATGACTTCTCGCACCGTGACTTTCTGCGCACTGGAGAAGTTTCCGCGGGCCATAAGGCGCAGCAATGCCCGGTGTGAAACCAACCCGACGAGCCGGCCGGAGTCGTCTTCCACCGGAATATGCCGGACATGGCGCCAGTCCATAAGTGTGGCGGCGAAGTCGACGATATCGTCCGGGCGCACGGTGAACAGATCCGTGGTCATGAATTGGCTGACGTGGCGATAGCTCTCCCGCCAGTCCTCGTTGGCGGAAAATTCAGCCAGGGTCCACTCGCTAATAGGGTTACCCCTTGACTGCTGCTTGACCATGCTACTCACCAGGCTGCGGAATTGTTGGTCCGGAGTGCCCTGGTTGTGCATGTTCTCCAGCGATTCCAGTGCCCAGCGTGCACCGGTGCGGCGCCTGCTGACGCGTTGTTCCAATACATCCAGGTAGCGATCGATATCGCCCCGGTCGACATCCATTTCCTGCAGGCCTTCCCGGGCCAGTGGCAGCAATTGCTGCTGGATCAGTTGCTGGGCCGGGAGGTAGCTGTCATTAAACCAGTTCAGTTGGGCGCGAATGCCTTCACGGGCCGCTGCGAGAAAATTGGTTTTTACATCCTCGAAGCGCAGCTTGGTGCGAATATCCGGATAGAGCCTCGACATGCCGGCCATCATGCCGAAGAAAAATGCCGCATTGGCCATTTCGTCCACCACCGTTGGGCCCGAAGGAATGACCCGGTTCTCAATGCGCAGATGGGCAATATTGTTACTTACGCCGTAGCACGGGCGATTCCAGCGGTACACGGTGCCGTTATGCAGGCGCAGCGCGTTCAGGTTCGGAATTTCCCCGCGATCCAGCATGGCCATGGGATCCGCCTCGGTTTCAGTGGTGAGCAGGATGCGGTTGCGGGCGATGTCCTCCTTGAATATTTCCGTCACGGAGTGGTCAATCCAGCGGTCGCCAAAATGTACCCGTGGCTGTTGCCCCCGGGCCTGGTGAATCGTGGACCGGGTATCGGTGGAATGCTCAAACACGGCGATGCGGGTTTCATGCCACAGCCGCCGGCCCAGCAACAAGGGTGAATTGACCGCCGCCGCCAACAATGGAGCAGTCACCACTTGCGCAAGGTTGTACAGGCCCGCGAACTCGTCCGGACCAACCTGGAAGTGCACCTGGAAACTGGTATTGCACGCTTCCAGCATCACGCTGTTGTGCTTGATTGCAAGCTGGTCTATGCCATTGATGACGAGGCGGAAGTCCCCGCCGCGCAAGGCCCGCATGGCATCGTTTAGCGCCTTGTAGCGTTCCAGCGGGACCATTGAATCCAGCCCGAGGTTTTCCAGCCTCAGGCTGGGAAGAATGCCAACCAGGGCGATGTCACAGTCCAGTTTTTGCGCGGTACTTTGTGCACGGCGATACACTTCCTCCAACTCCTGTTCCATGCGGCGCAGGCAATCACCTTTTAATTCCCTTGGAGACAGGTTGGCTTCGAGGTTGAACAGGCCCAGTTCATGGGTGAAGCGTTTGTCATTGATGAGCTGCAGGATTTCCGAGGCTTTGGACGCTGGCCCATGAGCCCGGTCAATGATGAACATTTCCTGTTCAGCGCCAATACGGCGCACGCCGCTCTCGATCCTGCCGGTGGAAAGCATGCGCTCCAGGACCCGGACTTCGTTGAGCAGGGACCGCATGAACGCCTGGTGGCTGGGCCCCTCGTGATCCTGCTTTACGTGTTGCTCTCCCATGGTGTGGATAATAAACAGAGCGCTCACAAACTGCCAAACAAAAAGACGTGTCCGGGGTCATGCGCTTGCCGCCACCGGACCGGTATGATGCAATGCAGTCCTGTATTTTTGGGCGCGGGGAATGCTTGTGAACAAGCCATGGCTGGACAGTTACCCTGCTGGTGTACCGGCAGAAATTGATATTTCTGCCTACAGCTCCATCAATGATGTCTTTTCGGATAGCTGCAAACGGTTCCGTGACCGCGTTGCCTTTATCAACATGGACACCCGTATTACCTATGGTGAGCTGGATCAGGCGGCTTTGAGGTTCGCCAGCTGGTTACAACACCGGGGCTTGAACCGGGTGACCGCATTGCCCTGATGTTGCCGAACATTCTGCAGTACCCGGTGGCTTTGTTTGGCGCCCTGCGCGCCGGTTTGGTGGTGGTCAATACCAACCCGATGTACACCGCACGTGAACTGAAACACCAACTGCTTGACTCCGGTGCCCGTGCCATCGTGGCCCTGGAAAACTTTGCCCACGTGCTGCAGGAAGTGCGCGACCAGGTCCCGGTTGAATTCGTCATCACTACCCAGGTGGGTGACCTGTTGCAGTTCCCCAGGAACCTGCTGGTCAACCTGGTGCTGAAATATATAAAGAAGGCAGTGCCGCCCTGGAGGATTGCAGGTGCGGTTTCCTTCACCGAGGCTCTTGCCCAGGGGGGCAAACTTCCCTTGGAGCCAGTAAGCATTGGCCTCGGAGACATCGCCTTCCTGCAATACACCGGTGGTACCACCGGCGTGTCCAAGGGCGCCATGCTTACCCACCGCAACCTGGTGGCCAACATGCTGCAATCCAAAGCCTGGCTGGCACCCATGGGGATTGGGCAGGACATCGAAATCATCATCACCGCTTTGCCGCTTTATCACATCTTTGCGCTAACGGCCAATTGCCTGGTATTCATAGCGCTGGGCGGGACCAACATACTGATTACTAATCCGCGTGACATGCCGGGTTTCGTGGCCGAAATGAAAAAACTGCCTTTTACCATGATCACCGGCGTCAACACCCTGTTCAATGCCCTGCTCAACACCCCCGGGTTTGCAGAACTGGATTTTTCTTCACTCAAAGGCGCCCTGGGTGGCGGCATGGCAGTACAGCGCGCAGTGGCGGAGCGCTGGGCAGCAACCACCGGCACGACCCTGGTCGAAGCCTATGGTCTGACTGAGACTTCCCCCGCCGCCTGTATGAACCCGATTGATCTTGCAGAATATAACGGCTGCATCGGACTACCGATTTCTTCCACTGAGTGCGCCATCATGGACGAAGAAGGCAGGCTCCTGCCTCAAGGCGAAACAGGTGAACTCGTGGTGCGCGGGCCGCAGGTCATGAAAGGTTACTGGCAACGGCCGGACGAAACGGCCAAGGTGCTGGTTGCCGATGGCTGGCTGCGTACCGGTGATATCGCGGTAATGAACCCGCAAGGCTATTTCAAGATCGTCGACCGGAAAAAGGACATGATCCTGGTGTCCGGGTTTAACGTCTACCCCAACGAAGTCGAAGATGTTTTTGCGCTTCATCCCAAAGTGCTTGAAGTGGCGGCGGTGGGCATACCCGACGAGAAATCGGGCGAAGCAGTGAAGCTTTTCGTGGTGGCAAAGGACCCTTCCCTGACCGAGCAGGAATTGCGCCACTATGCCGAGGAACAACTTACCGGATACAAACGCCCGCGCTTCATAGAATTCCGCGATGCATTGCCCAAGAGTAACGTTGGCAAGATTCTGCGCCGGGAACTGCGCGATGCCTGAGCTTCCTGGGCGCGAGCTCCCTAAGCCTGGGACTCGCCCGGCTCATCACGGCGCCGCTGCAGGGTCAAACCATGGACTATCCCGGCGTCCCCATAGCGGCTATTGATCGTATCAACTACGGCGTCCAGTTTTTGATCTGAACGGCTGTCGGCCTGATTTCCCAGCTGATTTCCCTTCACGATACCCGCGGCTCCCCCCTCCCCCAGTCGATGCTCCAGTCCGCTTGCGCCGATACCCAGCAACCGCACCCGTGTGGTGCGGTTGCCAGACCACCACGATTCAAACAACGCGCGCGCCATGCGATACAGCGTCATGGTGCTGTTCGATCCTGCCCGCATGGTGCGACTGCGCGTAACCGTATTGAATGCGCCGTCGCGAATCTTCACGGTCACAGTCTGCGCAATCAACTGGCGCCGCCGCAGGCGGCTTGCCACAGCTTCCGCGAGTGCCTGCAGCTCTGCCAATAATTCCGTGTGATCGCACACGTCAGCATCAAACGTGATCTCGTGACTGATCGACTTGTCTGCCTGGTTGGCGATGACCTCCCGGGTGTCTTCCCCCGCCGCCAGTTGCCGGAAGTGTTCCGCACGATTGCCCAGAGCGGCGCTCAGGATAGTCGCATCGGCCTGGCGCAACTGCCCAAAGGTCAATATGCCAAGGGCCTTGAGCCTGGGTGCAGTACGCGCTCCTATACCCCAGAGTTTGCGTATCGGCATGGGGTCAAGAAATTGCTGCACCCTGGTGACCGGAACGCACACCAGGCCATCCGGCTTTTGTAAATCCGATGCCAGCTTGGCAAGAAACTTGTTGTGTGCCACGCCAACCGAGGCGGTAAGGCCGGTGCCCTGCAAAATGGCGGCCTTGACCCGATGTGCAATCGCCTCCCGGTCGCCAAACAATCGCTGGCTGGCACTCACATCCAGGAAGGCTTCATCGAGCGACAGGCCCTCTACCAGGGGCGTGATGGACTGGAAGACATCGAAAACGGCGGCTGAAACCTCACGGTACCGCTTCAACCGGGGCTGCAGGAAGTGCGCCTGCGGACACAAGCGCCGCGCCTTGGCCATAGGCATGGCCGAGTGGACGCCGCTTACGCGTGCCAGGTAGTTGGCAGTAGCTACGACACCGCGTGGTCCCAGTCCACCGACGACGACGGCCTGTCCTTGCAGCGACGGGTTGTCCAGCGTTTCAACTGAGGCATAGAACGCATCCATGTCCACGTGCAAGATAATGCGCTGAGGTGGGCGCTGAGGTGGGCGCTGAGGTGGGTGAGTCTGGTCCATCCAATTGGTTTGCGATTGCCGGCAGGGCAGCCAGCGCTCATTATATCCCCTTCGCTCCAGTGTAAGCCGCCAAATGAAACCGTCACATGTCGCCGCCATATGAAGCCAGGTAAGCTGCAAACCCAGTTCCCCATCCTTGAACGGGGCGTGTATTGCAACCACGCCGCCATCGCACCCTGGCCCGCCTGCACTGCTGAGGCCGTGCAACGTTTCGCCGCCGAAAATGCCCGCCTTGGTCCGGTGCAATACACGCAGTGGATCAAGCGGGAAAACAAACTGCGTGAACAGCTTGCGCAACTTACAGGGGCCCCTTCGGCACAGGATATCGCGCTGCTTAAGAACACCACTGAGGGTATTTCGACCGTAGCCTGGGGGCTGGACTGGGCTCCCGGTGACAACGTGGTCTTGCCGGCGGATGAATTCTCCTCCAACCGCCTGCCCTGGCTGGCTCAGGCGCAACGTGGCGTGGAAATCCGGGAAGTGGATATCCGTTCCGCTGCGCATGCAGAAAGCTCCCTGCTTGAAGCAATCGATGAACGCACGCAGGTGCTGGCGGTGAGCGCAGTGCAGTGGAGCGACGGCTTTCGCCTCGATCTGCAATCTTTGGGCACCGGGTGCAAAGCTCGCGGCGTGCTGTTTTTTGTGGATGCGATTCAGCAACTGGGGGCCTTGTGCATTGACGTCGATGCCTGCCACATCAGCTTTCTTGCTGCTGATGCGCATAAGTGGTTGCTCGGCCCGGAAGGCATGGCAGTTTTTTACAGTAGCAAGGATGCGCGGCCTCGGCTGCAACTGCGGCAACTTGGCTGGCACATGTTTGACCAGCCGTTCAGCTTTGGACGTACGGACTGGACACCGGCCGATTCAGCCCGGCGGTTTGAGGCAGGAAGCCCAAATACGCTGGGGCAGGTGGCGCTCCAGGCATCGGTGGAACTGTTGCTTGCAACTGGCATGGAGGAAGTTGAGCGCCGCATACTGGCCAATACCGCAGCGCTGATTGATGGCCTGGCGGGGATCCCGGGATTGAACGTGGTCAGTCGCAGCGAACTACCGCGTCGCTCAGGAATTGTGAGCTTCAGGTCCGAAAGCATTCCGGCCGCTGCCATGCACGCGGGCTTGTCCCGGGCAGGCATCATTTGCGTCGTGCGCGACCAGGCCGTTCGCCTGTCGCCCCACTTCTACCAGGGTGAGGAGGAGATCAGCAGGGTCCTTGCCGCAGTGCGGGTTGCCTTAGAGACCTTGGGTGCTATTTAGACGGGCTGCTGCGAAAACCTACATTGTGTAGGTATTGAGATTACTTTTAATCATTGCCGCAAGGTGCGATTCGATGACCGTGCGTGCATGGGCGCCATCCGGCGTTTCGGCAAACTGCACACCGATGCCTGCCTTGCGGTTACCGGCAGCCCCTTGCGGTGTAATCCACACCACTTTACCGGGTATGGGTAGCCGTTCCTCGAATTCCATGACAGTGAGCAAGAGAAAGACCTCATCGCCGAGCTGGAAATTCTTGGTGCTCGGGACAAACAGCCCTCCGCCCTGAACGAACGGCATGTACGAGCGGTACAAAGCTTGTTTGTCCTTAATGGCTAACGACAGGATTCCTTGCTGGGCCATAACGCTATCTGTCCTTGACGAGGCGGCACCATTGTATCAGCCAATCACGCAGAAGTAAGTCTTTGTGCAGCGAAGTGGACAGCGAGTACCGGTTGCGGTCAGCGAGGTTTTGCAGCGCAGCTACTCGTGCAGGACTGCTGGCTCCGGGCCCGGTGTGGGCTTGGGGTTTTTTGCCCGCTGCATGCTCGCCACTCAGCTCGAAACAGCCGCGCAGTTTTGCTGCTGCCGCCAGAGAAAGCCACTTCCACGTGTCGTGCGGATCGAGGTTCGCGAGATCGGCAAGCGCTTCGCCGACATAGCTTTCGCTCATTGCAAGGCGGGCCAGCGATAGCGCAACAATCCGGTACTGATCCACCTGGCCCGTTGCCAGCATTTGCCGTGCTTGCAACGGGCTCCCCGCAGTTGCCTGCAAAGCCAGTGCAATACTTTCAGCTTCATAGCCATGCCCGGCGGCAATCCACTCACGCGCGGTTTGCTCATCAGGCAAGCGCAGCTGAACTGCCTGGCAACGGCTGCGTATGGTGGCAGGAAGCCTGGCTGGATCATGCGAGACCAGCAGCAAGAAAGTGTCAGCCGGGGGCTCCTCCAGCATTTTCAACAGCGCATTGCTGGCACTGGGATTCATCGCTTCGGCCGGATGTATCAGTGCCACTTTTCGGGGGCTTAGCGCGCGGGTCAATTGCAAGCCGGCAATGAGCTCGCGGATTTGATCGACTACCAGCACGGTTCGCAACTTGTCGGTCTTGGCATTGATTTCAAACGTTATCAGCTTAAAGTCAGGGTGCGCTCCGCTAACCAGCAGTCTGCAGGAACGGCAGGCACCACAAGCGACCGGCGCTTGCTGCAAGCACAGCAGGTCTGCCGCCAATTGCAGTGCAAACTCGACTTTTCCCAAGCCCCTGGGGCCAGCGATCAAACAGGCGTGGGCCAGCCGTCCATTAGCCCGGCGATCCGCGAACTGCCGCTGAGCTTCCTCTAACCAGGGATAATTCACAAACTAGGGCCTCCGCATAGCTTTAACCGGCCCTAAACCGCTGTTCCAGTACCCGCTCAATGTGCCGCCAGACAGATTCCGCATCTACGGTTGCGTCAATGACCACAAACCGCTGCGGCTCAGCGGCCGCCCTTTGCAGGTAGTTCTGCCGGACCCGGGAAAAAAATTCCATTGATTCCTGCTCGATACGATCTGCCGTGCCGCGACCGGATATCCGCTCCCTGCCAAGCTGCGCCGGCAGATCCAGCAGCAAGGTCAGGTGCGGTTGCAGATCTCCATGCACCAACTGCTGCAGATTGGTGATGACTTCGGCAGACATGCCCCGTCCGGCGCCCTGGTAGGCGAAGGTTGCATCGGTAAAACGATCACACACTACAGTTTCGCCACGTGCCAAAGCAGGCCGGATCAATTCATCGAGATGCTGTGCCCTGGACGCAAATAGCAGCAAGAGTTCTGCGGTGGCGCACAGGGTGCCGTTTTGCTGATCGAGCACAATGGAGCGGATTTTTTCCGCCAGCGCGGTTCCGCCGGGTTCTCGCGTCTGCACTACTTCGTGCCCGCGTGTGCGGAACCATTCGGTGGCGCGCCTGACCATGGTGCTCTTGCCCGCACCCTCCCCGCCTTCAAAAGTTATGAAATGGCCACGCATCAGTTTTTCCCTGTCAGGCGATCGACACCACGCTGGTGTTCATCCAGCGTTGCCGAGAACACGTGCCCGCCTTTGCCATCCGCCACGAAATATATCGCCTCGCCATCGGCTGGTTGCGCCGCCGCCAGAAGGGAGGCACGCCCCGGCATGGAGATTGGTGTTGGCGGCAGTCCCGAGCGGGTGTAGGTATTGTACGGGGTATCCATTTCCAGATCACGGCGACGAATGTTGCCGTCATACGCATCACCGAGGCCATAAATGACGGTCGGGTCAGTTTGCAACTTCATACCCCGCTGCAAGCGTCGCACAAACACGCCGCTGACCTGGGCTCGCTCGTTGTCCAGGGCAGTTTCCTTTTCAATAATCGAGGCCAGGATCAACAGTTCGTAGGGTGACCTGGCTGGGTGGTCCAGGGTACGCATTTCCCAGGCTTCGGCCAGGGCATGATTCATGGCATCCGCCGCCCGGTCCAGCACTTGCAGTGCATTCTCGTCACGCGTGAACACATAGGTTTCAGGCAGCAGGGTCCCTTCCGCCGGACCCAGCAGCGAATGAGCCGATCTCAGGGATGATTCGCTGACATTGGCCCGCAACCATGCTCCCAGCACCGGGTTTGCGTATAGCGCATCAACTACTTGCCGGTATGTCCAGCCTTCTACCAGGGTGAAGCGGTACCGTATCACCTCGCCTTTTTCCAGCAGGCGCAGAAATTCCGTGGGCGTGACGCCCGGGACCAGTTGGTACTCGCCCGCTTTCAGCACTGCGGGATGCAACCTGAACAAGACTCGCCACGGCCAGGTATCCTGGCTCAGGCCCTGCGCGGCAAGGCTTGCAATTACTGCCTTGCCGGTCATTCCAGGCTCGACAACAAATACCCTTCCTGCCGCATCAATGCCCAGGGGGGCGACAAGGAACTGCTGGTACTGTTTCCACAGGTACGAGCCCCACGCCCCCGCGACGATCAACACCAGCGCAAGGGTAATTACCGTTTTTTTAAACGGGACCACGGCCGGAAAATTTGCTGCGGTGCAAGGCAGAGTGGATGTAAGGAGTTGTCACTGCTCGCCCAACCATGCCTGGATCTCGCGGGTTTTTGCCCCGATGCCATATTCCCAGGGGCCGATGCTTTTTACCGGGACAATGCCGCGAACGGCATTGCACACAAAAACTTCATCGGCTTCCGGCAGCATGTCGAGGCTGATCCTGCGTTGTTCGCAGCGCGGTTTGAAAGCCTGCAGTACTGCCGCCCGCATCACTCCGCGCACCCCGCACCGGTCCATTCGTGGAGTGAGCATGCGCTCTCCGCTGATGAGAAAAATATTGCCTGAAATACCACTGATCACGTGGTCTTCAGGGTCAAGCAGGATGGCCTCCTGAACCGCTGGGTCAGTCCATTCAGAGCGGGCAATCACCTGCTCCAGGCGGTTGAGATGCTTGATGCCGCCCAGCGCCGGCTGCAGCGCGAGGCGCAGGCTGGCGATACGCGCATTGATGCCATGCAGGGCCTGGTGCTCAATGTCTTCCGGCATGGAATACGCACTGACGACCCGGCAGGAACCGCTGGCGTTGGCCGGGTCATATCCCCGCCCGCCGGTTCCGCGGGTTACGATGATTTTTACGACACATGCCTTGCGACCCGCGCTGACCGTCTGAACTTCGCGCAGCAAAACATTCTGTGGAGTCAGTTCAAGACCAAGTTTTTCACATCCTATGGCCAGGCGGTCCATGTGAAACTGCCAGAAGCGGGGCACTCCCTTGAACACGGCAAGTGTTTCGAAAATACCATCGCCATAATGAAGGCCGCGATCCGCACATGAAATGTGGCTTGAAAGTTCGCCATTGACCAGACAATCAAACACGCCCTACCTCCGCAATGTCCTCCGCAACGTCCTGCGACAATGCCAGCAGCATGCCGCGGGCCTTGTCGAGAGTTTCCTGCAATTCGTGCCCGGGCTTCGAATCCGCCACGATGCCAGCCCCGGTTCGAAAAGTGACCTTGCAGTCCTCCAGCAGCATGCTTCGAATCAGGATATTGAAGTCCATGTTCCCGTCCAGGCCGAGATAACCCATTGACCCGGTGTAAAACCCGCGGCCAACCTGTTCAAGCTCGGCAATAATTTCCATGCACCGCACCTTCGGGCACCCGGTTATGGTGCCACCCGGAAATACGGCCTTGATGGTATCGACAGGAGTCGCGCCTGGCTGCAAGTCGCCACACACATTGGAGACAATGTGATGCACGTGTGCATAACTTTCTATCACCATTAATTCATTAACTTCTATGGTTCCCGGAACGCATACGCGGCCCAGGTCATTGCGTTCGAGGTCAATCAGCATGATGTGTTCCGCACGCTCCTTCACATTGTCAATCAACTCCTGCGACAAAGCCAAGTCCTGGTCTGCGGTCTTGCCGCGAGGCCGGGTGCCGGCAATCGGCCTGGTTTCCACGCGTCGTCCGCGGATTTGCACCAGGCGTTCCGGGGAAGAACTTAGCAGGGTTGCAGCGCGCCATCGCATCATCCCCGCAAACGGCGCAGGGTTTTGCTGGCACAACTGACGGTAGACCGCCACGGGGTCCGGCGCCTGTGTAAACCTGCCGGTCCAAAAGCGGGAAAGATTGACCTGGAATACATCGCCGTCCCGCAGGTAGCGCAGGATCTTCTTCACACCGGATATGAACTTTCCCGGTTGGTCTGCCTCAAGTCGCTCCAGCCTGGGAAGGGAAGAAAACTGAGGTTCTCCTGATTGATCCAGCAACAGCAGCATCTTCGCCAGAAGGTCGGCAGACTCTGCCACGACCAGAGCCCGTGGTTCAGCGTATTGCTCTTTCGGGTCCGGGTGAAAAACAATAATCGCTCCCGGGCATCTGCGCGCGAAGGCATCTGGCAGACTGGTAACTTGTGCAGGCAGATGGAGGCTGGCTTCAATCTCAGCAGCCATTTCATAGCCCAGGTAGACAAACCATCCCCCCAAAAAGGGCACTTCACACCCGTTTTCAATTACGCCACGGGCTTCGCCCGATTTTTCCGACCGGTACCAGCTATCCAGGCGGTCAAAAAACGATTTCCCCTCGCCGGGTCCGGTCACAAGCCCGGTTGAGTGGCGAACGAGGATGTCCGCGGAGGCATAAAGCAACAGGCTGCGCCTTCCTGGCTGACCGCTGGCAACACTATCGAGCAGAAAGGGAAATGCTGCAGGAAACTGATGCGCAAGTTCCGCGAGGTCCGGCACATCCTTCAGCCAATGAGTGTGCTTGCCACTCATTTCCCGGGCATGCATTTCTGCACGTGACATTTCTCAGGCAGACATTTCTTAGGCGGGCATTTCCCGGGCACGCAGTAGTGGGTCTTCAAGCGTGGAACTTGCGCAGAACGAGGGTCCCGTTTGTTCCGCCGAAGCCAAACGAATTGGACAGCGCAACCTCGATATTCATCTCCCGGGCCTGGTGCGGAACGTAATCGAGGTCGCAGCCTTCACCCGGATTGTCCAGGTTGATGGTCGGTGGCGCCAAGCGGTCACGCATAGCCAGGATGGTGAAAATTGCTTCTGCTCCGCCCGCCGCGCCAAGCATGTGGCCCGTCATTGATTTGGTGGAACTGATGGCCACTTTGCGCGCGTGGTCACCCAGGGTCGTTTTGACTGCATCAGACTCCGCACGATCACCCAGTTGCGTGGAGGTGCCATGGGCATTGATATAGTCCACTTGCTGTGGATTGATGTGAGCGTCAGCCAGTGCAATTCTCATGCATCGGGCAGCCCCCTCGCCATCGGCCGGTGGTGCGGTCATATGGTATGCATCGGCGCTCATGCCGAACCCGACCAGTTCTGCATGGATGTGTGCACCTCTGCGTCGGGCATGCTCCAGTTCCTCCAGCACCACCACTCCGGCCCCGTTGGAGAGAACAAAGCCATCTCTGTCTCGATCCCACGGCCGGCTGGCAGCTGCCGGGTTGTCGTTTCTTGTTGACATGGCCTTGGCTGAAACAAATCCCGCCATGCCGGTCGGACTGGTTGCGTATTCCGCACCGCCGGCAACCATGACATCGGCATCACCATAACGAATCATGCGTGCCGCAATGCCAATGCTATGGGTAGAGGTTGTACACGCGCTTACGATGGCCATGTTCGGTCCTTTGAAGCCGTAGCGAATGGACAAAATACCGCTGATCATGTTGACGATGGACCCGGGAATGTAAAACGGGGAAATCCGTCGTGGACCTTTTTCCCGGTAGATCAACATGGTGCTTTCAATCGTAGCTATACCGCCAATTCCTGAACCGATGGCACAGCCAACGCGTTCTCTGTCCACACCTTCGGCTTCCTTACCCAAGCCGGCATGTTCAATGGCTTGCACCCCGGCTGAAATGCCGTAGTGCATGAACTTGTCGTAGCGCCTTACCTCTTTATCCTCGATATAGCGCGACAGCTCCAGGCCACGGATTTCGCCGGCAATGCGGGTGGCTAATTCGGAGCCATCAAACTCGGTGAGGGGGCCGATGCCACTTCGCCCGTGGCAAATCGCTTCCCATGATTCGTCAACGGAATTTCCGACCGGGCATACCAGGCCCATACCGGTTATGACGATGCGACGTTGTGTCACGCTGAAAACCTCTATTGTTTTTTGCTAACTCACTACCGGAGCCGATGGAAAGCCAGGGAGCCTCTGATCCATTATGCGCGGAGCGCATAATGGATCAGAGGCTCCCCAAGGATTTTGTGGCCGGTAGTAACTGGCCAGCCAGGATCTAACGAAGTGAAAATCTCAGACGTTAGCAGTAACGTAGTCAATCGCCTGCTGCACGCTGGTGATTTTCTCGGCTTCTTCATCAGGAATCTCACACTCAAATTCCTCTTCCAGAGCCATCACCAGTTCAACAGTATCCAGCGAGTCCGCACCAAGGTCGTCGACGAAGGATGCACTGGGCGTAACTTCGTCTTCTTTGACTCCGAGTTGCTCGATGACGATTTTCTTGACGCGTTCTTCAATACTGCTCATTTTGGGGATTTTCCTCTTTTGTGTGATACAGGGCCGCAATTCTAGTTAATCTATGACTCCGATACTAGCTTATTGCCATTCGGGCTAGTATGGTGCTTACGCCAGATATTAGAGCTTTAAATATATTTATCAGATAGATGAAGCTCATACCTGAAAATAGTTACATATACATTCCGCCGTTAACGTGCAAAGTATGGCCGGTAATGTAGCCACCGGCAGGTGACGCGAGAAACGCGACAGCGGCAGCGATATCCTGCGGCTGGCCAAGCCGCTGCAAGGCAATGCCTTTCAGTAATTCATCGCGCTGCGCCTGATCCATTGATCGCGTCATGTCGGTGTCAATGAAACCGGGCGCGATGACATTAACCGTAATGGCGCGGGATCCCACTTCCCGCGCAAGTGAGCGGCTAAAACCCTCGATTCCGGCCTTGGCTGCAGCATAGTTTGCCTGGCCCGCATTACCCATGGAAGCAACCACGGAGGAAATGCTGATGATGCGACCGGAGCGGGCCTTCATCATGCCCCGCAGACAAGCCCTGCTTAAGCGAAAGACCGATTTGAGGTTGGTTAGCATCACGTCGTCCCAGTCGGCGTCCTTCATCCGCAGGAGCAACTGGTCGCGGGTGATTCCTGCGTTATTTACCAGGATCGTGGGTGCGCCGAGAGACCCCGAAAGACTCTGCACCAAGTCCTCTGCGGCATGGTCGTCAGTAACATTCAACACTGCGCCCCGGCAGTCCGGATTAAGCGCACTTAGCCGTTGGGTGATCGCCGCGCTTCCTGCAGCGCTGGTTGCGGTGCCAATTACCCGTGCTCCCATTTGTGCGAGTGTGTCAGATATGGCCGCGCCAATCCCGCGAGTGGCTCCGGTCACCAGGGCTACCTGTCCCAGCAGAGTATTTTCCATGCTCAGCTCCACTTCCCAAGAGTCTCACTCATGACCGCCAAATCAACCAGTGCAACCGTATCCGCTTCGCGCACAATGCGGCGGTTCAACCCCGCCAGCACTTTGCCTGGGCCACACTCTGCAAATCGCCCGACCCCCTGGGAGGCGAGCGCTGCTATCGTGTCAGCCCACCGCACCGGCTGCCACAATTGTTGCTCCAGGACAGCGCGAATAGCCGGGGTACTGGCACGGGTCTGCGCATCAACATTATGCAATACCCTCGCGTTTCCGGGCGAAAAGTCCGTCGCTGCGAGGACACGGGCGAACTCGGCCGCCGCTTGCTGCATCAGGGCACAATGAGAAGGAACACTAACGGCGAGTGGAACAGCGCGTTTGGCGCCTGCCGCCAATGCTTGTTCACAGGCCCGTTCCACCGCTGCGCGGTCGCCGGCGATAACAACCTGCCCAGGCGAATTAAAGTTAGCGCAGGAAACGACCTGTCCCTGGGCTGACCGTGCGCACACCTCAATCAAAGCTGCTTCCTCCAGACCCAGGATTGCTGCCATCGCTCCGGATCCGGGGGGTGTTGCTGCCTGCATCAGGCGGGCGCGCTCGGCCACCAGTTTCACGGCGCCGGTAAATTGCAGAGTCCCCGCTGCCACCAGCGCGCTGTATTCTCCAAGGCTGTGACCTGCCATGTAATCCGGCTCAAACCCACCCAGCGACTTCCAGGTTCGCCAGCAGGCAATGCCCGCAGCCAGCATCGCCGGTTGGGTAATTTCCGTCTGGTTTAGCCGCTGCTCCGGACCACGTTGCACGACCGCCCACAGATCATAGCCAAGCACTTCCGAAGCTTCCGCAAATGTGTCCGTAACGAGCGCGGACTGGGTGGCCAGCTGCGCCAACATTCCAAGGGATTGTGAGCCCTGGCCGGGAAAAAGAAACGCCGTCTTGTTCATTTGTATCTGATCCTTCCGGTTCAGGAGCGAATTCAGTAGCGAATGAGCGCGGATCCCCAGGTGAAACCGCCGCCAAATGCTTCCAGCAGCAGCATGTCCCCCCGTTGGATGCGCCCGTCACGGACCGCCTCATCCAGCGCAAGAGGAACCGAAGCAGCTGATGTATTTCCATGCCGGTCAACGGTTACCACGACCTGGTCGAGGTCCATTTCAAGCATCTTGGCAGTGGCGGTAATGATCCGGTAATTTGCCTGGTGTGGAATGAGCCAGTCCAGATCAGATTTCTTGAGCTTATTGGCGCCCAGGGTTTCCTCGACCATGCGTCCCAGGGTGCGCACTGCCACTTTGAAGACTTCGTTGCCCTTCATCATGATCTCTGCCCGGCCTTCGTTTTCCTCGATGCCGTCGAACCCGCAGGACACACCCACCTTGGTGGTTAGCAAATCGGCATAGTTACCATCAGCGTGGATATGAGTAGACAGTATTCCCGGTTCATCCGCCGCCTCCAGCACAACCGCGCCGGCGCCGTCGCCGAACAATACCGCGGTATCGCGCTTGTTCCAGTTGATCAGTTTTGACAAGGTTTCCGCGCCACAAACCAAAACCCGGCGCGCGTCTCCGCAACGGATGTACTTATCAGCAACACTCAGGGCGTACATGAAACCGGAACAGGCCGCATTGATATCCATAGCCCCAACGTCCCGCAAGCCCAGTTGCTTTTGCAGCAAGCAGGCCGAGCTGGGAAAAATCAGATCCGGCGTCGTAGTGCCCAGGATGAACAGGTCAATTTCCTCCGGCTCAATGGCCGCAGCGGCAATGGCTTTGCGGCAAGCCTCCAGGCCCAGGGTGGTAGTGGTTTCGCCTTCGCTGACAATCCGCCGCTCACAAATTCCTGTCCTGGAGCGGATCCACTCATCGGTGGTTGCCATGACTTTCTCCAGGTCACTATTGGTGACAATCCGCTCGGGCAATTGGCTGCCAGTTCCCATTATTCTTGAGTAAATCACGCCTCTGTCTCCAATTGATACGCCCGCATTGACGTCTCGATTTTTTCCGGGACGCCCCGCCTTGCTTCCCGCCCCGCCTCCAATATGGCCTGTGTCATGGATTCGCAGTCTGCCCCGCCATGGCTCTTGACCACAACGCTTTTCAGGCCCAGCAGCGGCGCACCATTATGCGCAGACGGATCAAGTTGCGCCATCAGTTGGCGCAGCGCCGGCTTTACCAGCACACCGCCGAGACGGGTGGAGAAACCGGAGCGCAATGCGAAGTTGAGTCTGGCGACAAGAAAACGAACCAGGCCCTCACTGGATTTCAGGATAAGGTTTCCTGCAAACCCGTCACAAACTGCAACATCAACTTTTCCTGAGAAGATGTCGTTTCCTTCGATAAAGCCGACATAATTCAGCGGCAACAACTTGAGTTGCTGATGAGCATCCCGCACCAGTTCATGGCCTTTGCTGTCTTCATGGCCCACATTGAGCAAACCAACCCTGGGCTGGTCAATCCCATCGGCCACCTGTGCGGTAACAGAGCCCATGACCGCGAATTGGACCAGCTGTCGAGCGCTCACATTGACGTTGGCACCCAGATCCAGCAGGCCCGTTTGTCCGTTGGTACACGGCACATGAGCCATTAGCGCGGGACGCTGAATGCCGGGCAATAGTCCCACGAGTTTTACGCCAAGAGTCATTAGTGCTGCGGTGCTTCCACCACTGACGCAGGCATCTGCCTTCCCGTCAGCAAGCAACTGCAAAGCCTGCCACATGCTGCTTGTTTGGCCGCGGCGTAAAACAGCCGTGGGTTTGGCATCCGCAGGTAACACGTCGGGGGCATGGTGCACGGCTAGCCGGGCACCGACCGCTCGCCTGGCATTGGCCAGTGCGGACTCAACGGCGGATTGTTGACCCACCAGGACAATTTTGATCCCGGGGTCCTTGGCGAGCGCTGAAATGGCGGCAGGGACAGTTACCCGGGGACCGTGGTCTCCCCCGTGAACATCCAGGGCAAGGGTAGCGAAAGGCGCGCCGGGTTCTGCAGAACCGGAAGCAGTGATCGCTTCAGTACGGAGCAACTTGACGACAGGACCGTTCCCGGGCGGGAAGCCCGGGACGAGAGGCTCGACTATTCTTCGGCAATCTCGACGACTTTGTCGTCGATCACCTTACGGCCTTTGTAATAGCCTTCCGGGCTTACGTTATGCCGCAAGTGGGTTTCACCGGATGTCCGGTCAACTGACAGCGTGGGCGCTTGCAGCGCGTCGTGTGAACGTCGCATGCCTCGCGTTGAAGGTGTCTTGCGACTTTTTTGCACAGCCATGATCAATACTCCCGATAGATAAACAAATATGAATAAACAAATATCCTTAAATCATTCCGGCAATTCGCGCCATGCTGCCGGCGCTCTACTTACCGCGTTTGTTCTGTCCTTTGCTCCGCCCTTCCCGCCCGGCTTGTTTCCCAGCTTCTCTTTGGGCAAGTTGTTCCGCCAGGCCGGCAAAAGGTTGCCTCACACGTTCCTTATCCGTTGCAAATGGCTCTTTCTCTGAAGTGCTCACCTGGAATTGCGCCGCATCCAGGTTCGGATTCCTGGGCACCTGGGGCAAGGCCAGAAGCAATTCGTCTTCCACCAGGTCAAGTAATGCCAGCCTTCCGTGCTGCACCAGGACTGGTTCATAGTTGTCCGGCAGTAACGCTTCCTCTGCAATATCTCCGATTACGCCCAATGTCGAGCTTCGGTGAATTGACTCGGTGTAGGGCTCCAAACTGAGTTGGCACTGCAGTGACAGTTCGGCCTCCACTTCGATCTCAATCGTAACCCGTGCCTGCTGGTCAAATTCAAAGTCCGCCCTGAATCGAGCCTCTCCTGCACTACTTGCCAGCAATGGCAGCAATCGCTGCATCCTGGCAAGTGGCACCGAGCCTTCAAACCGTCTGCGGCCTTCGGCCGCTTTCCTTGGATCAAGCCAGTCTGGATATTCCAATGACATTACCAGCTCCACTACAAGCGCAGATCCGATTCAGTAAAACACAGGTTGGTTGAACCTACTATCCTGAACCTCTAATCTGAGCAACTGGCCAAGACCGCCAGGTAACTGCCCGACACAAACCGGTTATTTTACAACATAAATGCCATTTCAGTCACATCGAAGAAAATTAATTCTGGCCTCGACCAGCCCCTATCGCCGGGCATTGCTGACCCGCCTGTCAATTCCATTCACGGTACACGGTCCCCATATCGATGAATCCCCCCTGCCCGGCGAGTCCGCTTCTGCCCTGTCGCAAAGACTTGCGTTGGCAAAGGCGAGTCACATTGCGGCGGAATTTCCCGAAGCCGTGGTGATCGGCTGTGACCAGGTCGCCGAATCCGCGGGACGCGCGGTCGGCAAGCCAGGCACTGCAGACAACGCCTTCCATCAACTTCTGGATTTCAGCGGCCGGGAGGCAAGGTTTTACACCGCAACCGCGGTCATTTGCCTCGCCACCGGGTTCAGTGGGCAAGCTCTGGATACTACTGCAGTGAGATTCAGAGAATTGACCGACAACGAAATCCGCAGGTATATAGCACTGGACCAGCCATTTGACTGTGCCGGCTCGTTCAAATCTGAAGCGGCTGGCCCTGCGTTGATGCAATCCATGTCG
This sequence comes from uncultured Gammaproteobacteria bacterium, assembly GCA_963784425.1. Lineage (GTDB taxonomy): Bacteria > Pseudomonadota > Gammaproteobacteria > Xanthomonadales > SZUA-36 > SHZL01. The sequence continues at coordinate 50,103 of CAWARM010000008.1, forward strand.
ACACAGGATCCCTCGGCAATCGTTGGCCTGCCCTTGATTGCGCTGTGCGGACTGCTTCGGGCAGCAGGGTTTAACTTGCCCTGACTGCAGCTGGATACCGGCGGACCGCTCCCGGGCTGCTCGTTGCAGGATTGGTCGGGCATATTCTGATCTGGCATAATCAATCATCCGCACCATACCGTGCCGTACGGAATCCTGAACATGAGCAATCCCGAATATGAGTAATCCTGAATTTAGGCATTGGCGTCTTGAATACGATATGGACCAGGTGTGCTGGTTGACCCTGGATCGGGAAGGCGAATCAACCAACAGCCTGTCGCGCGAAGTTCTGCTTGAGCTGGAAGGCATTGTTGACGGATTTGAGAAAACGCCACCCAGAGGCGTGGTCCTGCAGTCAGGCAAGAAAAATTCTTTCGTGGTCGGCGCCGATGTCCGCGAATTTGAAGGAGTGAGCAATCCCCAGGATGCTGCGGCCAGCATTCGGAAGGTGCACACGCTGTTTAACCGCATTGAGGCGCTGCCCTTCCCTATGGTCGTCACCATTGAGGGTTACTGCCTGGGTGGAGGGCTGGAACTGGCTCTTTGCTGCCACTACCGTATTGCAAAGAATGATGAAGGCACGCGGCTGGGCTTCCCGGAAGTGCGCCTGGGCATATACCCGGGATTCGGAGGAAGTGCCCGCACTACCCGCTTGCTGGGGGGACCCAAGGCGCTTGAGCTCATGCTCAGCAGTCGTATGGTAAGGGCATCACAGGCCAGGACCATGGGGCTGGTAGACCAGTTAGTCGGCCCCCATGGTGAATTGCGCTGGGCAGCTCGGGCAGCCATCCTCAGGAACAGGAAATCGCGCGGCCCCGGCCTCGTAGCCAGGCTGAGTAACCTTGGCCCGATGCGCAGGCTGATTGCCGGAATGGTTCGCAAGCAAACTGCCGTGCGCGCTAACCCGGAGCATTACCCCGCTCCATACGCCCTGATCGATGCGTGGGAACATTACGGCAATGACCTGCAGGCCATGCTTGAAGAAGAAGCTCTGCAGGTGGGAGAGTTGATTACCGGCAGCAGCTCACGCAGCTTGCGACGGGTTTTCTGGTTAATGGATCGCCTCAAGAACGAAGGGAAAAGCAGTCCCTTCAAAGCGCGCCGTGTTCACGTGATTGGTGCTGGCGTCATGGGTGGTGACATTGCCGCATGGTGCGTGTTGCAAGGCCTGGAAGTGACCCTGCAGGACCGCGAGATGAAATACATCCAGCCTGCTCTGGACCGCGCCGGGAAATTGTTCCGCAGCAAGCTCCGCCAACCGGATCGCATTGCGGGCGCGAAAAGCCGTTTAATCCCGGACGTTGAAGGCAAAGGCATTGCTCTTGCCGATGTCATCATCGAGGCCATTTTTGAAAACGTCGAGGCCAAGCAAAACGTGTTCCGTGACATTGAACCACGCCTGAAGCCGGGCGCCGTCATGGCTACCAATACGTCGGCCATTCCCCTGCGGGAAATTGCCTCGGTATTACAAAACCCGCAACGTTTGATTGGATTGCACTTTTTTAACCCGGTCGCCAAGATGCCGTTGGTTGAAGTGGTTTCTGACCCGCAGACCGATAGAGAATCCGTTGCACGAGCCGCTGCGTTTTGCAGCCAGATAAACCGATTCCCCCTGCCAGTAAAAAGCAGCCCGGGTTTCCTGGTGAACCGGGTGCTCGCACCATACATGCAGAAAGCTTTGCAGATCCACCGCGAACGCGGCGTGAGCAAGGAAGCCCTGGACCAGGCTGCCACGGGTTTCGGCATGCCCATGGGGCCGGTTGAACTGGCCGACACGGTGGGGCTGGATGTCGGGCTGAGTGTTATGAACCTGCTCGGGGGCAATGTAAACGCGGATGACGCAGCGATGCTAAAAGCCCTTGTGGACCAGGGAAAACTGGGTAAAAAATCCGGCGAAGGCTTTTACCGTTGGAAAAACGGCCGGGCGGAGAAAGACAAAAACGCTGCAACAGGCATCAATTTGAAGTCTCTCGCGGAGGAACTGATGCAGCCCTATTTTGATGAATGTCGCGCCTGCCTGGCGGACGGCATTGTCGCCGATGGCGACTTGCTGGATGCGGGCATGGTATTTGGAACCGGCTTTGCGCCATTCCGTGGGGGCCCGCTCTATTACCTTGACCACCGTTCTGATGCCAGCAGCTTTGCCCGCGCCAGCGAAGAAACAGAGGAGCAGGACCATGGCAACTGAACTGCGCAGGATTGCAGTTATCGGTGGCAGCCGGATTCCGTTTTGCCGCTCGAATACGATTTATTCGGAAAAATCCAACATGGACATGCTGGTCGCCGCGTTCAACGGGCTAATCGAGCGCTTCAACCTGAAAGGACTGCAACTTGACGAAGTGGTTGCCGGCGCTGTCACCAGCCATTCCCGCGACTGGAACCTCGCCCGGGAGGCGCTGCTTTCGACGTCCCTGTCACCCTTGACGCCTGCAACGACCTTGCAGCAGGCCTGCGGCACCAGCTTGCAGAGCGCGCTCGTGATTGGCGCCAAAATTGCGAGCGGCCAAATTGATTGCGGTATCGCAGGCGGTACGGATACGACATCAGACCCGCCTGTAGTTTTCGGGGACCGCTTTGCCCACCGCCTGGTCAAAGCCGGGGCTGCCAAATCTTTGCGCCAACGCCTGCAAACCCTGAAGGGATTCAGCCCGGGAGAGCTCAAACCGGTAGTTCCGGCCAACGGTGAACCGCGCACTGGCTTGTCCATGGGCGAGCACACCGAGCGCATGGCGCGGGAATGGCATATTTCGCGCGAGGCACAGGACCAGTTGGCCATGGAAAGCCACCGCAAGGTAGCTGCCGCTTACGACCGGGGCTTTTTCGATAAACTCGTGACGCCGTGGAGTGGTGTCAGCCGGGACAATAACGTGCGCGCCGACACCAGCATGGAAAAGCTTGGAGCCCTGCGTACGGTATTTGCCAGGTCAAATGACGCCACACTGACTGCGGGAAACAGTACACCCCTGACGGATGGCGCGGCGGCGGTACTGCTGGCGTCCGAAGACTGGGCCAGGGAGCATGATTTGCCGGTGCAGGCCTACATCACTTCAGGCCGGACATCCGCCGTCGATTTCGTTCACGATGAAGGCTTGCTGATGGCGCCTACCGTCGCGGTGGCCGAACTGCTGCAGCGCACCGGCCTGACACTGCAGGACTTTGATTTCTATGAAATACATGAAGCTTTTGCCGCCCAGGTGCTATGTACCCTGGCGGCCTGGGAATCGGCAGAGTATTGCAAGAACCGCCTCGGGCTAAACCAGGCGATGGGCAGCATTGACCGCAGCCGCATGAACGTCAATGGCAGTAGCCTGGCGGTAGGTCATCCTTTCGCTGCTACAGGCGCACGCATCCTGAGCACGCTGGCGCAAATTCTTGAAGAGGCCGGGTCCGGCCGGGGCTTGATCTCGATTTGCACTGCGGGTGGAATGGGCGTAGCCGCCATCCTGGAGCGGCCTTGATTCTAGCGACCTTGGCCGAATCGTAATTACCCGTTGGGATGGGGTGTGCATGGCAAGTCAATGTCCAGGCCGGCAGCTTCGGCAGTGTTCAACATCAGCATGGCCCGGGTCATGGGTCCCACCCCGCCCGGCACCGGACTGATCCAGGATGCCCGTTTGCTGGCCATTTCGAAATCAATATCCCCGGTGATACGTCCGTCCGGCAAGCGGTTGATGCCTACGTCAACGACCACTGCTCCAGGCTGAATCCAGCTTGAATCCACAATCCCGCGTTTTCCCACGGCGCTGATCAGTAACTCGGCATCGCGCACGTACTTTTCCAGGTCCTCGGTGAACCGGTGTGTGACGGTTACGGTGGCGCCTGTATACAGTAGCTCCAACGACATGGGGCGACCAACAATATTAGAAGCGCCCACAATGACGGCATGCCTGGAACGAACTTCGACATCATGGAAACTCAACAGGGCCATGACGCCGCGGGGTGTGCACGGACGTAATCCGGGCTGGCGCAATGCCAACCTGCCCACGTTAAAAGCATGAAAGCCATCGACATCCTTGTCAGGATTAATACGGTTGGTTACCTGGGTCTCGTCAATGTGGTTCGGCAGGGGCAATTGCACCAGGATTCCGTCGATCGCGGGGTCAATATTTAACTGGTCGATCAGGGTCAGCAACTGGTCTTGCGAAGTTGCAACATCGAGATCAAAGTCGCGGGCAATAATGCCGGCACGTTCGCAGTCGCGCCGCTTGGCATGCACGTAAATGGACGAAGCGGGGTCTTTGCCAACGAGCACTACTGCCAATCCCGGTCGTCGCCCTCCGGTTGAGACATATTGGTCAATAGCCGCCCGGACAGACCCTATCACGGCCGCACTGGCCTTGAGTCCATCCAGAATACCCGCCTGTTCCCGCTGCAGTACGCCTTGTTTTTCTTGTTTCATGGTCAACAGAATTGTTGTTCTTGGCCTTGATGGGGGAAATAGTGTACTTGATCAGGAGGAAATCGTAATCGTTCTGGGCTATTCTTTTCTGTGGGCGAGTAGTGAATCTTGGCTGCAGGCGACTGCACGACTCCTGGGGTACAGTTTAATGCGCATACATGAGTATATTTTTCGTTCCATAAACGGCTCGAGTATGCCTTTCGATCGGTGGAAGGGCCAACCCATGTTGCTGGTTAATACCGCTTCGCAATGCGGATTTACTCCTCAGTATGCCGGACTGCAGGCCGTTTGGGACGAGTACCGCCGCAGCGGACTGGTGGTCGTGGGCATTCCCTGCAACGAATTTGGCGGGCAGGAACCGGGAAGCAACGAGGAGATTGCCGAATTCTGTAGCAGCCACTTTGCCATTACTTTTCCCCTGACTGAACGGCAATCAATCATTGGGGTCTCTCCGCATCCTTTGTTCGTTGCAATGCGCGAGGAGTACACCAGCGACATCCTGCCTAAATGGAACTTTCACAAGTACCTGTTCAGTCGTGATGGCGGTCTTATTGAGCATTTCCCTGCAAAAGTAAAACCGGACGACATCAATTTCACCACCACTATTGAACGCAACCTGGGCACCTGGACGATTTAGCAGCTAACCCTTGCGCTGCACAAACTTCTTCAGGCGCTTGCGCTTGTCCTGCTGACGTTTTGACAAGACATTTTTTTTGTCCTTGTAGGGATTATCGCCATCACGGTACTCAATGAGAAGCGGCGTTCCCTTGAGACGGAAGTGATGGATAAACCGGTTAACAAGGTAACGTGTATAGGATGCCGGTATGACCTCAGTACGACTGCCGTGAACCACGATGCGAGGCGGCAACTTACCTCCGGCATGAGCGTAGCGCAGCCGCGGACTGCGACCCAGGCTCATGGGTGGCTGATGGGCATCAACGGCAGCCGTTAGCACCCGGGTCAACTCGGGAGTTGAAAACTCAATGTTTGCGCTGCGCCAGGCCTGCAGGACCGCATCCAGTAATTCCTGGATGCCGGATCCGTGAAGAGCCGAAATGGTCACTCGCCTGGCCCACGAAATGTACGTCAACCGACGGTCCATTTCACTTTTTACGTGTTGGCGATGTTCCAGATCCAGGCCATCCCACTTATTGAGGGCTATCACCAGCGCCCTGCCCCGTTCCAGCACGTGACTCAGCAGAGTCATGTCCTGGTCGGTCAAGCCTTCCCCTGCGTCCATCATCAACACCACAACATGGGCGCGATCGATGGCCTGCAATGCCTTGATGATACTGAACTTCTCCACAGCATCGGTCACGCGGGCACGGCGCCGCACGCCTGCTGTATCGATGAGTTCATACTGCTGGCCGTCGCGTTCCAGGCGGATGCTGATGGAGTCCCGGGTAGTGCCGGGCAGATCAAAAGTAAGTACCCGCTCTTCGCCCAGCAAGCGGTTGACGAGCGTGGATTTCCCGACGTTGGGCCGACCCACAATCGCAAGCCGCAGGCGATCTGCAGAATCTTCTTCTGCGCCGTCTTCAGCGGACAGAACCGGCAGGAATTCCGTGGCGGCGTCCATCAGGTCGTCAATGCCGTGCCGGTGTTCCGCAGATATGCCCAGTGGATCGCCCATGCCCAGGCTGGCAAAATCCGCCAGGGCCGCATCCGTTTCCATGCCGTCGGTCTTATTGGCCACAAGCAGGATCGGTTTGCCGGACTTGCGCAGAACAGCAGCCACTTCCCTGTCCTCTGCGGTCAGCCCATCACGTGCGCTGACCACAAAGAATACGAGGTGGGATTCTGCGATGGCGTGGTGGACCTGCTGGGCGGTCAGGTACTCAATGCCGTCTGCCTGGCTGACCAGTCCGCCAGTGTCAACCAGAACGCTGGGTACGGAACCGACGCGTGTAATCCCATACTGACGGTCCCGGGTCACGCCAGGGATGTTGGCGACCAGTGCATCGCGGGTCCTGGTCAGGGCGTTGAACAGCGTAGACTTGCCCACATTGGGACGGCCTACAATCGCAATAACCGGCAGCATGGCACAAGTGCGCAGAGTAAAGGGCTTTAAGACACAGCCCTAGAGGGCCGCACCAGCGCGGTAGGCTGATAACGTTCCCTGCTTGGTTAGCACATACAACGTAGTGCCCACCGTCAAGGGGGCGCCGGCAAAACCTTTTTTCCCTTCACGTTCGCGGGCCACGAACGCCCCGTCAGAAATGTTGATCCAATGAAGATAGCCCTCTTTGTCGCCGACCACTACAAGATCGCCGTAAAACGCTGGCAGCGTCAATCCCCGGTTAGTCAGCTGATCGATTTTCCACAATGTGGATCCATTGCGGCGATCCAATAACCAAAGATCCCCCCCTGAGTCACTGACCGCAAGATTGGTACGATCAACCTGTACCCCGGTGAACGAGGAAACTTCCTTGAACCACAGCAAGCGACCCGAATCGGCCGCCAGGGAAGCGATGCGCTTCTTGTAACTCGAGACGATAAGATCTGAAGCGACGATCACCATCTGGATACCAACATCCGCCAGTCGTTCCAGTTCTGTGCGCCCGTCCGGAGAAACCACGGACTGGCTCCACATCACAGTGCCATCCGCCACCTGCAGCGCGGCCACGGTGCCATCTGCATAGCCGACGAATACGGTGCTGCCGCGAAGGAGAATGTTGGTGTTACCACGCAATGTAAGCAGTGGAACGCTGCTGTCGTAAATCCACACCCGGGTGCCGGTTTTTTCATCCAGTCCAAACACACGGCCGTCAATACAACGAACCACAACGATGTTCTCGGAAATTCCCGGCACGGCCAGTACTTCGGAGGACACCCGCGCACTCCAGCGCTCGCTTCCGTCTGCGGCATCAAAGGCCAGCACCGTGCCATCCAGCGTTCCCATTACCAGCAGGGATTCACCTACCGCTGGCCCGCCGGAAAATGCCTGTTTGGTCTTGATGGTCCAGATCTTGTTGCCTTTTTCTGCACCAACGGCGGTTAACTGGCCCTTCGCGTCTGCGGCGTAAATCACGCCATCGGCGAACGTGGGTGGCATGGAGATTCCCTCTTTGCCCATGCCGTCACCAACACCCGTGGACCAGATCCTCTTGACCTTTACGGTTGTATCAAAATCTACCAGCGGCGCAGGATCGCCCGGCTCAGGATTTCCCCAGCTTTTGCAGCCCTGCACCAGCAGCAGGCACAGAAAAGCAGTCAGAAAGACTCGGGTCATGACGTGGGTTCCTCTTCTTCCTGGATGACACCAAGCGCCTCCAGCTTCAGCAGGAGCGCCGCCCGGTCGCCCGTTCCTTCCTCCATGACATCCAGTGCTTCCTTGTAAGCCGCAATCGCTTGTTCGTTCTGGCCGAGTGCAGTGAAGATATCGCCTCGCGTTTCCGCATAGCGTGCTTCAAAACCTGCGATTTCTGCTTCTCCCTGGATTACTTTCAACGCTTCATCCAACTGCTTTTGATCCAGCAACACCCGCGCGAGCCGTTCCCGCGCGATCACCCGGATGGCGTTGGGGTGGCCGTTTTCGACTACGAACCGGTAGTACTTGATGGCGAGGTCCGGTTCCTTGGCTTCAATGCGGGCCCGACCCATTTGCAGGGCCGCAAGCGAGGCATACGGCGACTTGGCGTGATTGTCCTGCAGGTTCTGGAAATTGGCCATGGCGGCATCCAACTGGCCTGCCGTGAGAAATTCATTCATTGCCTGGAATTCAGAGTAGGCCTGTTGTTTACCACTGAGCTGCCAGGCCTTCCATTGATTGAAACCAAACAGGCCGCCAAACGCAACTACCAAGCCAATAATGATGGCACTGCCATTTTGTTGCAGCCATTTCTTGACTATTTCGCCCTGTTCATGGGCATCGTAAATCTCAACCATTTCGAATTCTCTTCCTGTGGATTTTCAGAAGTTCACGCTGCGTTGGTATAAAACCCCATCGCGGACGGGAGGCATATTCTAAATTATTGGTCGTGCAAACACAGATAAATATTTGATCACAGGTTCCTTAACGGTGATGCAACCAGTCGTTCAACCAGCTGCTCAGTTCTTCCAACGCAACTTGCCGTTGGCCGGCTTCCATACGCAGGGGCTTGATCGTAACGATGCTTTGCTGCAGTTCCTGCTCTCCCACCACCAGGGCCAAATCGGCACCGCTGCGATCTGCCCGCTTGAATTGTGCCTTGAAACTGCCCCCGCCCAGATTTGCAAGGAGGCGCAAAGTCGGAACGTCGCGCCGCAATCTCTCGGCAATTTCGAGGCCGTGGGAAGTGGTTTGGTCCCCGACCATGACGAGGTAGACATGTGGCGCGACAGCGTTGATTTCTCCTTTTGCACGCATGAGCTCAACCAGTCGCTCCTGGCCCATGGCGAACCCGATCCCCGGCCAGGGCTTGCCACCCTGGAGTTCAACCAGTCCATCGTAACGGCCGCCTGCGCACACCGTGCCCTGCGCACCCAGTTGATCCGTTATCCATTCGAAAACTGTGTGACTGTAGTAATCCAAGCCGCGCACCAGGCGCGGGTTCACTTCGTGCTGCACCCCTAGCACGTCCAGGTAGCGGCGCAACTGGTCAAAGTGAGCCCTGGATTCTGCCCCAAGGAATTCGCTGAACGATGGGGCTCCGGCAATAATTTCCTGCATGGAGGCGGACTTGCTGTCCATGATGCGCAGCGGGTTGCGTTCCAACCGGCGCAAGCTGTCCTCATCCAGTGCAGACAGGTGAAGGGAAAAATACGATTTCAATGCTTCCCGGTATATCTGCCGTTCGCTTGAGGTTCCCAGTGAATTTATTTCCAGGCGAAGGCCTTCGATGCCCAATTCCGACCAAATTCGCTGCGACATGGCCAGCAACTCGGCATCTATGTCCGGCCCTGCTGCGCCGAATACTTCAGCCCCAACCTGGTGAAACTGACGGGTACGTCCTTTTTGTGGCCGCTCGCGGCGAAACATTGCTCCGCAATACCACAGGCGCAACGGTGCAGAGTACAACAGGCCGTTTTGCAGCACCGCCCGAACTACCCCGGCCGTGCCTTCCGGCCTCAGGCTAAGCTGATCGCCGTTGCGGTCGGTGAAAGTGTACATTTCCTTTTCGACCACATCAGTCGCCGCGCCTATGGCACGTGCAAATAGTTCGGTTTTCTCCACCAGGGGAACGCGGATTTCTGCAAAGCCGTAGCGAGCAAACACATCCCTGATCGTCCGTTCCAGTTCTTGCCAGAGCGGCAGATCATCGGGAAGAATGTCGTGCATTCCCCTGATTGAACTAATAGTTGAAGTCAATGCTGTTTCTCTCTGGGAGCGTGTGCAGCTCCTTATCTATTACACGTTTCGCCCATGGCGTAGCATCAGGCTGGGCTCAGGCGGACGGTAATGCAGATCGTGCGGTGTTAAAGACCTGGATATTCTGTTCGTGATGAAGAAGCAGAGAACTAGCCCTGATCCAACGGCAACTCTTCGGTTGTTGCAGTTTCACTTTCGGGGTTGCTGCCGGCCTCAGGATTGGCCTTTTCCGTGCTGGCGTCTTCATCACTCAGGGTAAACCGGGCCACGTTACCACGGGTGTAAGGAGCGAGGTCCACTTTCTTGCCGTTGTGGAACACTTCCACTGAGGAAGCGCGCCCCAACAACAAGCGTATTGGAGGCGCAGCGTTATAGCTTCGATGACTGCCTGCACGCAGCAGATCCATCTCAATTTTTTCCCCGTTGCTGCCCAGGATTTCAACCCAGCTATCGGCTGAGGTTACGATTTCCAGCGTATCGGATTCTTCTGCTGTATCTACGACTGCATCCCGGTTACCGACTGCAGCCCAGGCACCTTCAGCGGCTGAAGGGAGGCCAACTTCTACAAATTCCGTGTCCGTATTCATGGAGGCAATGGATGCGCGCAAATGCGTATTGGGGAGGCGCTTTGCTGCCGTAGTCGCGGGGCCTGAACTGGCCTCTGCTGCACTGGTTTGCACCCCGGGTTGCGAATTGCTGTTTGGAGCGGGGCGCAACAACGGATCGCCCTGAGAGAAACGCACTGCTTCGCTGGTGAACTGCCACACCAGTGCCAGAACAACCGCTGAAGCCAGCGCGTAGCTCGTTGCCTTAAACCAACGATCACTTGGGCTGCGTGGGGGTGCCACGCTGAAAGCACATCCTATAATCGGCAGCTCACTTTCGGCCGATTGCACATGTTTTTCAACCAATTCCTGTGGCAGGCCCAGGTAACGTGCATAGCACCGAATATAACCATTGAGGTAGACCAATGGTACGTGTTGAGCTTCGCCTGACTCAATGGCAGCGAGTACCTCAGGTTTCACCCTGGTTGCCTGGGAAATTGCATCCAGAGATAGCCCCCGCTTCACCCGCGCTTGCAACAGAAGCTCACCGAGGCTCATGGGAATCAACTCATTTTGTTCTTCTGTAATCACTTCTGATCTCTCGCCTGAGCGGCCTCTGCAGAATTGGGAAACTGTTCCAGCAATTGCCTCTTGTAATCATTAGCAGCCTTCTGGTCACCGAGCGCACTCTCGATCTGGTAGCCCAGCATAAGGCTTCCCGCGGTCTTCTTCTCTGCAGATTCGTATCGCTGCAGGAAAGCACGTGCGTTCAAGAACTCGCCGCTGCGATAGTTCAAATTCGACAGACCCAATAAAGATGCGGAAATTTCCACATTATATTCAAGAGATTGTCGCAAATATCTCTCGGCTTTGTCCAGATCATTCATCTCCAGGGCACACAATCCGGCATTTGCATAGGCAATCTGCGGGGTGGAATAAAAGGGGGCTTTGAACGCCACCTCAAAATACTTCTGAGCTTCTTTCCCTTCACCAACGCTGCACAGGTAGGCGGCATAGTTGTTATTCACCTCGCCGTCCTTGGGGTCATAATTAACCGCAAGGCGATATTCCTTGCCTGCATCTTCTTTCATGCCGAGCGATTCATACAGCACACCGAGCATGGTGTGAGCCGGCGCATACGTTTTGTCTTTGGCCACCGCCCGCTTGAGTTTTTCCAGCGCAATTTCATCCTGGCCTTGTTCCATGTAGCTCCGGCCCAAGGATGTGAATGTTTCGGCCGCCTGGCGGGCCTTATCAGGCTCGTCCGCTTTTTTTGCAGATGAAGAACTGCATCCGTGTGCCAGCAGCATGCAAGCACTCAAGACCCATGTCCATATGAGCTTGTTCATGACACCCGGTTGTGCTCCTGTGACGCTGAATTCATCTCTCTCAGGCGTTCGCTACGGCGGGTGCGGTCCTGGAACTTGCCAACCAGTTGCCCGCATGCCGCATCGATGTCGCTTCCGCGTGTTTTCCGAACGGTTGCAATCAAGCCACCCGCCATGACAATTTCCTGGAATTCACGAATTTTCCACTGCGGGGAACAGCGATACTGCGTGCCGGGAAATGGATTGAAGGGGATCAGGTTCAGTTTGCTGGGCAACTTGCGCAGTAACTTCACCAGTTTTTGCGCTTGCTCTGGCTGGTCATTCACTCCGTCAATCAGTGTGTATTCGAACGTCACGCTACGTTTGTGTTTGCCAGACGCATAACGCGAGCACGCTGCCATCAATTCCTTGATCGGATACTTGCGATTGAGCGGAACCAGGGTTTCGCGCAAATCATCAACCGGCGCGTGCAGGGACACGGCCAACGCAACGTCTATGGAATCACGCAAACGGTCTATGCCGGGCACCAGGCCGGCGGTTGAAACAGTCACCCGCTTTGCTGCGAGGCCAAACCCAAGGTCATCACGCAACAGGGAAAGTGCCGGCAACACGGCGTCAAAATTCAGCAACGGCTCGCCCATCCCCATGAAAACCACGTTGGTGATAAGGCGCGTGCCATTGCGTTCGTGCCCCAATGACTCGGCTGCCTGCCACACCTGGCCGATGATTTCACTGGCAGACAAATTGCGGCTAAACCCCTGGGCGCCGGTCGAACAGAAAGAACAGTTCAAGGCGCAACCTACCTGTGACGATATACACAGAGTACCCCGCTTGCTTTCCGGAATGAACACGGTTTCGATTGCGTTGCCAGTGCCGGATCCCATCAGCCACTTAACGGTTCCATCCGACGAAGTTTGTTCCCGTAGTATTTTTGGTGGTTCAATGACGGCCAGCTCAGACAGGCGCTGACGCAATTCCACGCTGAGGTTGGTCATCTGCGCGAAGTCCGTAATCCGGGCATGGTAAATCCATTTCAACAATTGCTCTGCCCGGAATGGCTTTTCGCCTATGGAAACAAAAAACTCCTGCATCCTGACCAGGTCCAGATCCAGGAGGTTTATGTGAGTCGCGTTTCCAGGCATGTGAATGTTTGGAAGTTTACCGGCTCAGCGGGAAAAAATTTCGTCTGGCCCAAAAAAGCACGCAATTTCAAGCCGCGCTGTGGCCGCTGCATCGGAACCATGCACCGCATTGGCATCAATGCTTTCGGCAAAGTCCGCGCGAATGGTTCCCGGAGCGGCTTCGGCCGGGTTGGTTGCGCCCATCAATTCCCGATTGCGGGAAATGGCATTTTCACCTTCCAGCACCTGAATCATGACCGGCCCGGAGGTCATGAAAGCAACCAGCGCGGAGAAAAAAGGCCGCGCTTTGTGAACGGCATAAAATTCCTGCGCCTGTGCCTTGGATAGCTGCGTCATGCGTGCAGCGATGATCTTCAGTCCGGCCTGCTCAAATCGGCTATATATTTCTCCAATCACGTCTTTGGCTACTGCGTCGGGCTTAATGATTGAAAGGGTTCTCTCGACAGGCACTTAACAACTCCTCGTAAATAATTGTATTTATGGGTTAATCACATTTGCATCGCCGACAGTATACACCCTCGGCTAAACCCCGTGAATTTTACGGGCATGTCCGTAAAGGTGCAATCACGCATGACTAATCCTTGACCCTCGAAAGAACGCAAACCTATCATGTCCGTCTGCCGTGCGGGGCCATGGCGCATCCCTGCCAAAACTCCGGACTCCCACCCGGAACTTGGCCCATAATAATCACTACAAACCGGCCGGTTTCGCTACACGAGAGGCTGATACATGGAACTACTCTATTTTTCGGTGCTGATCTTCACGCTGCTGTTGCTGGCTTACAACAGGGTGCCCCTGCTGGTCGCGATGGCCATCATGGTCAGCCTGACCGTTGCCTGGACCGAGTTCCGCCATCTGTTCTACGTTTCCAGTTGGTTTCGCTTTGCCAACGGGATTATCGCTGTAACCTTCATAGGGTTTTCCATCAAACCACTGCGGCGCCTGCTGATCAGTGACCGACTGTATGGATGGTTTCGAAAAGTCATGCCCGTGGTTTCTGAAACGGAACAGGAGGCCCTTGATGCCGGAACAGTCTGGTGGGACGCGGAACTGTTTTCCGGCCGCCCCCGTTGGCGATCGTTACTGCGGAATCCTGCACCCGCTCTCAGCCAGAGGGAGCAGGCATTTCTCGATGGACCCGTGGAGGAGTTTTGCCACCGGCTGGATGAATGGGCGATCTGCGATGAGTATCACGACCTGCCGGATGACGCCTGGCAGTTCATCCGCGAGCACCGCATGATGAGCATGATCATCCCCGAAGCGTATGGCGGGTTGGGATTTTCGGCACAGGCGAATTCTGCGGTGGTCATGAAACTTGCGAGTCGCAGCCTGACCGCCGCAGTTACGGTAATGGTTCCGAACTCACTGGGGCCAGGTGAGCTGCTGCTTCACTATGGCACCGATGAGCAAAAGAAATACTACTTGCCACGCCTGGCCAGCGGCGAGGAAATTCCCTGTTTTGCGCTGACATCACCTGGCGCGGGTTCGGACGCAGCTAATATGACCGACACAGGTGTTGTGTGTAAAGCCATGTTTCGTGGCAAACAGGTGCTGGGCCTGAAGCTGAACTGGGACAAGCGCTACATCACGCTGGCGCCGGTGGCGACCTTGCTGGGGCTGGCTTTCAAAACGCTTGACCCTGAGCACTTACTGGGCGAAAGGGAAGATTTGGGCATCACCTGTGCGCTGATACCTGCAGAAACGGCAGGCATCGAAATCGGCAACCGCCATATGCCGGTTGGTGCGGTGTTCATGAACGGTCCCACCCGTGGCCGGGATGTGTTCATTCCGATGGACTGGGTCATCGGAGGACAAGACCGGATCGGCCAGGGCTGGCGCATGCTCATGCAATGTCTGGCTGCCGGTCGCGCGATTTCCCTGCCCGCAATAGGAGTTGCGGGCGGAAAAATGGCCGCATTGATGTCTGGTGCGTATGCCTACATTCGCCGCCAGTTCCATGTTCCCATTGGCCACTTCGAAGGTATTGAAGAACCGCTGGCAAGGATAGCGGGTCGCACCTACCGCATGGATGCCGCCCGGAATCTCACGCTGGTAGCCCTTGACCAGGGTCACAGACCGGCTGTCCTGTCGGCAATTCTCAAGTACCAATTGACCGAAGGTAACCGGCAATGCCTGAACGATGCCATGGACATACATGGAGGCAAAGCCGTCATAACCGGCCCATCCAATTACCTTGCCCAGGCCTACCAGGCCATTCCGGTTTCGATCACAGTGGAGGGCGCAAATATACTCACACGCTCCCTGATCATTTTTGGCCAGGGCGCCATTCGCGCACACCCCTGGTTGCTGAAAGAAATGGAAGCCGCCAGGGATCCGAAACCAGGCGGGCGCAAGGCCTTTGACAAGGCACTGTTTGCCCATATCGGGCTGGTCATCAGCAATCTCGTTCGCGCTTTCATGTTGGCAGTGACCGGCGGACTGGCGACCCGTGCCCCGGTAGGAGGACCTACCGCTACCTATTTCCGCCAGGTTACGCGCATGTGTGCAGTGTTCAGCCTGTCGGCCGACCTGGTGCTGGTCACGCTGGGCGGCAAGTTCAAAATCAAGGAGAAACTATCCGGACGGCTCGCCGATGCCCTCGGCCATCTGTACCTTGCCACCGCAGTCCTGAAGCGCTTTGAAGATGACGGCCGCCCCGAAGATGATTTTCCCATGGTGCAGTGGGCAATGGACGACAGCTTGCACACGATCCAGGAAAGCCTGCGAGGCGTACTCGGCAATTTCCCCCTGCCCGGCGTTGGAACACTGATCAAATGGATCGTGTTTCCACTCGGCCTGCCCTACAGTCCGCCTTCAGACTCAGTCGGCAAGGCGGTTGCGCGTTTGTTGCTGTCTGAGAATGAAAGTCGCGACCGGCTCGTGTCGGGCGTATATATTTCAGATGGCGATGATGCTGCGGGCAAAATCCATTCGGCGTTTCACCTGCTACTGACTTCGGCCAATGCTGAAAACGCTGTACGCAATGCGCTCAAGGAACACGTCACCTGGGACAACTACAAACGACTGGTAAAACGCGCAGTGGAAAGTGGCGTGGTTACGGAAGAACAGGCAACGCTCGTGCGCCTCGCACAGGAGGCCGGTCGCGCTGCCACTGCAGTGGATGATTTTCCGAGCAGCGATGCGGAACACCTCGCGCAGAAGGTATTGCGCACAGAGGTCAACGCCGCCTAGGCATCTCCAGGAACTCGCTTAGTTCACCGCGCATGGCCATGCCGTCCCTATAGCCCATGGCAATAAGTTCCTGGCAATAAGCGGGTTCGAAAAGCAAATAGCTCGCCAGGCGCCAGTCCTTTCCCCATCCACCCAGGCTGTGCAACAGCAGGCGCACCGCACGAGGAATATCGCCCATGTGTTCCTGGGTGATATCGCGCACATCCCGGCTGGGGCGAACCACCAGGGAATCGATTTTCTGCAGCGCGGTATCGGTGGCGTGCCCGGGCGGAACAAGCGCCAGCGTCCGGTTGATACGCTGCAAACGGTCGAGATCGGCGTTCAGAGTATCCATGAAAATGGTATCAAGCAGGTAGCCTCCAATTTCACCCAGCGATGGATAGGGCATGGAGTGAGTAGGCGGCGGGTCGGGCTTTTCATCGCGCGTGGAAATTACCATGATGCGGTCCGCACCAAGGTGGATGGCTGGGCTCAACGGGGTGAGCATGCGCATGCCACCGTCCCCGAAATACTCCGCGCCGATTTGCTCTGCCGGGAAAATCAGCGGCAGCGCAGCGGATGCCATCAGGTGGCTGACCTGCAAAATAACCGCCTGGCCGCGGCGGCGTTCCCGTTCCCACGGCAGTACCTCACTGGCGGCTTGGAAAAAACTCGTGGCAGATGCGCTGGTGTAACCGGACGCGGTGATGGCGACACCCTGCAAATGCCTTCCAGCTATGGCCTCCCCTATTCCCTGGAGCTTCAGGTTAGCCTGCAGAAAACGCCGCAAGGGCCGGTTGTCCAGCAGCGATTTCGGATGCGGTATCACTTTGCCGCCCAGCGGGATTGACAGCGCCCACTGGGCAGCGATGCGCAGAACAGACCATGCATCGGTGCGGTATATGCGGCCACAAAACATGCTTGACCAGAACTGCAACAGGCGATCTACGCCCACATGAAATTCGTGCGCGTGGCTGGCCAGAACCACTGCATTGATTGCTCCGGCAGACACTCCGCATATCACCGGGAATGGATTAACTCCTGGCGGCGTAATTTCCGCGATGGCTTTCAGCACCCCGGCCTGGTACGCCCCGCGCGCTCCGCCACCGGGCAGTACCAGGGCTGTTTTGGCGCTCTGCGGCTCGCTCATCCTGCCCGGTTGATTAACCATTAGCCCAATATACCGCGACTGGAACGGCATTTCAGATGAGGTTTGGGAGGTGCTGCACAATTCGCTGCGCCGCCCCGCATGTTTGATATACTCGCTGACGATTGGGGAAATACGTTCGAGCACGGATAAATTGCAAACGGAATTCAACCATGAACAGCACCGCTTTTAGCTCGAGCCCACTCGCGCAGACACGTCGTGAGCGCCTGCAGCTGGCGGAGCTGCAGGTGAACCGGATACTGTTGGGCAAGAAAGAGCGGGTGCGACTGGCCTTCTGTTGCCTGCTGGCACGCGGGCACCTTTTAATTGAGGACGTACCCGGCGTCGGAAAAACCACGCTGGCGCACGCCCTGGCAGGCGTTATTGGCTCCAATTACCAGCGCATCCAGTTCACCAGCGACATGCTACCCGCTGACATTCTCGGCGTATCGATTTACAAGCGTGAGAAAGAAGCGTTTGAATTCCACCCGGGCCCGATTTTTTCACAGTTAATCCTGGCCGATGAAATCAACCGTGCCACCCCCAAAACGCAAAGCGCCTTGCTAGAAGGAATGGCCGAAGGCCAGGTCACCATCGACAACCAGACACACATCCTGCCACGCCCTTTTTTCGTTCTCGCTACACAAAATCCGTTGGACCTTGTTGGGACCTTTCCTCTGCCCGATTCACAACTGGACCGTTTCCTGATGAGCATGAGCATTGGGTACCCCGATGCCGCTGCCGAGCGGGAGTTACTGACCACCGAGGATCGCGGGTTGATGTTGCAGCAAGTTTCGCCATGCCTGTCGCCGCAGGACGTTATGGATCTGCAGTCAGATTGCGAACAAATACACGTCAGCGGGGACTTGCTGAACTATATCCAGGCATTGCTTGCCGAAACCAGGAATAAACAATGGTTCGAGAGCGGTTTGTCTCCGCGAGCGGGACTGGCGCTGATGCGCGCGAGCCGCGCATGTGCGTTTCTCGATAGCCGTGAATTTGTGACGCCGGAGGATGTGAAAATGATTTTCCCCAGCCTGGCGCGACACCGTCTGAATGCATCTTCCGGTTTCAGCCAGTCCGCGGATGAGCAAATCGCGGAGTTGTTGCAACAACTGCCGATACCCTGATTTGATTTCTTTTGTACGGGCGCAGCATGGCGTTCATTGACGCAAGCCTTGAGCGGTTCAGACTCGGCCAATGGTTCGATGGCTGGATACTGGAACGAGTGCGGGCGCGCCGCGGAACGGTAGTAGTTCCATTCCTTCTGGAATACCGTCACATCTATGTAATGCCGACCCGCTTTGGGGCATGGTTTGGAGTTCTGTTGGGGCTCACCGTAATCGGCGGACTTAATTTCAACAACAACATGGCGCTGCTGTATGGGTTCACCCTGGCTGCGATCGCCCAGCTGACCAGTTTTCTCGCCTATCGGAACCTGGTTGGTTTGCGGCTCAGCTCAATCCAGACCGAGCCGGTTTTCGCCGGCGAGGCTGCTAACTTCCGCGTGTTTATCCACAACCCTGAACCACGTTACAGGTATTCCGTGCAACTGCGCTGCACAGAGTCGGCAGATACAGCGGACATTGCGCCAAACAGCTCGGGCTGCCTGGAATTGCAGCAACAAACTGGCATCCGAGGATGGATGCAAATGGAACCATTCAACCTTGAAAGCCGCATTCCACTAGGGTTGTTCCGCGCATGGTCGGTAATCATCCCTTTCACGCGCTGCCTGGTTTACCCGCAGCCAGCCAGCAACCCCCCACCCCTGCCACGTACCGGGAGGGGAGATGATGGCGTAGCCAAGGCCGGTGAAGGTGAACAGTTTCATGGACTGCGCGAATATCGGCCGGGTGACCCCCTGCGCAGTGTTGCATGGCGCACCAGCGCCCGGCACGACAAGTTGTATTCGCAAGTGATGGAGGCACCCCGTGAAGAAGCCTGTGAACTCAACTGGTACCTGATGGGTGCGCTGAACTCGGAGGAAAAATTATCCATTCTCACCGCCTGGGTTCTGCGGGCCGAACGCCGACAAATCCCCTACTCCCTGGAATTGCCCACGGACGCACTACCTGCCGCTTTGGGGAAGGAGCATAGGGACGCCTGCCTGAAAATCCTGGCCTTATACGAAACGTAATGCAGCCAAAAGTGCGCAACATGATGTGGGTGATGGCCGTGCTGTCGGCGGCGATGACCCCGCAAATCCTGCGGATGCCCCCGCTGGTTGCTGTCATGGCACTGGCTCCTCTGGTCTGGCGGCTGGGCGCGGAACTCAAGGGCTGGCCAACTTTGCCCAAGCTTGTTCGTTACGTGGCCACGGCACTGTCGCTCACTGCTCTGGTTGTGTCTTACGGCGGCTTGTTCGGTCGTCGGGCGGCGGTTAGCCTGTTGGCGGCAATGCTGGCACTTAAGCTGATTGAATGCGAGCGCATCCGTGACGCCCGGCTGATTGTCAGTTTCAGTTTCTTCCTGTGCGTCACGCAGTTCTTATTTACCCAGAGTATTTTCATGCCGGTTTATGGGCTGGCAACCATTACTCTTGGGTTGGCTGCCCTTGCACAGCTCCAACGCAGCGAAGCTTTTCAGCTTGCTGTCGCGCCGCCCGCAATGCGACGTTCGATGGTTGCCGAGTTGCTATTAAGCCTGCGCCTTTTAACACTGGCCATTCCCATTGGCATAGCGTTTTTCGTTTTTTTTCCACGTTGGGCTACGCCCTTGTGGGGGGTGCCCGAAAATGCGCTGGACGCCAAAAGTGGATTGTCGGACTCCATGTCCCCCGGGTCCATCCAGGCCCTGTTCATGGACGACAGCCCGGCATTTCGGGCCGAATTCGAAGGCGCCATACCGGATCCAACGGAATTATATTGGCGGGGCCCGGTGCTATGGAACTACGATGACAATATCTGGACCAGCAGTTTTCTCGGACGCAATATTGAGGCTGAGCCAAGACCGCAAGAATCCAGTGCCCGCTGGCATTACACGGTGCAAATGGAACCCAATGAACGGAATTGGTTGTTTGCACTGGATTACCCCACCATCGCTCCGCAAGACACCCGTATCACTATGGACTTCCAACTGCTGCGCCGCCTGCCGGTCGTGCAGTTGTTGCAATATGAAATGGCTTCGGATCCGGACTATATCGATGCTCCCAAGCTTAAAGAAACTTTACGCCTTATGGCACTGGAGTTGCCCGAAGGCCTGAATCCAAAAACTCGTGAACTAGTTCAAGCCTGGCATCGCGATTATCCTGCTGACGAGGCATTCATCCGCCACGTGCTGACCTATTTTAATGAAGAAGAGTTTCACTACTCCCTGGATGCACCCTTGCTGGGACTGAATGCAATTGACGACTTCCTGTTTGAAACCCGCACGGGTTACTGCGAGCACTACGCCTCAGCGTTTGTGGTGATGATGCGCATGGCCGGTATCCCCTCACGAATCGTAACCGGCTATCAGGGTGGTTGGTACAGCGAAATCGGCAACTACCTCTTGGTGCGCCAATCGGATGCTCATGCATGGACCGAAGTCTGGCTTCCGGAAAAAGGCTGGACCCGGGTAGACCCCACTGCAGCTGTATCTCCTCTGCGCGTCCAGCAGGGATCACGCAGAGCGCTTTCCGCACCCCGGCACATGCTGGACTTCGACTGGGTGCGATCGGTGCGTAATGGCGTGGACCTGGTAGAGCAGCGCTGGAACGATTGGATCATTGAGTTCAGCTCGCAACGCCAGGCACACATGTTTTCGCAGTTTGGGCTGGACTACATGAGCCCGGCCGCCTTGACGTCCATGCTGTTCGGTGTTCTCGGAATCATTGCGTTATTCGTGCTGCCGGTGCTCTCCAGGCTGATTGGTCAAGTCGATAGGAACCCTGTTGCAAGGGCCTGGAAGAAGTTCCTCCGGCGCCTGAAAAAGGCCGGTTTCCAAGCCCCGGCGTCCAATGGCGCAATGGAACTGGCCGCCGCGGCGACGGTCCACTTGAATGGGAGTAAGGAAGAAATTTACCGCATCGCAAGTCTGTACAACCAACACCGCTATTCGGCGGAGCCGCCGCCGGCAGGTGAGTTGGAGAATGCGGTTCAGTGCTTTCGCCCCAGAAAAAAATCGTCAGGTTAATGTAATATAGTACCGGCTTATACCGGTCCAATGGACACCATGCAAATGACTGCCAAACACCTACTAACGCTTTTCGCGGCATCCACCGCCGCCTTTCTGGTCTCTTGCACGGCGGTGCCGGTCCAGTTGGAAGGCGAGTTCAATCCCGTTACTCCAGCGTCCGTGCAACCGCAACAGTTCGGAGCAAGCGTGCGCTGGGGCGGTATTCTGGTTGCTACCCGCAACGAGCAAAACAAAACCTGTTTTGAAGTGCTATCGCGCGCACTGGACAAATATATGCGACCGGTGTCCGGCGATGACACCACATCGGGGCGTTTCATAGCCTGTTCCGAGGGCTTCCATGACCCGGAAATCTACAAACAGGGTCGTGAAGTCACCATAGTCGGGCAAATCCAGAGCATAGAAGAACGCAAAATCGAAGAGTTTGACTACCGCTACCCCGTCCTGGCACTAACCGATATGGTTCTGTGGCAACCACGCAAAACCGTGATGATGTACGACAACTTCTACGGACCGAATTTCTACCCGTACTACTGGGGTGGTGGTGCGTACTGGGGCGGATACCCGTACTACCCCTATCCCGGTATGGGTTTTGGGATGGGAACCGGCTACATGTATCCCCGGGAACTCGAACCAGGCGCCTCTGCCATCATTACGGATGACCCCTCTGAATAAGACCCTGGTCATTCAAAAACACGCCGCGAGGTGCCAGGGTTGACGATTTTCCAAGGGTTTCCTGCGGACCTCTTCAAGTTCTTCGCTGAACTGGAAAAAAACAATAACCGGGACTGGTTCAACGCTTCGAAAGAGCGCTACATTGAGTCCGTGGTGCAGCCCATGAGTGAATTTATCTCTGCAATGCGACCACGGCTAAAGGCCATATCACCGCACTACGTAGCCGACCCAAGACCGCATGGTGGATCGATGTTCCGGATCTACCGAGATGCACGATTTTCCAAAGACAAAACTCCCTACAAAACACATGCCGCTTGCCAGTTCCGGCACGATGCGGGCAATGACGTGCATGCGCCCGGATTTTATGTGCACCTCGACACCGATGGTCTTCTGTTCGGCGGTGGTATCTGGCGGCCACCCGCGCCGCAACTGAACAAAATCCGGGACTTCATTGCAGACAACGCACGCTCCTGGGCACGTATAAAAAACGCACCGAGAGTGCTGGAGCTGGGAGGCATCCAGGGGGAATCGCTGTTGCGCCCACCCCGGGGCTTCAATGCAGAGCACGTACACATCGAGGACCTCAAGCGCAAGAGCTTTTATGTGATGGCCGCAGCGGAGCCGTCTGCTGCCTTAGGCCCGGGCTTCATCGACCAGGTAGCGGATGCCTGCAGCCGTGCCGCTCCACTCAATCGTTTCATTTGTGATGCGCTGGACCTGCCTTCCTGAGCTGACCCCATGTCTTGGTTCCTGATTATTCTTCCAGGATTGCTGGCAGCATGGGCAGCTGTGACATACAACCGCGCTGTGCGATTGCGCAATCAGGTCAGCGAAGCCTGGGCCGGAATCGATGTGCAGTTGCAGCGCCGTTACGAGTTGGTGCCCAACCTGGTGGCTACGGTAACGGGCTACACTCAACACGAATCGGCAGTGTTGCAACAGCTCAGCCAACTGCGCAGCACGGCTGCCATGCCGCTTGAACGTCGCGCCAATGAAGAGACCGGGCTGTCCCGCTCTATCGGGAGTCTGTTTGCCCTGGCGGAAAATTACCCGGATCTCAAGGCCAGCGAGGGCTTCCAGCAGTTGCACGCCAGCCTTGTGGAAATTGAAGAACATTTGCAATATGCACGGCGTTATTACAACGGCAGCGTGCGTGACAACAATAACCTCGTGCAGGGTTTCCCTTCCTTGCTGATAGCACGCCTGTGCGGTTTTCGTGCTGCCGCTTTCTTCGAAATTGAACTGGCCAGTCAGCGCGAAGTGCCCGTGGTACAACTGTCGCGGAAGGAAGATTCCAAGTGACTGGAAGCCTCCCAAACCGGCCTGTGCGACAGCGTCACCTGAAAATCAGTCAAATCAGGAAATACCTGCTGCTGCTTGGCAGCCTTCTGCTGACCAGCATCGCAGGAGCAGACGAACGTATCCTCAACTACAGCACTGAAGTCATGGTTCACCCGGACGGGGAACTCACGGTCAGTGAAGAAATTCGCGTGCGGGCGGAAGGAAACGAAATCCGGCGCGGAATTTACCGGGAATTTCCCACCAGCTACACAGATCGGTACGGCAATCATTACAGAGTGGAATTCGGCGTCGACTCAATACTGCGCGACGGGCAGCCGGAGAGTTGGCACACAGAGGAAATGAGCAATGGTGTCCGGGTGTATATCGGTAGCGCGGACCATTTTCTCGATCCCGCGGAATATACCTACCGGATCCAATTCCACACCAACCGGCAACTGGGCTTTTTTGCAGACCATGACGAGCTGTACTGGAACGTCACGGGCAGTGACTGGGCTTTTCCCATAGATAAAACTTCGGCACGAATTTCCTTACCGTTCTCGATTGCTGCGGACCAGCTTGAACTAGACGTATATACCGGCGTTTCCGGTTCAAAGGGGACTGATGGCCAGGCCCGCGTCATTGATGCGCGCACCGTGGAATTTGCAACAACACGGCAACTCGCCCCGCGCGAAGGCTTCACCGTAGTGGTTAGCTGGCCGAAGGGCCTGATTGCGGAGCCTTCAGGCGCGCAAAAAGCTTTTTGGTTCGTGCGCGACAACGGTGCAGCCCTGGTGCTGGCGCTGGGCCTGGTGCTTTCGTTCCTGTGGTATGGCTGGGCGTGGAACAAAATTGGGCGCGACCCCGCAAAAGGCGTGATCATTCCTCAATTCAAGCCACCCGAGGGCATTTCCCCCTCGGCCTGCCGCTACCTGCTGGATATGGGCTTCAGGAACCAGGCCTTTACTGCTGCAATTATCAGCCTTGCGGTTAAAGGCCATCTTCGCATCGAGGAAGAGGGCAAGGAGTTCAGCTTGCATCGCGCGACTGGTCGCGCCCCTTTGCACTCCGGTAGCGGGCAGCTTACCCGGACCGAGGAGAGTGTCCTTGACGCCATGTTGCCAAGCGGCACTTCATCCATAGCCATGACCAACGCGAACCATGCGAAATTCCAGGCCGCGCGCACAGTACTGGAGCGGGCACTGAAAAATGAATACCAAGGACACCTGTTTCATCTCAATACCCTGTATGTTGCTCCGCCGGTCATCTTCACAGGCTTGTCTGCATTCGCAGCCCTTGCCTTTGGAAGCGGCCCGCTGATCTGGATCAGCTGGGGTTTGCTGGTATTGATTCTGCACGGGCTATTCATCTGGTTGCTGCGGGCGCCAACCCCCGCCGGACGCCAGGCGATGGACGAGATCGAAGGATTCCGTATGTACCTTGACACTGCTGAGCAGGACCGCCTGGATCACATGCGCTCGCCTGTGCTGACTCCCGAAGTATTCGAGTCTTTTCTACCCTACGCCTATGCGCTGGGGGTGGAAAATCATTGGTGCGAGCGATTTGCCCGCGAATTACCCCGCGAAGTACCTGGAGAAACACCACAAGCGTCCGCTTACCAACCCGCCTGGTATAGCGGCAATTACCACGGCATGGGCGCGCTCAATCACCTCGGAGGCAATTTCAGCAACTCATTTTCCACCGCCATCTCCTCGGCCTCTACCCCGCCCGGTTCCAGTTCTGGTAGCGGTGGTGGCGGTTCATCGGGAGGTGGTGGCGGTGGTGGCGGTGGTGGTGGCTGGTAAGTCTTCACCATCCTCCACGCCCATATGGGCTACATCAACACTGATCCACTATAAAAGCGAACGGCCTGGCCTTTTCAGAGGCTTTTAGCCGCCGAGTGAATTGTGCGGACCGGGGCGATTTTCAGGGATGAAAATCGAGGGCTGAAAGGGAAGGATGCCCTTCCAGCCCGGTCCCGATCAGGCCGCACAATTCGCGAGGGCAGCCACAGGCCGGCTAAGCGGACTCTGAAAAGGCCAGGCCGTTCGCTCTTCCAAGCGTCCAGAATTGACCATCCCTTCTCAACAAGGACTTGATCAACCATACAGTACTGTATATATTTACAGACACCTTTATAAGGATCACGCACATGGCCCATCAATTACTCACATTGCGACAAAGAGAAATTCTTAAGTTTATCGCTCAATTCATTGATAAACATAAGTTTCCACCTACAAGAGCAGAGCTATGCAAACACTTTGGCTTCCAGTCGCCCAATGCGGCGGAAGCGCATTTAAGGGTACTGCAAAAGAAATCCATGATCGGCATTGAGCGCGGTGTATCGCGTGGCATTACGCTGTTACCGCTGGCCATTGGCGAATTGCCGGCCAACCCCAAAACCCTGGTTCCGCTGGTGGGGCGAGTGGCTGCCGGCAGCCCTATCCTGGCACAGGAAAACATCGAGGCTGAGTACCGTATCGACCCGGGAATGTTTGCTCAGCGGCCTGATTACCTGCTACGGGTGGAGGGCATGAGCATGCAGGACGCAGGTATTCTCGACGGGGACCTGCTGGCCGTGCACCGCACCCCCGAAGCGCGTAACGGCCAGATCGTGGTCGCACGTCTGGATGATGAAGTCACCGTAAAACGTTTTCGTCGACGCAGTCACCGGGTGCAGTTGATTGCGGAAAATGTTGATTACCAGCCGATTGAAGTTGATCTGCGCCGGCAGGAACTGGTGATCGAGGGCCTGGGGGTGGGTGTAATCCGGCCCCGCCTCGAGTGATGCACCTTACCCCTGATATGGACCAGGCTGCCACCATAGACACCCTGCTGGCCGGCATACCGCACTTGTGGCGCGGGCGAGAGCCCAACCGCCACCAGCGTACGCTGGCTACCGGTCATGCACGGCTGGACGCGTACCTGCCAGGCGGTGGCTGGCCGGTCGGTGCAGTAACGGAGCTGATCACGAATCAGCCCGGCCTGGGTGAATTCAGCCTGTTGTTTCCGGCACTGGCTGAAATCAGCCACAACAGCCAATGGCTGGTCCTGGTCGATCCACCCTGGGTTCCCTACCCGCCCGCTCTGCAGGGCCACGGGTTGGCTCTGGAACGGTTATTGCTGGTACGCACCCACAGTGCCAGGGAGTCAATGTGGGCCTGCGAACAGGCTTTGCACGGCATCCAGGACGGTGCCGTGCTGGCCTGGCCTGAGCAAGCCAGCTTTGCCCGGCTACGCCGGCTGCAACTGGCCGCCGAAGCCAACGCCAAACTGGCCTTCTTGTTTCGCCCGGAACAGGTGCTAACCAGCGCCTCACCCTGCGCCCTGCGACTGCATCTGCAGGGCGCGGCCCAAGGTAATGCAAGGGGTACCCGGATCGATATCCTGAAATGCCGGGGGAAGTGCCGCAGCAGCCAGTCCGGTGAGTCCGCCTGGATACCGCATTTGCATGCGCGCAGGGAGCACCACCACCCCGGTCTGGCTGGGGAGAGTTGTGGTGGCAACCGCACATTCAGCCCCCGCAACAGCCCTGGCCCGTTGCAGCCTTCTGCTGTAATCAACTAAGGAAACTCTGATTTATTCAGAGCTTCCCTAAGGCGATCAACTGAAGCAGTCAACTAGGGCGATTCTCGCATTATGATACGCAGCAGTTTCACACTGAGGGCCATGCTTCCCCGGTCCAATACCACCACGACACCCCTTTGGCTGGCTTTGCGCCTGCCCCACCTGGCATTGGACGGGTTCATCCGCGGCCAGGCCAGGCAGGATTTGCCACTTGCGGTCAGCACTATCGTGCAGCGGCGTGAAGTGATCATCGACAGTAATCCGGCCGCGCGCAAAGGCGGCATTAAA
This sequence comes from uncultured Gammaproteobacteria bacterium, assembly GCA_963784425.1. Classification (GTDB taxonomy): domain Bacteria; phylum Pseudomonadota; class Gammaproteobacteria; order Xanthomonadales; family SZUA-36; genus SHZL01. Next base: position 77,085 of record CAWARM010000008.1, read on the forward strand.
CCGGGCATACCGGCAATGGCCGCTTTGGGCATTCTTGATGGCGTGTGCATAGTGCCGCGCCAGCCAGCAGAGGAAGACGAGGCGTTGCAGCGTCTGGCAGCCTGGTGTTACCAGTACAGCAGCCAGGTCAGCATTCCACCCGGTCGCCCCGCGCTGTTGCTGGAAGCCGGCGCAAGTGAGCGCCTGTTCGGTTCCCCGCTTGAACTCGGTCAGCGCCTGGAACGTGAACTGGGGCGGTTGGGCTACCACGTGGTAGCCGGCTCTGCTCCCACGCCCGAGGCAGCCTGGCTGGCTGCCGGGGAAGCATTGCACATCAATGCAGGCGGCGATATCCGTCGGCAGTTTGGTCCTTTGTCTCTGCGCTGCCTGAACCTGCAGGAATCCCAGCAGCATGCATTGGAGTTGATGGGCTTTCGCCAGGTGCGGGATGTGCTGCGCCTGCCACGCAAGGCGTTGACGCGGCGTTTCGGCCCAGCGGTAACGGACTACATTGACCGCCTGCTGGGCACCCGCCCCGATCCGCGCCTTATATACCAGTCACCACAGGCTTTTAGTACACGCCTGGAATTGCCGGCTGAGATTCACGCCAGCCAGGCTCTGCTGTTTCCATTCAGGCGCCTGCTGGAAGAACTGTGTGGCGTGCTCCGCGGCAGCGACAAGGCTGTGCAGTCCCTGCACATCGTGCTACGCCATGAAGACCATGCTGACAGCCAGCTGGAACTTGGCATGCAATCCCCCACCCAGGACCCGGCACGGTTACTGGGCGTGTTGCGCGAGCGACTGGACCGCCTGCGACTGCCACAAGCCGTACGCGAAATACGCATGGAAGCCCCCCAGCTGCTGCAGTTAGCCGCCAGCCAGCACAGCCTGTTCCGCGACAGCCCGGCGGAACAGCAGCAAGGCATTGAACAACTGGCCGAGCGCCTGCAAGCGCGGCTGGGCCGCGATGCGGTAGGCGGCCTGACGGGTGTTGAAGACCATCGCCCGGAATACAGCTGGCGGCCACGGGCGCTGGATGAAACAGCACACTGCACAGCCCTGGCTCACCGGCCGTCCTGGTTACTGCCCAAGCCCAAACGCTGCGATATTGGCCAGTACGAAATTCTCGCCGGCCCCGAGCGCATTGAAAGCGGCTGGTGGGATGGCCGCGATTGCCGCCGCGACTACTTCATCGTGCGCGATACCCGCGGAAGCACGCTCTGGGCCTTCCATGAATACAAACCGCGCCGTGGCTGGTACTTGCACGGGATTTTTGCCTGAAAAAAGATGTTCGGGTAAATATTCAAGATAGTGCACAGCACAGCAAGCTGTCGTACCATCGGGTCCATTCCAATGAGCAAGAACACATACCCATGATCCCGGCTGCGGCAGCACTCGAACGCCTGATTGCAGGCAATAAACGTTTCGTGTCCAACACCAGTGAAATCGGCCACTTGCGGCCAAGTGAATATGCTTCCGAGCAAAAGCCTTTTGCCATCATTCTTGGGTGCTCGGATTCGCGTGTTCCGGCAGAAATCGTGTTTGACCAGGGCCTGGGCGACTTGTTTGTCATTCGGGTGGCGGGGAACATCGTTGCGCCTTCACAGGTTGGAAGCGTGGAGTTTGCTGCGGAACGATTCGGCACACGACTTGTGGTGGTGCTGGGCCATTCGCAATGTGGCGCGATACTTGCCACCATCGAACAACTTGGGCAGCCCTCGGAAGGCCAGTCGCCCAACCTTCGCTCTATTGTGAACCGCATCCGTCCGTCCGTAGCGCCATTACTACATAGCTCAAAACAACTGGATAGTGACCTGCTGGTCCACCAGGCCGTGCGGGCCAACATCTGCGTTTCGGTCGATCACTTGCGCCATGGTTCGGCATTGCTTGAGCAACTGGTTCAGCATGACGGACTGGTAATCGTGGGCGCGGAATATTCACTCGAAACCGGGCTGGTGGATTTCTTTGGTAACTGATGTTTCCAGCCGCGAGGCTCCGCCAAATGCCGTAGCGTTCCGCAGTGCGCTGGTTTACTGGTTTAAATTGGGCTTTGTCAGTTTTGGCGGTCCCGCAGGTCAAATCAGCATGATGCATCAGGAACTGGTGGAAAAACGGCGCTGGATATCTGAGCAACGGTTTCTGCATGCACTCAATTACACCATGGTTTTGCCCGGCCCTGAGGCGCAGCAACTGGCGACTTACATTGGCTGGTTGATGCATGGCATACGGGGTGGAATAGCGGCGGGTACACTGTTTGTTCTGCCTTCCCTGTTTCTGCTCACCGGCTTGTCCTGGGTCTACCTCGCATATGGAGATGTCACCCTCATCCAGGGCATCCTGTACGGCATCAAGCCGGCTGTCACGGCCATTGTGCTGGCATCTGCCTACCGCATTGGATCAAGGGCTTTGACTAATAACGTGTTGCGGATCGTTGCCCTGATCGCTTTCTTATCGATTTTTGTGCTCAAGCTGCCCTTCCCTCTTATCGTCCTGGGAGCCGGGGTTGTGGGCTTTCTGGGTTCGCGCTTTGCGCCAGACGCATTCAGGACGTCCGCCGGACACGCAGGCACCCATGCTTCATACGGTCCCGCGCTGATCGATGATGACACGCCGATCCCGCCCCATGTAATCTTTAGTCGCAGGCGGTTTGCGAGTATTGCACTGACAGGAATTACCCTGTGGACGGGAATGCTGGCCGCGCTCACGACCGCCTTTGGTTGGGATGCTGCGCTCACCCAGATGGGCTGGTTTTTTACCAAAGCGGCACTGGTCACTTTTGGCGGCGCCTATGCAGTCCTACCCTATGTATACCAGGGTGGCGTGGAACATTACGGCTGGTTGACGGCCACGCAAATGATCGACGGCCTGGCCCTGGGCGAAACAACACCGGGGCCACTGATCATGGTGGTGGCCTTCGTGGGCTTTGTTGGCGGCTGGACCAAGGAAATTTTCGGGCCAGCCATGTTGCCGTTAGCAGGTGTTGCCGGGGCTTGCTGTGCCACTGTTTTCACATTTCTGCCGTCCTTCCTGCTCATCCTGCTGGGCGCCCCATTTGTCGAAACCACACGGCACACGATTGGGTTTACCGCCCCTCTGACTGCCGTGACCGCCGCCGTTGTGGGTGTCATACTCAACCTTGCCGTATTTTTTGCATACCATGTGCTGTGGCCCGGGGGGTTTGCGGCGCCCTTTGAATGGTGGGCGGGAATAATTGGCATGGTGGCTTTCGTTGCGCTGTTCAAATTCAAGCTTGGAGTAATTGCTGTGATTGGTGCATGTGCAGTGCTGGGACTGGGACATTTGCTGTGAACACGTCAGGTACCAGGGAGGTAGTATGGGATTTGAACAAATAAGGGACTATGTGCTGGCACTGCCGGAAGTTACCGAAGAGCCGCACTTCACCCTCACCTCGTTCCGGATTCGAGGCAAGATTTTTGCCACTGCCCCGCCCGATCGGAAAAGTTTTAATATTTTTGCCAGTGACATGGACCAGGACCGGGCCGTGGCTATAGACCCAATGTCCTTTGAAAAATTGTGGTGGGGAGCTAAAGTGGTTGGCTTGAAAGCCCATATTGCCCGGGTGGACCCAGCCCTGATCCTGGAACTTCTCAAACTGTCCTGGTTGCGCAAGGCGCCAAACCGGTTGAAAAAAATCCATGCTCACATTAGCCGATAAACGCAGCAAGCCCGTGCGGGGAAGATTGGCTTTTTTTCCCGCTTGCCTTGCCTTGTTGGCGGCCGCAGTGGTGTTGCCTGTACCGGCAACTGCCGCGGAAATCCGCGTCGCCGTTGCAAGCAATTTCCGTCCCGCCATGCAGGTCATTGCCAAGCAATTCGAAAACCAGACCGGGCACGAAGTGATCCTGATTTTTGGCTCGACAGGCAAGCAGTTCGCCCAGATTCAGCACGGTGCGCCGTTTGACGCATTTTTTGCCGCTGACAGCCAGCGTCCGGCGCAGCTCGAGCAGGACGGCACTGCGGTTGCAGGAACTCGCTTTACCTATGCCGTAGGCAAGTTGGTATTGTGGAGCCCGGTTGCCGGATACGTGGATCCTGTTGGTGACGTGCTGAAAACCGGCGACTTCAAGCACATCGCCATTGCCAATCCTGAACTTGCACCCTATGGCCGGGCTGCACAGCAAGTGCTACAGGCCAGCGGCCTGTGGGAGTCGCTTGCCAACCGCCTGGTGCGCGGCGAAAACATCGTTCAGGCCTTCCAGTTCGTTAACAGCGGCAGCGCTGAACTTGGCTTCATCGCTTATGCCCAGGTAAAACAACCTGGGAAACCACTGAAAGGGTCTTATTGGGACATCCCCCAATCGTTGTACTCGCCCATCGAGCAACAGGCTGTGTTATTGAAAGACAGCGAGCCGGCCAGGGCCTTCCTGCAATTCACCCAAAGCTGGGAGGCACTGAAAATCATTGGGGCACACGGCTACGCGACCCCATGATGTTGTCCTCCGAGGACCTCAGTGCGTTGGCCATAACCCTCAAGCTGGCCATCCTCACGACCCTTATCCTGCTGCTATTGACCACCCCGCTGGCATGGTGGATGGCGCGCACCCGCTGGCGCTACCGTTACCTGCTCGAAGCAGTAGTCGCGCTGCCATTGGTTTTGCCGCCCACTGTGCTGGGTTTTTACCTGCTGGTGATGCTGGGTGCACATGGCCCGGTGGGCAAATTCATGACCGCGATCGGCGGCCAGCCCCTTGCATTCACGTTTGCTGGCCTGGTTATCGGTTCGGTGATTTATTCCTTGCCATTCGTGGTACAGCCGCTACAAAACGCATTTGCCGCGGTGGGCCCCCGCCCGCTGGAAGTGGCTGCAACCTTGCGGGCCTCTCCGCTGGATCGCTTCTTCAGTGTCGCCGTGCCACTGGCCCAGCCGGGCTTTGTCACTGCCGCAGTGCTGGGCTTCGCCCATACACTGGGTGAGTTCGGCGTAGTGCTGATGATTGGAGGAAACATACCGGGTGAAACCAGGGTCGCTTCCATCGCCATATATGACCATGTCGAAAACCTGGACTATCTTCATGCCCACTGGCTGTCCGGCATCCTGATTGCTTTTTCCTTTATCCTGCTGGCAGTGGTATACGGGTTCAACCGCAAGTTCCGGCTGTTACAGTCATGAGCATTGCAGTGCGCTTCAGGATCCAGCGGGCGCATTTTCTGCTGGATGCCGATTTTGCAATACCCGCGCAGGGCGTGAGCGTTCTGTTTGGACCATCCGGATGCGGCAAGACCTCTTTGCTGCGCGCAATTGCCGGCCTGGACCACATCCCCGGGGGGCTGCTGTCGGTGGGAGATACAAGCTGGCAGTCAGGCGAAACCTTTGTGCCAACGCATCAGCGTGCACTTGGCTACGTGTTCCAGGAAGCCAGCCTGTTCCCGCACCTTGATGTGCTCGGCAACATTGAATACGGACTGAAGCGGGTACCCATCCCGCAAAGAAAATTGTCTGTCGAGCGCTTATGCGCACTGATGGACGTCACTGCCCTGCTCAATCGCAAGGTCGATACCTTGTCCGGGGGAGAACGCCAAAGGGTCGCTATTGCCAGGGCGCTGGCGGCAAATCCCAGGATTATCCTGATGGATGAGCCGCTGACAGGACTGGACCAGGAGCGCAAACTGGAAATCCTGGCTTACATCCTGGCAGTACAGCGTGAATTCCACATTCCCGTTCTGTACGTAAGTCATTCCAGAGACGAAGTCAACCGGATAGCCGACTACCTGGTGCTCATGGATTCCGGGCGCATTATCGCAGCGGGCGACGTTCACGAGATTTTCGCACGGCTGGATTTACCGCTGGCGCAGGACAGCGAGGCCGCCGTCGTGATAGACGCGATCGTGACCAGCCACGACGAGGAATATTCGCTGACCGAGCTGAAATTCCCCGGCGGCAGTTTTGCGCTCCCCAGTGTTTCCCTGGCTGTCGGAGCCCGGGTACGCTTGCAATTGGCCGCACGTGATATCAGCCTCACCAGGGAACTGCAATCGGGCACCAGCATTCTGAATATATTTCCCACCACCGTTGAGGCAATTGCCACTGCCGGTACAGCTCAGGTCATCGTGCGGCTATCGGCCGCCGGCGTGCCGGTGCTGGCGCGTATCACGCGCAAGTCTGCCGCCAGGCTGGACCTGCAGCCCGGGAGCCTGGTGTATGCTCAAGCCAAGAGTGTAGCGCTGCTTTCCTGAATGCAGCATTGCCCTTTCGAACCGATTTTACAGAGGCGTAAAATACCCATGCGCATGTCTTCACTCACTCTATCGCGGAGCAATAAGCCATGACCGATATTCATCCGGCCGTGCACACGGGTGGCTGCACCTGCGGCGAAGTGCGCTTCAGCATGCTCAGTGACCCGCTTTTTGTTCACTGCTGCCACTGCCGCTGGTGTCAGCGTGAGACTGGCAGTGCCTTTGCCCTGAACGCGATAATCGAGGCCGACCGCGTGCACTTGGCGCAAGGACTGCCCGACCTGGTCATCGTGCCTTCATTAAGTGGTAGAGGGCAAAAGATCGCCAGGTGCCCAAAATGCAGCATTGCCTTGTGGAGCAACTACGCAGGGGCAGGAGACGCCTTCCACTTTGTGCGTGTGGGCACACTGGACGAGCCAGACCGGCTGCCACCCGATATCCACATTTTTACCGCTTCAAAACAACCATGGGTAATGTTGCCGGAAGACATTCCTGCAGTGGACGAGTTCTATCAGCGCTCGCGCTTCTGGCCGGAGGCCAGCCTGGAGCGACGCCGCAAAGTGCTTGAAACTGCAGCGGCAGGCTGAGTTGGCATAAGGAGATACCGCTGTGCAGAAATCCACAGTCCTGGCATTCGTTCTTTCGTCTGCATTAACATTCCTCCAGGCCGCTGCGCTCCAGGCCGATGCAACTCCCCGGGCGCGCGACCTGGGGATTCCCTTCACTGGTAAAACGGGTGATCTCAACGCAATAACCGACGTAGCCGGAGTGGAAGTTGGACAGGTAACCCTGGTGCGGGGAGATGGTCCCTTACACGTCGGCTCGGGCCCTGTACGCACCGGCGTGACCATACTATTTCCCCTGGGTCGCAAAGCCATGACTGGCGTTGCCGCTGGGCACTTTACCTTTAATGGGGACGGAGAAATGACTGGGAGCCGGTTCGTGGATGAATTCGGTGAACTGCACGGTCCGATAGCCCTCACCAACACGCTCAGTGTTGGGTTCGTCTCTGCAGCGATCATTGAATGGAACCGCCTGAATGTGTCATCAGAGGATGAGCTCTACGCTCGCGGATTACCGGTGGTTGCCGAAACCTGGGATGGCTTCCTGAATGACATCTATGGCCAGCATGTGCGGCAGGAGGATGTATTCAAGGCCATTGAGAGCGCGACCGGTGGAGCGGTGCGCGAGGGTAACGTCGGTGGTGGAACAGGAATGCGTACATTTGAATTCTCCGGCGGCATAGGCACCGCTTCGCGCCGGATTGCAACTGAGTTCGGCAATTTCGTGCTGGGTGTATTGGTGCAGTCCAATTTTGGTGTCCGCTCCGAATTGCTGATCGCTGGCGTGCCGGTCGGTGCGGAGATAACCGACTTGCAACCATACTCCGGGGCAAAGCCGGAACCGGAAGGCCACTCGATCGTGGTGATCATCGCCACCGACGCACCGCTGATTCCGAGCCAGCTTGAGCGACTCGCACGGCGCGCGACATTGGCCCTGGGGCGGGTAGGCAGCAACGGGCACAGTGGCTCGGGCGATATCTTCCTGGCATTTTCTACCGCGAACCGGATGAATGCCTACTGGGGTAAGGAGGTCAATCACCTGAACATGCTGCCGGATATGGATGCTTTGTTCGAAGCCACGGTGCAGGCCACAGAAGAAGCCATCATCAATGCCCTGGTCGCGGGTCGCACCAGCACGGGTGCAGGCGGCAATACGGTTTACGGCCTTCCACATGAAAGGGTGCAGGATATTTTGCGCCGGTACGGCCGCTTGCTGCCTGCGACGCAATGAACCTGTCCATCAATCCATTTTTTGCTGCGGCAGGCCTGCTGGTCTTTAGCAATGTGTTCATGACGTTTGCCTGGTATGCGCACCTGCGCAACCTCGGCGACAAGCCGTGGATCATTGCCGCACTGATCAGTTGGGGCATTGCCCTGTTTGAATATCTTCTGCAGGTTCCGGCCAATCGCATTGGTTATACCAGCATGAGCCTGGGCCAGCTGAAAATCGTGCAGGAGGTGATTTCGCTTTCCGTGTTCGTGCCGTTTGCCTGGTTGTATATGAAGGAACCGCTGAAACTTGACTACCTGTGGGCCGGTCTGTGCCTGGTAGCTGCAGCCTGGTTCATCTTCCGCGGAGATGCTGCGTGACGGGGCCGTAAGCCGCGGATGAAAAGGGGTTTAGTTGAGTACGGTGTAGCCGCGATGGTACAGGCAGTTTTTACTGATCATGGAGCGTTGCTGTTCCGCTGCCATCCCGCCACTGGTCGCACCGCTAACCGCGCCCCAACCCGCGCCATATGCCACGGCTGAAGAATCTCCGGTTACCAGGCCGAATGCGGCGCCAATGAGTGCCCCAAGCCCTGCGGAGCCAGCGATGCTGGCGTCCACATCAACTTGCTCAGCGATCTTCTCGCACTCCGCAAGATCAACCTGGTATTGCTGCATATCCACCCCGGCCGTATCGATAATAGGCCGGCTGGCGCAACCCGGCAACATCAGGCAGGCGCACAAGAGAATTGGCAAAAGAGGGGAATGTATTTTCATGCAAAACCTCCTGTCCCCGGTTCTGACCCGCTGCGCGCAGAAAATATCCGGTAAAATCATCGCACATCAATTATATGCGGTTTTCGCCTTGACATGAATCCACTCGGGAAGCTATTTCTCAAAGGCCTGGTGGTGGTTGTGCCTTCAGCCTTGACGCTGGCCATCCTGTGGTGGCTGGCGAAAAGCTCGGAACAGCTGTTTGGGGGCGCGCTGGCGCGCTTTTTGCCTTCTGGTTGGTATGTACCGGGCATGGGATTGGTTGCCGCACTGTCCATCACGCTGCTCGTCGGCCTGTTGTCGCATGTCTTATTGTTTCAAAAACTGTTTTCCTGTGGCGAGTCATTGCTGAACCGGTTGCCGTTGGTTAAAACCCTGTACTCGGCTATCAAGGACTTTATTTACTATCTGAGTCCGGACAGCCACCAGGCCATGAGCAAGGTCGTGCTGGTAAAAATTCCCGGCCAGGCGTTTGAGCAGATCGGTTTTGTCACCTGCGAAGATTTCAGTAGCCTGCCCTTGACGCCCACGGTCGATGACCCGGTTGCCGTTTACCTGCCGATGAGTTATCAGATCGGCGGCTATACTCTATTTCTGCCACGCTCATCTCTGACGCCTCTGGACATGTCGTTTCAACAAGGCATGAAACTGGTATTGACCGGTGCAGTGACCCGCGACCAGGAACGCTCAAAGAGCTAGTCCAGCGATGAAAACAAGTGGCCTGTGCTTCCTGCTTTTTTCACTCTCCCTGCTGCCGGCCTGCAGTAGGCAGCAGATCTACGATGTTGGACAACAAATGGAGCAAAGCCGCTGCGTCGATGAGCCTGCAGTCAATTACCAGCAGTGCCTCGAAAAGGCAGGCATGAGTTACAATGAGTACGTAAAATTACGGGAAGAGTCAAACCAGGAGCATCCATGAAAGCGTTAGTAACCATCTTACTGATTTCCCTCGCCTGGCTGGGCCAGGCAAAGGCGGAAAACGATCAGGACAGTATCGAGCTGCAAGGGATGTTCAGCTACGCAGCGAATGCGGCGCACTTTCGTGACTGCCGTACGGGCAAGTCCTTTCCGGTGGCCATGGTAGGTCCGTATGCCGAGCTTGAGCAGGCGTACCTTGATTCCGGAGTTGAGTCCGGAAAGGAACTCATGGTGGCTGTCCGGGGGCGTTACCTTGAGCGTCCGACGACAGATGGAGGCACCAGTGAAGTCATACTCGTGGTTGATGCTTTCGAGAAGGTCATCGACTCCGCTGCTTGCCCGGCAATCGTATCCGCTGAGTTGCGCAACACCTACTGGAAGTTGCGGGAAATCGAAGGAAAGGAAATTACCACGCCGCAGGGCCAGCAGGACGCCCACCTGATACTGTCCGGCGATAATTCGAATGTGCAGGGCTTCGCCGGCTGTAACAGCTTCTTTGGCCAATATTCCAGTCAAGGGGAGGTTCTGACTTTTTCAGGCCTGGGTTCTACCATGATGGCCTGCCCCCAGGGCATGGATACCGAAGTGGCTTTTTTGCAAGCGCTGGGTGAAACCAATCGGGCAGTGATTGAGGGTATATTTCTGCAACTGTATGTCGCAGATCGCTTGCTGGCCCGCCTGGAAGCCGTCCCTCAGCAGACAGGCCCCAATTAACAGAGCATTAGACAGTATTCGCCCGCAGACCCTGTCTGCTTCCAGACCGGTATAACGAAAGCCATGCATATACTGTATATTAATACAGTATGCGTGCACATCAAACTCACTTTCCCAACTATGCTGAGCTGGCCTGTACCAGTAATTTTACGTTCCTGGCCGGCGCCTCGCACCCGCAGGAATTGGTGGCCCGCGCAGCGGAGCTGGGGTACCAGGCCATTGCCATTACCGACGAGTGCTCGCTGGCAGGGGTGGTACGGGCACTTGAAGAACAGCGTCGCTGTGCCGAGCGAGGACAACACATAAAGTTAATTCCCGGCAGCAGCTTTCGCCTGGAAAACGGCTCACGACTGGTGTTGTTACCGCAGGACCATGCCGGCTACACCCAGTTGTGCACCCTCATCACGCGTGGCCGGCGCAATGCCACCAAGGGAACCTATGCCCTGCCCGACTCTACGTTTGAACATGGGTTGGACCATTGCCTCGCTATCTGGCTGCCGACCAGCGATGGCGATGTACTGACCGCACATTGGCTGGCAAGTTTTTTTCCGGGCCGGTGCTGGCTGGGAGCGAGTTTGCAGCTGGGCCCCGATGACCGGCAGCGGCTTTCCTCTTTGCTCACAACTGCGCGCACAGCCGGGCTGGGCATAACCGCCTGCGGTGATGTGCAGATGCATGTGCGCAGCCGGCGCATGCTGCATGACGTGCTCGCCGCCATTCGCCACGGTTGCCCGGTTGCGGAGCTTGGGTACCGCTCAGGGGTCAGTGGCGAACGCTATTTACGCTCGCGTAAAAACCTGGCGGAGTTGTTCCCTGCTGCGTTGCTGGAGGAATCCGCCATCATTGCCCGGCGCTGCGAATTCCAGTTCGAGCAACTGCATTACCGCTATCCGCGCGAAGTGGTACCGGAAGGTCTCAGTGCAATGGCACACCTGCGTGACTTGACCGAGGCTGGTATTAATCTGCGCTGGCCCCGCTCCATCATCAGTAATGCCCTGCGCGCCCAGATCGAAAAAGAACTCGCCCTGATTGATGAGCTGCATTACGCCACCTACTTCCTCACGGTATATGACATTGTCCTTTTCGCCAAAAGCCGCGGCATCCTCTGCCAGGGGCGGGGTTCGGCCGCCAATTCAGCTGTGTGTTACTGCCTGGGCATTACCGAGGTAGACCCGGCACGGACGAACATGCTGTTTGAACGCTTTATCTCCCGCGACCGGGATGAGCCGCCCGACATCGACGTTGATTTCGAACACGAACGGCGTGAAGAGGTCATCCAGTACGTTTACCGCAAATATGGCCGGGACCGCGCTGCGCTGGCCGCTACGGTCATCACCTACCGGCCGCGCAGCGCAATTCGCGACGTCGCCAAGGCACTGGGCTTTTCATTGTCACAAGCGGATTTGCTGGCGCGTAATACGGCGTGGTGGGAAAACCCCGAAGATTTTGCCGGGCGTATCGCCCAGCTGGGCTTCCAGTTGGATAACCTAAAGGTACGGCAACTGATCTACCTCGTACAGGCCATCATCGGCTTCCCGCGCCACCTGTCACAGCACGTGGGCGGTTTCGTGATATCGGAAGTACCTCTGGCCAGCCTCGTTCCGGTCGAAAACGCGGCTATGGCCGATCGCACAGTGATCCAATGGGACAAAGAAGACCTGGAGACTCTCGGCATGCTGAAAGTAGATTGCCTCGCACTGGGCATGCTGACCGTAATTCATCGCTGCCTGGACCTGATAAGGGGTCAGAGTAAAAACTCGTTGAGCACGGAGACCGTGGATGCACTTGAGACGAGTTTTTACTCTGACCCCACCATTGCCACCATCCCGGCCGAAGACCCCGCCACCTACGCCATGATCCAGCAGGCTGACACCATCGGAGTGTTCCAGATCGAATCGCGCGCGCAGATGGCCATGCTGCCACGCCTCAGGCCGGCTTGCTTCTACGACCTGGTGATCGAGGTAGCCATCGTCCGTCCCGGGCCGATACAGGGCAACATGGTGCATCCCTACCTGCAGCGGCGCAGCGGCACTGAGCAGGTCAACTACCCCTCCGAAGCCCTCAAAGTCGTGCTGCAGCGTACCCTGGGGGTGCCCATATTCCAGGAGCAGGTGATGCAGATTGCCATGGTGGCTGCGGGCTTCAGCGGTTCGGAAGCTGATGTGCTGCGCCGTTCAATGGCAGCCTGGGCACGGCGCGGCGGCATGGAACATATGCACCAGCGCCTGGTCAGTGGCATGCTGGAGCGCGGTTATAGCGAATCGTTTGCCGAACAGATTTTTCAGCAGATTCGCGGCTTTGGTGAGTACGGTTTCCCGGAGTCCCATGCGGCCAGTTTTGCTTTGTTGGTCTATGTCTCTGCATGGATGAAGCGCCACCACCCAGCAGCTTTCACCTGCGCCCTGCTCAATGCACAACCCATGGGCTTTTATCAGCCTGCTCAACTGGTGCAGGACGCCCGGCGTCATGGCGTGAACATTTTACCGGCAGATGTACGTTATAGCGGCTGGGATTGTACCCTTGAGCCAGGCCGACGCACTCCGGCCTTGAGACTGGGGCTGCGTATGGTCAAAGGCTTGCGCCAGGATGTAGCACAGCGCCTTGTCCAGGCACGGCTGGAAAGCCCATTTCGCGATGTGCAGGATTTCACTAACCGCGCCAACATGAGCCGTCACGACCTGGCGATACTGGCTGAAGCTGCTGCACTGCGAGGCCTTGCCGGCCACCGGCACCGGGCGCGCTGGGAAATAGCCGCCAGCGAGAAAAATTGGGGTCAGAGTAACAATTATAGTTTTTACTCTGACCCAAATTTTGCCGGCCGCCACGCCGAGTCTGTCAGCATCCGCCCGCCCTCTGAGGCCGATGACACCCGTGCAGATTACGCCAGCACCGGGCTCACCCTCGGGCGCCACCCCATTGCGCTGCTACGGCCCATGCTGCGGCACAGGCGCGCCAGGACTGCTTCCGAGTTACACGGCATGGCGCATGGTAGCCACGTGCGCGCCTGTGGACTGGTTACCATGCGGCAACGCCCCATGACAGCCAGCGGCACCATCTTCCTTACCCTGGAGGATGAAACCGGGTACGTCAATGCAGTGATTTGGCCGCGCGTGTGGGAGCGCCAGCGCGCCGAGATCCTCGGCGCCACGGTGCTGGCCGTGGACGGAATCATCGAAAAAAGCGGCAAAACCGAGAACGAAGTACACCACTTGATTGCCGAGCGGGTATACGACTTCAGCAACCTGGCGCAGGGCTTACAGAATAAATCCCGGGATTTCTGCTGATTTCCCCCGATTTCCATCATGGGGGGCATGCCTCAGGCGCTTTCTTGTAATGCCTTTCCCTGACGCCGCAGGCGACGCACTGGTTTGGTCAACAAGCGCCCTCCAGCCAGTAGCCTGGACTTCAGGAATCCTGCTATTTTTGGTGGCCATGAGCGCATCGCATCCAGACCGGTATAAATCGTCGGCAGAAATACCAGGCTGACCAAGGTGGAAAACAACAATCCACCGACAATCGCCCGCGCCATTGGGAAATACGGCGGCCCGTTGCCACCTAACTGCGTAGTGCCAAAACACAAGGGCGCCATGCCCAGCACCGTGGTCCCGACAGTCATCAGGATGGGGCGTAGCCGGTCCTTGCCCGCCTGCACCAGTGCCTCATCCCGTTCCATGCCCCTGCCGCGCAATTGGTTGACGTGATCAATCAGGACAATGCCATTACTCACCGCCACTCCGATCAGGATCAGTATCCCGATCATGCTCATTATGGAAAACCCGGTCCCGGTTAACAGGAAGAACCAATAAACGCCCACCACTGAAAACAGGATGGTGCAAATCATGCTGGCCGGGAACACAAGGGATTCAAATTGGGCCGCCAGCACGATGTAAATGATGGCAACTGCCAGGATCAGGTTGAATAACATTTTCTGCACGGCCGCCTGGTCTTCCTCGAATCCACTGCCAAATTCCCAGGTGTACCCCGGCGGCAAAGTGAGCAAGTCCATACGTTGTTTGATCACTTCCTTGGCTTGGTCTGCACTGATTCCATCGAGTTGCGCTGTTACCTGAATCCCTGTTTGGCGATTTACGCGCTGGATGCGCGCCGAGCCTGACTGCTCGGATACGTCAACCATTGCCATCAGTGGAATACTCGAGCCCGCGGCGTTACGGAGTTTCAGGTCACGCAAATCCGCCAGGTTTTGCCGGTCCTCTTTACGGAATTGCAAGCGCACCGGAATTTCCCCTTCCTCACCCTTGAATTCCCGCAGTTCCACACCGCGCATCGCAATGGACACCGCTGCGGCTACATCCTGGGTCGAAAAACCCAGCGAGTTGGCCCGCGCACGGTCAACCCGTACTTGCAGTTCTTCGTCTCCGACCGCCGCCGTGGATGCAACACCGGTCAAACCCGGCACTGCCGCCAGCAAGCGTACTGCGTCGGCGGACAGTTCTTCCAGCACGTCACTGGAAGAACCGGTCAGGGTAATGCCCAGGTTTTCGCCACCACCTACGCGGTCAAAACTGAAGTCCGGTCGGCCAATCGCAATTTTTGGCATGCCTTCCAGAATATCGTGGGAAATGTCCTGGGATGATCGTAGTGATTTGTCGTCGTCGGTGAGCAGCACTGAAGACTGTGCCTGACCCTGTTCGTCGTAGTACGTGTACACAGCACGAATTTCGAATCGATCCTGGTTTGCGTAAAGATAGTTCTCTACTTCGTCCACTGCCTTCGCAACAACATCCAGTGGGTAATTCCCGTCCAGGTGGTAACTCAAGATAAGATTGCGCGTAAGGTTTTGCGGGAACATGTCTGTTTCCACTACGCTCATGGGAATTGCGACGGACGCCATTGCGAGCACTACCACCAGTGCTGCCAGCCAGCGATGGCGCATGTTCCAGCGTAGCAGGCTCACGTAGCGTTGTTTGAGCTTCTCAATGACGCTGTTAGGCCGGTGTATCGGCACCCTCATGCGAGATGCCATCAGGGGAATGAGGGTTTGTGCAATCAGGAGGGAGATGGACAGTGAGGCAACGATGGCCACTGCCACGTGAGTGAGGAAAATGGATATTTCATCCTTTTCGCCAAAAATGATGGGCAGGAAAACGGAGGCGCTGGTTACCGTACCTGCTGTGATCGCCAAGCCTACACTGCTTACACCGCGCAAGGCCGAGCCGCGTGGATCGTCCGGTGTGCGATAACGTTCAGTGTGGATGCTTTCGCTGACCACCACGGCATTGTCTACCAGCATTCCCACGGCCAGCATCAGGCCCATCATGGATAGAATGTTCAGCGATAGTCCAAGAAAATACATAACACCCAGAGTGATGGTAATGGCAACCGGCACCGCCAGTGAAACCATCAGCGTAGTGGGTATATCACGCAGGAAGAAGTACAACACAAACAGGGAAAGCAGCGCACCCAGCAGCCCGGCTTCGAGCAAGTCAGTCAGCGAATTGGTGACCCCTTCGGCCTGGTTTTCAAGAAAAAAGAGTTTGATACCGCGCATTTCGGCGCTTTCACCAATGCGATTAACCTCATCCAGAACCCTTGTACCGACGTCTACGAGGTTAGCGCCGTTCTCCTTGAACACACTAACGCCGATGGCGTATTTCCGGTCCAGATGGCGCGCATAGTTACGCTCTTTGCTGACGTAGTTCACGTCTGCAATATCGCTGAGCCGCAAGCCGCCATCGGTGATAACCAGGCCGCGAAACTCTTCGACCGAATGAAACTCCGCGCGAGGGGTCACGCGGTAGCGCGTGGCGTTGTCGCGAATCAAACCGGCGGACTCCGAAAAATTCACCTGTTCCAGGCGGCTTTGCAGATCAATCAGGTCGATACCATGCTCAACTACCTTACTGGCATTCAGCTCTATGCGTATTTCGCGCGGTTCGATTCCCTGGAACTCAACGCGGGCCACGCCGGGAATGCGCTCCAGGGGCCGCACCAACTTACGCATCAACATGTCATAGGACGTTGAGAGGTCACGCTCACTGGAGATGCGCAGGGTCAAGAGCGGCTGGTCGGTAAAGTTGAACTTGAGCACGTTGATACGGCGAATATCAGCCGGCAACTGGTCGCGGATAGCCTCCACGCGTTCGCGGGCTTCTACAGCCTTTACCGCTACGTCCGCCTCCCAGTTGAACTCAACCTCGAACTGGGCTCCCGTGGCAGAGGAATTGGATTCCAGTCGCTTGATCCCGCTCAGGGTGGCAATCACCTCTTCCACTGGCCGGGTAATTTCACGCTCTACTTCCTTTGGCGTGGACCCTATATAGGGAATATTAATCAGGATAAAGGGAACGTCTACCGCCGGAAAATACTCCAGTGGCAACAAGCGGCTGGAAATCAGCCCAATGGCAATCATCGACACGAAAATCATCACGATGGAGACCGGACGATTGATTGCAAATTGTGCCGGCGACATAGCTCAGGCCTGCGTGGGTAACCGGGCGGCATGCAGGCCGCCATCAATGGATGCGTCGCTGGCAAGCGGGAATTCCACGTGCCCAACATTTGCGTCTCGACGGCGATCCAGCAAGGTATACATGACCGGCACAACGAGCAAAGTCAGCAAAGTCGACGTAATCAGGCCGCCGATCACCGTGATCGCCATCGGTGCGCGCATCTCGGAACCTTCGCCCAGGCCGAGTGCCATCGGCAACAGGCCCAGCAAGGTAGTCAGCGTAGTCATCAGAATGGGGCGCAGTCGTGATTTCGCCGCCTGGCGAATGGCTTGCATTCGCTCCGCTCCGCGTTGCCTTAACTGGTTGATCATGTCCACAAGGACAATCGCGTTATTGACTACGATGCCAGCTAACATGATGAGACCGATGAAAACAATCACACTCAGGCGCGTATCGGTGAGCCACAACGCCAGTGCTACACCAATGGATGCAAGGGGAATGGAAAACAGGATTACAAAAGGGTGAACCAATGATTCAAACTGCGCGGCCATGACAAGATAGACCAGGAATATGGCGAGGCATAAGGCAAACACCAGGGAATTGAACGAAGCCTTCATCTCTGCGCTTTGACCCGTAATCCGCATGGACTGGCCATAAGGCATGTCCAGGTCGGCCATTAGCCGCTCCACTTCTTTCACGGACGACCCAAGGTCTCCATAGGCGAGGTTTGCCTGGATCAGGGCAACGCGCTCCTGACCGCTACGTCGAATTTCGGCAGGGCCTTCTGCCACGCGAATATCTGCGACTGCTGACAACGGAACAGGGCGTGCGCTCTGGGGGTTAATAATCAGTTCGCGTACCGCATCTATTGATTGCCTTTCTTCCTCGGACATCCGCACTAACACGTCAATTTTGCGGTCGCGCCAGCTATAGCGCGTTGCAACCCTGCCACGTAGCTTGCCAACCACCTGGTCGGAGATTTGTTTGACTGTTAAACCCAGCGCTGCAGCGCGCTCCTGGTCGAAGTAGATCTGCACTTCCGGGTGGCCTTGCTCCATGCTTGACTCAACGTCGGCGAATCGATCAGAACTGCGCAAGCGCTGCAAGACTTCGTCACTGGTTGCGCGCAGGTCCGCCAGGTCGTATCCCTGAATCTCAATTTCCAGTGGTTTGTCAAAACTCAGCAGTTCCGGTGATGCGAACGTGGCTTCCAGGCCAGCGAACTTTCGCACCTGGTTGCGCAGGGCCTCAACCAGCGAAGCCTGCTCAACAGGTTTCGCCCCAGGCTTCATTGCGATCAACATCCGCGCAATGTTTTCGCCACTTTCCGTCGGGTTTGCATCAATGCGATTACCGGAACCTGCCACTCCATAGGCCAATCCGACCGCCGGATTATCCACAGCCGTTTGCTGCAGAGCGGCCTGAACCAGGTCGGTTGCTTCCAGGGGTGTTCCGGGCGCAGCTTCCACGGTCACCTCGAAGCTTCCCTGTGAAAGTTCGGGCACGAGTTCCGTGCCCGTGGCTTCCAGCATGAAAATGGAAATTACCAATAGTCCGGCGGCAACGGCCAGAGTAAGCATGCGGCGACGCAATGACCAGTCCAGCAGCGCTTCATAGCTCGATTGAACCCAGTGCCCGATCCGACTGGTGCCTGGCTCCATGAGTTTGTCATTGTGTCCCCGCAGCGAAACCATCATCGGAATGAGGGTCATGGCGACAATGAGCGAAATTACCAGGGAGTATGTGACCGTCAGAGCCTGGTCACGGAATAATTGGCCCGCGATTCCTTCCACGAAAGCCAACGGCAGGAATACGGCAATTGTTGTTAGCGTTGAGGCAGCGACTGCTCCACCCACTTCGCTTGCGCCTTTCAGCGCAGCGCTTACCAATCCTTCGCCGGCATGGTGGTAGCGCGAAATATTTTCCAGGACCACGATCGCATTGTCCACCAGCATGCCGGTTGCCAGTGCCAGCCCCCCCAAAGACATGATATTCAGGGAAATGCCGCTCTGGCCCATGAAGAAGAACGTGGCAATCACGGATATTGGGATGGACAATCCAATGGTGAAGGTGAACCACCAGTTGCGCAGGAAGACAAAGATCACCAGGATCGCCAGTAAACCGCCTTGCCAGGCTGAACTCACCACTTCACTGATTGCCTGGTCAATGAAGACTGCCTGGTCATCTACCTTCTGTAGCGACATTCCCGGTGGCATTTTGTCTTTCAGGGCTTCTACCCGCGCTGCCACTCCCCGCGAAACCTGCATCGTGTTCGCGTCGCCCTCCTTGTAAACAGCGATTTCCACTGCTTCGCGCCCATTCATACGGATGATCGCTTGCCGTTCGCTGTATCCGGCAGCCACATTGGCTATGTCCCTGAGGTAGACCGGCCGGGACTCGCCGGTTGTAACTACCAGGCCGGCAATGTCGTCTATCGAACCAAACTGGTTTATGGTGCGCACGAGGTAGCGTTGGTCACCTTCCTCCAGGCGGCCTGCTGAAAAATTGATATTTTCCTCAGCCAGGCGCGAAATTACTTCGTCAAGGGAAAGATTCAACTGAGCCATCTTGTGCTGATCGATGGCAATCTGAATCTCGTCTTCCAGGCCGCCACTGACCTTGATGGCCGCCACGCCCTCGACCGGCTCGAGCAGCTTCTTCACTTCCTCTTCAGCAAAACGACGCATCGCTTTAAGCCCCGCTTGGTCCCCGCCCACGACATCTGTTTCCTGGAAGAGGCCGTACCTCATGATCGGATCGGTAGCCGGGTTGAAGCGCAACAACAGAGGGCGCGAAACCTCCAGGGGTAGTTGCAGCAACTCCAGTTTTTCCCGCACATCCAGCCCGGCGCGGTCCATGTTTGTGCCCCAGGCAAATTCGAGCAAAACGTCTGACTGCCCTGCGCGAGAGACTGATTTCACGGCCATGACATTCTTGACGACTCCAACAGCTTCTTCGACCGGTCGCGTTAGCAACGTCTCTATTTCCTCAGGAGCCGCACCCTGGTATTCCGTGCGGACGGTTAGCGTTGGATAGGAAAGATTCGGCAGCAAGTTTACGGGCAAGTCCCGCAAGGAAATCAGTCCGAACAGCACCATGGTCACCGCGGCCATGGAAATTGCGACATGGCGTTGAGTGGCAATTTTCACCAGCTTGAGAGTTTTTATTTCCATTTCATGAGCTCCCCTGCCAGGCACTCAGGCCGCGGGAGCGTCTGACGGAACTCCAACCACTTCGACATGACTGCCATCGCTGAGGCTACCCTTGCCGGAAGTTACAACGCGATCGCCCTCACCCAGCCCGTCGACAATTTCCACCAGGCCGCTGCGCTCATAGCCAAGCTTGACATCACGGCGAATCACGTTGCCGCCCTCTCCAACAACGAACACATGGCTGTTCCCGTCTTCTGTGATCACTGCGGATCGTGGCACTACGGGCACGTTCTGGCGCAAGTCATAAAGGATATCCACGCGGCCGAACAGCCCAGGCTTGACCAGTTTCTCCGGGTCTTCAATTGCAGCTGTTACGCGAAACGTGCCGCTGGTTGGATCCACTACCGGGCTGATGCGAATGACCGTGCCAGAGAACATATGCTGCGGCAGTGCATCAAGCGTTACCGATACCTTGAGGCCGCTGCGCAAGACGCTCAGCTCCCGCTCCGGCACGTTCAGAACCGCCAGCAGTGGATCGTAACTGGTGACGCTGAATACGGGCTGATACCGCTCGACAAGGTTGCCGACCCGTACCATGCGCTGGGAAACGTAACCGGAAATTGGCGCCACGATCGTGGTGTACTTGAGGTCGAGCCGGGCCAGTCCGACGGCTGCCTTTTGCGCAGCGTATTCGGCGCCCACCCGTTCAAAGTCGTCGGCGCTCACAAGTTGTTTGTCGAACAATTCCTTCTTGCGCTGGTATTCTGTTTCCAGCCGCGTGAGCGCAGCATTGTTGCGCTCGACTTCCAGCACGTAGCGGTCGGTTTCTACCCTGGCGAGCACCTTTCCCGCCTGGACAAAATCGCCCTCTTCCGCACTGATCTCGAGCACCACTCCTGTTATCTGGGAAACTACCGTGGCTTGCTGGTCTGACTCGATGGTTGTCGTGCCGGAATAAAATGCTGGCATATCGTCGAGTGCAACTATTGCGATTTCAACGGGTATCGCAGCATTTTTCTCTTTGCTGTCCGATTCTGCATTGCCACTGGCCTGATCCATGCACCCCTGCAGCAACAAACACACCAGCAAGGAAGCGAGTCCCAGCCCAGCCCATTTTTCGCGGAAAGCAGTCCCGATGCCCATGAGTTTTATCCTCTGTGTTTTATATTAGTATTACACTAACACAGTGATCGAAAGACACTCCATATGCCAGATGTCACCTGTGCGTACCACTGGTAGAGTTGCAATTTCCACGCCATGACTTCATTGGGTTGATTTCAGACAGCCCACTATCAGGTTCCAGACGGTGGAACTGGCACCAAAGTTACGCTTGATCGTTCCAAAGATGGCCTTGGGCGGAGCTGGAAATGTTTCACATCAGCGTGGCGAAACAGGATCGCGATTGAATTTCGTGGCGTAAACAGCTACTAGTTGGTTTGCCACGCCATGCCTGCGGAAAGTTCTCCGAGCATAGTGCTGGAGTCGTTGGTTTGGCATGCAGCAGCAGGTATAATCGCCGCCTGTTGCTATTGACCGCGAGACTTCCATGCGTTTGGACTTGATGATCCCCCTGCTGATTGCAGTATGCTGCCAGGCCGCGATGGCTGATGGAGATCCTGTTGCTGGTAAGATCAAATCGAATACCTGTATCGGTTGTCACGGTATTCCCGGGTACAACAATGTCTACCCCACCTACCACGTACCCAAGATTGGTGGCCAGAATTATGAGTACCTGTTGGCAGCTCTCGCTGGGTACCGGGATGGCACACGCAGCCACCCGACGATGGAGCAGCAGGCAGACAGTTTGTCTGATCAGGACATGCAAGATGTCGCGGCGTATTTTACCAGCATTGGAAAAAACCCGTGATCAAGCTATGAAAACCGCACTCAAGACATTTTTGACGATCGTAGCGCCGATGTTGCTTGCACTACCAACCATCGCAGTTTCCAATGGCGACGCGGCCGAGGGGCAGAAAAAGTCCGCTACGTGCACAGCCTGCCACGGTGAAACCGGCCTCAGTGTTGATCCGAACTACCCCAACCTTGCCGGGCAATACCAGGACTACATGATCAAGGCGCTAAGCGACTACCGATCTGGCAAGCGAACAAATGTCATCATGGCTAACTTTGCCGGGCAGTTGAGCAACCAGGACATCGAAGACCTGGCAGCATGGTTCTCAAGCCAGAAAGGCCTGAAGGATTTGAGCGTACAGTGAAGGCTTGGCAGTCCGTCCGTGAACTCAGACCGCGGATTGACCCTTGGCACCGCGCGCGTAATACGGATTTTTTCCGCTGCGATGATCAGTTGCATCGACTACTGCGGTAATCCCGGGGATTTTCTGCATCAAGCTCTTCTCAATGCCTTGCTTGAGGGTGACATCAACCATGCCACAGCCGTGGCAGCCACCGCCGAATTGCAACACCACTTCCATGTTGCGGGTTATCTCCACCAGTGAAACACGACCTCCGTGTGATGATAGCGAGGGGTTGATTTCCGACTCCAGCAACCACTCAATTTGCCTTTCAATCGGTGCTTCCGCGGCGGGCTGGGATCCCTTGATGCCAGGGGCTCGAATGTTTAGCTGGCCGCCGGTGGAGTCCTCTTCAAAATCAATCTGGGCTTCTTGCAACCAGGATTCACTGGCCAACGCGACATATAGTTTGAACGAGGGATACTCAACGATATGATCGTCTTCCTTATGCTGTCCCTGGGGGCAAAACTGAAGATCGCAGCTCGCATTGGGCGTGCCCGGTTGGTTTACAGAAATGCGCAATCCCAGGCCGCTTTCGTCTTGCTGGGCCAGGAGCTTTCGAAAATACGCCTGCGCTGGGGTGGTAATCTCAATCATTTTTGCTCCTTATCTCCAACACCAAGTGGCGGCGAGGACGCTTTTTTCAAGACCCCGGCCAGGAATGGCAAGGAATGATCAAGCCGCCAGTCTATACCCGAATGACTGCCGTCAAACTCCTCATAGCGGAATTGTATGCCCAACTTCGCCAGTTTATCGACAAGCATTCTGCTGCCGAATTGGATGTGATACTGATCATAGCGACCTACATCCAGGTATAGCCCATGCAGTGACTGTAAAGCACCCGCATTTTTTTCCACGAGATTCAGCGGGTCAAAAGATAACCATTGCAACCAGCGCTGCTGGTCGAGTGCACAGGTTCGCAGATCAAATGGCAGGCGAATGCTACCGGGATTTTCCAGGTCTGGATCGTAACTGGCCGCCATGGCCAGGGTCATGAGCGCAGTAAATTCCCGGCCGGCCGGCCTGTTCATGGTCCAGAACGTGCGAATGAATTCCTCAATATTTCCGTCGTAGTCAGCGAGGACTGAACAGGTTTCTGCAAATGCCGGCCGATAGACCAGCTCAAAACCAACATCACCGGAGTGACTGGCAATGGCGCCCCAGCAGTCCGCAAATTTCATCGCCAGGTAGATGGCTCCATATCCGCCAGAAGATTTGCCAAATACACCGCGGCCGTTGCTATGATTAACCACATTCAGCCTGGAACTGATCAAGGGCACCAACTCATGTACCAGGTAGTCGGCGTAGTTTCCAACCGATGGAGAGTTGACGTATTGGTTGCCACCGAGAGAGGTAAAGCAGTCCGGCATCACGACCACAGCTGGGGGCATGCTGCCCTCGCCAATCAGCCGATCCAGACGGCTGGGAAGGTTTTCGCCATGGTTTTGCCAGTTCAGATGACCGGGGCCCGAATTGGTGAATGCCGCCAAATCCCACAGAGACACGTAAGGACCGGAGTTTTCCGAATAGTCAGCAGGAAGGTAAACGTTGACCGGGCGGTCCGTCGGATCGCCCCAGGGGTTACCGCGTAGCACCGAAGATTGGTGCTCGAAGCTGATTATCCTGCCACTTGGCCAGTTAGACTGCGCACGAAGCCTGGGCACTTAGACCGGTCCAACAGACTTGAGAACAGCGCGGATATGGGCAAGTACAGAATCCCGAAGATCGTCCAGTTCGAGGGCATGGTCAATGGTTGCGCGAACATACCCTTCCCGGCTGCCGCAATCGTAGCGCACACCCTCGAAAGGAAGCGCCAGAACCTGCTCCGATTGGAGCAGCCTCGCGATTCCATCGGTCAACTGAATTTCCCCGCCAACACCCGGTTTGACCTCGTGTAACTGGGCAAAAATACCAGGCGAAAGGATGTAGCGACCTACCACGCCCAGGTTGGATGGAGCGTCGTCGGGTTCTGGTTTTTCAACAATGGTGTGAATGTGCTGCAAGCCGTCAGGGGTAATATCTACGCCAACGACTCCATAGCTGGCGGTCATTTCGAGTGGAATTTTCTCCACGCCCAGCACACTGGCCCCGGTACGGTCATGCAAGGCGACCATCTGCGCCAATGCCCCAGGTCCACGATTCAATACCATGTCATCGGCGAGAATGATGGCAAAGGGCTCATCCCCGACCACGGACTCAGCGCACAGAATGGCGTGCCCCAATCCCAGTGCTTCCGGTTGGGTGATGTGAACCCTGCTGACCGAGTCGGGAATGATGCCGGTTATCCGCGAAAGCAAGTCAGTCTTACCGGCAGTCGACAAAAGCGTTTCCAGTTCAAATGCCGAGTCAAAGTGATCAGAAATGGCATGCTTTTTCCGGCTGGTAATAAAGATAAGCGTATCAATTCCCGCAGCGAGCGCCTCTTCCACCGCATACTGGATCAGCGGTTTATCAACAACCGGGAGCATTTCCTTGGGAATTGACTTGGTCGCCGGAAGAAAACGCGTTCCAATCCCGGCTACCGGGAAAACAGCTTTTCTTACAGGTTTCAACGCGGGATCACGCCTCGGCTAAAGCGACCGGTGCAAGGGTACTACAGCAGGGAATTCCTGGCCCGCACCAAGCGAAGACTTCGCCAACTCGGGCACCAGCTTCAACAGTACCTGCTGAATTTTCTGGGTGTCATAGCGCTTTATGGCAAGCTCGGCCTCGCGCAGATCGTGACCCAGGCTTTCCCAGTTTGCCTCACGCGGATGTGCGAGGAAGATTTTTTCATGCTTGGTTTGCGCGTAGGGCTCATGTTCATGGAACAACTCCTCGAACAATTTTTCACCAGGCCTCAAGCCCGTGTACACAATCTGGATGTCCCGTCCTGGAACTCTTCCGGACAAGCGGATTAATTGCTCCGCGAGGTAGGTAATCTTCACTGGTTCGCCCATATCCAGCACGTAGATTTCACCCCCGCTACCAAGCACCGCTGCCTGCATGATCAACTGGCTGGCCTCTGAAATCGTCATGAAGTACCGGGAAATCTCCGGGTGCGTTACCGTGACCGGTCCACCGCGTGCAATTTGCTCTTTGAACAACGGCACCACGCTGCCATTGGAATTGAGCACATTTCCAAAGCGAACGGTGATATACCGCGTACGTGAGCGCGAGTTCATGTTTTGGCAGTACATCTCAGCAACTCGCTTGGTCGCGCCCATGATATTGGCCGGATTGACTGCCTTGTCAGTGGAAATCAGTACAAATGTACCCACATCGTGACGCTCTGCCGCTTCGGCCAGGCGCATGGTACCCAGAACATTATTGCGAAAGGCTTCGCGTACCTGGGTTTGCAGCATAGGTAGATGTTTATACGCTGCAGCGTGGAAAATCATGTCCGGCTTGTATTCACCCACTACTTTTTCCACGGTTGCGGAATCACAGATGTCACCCAAAACGCTGCAGAATACAAGGTCGTGGAAGTCGCTGCGAAGTTCACGATCGATGCGGTACAAGGCATACTCGCCGTTGTCTACAACGATCAACTCCACCGGGTTAAGCCGCGCAATCTGGCGGCATAATTCGGATCCAATTGAACCGCCACCACCCGTAATCATCACACGCTTTCCGGACAGGCCATCACGGATTGAGTCCCACTCCAGAGAAACCGGCTCACGACCAAGCAAATCGTCGATGGCTACGCGCTTCAGGTCATCAATGCGCGTCGCTTTATTGCCAAAATCATTAAGCGTCGGCAAAGTCCGGAATTCGATGTTGCTGTGCTCGCAACTCTCCACGACCATTTGCATTTGCAGGTTGGTCGCAGAGGGCATGGCTATGATAGCCAGGTCGGCATTCACTTCACGGGCAAATCGCGGCAATTTCCTGATAGGCCCCAGGACCGGTATGCCGTGCACCTGCGCACCGCGCAATCGGCGGTCGTCGTCCAGAAAACCGATTACATTGAAATTGCCACGACGGCGCAACTCGCGCTCAAGCAATGCGCCAGACCGGCCCGCGCCGAGGACCAATACCCGTCTTAATTCTCTGGTTTCCCGGCGTGCTGGCACACGCAGGTCCTTCCATGCGCGAAAGCAGATTCGCGGCACACCCAGGGCAAAGAACAACAAACCCGGAAACAACAGGATGACAGCTATCATCTGGCGAATTTCTGCAGGAAACGAAATTGTCAGCGCCGCCAGGATCAACGCAGTGCCCAGCAAAGCAGCGCGTGCGATGTTCCATAAGTCGGGAAAGCTGGCAAACCGCCACAGACCCTTATACAGGCCAGTGGACCAGAGGACAAATCCCTGGATAACCAGGACCAGGCTGAGCTCGCCCCAAAGCGGAAGCGATTGGATAATGCCGGGGAAAGCTTCGTAGCGGACGCAAAGGATGGCCACAAGCCAGGCGCCAACCGTCATCACAAGGTCGTGAGCGACAACTGCGGCCCGCGGATGACGCAAAATGCGAATTACGTTCATTTGTTCACCACGCTCAAGCGCGCACTCCAATATTTCTTCTTACCACCAGCCATGCAAATACAAGTGTAACGGTCGTGAATGTTGCCACCATCGTCGCAATTGCCGGGCGACTGACTGCAACTCCAATCGCCGGAATGACCAACCCCAGGTTGATCGTTTGATACACAGCCAGCACACGTGCGTGCGACCAACCCCGAACTATCAGCTGCTGGTACAGGTGTTGTTTGTGGGGATTATACCACTGCTCCCCGCGCATTACCCTTGCCGCCAGGGTGAGTGTGCTGTCACAAAAAAATACAAGCATGACCAGCCATGCAGCAGGTAAAGAAACCTTGCTGCTGAAAACTCCGTAAATGAGCAACGAGGCTATTGCAAAACCCAGGGAACCGCTGGCCACGTCACCCATGAAGACCTTTGCTCGACCCAGGTTCCATGGCAGAAACCCCAGGCAGGCGCTTGCCAGGATTAAACTGAGGACTGCTGCCGGGTAGTCACCTGTATGGTTAAACAGCCATGCCAGCGTTAGTCCCGCAAATACGCCCTGGGAACCTGCCATGCCGTTGCTACCATCCATGAAATTGAACAAATTGGTCATCCACAGCAAAAAAAGCACTGCCCCTATTGCGGGTAACAGACTCAGGCTTGTGCCGTTTGGCTGGAAACAGAGTATCAAGTAAAAGCTGACCAGAACCTGAACGATAAATCGTAAACGAACCGAGAGGGGTCTTCTGTCATCCCACCAACCCAGCAGACTGAGAGCGACAAACCCGGGAAGTGCACAGGACAGCCAGAAGGGCAAGACAGCCCAAGCCTGGGTCCACGGCAGGCTGGCAAGCGCAAAGGCTACAACCAGGCCGGCACCGCCACCTCTTGGTGTCGGCTCCACATGGCTGTGGCGATCGCCGGGAAGATCCAGCATACCGCGCTTGCGTGCATAGCGGGTTACCACTCCGGTCAGGGTGAATGACAATGCAAAAGTGACTGACAGGAGCGTGAATAATGTGATCACGGGCTTGGTCTGGCTACTTACTCGCCCAGAACCCCCTGGATAGTTCGAGTCGTGCCCCATTGTCGGCAGCTGGGACACTGCCAATGATGGCTTTGCCCACTGAATCCGCAATGGGTGCATCGGTAACCGGGTTGACGCACCATTAGCCGGGACGTCACGGCCTTCAGTATGTCGTCACTGGTTTCAGCAGGCAGATACCCGGCTGCGCGATACTCAATCAAGCGATCCAGGCCGCGCACTGACGGTTTCTTATGCAGAGCATCTACCAGGAACTCACCGGCGGCTTTGGGTCCTTGTTCCTGTGAAATGAAGTCTGTCATTTTGAGCACCAGGGATATGCCCTGGTAGCGCTGGGCCCACTCGTCCAACTTAGCGCGCGCCCGAGGCATAGCTTCGGCCTCAAGCGCAATTTCAAGGTAGTCGTCCATCAGATCCGGCAAGTAGTCCACATCCAGGTCGGCGATTTCTTCGTACGCTGACATTGCTACCTCGAGCTCGCCTTCTGAAAAAGCCATTCGCGCCTGGATGAACAGATACCTTATGCATTGCGGGTCATGGCGCCGTGCCTGTCGCAAGTGCTTGCGGGCTAACTGACGGTCGTCCTTGGCCAAGGCCTGTTCGGCCAACTCGCAGCAAAACTGAGCGATGAGTGCGCCATGGTGGGCGCCTTCCACCTGCTCCAGCCGTTCCGCCTGCACGAGGGCCTTGCCCCAGTCTTTTTCTTGCTGGTAGATATCAAGCAGACTGCGCAGGGCTGAGGGCGTTTGGGCATCGCTTTCAATCAATTCGGAAAAAAGAAGTTCAGCACGGTCAAGGAGTCCAGCCCGCATATAGTCTTCACCCAGCTCCAGTAGAGCCTGAGTACGTTGTGCCGGCTCCAATCCGGACTTCGCAATGATGTTCTGGTGAAATCGAATTGCGCGATCCACTTCGCCCCGCCGCCGGAAAAGGCTGCCCAGGGCCATGTGGGTCTCGACTGTATCCTGGTTGACTTCCGCTAATTCAAGAAACACCTGGATCGCCTTGTCGGGCTGTTCGTTCAGGAGATAATTCAGTCCCTGGAAATACTGGTCGCTGAACAATTGGTGTTTTCGGTGCGTGGCGCGATGACCATAATTCTTGGCAATCCACCAACCAAAATAACCCGCCACCGGCAGGAGGAGGAACCCCAGGAATGCAGTCATGTAGTGGTACCCGGGAATCCGGAACCACTGGTGTCAATGCGCCGAATCTTGCGCAATTGCGCGCGCAAAGGGAGGATCTTGAACAGCCAGGCGAGCAACAAACCGATCACCAGGCCAACGGTTAACGCGGCCAACATCAACAAGCCCAGTGGCCAGTCAAGCTGCACCCAAAAAAGATCCACGGACGTCATTTCGTGGTTGAGCGTGCCCACCAGGAGCCCCAGCACAACGGCCAGGGTTACCACAATGATAAAGCCAATGCGCTGCAATCCTTACCCCCAACTCCGGCTGCCGGAGTTCCTGATAACAAGCTCTGCCAGAGCAGGCAGGCACCACGCAAGAGCTTATTTCGACTCGGGAATGTCCACTCGTTCGCGCAGCGACTTACCAGGTTTGAAGTGCGGAACGTGTTTTCCCGGCAAAGCCACGGAATCTCCCGTTTTTGGATTTCTACCCATTCGTGGGGCTCGAAAATGCAAGGAAAAACTGCCGAAACCACGGATTTCTACGCGATCTCCTTCGGCCAATGCAGTGCTCATTTGTTCCAGGATTGACTTGACCGCCAACTCCACATCGAGGTGGGCAAGGTGTTTTTGACTTTCCGACAGGAGGTCAATGAGTTCTGATTTTGTCATTTGGGTCTCACTTTTTTCCCTGGCAGCCTTAATCCATTAAATCGGAAAAAGGAGCCGGCTATGCGCCGGCTCCATCCTTTCGATCAACTCTCCTGGTCGAGCTGCTCTTTCAACAGTTCGCCCAAAGAGGTAGTTCCACTTGAAGCGTTGCTCTGCTGATACTCTTCCAGTGCTTCGGCAAGTTCGGCATCATCCTTGGCACGGATAGACAGGCTGAGTGTCCGGTTCTTGCGATCGATGCTGATGAACTTGGCTTCGACTTCATCACCGACAGCAAACTCCTTGGTTGCATCCTCAACCCGCTCTTTACGGATGTCGGAAGCGCGCAGGTAACCTTCGACGCCTTCCGCCAACGTGATCACTGCACCACGGGCATCCACTTCCTTGACTATGCCTTTGACCAGGCTGCCACGGGGATTTTCCGCCATGAATATTGCAAACGGGTCCTGGTCCAGTTGCTTGATGCCCAGCGATATCCTTTCGCGTTCGGGATCAACAGCCAACACCACAGCCTCGACGTCTTCACCTTTGCGGAAGTTACGCACCGCCTCTTCGCCCGTATCGTGCCAGGAAATATCAGACAAGTGCACCAATCCGTCGATGCCACCATCCAGGCCGATAAAGATACCAAAGTCAGTGATGGACTTGATCGCACCGGAGACTTTGTCGCCCTTGTTGAACTGGGCCGCAAAGGATTCCCACGGGTTGGGCTGGCATTGTTTCATTCCGAGCGAAATGCGCCGACGTTCCTCATCAATGTCCAGCACCACCACTTCAACTTCCTGGCCGGTGTGAACAACCTTCGCAGGATTGACGTTTTTATTGGTCCAATCCATCTCTGAAACGTGCACCAGCCCTTCCACGCCATCCTCGATTTCCACGAAACAACCGTAGTCGGTAATGTTGGAAATAGTGCCGAACAGGCGCGCCCCAACCGGATACCTCCGGGCAAGGTCACTCCAGGGATCTTCTCCGAGCTGTTTCAAGCCCAAAGACACGCGGTTGCGCTCGCGGTCAAACCGCAGAACACGAACGTCCAATTCATCGGCAACATTTACCACTTCGCTGGGGTGGCGTACCCGTTTCCACGCCATATCCGTAATATGCAACAAACCATCGATGCCACCCAGGTCTATAAAGGCACCGTAATCGGTCAGGTTCTTAACCACACCCTTTACGATAGCGCCTTCTTCCAGGCGATCCAGCAGGGCCTCTCGCTCAGCGCTGAATTCCTTCTCCACCACTGCGCGACGGGAAACGACAATGTTATTGCGCTTGCGGTCAAGCTTGATGATCTTGAACTCAAGATCCTTTCCTTCAAGATAGGTCGGATCACGCACAGGGCGCACATCGACCAGGGAGCCCGGCAGGAACGCACGAATGTCTTCGATATCGACCGTAAAGCCGCCTTTGACCTTACCACTGATCTTTCCTTCAATGGTTTCTTCGCCTTCAAATGCACCTTCAAGCTTGTCCCAGACCATAGACCTCTTGGCCTTGTCGCGCGACAAGCGGGTTTCTCCAAAGCCGTCTTCGATGGATTCCAGTGCCACCTGGACTTCGTCCCCTACTGCTACTTCCAGTTCGCCGCTCAGGTTTCTGAACTGGGCGATGGGGACTATTCCTTCTGATTTCAGACCGGCATTTACGACGACTGCATCGTCGCGAATTTCCATTACTATGCCAGTTACGATAGAGCCTGGTCGCAGATCTCGCGCAATCAGGCTCTGCTCAAATAATTCCGCAAAACTTTCAGTCATGTTGTTGTTTACTCACGAGTGAGCTGTATTTTCTACAGCCACTCACCCAAGGTTGATGGGTGCCACACGCACCCGGTTGCAAAAACCACTCTCTAAGGAGTGGAGCCAGTTGTTGTTGACGTATCTTTCTGAATTACCTGATTTTTCTCAAGTAACCCAAGTATTTCCTGAAAAACTTCTTCAATGCCCATTGCTGAAGAGTCAATGACATGTGCGTCTGCAGCAGGTCTCAAAGGGGAAATAGCCCTCGTGCGATCGCGTTCGTCGCGCTTCTCAATGTCCAGCAAAAGGCGCGAGAGGTTAACATTTTCTTCTTTTTCTTTCAACTGCTTATAACGTCTTTGCGCCCTTTCCTGTGCACTGGCGGTGAGGAATATCTTCACTCGCGCATCCGGGAATACAACGGTTCCCATGTCCCGTCCGTCCGCCACCAGCCCGGGTTCCTGACGAAAAGCCCTCTGGCGGTCCAGCAGCCCTGATCGCACCAGCGGGATGGCCGCCACGCACGAAGAAAATGCACTGACCTCCTCGGTGCGTAATTTTCCAGTCACGTTTTGTCCATCCAGCAGCATAACAGCCTCTTGGCCATGCGGGACGAACACCACGTCAAGTTCGCACGCCAATCTGCCCAGCTGGCGCTCTTCGGTAATCTCAACCCCACGGTTCAACGCAGACAGGGCAACCAGCCGATACAGCGCACCACTGTCGAGATAATTCCACCCAAGGTGCCGCGCAAGGCGGAGTGCAACAGTTCCCTTCCCAGACCCCCCGGGCCCATCTATGGTTACAACTGGCACAGGTGAAACACTCACTGCATCACACAGGTGGCGAAACCAATTGCACCCCGACGTTGCCGCCGAGTGCCCGCAGATGCGCTGCAAATGCAGGGTAAGATGTGTTGATCTGGCGTGAGCCTCGCACCAGCACCGGCCCATCGGCCACTTGCCCCAACATCGCAAAACTCATGGCGCAACGATGATCTCCCGCTCCGTCTGCTTCGCCGCCTTGTACCACGCCTCCAGTAATATCAATTCCATCTTCATATTCGTGCAGTCGGACACCCAGGCCAGCTAACCCCTGTGCCATGACTGCAAGGCGATCACTTTCTTTCACCCGCAATTCCGTTGCGCCGCGAATGCGGGTCGTGCCGGAAATGACAGCAGCCATGGCCATTATGACAGGCAGTTCATCAATCAGCGATGGCACCCATTCCTCGGGGATGGTAATACCCTCCATGGAGCGACGGTAGCAAACGCGGATATCACCGACGGGCTCGGCACCGAAAACCCGGTGGTTGCCAACTTCGACATCTGCACCCATTGCCTGCAGAACACGCAGAATGCCATCCCGCGTGGGATTCAACCCGACATTTCGCACCAATATGTCCGAACCCGGTACGATAGCCGCTCCGACCAGGAAAAATGCCGCAGAAGAAATATCTGCCGGCACATTAACATGCGCGGCAGCCAACTTGCTGCCACCGATAACGCAACAAGGTTGCTCCACCTGAACGCCGAAAACCGGCAACATTCGCTCGGTGTGGTCCCGGCTTTTCTGCGGCTCGATCACGCAAGTCCGGCCGGTTGCGTAAAGGCCGGACAGGAGCAAGCAGGATTTGATCTGGGCGCTGGCTACGGGCAAATGGTATTCGATGCCGCGCAAATCCGGGTTGCCATCAATGCACAAAGGAGCCGTTCCTCCAGGCGATGTTTCAATTCGTGCACCCATGCGAGACAAAGGATCCACAATACGCCGCATTGGGCGCCGACTGAGTGACTCGTCACCGATCAATTCGGATTTGAATGGCTGGGCAGACAGCACCCCGGCCAGCAGTCGCATGGCAGTTCCCGAGTTCCCCATGTCAAGAGCGCGTCCGGGTGCCTTCAGCCCGCAGTCGCCAGTACCACGCACCCGGGTATGACCGTCTTCTATTTCTATCAAGGCACCGAGTTGACGACAGGCATTTGCGGTGGCGGTGACATCTTCTGCAATCAGCAGACCCTCGATTTGAGATTCACCTCGAGCAAGGCTGGAAAATATCAGCGCCCTGTGTGAAATGGATTTATCACCGGGTGGAGTAAGCTCGCCAATCAGCGGGGATTGACTCGGTGTAGTTAGCAGGATCAAGTTAGGGAGCCTCTGATTGCTTCTGGACGAAGTAGATTGCCGCTCAAAATGTTCAGATTCAAGGCGCGAATCGCAGGTAATAGCTGGCTATTACCAACGACTGCAGGGATGCAGGAGGTAGGGCAACGCAGGGAGCAGTTGCCGAGATTTGCAACACAGAAGCTGGATATTTTGGGCGCAAGATACGAGTTCACGAATTGATCAGAGGTTCCTTAGTGCCCTTTCTAATCAGTAAAAGCCCACAGCCAGGCTGTCAGCAAAACGGGTGGCGCGGGAAATTAGGGTTTTTTGCCTTTGGAAGCAGGCTTGGCCTCCTCGGGCAACAACGCACGGGGATAGGAGCCCAGGATTCGGAACAACCTGGCAATACTTTTCAGCTCCTGCAGGGCCGCGGCAACCTTTGGCTCTTCGGCATGACCTTCCACATCAACGAAAAACAGATACTCCCACTTACCCAGGCTGGACGGCCGCGATTCTATCCGTGTCATGTTAACTCCATGGGTTTCAAACGGCTGCAGGAGGCGGTACAACAGCCCTGGGCCTTCGTGTCCAGCCATCAGCAGCGTAGTCTTATCTTCCCCCGAAGGCGCAAACAGGCTTCGCCCAATGACCAGGAACCGGGTCGTGTTATCCGCCCGGTCTTCAATGTTCGCAAACAACACCGGTAAACCGTAAATCTCCGCCGCCGAACGCCCGGCAATTGCCGCTGCATCGGGGGAGTTACGCACCCGTCGCGCTGCTTCAGCGTTGCTGGCCACAGTGATCAGTTCGGCGCGGGGCAAATGCCCCCGAATCCACGCCTTGCACTGGGACAGGGACTGTTCATGAGAGTATATCCTTTCGATCTGGTCAAGGCCGCGTGCTTGCGTTAGAAGATTCTGGTGAACAAGCAATTCAATTTCACCGCAAATCTTCAGGTCGGAAACCAGGAACATGTCAAGCGTGTGGCTGACAATTCCCTGCGAAGAGTTTTCCACCGGCACTACGCCAAAATCAGCATCGGCACTCTGAACCTGCTCAAAAACGCTGTCGATACTGCTGTAACTCAGGGTATGCACGGAATGTCCAAAATGACGATTGACCGCCTGCTGGGTGAACGTCCCTTCAGGCCCCAGGTAGGCCACTTTCAAAGCTTCCTGCTGGGCCAGGCAAGCGGACATGATCTCGCGAAACAGACGCACCATTTCCGCATCGCTGAGCGGGCCCTTGTTGCGTCGAATAATGGCGCGCAATACTTCGGCTTCACGCTCCGGCCGGTAGTAGTCAACAGCATGTGAAAATTCACCCTTGCTTTGGCGTACCTGGAATGCAAGACGCGCTCGCTCGCTGATCAAGGTCTGGATACGTTCGTCGAGACTGTCGATCTGAGTACGTACATCACCGAGCTGTTTCGAATTTTGGTCGTTTCGCTTTGAAGGCATGATTTTTCGCGTGAGTATTGTCCTGGCGAAACATTGTATATGTAACCTGCGCTCCGCGCCCGGGCATCGCTCACCATCAAGGCGCAGGGTCAGTGATCTCCGAACAGGCGCGACCACTGCCAATTTTCACGGTCACGTTTCGCGCCTTTGCACCAGAATAGTTGGCACTTTCCACCTGTAACTCTGCAGACAAATTGAAAGGCAGGTCGGATTCACGCGCATTGCCAGAGAGGAAGAACGTACTGATTTTGTCGAGATCCAGTGCTTTGGACAACAGGGAAAGATGAAGCCCAGCCGGTTCTGTAAGCCAATAACAACCCGCGCCTGAAATGTCCTGTCCGGCCCATGCCAGATCAATTTCGGGAAACTCCAGCTGGTATTCACGAAAGATGAAGCGTGACTCAGCAACAACAGGCGTCGAATTTTGCGACTGCTTATAACTCGCTTGCAGTCCTCCGGTGACCGGTTCACCCAGTCTGAATTCAATTTGCGAATGTGCGGATCGTGAGTCTTCGATCCAGTCAGTATCACCCGAAATTATCGCTGAAGATTGGTCCCACACCCAGGTCCCAGAAAGTCCGGATAGGCCGGAATCGCCAAACTTTACTCTCAGATCGTTAACCCTCAACGTGGCTGATTCAAGTGCCTGCCCAAGCTTCAGACCGCCCTGAAGCGTAACCCTTGCCGTTTCAATGCCTTCGCTTAACCAGCTGCCATCAAGTACAAGCCGGCCTTCGCGGCCGCTTTCAAGCTCGTCGAGTTGGACCTTGTTCAAGGCAACGACGTTGCTTTCATCCCCGAACACCAGGGAGAATTCCTCAATGGTCAGCGACCTTACTCGCGGGATCGAAATTTCTTGCGAGGCGGAAGGTGCAAGGCCTTTGCTCGCAACCCTGAGTGCCCCAAGGTCCAGGAACCCTCCGCGCAGGGCCACCGAAGCAATTTGCACTTCACGATGCAGGAAAGGCAGCAATTGGATTGCTGCGGAATAGCGCTCTCCCCGCGCCACCAGACGAAGGACTTGCGGGGCTTCCAGTTCAATGCCGGATCCTTCAATTGCGATCCCGGGGAAGAGACTCATCCTGTAACTGCCCGTGAGCCGAACATCGTAGCCAAGGCTGGACGAGAACTCCCTCTCCAGCATTCCTTTCCCCCCTGCGGACGATAACCATGCATTGGCCAAGAGGTTCAACACGCCGAAAGCAGCCAGCAAGGCCACCGGCAATAGCCAGAAAATGATTCGATGTGATTTAATCAAACGCCGTCTCCGTTAAAACCGCACTGGCCGCACGGAGACAGGCAGTCTAAACTGGATGCACGAAAGCAGGAGCGGGAAATTTCATGTCGAACATTGACATTTGCGCGTTTCATCACATGAAGAAAAATGAGGCACAACAAGCCGCTGATGGCCTTGCCAGCGATTTGGCACAAAAATTTGATATTGATTATGGTTGGGACGGTGACGCTATTCAT
This sequence comes from uncultured Gammaproteobacteria bacterium, assembly GCA_963784425.1. GTDB lineage: Bacteria > Pseudomonadota > Gammaproteobacteria > Xanthomonadales > SZUA-36 > SHZL01. The sequence goes on from CAWARM010000008.1 coordinate 113,329, forward strand.
TTCGAGCGCAGCGGCGTATCGGGTAGTATTACCGTGGCAAAAAATGAGATCCGCATTGTGGCCAAGCTGGGGTTCCTGCTGATGATGCTCAAGGGTCGTATTGAAGAGGAAATTCGCCGGTACTTGCAACAGCATTTTGGCTGTACCTTCGACTGAAGATGCCCGCACAAAGCCGTTGATTACCAGCCACCCTCAATAACCGCCTACCCTTCGGGTTCCTGCAGCCCCGCGATTTCTCTGAGCAACTCATCCCGGCTGCGCCTGAACATTGCCAATGATTCCACGTGTTTGTAACGTATCACCCCTTTCTCATCGATCAGGAACACTGACCGCTTCATTCCCATCAGGCCTTTGCTGTCATAGCGCTCGGCAACTGCGAGATCAGAGTCCGTCAGAAGGGTGAACGGCAAGTTGTATTTTGCTTTGAACTTGCGGTGGGAATCTGCATCGTCGTTGCTGATTCCAACAACCCTCACTCCCAGTCCGGCAAAAGCTTCAATTCCATCCCGATAGTCACACATCTGACGGGTGCACACAGGCGTATTGTCACCCGGATAAAACACCAACAGCACCCGCTCGCCACGATGGGCAGCAAGGGAAAACGCCCTGCCCTCATCATCCTTCAAGTTGAGTTCCGGTGCTTTATCGTTTACCTGGAGCATGCGAGTTACCTTGTTTCATTCGCTACCAATGAATTCCCCGCATCAAGCTCGCAAAGGCCAATTGCTCCTGGGAAGCTTCCACTTGCGCATCCTTGACACCCTGCGCTGCTGCTGAGTCTGGAAACATACGAAACGCGCTGTTCATGATTATCTCAGCTATCTTGGGGGCAACCGCGTGCAAAAGCTGTGCAAAAATCCCGAGGCGGGTCGCTATACGCTGGGGCTTATAGATGACTGCCTGCTTTACCATGTTCGCAGCCTCTTCCGGCGTGATTGTTGGCACATTGTCGTACATCCGTGTCGGTGTGATCATGGGTGTACGCACCAGGGGCATGTTGATGGTGGTGAAGTGTACCCCGGCATCACTAAACTCTGCTGCAGCACAGCGCGAAAACGCATCCAGCGCCGCTTTGGAAGACACATACGCTGAGAATCTCGGTGCATTTGAGAGCACACCGATGGAGGAAATATTGATGACATGCCCATCGCGTTTTTTTTCCATCATGGGCAATACACCCATGATCAACCGCAGACTGCCAAAATAGTTCAATTGCATGCAACGTTCAAAATCATGGAAACGATCATACGAAGCAGCAATGCCGCGGCGAATGGATCGGCCCGCATTGTTGACCAGGATATCAATGCTGCCGAGTTCCCGGCTGACTTCGCTAATGACACGATCACATGCCGTAATATCCGCAAGATCGGCAGAGTAAGCCCAGGCTTTGCCGCCCTCACTGCTGATTTCCTTGACCACTTGCGCCAGCTTTTCCCTGTCCCGGGCTACAATTGCAACCCGCGCGCCGGCCCGGGCCATCATTACTGCGGTGGCGTGGCCGATCCCGGAGGAACCTCCGGTTACCACGACCACCTTCCCTTGCACGTGGCCGCGCAGGCTCCGGTCAATAAACAGGTCCGGGTCGAGGTGGCGCTCCCAATAGTCCCACAGTTTCCACGCATAGTCTTCCAGCGGTGGGACTTTGATGCCGGTGCCCTTGAGCACCCGTTCCGTCTCGCGGCTGTCAAATTTTGTGGGGTAGTTTATGAATTTGAACACTTCCGCTGGCATGCCAAGGTCGTTGAGGATCTTGCGCGAAATACGCCTGACGGGCGACAGCATGCTGATACCTTGCCTGACCACAGCCGGGATAAAACTGAATGCCCGGGAATCAATGCGCATGGTCATCTGGGGCGCATGGGCAGCTTCGGCAAAAAGGTTAAGTACCTCACCGATGCGCAAAGGCTTGGGGTCGGTCAAGTGAAAGCACTTATGATCTTCACCGGCCTTGTGAGCAATGTGGTCCAGGGCCTTTACCACATAATCCACAGGCACGAGATTCAACCTGCCGCCTTCCAGGCCTATGGCCGGCATCCATGATGGCATGGCTTTGCGCATTTTCTGGATCAGTTTGAAGAAATAATAAGGTCCATCAATCTTGTCGATCTCACCGGTTTCAGAACTGCCCACAACAATTCCTGGTCGGTAAATCCTCCAGGGTACGCTGCACTTGGCCCTGACCACAGCTTCAGCTTCGTGCTTGGTGCGGAAGTAGGGATTGTCCATGCCAACAGCTTCTTCGAACATGTCTTCGCGAAACGTTCCGGAATAGAGCCCGGCTGCAGCGATCGAACTGATGTGGTGAAAGCGTTTCGCCTTGATAGCCTCGGCAAACCTGATCGCGTTCAGCGTGCCATCAACGTTGGCAACTTCCTGTGAAGCAGCGTCCGCCTTTAGGTCGTAGATCGCCGCAAGATGAAATACGTGGAAAATCTTGCCTTCAAGTTTCTTGCGCTGGGCTGGAGGCACACCCAGCCACCCCTTGGACAAGTCGCCAGTTACCGCTATGACCCTTTTCCCGTTTTCGCCCCAGCGCTTGCGCAGGGCTTCCAGCTTTTCTTTTGAGCCCGAACGAACGAGCACATATACATTGCCTTTGCGCTGCAATAATACTTCAATGAGATTCCTGCCCAAAAAACCGGTGCCGCCGGTTACGAAATAGTTCATTTCTATGCTCCGGAATTGTTGTTTCAGCTTAGCCTGAGGCCTGTACTCAACCCGCGAAATCAGGTCCAACGGGAGAAGAGGCTGAGGGGCCGATCATGGTACGATCTTACCAGAATAGGTGTATTCAATGGCGCAAGAGGAGGGCCTCGTGAAAAACAGCGGACAAAAGGATTTTGAAACTGCGGTTGCTGCAGCCAAGTCACTGCGTGACCGCCCGGATAACGAAGACATGCTTTTGTTGTATGCCCTGTTCAAGCAAGCCACATCAGGAGACATAGACGTGCCAAAACCTGGGTTTTTCGATTTTGTTGGTGTTGCGAAATTTGAAGCCTGGGAGAAAGTCCGGGGGACTTCCCGGGACGAAGCGATGTCGCGTTACGTGGAACTGGTGCGGAAACTGGGCGGCGCTGTCTGATGCGTGCTCCCAAAGGCTGATGTTCTGCCTGTTATGGCGAGACGTGATACACGTGAATTGGTTCTGCAGACCAGCCTTGCTTTGTTCAATGAACTGGGCGAGCCCAATGTAAGTACCAACCGCATAGCCGACGAAGCCAATATCAGTCCGGGAAATCTGTACTACCATTTCCGCAGCAAACAGGACATAGTTGTAGAGTTATTCACGCGATTTGCCACCCAGCTCGACCGGATAATTGCCGTCCCGGTGTCACCGGCTTTACGAGCTGAAGACCTCTGGTTCCAGCTTCACTTATCGTTCGAGCTCAAGGGTCATTATCGATTCCTGTTCCGGAACCCGATTGACATAAGCTCCCGTGTTCCAAGCCTGAGGCGGGCATTCATGGGCTTGTTTCGGCGGGAACGCAAAGCTCTGGAAGATATGATTTCCAGCTTGCAACAAAGCGGCGCCATGTGCATCAGCTCAAGAGAGAAGGAAATTCTGCTGAATAACCTGATGCTGGCAATGATGTACTGGATCCCTTTTGCCGAGATGTTTGAGGAGCATGGCCTGCAGGACGAAAATGTTCAGATAAAATCGATTGCTGGTGCTCTGCAAATGATCATTCCCTACATGGCCGAAGATGCGCGTGCTGAATTGACCAACCTGGCAATATTCTACCTTTCCCATCCGAATTGAGTTGCCGGACTTTTAAGGATAGAAAAAAGAAGGGGCCGGTTGATACCGGCCCCTTTCGAAGCTGCTTCACCCCGTTGAGTGAAGCTCAGGTCTCTCAGTTGGAGCTTGCAGCTGGCCGCGCAGGCTTCTTGGCGACTTTCTTTCTGGCTACCTGACCAACAACAGGCTTTTTGACTGCAGCTTTCTTGGCCTTTCCGGCGACTTTCACTCTTGACTGCCCACTGCCTTTCTTGCCATCCAGCTCTGATACCTCACGGGCCAGCTTTTGAACCTTTTCCGCCAGACCGTTTACATCTTCCTTACTCGGGATACCCAAGCGTGACAGCGCACGAGCGACGCGGTCTTCGAAAATCCTTTCAAGCTTGTCCCAATTATCATTTGCCTGTTGACGCACGACACCAGCCTGTTGCTTCATGCCCTCGACCGCGCTTTCGACCTCACCGCGGATACTCTCAATCGCACCCACTACATCCTTGCGGGTCTTCTGCTCGATCTTGCTTCCTTCTGCAACCAGTTTCTCAAACAACTTGCTACCCTGTTCCAGAATGCGACCACTTTCCTGCTGTGCCACATTGAATGCTCCAAGACCTGCCAGCCAAATTTCACGTGCAGATTCAACTACTGGAGCCGCTGCGGTTTGAACTGTTGCTTTGCGTTGAACCTTCTTCTTAAGCACCTTCTTAGCCATGATATTCTCCTATTGAGTGAGTGTGTTTATATGTCTGTGAATGTATTCTAGGCAAAGGAATTAGAGTAAACACACTAGTCGGTCCTGGACCAGGAGCCAAGTGATGGCGAAATGGAAAGCATTTCCTTATACCAACCCCAGATTCCAGTTCAACCGGGAAGACTTAGAGAAGGCATGGAAGAAATTGCACGCGGGTGATTGCGAGCCTTTTCCGGTTGATGCTGCTCTCCAGCAGGCGTGGTGTTGTTTCCATGAGGGGGATTTTCAACAAGCTGTCAGGCTCGGCGATGAGCATGGACTCGCCGGTCACGCAGTTGCCAACAAGGCCACAGGCGTCTATGCGACTTATCTCGAGGACAACGAAAGCCAGCAAATTGATTGTTTCAAGACCGCAATAAAGCGGGCTGAGAAGGCAATAGAGACTTTTCCCAACGACCCCAACAGCCATTACTTTCATGCGTTCAACCTGGGCAGGTACAGCCAAAGCATCTCTGTGATGAAGGCCCTCAAGCAGGGATTGGGCGGGAAGATTCAAAAAAGCCTTCAACAGGCACTTAAGCTACAACCGAAACACGCCGAGGCTCATACAGCCCTGGGTATGTATCACGCAGAGATCATCAACAAAGTGGGTAAATTGATTGGCTCCATGACATACGGGGCTAATGATAAAGAAGCTATTCGACATTTCGAGACCGCTCTCAAACTCAGTCCGGCCTCTCCAATAGCCCATATCGAGTACGGCAACGGCCTGTATTTGCTTTACGGCGATAGCCGCCTGGACGAGGTCACGGACTTGTATGTGAAAGCTTCCGAAATGGTGCCCATGGATGCCATGGAGAAACTTGATATAGAATCGGCGCTTGCCGAACTTGAATAAAGGGTAGGATAAGGTTCATGGAAGAACAATCAGGTATCCTGACTTTGAAGTTGTATTTGTTTACCTCATAGCCCTAAGGACAGAGCCATGGAAATGAGAACGGATCATAGGACGCTGATCGGCCACCTCGTTGAGGTGACAGGCGCAGAGTTTGTTGCGCGCCTGCTTGGCGAGGAAGATGGTTTCAAACCAGAGATCACGATGGGCAAGGACACAGTCCGGGTGGGGCAGGTCGGATCCTACATGCTGGTAAACCAGGCTGGCTTTCGTTTACTGGTAATGGTTGAAAGCATGTGGCAAGAGCAAGCTCCAGGAGATGAAATCACCAGGTTGGTGCGTTTGAGCCCGCTGGGTGAACTCAATAAAAATGGAGATTTCAGCCGTGGCGTTACTCACTTTCCCACAACTGGTGCTGAACTGCACATTGTAACGGCAGATACACTTTCCAGACTTTTTGTCGAGTTCAATAAGACTCGCTACAAGGTCGGGCAACTTAGCTCCTTCGAATCCATAGACGTTGTGCTGGATGCCTCGGCATTTTTCGGGCGACACGTGGCCATATTGGGTCAGTCCGGATCGGGTAAGTCCTGGTCCGTGACCAGCCTGATCCAGTCTGCTTTGAAAGCAATGCCCAATGCCCACATGATTGTGCTTGACTTGCACGGCGAGTACGGCCAGAAAGAAAACGACCCCAAATCCCATGAAGTTTTCCCAAAAAACGTCGTTCGATGTCTGAATGCCGATGACCTGGAGATTCCATACTGGCTGCTGAGCTTCGCAGAACTGGTCGACCTCCTGATTGACATGGATGACCAGAACGCATCTGTGCAGATTGCCTACCTGCGGGGTGTAGTGCTGGAATTGAAGCGTCAGGCGAACGCACACCTGCGGTTGGGACACATCACGGTTGATACTCCAATATTTTTCTCACTGCCGGATTTGTTCCTTCGATTCAAAACTGCGAACGAGCAAACCGCCGGCTTTGGCAAGGAGACTACCGCTCTTTTTGGCAAATTCGACCAGTTGCTGGTCAAACTGCAGAGTCGCATGAACGATACCCGCTACGACTTTCTTCTCAAGCCCAGCAAACGTAATTCCTCTGAAACACTGGCAGACTTGATGAGGGACTTTGTCGGTCTCGGCATACCGCGCGCAAAAATCACGGTCATAGACCTCAGTGCAGTGCCATATGACCTGCATCCAACGGTGACGTCACAGATCGGCCGCCTCGCTTTTGAGTTCAATTATTGGAATCCGCGCTGCCGGGAATTTCCTATTTTCCTCATTTGCGAAGAAGCGCACTCCTACATTCCGCGGGAGAATTCCGAACACAGCAAGCAGACTCGACGCGCCATGGAGCGCATCGCCAAGACGGGCAGAAAATATGGAGTCGGCCTGTGCGTAGTCAGCCAACGGCCACACGAACTATCCGAGACTGTTCTGTCCCAGTGCAGCACGTTTGTCTGCTTGCGGATTTCCAATCCGGATGATCAGGTCTATGTCCGCCAACTGGTTCCGGAAGCGGCGCGGGGCATGCTCGACGCATTGCCCTCACTAGCCCGGGGAGAGGCAATCGTGCTGGGAGAAGCAGTGCCTTTGCCCATTCGGCTACAGATCACTATGCCGGAGCCGCCGCCGAATTCCAGCAACATAGACTACGCCGGTGAGTGGTCACGTGGCCCGGAAGAAATAAGTGTGGATGACCTGGTGGATCGCTGGAGAAGGCAGAAACGATAGCGTCACTGCCCTGGGAAGTTGGCCTCGTAAGGTAATCCCGCGATAGCTCTTGGGCTAAGTTGACTGCTGTTCTTCGAGCTCGATCAGTACCCGGGCAAGATAGTTTTCAGCTGCGCGGCTGCAGGGGCGCGTTTCCTGGGGGAGCATCATGGCAAGGCACATGAGCTTTTCCAGTTCAGGTTTGAACTTTTGAATGATCCGCCCCGGATCCGCAATCAAACGGCGATCGACAATCAATCCGAAGAAAACCTTGCGGTCATAGCTCAGGATGCTCACCCCTACGCCCAGTTTGCCGGATTGTGGCACCCAAAACATCATGTCCTGGACCTTTCCGCCTGCGAGGTATAACGGCTCAGCGGGCCCCGGTACATTAGTAAGCACCATGCTGGCCTTTTCGCTAAGCAAGTCCAGCGCTGGTTTCTGCACTGCAGATGGACTCATGCCAAGCGCAGCGAGAAGCCCAAAGGCCATTACCGCCTGTTTGCTCGCTTTCAGTTCATTCATTCTTTCATTCACGCAGTACAAGCGTTCCAGCGGGTTAGCAACGCTGATTGGCAGAGTAAGAAATACCAGGCCGAAATGGTTCCCCAACTTCCTGGCATGTTCCAGTGGCCGCAGGTTGACCGGGACCGTAGCCCGTATTTCCGCGTTGGCCGACACGCTTTCACCCTCCTCAAGCATATAGCTTCGCAGGGCGCCGGTTACGGCCGAAATGAGAACATCGTTCACGGTACAACCCAGTGCTTTGCTCACTGCAGCCACTTCCTCAAGAGGAATTGGCTCAGCCCATGCCACGCGCTTACGCACACCGAGTTTTTTCTTGAACAGCGTTTTTGGATCGTTAGGTAGCGCGAGCGCGTGCGACAGTTCTCGCACCAACTCTCCCATTTCGGTGAGATAGCGCCCTGTTTTCTCCGGTTCATTCAGCAGCAACACTGCTTCTTCAATCAAGCGGGACATGAAGTAGAAAAACGAATCGATACCTCCTCTTGCGGGCTCGAGCAAGCGCTGGAAAATAGTTGATTCTTTGGCCCTGCTACGTTTCCATATCTCCGGGTTTGCAGTGACGGTATCACCCTGTGGAGAAGAATCAGTTAGGGAAAGAAACACTTGCACTAAGGCAATTCCATCAGCATAACAATGATGGATGCGCATCACCACGACAGGTCCTTCGGTGAAGTTTTCCACGAAGTGGAATTGCCACAATGGGCGTGAGGGATCGAGAGCTGTGCTGGCAAGGTCGCTGACATACTCTTCCAACTCAGCCCTATCCGCCAGGCCTGGCAGCGCAACGCGTCGCACATGGCCGCGAATTTCGAACTCCGAGTCAAACTCCCAGAATGCCCCGGCGGACGTTATTGAGGCCTTCTGACGGAATCGCCTGAAAGCCAGAAACCGCTGCCGTATGGTCTCTATCAACCGGTCATAACTAGCGTTTTTGTCCAGCCCCACCACGCCGGTGATCATCATCAGGTTGCTTGGCTGTTCCATGCGCAGCCACGCGGTGTCAACCTTTGACAGAGGTTCCCGCTTCACCGGGCGGTCACACCAGTTTCATGCCGGATGCGCGACGCACGGAGCGCGCCTGGTCAGAGCGCGAAACCTGCAATTTTTCCAGGTACCCCTCCCCAACGCCGGTCACATAGTGTCCGGAAAAACAAGACGTATCAAACTGGGAAATGGACTCGTTGCCTTCCCGGCAGGCGGCCACGAGGTCTTCAAGATCCTGGTAAATCAGCCAGTCTGCGCCCAGTTCGTTCTCGATTTCGCGGTCTGTTCGTCCATGCGCAATCAATTCCGACGTGGCGGGCATGTCTATTCCGTAGATATTGGGAAAACGTACCGGCGGAGAAGCCGAGGCAAAATAGACCTTTCGTGCACCCGCATCGCGGGCCATCTGGATAATCTGCCGGGAGGTCGTACCCCGGACAATCGAGTCGTCGACAATCAGCACATTCTTGCGGCGAAATTCCAGTTCAATTGGGTTCAGCTTGCGCCGCACGGATTTCTGCCGCTCCGCCTGCCCGGGCATGATAAACGTCCGCCCTATGTACCTGTTCTTGATAAAGCCCTCGCGGTACTTGACGTCCAGGTCATATGCCAGGGGCAGCGCCGCAGTGCGACTGGTGTCGGGTACCGGAATCACAACTTCAATATCGTGGTCGGGGCGTTCGCGCAAGATCTTTCGCGCCAGCGCCTGGCCCATGCGCAGGCGCGCCTTATACACCGAAATATCGTCCTGCATGGAATCCGGACGTGAAAAGTACACATGCTCAAAAATGCACGGAGTGAGTTTAGCGGCCAATGAACTGGAATGCGTATGTACAGAGCCGTCCAGTGAAAGAAAAATCGCTTCCCCCGGTCGCAAGTCACGCTCCAGGGTAAAGCCCAGGGCACTCAAAGCAACGCTCTCCGACGCTATTGCATATTCTTTTCCCGCTTCCGTGTCGCGTGAACCCAGAACGGCAGGACGTATGCCCCAGGGATCGCGAATACCCAGCACACCGTGACCACAGATAAGTGCAATTGCAGCGTAAGCGCCACGGCAGCGCCGATGTACTTCGTCCACGGCCTTGAACAGGTGCTCGGGTTTCAAGGTCGCCGGGCTCTGCGCTTGAAGTTCATGGGCGAGAACGTTGAGCAGCACTTCGGAATCGGACCTGGTATTCAGGTGGCGCCGGTCGCTGTCGAACAACTCCTGGGTCAACTCTTCAGTGTTGATCAGGTTGCCGTTATGTCCAAGAGCAATGCCGTAGGGGGAATTTACGTAAAACGGTTGTGCTTCAGATGAGTCATCCATGCCCGCAGTTGGATAACGTACATGGCCGATTCCAACCGTACCACTCAGCTTCTGCATTTCATCGGGACCGAACACGTCTCGCACCAACCCACTACCCTTGTGCAACATCATGCGCGATCCCGTTAGCGTAGCAATACCCGCCGCATCCTGACCACGATGCTGCAATACAGTCAGGGCATCGTACAAGGCCGGGCCAACGGGTGTTTGGCCAACGATTCCTACTATTCCACACATATTTTGACTCTGCTGCGCGCGGGGATGGTACCTGAGGCGAATTCTAACACGGCGGACAACCGCAAGGTTCAGTCTAATCGGGTTTCAAGCTGCCTGCTTGTCCCCTGGCCCGTCCGTACCAATCTTCTGCGGCTTTTCGGAGGGTTTTGGCTGGATTGGAACTTCCGGCTTGGGTTCGAAATCCAGCTGTTCCCGAATGGCTGCAGGTAAGAACTCCACGGCCCATTGCACCAGGGGATCGAGCCTGTGAATCAAGACTGATTCGCGCCACCACGGGTCGGCAGGTATGGGAGTGAATCCGGCAATTACTAAAACTGCAACTACTATTGCAAGACCTCGTGCCGCTCCGAAAACTCCGCCCAGCATTCGGTCAGTGCCACTCAACCCGGTTGACTCCACCAACCGCCCAATCAGGTAGCTGAGCAATCCCCCTACCAGCAGGACGGCAACAAACAGCCCGGCAAAGCCCATTGCGGCCCTGGCCGAAGGCAACGACACATGCTCCTCCATCATGCCAGCGACCTCACCTCCATATTGGTAGGCAACAAGAAAGGCCAGAGCCCAGATGACCAGCGAAAGAACTTCCTTGATGAAACCCCTGAGGAATCCCACCAGGATGGAAATGACCACTGTGGCGACGATGGCGTAATCTGGCCAAATCATATTTGCGTAATCGGAGGAGTCGCTTTCTGCTTAATCAGCACTCATGACTACACCGTCAATTTTGCGGTGATCAAACAGCTGCTGCCGGGTTCGGATTGCTTCCTCCCGCTCGAGGAAAGGTCCCACAAGTACCCGGTAGGTCGTTGTGGACTTGGCAGTAATGGTCTCCAGGTAAGCCGTCATGCCGTCGCTCCTGAGCTGGTCAACCAGTTTTTGCGCGTTCGCTGACTCGTTGAAACTACCCAACTGAATTACCCAGCGCACCAGCGGGTCGTCTGGATTGGTAACCGGCGCAGCGAGCCCGGGTTTCAGGTCAAGCACGCGGGGACTCGTGCCTTTGAATTCATTCTTGATGCGGGCTGAAACCTCAACCGCTTCAGTTTCCTTGGCAAATGGACCGACACGCACGCGGCTAAGTCGCCCGACATCCGATTCCACTGTGTCCAACAGTACGGGAAGCCCTTGCTTTTGCAGTTGAGACACCAGTTGCCGGGCATTCTCAGTGTTGCTCAGGCTGGTCACCTGCACAACGTATCGACTTGTAACTCCCGCCTCGGGAACATTGGTTGCGGGAAGCGGCGAGTCAGTTGCCGGTCCGGTCGCTGATCCGGTTTGAACATCTGAAGTCAGATCAGCTGCAGGTATTACCGGGGAAGGAATTTCCTGGCCCGAACCAGCGCTGTTTTGTTCAAGCGCAGCAGCCGGTGACGCAGCACGGGCAGCAGACTCCGGCCCGACTGCCCCGCCAACTTGCACTTCCGGCACAGACCCTTCCGCCGGACCCGGTTGAGTACCGGCTGAATCCACTTTCTCCGCGTCCGGGGTGGTCTTTGCTGCAGGAAGTGCCGGCAATGCCTGCGGCGCGGTTTCGGAGCCTGCGCTTGCGTTTCCCCCGGGACGTGACTCTTCCACCGCATCTGTTACTGGAAAACGGCGAGTCTCAAAGGCCAACTCGTCGGGGCGCGGCGGAATTTCCATTTTCTGCGATTGCTCCGGGCCGCCCTCGGGCCTTCCGCTCAGAAGCATGGGTAAAACAATGACAGCCAGTGCAATAATGACACTGGCGCCAACCAGTCTCTGCTTGAGTGCTTTGTCCATTGATTATTGCCGGTCCGTAAGAGGTCGCCGGATTCTAACAGTTACCGTTCAGAAATGCCGCCGCCTGGCCGGCGCTCACAAAGGATCCAAATACGAGTATGCTCTCCCCCTCTTTTGTATTTTCCAGAGCGGCTCTCAGCGCCGTTGGCACATCCCGGAATTCTTTCACCCTGTTACGGGAACTCACACTGGCTACTTCCCGCGCTAGCGCTGCACCGCTTCTCCCCCGCTCTCCTTCCAGGCCTGCGCAATACCAGGCCTGCACGCAAGAATCCAGGATTTCTGCAACAGCCCTGGCGTCCTTGTCACGCAGCATTCCCAAAACACAGACTCCGGGACGCAGGCCCAGACCCCGCAGGGCCTCTGCAACTGCCTGGGCCGCGTGCGGGTTATGCCCCACATCCAGCCAGACCTTCTTGCAGGATTCATGCTGCTGCAGGCGACCGGGCAACCGGGCGGAGCGCAAGCCGTCTGCCAGTAACTGTGGCTGTGCAAGGCACGCCGGGTGCACCGCCACCACCGCAGCGACCGCAGTTGCCATGTTGTTTACCTGGTGTGCACCTTGCATGACGGGCAGAGGCAACTCCAGGACATAATCACCCTTTCGCCAGGTGCAGCCCCTGGCGTGAGTGGTAATGCTGAATTCACGCCCCAAGCGGTAAACCGGTGAACCCAGTTCACCAGCATGCTTCAGCACACTTTGAGGCGGTTCGGCTTCACCGCAGATCACTGCCCGGCCTGCTCGGATAATGCCAGCTTTTTCAGCGCCGATTGTTTCCCGGTCATGGCCCAGGTAGTCCTGATGATCAAGCCCGATTGGCGTAATTACGGCCAGATCTGCAGACAGGATATTTACTGCATCCAGGCGCCCGCCCAATCCCACTTCAAGCACCGCAAAATCCAGTGCGTTTTTCGCCATGACCACAAACGCAGCGAGAGTCCCGAATTCAAAATAACTGAGACTGATATCACCGCGCGCTGCTTCGATCTGCTCAAATGCGCTTACCAGATCCTGGTCGGATGCCATTGCACCAAGAATTTGTACGCGCTCGTTGTACCGGAACAAATGTGGGGATGTGTATGCAGCGCAGCGAAACCCCAGTGCGCTCAATGACCCGAAAATGCAGGTGGTGGTCGATCCCTTGCCATTAGTACCAGCAACAGTGATTACCCGCGTGGCTGGTTGAGGTTCACCCATACGCTGCCACACCGCCCGCACCCGGTCCAGCCCCATATCAATGGTCAGGGGATGCCTGGTCTCGAGCAAACAAAGCCATTCGCTAAGCGTCAGGGAACTGGGCATGATCCTCTCCGCAGTCGGATTAACGCGGCCCGCTCAGCTTGACCAGCTCTCCGACAACAACTTTAGCTTGAGACCCGCCCGACATCAACGCGAGCAGCGCCGCGACTTCGTCGCGCATTTGCCGCCGATCAACAATCATGTCGATGGCGCCTTTCTGCAACAGGAATTCACTGCGCTGAAACCCTTCCGGCAATTTTTCCCTCACGGTCTGCTCAATGACCCGCGGGCCGGCAAAACCAATGAGGGCACCAGGTTCGGCAATGTTTATATCACCCAACATGCCGAGGCTGGCCGAAACTCCGCCGGTGGTGGGATGGGTCAGAACAGAGATGTACGGTATTCCGGATTCCGCCATGCGTGCCAGAACAGCGCTGGTCTTGGCCATCTGCATCAGCGAAAAGAGCCCTTCTTGCATACGTGCACCACCGGTTGCAGAAAAACAAACCAGCGGAGTTCTCAGGCGCAAGCTTTCCTGACCCGCGCGGGCAAACTTTTCGCCCACCACCGAGCCCATAGAGCCACCCATGAAACGGAATTCAAATGCGCATGCGATGACCGGACTACCCTTCAGTTTCCCGACTATGGCGATGAGAGCATCCTTCTCGCCGGTACTCTTCTGGCTGGCAATAATCCGGTCACGATACTTCTTGGTGTCGCGGAACTTGAGCATATCTACCGCCTCAAGATTGGCGGCAAGTTCGCGTTGATCTTCCGGATCGAGGAATTGTTGCAAGCGCAGCCGGGCCGTTACCGGCATGTGTTTACCGCACTTGGGACAAACCTGCAGATTGCGCTCAAGTTCAGGGCGATACAGTACGGCAGTGCAATCATTGCACTTGGTCCACAGGCCCTCAGGTACCGTACGCTTGTTACCACCTTCGGTACGAATCCTGGAAGGCATCAGTTTTTGAAACCAGCTCATTCGTTCATCCTTCCCGAACTGCCGAATACAGTTTCAGACCCGGCCATTGTCCATGGCCTTGCGCACGGGCGCAAGAAAGTCGCGGGCCCGCTGGCCTGCGTCCGCGCTTGAAGCAGAAGCCGCCAGCGCTTGCACGAGTGCACTGCCAATGACCACGGCGTCAGCGAATCGAGCGACGGCAGCAGCCGCTTCCGCATCCTTGATGCCAAAACCCACTGCCACGGGCAAGGTGGTGTGCCTGCGTATTTCTTCCAGTGGCGCCGCGATGCCAGCCTGGTCCAGCCTGCTTGCCCCGGTGATGCCCTTGAAGGATACATAATAAAGATAGCCTTGGGCATTCCGGGCAATGATATCCAAGCGCTGTGGCGTGGTCGTGGGCGCGAGCAGGCAGATCGGGTAGATGCCCTTGCTTTGCAGCACAGGGGATAGCTCCAGCATTTCCTCGGGGGGGCAATCGACCAGCAGGACGCCATCGACGCCAGCCACCGCAGCATCGCGTGCAAATGCCGCGTGCCCGTAACGTTCAAGCGGATTCATGTAGCCCATCAGCACCACCGGGGTATCCGCATCCCGTTGGCGGAATTCACGGACGATGTCCAGCACTGTATGGAGCGAAGTACCGCGTGCAATCGCGCGTTCACTGGCCTCCTGAATCACGGGTCCATCCGCCATGGGGTCCGAAAAAGGCACGCCCAATTCCACAATGTTTGCCCCGGCCGAAACCAGCTCGTGCATGATGCCTGCGGTCCAGTCAGGATGCGGGTCACCCACGGTAATGAAGGGAATGAGGGCCTGGCGCGACTGCTCTTTCAATGCCCGGAAGCAGCAATCAATACGATTGCTCACAACGAAATATTCTCCAGTTCAGCTACCGTCGGCACATCCTTATCGCCACGGCCGGAAAGGTTTATCAACACGTGCTGATCCGGCCGCATGCCAGCTGCCAGCTTCAGGCCGTAGGCAACGGCATGACTGCTCTCCAGGGCCGGCAAAATGCCTTCCAGGCGCGTGAGTTGATGGAATGCACTGAGTGCTTCGGCATCGGTCACTGCAACATATTCCGCCCGCCCGGTGTCCTTGAGCCAGGCATGTTCAGGCCCGACTCCCGGGTAGTCCAGACCCGCTGACACAGAGTGAGTATGCTGAATCTGACCATCGTCATTGTCGATCAGGTAGGTACGACAACCGTGCAGTATGCCTGGCCGGCCGGCGCATAGGGAGGCTGCGTGCTGACCGCTGGCCAAACCGCGACCGGCTGCCTCTACACCAATCATGCGTACGCCGCCATCCATGATGAACGGATGAAACAGCCCCATCGCATTGGAGCCACCTCCGACGCAGGCCACCAGTGCATCCGGCAAGGCGCCAAACTGCTCCAGGGTCTGGCGACGTGCCTCACGACCCACAACGGCGTTGAAATCACGCACCATGGTTGGATATGGGTGAGGGCCGGCTACCGTACCGATGATATAAAACGTGTCATCGATGTTGCTTACCCAATCACGCATGGCTTCGTTCAACGCGTCCTTCAAAGTGCGCGAACCGCTGGACACTGCGCGCACTTCGGCGCCCAGCAGTTTCATCCGGAACACGTTTATGGATTGCCGCGCAATATCAACTTCGCCCATGTACACCACGCATTTCTTGTTCAGTCTCGCAGCTACTGTCGCCGTCGCTACTCCATGCTGACCGGCCCCGGTTTCTGCAATAACGCGTGACTTACCCATATAGTGGGCAAGCAGGCCCTGGCCAACGGTGTTATTAATTTTGTGCGCGCCGGTATGGTTCAGATCTTCGCGCTTGAGAAGTATTTTTGCGCCACCGGCCACTTCCGTCAGCCTGCGGGCAAAGTAGACGGGGGACGGCCGCCCGACAAACCGCGCAAGATCTTCATCCATGCGTGCTACGAATTCTTCATCCGTGCGCCAGCGAAGATATGCCGTTTTCAACTCTTCCAGTGCATGCACCAGGGTTTCGGAAACAAAACTTCCACCGTACGGCCCAAAATGACCGCGATCATCGGGCTCTGACCCCATTGGTAGTGATTCCATTGGTATGGCCGGATTAGCGTCGCTGTGCACTTCGCGCCTCTTCAATAAATCGCCTGATTGCGTTTGCATCCTTGATACCGGGTGACGTTTCAACTCCGCTCGATACATCGACAGCCCACGGATGAACCAGGTTCACTGCCGCTGCCACGTTGGAGGCGTTGAGTCCTCCGGCCAGAACCAGTGGCAGGCTCCCGGGCGATATTCGCTGCCATTCCAGTGTTCTGCCCGTTCCGCCATGGCCGCCGGGTACATGGCTGTCTACCAGTAGTGCAGCCGCATCAGGATAAGCCGCCTCGGCACCGGCTAAGCCCTTGTCTACACTAAGGTTAACAGCTTTGATGTAAGGCCTGCCAAACTGCCTGCAGAACTCGGCCCCCTCGCCGCCGTGAAATTGCAGAGAGCTCAAAGGCACCATTTGCAACACGTGGCGGACCCACTCGGCGTCCTGGTCGAGGAACAGGCCAACCCGGCAAACAAAGGCCGGAACCTGTTGCACCAGTGCGTTGGCAGTCGCCTCATCCAGGCACCGCGGACTGCCTGGGACAAATACAAATCCCAGCGCGTCGGCGCCGGCAGCAATGGCCGCTGTCACATCCTCGGGGCGGGTCAGGCCGCAGATCTTGACGCGTACGGCACTCACAAGCCACCCCCGTCAGCCGGAAAGTCCACAGTTCCGGGCGGTATGCGATATTCCTGCGGATAGCGCGCACCGAGGAAATAGAGACCGTTCCCGGGTGCCGTGGGAGCAGCCAATGTGCGGTCTCGACTGTCAAGGATTTGCTGCATCCAACCGATGTCCCGTTCCTTGCTGCCGATAAGCATCAGGCTGCCGGCAATATTTCGCACCATGTGATAGAGAAAACCGTTCGCGGTAACTTCAATGTGCACTTCGCTGCCAAGCCGTTGCACCGAAATCCGCTGGATCTCACGCACCGCATGCCGCGCCTGGCACGCTGCAGCGCGGAATGCAGAAAAATCGTGCTCGCCCAGCAAACACTGGACTGCCTGGTTCATCAGGTCTGCATCAAGCGGCTTGCGCCACCAGTACTTGCGCGTTGCGTCCAGGGCCGGCCGAGTCCAGCGATTGGCTATGCAATACCTGTATGAGCGCGAAAAGGCACTAAAACGGGCATGAAACCTGTCATCGACTTCACGTATCCATAGCACGCTTACGCTTTGCGGCAAAAAGCTGTTTGCGCCAAGCAGCCAGGAGCGCTCCAGGCGCACTGCTACAGTGTCAAAATGCGCTACCTGGCACAGGGCATGCACTCCGGCATCCGTTCTTCCGCAACATACCACCCTGACATCTGCATTGGCCACCCGGGACAAGGCGGCCTCCACCGTGGCCTGCACAGTGGGCTCCTGGCGTTGTGCTTGCCATCCGAGGAATGCGCTGCCGTCGTATTCCAGCCCGATTGCGTAACGCATCCGGCAAACCCTCCGTATTTTGCATTCTGGTGTGCGGCAACCACAGTGCAGGCTTCTACTGGAAGCACCAAAGCCAAGGGCCGAGGCGTAGTCTCCGCCGCGGCCCTGGGAAGTCCGGAACCAACCGGACAGAGATTCGATCAGGCGCTCCTTAGCTTAAAGGGCGGCCAGCAAAGCCTGCGACTCGGCTTTTTGTTGATCAGAACCGTGCTCATTAACTTCTGCCAGAATGACCCGGGCAGCTTCGCGGTCGCCCATCGCAATATAGGCGCGGGCCAGGTCCAGCCGTACTTCCGGGTCTGCGCTGTCTTCATCGAGAAACTTTGCTTCATCCTGCTTTCGCGCTGTTGGAACGCGCGGCGGGGCTTCGACTTGCCCCGTGGCAGTATGCAGGGGTTCCGCTCGGATCGCTCCCGGACGCGAATCTGGTTTCAGCACCTTGAGGATTTTTTCCGCCTCGTCTTTGATGCCTTTTACCGTGCGATCTTTCCCGGCCTCCAGGTTGGTGGTGACCGCAGGCTCCTTACCGCGACGACTCAACACCCAACCAGCAACAACTGCAACCATCACGAGCAGGCCCACAAGCCAAGCGGTAACGCCGCTGAACCAGGATTTCTGTTTCTGCTTTTCATCAATTTTCACAGCTTGTGCCTGTGCTGCAGGTGCTGCTGCGGATTTTTCCGTTGCAGGTTTTTCAGCCTCCGGGCTTTCAATCCCACCCTGTGAAAGCCGGTCCTCACGCAGCTTCTCTTCCATTTGCGCCAGGTCCTGGTTGGCTACTGTGCCCTGCTGGCCGGTAGCCAGGGTAGCTTCCATTTCCTTGAGGCGCTCTTGCAAGTCCTGGTTTTCCTGCTGTTGCGCAATCAGTTCTTCTTCTTTGCGCGCCAGTTCTTCGCGCAGAGTCTCTGCCGCAGTTGACGCCCCGGCTTGAGTTACGGACTCTTCAACTCCGTAGGTACTATCTTCATCGGCTGTTTTGGCCGGCGGCACCAGTTCGAGTTGATCTTTTTGATCGCCGGCCTGACTATCACTTGCGGTAACACTTTCCTCTGACATTTCGTCAACCAGGGGAGTCTCAACAGCCGCTTGGCTTGCTGCTAGCTGCGCGGCTGGCTGGGCTTCGGCTTGAGACGCGCCCTGGCTCTGCTGCACTATTTCGTTGCGCGCAACCTCAGCCGATATTTGCGCCGCTTCGCGGTATTCAGGCAGGCGGAGAATGGCGCCCTGTTTCAGCAGGTTCACGTTTCCCCTGATAAACGCTTGCGGATTATTCCGCTGAATAGCCAGCATGGCTGCACTCATGTTCAAGCCCGTCCCTTGCGACCAGTTCGAAGCAATGCGCCACAAGGTCTCGCCGCTTTTTACTGGCCCGTACTCGCCTTCCCCACCGGTATTTTCATTGCCAGCGGGTTTGGGGGTTTCAGTTTCCGAACTGACTTCATCTCTGGCTTCGTCCCTGGACCCGGGTTCGGCAACTGGCTCGGTGGGCGAAGTTGGCTCCTGTCGTGGGGCCGGTTTTTCTGCGGGTTGCTCGCTCAAGACGGGTGAAGGTGCAGGCGCAACAAACACCGGCGGATCGAGGAATAAAGTATATTCGCGCAACATGCGCCCTTTTGGCCAGGTAACCTCAACAATCAGGCGGATGACCGGGTCCCTGACGGGAAGGTCGCTGCTGACGAGAATAAAAGCGCTGTCACCGTCTTGCTTCACATTAAAGCTCAAAGGGACCGGTATGGCCTCGCGGCTGGCTCCGATGAGCGCAAAGTCATCGGCCGAGGCCAGACCCGCAGTAACAGTGCTGAGATCTTCATCTGTCCGGGTGGTCAGGTCTATTCTTGCCCGCAAAGGCTGGTTCAGGTACGAGTCAACGGACGCGTTGCCCAGCCCAAGCGCAACAGCTTCGTGCGTAAATGTCATCAGCACCATCGACAGGAGCAAGCCTGTACAGATGCGTAGTGGATTTTTCATGAGTCCCTCCGTCTTTCCCTGACATGATGAAGAACATAACAGCTCTATGGAAACTCTGATTTATTCAGAGCTTCCCTATACCAAAGGCTACCCGGACACTAGGCACCCATTCGCGCTGAGTGTACTTCCGCGCGAGAAGGCTTGCCACCGGCGAGACGCCGCTCTTCCAGGTAATCCATGATCTGAACGGCATTCAGGGCAGCGCCTTTACGAATGTTATCCGCAACCACCCACATGCTGATTCCGCGAGGGTGACTCTGGTCCCGCCTGAGGCGCCCTACGTAGACTGCATCCTTGCCCGCTGCGTGGGTTACCGCAGTGGGGTGAATGCCTTTCTTTCCTTCCAGTAACTTGACTCCTGGCGCATTTTCCAGCAACTCCCGCACTTTTTCGATGCTGATTTCATCTCGCGTTTCAAAATGCACGGCTTCGGAGTGTCCGTAAAAAACCGGCACACGGACAGCTGTGGCGTTAACCATAAGCTCCGAATCCGAAAGTATTTTGCGGGTTTCCCAGTGCATTTTCATTTCCTCACGCGTGTAGCCGTTGTCGAGAAGGGTATCGATCTGTGGCAACACGTTGAATGCAATCGGCTGGGTAAAAGCCTTCATTTCCGGATCCTGGAAGTTCAGTCGCTGCGCGGTTTGCAGGGCAAGTTCCTGCAGGCCTTTGCGGCCTGCGCCGGAAACCGACTGGTAGGTGGCCACGTTGATGCGCGTAATGCCCGCAACTGCGTGAATGGGCGCCAGCGCAACCACCATCTGGATGGTCGAGCAATTGGGGTTGGCGATGATGCAGCCTCCATCGATGTCATCGAGCAGGTAAGCATTGACTTCCGGCACAACCAGCGGGATATCGTCGTCGTAGCGAAAGGCCGATGTGTTGTCTATGACAATAGCCCCTTGGGCGGCTGCCCTGGGCGCATGTTCCTGGCTTACGGATCCGCCCGCCGAGAACAAGGCATAGTCAATGGATGAAAAGTCAAACTCTGCGAGGTCGACAACCTCCAGCTGGACGTTGCCGAAGTCCACATCCTCGCCGGCAGAGCGTGCGCTGGCGACTGCGGTCACGCGATCCTCACGGTGGCCGCGTTCAGCGAGGATGGACAACATGGTTTCGCCCACGGCACCGGTGGCACCCACTACGGCTATTCTTGGTTTTTGCATCATGTCAATTAGTATATAGTATAGTTAACTTATTGTTTATAGATAATAATTCAAAAAACGCCCCGACCTAAATCCGAACCCATTTGCGCCCGGTGGCGCAGCACATGATCCATCAACACCAGCGCCAGCATGGCCTCCACCACGGGTGTTGCTCGAATGCCCACACAGGGATCGTGCCGACCCTTGGTTACTACTTCGACTTCATTACCGTCAATATCCAGGCTCCGGCACGGCAGCCGTAAACTCGAGGTGGGTTTAAACGCAGTACTGACGAGAATATCCTGCCCGGTGGATATGCCACCAAGGATACCGCCTGCATGGTTACTTAGAAAGCCTTCCTTGGTCATTTCGTCACGATGCTGTGTGCCGGGTTGCTCAATGCTGGCAAAACCTGCCCCGATTTCAACGCCTTTCGCGGCGTTGATGCCCATCATGGCACAGGCAATATCGGCGTCCAGCTTTGCATAAATCGGGGCGCCCAGGCCTACAGGGACATTTCTTGCAACGACATTCACCCGGGCGCCGACCGAGTCACCGGATTTGCGCAGCGCATCCATGAATTTCTCAAGTTCCCTCACACGCGCCGGGTCGGGACAGAAAAAGGGATTGTTATCGATGGTTTCCCAATGCATGTGCCCATCCGTACGAATGGGTCCCAGCTGGGCCAGCCAGCCCTGGATTTCAACGCCCAGGTTCAGTTTCAGCCACTTACGTGCAATCGCTCCGGCGGCGACCCGCATGGCTGTTTCACGCGCAGACGAACGTCCACCGCCGCGGTGGTCACGAATGCCGTACTTCTTCCAATAGGTAAAGTCAGCGTGTCCCGGCCGGAACTGCCGGTCAATGTTGTCGTAGTCTTTCGAGCGTGCGTCGGTATTGTTAATCAGCAGTGCGATCGGGGTTCCGGTTGTACGCCCCTCGAATACTCCGGAAATAATCTGTACATCGTCCTCCTCGTGACGCTGCGAGGTATGCCTTGAACGTCCGGTTGCACGGCGCAGTAACTCCTTCTTGATCTCATCCGTGTTGATTTCCAGCAATGGCGGGCAGCCGTCGATCACGCAGCCAATGGCTGGACCATGGCTTTCACCAAAAGTCGTAACCCGGAACAACATTCCAAAGCTGTTATAGGACATTTTTGCGTTCCTCGACCGCAGTTACAATCGCACCGGCGGACTGCAACAGCTCTTCGCGTGACAGCACGAAAACACCCGAACCACCAGTATCGAACTGCAGCCAGATAAAGGGCACAGATGGTAATACATTTTGCAACCGTGTTTCGCTTTCTCCGACTTCACCGACCAGGATGCCACGCGGCGCAAGATAGTTCGTTGCCTGCGTCAGGATTTCCAGGCAGGCATCCAGTCCATCGGCACCCGAGACCAGGCCAAGCTCCGGCTCGGCGCGGTACTCGGCCGGCAAGCTCCGCAATGAAGTTTGGGGTACATAGGGTGGATTAGTCACGATTAAATCGTACGGCTTACCTGGCAATCCGGCAAACAAGTCAGACTCGAATAGCGCAACCCGATCGCTGACGCCGTGCCTGGCCACGTTTTTACGTGCGATTGCCAGGGCCTGCGGGCTGATGTCGCAGGCGTCTACTTTGACCCATGGCATGAACACGGCCATGGCGATGGCTATGCATCCACTGCCCGTGCACAGATCGAGCACGTTGCCAACCAACTCCGGTTCAATCCAGGGTCGGAATTGCTCACGGATCAGTTCAGCAATAGGCGAACGTGGCACCAACACCGCGGGGCTGACCTCGAATTCCAGCCCGGCAAACCAACTGCTTCGCAGTATGTAGGCCAGGGGAACCCGCTGGTCTTTGCGCAGGGCCAGGATTTGGCGAATGCGGCTCTCCTGTTCCACAGTGGCAACCTGGCCCCAGCAGGAGAAACTACCATCCAGGGGCGCGCCCATGGCATGCATGACCAGCCAGGCTGCTTCATCAGAGGCGTTGTCAGTACCATGCCCGTAAAACAGCCCGGCCGACTCCAGTTCGGTGGTGACCTGCTTTATCCACTGACCGACGCTCGCCATACAGTACGTTTCCAAAAAGCCCGGGAACTGCCTTCCGGCGGGCGCTTCAGGCAGTATAATCCAACGCTGACCAGAGCCGCAGGCAACCGCATGAGACCTACCCAAATTAATGGCCGCTTGTTTTTGCTGTTAATTAGCTTTGCCCTGCTGGGGCTCGCTGCGGGCGTTACGGCATGGCGGGTGATTGCGGCGCATAAGCCCGGTGCCACCAGTTCCATAATTTTATTGCCGGAACCGCGGGAAATTAAGGATTTCGCGTTGCTGGATCAAAGCGGCAAACCATTCACACTGGATGATTTCCGGGGGCATTGGTCGCTGGTCTTCTTTGGATATACTTCCTGCCCTGATGTGTGCCCCAATACCCTCTACCAACTGCAGCAAGCGCGACACTTGATGCTGGCTGAGGACACGTCTGCAGAGGGGGCTGCAGACATCCCCCAGGTCTACCTTGTAACGGTTGACCCTGAGCGTGACACCCCGCAAAAACTCACTGCATACCTGGGCTATTTCGACCCTGCGTTTGCCGGCTTGACGGGTTCCCCGCAGCAGTTGCAAGCTCTCGCCTACCAGTTGGGCATTGCTTTTTTTGTTGAACCTCACACGCCTGACAAGCTTCAATACAACGTGGATCATGGGGCATCGATGGTGTTGCTCGATCCACAAGGGCGTCTTTACGCCGTGCTACCTGCACCACATGATGCAGCCAGCATCGCTCATGATGTCCTGGCAGAGACCCGCCAGGAGGGCGAGCTTTAGTGGCCATCATTGATTTCATATTCAGCAGTATTCAGTACCTGCTGCCACAGCATTTGCTGTCACGGATGGTGCATTACTGCTTGCGTATCCGCATCAAGGCTGTGAAGAACCTGCAAATCTGGATTATCGGCTGGCTTGCCGGTGTCGACTGGGAAGAGGCTGAATCGCCCCATGCCGACGACTACCCGGATTTCAACACATTTTTCACCCGCCCGCTGAAAGCTGGCGCTCGCACGATTGACCCTGACCCGCTGTCTTTCGTTAGCCCATGCGACGGCCGCATCAGCCAAACAGGCCGCGTGATAAACAGTCGCATTTTGCAGGCCAAGGGACACCATTTTTCCTTACGCAGTTTGCTGGCCAACGATATCTCGGCCAATGATTTTGCAGGCGGCTTTTTTCATACCATTTACCTTGCCCCCCGCGACTATCACCGGGTCCACATGCCCATAAGCGGGACTTTGCAACGCATGATCCATGCGCCCGGCAGGTTATTCAGCGTGTCTCCTTCTACCGTGCGCCAGGTGCCCAACCTGTTTGCCCTGAACGAACGGGTGATCAGCCTGTTTGAGACCAGTCACGGCCCGATGGCCGTTATCCTGGTTGGGGCGATGCTGGTCTCGAGCATGGAAACGGTCTGGGCCGGGACGATCACGCCGCCGCGGGGCTTGCGTGTCAGCACCGGGGATTGGTCCAGGCGCAACATCAGCCTGCACAAGGGCGCAGAGCTGGGCCGTTTCAATATGGGATCCACCGTTATCCTGCTACTACCCGCCGGGGCCGTGGCATCCCTTGCCGACTTTGGCCCGGACGACAGCGTCTTGATGGGACAAAAACTCGGCCGATTGCGGTAGTGGCCAGGGCTGGCTTCGACCCATTTCCAGCATTTCATTTAGCCGCTGGCCTGCGTCCTTGCTCTTGTAAGCAGTAGCGCGCGCAAGGAGTGTTGCCCGGAGCCCCGCCTCAAGCAATCACCCTGTAACAGGGCTTGTAAGCGCTGCGGCCAGGGATTTGCATGCGGTGGTCTTGCACAAATGCAGCCAGCAGCGCATCCAGCGAGTTCATGATTTCACTATCGCCACATATCTCGAAATTGCCATGTTTACGAATCGCTTTCAGGCCTTCCGGTTTCACGTTCCCGGCAACAATACCGGAAAACACCTTGCGCAAGTTT
The DNA here is from genome assembly GCA_963784425.1 of uncultured Gammaproteobacteria bacterium. Lineage (GTDB taxonomy): Bacteria > Pseudomonadota > Gammaproteobacteria > Xanthomonadales > SZUA-36 > SHZL01. The sequence goes on from CAWARM010000008.1 coordinate 137,997, forward strand.
GCGGCCAGTTCATGCAAGGGAAGCGAGCGATCGATTTGCACGGCTTTCATGCTTTCATGCGAGGCACTGAAAGGAGTTTGCAATTCGAGCGGGATGGTCAACAGCCAGTTGAAATAGAATGCGTCATTTTGGGCAATCCGGTGCTTGCGTACATTTTCGATTCCCAGGGCCATTTTCTGCGCCACCTGTTCCGGATCCCCAATGATGATTTCGTACTTGGCGCGCGCCTCTTCACCCAGGGTCAGCCCGATAAACCGGTCAATCTGTTCAAAGTAAGCTGCAGACTCCTGCGGTCCCGTCATAAACACCGGAAATGGCATATTCGCGTTTGCAGGATTGAGCAGGATGCCCAGCAGATAGAGGATCTCTTCCGCCGTTCCAACACCACCAGGAAAGATAATGATGCCGTGCCCCAGTCGAACAAAAGCCTCCAGTCGTTTTTCAATATCCGGCATCACGATCAGTTCACTGACGATGGGATTGGGAGATTCTGCCGCAATGATGCCGGGTTCTGAAATCCCGATATAGCGTCGCGTCGCCACACGCTGCTTGGCGTGGGCAATGGTGGCCCCTTTCATCGGCCCTTTCATAGCCCCTGGTCCACAACCGGTGATGATGTTGAGTTTTCGCAGGCCTAACTGGTAGCCACTTTCCTTGGAGTACTCGTATTCGCCCCGGCTGATGGAATGTCCGCCCCAACAAACAACCAGGTCAGGATCAACCTGGGGCGTCAATGCCCGTGCGTTGCGCAGCATTTCGAATACCGCGTTGGTAATGCCTTCCGAAGATGAAAGATCATGATGCGGGTGCCTCGCAATCTCGCTGTCAAAATACACCAGGTCGCGAATGACCGCAGACAGCAGTTCACGAACACCCTCGATGATGCGCCCATCCACAAATGCAGACCCGGGTGCATTGGTCAGTTGCAGGCGCAGACCGCGGTTGACTTGTTGCACTTCGATGGAAAAATCCCGAAATTTCTCGAACAGCTCTTCGGTATCGTCACTCTCGTTACCGCTATTGAGCACTGCAAGTGCACAGCGATGTAGCAATATCGAAAGGTCGCCGCGGCTGGCATCGTGCAAGCGCGCAACTTCCTCGCGGCTGAGCGTGTTGAGCATGCCGGCGGGATACAATCGGGTGGAAACAGAATCTGTTGCCAAAGTTCAACTCCTGCAAAAGGGATGCAAGCAGCTTAACGCAATCAGGGAGAAATTAGGACCCGGGCAAAGCCAGTTGAAGGGATTACGTCAGCATGAGTACCCGGTAATCAGTTAACCCTGGAAAGAGCTTCAGTTTCCCGGGGCGGATTAACATAAACAACCACCGCGTTAGCAGGAGTGCGCTTACAGGCCCGGTGTCCGGCGGTAACGCAGTTCCGCGCAAGCGGCGCCTGCACGGTTCGCTCCTCGAGCGTGAAATCAAACTTCTGTAGCAATCGTTGCGGTTTTCCGGTACCTCCGGTTGCAGCGAATTTCCAGTTCTGCAGCGCCTTTGTTGCAGCTTGATCGAATATTCCCTCCGGCAGGGAATCTACCACTTCGATATCAACTACATGGCCCTCGCGATCCAGGGAAAAAGCCAGCTCAACGAAGCCCTGGATTCCCTTCGCGCGGGCCCGCCATGGGTATTTTGGGAAAGTTGTGCGCACTGGAGTTGGCTCTGCGACTGAGAGTTTGGGCATCTGTGCAACCGAACCCGCAGCGACGCGCTCTTGTGTCAGCATGGAAATCTCCGCGACCGACTCAGCTGGAACCAAAGGTGTGAGTGTGGGTGCGGGTGTGGGTTTGGGTGCGGGTTTGGCTTGTTCTTGAATCACAACGGCAGCCTGCGCAGCGTGCTTGCGGGGCCGAACGGGTTCATCCGGGACTTCCGCCAACTGCACTTTGGCCGTTGCGGTGATCGCCATCCCGGTTCTTTGGTTTGCACCCACGCCTGCAGCAAAATTCTGCATGCCGGAGGCCCACGCTGCGCGCGAGGTATTCCGTGTTTTCCACTCGACATCAGAAGCCTGCAGTCGCGCTGAGCCGGCTACCCGGTTGAGTTCATCAGACAGCAACATGCCCTGGTGCGCTCCTAATACAAGGCATGCGGTTACCAGGAACAGCATTGAAGTTTGCACGTATCCGGAGCGCGTACGGGGTAATTCGTGATCAATGATGCGCTTGATTCGAGCCAGCAAATCACCACCCGCTGCCGCCAGAGCCAAGGTGTCGGCCCGGCCTCGCATCACTTCCAGACTGGCGAGAGCCCGGGCATAGGTCGCTGGTTTTTTGCAGCAGGCTACCACCAGGTCATCGCAACAGTTTTCCCGCTCCTGGCGTACGCGGCTCGACATCCAGGCAATGGCAGGGTGATAAAAAAGCAGGGTTTCCATGAAGATTTGAAACAGGTTGAACAGGTGGTCATAGCGTCGAATGTGGCCGAGCTCATGCGCTATGATCATTTCCAATTGATCACGTGGCAATTGCACCAGCACACTGGCGGGAAGGAGGATAAGGGGTTTGAACCATCCGACTGTCATTGGCACTCTTATCAGTGCCGTCTTGATTATCCTGACCTTGCTGCGGACACCCAGGAGCTGCTGCAGGTCACCGATTACGGACCGCAGACTCGTGCCAATGTCGGTTGTGCCGCTGCGGATCAGTCTGCGGATGACTACCCAGCCACAGGCTACCTGGGCCGACTGGATCAGCACGCCCATGAGCCAAAGCAGAACCACAACCGGCAAAGCCGGTTCCAGGCCTTGTTGCAGCAAAAAGCCGGTATCCGGCCACTTGCCTGACAGCACCAGGAATGGGTTAATGGCTTCGCTTTGAACAGGCGCGGCTACAAACCGGGCCTCGGGATTGTAGTAGCAGGCAAAGGTGATCAATAACGAGGCCAGGGACAGGAAAAAGCCGCAGATGCCCGCCCAGTAGCGCAAGTCGGAGTTTTCCCGACTGGATAGCACGCACACCAGCCAGAACAATCCGGCAAGAACACAGCCCTGCCAAAGAAAGTGAACCAGCATCCATCCCAGCGCGGTGATCAATGCATGGGAAAGCACCAGATCAGGGTCTGCCACCGTCTACTCTCCATCTATTCGCGACAACAACTCACGGATGCTTTCCATGTCCTTTTGGGTGGCATTGGGTGCATTACCCAAAGCCTGCAATACCAGGCGCGAAGTCGAACCACCGAATAGGCGCTCTGCCAGGTCAGTGAGGAAAAGGTTCTGGGTTTGGTCCCTGCTGACAGCAGCAGCATAAACATGTGCACGCGCGGCATCGTCGCGCTTGACCTGCCCTTTCTGGTGCATTACCTGCAGCATCTTCAGTGCCGTGGTGTAACCGCTGGGTTCGATCTTGTTGAGGGCTTCATGCACATCACGTACGGTGCTTGGTCCCCGGTCCCAAAGGATACTCAGGATACTCAGCTCGGTTCGGGTGGGTTGGGGCATCTGCATTTTCTCATCATTCATCGTAGAATCGCTCCGCGGTGCATTTGCCGGCAACTGCCATTGGTCATCATTGATCAATTTGCAGGTGCTCGCGTTAATAGAAGTGAAGCACGAAACTTATCGTACTTTAATTGGCAGGCGCGTGCAATCAGGCGCGCTACACTAACCTTCCATTGGCCTGGTCCCTTCTATAGAATAACCGCCCTTGCCGGCGTGACAATCGGATCGGCAATTGTTAATTACTTCGGGGTGTAGCTCAGACTGGTAGAGCACTGCCTTCGGGAGGCAGGGGCCGGAGGTTCAAATCCTCTCACCCCGACCATTTGGATCCATTACTTACCGCCCCGCTGCACCGACGCGAAAACCGCTGCAAGTGCAAGGTAAGTGCAAAAAGCATCTACCAGGCCGTATGGGAGTTTAACCATGAAACTTCAGCGATGAAGCGATTTCAGGTTCTGCTACCCTGGGTTGCTGCGTTCCTCGGCATCGCGTTCAGTGCTTATGTTTTTTACCCTGGTTATTTGACCTGGGATTCGGCCTATCAGTGGTGGCAAGTGCGGCACCATGTGGTCGATACCGCACATCCGCCCATCATGGTGTGGGTCTGGGGCCTGACCAATCACTTGCTCGCCGGTCCCGGGGGTTACTTCCTGTTTCAGACTTGCCTGTACTGGTTGTCCCTGGCTTTGTTCATCTCATCCCTGCGGCTCAGCGGTTTCTGGCAGGCCTTGCTGGTGCTGGTCCTTGGCTTCTGGCCGCCGCTGTGGGGTCTGAGCGTGCATCTGTGGAAGGATGTGGGCACCCTGTCGTTCTTTTGCCTGGCAGCGGCGTGCCTGGCCAGGGATTTGGTGCGGCCCCATACCGCCTGGCTGGCCGGCGCCTTTGGCGCGATCGTGCTGGCCAGCATGTACCGCCACAATGCCATTGCCGCAGCATTGCCATTAATGATTTATGGCTTTGCCTGCCACTACAAGCCAAATCCGCCCGGCGCTTCACCGGGCAAATTCAGAACCCTGCTCTATGGCGTTCTGACCTTTGGTTTGGTTCAGTTAGTGGTTTTGCTGCCAAATTACGTACTGAAGCTTCACTCCGAACCGTTGTGGCCACAGCAAGCGCTGTGGGACCTCGCCGCCGTGTCGGTTGTGGAAGATCGCATTTTGATTCCGCCTGAGTGGACCGACCCGAGTCTCACGATGGATGTGGTGCGACGTGATTTCAACCCGGTCTTCAGCGCGCTGCTTTTCACCGGTCACCTGATCAAACTGAATCCCTACCAAAGCATGAGCGAGCAGGACTTCAAAATTCTGCGCAAAGCCTGGCTGCTGCTCCCCTTCGAGTACCCGCAGGCCTATTGGCAGCATCGCTTTAGGGTAATGGAGACTTTACTGGGTTGGCGGCATGACCCAGCCAACGCAAGCCTGGTATTTGATACGAGGATTACCGAATTCAAGGATAACCCAAAGGTTGTGCCCAGGGTCCTTAATGCCCGGGTGCAGCTGGAGCTTGCGGCCAACACATTCAGCCGTGGTACCTTGTTTCAGGGTGGGTGGTATTTGCTGCTCTCGGTATTGATCCTGGGGGTAGCCATCTGGCGTCGCCAAAAACTGATGGGCGCCCTGGCCTGCTCCGGCCTGTTCTATGTCTTGCCCTTGCTGGTGCTGGCGCCGAGCAGTGATTTCCGCTACCTGGGCTGGATGTTGCAGGCCAGCCTGCTGGCGGTGCTCGCGCTGTTCATTAGGTCTGGCATCACGCCTGGCATTACGCCTGTGACATCCAGGCGCCGGCACTAAAAAGTAAGCTCCATCCCTGTCATACTTAAGGAGCCTCTGATCAATTATGCACGGGCGCGACGAATCTTTGCGGGAGGAGGTGAGACCGGGAACCGGTCGAGAGGCTGGCCTGGGCCATGCTCCGGTCTGGCTCTGGCGAGTGCGGTTTGGTTATTCCAAATAAACGAGCCGGAACGGGGCGGAGCGCCCGCAAAGGCCCGTCCCGTCAGGGTTTCGCCGCAAAAGCCGCATCTCGCACGTGGCGCGCCTCGGCCGTAGCGGTGCTACTGTCACTCGACTCGCTCCGCACGATCTGCGGCTTTTGCGGCAGAAACGCGCTCCGCGCATAATTGATCAGAGGCTCCTTAGCTTGCAAATTCGCTTCCCTGTTTGAGCCCGCAGCCAACTGGTGGAAATTGTGCCTGATACCAACCCCGCAACAACTTCCGCGCCCGGAATCCGTTATGCGTTCAGGCAGGAGCCCGATATCGGGCAGTCGATGCCGATTTTTCCGGGCATGCGCTGGTTACGCATGCCGCTGCCCTTCATGCTGGGCCACATTAACCTGTGGCTGCTGGAAGATGGCGCGAACTGGGCCATTGTAGATACCGGCCTGAACACTAAAACTACGCGTGAGCACTGGCAGGTGGTCCTGACGGCCCAACTTCAATCGCAACCGGTCAGCCGCATACTGGTTACACACCTGCATCCCGATCACTCGGGGTGTGCAGGTTGGCTGGCAGAACTGTGCCAGGCGCCTTTGTGGATGACCCGGGAGGAATACCTGTTGTGCCGCATACTGGTGGCTGACACCGGCAAACCCGTGCCTGTAGAAGCCATTCGATTTTACTCCGCAGCCGGGTTTCCCCATGACGCCATCGAACGGTATGAAAAAGCGTTTGGCCAGTTCGGCAGGATGGTGGTGGACCTGCCTCCAACTTATGAGCGGCTGACTGATGGCATGGACCTGCGCATAGGCGCATATACCTGGCAGGTATTGGTTGGACGGGGACATTCAGTGGAGCATGCCTGCCTGTACTGTGCCGAGATAAATACTTTGATCTCAGGCGACCAGTTACTTCCCACCATCTCGTCCAATGTCAGTGTCTATCCGACCGAACCGGGCGCCAATCCACTGGCCGACTGGTTTGCGTCGCTGAACATGCTGAAGCGGGCATTACCCGACGACGTCCTGGTATTGCCGGCGCACGGTAAGCCATTTCGCGGCGCGCATATCCGCGCGGATGAACTTATCAATGAGCACCTGGAAGGTCTTGATCGTTTGCGCCTGCTCTGCCGCCACCCGGTTCGCGCAATCGATGCATTTACCACCCTGTTTAAAAGCAGCATCAACGAAAACAACCTGATCATGGCGACCGGTGAAGCCATTGCCCATTTGCACTATCTGGAGATTGGGGGCGAGGTGCGCAGCTGGCTTGATGACGACAATATCCGCTGGTACCAGGCGGTTAGCTAACTCCCTTTCGCGCCCGTGCATAATTGATCAGAGGCTCCTGAAGAATTCATGACCACGCTGGTCAACTGATGGTCCGGTCATGACAAGTGAGCCAGCACTGCAGCCACTAAAGTATGCACATGCATACGGACCCCTCTCCTGGCCTCGTGTGCATATCGGGGAGGCGGCTCGCTGCCTCCCCACCCTTTTGCAACGCTCAGAAGTGGCTGCGCCCTGATCCATGGTGGGCGTGAACATGCCCCCGGTGAACCAGCGTATGAATGATTGTCCCGCTGATCACTGCTTTCAGGATCGAGATGGCCGAGTCACCCGCCAGGGGAAGCAACCCGGCTGAATACCTGAAACCAAGAATCGTGGCTACCGCCATGACTATCAGCATCAACCACGCCGTGCGGCTGCCAAACACCGGCTGCATGATCAGCCAAATCATCAAGCCCTCACCGAAACGATGCAATACGATGGCTGCGGCAAGGCCAAAACTGGCCTGCAGTTCACTTCCGGCAAGACCGGCCCCATCGAGCAAAGCGTGCAACATCAGCCCCACTACGGCCAGGAACAGGCTGGCGAGGTGCAATGTCTCGGCGGCGCGGCGTACCGCCAGTTCCAGCAAACCGGGCAAGAGATAACCCGCAGCAACCAGCACCAGGCCGGGCAAGCCCAGCGCCTCGAAAATCTCGGGTGCGAGCAGCAAGACTACGAGCAGAATCAGTGCAACGACGATAATGCGGTCGATGGTTTGCGCAAACCGTCCGCCTTTCGCCATCCAGATGTAAATGAGCGGCCCGGCGAACAAGGTGATCAGGGAAATAAGCAGCAAGGAGGCAGCCAGGAAATTTACCGTTGTGAGTTGGGAATACTATCACAGCCCAAGCTGGCAATAATGGCTCAGGGAACAGCGGATTGCGTGAACCTGCACGAAGGTTTTTGCGCTTCTGTTGGCAGTTGTTAGAATAGCGCCCTGATGCCCGGACCTGACACGCAGTGAAAACCTCCGCCGTAGAAGCGATTATCGCTGCTCAGAAGTTTGATTCGCACGCCGCATCCGAGTTGTCCGATCTGCTCGCGGTGGTGGCTGAACGCAGCGGCAGGAATGCCGGGGCCGAAGACCTGGAACGTGGCGCACGATTTGTCTGCAATTATATCGAGCAGGTGCCCTACATGATGAAGGTGGCATGGACCGCAGCGGTCACTGTCGGGCTGGAAGTGGAAATGGAACGGATCCTGGCGATGGCAACGTCCTACTGGGAACAGGGTGATGACATCATTCCAGATTATCTCGGCATTATTGGTTTGATGGATGACGCCTACTGTTCCCTGAGTTCGCTGCAGGCCGTATCAGATCATTTCCAGTTGCAAACCGGCAAGTACCTCTTTCCCGACGACCTCAGCGCCGCCAATCGGGCGATGCGCAAAATCATCGGCGAGCCCTATGCAAGCGAACTGGACCGGCTGGTGATCAGCACCATGAAGCAGTCCGAGCTGATTGAGTCCGTGAAAAAACTCTCCAGCCAGGAGAAACAGCTGGATTTTGCCAGGCAAAGCACGATCTGGAACCATGGCCCGGTGGGCCGTATGGACATGCAGGACATCGCCGGCCTGGGACTGGCTGACTAACTATGCCGGCAGTCCGGGAGCCTCACAGGCGCGCAAATGCGGTCCTGGTAAGGTTATCGTTCCCCTGCTCAGTAATAAGCACGTTATCCTCAATGCGAATTCCGCCATAGGGCGCAAGCCGTTCCACCGAATCCCAGTTAATTGCCCGCGGATTTCCTGTGGCTTTCCATTGCTGCAGCAAGGGATTAATAAAGTACAGGCCAGGTTCGATGGTTACCGCGTTGCCCACTTCGAGCACGCGCGTCAGGCGCAAGTAGGGATGGCCTTCTGGTCGCGCAATCGCATGGCCCTGGTCGTCAATCAGCCCCGCGACATCATGGGTCTGCAAACCAATGAAGTGCCCCAATCCATGCGGATAAAATACCGCGCTCAGTCCCGTGGCCACCGCATCTTCGGGTGAAATCGTAATAATGCCGGCTGCAGCCAGGATGCGCGCAATACGCAGATGGGTTGCCAGATGCAGCGCTTTGAAATCCTGGCCTGCAGCTATGCTGCTTGCCAGGTCCTGTTGCATGTGATCCATGGCCGCTACCAGGTCCGCGAACTCACCCTGCCGCCGGGCATACGTGCGCGTAACATCGGCGGCATACGCGGCACAGGTTGCGCCAGCGTCTATCAGGAAGGAACGGCTTTCGGCCGGTGCGGCACGCTCGCGCCGCTGGTAATGCAGGACTGCACCGTGATGATTCAGTGCAACTATGCTGCCGTAGGGAAGCTCCACATCATTCTGGCGGCAGCTATCCAGGTAAACCAGGTGTATATCAAACTCACTTTTGCCTTCACGAAATGCCTGCTCCGCCGCCACGTGCGCCCGCGCCGCCGAATGGTTGGCCTGCTGCATGCTGGCGTGCTCATACGGGGTTTTGCGCGTGCGGTCCAGATGCAGCCGGGTCAGGAGGCTGTCCGGATTGATCTGCTCCGGCCTGAACATGGCCGCCAGTGAGGGTGAATCACCCAGGACAGCGGCACTCTTTCGTGATTTTGGTAATTCCGAGCGCCACGCGTCCGCGTCGGACACTACCCTCACTTCAATGTGATCTGCCCACCAGTGTTCCGGATCGGCTGGTGGCAAATGCCAGAAATCCTCCGGTTGGTAGAACCACAACAGTGGTTGCTCACCCGGCCGGATCAGCAACACGCTTTCGGGGTGGTGGGTCAAAGGCACCCAGGCAAGGAAATGCGGATTGGAGCGAAAAGGATAGACATAGTCATCAAGGAAACTGATCAGCGGAGTGCCAGCATGAACCAGGATGGCGGAATAGTCCTCTGCCAGCATCGCGGATTCCCAACGGCGCTGCATCTCCAGTACATGGGCGCCATAAAGTTCGCGCGTCATTTCAATCTATCCTCCCGTGCCGGTTTCGTCCCGGTTCAGTTCTAGTGGCCGGTAACAGGTGCATGAATCTTGGTAGAATAACCGGCTTTCGTGTATGGGGTAAGTTGCATTGAGCATCCAGCTTTACAACACGCTAAATCGCGCCAAGGAGGTTTTTGAACCGCAGGATCCGGCGCGCGTCACGCTCTACGTCTGCGGGCCAACGGTGTATAACTATGCCCATATCGGCAACGCCCGACCGGCAGTTATTTTCGATCTACTGCGGCGGCTGCTGTGCCTGTATTACCCACAGGTTGTCTATGCGCGCAATATCACCGATGTGGACGACAAGATCAATGCTGCCGCAGCGGAACGCGGCGTTCCCATCGAAGAGATATCCTCCCACTATACCCGGGTCTACCTGGAGGATATGGCTGCCCTGGGCGTTCACCCTCCTACCCTGGCGCCACGGGCAACGGAACACATAGGGCCGATGCAGGCAATGATTCAGCGGCTGATTGATTCAGGCCATGCCTATGTCGCTGAGGGGCACGTGTTGTTCAATATTGAGTCGTTCCAGGATTATGGCGCACTATCGCGTCGTGACATGCGCGAGATGGTTGCGGGCGCACGGGTTGAAGTCGCTCCATACAAGAAGCACCCGGGCGATTTCGTTCTGTGGAAACCCTCACTTGATCCACAACCCGGCTGGGACAGCCCGTGGGGCTGGGGTCGGCCGGGCTGGCACCTGGAATGCTCCGCCATGGCGGAGAGTCACCTTGGCGAATGCATTGACATCCATGGTGGCGGTCAAGACCTGATCTTTCCCCATCATGAAAATGAACTTGCCCAAAGTGTATGTTCACACGGTGGCAAGCCCCTGGCCCGCTTTTGGCTGCACAACGGCTTTGTCACCATGGACCAGCGCAAGATGTCCAAGTCCGAGGGTAATACCTTCCTGGTGCACGACCTGTTGGGCAGCTACCCGGGGGAAGTATTACGCTACCTCTTGCTCAGTGCGCATTATCGTCAGCCCCTGGACTGGTCCAATCTCGAGCTCGAACGTGCCCGGCGCACGCTGGACCGTCTTTACGGTGTGCTGCGCATAGCGGCAGAATCCTTTGGTCCGTTCAGCGCGGCCGCCCGCCCCGGTGAAGCGTTCCTGGCTACCCTGCGTGACGATCTCAACACACCGCTTGCCCTGGCTGAATTCAACCGCCTGGCGAAGGATCTGGCCAAGGCAAGTGAAGCGGGTGCTGCACAAGCACTTGCCGGCGAATTATTGGCCAATGCCGGGCTGATTGGCTTGTTGCAATCCACCCCTGAAGACTGGTTCGGCGCAGGTTCCTCGGACCAGGAGGCCGCCGCAATTGAGAGCTTGATCGACCAACGCAATGCAGCGCGTGCTGCACGGGATTTTGCCACGGCGGATCGAATCCGTGATGAACTCACCGCCATGGACATTTTGCTCGAAGACGCAGACGGCACCACTCGCTGGCGGCGTATCGATTCCTGACGCAGGAACCAGGCGGAACAAGGCATGCATGACCCCAAAGCCATCCAGGACGGAATCATTGCTTCCTTCAGCATGTTCGGGGAGTGGCTGGATCGTTACCAGTACCTCATTGACCTTGGCCGCAAACTGCCGGCGCTGTCTGAGCACGAAAAAACCGACGACAAGTTGCTGGCTGGTTGCCAATCGCGAGTCTGGTTATATCTCGAAGGAGACAAAGCGAGGGTAACTATCCGCGCCAATAGCGATGCAGCTATTGTCTCCGGCCTGATTGCGCTGCTGATACAAGTCTACTCAGGTTGCTCTGCGCGGCAAATCCTTGACACTGAGCCCTACTTTATCGACGCCATCGGGCTAAGCAACCACCTTTCCCCCACTCGCGCCAACGGTCTGCATGCCATGATTCAGGCGATCAGGCAGCATGCCCAACAACTCATCATGCAATAAATTTCCACCGCGCTGACAGGCACACAACACAAACAGGCAAAAAAAAGGCCCCGCACCAGGCGGGGCCTTTTGATCTGAGCTACTAACCGTTTTTAGCGGCTAAGAACGATCAGCTCAACGCGGCGGTTTTGTGCACGTCCCGCATCGGTATCATTGCTTGCTACCGGCTGGGATTCGCCATAACCACGCGCCGTCAAACGGGTAGCGGTGATGCCCTGGGAGATCAGGTAATCCTTCACCGAATTGGCGCGGCGATCGGACAGTGCCATGTTGTACTCTTCGCTGCCTACGCTGTCGGTGTGACCGGCAACTTCAACAACCACTCGCTCCTGGGTCTTCAACAGGCCAACGGCCTTGTCCAGAATCACGATGGCATCAGGACGCAGCGTTGCCTTGTCGAAATCAAAGTGCACGCCTTCCAGCGAAATCACGGCTTCAACTTCGCAGCCATCCAGGTCAACCACTGCACCCGGGCGGGTATTGGGGCACTTGTCTTTTTCGTTCAGTACGCCATCACCATCCAAGTCCGGATTGGGCGGAGGAGCTGCTGGCGCCGGTGCTGGAGCAGGTGCTGCAGGCGCTGGAGGTGCCTCTTTGCCGCCGAAATCATAGCTCAGACCCAGCCCGTAAATCATGTCCCGGAAATGCTGACGGGGAGCCAGGCTCTGGCCGTCCTGATCCTGGCGCCACAGTACCTGTGCACTTACCGACCAATGGGTGGCCAGCTGGCCTTTCAGACCCAGTCCAACACTGATGTCAGTTGCATAATCCGTGTCCAGAACGCTGCGATGCTTGGTGCGACCAATGCCGGCGGCAATGAAAGGCCTCCAGGCCCCGGAGCCTATGTAGTAACGTCCCATCACGCCGTACGTGCTGAGTTTCCAGTGATCGTAGGTTGCGCCTGGAACCACGACATTGTAGTTGTCGTAATCCGAATTCAACGAATCGTACTCAAGATCAACGCTGAAATTGTCGCCGAGGAATGTTCCAAAACCCACTGAGCCCCAGACACTGCCATCACTTGTATCACGGGCCGAATCAAGGTTGTAACCACCGACCTGAGCACTGAAGTGCCAAGGCTGTGCTCCATCGGCGAAAAGTGTGCTACTGCCGAGCAAAACTACTGCTGACGCCAGTGCAATTATTAATTTAGAGATTCTCACGTAACGTTCCTCCTGACCATAATTAAGCATTGCTGCAACGAGAAAATGCCCACCAAACGGAAGGCAAAGTTCTGCTGCGCTTATTCTAACCTAATCCATTGCGTTTTGTTAACAAAACATTAATGGAACACAAACTTTCGAAGACCGGCCTAACCCCCTGACTGAACTGGCTCCCCGGCCGCCACTGCGCTCCCTGCCTAACGGGATTCCCCCTGTTGTTTCTGTCTCAACTCCCATCGTTCTTGTGCATCCAGGCACAGGGTGGCAATCGGCCGCGCTTCCAGTCGGTCCAGGCCAATCTCCTCGCCGGTTTCTTCGCAATAACCGTATTCACCTTCGTCGATGCGGGTCAACGCTTTTTCGATCTTGCTGATCAGTTTGCGATACCGGTCGCGAGTACGCAGCTCCAGGCTGTTTTCAGTCTCGCGGGTTGCACGCTCCGCTTCATCTCCAACGTCCCTGACTTCGTGCTGCAAGTTGCTGATGGTTTCGCGTGATTCCTCCACCAACTCTTCGCGCCAGTTTTCAAGTTTTATGCGGAAGTACTCCAGTTGATTAGCGCACATGTACTTTTCTTTCTTCAGGGGTTTGTAATTCTTTTTCAATTTCACACGCTTGGTGGTCATCGTGTTAATCTACTCCTTGAGGGCAAAGCAATAAGTCATATTTCACTATAAGTTATTGTTTTGTATAGTTTAATTTCGATTTCGAGCACTCTACCCGAAAAAGAAATTGCGAAGTTATAGCCGAACTGGGCCTGGACATCAAGCCTTTCACCAAAAAAGCTGCAAACAGAGTACCGCTAACCGCTGATGGACAAGTTTCTGCAGTTGCTGATCCGCGGGTATCAACTCATGCTCAGCCCCATTCTGGGGCGCCATTGCAGATTTACTCCCACTTGCTCACAGTATGCGTCCGAAGCCATAGCCCGATACGGAGCTGCTCGAGGCTGCTGGCTGGGTTTCAGGCGCATCCTTCGCTGCCAGCCATTTTGCGCCGGGGGTTATGACCCCGTACCCTGACAACCCGTGCGCCCCGACCAATCAAATCGCACAATCGCCCAAACTTAGCAGGAACCAGTGAACATCATGTCAAATCAGATCCCGGGTCAGATCCCGGACAAGATAGTGATCAAGAACGCAAAACTGGTGAATGAAGGCAGCATCACGGACGGTGACCTGCTGATTGAAAAAGGCAGGATCAAGCGTTGTGGTGGTGAAATCGCTGTACCGGTGAAGGCCACCGTCATAGACGCCAAGGGATGTTATGTGCTGCCTGGCATGATCGATGACCAGGTGCACTTTCGCGAACCCGGCATGACCCACAAAGGCGATATCGGGTCAGAATCACGCGCCGCCGTTGCCGGTGGCATCACCAGCTTTATGGAGATGCCCAACACCTCACCACCCACGGTGACCCTGGAGGCACTCGAAGCCAAATACGCCATCGCCGCGCGCACGTCACATGCCAATTATGCATTTTATCTTGGCGCCACCAATGACAACCTGGCTGTAATTCGAACGCTTGACCCCAATGCTGCGGCAGGCGTAAAGGTGTTCATGGGCTCTTCGACGGGCAACATGCTGGTGGACAACGAAGAGACCCTTGGCGCAATTTTTCGCGATTCACCGGTCATCATCGCCACCCATTGCGAGTCCACACCGCGCATCCAGGAAAATCTCAAGATAGCCATGCAACGGTTCGGCCGTGACATACCGCCTGCCGAACACGCCCACATCCGCGACGCAGAAGCCTGTTACCTATCTTCGAGCCTGGCGGTACACCTGGCCAGGCAGCATGGCTCACAGCTGCATATCCTCCACCTTACCAGCGCGCGGGAAATGGAACTGTTCGAGCCCGGCCCGGTTGCAGGTAAATCCATTACTGCCGAAGTGTGTGCCCATCACCTGATATTCAGCAGCGAGGATTACGCGGCTTTGGGTAATAACATCAAGTGTAACCCGGCGATCAAGTCTCCTGAAGACCGGGCCGCGCTGCGCGCAGCCTTGCTGAGTGGCAAGCTGGATATCATTGCCACTGACCACGCACCGCATACCATCAGCGAAAAATCCAATCCCGACTATCTGCAGGCGCCGGCCGGGCTACCCCTGGCGCAGGATGTTCTGCCTTGTGTGCTGGAACTGTTTCACGATGGAGTGCTTGGGCTTACCGATATCGTAACCAAAACCGCGCACAATCCGGCCATTCGTTTCGCGGTCAAAGACAGGGGTTTTCTGCGCGAAGGTTATTTTGCCGACCTTGTGATTATTGATACCTCGACCGTTACCGAAGTGCGCCGGGAAAATGTGCTTTCGCGTTGCGGCTGGAGCCCGTTTGAAGGCAGGCGATTCAGATCGCGCGTGGTCAGCACGCTGGTCAACGGCGTACCCGCATGGCGGGACGGAAAGATCATCGAACACAACGCAGCCCGCAGGCTTGAATTTGACCGCACCCCGCGCTCTTAACACGGCCGGCAAATTGCAGTACCCTGCCCCAAACAATGCTTGGGACAATAATTGCCGGCCGCCATCAGCCGGCGAGCACACAACAGGAACAAAGCCATGGGATTTCTCGCCGGAAAACGCGCCCTGATCGTTGGCGTCGCCAGCCCCCGATCCATTGCCTGGGGGATTGCCGAAGCAATGCACGAACAAGGAGCCGAACTCGCTTACACCTACCAGAATGAGAAACTTCTGTCGCGGGTTGAAAAAATCGCCGGGATTACCGGTTCAAACATTGTCCTCCCCTGCGATGTTGCTTCGGACGCAGACATCGAAAACGTGTTTCATCAGCTCAAAATGCATTGGGACCATTTTGACATCCTGGTGCATTCCGTGGGCTTTGCACCGCGCGAGCAGCTTGAGGGCGACTACATGGATGCCGTCACGCGTGAAGGCTTCCAGATTGCCCACGATATCAGTTCCTACAGCTTCGTGGCATTGGCGAAAGCGGGCTTGCCCATGATGGAGGGCCGGGCCGGTGCAATGATCACCCTGACCTACATGGGCTCTTCGCGGGCGATGCCGAGCTACAACGTGATGGGCCTGGCCAAGGCCAGCCTGGAAGCGAACGTGCGCTACATGGCCCAGAGCCTGGGTCCACGCGGGATTCGGGTGAATGCGATATCGGCTGGACCAATCAAGACGTTGGCAGCGGCGGGCATAGCCCAATTCCGCAGCATGCTGGCACACGTCGAGGAAACCGCGCCCTTACGCCGCACCATTACACCGCGCGAAGTCGGCAACGTGGCTGCATTCCTGTGTTCGGACCTCGCTTCAGGAGTAACCGGTGAAATCAGTTTTGTAGACGCCGGCCACAACATCATCGGCATGGGCGGCCTGAAATAGCTACTAAAAGCTAGGAAATAAGCTAGAGGCGATCCTCGTAGACCTCAATTTTTGACTGCTTGCGCAGCAGGCGCAGGAAGCCAAAGGCTTCAGCATTGGCGGTTGCATTTGCTATGCGCCGTTTGTAGTTTTGCTGGCTGATGAGGTCGTCTTCCTTGAGTTTTCCATCGGTAACCGATGCCAGCACAACCACGGCATAACCATTGGCCAAAGGCACTGTGGCAATACTCGGGGCGTCACCGGAGGGGCGCGCCATGCGGAATACCTGTGCCAACAAGTCTGCTGGCTGATCCTTACCCGAACGCAGCACGGAATCCGCTTCGATCAGCTCTACCTTGCCTTCCTCTGCCAGGGTCAGGGGATCAGCCCCGCCTTCCACCTGCACCTTTATTGCTTCTGCGCGCTCTGCCGCCAGTTGCATGGCCTGGTCGTGTTGCACGCCCGCGATTACTGTGTCACGAACTTCATCCAGCGGCAGCAAAGCCTCTGGCTTATGTTCTTTCAGGCGCACCACAACCATGTGGTTTTCACCCAGTTCGACAGGATCACTAACGGAAGCCTGTTCCAGTACCAGGTCCGAAAACGCTGCAGCAACCACCGCCGGGTTTGCTGCAACACCCTCCCCACCGGCGCGGCCGAAGGGTCCGGCCACCTGGACCTTAAGTCCCAGTTGTTCAGCCGCGGAGCTCAAGGTCGTGGGATCTTCATAAATGAGGTCAACCAGGCGGTCCGCCAGTTCAAGATACTTGCGTTCCTGGGTTTCCTTCAGGACCTCGCCCAGCAATGTCTCGCGCGCTTCTTCAAAGGTCATGCCTTCAGAAGGCCGAATATCCCGCAGCTGAATTACGTGCCAGCCGAAACTGGTCTGCACCGGATCGGAAATGGGGGCATCCAGGGTCATGGCATACAGCCCGTCTTCGAATGCCTGCACCATGAATCCGGGCTCTATCCAACCCAGGTCCCCACCCACAGCCGCAGAACCGGCGTCCTTGGAGTATTCCTTGGCCAAGGCTGCAAAATCTTCGCCGTCACGCGCACGCTTTGCCAGGTCGGCAGCAGTTTGCCGGGCCGTTTCCACGGCAGCAGCATCAGCGCCTGGTGGGATTTCAATCAGGATGTGCGAAGCCAGGCGTGTTTCCGGGGTGACGAAGCGCGATTTTTGTTCTTCGAAGCGGGCACGCAACTGGTCATCATCCGGAGCGACGTCTTCATCCAATTTCGAAGCGTCCAGTTCGATGTACTCGATGGTTACCTGTTCCGGGGAACGGAAAAATTGCGGGTGGCTGTCATACCAGGCCTGAATGGCTTCTTCTCGGCCTCGACCTTGGGCTCTGCGACCTTGGGCTCTGCGACCTTCGATTCAGCAGCCGGCTTCCCGTCAGCAGTCTCTTTGGCTGCGTCTGGCGTGGTATCAGCCATGCATGACCAACAAATCTGCATTGACCACCAGGGCCTTGAAACTGCGCTGCTGGTCCTCAAACGATACAAACCGTGCAAGTTCGCTATCGGTTGCAATGGCGCTTGTTGTTATGGCGTCAGGGAATTGTCCAAGCAACAACTGGGAACGCATGCGGCTTTCAAATTCCTGGGCGGAAGTACCCTGGGCCTGCAGGCGCGACTGGTATACATCTGCGTTGAATACACCATCCACCTGGAATGCCGGGACCTCCCGAATAGCCGCTACCAAATGTTCATCGTCCACCGTCAGTCCCGATTGCTCGGAGGCCTGTTCGATCAGTTCCTGGTCGATCAACGAGTCCAGGAATTGGCGCCTGACAATGGGCTGGTCAAAGTGCTCGGGGTCAAATTTCTCCCCCATTAGTGACTGCATGCGACGCCGGTAATTCTGAAAACCCTGCGAGAAATCGTTTGCGGTAATTTCAACATCGTTCACCTTCGCAACGCTGTTGTCCGTCGACGAACTGAAGTAGGAATTTACACCTACAAAGGCAAACGGAACGATCAGGATGCCAAAAATAAAGAAGGCAATGATGCCACTCAACCGTTCGCGGATGACTTGAAGAACCATATGCTTACTCGTTAACTTGTGTGTTCATCGGGAATGTCCGGTGCCATGTTACAGGAATAAAAAGGGCGCCTACGGGGCGCCCTTTTCGTCTCTTTATGGCGGAGTGGACGGGACTCGAACCCGCGACCCCCGGCGTGACAGGCCGGTATTCTAACCGACTGAACTACCACTCCACATATTTCTGGTGGGTGCTGACGGGCTCGAACCGCCGACCCTCGCCTTGTAAGGGCGATGCTCTTCCAGCTGAGCTAAGCACCCTTGCAGAAAGCGCGCTAGTTTACGGCATCCTTTAGGGCTTTACCAGCCTTGAAGGCGGGGTTCTTTGAAGCCTTAATTTTGATTGCTTCACCGGTGCGCGGGTTACGTCCGGTGCGCGCTGCACGCTTCCTGACTGAGAAGGTACCGAAGCCAACAAGTGATACAGTGGCGCCTTTTTTCAGCGCTTTGGTCACGCTTTTTACTACTGCGTCTACAGCACGTCCGGCATCGGCTTTGCTCAAGCTGGCAGCGTCGGCAACTGCGTCGATAAGTTCAGATTTATTCATACTAGCACTCCATAGTGTGGTCAGTAAGCGATGTGATTTTTTAGGCTTGCGAATTCAACCGACATCAGACCCCGTCGGCTGATTGAGGGCGATACGAAAGCAGCGGAGACTCCCGAAAAGCCTTATCCATCAAGGCCTGCAAGCCGTGGGTGAATAATAGTACGCGCGTGCGGACTGCGCAACACAATTCCAAACGAATGAACAAGTGATTGCTGAACTAACCTCGCCAAGCTGCTCATTGTGTGAGACAAACATAAGCGCCGCGTTGCAAAGGCAACGCGGCGTGACCTGGTTTCAACAAAACTTTTCTATAAAAAACGATTCGTTCTTAATGCGTCAGAGCCACATTCTCGCCTTCTTTGCGCGCAATCGATTCACTTTCGATCTTCGCAGGCAAAGGCTTGGGCATCTCGGTCAGTGCCAGCTGCAACACTTCGTCAATGGTGGATACCGGGTGGATGGTGAGTTTCTTCAAAATCGCTTTTGGAATGTCGACAAGGTCCTTGCGATTTTCTTCCGGGATTATCACGGTAGTCATTCCGCCGCGATGCGCAGCCAACAATTTTTCTTTCAGGCCGCCAATAGGCAGAACTTTCCCGCGCAACGTAATCTCGCCGGTCATGGCGACATCCGCACGCACCGGAATCCGGCTCAGTGCTGACACCAGGGCGGTGCACATGGCGATACCTGCTGAGGGCCCGTCTTTGGGCGTAGCCCCTCAGGCACATGCACATGGGCGTCGTACTGCTGGTAGAACCCGGGCTCAATACCCAGGCGTTCCGCCCGGCTGCGCACGACCGTCATGGCCGCCTGGATGGACTCCTGCATGACCTCGCCAAGTTGCCCCGTTTGGGTCAGTCGCCCCTTGCCGGGCATCAGGGTGGCTTCGATGCGCAACAACTCGCCCCCTACTTCGGTCCATGCCAGGCCGGTGACCTGGCCAATTTCATTTTCCTCTTCCACCATGCCATAGCGGAACCTGCGCACGCCAAGAAACGATTCCAGGCTGTTGGTGCTTACACTGATCTTGACCTTGCCCTTTTCCAGGGCCAGCTTTTTCACCGTCTTGCGACAGATCTTGGCCAGTTCACGTTCGAGATTGCGCACACCCGCTTCACGCGTGTAATAACGGATGATGTCCATCAGGACCGCCTCACCAATGCTTATCTCATGATCTTTCAAGCCGTGTTGCTCCATCTGCTTGGGCAGCAGGTAGCGCTTGGCGATATTGAGTTTTTCGTCCTCGGTGTAGCCGGGAATCCGGATCACTTCCATGCGGTCCAGCAGCGGCCCCGGAATCTTGAGTGAATTGGCGGTGGCCACAAACATCACCTCCGACAGATCGAAATCGACTTCGAGGTAATGGTCACTGAACGTGTGGTTTTGCTCCGGGTCCAGCACCTCGAGCAGGGCCGAGGACGGATCGCCGCGGAAATCCATCGACATCTTGTCGAGTTCATCCAGCATGAACAGCGGGTTGCGGGTGCCGATCTTGGCCATGTTCTGCAGCACACGCCCCGGCATGGAGCCGATGTAGGTGCGCCGGTGACCGCGGATTTCCGCTTCGTCGCGCACACCACCGAGGGACATGCGCACAAACTTGCGCCCCGTTGCCCTTGCTATGGATCGTCCCAGGCTGGTCTTGCCCACACCGGGCGGGCCCACCAGGCACAGGATGGGGCCCTTGATCTGCCGCACTCGCTGCTGCACCGCGAGGTACTCCAGGATGCGCTCCTTGACCTTCTCAAGGCCATAGTGATCGTCTTCGAGAATGGCCTCGGCTTCTTCGAGTTTCTTGCGCACCCGACTGCGTTTTTTCCACGGCACATTCAGCAGCCAGTCGATGTAGTTTCTCACCACGGTTGCCTCGGCCGACATGGGCGACATCATTTTCAGCTTGTTGAGCTCTGACTTCGCTTTCTTGTCGGCCTCTTCGGACATGCCGGATTCTTCAATGCGGCGGCCCAGGTCATCCAGGTCATTAGGCGCATCGTCCATATCACCCAACTCTTTCTGGATGGCCTTCATCTGTTCATTGAGGTAATACTCGCGCTGGCTTTTCTCCATCTGCGTCTTGACCCGCCCGCGAATGCGCTTTTCCAGCTGCAGAACATCAATCTCGCCTTCGACCAGGGCCATGAGGTGTTCCATGCGACGCCGCGCGTTACCCATTTCCAGCAGCACCTGCTTTTCTTCCAGGCGAATGGCCAGGTGGGCAGCCACCGTGTCGGCCAGGCGACTGGCGTCTTCTATGCCAGCCAAAGTGGTCAGCAATTCCGGGGGAATCTTGCGGTTGAGCTTGACGTACTGCTCGAACAGGGAAACCAGGGAACGCATGGTCACTTCCAACTCCTTCTCGCTGGCTTCATCTTCCAGCGGAACCAGCTCCCAAAACGCCTCGAAATACCCACTTTCACTTTGATAGCGTTTGATGTGAACCCGCTCGCCACCCTCCACCAGGACCTTGGTCGTGCCGTCTGGCAGTTTCAACAACTGGAGTACCGTGGCCAAT
Source organism: uncultured Gammaproteobacteria bacterium (assembly GCA_963784425.1). Lineage (GTDB taxonomy): Bacteria > Pseudomonadota > Gammaproteobacteria > Xanthomonadales > SZUA-36 > SHZL01. Next base: position 159,170 of record CAWARM010000008.1, read on the forward strand.
GTGCCCACTTCAAACAGGTCGGCCTCAGCAGGATCGTCGACATCAGCACTACGCTGGGTTACCAGCACGATGCGCTTGTCCACATCCATGGCCTTGTCCAGCGCCAATATGGAACGCTCCCGCCCGACAAACAGGGGGATGACCATAAATGGATAAACCACTACGTCACGCAACGACAAAACAGGCGTCGGCTGAGCCGCCAGCGTTACATTGGACGAGCTTGATGGGTTGTCGGTCATCGGGTTCCTCTCCAGCATCCTTCCAGTTCTCGCAACATGCGGATGGACGGTATTGCCGTATTCAGTTTAATACAAGACCAGGGAACTAGCCTCGGGTATTTTCCCAGGTAATTTCCAAAGTATTTTCTCAACACATACATTGATGCGCGAGAGGGAAATTCAAGAGTGGAGAGTTACGCCGCAGCGAGTGATCCGGTCAATGCATCAGATCATTCGCGCACCAGTGCGCAATGTGCAGGACGCACCGGTGCCGCGAAGGCCAAGGATGGCCGCAAGCGGCCTGGTACGAGCTAATCGCCGCCGCGGGCAACCTGCGGGGTGCTTTCGTACAGGATGTAGGGCTCGGCGTCACCGGCAATCACGGTTTCATCGACCACTACCTTGGATACGTTTTCCAGCGATGGCAGGTCGTACATGCTATTGAGCAGCACGCCTTCCAGGATGGTCCGAAGTCCACGGGCGCCGGTCTTGCGCGCCATGGCCTTCAGTGCAATGGCGTCCAGGGCATCTTCACGGATTTCCAGTTCGGCGCCTTCCATCTGAAACAACTGCTTGTATTGCTTGATCAGAGCATTCTTGGGTTCGATCAGGATGCGGATCAACGCGTCCTTATCCAGTTCAGATAAGGTGGCAACGACCGGGAGACGGCCAACGAATTCCGGGATCAGGCCATACTTGACCAGGTCTTCCGGTTCCACATCCAGCAGCAATTCGCCAATATTCTCGATTTTGTCGCGGTTTTTCACCTGCGCGGAAAACCCTATGCCCGATGCAGACGAACGGGCCTGGATGACCTTCTCAAGGCCGGCAAATGCACCACCGCAAATGAACAGGATCTGGCTCGTGTCCACCTGCAAGAATTCCTGTTGCGGATGTTTGCGCCCACCCTGCGGCGGTACGGAGGCGATGGTGCCTTCGATCAGCTTCAGCAAAGCCTGCTGCACGCCTTCGCCGGAAACGTCGCGGGTGATCGACGGGTTCTCCGCCTTGCGCGAGACCTTGTCGATCTCGTCTATGTACACGATGCCGGTCTGCGCTTTGTCGACATCGTAATCGCATTTCTGCAGCAACTTCTGGATGATGTTTTCGACGTCTTCACCCACGTAACCCGCTTCAGTCAGCGTGGTGGCATCGGCAATGGTAAAAGGAACATTGAGCATCCTTGCCAGGGTTTCAGCCAGCAGGGTTTTACCCGAACCGGTTGGACCTATCAGCAGGATATTGCTCTTGCTCAATTCGACTTCGTTGTCGCGCTGGCGGGTTTCAAGCCGTTTGTAATGGTTGTAAACGGCAACTGCCAGGACTTTCTTTGCGTGTTCCTGGCCAATCACGAATTCATCCAGAAACGCGTGGATTTTCCGCGGGTTGGGCAGCTTTTCCAAATCGCTTACGGTGGTGTCTTCCAACTCTTCACGAATGATGTCGTTACACAGCTCGACGCATTCATCACAGATGTAAACACTGGGGCCGGCAATGAGCTTTCGCACCTCGTGCTGGCTCTTGCCACAGAAGGAGCAATACAGGATTTTGCCGTCAGTGCCTTTGCGCTCTTGGTCCTTCATGGTCTGAACTTAATGCTCTCTGGTCAGTTTGGACAATATCGCTGTGAAAATACTACCTTTTTTATTGCTTGGAGTCGACATTTCTCGTGCTTATTATCTTATCGATCAGGCCATACTCCAGCGCCTGCTTGGGATCCATGAAGTTGTCGCGCTCGGTGTCATGTTCAATCGTTTCAATTTTCTGACCCGAATGGTGCGCTAAAATTTCATTGAGCTGATGACGGGTCTTGAGAATTTCGCGGGCATGGATGTCGATATCCGTCGCCTGGCCCTGGTAACCGCCCAATGGCTGGTGGATCATGATGCGCGAATGCGGCAGGCAGAAGCGCTTACCCGCGGCGCCCGCGGCCAGTAACATCGAGCCCATGCTGGCCGCCTGGCCAACACACATGGTGCTGACATCACAGCGAATGAACTGCATAGTGTCGTAAATGGCCAGGCCTGCGGAAACTATGCCGCCGGGGCTGTTGATGTAAAGGTTTATGTCTTTGTCCGGGTTTTCGGACTCGAGAAACAACAACTGGGCCACGATCAGGTTGGCCATGTAGTCCTCAATGGCGCCTACTATGAAAACCACCCGTTCCTTGAGCAGGCGTGAGTAGATGTCGTAGGCACGCTCGCCGCGAGACGTCTGCTCCACCACCATGGGTATCAAATTGAGTGCTGTGGTATCCATATGCCCCTCACCTTCCCTGTTTGCCTGACCATTATGCTACTGATTGAGGTTGGCTGCACCTGAAATGACGTCCTGGAATTTCATTTCCCGGTTCAGTACCTTGCCGTTTTCCATCACCCAATCAACCACCTGCTCCTCGAGAGCTGAGTTTTCCATCTGCGCCAGCAACTGCTGGTTGCCGTAATAAAGCTGTACGACTTCGGCCGGGTCTTCATAAGTCTGGGCAACGGTTTCAATGGCTTTACGTACCCTGGAACCATCGATGCGGATGTTGTTTTGCCGGGCAATTTCGCCCAAAAGCAAGCCGCCGCGCACTCGCCCTGCAGCTTTGCCCATGAAGGCGGCTGCTTCTTCCGGTGCGGCCTTGCGGCCTTCCTGTGCAGCCACACGGGCGGCAAGGCTGGCTGCTTCCTGGCGCACAATGCTTTCCGGGACATCCAGATCCGGCATGGTGGCAACCAGCGCGGCAATGATGCGGATTTTCAGGATGGAATTGGTCGCCAGGCGCAGTTCCCGGTCCAGGTTGGCGCGAATCTCCACGCGCAAAGACTCAATGGTGCCGTCAGCCACGCCAAAACTGCGCACAAACTCTTGGTCAAGCTCAGGCAGGGTGGACTCGGATACACTCGTTACCTTCAACTCAACCTGTGCTTTTTTCCCGGATAGTGCCGGTTCACGATAGCTCGCAGGGAATTCCAGTTCCGCGGAGGCTTCGTCCCCGCTCTTTAAACCCGTCAGCGCTGCTTCGAGCCCGGCAAATCCCGAAGAGCCCAGGATCACTGCGAGGCGGTGATGGCCTTGCTCAGGCACACGCGCATCGCTGGTGGTGGCCACGTATTCGAACAGCACCTGGTCACCGGTTTTCGCGCCACGCTCAAGAGGTTTCCATGCGCGTCGCTGCTCACGCAGGGTGACGAGCATGTCGTCCACGTCTGTTTCCGTGACTGCAGCATCGGGCTTTTCGATTTCCAGGCGGCTGACATCCAGCGGGCCGATCTCCGGGTAGACTTCAACCAGTGCAGTAAACTGCAAATCGCCCTGGGTGATATCAGCCGGCAGGTTGGCGACCTGCGGCGTTGATGCAAGGCGCAATTTCTCATCGCGGATGGCCTGCTGCAGGCTGGACTGCATCGTTTCATTGGCCACTTCCAGGCGCACCTGTTTGCCATAGCGCTGGCGCACCACCGACATCGGTACTCGGCCCGGCCGGAAGCCCTTGATTTTGACCTTTTTGCTCAGGTCCTGCAGACGCGCTTCCACCTGGGCCTGGATTTCCGCCGCAGGAATATTCACGGTCACCCGCCGCTGCAGACCACCACTGTTTTCTACGGAAACTTGCATCTATATACTCAACTTTATGATGATTCTTGACCTGTGGGGCCGGCGGCGCAGGCTAGCATGGGCCAGTGGTGCGAAAGGGGAGACTCGAACTCCCACGGGTTGCCCCACTGGAACCTAAATCCAGCGCGTCTACCAATTCCGCCACTCTCGCAACGTTTTAAACCCTGGGTTCCGGCCAGACTGTCCATCCGGGACAAACTACTCAGCGGAAGTCCGGAAAATTGGTGGGCCATCTAGGACTCGAACCTAGAACCAATAGATTAAGAGTCTACTGCTCTACCAATTGAGCTAATGGCCCGTTGTTCCAGCGGACGGCTATCCTTCCGCTGCATTAAATGGGGTGGACGATGGGGCTCGAACCCACGACCGCCGGAATCACAATCCAGTGCTCTACCAACTGAGCTACGTCCACCATAAAACACTTCAAATCCTGGCGCGCCCGGCAGGACTCGAACCTGCAACCCCCGGCTTAGAAGGCCGGTGCTCTATCCGCTTGAGCTACGGGCGCAGAACCAGCTCCACTGTACCGGTATTATAAATGGTCGGGGTGGAGAGATTCGAACTCCCGACCCACTGCTCCCAAAGCAGTTGCGCTACCAGGCTGCGCTACACCCCGACGAATACGTATTTGATGACATTGGCGCGCCCGGAGAGATTGCTTCGGGCATCCTGCCCTGCGCCCTTCGGGTTCGCTCCGCTCACGAAAAATCGCTCCCGGCGATTTTTTCGAACTCTTATTTTATGTCGGGAGTTCGAACTGCAGTGAACTCAGCTACTGCGAATTCGCTTATCGCCTCGACAAACTTATCATATGGCGCGCCCGGAGAGATTCGAACTCCCGACCTTCTGGTTCGTAGCCAGACACTCTATCCAACTGAGCTACGGGCGCACATGTTTCTGCTTACCCAGCACCGGTAAGGACGCGGCTTGCAAGGGCTGCGAATTATCCGTTTGGGGCTGAACATTGTCAACCAACACAAGCGCTTAAATAATAGCGTGGGCAAGCAGTCCACGGTGGGCAAAAAAAATGCCGGGGCAGCAAGCACCCCGGCAGTCTCGTTAGAAAACCAGGGTAGCAGCTCCCCGGCAGTCTCGTTGGATAACGCGTGGCCAATAAACCGGCCTTATTATTGATATAGCGGGGTAGCGAAGGCGCCAAGCCTTCCCTGGCAGCCATGTCGCCCATCCTGGACGCTCACCACCCCATTTCCCCGAAAACAACCATCCATGGTCGTCGTTGCGGCCTTACCGGCCGACTTCACTACCCCCTGAAGAAGAACCATCCCTGGCTCAATCGCAGCCTTCCTGGCTACACCACTCCAACCTGAATTAAAACCATCCCTGGTCGCCACCTGCATTTCCGTTGCATTGAAACTGGTTGCCTCTCCGCTCCAGCTCTAGCCTTTTTATTCTTCCAACGGTAACGCGGTCGTATATTTATTACTGCGCAACACAAAGCTGGTATTCACGTGATGTACCGCCCTGCACGGCATGATGTGCTCGCGTAGCAGTACCTCGTACGCCTTGATCGACTTGCAGATCACCTTCAGGTGGTAATCGTGCTGTCCGCTCATGGCGTAACATTCCAGAATCTCGGGCCGGTTGGCGACCATTTCGTCGAATTCCCTGACCGATGCAGGGTGATGGTCCTCTAATGAGACTGCCGCTATCGCAATCACATCCAGCCCAATTTTCTCCGGGCTCAGTATTGCTACTGTGGTAGAAATCACCCGGTCTTCTTCCAACTTTCGAACCCGGCGCCATACTGGCGCCGTGGACAAACCAACCTTTTCCGCAAGAGCCTGGCTGGAGAGCCGGCCATCGGCCTGCAACTCCGCAAGGATGCGTAAGTCTGTCCTATCCATTTGAACTCTTTATTTCGTCAAAATCCTTTTGACGAAACATTTATACCACCTTTTCTATATTAAATGCAATATTTGAAACATCCTTTTCGCCATATTGATATAAACTGTTCTCCCATTGCAAGTGCCGCCGCAACAATTGATCTTTATTTCAGGGAGCAGGCAATGAGCAAGAAAACGCGCTACGAGTCCAAACAGCCCAATGCCAAAGGCATCATCGAATACACCGCCGAAGAAAACGCCATCTGGCATGACCTGATCACGCGCCAGATCCCCATGCTGGAAGGCCGGGCCTGCAAGCAATGGATCAGCGTCCTGAACGAAATGAATTTTCCAATCGACCGGATTCCGCAGTTGCCGGAAATCAATAAAGTGCTGGAGCGGCATACCGGCTGGAACGTGGTCCCCGTGAAAGCGCTGATCCCTTTCACCGAATTTTTCGGCCTGCTGGCCAACAAGCAGTTCCCGGTCGCTACCTTTATCCGCACTCGCGAGGAATTCGACTACCTGCAGGAACCGGACGTTTTCCACGAATTGTTCGGCCATACCCCGGTATTGACGGACCGTCGTTTCGCGGCATTTATCGAGGCCTATGGCAAAGCCGGGCTGGCTGCCGACCCGAAAGACCACGCCATGCTGGCGCGTCTGTTCTGGTTTACCGTGGAATTTGGCCTGGTAGATAACGGCGAAGGCATCCGGGCCTATGGCGCCGGCATCATGTCCTCACCCGGCGAACTGGTCTACGCCATCGAAAGCCCCCTGCCCCTGCGCAAGCCGCTGCAACCGGTGGATGCACTGCGCACCCCCTACCGCATCGACATCTACCAGACCGTGTATTTTGTGCTGGACACCTTTGACCACCTGTTTGAGCTGGCCCAGGCCGACTGGAGCCTGTTCATCAGTGAAGCCCGGCGCCTGGGCATGCACGCCCCCACCTACCCGCCCAAGGAGGCGGCATGACATGAGCACCGTCTGTAACCTCACCGACCGCCACTGCAAACCCTGTGAAGGTGGTGTGGACCCCATGACTCGCGAGCAGGCCGCAACCCTGGTCAGCCAGGTGGACGGCTGGACCTTAAGCGTTGATGGCAAAACCATCACCCGCCGCTTTGAATTCAAAGGCTTCTACAAAACCATGGCCTTTATCAACGCGATGGCCTGGATCGCCAACGCCGAAAACCACCACCCGGATTTCTCAGCCGGCTACAGTTTCTGTGAAGTGAACTTCACCACCCATGCGATTGACGGCTTGTCGGAGAATGACTTTATTTGTGCCGCCAAGGTAAACGCACTGTTTTCTGTTTAGTTCCAGTCATTCCCCACCCCACGTCATCCCGGCCGTTAGCGGACACGTCATCCCGGCCCACGAGCCGGGATACAGAAAGGCCAAAGCGATGGATTCCGGGTCAGGCCCGGAATGACCTGGCGTTTACTATTGCGAAATGGCTCTAGCGCATCTGTGCTTGCGGTTTCCGCAGCACGTACACCATGGCCGGCGGGAAATTAGTGAAAATCGGAATTTTATCGATGCCGTACTGCTGGATTTGTCCGCTTAGGACGCCTTCAATCGCTTTGAGATCTTTACTCAGGCCCAAACTCAACCAATAGCGTATGCGCCGCAGGAGAATGTACTCGTAGAAAACGATGATTCCCCCTGGCTGGCAGACGCGCACCATTTCGTGGAATATTTCACCAATCATCTGCGGAACAAAATTGTTGAATGGCAGGCTGCAACAGATGCGGGAAAACGTATCCGCCGGCATCCGGTTGTGCAGAAAATCCACGTTAATGAGAGACACCTGGCTGGAGACGGCCTGATCACCAAAACTCTGCTCCATTTTCCGGCGCGTCATGGCAAGAAAATTGCGGTTGATTTCAACGATCGTCAGCTTGTCACTGGGCTGCATCCGGCGAAAGATTTGCGTGCTGATGGCGCCGGTGCCTGATCCCACCTCCAGCACGTGTTGTGGGCAGGACCCATCCCAAAAAGGCTGCACCATGGCTCGCGCCAGTCCCGGACTGCTCGCCTTGACCGAACCGGTTTGTTCGCGGTTACGCCAGTACTCGCGCTGAAACCCAAAGAAGTGCGCCATGGATTCGACCACCGGGTTACTGAGAAGCTTTGCGATCAATGAAGAATCCAAAATGGCTCTTACCCAATGTGGCAATGCATGACCGGCGAGATGCTAACCCGTTACCCGTGGGGGATCAATGTACAACTTGAATCAGAGTTCCTCATGGACCATGGCGCGAGGCAATGAATTCGCACTGCGATGGCGACCGCGATACACCGCATTCCTACAAAACTGAGGCAGATTTTCCAATTCGTATCCCTTGCAAATCATTCAGACTACGTAACAACGCGTCAACAGGAGCATTCAAGCCAGTCTTGAGAAATTCTAGTATATGTCTACAATAGGTAGACATATTTTAATAACTCTGGAAATGACGATGAAAGCATCAATCGTGGATTTAAGATACAAAACTGCCGACATCCTGAAAGCTCTGGATCGAAATGAGAGTGTCACCGTGCTGTATCACGGCAAGGTCAAGGGGGTCATTAACCCGGCCAGACAAGCGCTAAAAACCAAAGTGAATGAACATCCGTTTTTTGGCATGCATCAAGCTCGTGACGAAACCGTCCTGGAAGAATTGCAGAATCTGAGAAAGTCACGGCATGATCTATGACACCGACATTCTGATCTGGGTGCAAAGGGGCAACGAGAAGGCGGCAAGGCTTATCGAAAAGGACACGGACAAGCACCTGTCGATATACAGCTGCATGGAATTACTGCAAGGGGCAAAGGATAAAACCCAACAGAAATACGTGAAGGACTTTCTCCACGACTTCAGCTTTTCCGTACTGCCACTGACGGAAAACACCGGGCACAGGGCACTGATTTATATTGCAGAATTCTCGCTATCCGCAAACATGAGGGCGGGCGATGCCATCATTGCCGCAACGGCCGTGGAAAACAATCTCACCCTGGTTTCGAGCAATACCAAGCACTTCGGGGTGGTGAAGGAACTGCAGCTCAAGGGCTTTGTGCCGTGAGCGGCGCGTTCGGGCCGCGTAGAACTTGCGACGCATTGGGCGCTAACGCGCCAAGAGCTGGTCTGGGCGATTGCCCGCGTGGTGTTTTGGTGCTATGGTGCTTTATCACAAACTTGCCGTGCGAGCCATCAATATGAGCCGACTCACCATCAATCTGGACGACAAAATTCACCAGGCCCTGAAAGAAACTGCGGCCAGGCAGAACCGTTCCATTGGCTCGATCATCGAAGAAAGCCTGAGGTTGCGCGGCATCCGCAGCTACGCTAGTGCTAAAGACCTGATGGCCAAAGCACGCGCCAATTCCAGCCTCAGCGCCACCGAAGCACTAGCCCTGGCCGTCGAGGAAACCAGGCGGTCCCGCCAACAGCAGTGAGCCTTTGAAACCCGGCCTGCCACAATGAATGCGAGGGTCTGCATCATTGACACCAACATCGTTGTTGCAGGATTGATCAGCGCAGACCCCACCAGTCCCCCGGTACGGATCCTCAATGCCATGCTCCATGGCAAGCTGATTTATGTGCTCTCGGCCGAGCTTTTTACTGAATACTCAACCGTTCTGCGGCGCCCCAGGGTTGCCCGGCACCATGGCCTGACGGACGATGAACTGGACGTTTTCCTCACCGAACTGGTGGCCAATGCGATTTGGCGTGAACCTGTTTCCTCCGGTGCTGCTCCTGATCCAGGCGATATGCACCTGTGGGCCCTACTGTCTTCCCAAGCGGATAGTCAATTGGTCACCGGTGACCAACTGCTGATACAACATCCCCCTGGAAAGTCTTCCGTGCTGTCTGCTCGAAGTTACGTGGACCTGTTTATGAATTAAGCAAGTGGCCGGGCTCCGACCCGGGATCCACGCAGCCCTCAGGCTACAACCAATTCTCCACAGACAAATCCGGCACCCGGCTGAATTCACGCAGATTATTCGTGACCAGGACTGCGCCGAGGCTGCGTGCATGGGCGGCAATAAACAAGTCGTTGTTACCTATGGGCCGACCCTGCTTCAGCAAAAACGCCCGCAGATTGCCATAGACCTTTGCCACTGCCTCATCCACCGGCATGACCAGGAGCAAACGGGTAAACACATTCAATTGCTCCCACCGCTGTTTCATCAATGATGTCGAACCGTGTTCAATACCAAAACACAGTTCCGCATAAGTGACTGCAGAAATGGCCAGATCCCGGGTAACCCGGAACTTGTGCTGCAGCGTGCTTGAGCGATGCTTCAGCACGTAAATGCAGGTATCGGTATCGAGCAGATGCATCAGGAGAAATCCCTTTCCTGCGGCGCCTGGTCTTCACGTTCCGGCAAATAATCATCGCCAAATGCAGACGCAGCAGCAAAAAACTCATCCCAACCGGGCGCCTTGGCGGAGAGAACAACCGTATCACCCTGCTTGTAAACAAACACCTCATCGCAGTCAAAGCGGCAGTCCTTGGGCAGGCGCACCGCCTGGCTGCGCCCGTTCATGAATATTTTTGCGGTTTTTGGCATGGGATACTTGTCCCGGAAATGATATATATTTCTTAGTATATATCTTTTCAAGGGTCACGTTAATCGTTTCGGTAACTGTTTCGGTAAACGCCCAGATAAATATTGCGGTTTTTAGCATGGCACGAATCGACGGTCGTTGTTGCGCGATATTCCCCCCGTGCACGTAAGAAAAATAGCCGCACGGACCTCTGGCTGAGGCTAAGACCAAAACCTGCAGCCGAATCCCATTCCGCTTATCATTGGCACCCTGATTCCACACCAGACCTGAACAGCCAAAAACACCCGTGAAATTCTCCGCCCTGCTGCAATACATCACCCCACACCGCAATACCTTGCTGGCCATCGTGGCATTGCTGCTCGTGTCAAGCGCCTTTCACTGGCCGGCCCATGGCTGGCTGGCCAACTGACCGGATTCGTCCTGGGCGAAACCGATGTCTGCTTCACCTCCATCAACTGGATACTGGTGGCCTGGCTGGGGCTGATGGTCGGCCAGAGGCTTGCTGAGCTTTGCCTCCGCAATATCTGGTCGGCAGCACCGGCGAAACCATGGCCGCCAGACTGCGCACGCGCATCTATCAACACATGCAAATATTGCCGATGACCTACTTCCAGGAACGACGACCAGGGCAATTTATTGACCCTGCTGAGCAACGACTCAGAACATATCAGTAATTTCGTCACCACCACGCTGGTACAACTGCTGCCACTGAGTCTCGCCTTCCTCGGCGCTTTCCTGATCATGGCCGGATGGATCCCGGTGATTGCCTTTCTGGCAGTCTGTCTTGCTGCCGGTCTATTACCTCGCAATGAAAATCATCGGCCGCCGAATTCGCCCGATTACGCCGCCTGGATCAATCCTGGTCAGCGATGGTTTCGCTGGTGCAGGAAAACCTGGGGTTGTTCCCCGCCATCAAGGCGTTTATCCGCGAGCCACTGGAAGCGCATCGCTTTAAACCCGCAATACGCGAATTGCTGACCTGGTCAAACCGGCAAATCCTCATCCAGTCCATGCTTTCCCCGGCGATCGGCCTGCTGGCAGGCGCAGGCCTGCTGTTGCTTTGTGGGTGGGGCTTGGGCTCATCGGAAGATGGCGGGCTGGAGGTTTCCAGCCTGGTGAGTCTGCTGCTGTATGCGGCAATGCTCACCCGACCGGTGTCCGGCCTGGCGAATGTGTATGGCAATGTGATGCTGACGCGCGGAGCTGCGGAGCGGCTGTTGGAGTTCTTTGCGGTGCAGGCGGAGCCAATGGACGACAACAAGCCACCCATGGCCGAGGTAAAAGGCAGGATTGAATTCCAGGATATTGGTTTTGCCTACCCCGGGCGCCCGCGTTTTGACGACTTCATCTTCACATCGCCGCCGGTGAAACCATCGCGCTAACCGGCCCCAACGGCGCCGGCAAGACCACCCTCGCCCACCTGCTGATGCGGTTTATCGAGCCATCGCAGGGCCGCATCCTGATCGACGGCACAGACATCAGCGAAGTCAGCCTGCCCAGCCTGCGCGAACAAATCGGCCTGGTGGCACAAAACACCTTGCTGCTTAACGGCACGGTGGCAGAAAACATCGCCTACGGCCGCCACCTGGCCAGCATGGAAGAAATGAAAAAGGCCGCAAAAGCGGCCCGGGCGGATGAATTTATTGAGCAATTACCGGATCAGTATGAAACCATCATCGGCGACCAGGGCATCCGACTATCCGGCGGCCAACGCCAACGTCTGTCGCTGGCCCGCACCTTGCTAAAGGACCCGCCCATCCTGATCCTGGACGAAGCCACCTCCATGTTCGATCCGGAAGGCGAGAGTAGTTTTATCGAAGAATGCCACGAATTGCTGCACCAACGTACCGTGATCCTGATCACCCATCGGCCGGCCAGCCTGGCGTTGGCGGACCGGATTTTGAAAATGGAGCCGGGTAGGCTGAGTGCAACTGGGAATTCGGTTTCAGTCAATCAGCTCAGTTCCAACCTTTCCATCGGTAAACCCATATACCCATCCATTCCTTGATGGCCGAACTGGTAGTGGCCAGAGCCTCCGCCGTCGGAATAAATGCAGCGAATGAATTACTGTTGCCCTGAACAAACCCCACATCCACAGAGACCGGAAACATTTCCACCCCAACTTCTTGAAAGCAGCAATTGCACGCGGCATATGCCATGCCGAAGTGACCAGCAGGCTGGACTGGCAGCCATTTTCCCGCAGAGCAACGGCGGCATTGATGGCGTTTTCATGAGTGTTCTTGCTCGCGGTATCCAGCACGATGGATGGGCGAGACACGCCCCATTCCACCAGCAGATCACGTATTAGTTGCGCTTCCGGCACGCGGCCCTCGTTCCACGGCTGATTACCGGCCGCCACAATCACGGTTTTAGCCTTTCCAGCCCGATATAGCTTGGCCGCCTGGTACACCCGGTCGGTTGAATCCGTCAATTCAATATCTACCCTTGGGTAAATGGAGCCACCCAACGCACCTCCTAATACGACGATACAGTCAGCCGAAGGGATATCATCAATGGATACTGGTAGGTACTGCCGCTCCAGGCTCCACATCAATTGCCCGGCTACTACGGGGAACGCTGCGATCCAGAGAACCCCAATGGCAGCGAGTAAAAAAATAACAGAAAGCGCGCGTTTACCTCTGAAAATGAATATCAAAGCCAAAAGCGCAGCGAACAGGCTGACAGCGATTGGCAGCAGCAACAAGGGTAAAATTTTTGAAAGGTAGTAAGGCAAGTTTGCTTAGGTGGATTTCATTATCAATAAACGCATCATGACCTTTGAAAGCCCGATCATTGTGACATATTCCGACTTGCCAGCCATTTTTCATTGATACAAGGACCAAGCAACCGGCGCAATCCACAAACTTAAGAATCAACCAGGCAGTCCAAGTCCCGGGAAGAGGACCAAACTCCAGCGGACGAGTGGTTTATACTTGACCAACTTTGATTTGAAAGGTTTTTCATTTATGTTGTCTCATCGCGTGCGTACCTCGCCCGATGCCTTGTTCCAGGAAATCGGCGGTGAAGGCGTCATCCTGGATTTGGCCAGTTCTACTTATTTTGGATTGGATGGGGTTGGCGTTCGGCTTTGGCAACTGTTGCAGGAAAATTCCGATCTTCAAACTGTCTGCGATGCCTTGTTAGGCGAATTTGCGGTCGAGGCTGACCAACTGTACCAGGACGTCGATAGGTTAATCACTGAACTTGTTGACGCCGGTTTGGCAAGTGTTGAATAAGTTCAATCACTGGATGAGGCAATGGCGCAACTTGGCGCCGTGGGAACGCCGCGTGCTGGTGCGGTTGGCTTGTCGGCTACCCGTCGTTTGGATTCTATTGCGCTCATTTGGCTTCAGAAGGACTCACCACTTCATCGAAGTAGACACCATCTCTCGGTTGGCGAAACCTTTGCCAAATGGCTCAATACCCGGGGACTACGCTCAGCGTTGTGCGGAGCTCACTGAGATTGCCGCACGCCACGGTCTCTACAAAGCCAATTGCCTGCATCAGTCGCTGGCCTTGTGCAGTTTTCTTCGGCACATGGGCTTACAAGCGCAATTGAGGATCGGGGTGCTGCCCGGTAGAGATTCCTTGCAGGCCCATGCTTGGGTCGAACTCAACGGCAAATCGCTGGGAGCATCGGAGGGGGAATTCCGGGTTTTCCCTAAATTGCATACTTGGCATGAATTGCCATCTGGACATAAGTATTGAAGTGCGGTGCTATCGTGGGGAATTTGTGCTTAGATTGCGGGTTGTGTTGCGATGGGACGATGTATTCCTATGTTGTGCTTCAGGACGTAGACGGCAGGGAACACCTCGCCCATCTGGGACTGAAATCCGAGAACAGCGAAACATTCTTCAATCAACCTTGTTCGGCGCACCAGTCTAATCGCTGTTCGATTTATGATTTGCGCCCGGCGATTTGCCGTGAATATCGCTGCGCACTATTGCGTGCATGTGATGCCGGGCAAACTACTGAGGAAGATGCCCGCTTGTTGATCAATGACACGATTGGGTTACGAAATCGTGTCCAGGCGCAGGTAAAAAGCTTTGTTAAAATTGAAGGTCCTATTTCGTTGCCTCGCCTCTTTCAAAAGTTGACCGAGAAGCTTGGCAAAATGGATTCTGAAAAACGCAAACTCATTGATGCTCAAATGCTACTTGATGTTGGCACCTTGCGAGTTGCGCTTGCAAAACGCTTTGAACCAAAAGATACCAAATTGGCAAAATCGACCGAGTCACCGAGTCCCCGGCAAAAGGGGGCGTGAAAATTCAATCAACCGCGCGCTCCCGATTCACTTTCTTGTTCCCAACCTTACCCTGAGTGGCATCGGATGGTTTATTCGCAGATTTCTTCGCACCGCAGCATGGTGTTTGATGAGCATCGAAACGCGCTCTACGGCCAGGCGTTGCGCAATCTTGTAACGCCTGATTCCGTGGTGCTGGACCTCGGCGCCGGGCTCGGCATTCACGGCTTGATTGCAGCAATGGCGGGGGCAAAGCGGGTGTATTTGGTTGAACCTGAGCCCATTGCCCAGGTGGCGCAGGAAATCGTGCAGGCCAATGGGTTGGCCGACAAGGTTGTGGTACTGGAACATAGGGTCGAGGAGGTGGAGCTGCCGGAGCAAGTCGATATCATCGTTTCGGTATTTACTGGCAATTTGCTGTACACCGAAGATCTTCTACCTTCCCTGTTCCTTGCCCGCAAACGTTACCTGAAACCTGGCGGACACATGGTTCCGGATTTAGCGGAACTGGTCCTCGCCCCGGTGTCGGCGCCAGAGCTACATGCGAAATTCATTGAACGCTGGTCTGAGCCCAGTCTCGGACTGGATCTCTCCGCCGGTCGGCGTTTTGCGGCCAATGAAATGTTGTGGCTGAATCGCGAAGAATCTCCTCTGCAAACGCTCGCAAAGGGCTACGTATTGTCCGCAGTTGACCTGTTAAAATCCAGACAGGCAGACTGCAATGGCGAAACGCAGTGCCAAATTGAAACTTCCGGCTCATGCCACGGCCTCCTCGGCTGGATCAGGATAAAATTGGGTAATGAATGGTTGAGTACTGACCCAGCCGCCCCTGCGGTTCACTGGTCACCAGCATTACTGCCGCTTGATCCACCTTTAGCCTTAGATGCCGGGGAAGTGATCAGCATCAGCTTGCAACGCCCCGCCCGGGGTGATTGGACCTGGACAGTCAAGGCCAATGCAGGAGTACGTCGACATTCCAGTTTTCTGGCACGTGCAGACGGACCAAAACGTTTACGCAAAATGATGCCGACCCATACGGCGGGCCTCAATAAAAAAGGAGAGAAAGCTCTCTTCACCCTCACCATGATGCAGGCAGGAAGCAGCAATCGGGAAATCGCACAGCGACTCATTGATGGTGATCCGCAGGCATTTCAGGATTTTGAAGAGGCTTTAAGATTAGTGCAGGGCATGACCCTGGCTTATGCCAAAAATGAGTGACTCTCGGCGGCTGACGTCTACAACACCCGGCTTATGACATGAGCGGCATTGCAGGGATAATTTGGTTCGACGGCGCGCCGGCCGAGCCAAGTCAAATTAAAAAAATGACTGCTTTCATGGCCGCCCTCGGACCTGATGAGCAAACCCACTGGGTGCATGGCTCTGTAGCGCTGGGCCATTGCATGTTGCGCACGACCCCAGAGTCAATCGAAGAACATCAACCCGTCGTCAGCCAGGACAAAAATCTGGTCTCTGGTATGGGATGGACGTTTGGACAATCGCGATGAACTCCTGCGTGGCTTACAAGCTGCCAGTGCCGTGGTGCGTAACAAATCAGACGCCGAGTTGGCTTTACAAAGCTACGCCACATGGGGCGAGAATTCCCCCGGGCATTTACTGGGAGACTTTGCCTTTGTAGTTTGGGATGCAAGGCAACATCGTATTATTTTGCGCCCGCGACCACGTGGGCGCGCGACCCATGTACTACATGGCTAACGATCGTTTTTTCGCTTTTGCTTCGCAGGATGAGGCTCTGTGTGTGCTACTGAATGGTACCCCTCGTCCCAATGATGAGCTCGTAGCCTATAGTCTGGTACCCGAATTTACAGATTTTGATTCAAACCAATCCTGGATTAAAGACATCTGGGCATTACCAGAAGCTACGTGGCTGACTGTTTCGCCGCATAATCAGATCAACAAAAAGACTTATTGGGCATTGAGCCCTGCTGAAGAGCTCAGATTTTCCTCGCACGAAGAATGCCAGCAAGCCTTTCTGGATGTATTCGGGGAAGCGGTGCGGTGTCGGATGCGCTCGTCAGGTCACATTTCAACCATGATGAGCGGTGGACTGGATTCCGCTGGCATCATTGCCATGGCGAGACGATTACTGCCTGAAATGCCGGGGAAGGAGTTGCACACCTTTTCAGCCATTTCTGATGATCCCGAGACTTGCATCGAAACGCAGTGCATCCTCAGTCTTGCCAGTGACTCAGGGAGGAACGTCCACTTCGTCTCTGTGCCGTCCATGACTGGCATGCTCAACGTTCAGGACCTGATTGACACGGCCTGGTCAAGACCCCACCCAGTAGATAATTCCATGTTGTTGCCAGCAATGATGTTCCTCGCCGCTCACCGGGAAGGGCACCGGGTCATGTTGCATGGCATGGGCGGCGATCTCACGACGTTTGTTCCCGACCTTTACATCGCTTTTCTGCTGAAAGCGGGAAAATTAAGGGAAGCCTGGAAAGCATGTCAGGATGCGAGTCAAAACAACGTCTACCTCCGCGGCACCACCCCATTCCGCCTTCTATTGTGGAATTTGCGGGCAGCATACACACCAGCACGCTTGAAGCCAATGGCGCGTCGCTTGCGTGAATTTAAGAACGAATCGCCCTTGCCGGGAAGTCTGCTTAACCGCGACTTTGCCGACAAGCTAAAGCTGCCTGAACGCATGCGAACGGCCAGGCAACAGTCTGCGTTGTCCCTGCCCACCCCACAGGATTGGCACATCAACATTCTCACGTCCCTCCATGGCATAACCTCAGGGCTTTCGGGTTATAACCGCATCGCTGGGCGCTACGGATTGGAGCTTCGTGATCCATGGAGCGACCGGCGCGTCGTTGATTTCTTTTTACGCTTACCGCTTGAACATAAAATCCCAACTGGTTGGACAAAACACCTGGTTCGCATTTCATTTGCAGCAGATCTGGCCCCATTAGTGGCACTCCGCCTAACTAAAGAGCATCTGGGATGGAATTTGGCGTGGCGGTTGATGCACGAATCACCTGACTTGGTTGCGCAAACCTTTGAGGACGACTTAAGCGCAGTAGAATGCTATGTTGACGTAAAGGCTGTGAGAGATTTGCATACGAAATTTTGCACCGAAAAAAGCTTTGAAGAGGTGATTACTGTTTATGATATTATGACTTTGATTAGATGGGTGCGGCGAATGGAAGGCTAGATCCATATTCGCCAAGTATTGTGTACTGTTACAAAAAACGATCACAATTGTCGTTTCCGCCTAACCTAAAAGGAGATTTTGATGCTTCACAAACATGAGAAGACCGAATCATCATCTGTTAAGCGGCAATATCAGTCGCCTCAACTTTATTGTTATGGTGCCTTGACGGAATTGACACAAACTGGTTCCGGGACGATGCCTGAAAATACCAGCTCCTGTACAGCGGCGTTTACAAAAAGTGGCAAATCCTGTAAGTAAATAAGACCGTAACACCAAAATTCGTGCGTGTTCGCATTAACGACCGCCCGCATGGATTTCTGCTCAACTTTTTGTTCAGTGGTTAAACCGACTTCTGCCAATGATGGGGCGACGAGTGGACGACACTTTAATTCTGTGTAAAAGGCGTGACTAAGCCCCCTTCTGTTTCGAATTTCCGCACCATCCGGAACCAAGCGTTGAGTAGAGAACGTCCATACCATGAATGGACTTCCCAGACGGCACAGTATGGACTCAGTTTTATCGGACAGCCGTGGGTTACCTACTCCGTTTTCCTAACTTGGCTGATTTCACTATCTCAACTGACGGCAGGGAAGTGGTTGCGTATCAGGCGGAGGGTGTGTCAGATCAAACCATTGATCACCTCCGCCTGAACCAAGTGCAACCGCTGGCCCTTAGCCGCCAATTCAAGCTGGTGCTGCACGCTGCGGCAATCGAAATTGAAAATTTCGCCGTGGTATTTCTGGGCAAGTCCGGACAGGGCAAATCCACACTTGCGGTTGGTTTTCAGCCAATGGATTCCGCTTTCTGACCGATGACGGCCTGCTGATTCAAAAAGCTCTGCATGGATATGTCATTGACCCAGGCCACCCATCTATTCGCTTGTGGCAAGACTCGCGTGATGCCCTGATACCAGACGCCGCCAAAGCTCACCGCCTGTGGCGTACACACCCAAGTTGCGCCTGCTGGCGGATAGTGAGGTTGCACATTGCGATATGGCTCGTCCCCTGCGCTGTATGTACTTTTTAGGCGAGGAGAACACGGACTCAGTTTCCATTGAACCAGTGAGCGGCTGTGATGCCATGATTGAGCTCGTGAAGAATTCTTTCTTGCTCGACATTGAAGAGCGCGAAATGCTGATGCATCACTTCAGCCAACTCACAGAGCTGGCAAAGACTCAACCTTTCTTCCAACTAAATTATCCGCGAACTTATAATGTTTTACCGCACGTCCGTGATGCCATAGTCCGGCATGCAACATCCCTGCGCTAATTAACGCATTGCAACACTGCAATGGATGGATAGCGGAGTTTGCAGCAGATCGATTCAGTGCAGGCTTAAACGCTTAGCGATACCGCCAAATACTTGCCATATGTGAAGAACGGGCAGCCATATTGCACGGGGTTTATGGTGCTTTTCCAGCAACAACCTTGGAGGTGCCAAGAACAGCTCACGCAATATTGCCCTTCGTGCTTTGGCAGTGGGCAGGCGCTTCCAGTCATCTACCAGCAAGCCCAGATTACTGTTGGGAAGCGATGGGGGTTCTCCGGAGTGTTCAACATGGAAGGAAGGGCGTCGGAAATCCTGGTCCCAAAACACTCGTGAGTTTTTAACAAGCTATGCAGGCATGCTGCCTGCACATTTCGCGCGACTGCAACGTGTGCGAAATTTAACAACTCATCGCCTGTCATGGTGGATATGAGGACATGAATGTCGTAAATCCAGATCAACCGATCCATGTCGTGGAATGCACTTCCAACCCGATGCATGCAAGCGAGCAGCAGTGAGTTTACCGGACTGAGGGTTCGGCCTGCGCTCAATCCAGGAAGCTCCACTGAGTCGGCCCATGCTTCATCAAACGAAATCGACCGCGCAAACCGAGCTGAGTTGAGAATTCGCCAATGGATATCGAACTCCAGACCTACCGCATGACCACTCGCTGCCCTGGCCGTGAATTGATGAGTCTTGTAAACCGACGAAACAATTGTGAGTCCGGCATCGAAAGCGGCCTGCCGGGCTTTTTCGATGTCTTGGATGGCAATGAATACATCACTGTCACACCGAGTACGTGTTCCGGGTGCCGGGTAATGCGTTTGGGCAATGGCTTCACCCTTGATGAGCAGGAAGCGAATACCTGCCTGGGAAAATCTGTGCATGATTTTCCGGAGGTGATGAACTCGAAGCAACTCGACGGCAACTGCTGCCTTGCTCCGCTCCTCCAACACTTGCCTTAGCTCCAGCGGCCAGGAGTGCCATTCTTCGCGATCACGCAGACTGTGAAACAGGAGTGCCGAAATACCGTGATGATCCGAGCGTTGCAAGAAAGATTTCTCAAACATCTCGTCGGAAATTGCTGGCCAAGCAAAGTCTTCAGCGCGCAGAATGCGACAGAGAAGGTTGTCAATTTCAGTCTGGTAGTCCAATGGGTTATTCCCGATTAGTCCAAAACCTGCAGAATGCCGTTTGCAACCGAATTGCCTGGGTTTTGGAAACGCTTGTCGCGCGTAAGCGCGTTTACGCCCTCGGGTGATCCTGCGAACCTTGATAACCCAGGACTATAAATCATAAACCTGGGTAGACGCCTTGTTGGCGGTTAGCGTCTTGTCGCCAAATCGGATCTCGCCAGCTGAACCCAGGCTCAGCGTGACACGCTTGCCACGAATCTGTGCGGATCCAGCCTGGCCCGTGAAGGACAGCTGTTTGTCGGCCGTCTGGAATTCATCCCGGTCATCACTGTCTGCCTTTGGCGCCACAAAGACAAAATCCGAGCCCATTGTTGAAATCACCTCGGCGATTCGGCCATCGGCATGCCAGATGACTTTTGGCGAAGGTTCTGACTTGAGTCGAGGGTAGACCAACAAACGTCACGGAGCCGCGAATCATGAACGATGCCGTCAGCGCCGTCTGCGTGAGACTCATCGGTCCCACTTTGCCGTCACGGTTTCCGACAGACAAATCCTGCGTGGCCGTTTCAGTTTTCAGATTGAGCTTCTCTGGTTGATAGAAAAAAAGGTCAAAATCCACGTCATCCGCTCCCGTCACGGTAGCACCCTGGGAGTTAATTTGGACAGGATTAGCAGCGGGGCTCACGGTAAGCCACAGCTTCCAGGTCGCAGGCAGGAAGGCACTGTTTGTATCGCGGATAAGAAAAAAATTGGGGCCAAGGGGATCGGCGTCCTTGGTGAAAGCAATCTGACGTTGCCAAAAACCCTTCTGTCCTGACACATAGTCGAAGGCCGCTTGGGTCGAAAAATCTGCAATCTGCATAGTGCCGCCGGCCCCCAGCGAAGAAAGCAGGTTGTGAAACTCTTCTCCATGCCGTCCGATGTAACCCCAGTCGTCGGCCAGTACACGGCCTTTGCCCCAGATCACGATGCTGCCGGAGTCGTAGTCGTAATGTTCATGATTCGAACCGGCAATCAGATGGAGGTAAGTCTCGCGGCCTGAACCCAAGTTGCTGCGCAACACGACCCCGGTTTTCTGGAACCAGGCGCTACCATAGTCGGGCTTTTTCGGGGCAACACCGTGAGCCTTGAGGAGGTCCTTGTAGCCGGCCATGCCTGGAAAGCTCCAGCCAAGCCCCAGATCCGGGGAGCCGTGTTCTTCGCACATCCACTGCATGTTGGCGGCGAACTGGGGATCGCGATTCTTCCACAGCCCTGCCACAATGCAGAACATGGCCGTCGATTCCCCGTAATAGGTATTGCCAATGGGAGGAAGATGACGAAACCCGCCCGTATGGGAATCAGGCGGTGTGGATATCTGCGCGAGCCACTCGGCTACCTTGCGCATGCGCTCGTCGTAGACGTGATCCGCAAACCCGGCCCGTTGCGCCATGATGAACGCGGCCAGCATGGAGTCGTAGGCGACCAGTGCGTAGTGTGGTGCTTCCAGCCAACCCCCGTCTTCATCCGACCAAGCATCCAACTGCCAAACCAACGTGTCCAGCCCCGGGCCGCCCATTGCTTCGCCATCGGATGCGAAGGAATCAGTGCTGCCAGAGCAACCTGGTACTGCGCCACCGTGGTGGTCATGTTTGGATTGGCGTCAAACCCACGCGCAGGTGACCAGTAGTCGTCGCTATTGACGACGTAGCCCAGGAACGCCAGTTTCGCCAGGAACTGCCGGCGAAGTTCCGGTGTGAGCGATTCGACGCCAAGGGCCGCATCGGTCAGATTGAGTGTCGGCAGTAAAAGCACCGCCTGGGAATGGGGCGCGACACCCAGCGTAACCCGGCTATTTTGCAGCAGCAGATTGTCGTGGACGACCACGTCCAGCCACTCAGCACTCTTTTTGATGATTTGCTCGCCGAGTTGTGCCGATCCCGAAGCGAAGTATTCACGCAACGGATCATCAATGTTGTATTTGTCGATAGGCTGCTGACTTTCCCAGCGCTTGAGTTCTCCGGCATCAGATTTCAACG
The DNA here is from genome assembly GCA_963784425.1 of uncultured Gammaproteobacteria bacterium. Classification (GTDB taxonomy): domain Bacteria; phylum Pseudomonadota; class Gammaproteobacteria; order Xanthomonadales; family SZUA-36; genus SHZL01. Next base: position 181,236 of record CAWARM010000008.1, read on the forward strand.
AACCACTTAGCGTTTGCAGCTCCTGTTTTCCCACAAACAGCCGCGGATAATTGTCGTGGTCTCCTGGCCATTCCAGAACGTAATCTTTGACTACATCAAGGGGAAAGTCGCCGTGTTTGATGAGGTAGTGCTGGGGCAGAGGCGACACTTGCCGATTCTTCGCTGATAGTGCGCTGATACTTTGCTCCTTGTCCGGTGTGCCAAGCATCCACATCCGCTTGCCGCCACCGAGTGGAAATGAGACCGTCACATGACCGTCTTCGACCTGGGCAGGCACCGTGAGACCGACCTGCCCTGCCCTCCCCGACCACTCGGGGTCCCTCCAGGCACTGGGGCGCAGCAGGCCAATCATCAGCATGTTGGGAGAGGGATTGGGAGATGAATCGGGGGAGTACAGCGCGAACCAGTTACCCTGCCGATCATGCTCCCACCAATGCAGCCACGGCTCGAGCAGGTACACATTGCCAGAGCCGATGAGCTCGGAGTTGACCTTGCCCAGGTTGTCACCCGTTCCAGAACGGTAAAGCACATGTGTCGGCTGGTAGGCTTCGCCGCCAAGGCTCACGCCAAAGGTACCACCGCCCGGGGCGTCGAAACTCTCCTCGACCAACACCACGGGTTCGCCGCGCTCGATCCGAAAACGCAGACTCCAGTAGCCCTCGTCTTTGAAGTTCACAACGCAAAGAACTTCGATAAACACCGCCCCGCGCGCGGTGATTTTAGCGGAGTAACTTTTCACCCCGGATGTCCAGGCCAGAGATGAGTCGCCAGTCCATGTGCCGCTGCGCAAACGCATACCCGCGATCGGCCCCTGCCCGTCCTGCAATGTTTTCCGAATGGCCAGCCCTACCAGTTCGTTCTCGATGCGCAGCTCTGCGTCTGACTCCGAAACCTTCAGGTCAGTCTTCGTGTCTGCGGGCTGCTCGGAGAAGCGGTATGCCCGGCTTTCCATAGGCGACAGGTCGACCTGAAAACTTATCCGGGCATGGTCTTGATCTACAGCTTCAAGCAACTGGTACGGGATCTGCTGATCGCCGGGACCGACCAGCGCCTGTTTTTGCGCAGCCTTCGCTGCCTGCTCCGAGGTAAGAGGAAACGTAACCCGCTCGTTAGTCCATGTGTGACCCAAATAGTCACGAAGTGTGAAGTCCGCGGCCTGGCTGGGGGCGGTAACGGCCATCACCAGTAGCATCGTGACTGTTTGGAGTATGGGTTTAATGTTCGTGGATAAAGAGGAAAATGCCCGTACAAGAACCCACTAGAATTCGAACTGGATTAGCCACAGCTTTCACGAAGCCGCCCTTCAACGTACTTGTGCAGGATGCTGGCTATGAGCGTTTGATAGGGAATCCCTTCCGAAAGTGCTTTTTTCTGCAACCCTCGCAGGTCCTTGGACGTCAGCCGAATGTTGATTCTCGCGTCCTTGCGGAACATGGCTTCAGCGTACTCTTGATGCAGCTGCTGTGTTTGGGTCGCACGCTTCGCGCGTTTCGTCTTTCCGGACTCACCCGAATGACGTGTCATGCTGCATCTTTCCTCTTAACAACAAGTTCAACCTCACAATTGAGTATGTGAAGAAGTGCAACTAATTGATTCATGGATTTGCTCGCATTTGCAGGATCCAGAAGGCGATATAGCTGAGGCGCAGAGGTCTTTAAACGTTTAGCGACCTGACGCCGACTCAACCCGCTCCGCTCAATCCCGTGTTGCGCCTCCAGCGTAAGTTTGTACGCTAGTAGCTCTGCAAGATAGTTCGGGTCCTCGTTGTACTCGAGAACCTGCTCGATGTGTATCGTGCCTTCCCCACCAGATTCCAGAATATAGGTAAAACCTTCGTTTCCGAGTTCTTTGTCTACAAAGACTCTCTCAATGCGATTATCAGAGCTCGGACGAGGATCGGCTTTTGCATACGGAAAGGTATAAGTAGCCCCTGAACGGGTTACCATCGAAAATTCATTGCGCCGATTGCTGGATGTAACGCTACGTATCTTCATAATCTACCTTCTTCATTCAATCGGAGGCCGAGTTGTGCATGACACAACTGCGAAGGAGCAGACCCCGAAGCGCAGCTGCAGATTAAGCGGTTGGTTGGTTGGCCTTGTTCGGCCAGTCCTTGTCAACAGTAAACGCCCGACCAACCGGCTTTAAGTGGTCAAACTCTTGTTTCTGTAGTTTGGCTCGGATCTCTTCAAATGCTCTGACAACATCCTCGGCATAAAGCCGTTCTCCGCACGGAAAAATATATCTCGTCAAAAGCCAGTTGATCGTGAACAGCCTCTTCCTCCGCATGACGCAAGAGTCACCGGCCCGCGCCGTAGGCGCCCTGTTTAAGGATTTATTAGATTTCTTGCACACCATGTATCCGATCAACTAATGGTTCCAACTGGCGACTGCCATGAATTATCGCAGCAATCAGAACGCGCTCTGTTTCAATTCGATAGATGATGCGATATTTGTGGACAAAGCGTTCGCGATATTGCGGACCTCGGATTTATAGCTTCGACATCTTCAACGGCTTCAGGTGACCATCTTAATTGTCGAGCCATTTCCCCAGTCGCTGCTTGGCTTCGGAATGAGACAGCGTCCCTTCTGATTCAGCTCGTTCTACGCCGCGTTTTACTTTTTCAAGGACGTAAAGATGGTATTGAATGTCTTCAAGGCTGCTATCGTCTGGCAAAGTTTCCAGCATTGACGCCACTTCGGATTTAGCAGTGTTCATTGAATTGACCTCCAATCTACTAGCTCAATCTTTTCTGGAAATTCAGCAATACTGTCCCAAATTTCCGCAACTAACTGAATGCGCTCAGAAATTGGCAAGTCCAGGGTTTCGGCGGCTGATACTTTCATGGGATTGAATTTAACACAATGGAAAAATCGATTCTATCGGATTAAACACTCGAACAGCGTAAGAATTTCACGCACATTCCTCAGGAGTTCCGAGGTGTTCGGCTACCTTTTCGTGCTTTCCCATGCTACCTGTCTTTCATGTTGTTGAGGGTGTTCAATAGCCCTTCGGGTTTTTCTGCTGCCAACGCCAGGCGTCGGCGCACATGTCTTCCAAATTTAGCTCTGCTTTCCAATCGAGTTCGGTTTCCGCCAACGCGGGATCAGCAAACACTGCGGGAGCATCGCCGGCGCGTCGCTTGGCAATGCGATATGGAATGGCTTTGCCGGTTGCAGCACGGAATGCATTGATAACGTCCAGCACCGAATAGCCCTGCCCTGTTCCCAGGTTGTGGATGCCAACGTATCCCGTGCTCCCGCCGGGTTGCTCATCGAGCTTTTGCAAAGCCTTGATATGGCCCTTGGCCAGGTCGACCACGTGGATGTAATCGCGGATGCAGGTGCCATCGGGCGTTGGGTAGTCGTTGCCCCAGACCGAAAGCTCTTTCAGCTCACCAATGGCCACCTTGGTGATGTAGGGCATCAGGTTATTGGGGATGCCCAGCGGATCTTCGCCAATTTCACCGCTGGGGTGCGCTCCCACCGGGTTGAAGTAACGCAGGATGGAGATGTTCCATTCCGGATCGGAAGCGGCCAGGTCCTTGAGCATGTATTCGATCGTGAGCTTGGTCTGGCCGTATGGGTTCACGGCCTGCAGCGGTGAATCTTCCCGTGATGGGCAGCGTATCGGGTGCCCCGTACACCGTACAGGAGGAGCTGAACACCAGGTTTTTGACCCCTGCATTGGCCATCACCTGCAGCAGGGTGGCCGTGCCGGCCACATTATTGCGGTAATACAGCAAGGGTTTTTCTACACTCTCACCCACCGCTTTAAGGCCAGCGAAGTGGATGACGGCTGATGGCTTGAACCCCGCAAACACGCTGGCCAGTTTCTGTTCATCCAGGATGTCACAGCGCATGAAATCCAGTGATTTTCCGGCGATTTTCCCCACCCGCTCCAGGGCTTGCACCTTGCTGTTGGAGAGGTTGTCGACGACGATGACTTTGTAGCCAGCGTCCAGAAGTTCGACACACGCGTGGGAGCCGATGTAGCCGGCACCGCCGGTGACGAGGATGGTTTCAGTCATGAATACCTGCGAAAATAGTCGATGGTCCTTCGCAGGCCCTGGTCCAGAGCCACCGCCGGCTCCCAACCCAGCGCGGCCTTGGCGAGGGTGATGTCGGGTTTGCGCTGCGTGGGGTCGTCTTGCGGTAAGGGTTCATAGACGATTTTTGAACCAGAACCCACCATGGCAACCACTTTTTCAGCCAGTTCCTTGATGGAGAACTCACCCGGGATTTCCAAGGTTAACGGGGCCGGTGATTTCCGGGTCGCTTTCCATCAGGCGCATCAGCCCTTCAACAAGATCATCCACGTAACAAAACGAGCGGGTCTGGCTGCCATCACCGTAAATCGTGATGTCCCTGCCCTGCAGCGCCTGCACGATGAAATTCGATACCACGCGCCCGTCATCGGGCAACATGCGCGGCCCGTAGGTGTTGAAGATGCGCGCCACTTTGATCGGCAGTTGGTGCTGGCGCCAGTAGTCAAAAAACAGCGTTTCCGCACAGCGCTTGCCTTCGTCGTAGCAGGAACGGATGCCGATCGGGTTCACATTGCCCCAATACCCTTCCGTTTGCGGGTGCACTTCCGGGTCGCCATACACTTCGCTGGTGGAGGCCTGCAGGATACGGGCACCCGTGCGCTTGGCCAGGCCCAGCATGTTGATGGCGCCGTGTACGCTGGTCTTGGTGGTCTGCACCGGGTCGCGCTGGTAGTGCACCGGCGAGGCCGGACACGCAAGGTTATAAATACGATCAACTTCGACGTACAGCGGAAAGGTCACGTCGTGGCGCAACAGTTCGAAATTGGGGTGTTCCAGCAAATGCGTGATGTTGCGCCGTGTGGAGGTGTAGAAGTTATCCACACACAGCACATCGTGGCCTTGAGCAAGCAAGCGGTCACACAGGTGGGAGCCCAGAAATCCGGCTCCTCCGGTCACCATGACACGTACTGTCCGACCGGACTTTCCGGCTGAAGCTGGATTCATGCTGTATCCCTCGCCTGGTAAGGCTTCACTTGGCCCGATTGCCCATGGATTATTTGCTTGTGGATTATAGGTACTCGGGCTACGGCATACGAGACTCGGCTAGTTTCAGGCATAAGGTTCTTCAATCGTAAAATCATGGTGAATAAAGTGCCGCCCCAAAAAGCGCTGGGCTCCCCAGCAGTGCTTCATATAGAAATAGTAAATGAACGCGATCAACATGAAGGTATAAAAACTGAAATAGTCTGGCAGGAAGCTGAATTCAAACGCAGCACCGATTCCCGCCAGCACCAAACTAAAAGCCATCATCCCCGCCCAGGCGGCACCTACACTGAAACCCGCACGCAGGAAAGCGTGGTGCAGGTGATTCTGATCGGCGGAAAACGCCGAACGCCCTTCGCCCCAGCGCCGCCAGATCAAGGTGGTGGTATCGAGCAAAGGCACGGCGAACAGCCAAACGGCGGTCATGGGCATAAACGCCCTTTCCGGGCCACTGCCAAGCTTGATCAGGCACCATGCCAGCACCAGTCCCAGCATCAGCGAGCCCGAGTCACCCAGGAACACCCGCGCCCTGGCATTCCAGGGCAAGCGTGCATTGAGCATGAGGAAGCCCAGCACAGCGGCCATCGCGATGAACAGGAACCACATCATCGATGTTTGCCCTGATAATGCAGCAAACGCGGCCATGCCGGCTGCCGTAATGATGAAACATGGCGCCGGATAATCCGTCCATACCATCAATGAGGTTGAAGGAATTGATCACACCCAGGGCAGCGAAAATCGTAATGGCTACTGCCGGCCAGCCCAGCACAAACACTTCAGCTGAAAACAGTCGTCCAAAATCGTGCAACTGAACGCCGGTGAAGTGGATGATGGCAAGGCAGACCGCCATTTGCAGGAATAATCGCAACAGGACGTTCAATTCGACGAGATCATCCAGCAGGCCGGTTAAAAACAGCACAGCCCCGCCCATCAGCAAGACCAGAAAAAAGGGAACTGTGGCAAAATCCGGCACGGCGCCTGTGGTGCGCGCCACAAAAAACGCCGTAATGAGTGCCACAAAAACCGCCGCACCCCCTATGGTCGGCGTTTTGCTCTCGTGCACCTTGCGCTCGCCCGGATGGTCTACCCAGCCGATTTTCATCGCAAAGGGGATCAGCAGCCAAGCCAGGCCTGCGCTCAGCAACAAGGTGAGCGGTAGCAGCAGCCAGGTATTTTGTACCAGGTGCGTCATGAAATATCCCTTTTCATTGGCTACAGTTTACTCGCAATGGACCCCGGCTCAAGGCCGGGGTGACGAGATGTCCTGGGTTCACTGTTTTGACTCGCCGACGAATACGACTGTGCACAGGCCACGCCCATGATGCAGGCGTACAGGATAGCGACGGCCGGTAACTGCAGGCTGAAATCCACCGTGGCGTGCACCCCTACCAACACCGAGGCCGCCACGCCTGTGGCCGGGTAGACCCAGTCACGGTGACGCTGCTTTACACCGCGCCAGCAGATCAGGCCAGCCCGGCCAGGGCAAGGTACAGCGCCAGTGCGGCCGGCAATCCCAGTTCAAAGGCATCCTCCAGCCAGGTGTTATGTGCCCGGTCGTAGTGGAAACGGTTCTTCGTTACGATCGTACAGGCGGAAACTGTCGGAAAAAGTGCCGTATCCAAAGCCCAGCAGCGGGTTATCGGCGATACCCCGGTTGACGTTGGCAAATACCGCCAGGCGCTCTTCCGAAGTGAGATCGGTGCGTTCGATTCGATCCATCAGCACCTCGCTGGTGAGGTAGAACGAAATACTGGCCACCACCAGCGCCGCGATGACCGTTACCCGTGATAGCCCCTTGCGGGCGGAACCGCGCCGGTCCAGCACGAGCAGCAAGGTAATGGTGCCAGCCAGGGCTGCCGTAAATCCACCACGGGAATGCGTGAGCACCAGCGCAGTCACCATCAGCAACACCGCCATCAGTGGCTTCCAGGCCTTCAGAATGAAGTCTTCAACCTGTTGATCACGGTCCTTGGGCACAAAATAGGGCATCACTTCGGGCCGCGCCATGTGCTGGTAAAACCAGGCTATGGCGCACAGCAGGGCCAGCCCCTGCCAGGTAGCGAAGTGATTGCGGTTGATGAACGTGCTGCGCACATCATGGGCCAGCACTTTGCCGCCGAACAGCCAGTCGGGATAGTAGCCGCTCCAGTAAACGTACAGGCCAAAAACCGCATAGGCCAGGCCCACGGCGGTGAGCCAGGCAAAGCGCAGTCTGCGCCCGCGTGCGATCGCGCCCCAATTGCAAGGCCAGCAGAAAAACCAGCACATAGGACAGCAGCCGCAACAGGGCCATCCAGCCGTCATCCGCAGCAAGCGATATGGAGCCGGGCAAAGTGGTACCCAGGGTTTCGCTGGCCAGAGACCACAGCGGGTGTTTCCATGCTTCCGGAGTCCACGACGCCATCTGCACCAGGGCCCAGGCGACGGCGAGCACAAACAAGCTGCCAATCACGCCATGCGGAAGCCGGCTGACTTCGCCCTGCTTGCGCACATTGACCAGCACCCATATGGCGGTCAAGACGGAAGCCACCAGCGCACACAGGCTCCACGACCACTCACGATTGCTGCCAAGCGGCAGCGGCGCCAGCGACACCAGTAACATCAGACCAATGAACAGTGCGCGATTCATGTGCTTCATCTCATGGCAGCCGTCTCTGAGCCTGGCAACTGGCTCATCCGGTTGCCTCATGGCAGCAAACCCTGCACCATCACGAAACGGCGAATCCACAACTGGTCGCGTTTCTGGATGTCGGTGGGAAACTTGCTGGCCGCCGCACGGGCCAGTTCCACGTCGGTGTAATCGCCCTGCAACAAGACCCACAGCGGCTCACCTTTGAGTGACTGCTCATAGATCGCCCAGGGTGCCCAGTCGGGATGGTCATCGGTAAAGTCCATCAACTTCGCCTTATTGCGAAGAGCGATCACCTGGATGGTGTAGTGCTGCGGGTCCCGCTCAAGGATCCATGTTGCCTGTAGGAGCGCGCTTGCGGGTGGGGCCGCGTCAAATTCATCAACGGCAGTCTCGTCGGCCAGTTCGCTGCCAGCAACTTCCGCTTCAAGTGCAGGCGCAGCGTCCGGCGCCTCTTCAGAAGGCACTGCCGCTGTCTACGGGTAAATCTGCGCCGGGGATTGCATCGCCCGCAGGCGGAGTTGTACGCGGACGGAGTTAGCTCTGGCACGTCCACAAGGGCTTCCGGAATCGGGTCGTAAATGGGTTCGGCAACGTGTTCGGCGCTTGTAGTGGCTTCGGTAGCGGCTTCGGTAGTGGCTTCGGTAGTCGGCTTCGGAGTGCTTAGGAGTTGGGTACCGAGTGGGTTCTGGAAAGAGTTCGGAGACAGGCGCGCCGGCTTCATATTGGGCGACAATTTTTGCTGACTCGGCGTCACCGTTGGATGCCGCCTCACGAAACCACTCCAGTGCCTTGGCCTGGTTGGGCTCCACACCCAGTCCTTCGCGATACAGTACGCCCAGGTTGTATTGCGCATCGGCATCACCCTGCCAGGCGGCCATCTGGAACCACTTCAGCGCCTCGAAATCACTTTGTGGCACGCCCTGCCCGGAACTGCACAGGTAGCCCAGCTTGGTTTGCGCCCCGGCATGATGCATTTCGGCCGCCTGCTGCAGCCACTTCGCTGCGTTCGACGTGTCCTGGGGCACGCCCTGCCCGGTCCAGAACAGCATGGCGATGGCGTAATAGGTTTCGGCCAGTACGCCGGGGTGAACCTGCTCCGGCGGGCTGCGGGTCACTTCCAGCCACTCGCCCAGGGCCTTGTCGTAGTCGCCCTTCTGGTAGGCATCAAGGCCTTCCTGGTAGTCGGCGTGCAAGCTGGACAGGTCAGAAGGAATACCAGCAAGCAGAACCCGTCATTGCGGGCTTGACCCGCAATCCACTGGATTGACTCATGATGACCCCGGCTCAAGGCCGGGGTGACGGAGTAATTTGCTGGGGTGATGAGGCTAGTTTGCCGGGGTGTCGGAATCGTCATTGCGGGCTTGAGCCGCAATTCCACGTGACGATGCTCACCCTTTCCCGCCCGTTTGCAACACCCGTTGTTCAGCCCCTTCCAGCACCAAACAGGTCAACACCCCAGAGCTGAACGCACCGGTATCGATACCAATGCGATTGGGACGCCATTCGACCTCAGGTGTGATGGTGTGCCCGTGTACCACAATGTGCTCGTGGGTGGCGGTGCTCTCGGTAAAGTCTTCGCGTATCCACAGCAGGTCTTCGTTGCGCTGTTCCTGCAGATGAGTCCCGGGCCGAATGCCGGCGTGGACAAAGCAGTAGCTGCCGGCGGTGTGCATCGGCACGAGCTGGCTATAAAACTGCAAATGGCTTTGCGGCAAGCGGCGCTCCAGTTCGTCGCGCAGGTCGTCGAGTTGCTGCCGCGAAGGCTCAGGCGAGGTGGCGACACCGTAACTATGCAAGCGTGGCGCGACCACCATAGGTCAACCAGGCGGCCACAGCCCTTGGATGCTGCAGGAAATCCAGCAGGGTCTGTTCGTGGTTGCCTTTCAGGTAGACGGGCTTGAACCCCGCCAGCGGCGCTTCCAGCAAGAGATCGATGACTTCTCTGGATTGCTCGCCCCGGTCGATGTAATCACCCAGGTACACAAGGGTTTTCTCTCCGCTGTGGTCAGCGGCATCTTCGAGAATGAGTTGGTGCAATTGCTGCAGCAAATCCAGCCGCCCATGAATATCACCGATGCAGTAAATGCGCTCACCGGCGGGCGCAAAGGGTTTTACCGCGACCTGCTCCTCCTCGCCCATCCAGCGCTTAAGGAAGCTTGGCAAGCCAGGCTTCCATTTCGGCCAATGCCGCAGGGTCGGTGCTTTCGATCAAGGGCCGGGTTACCGCCAGGTCTCTATCCCACTTGGCCAACACACCCATCAGGCTGCCGGGCTGTGTCCGCCAGGCCAGCAGTAACTGGTCACGCAACATGGCGACCGCTTCGGCATCCATGTACTCGCGGTGCGCAAGGCCAATTTCCATGCGTTGAGTGAATAAGGTGCGTCCGTGCGTCCGGTAAAGATCGACATTTTCCAGGGCGCCACGATGTCTTCCGGTTCCTCATGCAGCACCCAGCGCACATTGGCCAGACGCAGCCAGGTGGCGGGTTGTGCGGGTGCGCGTTGCAGGCTCTGTTTGGCTTCGTCCATGGATGCCAGGTAAGCATCCCGTCGTTCCAGTGCGGGTGTGTTGAGATCCAGGGCGCGCAGCAGGTGCAACAGGCTCAGCCCGTCGTGGTAGCGATAACTGTCGTCCTGTTCTGCCGCTTCCGAGGCAAAACGAATCAGCACGCCGAGGCGGTCAGAAGGAATTTCCCGCGAGGAAAAATAGCGCGAAATGGCGATATCAACCGGAAGATAGCGGTAGCTGGCGGCGAGACGCGGCCAGGCGAGCATCATGGTCGCGATGGCAACAAGGCCCGTGAATGCGATGTATGCGGGTGAAGCAATCTTTAGGAAGTCACTCCGTCTCAGGCCGGGTGACTGGATCCTTGCCGAGGTGACGTTCACAGGACACGTCATGCGGACTTGATCCGCAATCTAGTCAAGTGGAATAGTACTTTCCGTAGCGGCCATAATGGTAGTAGTACCCCGAATCCCCGTAACCCACGCGGCTATAGCGCTTCAGGTCCACCTGCTGCAGCACTACGCCGGCAATGGAAACATCTGCTCTGCGCAGCAATTCGATCGCCGCCTTGGAAACTTTGCGTGGCGTTTTGTCCCAGCGCACCACGAAAATGGTTTTATCCACCACCCGCCCCAAAATGCGCGCATCGGCTACGGCCATGACCGGCGGTGTGTCTATCACCACCAGGTCGTAACGCTACTTCAGCAGGTTGATGATCTCCGCCATGCGGTGGGAAGAGAAGATATCGGTGGCATTAGCGTACTTGGCTGTGCCGGTCGGAAGGTAATCCATGTTGCCCTTCTCATCGCGCAATATGAAATGTGAAAGTTCCTCGTCCCCAGCGACAACCAGGTCCGAAAGCCCCTTGTGCTCACCCCGCAAACCAATTTTTTTCCTATGCTGGAACGGCGCAAGTCCCCATCGACAATAATGACCTTTTTGCCCGCTGCCGCCACCACGCGCGCCAGGCTCAGGGCCAGGGAGGTCTTGCCTTCCTCCGGCACGGAAGAGGTGATTTGCACCGCTTTCACCGGGTGATCCGGGTCCGACAAGGCCAGAGCAAACTTGATTGAACTCAGGGCCTCGATGACCGAAGAGTTGGGTTTTTCCAACACGTAGTCGTGCAACAACATCTTGCCCGGAATAATCGGGATCAGGCCAATGACATATTCGCCGAGCACGTGCTGGACCTGCTCGGGGTTGGTCATGCCGGGGTTCAATAACTGCAAGGCCAACACCAGGCCACAGGCCCCGAAAAAACCCAGCAGAATGTAGTTGGTCAACAACCGGTTGCGATCGGGATAGGAAGGCCCACCCGGCACTTCTGCCTTTGAAATGACGCGCGCATCGGATGATTCCAGCCCTTGGGTGGTGCTGGTTTCCTTGAAACGGTTAAGGAAGGTCTCGTACAAGGCCCGGTTGGCTGCAGCTTCGCGTTGCAAGGCGCGTAACTGGATGGCTTCCTTGTTTTGTGAACTGGTCTCACCCTGGGCCGCGTTCAGGCTGCCTTCCAGGCTGGCCACCTTGGTGCGCGCGAACTCAACCTCGTGCTCCAGTCCAACCGCGATGCGCTCCACTTCGGTACGGATTCGCTCACGGATTTCGATGATTTCCGCCTGCACCTGCAGCATGCGCGGGTGCTTGGGGCCATATTCAACCGAAAGTTCCGATGCCCGGCTCAGGGCCTGGGCTTCCTGAGCGCGTAGCTGTTGCACCAGGGTTGAGGACATGACTTCAGCAGCCGTTTCGACTCCCTGCGTAGTTCCTTGCAGCAACCTGGTCAATTGCTCATGGCGAGCCTCGACTTCAGCCAGGCTGGCGCGGGCCACGATCAATTGGCTGTTCAGTTCGGAAAGCTGGGCATCGGCCAGGCTGGATCCCGAGGTGTCTGCGAGGCCATATTGATCGCGGTAGATTTCCACCGCACGCTCAGATTCCACCACCTTCACTTCGAGTTCCGCGAGTTGCTCGGTCAGCCAGCTATTGGCTTTCTCGGTCGCTTCAAACTTGGCTTCGAGCTGGTCCACGATATAGGCTTCCGGAATTTCATTGGCCAGCAAAGCCGCAGTTTTCGGGTTCAGGGATGAAAAAGAGATGTTGATGACATTGCTCAAAATCAATGGACTGCACACTCAGCTTGCTCAGCAGAATGCTGCTTGCCGCAGATATCAGCCGCAGTTGTTGCTGTCGTCCACTTCTTGCGGGCTGGCTGCAACCGGCGCCTCCACCCGTTCGGTTTCGATACCCATGGCCTCCTTGATGGATTTTTTCCAGCTGGCAGGAATCCAGAACGGGGTTAGGTATTGAGAAAATCAAACAGGCTCTCTTCCGGCTCGGCCAGGGCCGGGTTAAATTCCGGGTCATTCAGCAGGTTCAGCCGCTTGATCACCTTGCCGGCCAGTACACGTGAGCGCAATACTTCAATCTCGCTGGTCACATCATCTTGCGAATTGCTACGGCTCAGGACACGGTCTCGAAATCCACCACCTTTGATTCCGGAATTCCAATCAGCAAGATGGAACTGGCGGTATAAACATTCTTGATTTCGTTGACCTGGATATAGCCGATAATCGTGATAAAAATGGTGAGAGCCAAAATCAGCTTCTTACGGAACCACAGCAACTGCAGGTAATCGAGCAGCGGAAACGACTGCCCTGCTTCATCGGCTTCCCACTTATCCTGGGTATTCTTGCCGGCTTGGGGATCCATCATGTGCTAAACATCCTCAAAACAGCCGTTCCGCAACGCGAATGATATCCCCGGGCTGGACCTTTTCTGTCACGCTCAACTTGATCTCCTTCTGCTCCGGATCATCGGCCCGAATCACGTAGACATAATCCTGCTTCGCGCGGTAGGTGTACCCCCGGCATTGACAATGGCCGTGAGGTAGGTCATCCCCGGCTCATAAGGGAAATGCCCCGTGGCCGCTTACTTCACCCACCAGGTAGTACGGTTTGAGGTTACCCATTCCCACCTGGATAAAAATTCGCGGGTTGACCAGGTAATCCGGTTTGAAGCGGTCAACCAGCACCTTTTCCAGTTCCGCCGCGGTCAGGCCGTTGGCTTCCACCCTGCCAATCAAAGGCAGAAAGATCCGGCCTTCACCATCCAACTGGAACTCGCCGGAAAGATCCGGCTGGTTGAATATGCTGATCTTGATCTTGTCGCCAGGGGCCAGTTTGTGGGTGGTGTCACTGGCGCCCAGTTCCGGCAGAGGTTTGGCTGCCGCTTCCTGAGCCCAGGCAGGTGTCACACTCAGCCAAAAGCAGCACAGCACGAAACCAAGCAGAGAGTAAAACACCCGCGCTCTCATGATCCCGGGCAGGCGACGATCAAACCCGTTTGGGCTTAGCGAAAATTCGAAATACATGATCGCCTTCGGACATCAGACTGCGGTGTTAATTGCGCGACAACA
>CAWARM010000009.1:0-63803 GCA_963784425.1 uncultured Gammaproteobacteria bacterium
CTGTATTGATTGGATGAGTACATCCAGCCCGGCCGGCAGAACGTCAATTTCTTCGGAGGTCATCGAGACGCTGAGCAATAAGGACAGCCACGTACCAACGCCAAAAAATATTGCGAACAGCGCGCCCTGGTTGGTCGCACGCCGCCAGTAGACCCCGCAGGCCAGCGGAATAAATGCACTGACGAGGGTGACCTGATAGGCGTTTTCCACCATCTTGAAAATGCTGGCATCGGAATTTATCGCATACAGCGTCACCACAACGGTAAAACACAGCGTTACCACGCGCATGTTGTGCAGCAACTGCCGGTCGCTCATATGAGGAAACATCGGCTTCAGGATATTTTCACTGAATGTCACAGAAGGCGCCAGCAAGGTGGCAGAGGCGCAACTCTTGATCGCCGACAACAGCGCGCCGAAGAACATCACCTGGGCAAACATCGGCACCTTGGTCAGCACCAGGGTCGGCAGGATTTTTTGCGGATCATCATTAATTAAACGCGCCACCATTTCCGGGTCGATCATGGTGGCTGAAAAGGCCAGAAACATGGGTACAAACGCGAAGAAAAAATACAGAGTTCCCCCCAGTACCGAACCCCACACGGCAATTCTTTCGGACTTTGCCGACTGCACGCGCTGAAACACGTCCTGCTGCGGCATCGACCCAAACATCATCGTTACCCAAGCCGCGATAAAACCCGCTACTGCAGGAAAGTGCGGTTCCGGCCAAAAGGATAACTTACCTTCTGCCATGGCGTGCTGGACAACATTGAGGACACCACCGGTTTGACCTGCAATCTCGTTGCCAATCCATAACATACCCAGCACAATGATAATCATCTGGATAAAGTCGGTAATGGCAACTGCCCACATACCACCGAAATAGGTATAGACCAGGATGGTGGCAGCACCGATACACATGCCCGTCACTTGCGAAATGGCACCGGCAGAAACTATGTTGAATACCAGTCCCAGCGCAGTGATTTGTGCGCCAACCCAACCGAGGTATGACAACACGATAGCGATGGTGGTCAGCACTTCTACGGCGCGCCCGTAACGGCGTTTATAAAAGTCGCCAATGGTCAAAAGGTTCATGCGGTACAACGGCGCCGCGAAAAACAATCCTACCAGGATCAAGCACAGCGAAGAGCCAAATGGATCGGCCACCACGCCATGCAATCCTTCGTTTAAAAACGTAGCTGGAATGCCGAGCACGGTTTCCGAGCCGAACCAAGTGGCAAACACGGTTGCCGTTACCATGTAAAACGGCAGGTGCCGGCCAGCAATCGCAAAGTCCTTGGTATTGTGAACGCGCAGGGAAGCCCAAAGGCCAATGGCAACCGACGTTACCCAATAGGCGATGACAAACCACAACAACATAAGCTGAGCTCCAGGTGAAAGCACCGGACCAAAAAAGACGAGGGATTCTACACCAAGCAGCCACCGCGAAGAAGTTGTAAAGCTTCTGAATCCCTCGTGTTAAGGCAGACTGGTTTTCATACGCCCGACACAGGAGCACGCAGTGAAGAGCCGGCAAAGTCCACTGGCAAGTTTGCCAGTTACCAGTGCAATCTGGCTGCTTCGAAGGAGATTCCCATGACACCTGCCGGCTTCTTAACGTCGACCTCGAACAAAACGTGCCCATGTTGTCGCTTATGCTGCGCATCTGGTGGCGAGCTAAACGCTGGTGCCGGGTGCCGTCAAAGAGAACCTGGCATCGTGCAGGAGCGGGATCTGCAACTGACCCAGTGACCGCTCAGGTCATCCCAAGTTGTCGCAACAAGTCGGCAAAATCGCAGGCTTCACCCATCCCGACCTGGATCACAAACTGCTTTTCCTGATCCGTTAATAAATCATGGTGGGTAAGCTGGTGTTCCAGCACCGCCAGGTCCGCTTCCGATGCATTTAGTGGATCCGTGGCGCGTTTGCGGATGCGTTCGCGCAGCGTTTCAAGCGGGGCGGTGCAGTCAAGGATGATCAGCTCTACCTGCAGTTGTTTGGCCAGGTCCACAAAGCGTTGACGCTGCGGCCCATGCAGAAAGCTTGCATCCGCAATCATGTTGAATCCTGCGCGCAGTCCGATTTCACAATAGCGCGCGAGGCACTCATACGTATGCTCCGTGGCGGCTGCGTCGTAGAGCCCGGTGTCGATACCGGAGTGGCTGTCTTGCTTGATGGAAAGACCGTGCATGCGTTTACGCTCGAGGTCACTGAGCACGCGGATGGCGCCCAGCGAAATCATCAGGCGACTACTGAGCCAGGACTTACCGGAACCGGAAAATCCATGCATCAGAAGCAGGCGCGGAGTCTTTGAGTGGTCCACCAGTGAACGGGCCAGGTCCAGGTAAAGCGGGGTCTTGCCACTCGACTGCAGTGCCGCCACTTTGGCCCGGACCAGGCAGCGATACACCAGGTAGAATTGCAGCACAGCGATTCCCGGGTAATCACCGGTTTGCTGCAGATAGCTGTTGAGGAAACCGTAAGCCAGGTCTTCCCGCCCATGCGCCATCAGGTCCATGGTGAGAAATGCGATGTCATTCATCAGGTCGAGCCAGCGCAACTCCGGGTCGAATTCGAGGCAGTCGAACAGGACGATGCGGTTTTCCAGCTTAATCATATTGGCCAGATGCAAATCACCATGTCCTTCACGAATGAATCCCCCGGTTGCGCGATCTTTGAATGCCGGTTTGAGGAGTTCCATTCGCAAACGGGTCCACGCTTCGAGCTGTGACAGAAGCGGGTGGAAAGAGTCGCCGTCCAGCGCAGCCCTGATTTGGGTGAAATTATCCAGGGCATACTGGCATGCCCGGCTGATTTCGTCCGAAGGTTGTGCGCTTGGTTTGGGCGGTAAGGACCGGTGAAAGTTGGCAATAACCTCAGCCGCTGTCAGCATGTCGTTCTCAGTAAGCCGCCCATGCTCCAGTTGGTGATCCAGTCGCGCGTCGCCGGGAAACTGCCGCATCCGCACCGCGTATTCGATAGCCGGTTCGCGGCCAATCCTCAAGCCCTGCGCAGTCTCGGCGATGGGAACGACATCCAGGTAAATTTCCGGAGCCGTGCGTTGATTGAGTCGCAGCTCCTCCTCGCAAAAATGCTTGCGGCGCGCGAGGCTGGTGAAGTCGACGAAACCGAGGTCCACGGGTTTCTTGATCTTGTAAACCAGTTCACCCGTGAGGATAACCCAGGAAATGTGGGTTTCAATGAGCTCCAGATGTTTCACCGCATGTGGGAAAACAGTGACATCCATTAACCGGTCAAGTTCGTCTCTGTTCATGCATCCATTGTCCGTGGATGGAGGGTGCATTGGCAATAAGCCGGTCTCCCAACGATCATGATGCTGGAGGAGACCAAACTGGAAGCAGGTCACGCCATTTCTGTGCATCGCTGGATGACGCGACGGGTTGCAAGTCTCTGAAGGCCGCTTAAAATGGTGTGCGTTGCATCAACCGCTCCAACCATGGCCTTAATCGCATCACCGACGGAAATCACGACCAGCGCAACCGATGCAGTGCTTGCTATTGAGTGCGTCGTCGTTCTGGCATATCTGTGGCGCACTCCTGCCGTGGATCCATGGAAAATTGGCTTATGGTGTTGGGTATTTGGCCTGCTGGCGTTTGTGTCCTTGCTCGGGGCCGCGGCACATGGATTAGAGATGCCGCCTGCTTTACGCGCTGCACTTTGGAAACCACTTTACCTGAGCCTGGGCGTTCTCGTTGGCCTGTTTCTGGTGGGCGCTTTTCTTGATTGGCGTGGCCGTGCCGTGGCGGTGCGCCTCGTTCCGTGGAGCATCGGGCTGGGAATCATTTTTTTTGGGCTGACAGAAGTTCTCAACGGAAGGTTCATTGTCTTCACGCTGTACGAGGCTACAGCAATGGCAAGCGCGTTGCTGATCTACTCTTTCCTGGCTGCAACTCATCGGTTGAAGGGGGCAGCAGTCGTGGCCACAGCAATCTTGCTGAATCTGGTGGCTGCCGGGGTTCAGGCCAGTAGCCTGTCGTTCACGATATGGGTGCCCTTCGACCACAATAGTGCATTTCACTTGGTCCAGATGGTGGGTATAGCCACGCTAGGACTGGGATTGCGCATGGGCATGAAGCCCATCATAAAAAAAGCCGCCAGGCTGAACGCCGGGCGGCCTTTTCCACAAACGTGATCGATGGCTTAGTTACAGTTCGGGAACTTGAAACTGTTGATCGCCGTGTGCCAGTTGAACGTGCCGTTCGCGGCCAGGTATTCGGTGGTGTACCACATCGTGCAGTCGTCGACCGGATCGAGGCTCAGGCTCGAGTAGTCGCCCCAGCGCGACAGGTTCGCCGTCTGCGAGCCGGTGCCCAGCTTGAGCTGGGCTTCGGTCTGCAGCGTGCCCGCGGCGTCAGTCGGCGCACGGCCTGTATAGAAAATCGCCGGGTTCATGCTGCTCGATGACTTGCTGTAGCCGACCGCAATGTTTCCGACCTTGTCCATCGCCATGCTGCCCATCCAGCGGTGAGCGTCGTCGGGCGCAAAGGTTCCCTGTTGGAAGACGCTGAAGGTGCCGCCCGTGCCGCGCAGTTCGTACCAGCGAATCGCCGCGCGGGTCGTCTTCTTGCCCTTGACCGCCGAGGCCACCGCCACGGAGTGGTTCACCACCAGGGTGTCATGGCCGCCGATGTTTCGGTAGGCGAGCCGATACATGAGGCGGTCGCTCAGTGCATCGAGCTTCTGCGACGTGCCGGCTTGCGGAACGGTGCTGGCTCTGGTGAACGATGCCACGGGGATGTTGACCGGGCCGGTGAACGTGGAGTTCGCCGTGTTCGTCCAGTCGACGTGGAACTTCCAGAGGTTGAGCGAGTTGCGTGCCGAAGTTGAGGAAGTAGTTCGGGGAGCCGGCCGCCGGAGGCGTCGAGCCGTCCAGGTCGGACGGAAGCAGCCCGCCGTACGAGGTGGAGGTCTGGAAGCAAACCTGGGTGGGCGCAGCCGCGCCCGCTATCATCGCGGTGCGGTTGTAGGCGCAGGCCTTCGCGCCGGCAAACGTCGCGCCGTTGTTGAAGATGTTGTAGGAAGCGTAGTAGGCATCCGGCCAGACGCCGAACTTCGGGTAGTCGTTGAAGCCCGTGCCGAAGGAATAGGCGTAACGGTTCCAGGCGCCGGTCGCGTCGGCCGTCTGCGAGACCGCGATGCACTGCAGGTAAGGCTGAGCGGAGACGGCGAACTGGGTCATGATCCAGCGATGCGCGGCCTTGTCCCAGAGCACGATCGGGTCGCCATCGTTGGCGGTCTGGCACTGGCCGCCGAAGCCCGAGAACAGCGTGTTGCCGCCAGCACCACCTGTCGCGGGATAAACCTGAGCCCCCGTGGTCTTGTTGAAGATAGCGAAGGCTTCGTTGACCCACTGCACGTATTGCGTGTCGCCAACCGAGCCATTGGTGTCCGGCGGAGCGGCGTTGACGCTGTAGCCGTTACCGAGACCGACGCCTTCCATTCCTAGTCCGGGCGTCGCCGAGACCAGCGGGCCGGCCAGCGACTGCACCGCGCCATCGGGGCCATCGACGTGGTGGATGTTCGGCAGGCGCAGCGGCTTTTCGAATTTGCCTTTGCGCGGAGGAATTGGCGCGATGTCGCGCAGGGGTTTCGAGACATCGTGCGCCACCGGGTACGAAATCACCGGGCGGTGCGACGCATTCGTGCTCTGGGCCACGGCAGGAGCCGGGGTGAAAGTTGTAGCCGCAGCGACGATCGTCACGAGCGCGATGGTCTGGCAAATTCGGTTCATCTTGACATCCCCCAAAGGTGGATATAACGGACTAACGAAGAATTATCGACACGTGCGCTTTATACGCCCTACCGGGGCAATATGGAACCCGTTTGTTGATGGCCAAACGGATCGCACTGCCGGAACTGGCGCTCGGAAACTCGCGCTAAACCGGTTTGCATTACCACCCATCCGGGCTTATGTTTGCAGTAATCATGATGTCACCGGAACAGCCCACACAGACCAGCCAGGATGACCTCGTGAACGTAGCGGAGAAACGCAGCTGCCTGCCCTGTACGGCCTGCTGCCAGGGCTGGCTCAGGGCCACTATTCATGGGCACAGTGTGGGTGCTGGCAAAGCCTGCCCCTACAGTTGCCCCACGGGCTGTGCCATCTATGCCGAGCGGCCAGAAGATCCGTGTCGCAGTTTCATCTGTTCCTGGCTGGTGGAGGGCAGTCCCTTGCCTGAATGGATGCGACCTGATCAATCTGGCGCCATTGTATGGCTGTCGCTGCCGTGGCAAGGCCAGTTGGTCATATCAGCAAACCCGGTCGGCCGGGCCATTCCAGAGCCAACCCTGGAATGGCTCAAGCAGTATGCACAGGAACACCGGCGTCCCTTGATTTATTACGAACGGATCGTCACCGATGGTTCGTTTTCCGGCCTGAAGCGTTTTGGATTCGGGTCAGCGGAATTTCGCCAAAAAGTCACGCGGCTGGCCGCGGAAGAGGCGAACCTGGACATAGACATGCACTCAGGGTAACAACGCGACTGGGCAATGATGGTTCAGCTCTCGATGGATTCGTACAAGGTGTTTGATGTGCACTCCGCCACGCCGTTCCAAGCTGCATCCACGGCCTGTCCTTCCGGCGTTTTCAATGCAGCTTTCGCTGTGTACGGTCCAATGTCGGGTTTTGATTTCTCTCATCGACGTGGCGGGGTTGTGGCCAGCATGCTCATTCCATTGCTCTGCAGAAAACACTATGCTGTAATACTATGTAATACATAAGTCTGGAGAGCTGAGGATGAGTATAACTACGGTCAGGCTAGCGCCAGAAACAGAGAAAGACCTTGAGCTACTGGCTGGCAAGCTGGAAAGAAGCAAAGGGTGGCTGATCAATCAAGCGCTTACAGAGTACCTTGCGAAACACCGGCTGGAGCAGCAACGCTGGCAGGAAACTTTGGATGCAATGGAATCCGTGGCCCAGGGCAGGGTTGTCTCTTCGGACAAAGTCCATCAATGGTTGCGCAGTTGGGGTACCAAGGATGAATTACCTGCACCGGGGGTTAGTGAGTGAATTTGATTTATTCGGAGCAAGCAGTAAAGGATCTCCAACGGCTCCGGGACTTTATCGCAGAACACAACCCAAATGCGGCCCAACGCATTTCGCAACAGTTTCTGGAGCGCCTGGGCAATCTGATCTTGTTCCCCCGCATGGGTGTTCCTGTACGAAGCGCGCCGGATCCGGAGTCTGTCCGTGACCTCATTTTGGGCGACTATGTCATTCGCTATTCCTGTCATCTCGAAACCATCGTAGTACTGCGAATGTGGCATCATCCGGAGGAGCGCCATTGAAGGGGATTGGATTACCGACACAATTCGCGTTTTCCCTTGACTCCAAATCATATGGGCCTATAGTCCTTCCGATAACGCCGATTCAAGCACACGCTTGAAGTGTCAATGGCGGGCAGGAATGGAATCCAGCAAGGAGGCTGAGCATGAACCGGACCTTTTTAAATCCTACGTACTTTGTGCCGCGATTTGCTGCAGCGCTCGCACTATCGTGTCTGCTTTCCGGAGCAGCACTCGCCGCCACGGTACCCACCGGCTTCACCGACAGTGTACTCGCCAGCGGCCTGTCCTCACCCACCGCAATGGAGATCGCGCCGGACGGACGTTTCTTCGTGGCCGAGCAGGGCGGGGCTTTGCGCGTGATCAAGAACGGGGTCTTGCTGGCGGCACCCTTTCTCAGCGTGAGTGTGAATTCCTCGGGCGAGCGGGGCCTGCTCGGAGTCGCCTTTGACCCGGCCTTCGCCAGCAACCGCTACGTGTACGTCTACTACACGACGTCGACCACTCCAATCCACAACCGCGTCAGCCGCTTTACTGCCAGCGTGGCGAATCCCGATGTGGCCCAGGCCGGTGAAACCATCCTGCTCGATCTGGAAAACCTGAGTGCCACCAACCACAACGGTGGCGCGTTGCATTTCGGCGTGGATGGCAAGCTCTATATCGCTGCGGGTGAAAACGCGGTTGGTTCCAATTCGCAGTCTTTTTCCAATCTGCTTGGCAAGATCCTGCGCCTCAACCCGGACGGCACCATCCCGACCGACAATCCGTTCTACGCCAGCGCATCCGGTAATAATCGATCCATCTGGGCACGTGGCTTGCGCAACCCGTTTACGTTCGCAATTCAACCCGGCACCGGGCGCATGATCATCAACGATGTCGGGCAGAACACCTGGGAAGAAATCGACGAAGGTATTGCTGGAGCGAACTATGGCTGGCCGACCTCCGAAGGCCCCCTCCTTTGCACCAATGCAGGCTTTACCTGCCCGCTGTATTCCTACGACCACACACAGGGCTGCGCCATCGCCGGCGGGGTGTTCTACAACCCGGCGAGTCCGTCGTTCCCGCCCGGTTATGACAACAAGTATTTCTTCGCGGACTATTGTGGCAACTGGATCAAGCTGATGGACCCCGACGCACCCCCAGCAAGCAATGCGGCGGTCAGCTTTGCCACCGGCATCTCCGCGCCGGTGGATTTGCGGGTCGGTGCGGACGGCAGTCTTTACTACCTGGCCCGTGGTGCGGGTAGCGTGGGTCGCATTCAGTACACAGCGGGTCAGCCGCCCGCCATCACGCAACAGCCGGTAGCTCAGACAGTTCCAATGGGCGCTACTGCGAACTTTTCGGTTTCCGCTTCCGGTAGCCAACCGCTTGCTTACCAGTGGCAGGTGAACCACGTCGATATCTCTGGGCAAAACGCCTCGACCTTCTCGCTGCCGAACGTTCAGCCCGGCGACAATGGCTCATTGTTTCGCTGCGTCGTGACCAACGGGTTCGGTGCTGTATTCAGCAATGATGCCTTGCTGACAGTTACTGCGAATACGTCGCCGACCGGCAGCATCTCGCCACCAGCTGTCGGCGCGCACTACAATGCGGGTCAGACGATCAACTATGCCGGCACTGCGACGGACAATGAGGATGCGTCAATCCCGGCCTCCGCATTCACCTGGCAGGTGGACTTCCATCACGATACGCACACGCATCCGTTCATCCTGCCCTTCAGCGGCGTGACCAGCGGATCATTCCAGATTCCCACCACCGGCGAGACCGCAGCTAACGTCTGGTACCGGATCAGCCTGACCGTGCGTGATTCGGGTGGACTCACGCACACGAGCTACCGTGACATTCTCCCGAACACGTCCACGCTCACGCTGGCCAGCAACCCGGCCGGAATGCAGCTCACCCTTGATGCTCAACCGGTCACGGCGGGCGTTTCGGTTACCAGCGTTGTCGGCATGCAACGCAGCATCGGCGCAGTGTCGCCGCAGAGCCTCGGCGGATCGAGCTATCAGTTTGCCTCCTGGTCTGATGGCGGAGCACTCACCCACACTATTGCAACGCCCGCCACCAACACCACGTACACGGCCACATTTTCCACTGCACCCGTGAGCGGCAACGGCCTCACCGGAGCGTACTTCCCACGCAAGGATCTTACCGGCACGCCGGTGACAAGAATTGATGCGGTGGTCGACTTCGCCTGGGGCAGGAACTCGCCGATGGCGTCGATTCCGGCAGACAATTTCAGCGTGCGCTGGACCGGGCAGGTACAACCGCAGTTCAGCGGCGTGACAACATTCTATGCGCTGGCTGATGACGGGGTTAGGTTGTGGGTGAACAACACGCTGGTGATCGACCGCTGGGTGAACAATGCAGGCGAGCCGAGCGGCACGATCACGCTCACCGGTGGTCAGAAATACAGTATCCGCATGGAGTACTTCGAGAAAAGCAGCAGGGCTGCCGCGCGATTGTCATGGTCCAATGCAAGCCAGGCCAAGCAGGTGATTCCGCAGCTCCGTCTCTACAGCCAGTAAAGGGCTGCTGCAGTTCGTGGCGGAGCGAAATCCGGGCAACCTTGGTGCAAAAATTTGAATCCAGGGCTCGCAGTTGAAAAAGCGGGCTTCACCAGCGTATAGTCAAAACGGTTGCGTTGCGCTCGCAGGTATGGGGGTCTGTCGGGAGTAACTCTGGCAAGGATTGCTGCAACCGAGCCGGGGCAAGCCAAATCTGGTGCGCCTCGAAATCTGCGTCCGGGTCTACCAGACGCGTAACTCATCTATATAAAGGAGTATTGATGATGAGACACGTAATCATTTCCCTGATGTTCGTTCTTACCCTGTGCATGGCCGGTGCGGCTCTTGCGGCGGCCAAGGAAAAATCCCTGGTGCTGCATTGTGGCTGTACGGACGATGGTCTAGCGATGCAATACACTCAGATCAGCATAAGCTCAAAGAGCAAAGGTCATGATGCGCATGTGGTTGGCACCGTGGATTCCTGCTTCGACGGCGTTGATACTTACACCGACTTCGTGCGCTCCGGTGACGACTGCCAGATCAGTGGGCCCGCATTGGGCGAGCCGATCAGTCTGTGCAGCGAGTTCCAAACCCCGCCCCTGGCCGGGGATGCTTGTGGTACGGAAGTCGTTACGCCCTAGAGCACCCTGAGTTTACTGGGTTAACACGGCCCCGCACCGGGGATGCCCGGTGCGGGTCGTGGCTGCGTCCCAGTTCTGCCCAGTTGATCCACATCAAGCCGCAACTTCTAAAGCCGGGCTGCGGCACGTGCGCCGGCGTAGAATAAAAAAGCGCTAAAGGAAGGGTTAAAGGTTCCTTGAGGCGCGGTGTGGTGTTCTCTGCAGCACCAGATCGTCAGGTTAAATAATGATATGGAGTACAAATCATGAACATGAAAAGGTCTTACCTTCTCATTATCGTCGTGTTGTCGGTGTTTGCGGTGCTTGCTGGACAGGCATTTGCCGGCCCGATAAACAAGCCTACCCCCACGTCGGGGGCCTGTTATCTTTTTGAAAATTTTCAGACCGATGGTCTCCAGCTTGCCATCACACCCGGGCAACAGCAGGTAACGGCACGGTATCGGCAATGCCTGGAAGGAGCGAATCCTGGAACAGGAAGCGCTGACGCCCTGATGGCGGGCGCGATTATGAATGTGCCTGTTGGCAATACGATTCCCTATATTGGGGCCACGGTGCAGACCCAAATATCGCTGACTGGGTCAATCGCTTCCGGAAATTTTGGTGGCAGTTCAACGTCGAAGGCTTCGAGGTGTTGGCTGCATCTGGTATTTGATGATCTGGCAATGACAACCGGGCATGCACTCGGAGCGTGCGAATGGTTCGACGGCTCTCTGACCTCCTACAGTACCTCCGACAGAATCAACGAGCCGATTTTCAAGGTTCCGTGCGATCAACTACCATCGCTCCTTGGGTCGTGTTCGCTGCCATAATTCGACGGAGTAATTGGGGCACGTGCCTTTTTGACGCCTGTTGACTTGTCGAACGACGCGACTGGAAACGTCTGAAGCCCCCGCATTAGCGGGGGCTTTTTTTCACATGATTGAGTTTCCTGCTCAACCGTGCCGCAGGTCGGAACGCTTATTTCCGGCCGGAGCAGCATGTGGTTGCCGATCAGTATCCCGCATGCGAAGAAAAAGGCGCTGAGGATGACTCCATTCACCGGGGAGGCTGATTTTCATGGCAATTTGGTAAGAATCTGTTATCTTAAAGTGTGAGTTTCAAATAAGGAGGCAACCCGTCTCCTTATCTACGTCTACTTACCGGCAAACGCTACTGCAAGAGGGAATTATGAAAACATTCATCCTGGCACTGCTGCTGATGCTGAGTTTCGACGCATCAGCACTAAACGTAAGCAAGTATCTGAGCGGCTCCTGGAACAACCAGAGCCAGTCAGGCCATGGCTTCTCGATTGAAGTGATATCTGATGAAGAGTCTATATTGTATTGGTTTGTATACCATCCGGACGGCACCCCGACATTCATCATTGCGGTTGGCAAAAACAAGGGCAACGTTATCGAAGCTGATGCCTATTACAACTCCGGCATGAAATTTGGTGATTTTAACCCTGATGATGTGGTTGAGGTCCCCTGGGGTAAAATCAAGGTCACTTTTCACTCCTGCGGCTCCGCCACCATGGAATACGATTCTGATTTGAGCTATGACGGTGTGCCCTATGGTTCGGGGACTATCCCTTTGACCCGGCTGCTATCCATCGACCAGATGCAATGCGCCGATAATCCAAATGCCGGTCTGTACCAGGGTAATTTTCACTCAAGCGATACCGACGAAGACTTTATTGGCTTTGGCATCATTGCACCCAACGGTGAGTTTGCCCTGGCAAGTTTCGAGTCGATGGCCGGGTTTGGTTCTGTGACCGTTACGGGGCACCTGTTCTCAGGCGGTGGCACCGCGGTAAGCGCAGAAGACAAAGTGAACTTTGACGAGGCTCTTACTATTTCCGGTGACATCAAGCCTGACTATCGCATGGTCGGCAAGTACCGTATCGATAAAGGAGATGCAGGTTCCTTTGATCTTTATTCCATCCCCAGCCTTTATCGAAGAGTACTCACGCTGGATGAAATCGCCGATAACTACGATACGGGTAATCTTGTTTCGGGGGCGACGGGTTCCGCAAGTATTACCAAACTGGGAAAGATCACAGGTACTGAAGGCACTTCATGCAACTACTCCGGAGACATTTCGCTGGCTGACCCACAATTCAACATATTCAAAGTTACCCTGAAGGTTTCCAGTTGTAGCGCATTGAATGGAACCTACAAAGGCTACGGTGCCCAAGTTGACTACTATAGCCTCGGTGACGGGCGCATTCTTCGGCTGCTGACCAGCGACGGCACCCACGCCCGATTGATGGATCTTTACCATTAATACGCTGATGCCAACAAGAAACCAGGCACCTAAATCCTGAGGTCTTAAAAGAAGGCTGTCAGGCCGGTGCCCTGGTTGGTCGCGCGCCACCATCTCCGGTTCATCTTCTGTCACGCCCCCAAGAACTTTGAGCGCGAGCCAGGCTGGAAGCCCGATATCGGATTGCTCCCGGTCGATTCACAGCTTTAAATAAGGGTATTCAGGGTACAATTTTGCATGAACTCCAAGGTCCCGGAACAAGCCAGCCTGTCCGCGCACGAGAGGACGATCAACCAGGTCACGGACCTGATTCAGCAAGGCCATCTGCTTAAAGCCACTGAACTGCTCAATGGCATATTGCGCGATCAGCCGGAAAATCTCATGGCCCGGCACCTGCTGGGCATGTGCCAACGCAAGGCGGGTCAACTGGAGCAGGCCATGCAGACCCAGCAGGCCATACTCAGCGCAGCGCCTGACTTTGCCGCCGCCTTCCAGGAATTGGGTTTGAGCCTGCGGTTGGCAGGGCGGCGCCGGGAAGCACTCGAGGCATTTCGCCGCGCCACTGAAATTGATCCGCGCCTGCTCAATAGCTGGAAGTTCCTCGGCGACATGGCGGCGCAGTTGGGCGACGAGGAAACTGCGGTGCATGCCTATGCGCAATGCCCCGCCAGCCCCGATACAGACCCCGTGCTGGAACGCGCCCTGAACCTGATTGCCGGGGACAAGCTGGGCCTGGCGGACATCGTCATTCGCATATACCTGAAACGACGGCCACAGGATGCGCGGGCGCTCTATGCCCAGTCCACTATTGCAGTGCAAAAAGGGGCAATCACCGAAGCCCTGGAGTTATTGGAAGCTACACTGAAGTACGCGCCAGAGCATCAGGCGGCGCGTCTGGACTACGTTAATCTCCTGTCGCGCCGGCAACGTTACGCAGAGGCATTGCTGCACATTGACCGGCTGTTGGCATTAAATCCTGCCAGCCAGTCCTATCGCCTGCTGAAAGCGTCTCTGCTGGAGCGTAGCGGGCAATACGAGGCCGCATTGCGCCTGGTTGAGGCTGTGCTCAAGGAAAATCCGGCTCAGTCTACCGTTTGGGCCAGGCTTGGTGCATTGCAGCGCATTATGGGCCTGCAGCCTGAGTGCATTGCGTCCCTGCACCGGGCCATTGATTGCGATCCGGACAACGGCCAGCCATGGTATTTGCTGGCGGACTTGAAGACGTTCGAGTTCACCCCGGGGCAGGTGCAAGCGATGCGCCGCTCGGTCGAGCGCGCGCCCGGAAATTCGGAAGACGAGGTGTACTTCAGTTTTGCTTTGGCGAGCGCACTGGAGGGCAGGGGAGCGGTGGATGAGGCGTTTGCCTATTACCTCAGGGGTAACAAGGCGCAGGCTACCCGCTCTGTGTTTTCCCCCGTGCAGTACGCGAATTATATTTCGTCGCTGAAAAGCTCCTCCACGTCCGACGTGTTTGAGGACCTGGAAGGATCAGGGTTTGATGATGCATCGCCCATTTTCGTGGTGGGGCTGCCGCGTGCCGGATCAACCCTGGTTGAGCAAATCCTGACCAGCCACAGCAGCGTGGATGGAATGATGGAGCTTGCCCATCTTTCCAGCCTGGTCAAAGAACTCAATTACCGGCAGCAAAAGAAGAACCGCTCCGTTTACCCCCTGGCCCTGGCAGAAATTGATCGCCCTGAGTGCCTTGAAATCGGCCGCGAGTACATCAAGCGCAGCCGCATCCTGCGACGTTCGGCGCCGTTTTTTGTGGACAAGATGCCGAATAATTTCGAGCACGTTGGGCTGATCCACCTGGCATTGCCCCGCGCGCGCATCATCGACGTGCGGCGCAATCCCATGGCCAATGGCTTCAGCGCCTTCAAGCAACTGTTCCAGGCTGGCAATGAGTGGAGCTACAAGCTGGAACACATTGGTGAGTTCTATCGCGCCTACCTGGACCTGATGGCGCACTGGGACCGCATGCTCCCCGGCAAAGTCTACCGGGTGAACTATGAACAACTGGTGCAGCAGCCGGGGGAGGAGATCCGCAATTTACTCACCTGGCTGGAGTTGCCGTTTGAGGAGGCCTGTGCAGCGCCACACGAGAATGCGCGGGCGGTCAGGACAGCCAGTTCGGAGCAGGTACGACAGCCCATTTACCGGGATGCATTGGAGCATTGGAGACTGTTTGAGGCGCAACTGGAACCGCTCAGGCTGGCCTTATCAGGCAACCCGGCAACTCGCTGACCGCACCACATGAATCAGATGACCCGCCTGGTTAAAGAATACTTTTACCCAATGCGCTCAGAATCAGCTGCACGGTGCGCTCGGCGCTGACGTTGCGCTCATCCACAAAGGGATTCAGTTCAGTCACTTCCATCGAAGTCAGGCGCCCATTGTCAGCGCAGTATTCCAGCAACAGATGCGCTTCGCGAAAGCTGACGCCGCCTGGAACCAGGGTGCCGGAACCCGGAATGACGGAGGGGTCACAGCCGTCCACATCGAAACTCATATGAAATCCGGCGGTGCCTGCATTCACCACCTTGAGCGCGCGCACGGCAATTTCGGCCATGCCCAGTTCATCGATGTCGCGCATGGTGAAGGCGTGAATGCCTGATTCCTTCACAATGCGCCGCTCGCCCGCGTCGAGGTCGCGTATGCCGATCAGGACCACGTTTTCCGGCTTGACCTTGGGGCTGAAACCCATGATGTTCTTCAAGTCTTCATCACCCTTACCAAGCAGATGCGCCAGGGGCATGCCATGGATGTTTCCGGATGGGGAGACACCGGGGATGTTCATGTCGGCATGGGCATCGAACCAGATCAGTCCCAGTGATTGTTTGCGTTCCCTGAAATAACTGGCGATCCCCGAGACCGTGCCCATTGCGATGGAATGATCTCCACCTATAACTAGAGGAAATTCATTATCTTCCAGTATATTCTTAACCTTATTTGCTAAATTAGTGCACACCTCCAGAATTTCCGGTTTGAAGCGTGCTTTCGGATCGTCCGGGGAGCGGGTCTCCATGGCGGGCGCCGGAATGTCTTCCTCGCGGCCAACCTCGTAGCCCAGGCGCCGGATGGCAGCGCCGAGGCCGGCAATGCGCAATGCAGAGGGCCCCATATCGGTGCCGCGGCGGCTGGCGCCGAGGTCCAGGGGTACACCAACGATGCGCACGGACTTGTGGGGGGTGCTATTCATGAGTTCTCTTCCCTAAATTTTTCATTGAGCTTTTTTCTCAGGTTTAATCCTAGGGGCAAATTTGCGCGCTTCGGCGCTGCGTCCTGGAACAGCGCAAGCAGGCCTTTAAGTAGATCCACCGGCTTGGGCGGACACCCACGAATGGTGAGATCGACAGGAACCACCTCCGCAACACCACCGACAACGGCGTAGCTGCCCGCAAAACAGCCGCCATCGAACGCACAGTCACCAACTGCAACCACCCATTTGGGCGCGGGGATTGCATTATAGGTTCTCTCCAGCGCTTCCCGCATGTTTTTGGTCACCGGGCCAGTGACCAGCAACACGTCTGCGTGACGAGGCGAGGCAACGAATCGGATACCGTAGCGTTCGAGATCGTAGTAGGCGTTGTTCACGGCATGGATTTCCAGCTCGCAAGCATTGCACGAGCCGGCATCAACCAGCCGGATCGAGAGACTGTGCCCGAGCTTGCGCCGCGCCGCACTATCCACATTGGCGGCAAGCACCGCAGCCAACTCTGCATCGGGTTGCGGCGGCGGTTCCGTCAGCGGGGTAAGAAAAATATTGCGGAATAAGAGCTTAGACATCAGCGTCTCCAACCCGCAGAATGTATGCAGGCAGACTAAAGATCATGGCCAGAGTACGAGCAGTTGAATGATTTGTTGCATAGTGGAAAATCCGCCACGATGTTGCCTTCGATTGCGGCCTCAAGCAGAGGCCACTGGAACCACGACGGATCGCGCAGATGACAGCGCGCGACCGTTCCCCCCTCGTCCATCCTCACCCAGGCGAGGATGTCGCCCCGAAAGCCCTCAACCAGGGCAATGCCTTCACCCGCCTGCTGCGGCAGTTGGACGCATGACGGGCCATCCGGCAGCAGGGTGAGAATCTGCTCAATCATCGACAGGCTCTGCTCAACTTCGAGGATGCGAATCCATACGCGGGAATTTACATCTCCATCCTCACGCACCGGCACTACGAAATCGAGGTCCTGGTATGGCGGGTATCCGGGCAGCCGCCGGGCGTCGAAGTCGCGCCCGGAACCCCGGCCCACATAACCGCCGGCACCATATTGGCGCGCCAGCGCCGGCTTGAGGAAGCCGGTTGTAACCATGCGGTTCTGCAAGGAAGCGGTATTGTCATAGAGCTTGACCAGGGTAGGGAAGCGCTGGCGAATGTTGCCCAGCAAGCTGCCCAATGCGGCTATTCCATCGGGTCCAGGTTCGGCCTTCACCCCGCCTGGCATAACGCAGTCCATCATCAGCCGGTGGCCAAAACAGCTGCAGGACGCCCGCAGGACGCGTTCACGTAAAACACCGCAGTGCGCATGGATCAGCGCAAAGGAGGCATCGTTGCAGATGGCGCCAATGTCGCCAAAGTGGTTGGCCAGCCGCTCAAGTTCGGCCATCAAGGCACGCAGGTAATGTGCGCGCGGTGGCGCTTCTGCGCCGAGCGCGGCTTCCACGGCACGCGAAAATGCCACGGCATAGGCGACCGTGCTGTCGCCGGAGGTCCGCCCGGCGAGCCTCGTGGCACGTTCAAGGTCGGCTCCAACCAGCAGGCCATCAATACCTTTATGCACATATCCGAGGCGCTCTTCCAGGCGCACGACGGTTTCGCCATTGGCGGTGAAGCGGAAATGGCCGGGTTCAATAATCCCCGCATGTACGGGGCCCACGGGGATCTGGTGCAGGCCTTCGCCTTCCGAGGAAAGAAAGGGGTAGGGCGCACCATCGCCGGGAGGGGTCTCAACGCGGTCGCCCAGCGGCGCACCCACACCCCAACGGCCGTGATTCAGCCACGGTCTTGGATCTGGCAAGCCAGTGGGTACCAGGCCAAAGAGATCGTGAATGGTGCGCTCAAGCCGCATGGCGGGGGCATGGGCGCTGGCAATGGACGGAAACTGGCCATCGGCGCAGTCCAGGCTGATAACGCCAATCTCCCCGGCGCCAATCTCCCCAGTATTCTCGTCGAGCAACGCCGCGTGGACAAAGTCCGGTTCGCCCCAGAATCCCAGTAACGTGTAGTGATTTTCAGCCATCTGAGCTGCGGCCAATGCCCAGGCTTCAGTATCAACTATAACCCTGGGCCATGGCCGGTGCTCACGGATTCGTCGTCCTTTACTGATCAAGTCGCTTAGAGATGTCATGTTGTATTTCCCGCCTCAACCAAGGATCCGGGCGATATGCTGAAACCAAGTGACTACCAGCGGGGGTAGCCAGATCCCGGCGACCAGCACCAGCGCAAGATGAGCAAAGATGGGAACCGAAGTTGCCTTCACCGGGGTCGTGCTGCCGCTGGGCTCACCGAAGGCAATGCCGCCCACGCGCAGGAACAAGGCCCCGAAAGCGATCAGCAAACCAAACACGAGTGGGATCGCCAATAGCGGCTGATGCGAAAATGTCGAGCTGACAATCAAAAATTCGCTCATGAAAATACCGAACGGCGGCAGGCCGGCGATCGCGACAACACCGGCGACCAGCGACCAGCCGAGCCAGGGATGGGTCACGGTGAGGCCGCGAATGTCCGCGATCTGCTGTGTGCCTTTGACCTGGGCAATATGGCCGACGGTAAAAAAAATCGCGGACTTGGTCAGGCTGTGCATGGTCATGTGCAGCAGACCGGCAAAATTAGCCAGTGGGCCACCCATTCCAAAGGCAAACACGATGATACCCATATGCTCAATTGAGGAATACGCGAACAGGCGTTTGATGTCGCGCCGGCGGTACAGCATGAAAGCGGCAAAGATCAGCGAGGTCAGGCCCAGCACTACCATGAGGGGACCCGGTGCAATCGCTTGTGGATTGGCTGCCAGCAGCAACTTGAAACGCAGCAGGGCATACAGCGCAACATTAAGCAGCAGGCCCGAGAGCACGGCGGAGATAGGGGTTGGACCCTCCGCATGGGCATCCGGTAACCAGGCATGCATAGGCACCAGGCCGACCTTGGTGCCGTAACCCAGTAACAGAAAAACGAATGCCACGTTGAGCAAAGCCGGATCGAAGGCGCCCACGCGCTGGATGAGCACGGTCCAGTTCATGGCATCAAGCCCTTCACCGACCACTGGCAGCGCAGCCATGTAGACCAGGATCGTGCCGAACAACGCCAGCGCGATGCCAACACTGCCGAGGATAAAATACTTCCAGGCAGCCTCCAGGGCAGCATGCGTGCGGTACATGCCCACCATGAGCACTGTGGTGAGGGTGGCCAGTTCAATCGACACCCACATCAGCCCTATGTTGTTTGCCATCAGGGCCATGTTCATGCCGAACATGAGGAGCTGGAAGGTGGCGTGGTAGAAGCGCAAGTGCGCCGGGGCAAGGCGGCCGGTCTCAAGTTCGTGGCCAATGTAGCTGGCGCTGAAAACGCTGGTGGTGAAGCCGACCAGGGTATTGAGGACAATGAACACAATATTGAGGTCATCAACCACTACATACTGTCCGGGCGCGGGCCGGTCTATGAAAAACAGCGATGAGGCCGCGAGGAACGTGCAAAAAGTCGCAAGCACATTCAAGCGCGCGGTCAGGCGATAGTTCGGTAGTAAGCCCAATACGACTGACGCCGCAAGTGGAATGAGCAGGATGGCCGTCACGGAATCAATCGGTAAAGTATTCAATCCCGGTCCCCGCGAAAACGGTCAAGAGCCTGGCTGTCCACCGTGTCGAAGCGCTCACGTATGCGAAACAGGAAGATGCCAATGACGATGAAGGCGATCAGGATCGAAAAGGCAACGCTGATCTCCACCACCAGTGGCATGCCTTTGGCTCCCGTTGCGGCGAGCACCAGGCCGTTTTCCAGCGACATGAATCCCACCACCTGGCTGACTGCATTGCGGCGCGTGATCATCATCAACAGGCCAAGCAGAACAACGGATAATGCAAACGCGAGGTCTTCGCGCGCCAGGGCATCAGCAGCAGCAGTGACCTTGAGCATCACCACCATGGACAATGCGACCAGCCCTATCCCGGCAATCATTGTGGCACTGACGCCAACCACGGTCTCGATCTCGCGATGGATACCCAGGCGCTGAATGATCCTGTGCAGCACCACCGGGATGAAGATGGCCTTGAAGATCAGCGCAATGCCGGCCGTGACGTAAAGATGGGGTGCGTCCTGGATGAAGGCTTGCCAGGCCACGGAAAGCGCAAGCACGAACGCCTGCAGTGCGAAGGTATTGAGCAGCGCATACAGGCGGTCCTGGTATAGCAGCATGAAACTTACCAGCACCAGCCCGCCGGCCAGGAAATGCGCAATGTCAAATACCAGGGGATGCATTTACTGTCCTCTCACTATAGGCTGCGCGATACAAACAGGAGCAGGGCGGCGAGGAAGCCCAGCATCAGGGCGGCGCTCAGAAATTCGGAAACACGGAAGACACGCATTTTGGCGACCGTGGTCTCAAACAGCGCCAGCAGGTACCCGGCGATGGCAAGTTTCGCCAGGTAAGCGAGCACGCCAATGGCGTATGCTGCCAACCCCGCCTCTGATCTGGCCAGGCCCCAGGATGCGAATACGCTGGCAATGAGGGACGCATAAAGCAGCAGCTTCAGGGATGCAGCGAACTCGATCATGGCGAGATGGCGCCCCGAATATTCCAGCACCATGGCTTCGTGGATCATGGTGAGCTCCAAATGTGTCGCCGGGTTGTCCACCGGAATGCGCGAATTTTCCGCAATTGCGACCATGACCAACGCAACCAGGGCCAGTGCCAGCGATACGCGCAGTCCCACATTGGGAGAAGCCATGAATGCAGCCACGGTGGACAGCTGGGTAGAGCCGGCGACCAATGCAAGCGTAAAAACAACCAGCAGCATGGCCGGTTCAGCCAGTGAAGCGATCATGACCTCGCGGCTGGAACCGATGCCCCCAAAGCTGGTTCCCACATCCATGCCGGCAAGAGCCAGAAAAAAACGTGCGCTCCCCAGCAGTGCAATCAAGGCGATGAGGTCGGCCGTCCAGCTGAACATCAGTCCTATGGCAAAGGTTGGGACCAGCGCAGCCGCGACCCAGGTAGTAGCAAAGACCAGGTAAGGCGTGACGCGGAATAACCATGAAGCGTTCTCAGCCAGCACGACTTCCTTGCGCATCAGGCGTAACAGATCGCGATAAGGCTGGAATACTGAAGCGCCCCGTCGTCGCACCAATCGCGATTTCATCTTGCGCACATAGCCGGTAAACAAGGGCGCGAGCAGAAGCACCACAGCCATCTGTGCCCCTTGCACGAAAAGGCTGTGAATCATGTCCATAGGGTCAGCAGCAAGAGCAGGGTGATCAAGGTAAAGAAAACGAAACTCAGGTAGCGCCGTATGGTCTGGAATTGCAGGAAATTAAGTCGGTCCGCGGCAGAATTCACCGCTGCAGCGATCGGCACGTAAATTGTGTCCCAGGCGAGGTCCTTCAACGTGACCTTCATCCGCGCCGGCTCAAGGTCGCCCGGGAGAGGCATCTCCACCTGCTCGCGTGCGCGAAACAGCCATGGTTCCAAAGACTCGTCGTATGGGCTGCGCGAAACTGCTCGCCGTGTACTGGGTGTCGGGGCGTGAATTCGGGAAACCGCAATCCCAGGCCGGCGCCCGGCGCAGCGCATGCGAAGCAAAACGGTGTATGACAAATGCCGCGAGCGATGCTGAAAAGGCGATAAAGACAAGAACGAGAATGCCGTTATACGAGCTGCGGCTTTCGGCAATCGGGACAATGGACAACCAGGATACGCTGGATTGAATCGGCATACGGTCGTTCAACAGGGCGAGTGTTACCGGCGACAAGCTGTCCATGACGTAGCCCGGCAGCACGCCGGTTGCCAGACAGAGTGCCGCAAAGAGAAACATGGCAGCAAGTGAGAAGCGGTCGACCTCTGCTGCCTGCGTTGCCGCAGAGGTGCGCGGCCGCCCCAGGAACGTAATCCCGAAGGCTCGCACAAAACAAGCAGCAGCAAGGGCCGCGGACAAGGCCAGCAAAGCGCCAACAGCCGGCACCATGATCTTCAGGCCCCACTGGGGAAGTTGCGGGCTTTGCAGGACGGCCTGGAACGTGAGCCATTCAGAAACGAAACCATTCAGGGGTGGCAGCGCTGAAATCGCGACGGAGCCCACCAGGAACGCGAAGCTCGTATACGGCATGCGGTGAATCAGCCCGCCCAGGAGCCCGATATTGCGCTGGCCGGTTGCGTTCAGCACGGCGCCGGCGGCAAAGAACAAGGTACTCTTGAACAGGCAATGATTAAGAACGTGAAACAAGGCCGCAGTCAGGGCCAGCGCGGCAGCCCAGGCCATGCCGTTCGCCTGGAACGCCAGCGCAAGCCCAAGGCCAATAAAAATAATGCCGATGTTTTCCACCGTAGAATAGGCCAGCAAGCGTTTCAGATCATCCTGCATCAGTGCATAAAGCACGCCGAGCACGGCAGTGAGACCTCCCAGCGCGAGGACCACCATGCTGGCCCACCAGGTGGGCTCTCCCACCAGGTCGAAAATGATGCGAATAAAGCCGTACACCGCGACCTTGGTCATCACGCCGCTCATCAATGCAGACACATGGCTGGGAGCCGCCGGATGGGCCAGGGGCAGCCAGACATGCAGTGGCACGAGCCCGGCTTTTGAACCAGCGCCAAAAAGAACCAGGGTCAGGGTTAAAGCCTGCAGGGTGGTGGAATGCTCCGCGACCCGCATGGCCGCAAAATCATAGGCGCCCGCGGGCCCCGCGAGCAGGCCAAAAGCCAGCAACAGGGACAAGGTACCGAAGCTCGCCATGACCAGGTAGATATACCCGGCGCGCACATTTTCCCTATCCTTGTGGTGCGCCATCACCAGCGCCCAGGAGGACAGCGACATGAATTCCCATGACAGCAGGAAGGTGAAGGCATCGTCGGCCAGCACCACCATATTCATACCGGCCAGAAACGCCGGAAAGAAGGGCAGGATACGGTGAGGTGCCGGCTCATGCTGGCCATAGCCTAGCCCATAAAGGCTGGCGCCCGCAGCGCCGAGATTAACCACAAACACAAAGAACGCGGACAGCGCATCGAGACGGAAATGCGTACCCAGCCAGGGTAAACCGAGCGGAAGCGTGAGGCTCTCTGCCTGGCCGCCGTGCGTGACCAGTGCGGCTCCAGCGGTGACCAGTGCAACGCAGGAAACTACCAGGCAGAGTCCGTAGATTACCCGGGACATGTGGAATCTGCGGTTTCCCAGCGCTACAGCAAGAACCGCGCTGGCGAGCAGGGCGGCAATGCACCAGAGAATCAGCGTTATCTGCATCGGGTCGATCCCTGCACCCATCAACTTGACGCCGGCGTGGGTCCAACGCTATTTAACATAATATACATTATACGCACATCAACTCAGCTTACTTATTGCTTCTAATTGTCTCCGGTCATTGTAACAGCATGGCTGACCGGACAAACTGTACCCAGTCAACTTCGATAAGGATCCAGCTATGAAACCCACCCAAGCTACGATAAAAGTCTGGGACCCGATTGTACGGATCGGTCATTGGACCCTGGTGCTGGCATTTTTTATTGCCTACTTCACTGAAGACGATCTCATGACCCAGCACGTTTGGGCGGGCTACGTGGCCGGAGCCGTTGTCTGTTTCCGGTTGTTGTGGGGCTTTGTGGGTACCGAGCATGCGCGCTTCAAAGATTTCGTCGTTTCTCCGGCCGCTGTTTTGCAGCACGTCCGTGATCTGCGCAACAAGAGCGGCAAACGCTACATCGGTCACAACCCGATTGGCGGCGCCATGATTATTGCGCTTCTTATCAGTGTTGCCGTTACCGTGTACACCGGCGTGGCGCTGTATGCCATTGAGGATCATGCCGGCCCGCTGGCGGCCTGGTTTGCCACGGAGTCCGCTGCCTCAGAACCGGCCGGCCAATCGGAATCTTCCGATGCCGCCGAAGAGCGCGAGCGCCAGACCAACGGCGTCGCCCAAGCCGAAGACCAGATGAAGCCGAAGATCCCCGTGAGGAATTCTGGGAAGATCTGCACGACTTTTTCGCCGACTTCACCGTGTTTCTGGTTATTTTGCACATCGCCGGCGGGCTTTTCTCCAGCTACGTTTACAAGGAGAACCTTATTCGCGCCATGTTTACCGGGCGCAAACGGCTATAACCCTCGCAGCACCCCGGCCACTTTTTTCCCTACCCCGCTCCGGCTTACTTGCGCCATTGCTAGTGCCACTATAGTATCACTCTATGCGTACAGAACTCGTTACAACACTGAAGCGGCAAGCTACCGAAATCCTGGCTGAACTCGAGCGGGATAAGCGACCCATACTCATTACTCAGCACGGACTGCCGAGTGCGTATCTTGTTGATGTTGAGAGTTATGAGTTACTGCAACAACGCATGTCGGTTCTTGAGGGCGTCGCCAGGGGCGAAATGGCCGTCGCCGAAGGCCGGTTGGTATCTCACACCCAAGCAAAGGCTCGCATGGCGAGATGGCTGAAATAGTCTGGACTGAACCGGCGCTCAACGACCTGGACGCCATCGCGGATTACATTGCTTTAGAAAACCCTGCTGCGGCTTCTGAACTTGTACGGCGCGTGTTTGGCCATATCGAGCAACTTGAAGCCCACCCAGAAAGTGGCAGCAGACCTGCGGAATTGAAAAAGTCCCGCTACCGGCAGATCGTGGAACCGCCCTGCAGGGTGTTCTACCGTTACGACGGAGATCGAGTATTCGTGCTCTATGTAATGCGATCGGAACGGTTACTGCGCAAAGGTCAATTGAAGCATCGTGAGCGCAAAAAATTCTGACATTTCCTTGCGGCCCGGACGACTGAAACCGCTTGTGGCGTTCCCGCGGGAACGCGAGTTCGAATTTACTTTAAGAATGAGAGACAAGTGCGGTGGGTTTGAAGCCTTGAGGGCTAGTGTCCACGCGTGCTGGGACGGTGCGGTCATGTTGTACTCTAAGTGCCTTTACAAGTTGGCCGGGTAGGGAAAAAGGGCTCTGACCCCTTTTACGGGAAATCGACTAAGGCAGAAGTAAGCCGCAGCCGCCACTGACCAGGGCCACGGTGTAAAGGCCAGCCTCCTGGAGAAACCAATAGACTCTGATCTCCTTTGGGCGTAGCGTAATGCCACGTTGGCAGATCGTCTCAAGCCAGCTCAAGCGGGAGTGCAGTAATGAAATCCAGTTTCCTGTGCTGTCCTATCCTATCCATCCTTTTGTTCTGCGCACCGTTAACTGTTCTCGCCTCGCGCGATGTTGCCGTCCTAAAGGTAGATGTCGCGGACGGCACCTACGCCCCGGGCGATACACTTCCCATCGATATCACGATCAAGGATTATGGCGATGATGGGGGTAGAGGCTTACTTGTTTGGTATGCGTCGACCGATTCGACCATTAGCACCTCTGACACAGAACTTGGCAGCGGCTTAATTTTCAGGGACCCATCACCTCCCAACACGACGATTATTATAAGGGTGAACCCATCGTTGCCAGCCAGCATCGCCGATGGCAGTTACTTTATTGGCGCCCGTATCGAATCCGACGACAGCAACAATGCTAACAACACCGGGGTTGACAACACGCCGATCACCGTTAAAGCAGTGGACTCCTTCGTGATCAACAATGGCCTGAACGACACGTGGCGTAACGTAGACACGCGGGGTCAGGGCTTTTTCATCTCCGTGTTTCCGGACATCCACAAAATGTTCGTGGGGTGGTTTACTTACGATGTTGAACGGCCACCGGCGGACGTCACCGCCCTACTTGGCGAGCCCGGCCATCGTTGGCTCACGGCATATGGCCCGTATACCGACGACACCGCCACTTTGGATATTGAGCTTACCCAGGGGGGCGTTTTTGATTCAGGTGTTCCCGTTCCCACCCAGGGGCCCTATGGCACCATGACGGTGAAGTTTACCAGTTGCAGCGCAGGCGTAGTCACCTACGACATTCCATCCGTGGGGGTTTCGGGCACCGTGCCGATTGAACGTGTTGCCAATGACAATGTGGCGTTATGCGAATCACTTGAGGCGCCATTGCAGCAAAACCCCTAGATATTCCGCCTCGATAACGCGCAAGGCGAAGGGCCGCTTAGGGTCGAAAGTGTCCATTTACAGCCCAGTCAGTCCAGGTTCCGCTATGCGGCAGACAGCGGAACTCAAATCAGCAGGAATTTCAGTGTTGATTGGTTCCGCAACCGGCCATTAGCGGAACTTCCGATAAAGTAGAATTTGCTCCGACAAAAATTTGCAAGGCCTTGGGTTACCAAAAGTAGGCGCTTTAGGCGAAAGCTGGGACAAAGAATGATAATGTACATTTGATTTCCGGCAAAAGGGGCTTTTGTCCGCCTTATATTCACGCAACCCGCGACCCTGGTGGTCGACGGGGACGAAAGGCCGGCGAAAGCAGACCAAGAAGCGAAGGGAGATCGATTCATGTACTCCGCTCGAATCATGCTGCTCGCCGCGCTCGGGTGCACGGCCTTGGCTTCCACTGTGCACTTGGCGGCGCAGCCGCTCGCCCCTCTCCCCGCCACCGAGCGAGTCACGTCGCTCCAGCACGTGATGAACAGTGGCGGCAATCGGATCAGATTCCTCGGCGACAGCTCGCTGCATACCTCGGTCCCGGGAGGAATCAGCTTCCTGGACAACGGTGTCATTCGAATCGGAATCGATCTGGACCGGGGTGGAGCGATTAGCTACCTCAGCAAGTCTGGATCTGCGGAGAATGTGGTGAACATTCACGACACTGGACGCTTCATCCAACAGTCCTACTACTCGGGCCCCGAGCCATTCATCCCGTCGGGCCATATCCAGCACCCGAGTTATGCCCGTTGGCCATGGAATCCGGTTCAGGCGGGAGATGTGTATGGATTTCATTCACTGGTGCTCGATTACAGCAACGATGGGACGACGCTATACTCGCGGTCGGTTCCAAAGCAGTGGGCCCTGGACGATCTGGACAGCGAAAGCACGATGGAGACCTGGATCACCCTCGAGCAGAACCGAGCGCACGTCCGCTGCCGCCTCGTCAACAGCAGGTCGGATACGACCCGCTACCGCGCCTTCTCTCAGGAACTTCCCGCGGTATACACCGTCGGGACTCTCTATCGCCTGTTCACCTACACCGGGTCTTCCCCGTTCACTGGAGACAGTCTCACCCAGGTCGCGAGTGTTTTTCCTTGGGCCGAATGGAATAGCACCGAAAACTGGACGGCAGCCGTGAATGACCAAGGCTGGGGCCTGGGGGTTTTTCATCCGGGCGCGAACCTGACGAAGGGCGGTTTCTTTGGGACTCCGGGCGTCGGCGGTCCTCTCGACAATGCGACCGGCTATATCTCGCCTACCCTCCTGGAAGTCCTTGATGACGACATCGTCTACGACTACGAATTCACGCTCATTCTCGGCGACCTCTACAGCGATATTCGCAGCTATGTCTATGCGCATGCCCCGGACCCGCGCCCCAGCTACGTATTCACCCACGACCGCCAGCACTGGTACCCCTTAAACGTGGCGGATTCAGCGCCACCCTTCGCCGGGTTCTGGCCCCTCACTCTCGATCAGGAATACCCTGCGGTTGTTGGCCCGCTGAGCACCTGGACTGCTTCCGAGGTGCCACGAATTTGCATCGTGGCTTCGCACCACACCCAGGACTCCTTGGCCGCGGTCTTCTTCGCTACCAGCCGAAGAGAGGGCTTCTCTGCCGAGAAGAGAGTTGAATTTACCGTCATACCGGACGGTGGTGTTCACACATACACGGTGGATCTCTCGGCAAATCCGCTTTACACCGGCTTGATTTCGCAGCTGAGCTTCGACCCGGTCGTCGAACGCAGCGTTGGCGACACTGTCGACCTGTATTCGGTCTCCTATGCCCCCCCTGGCGGCTGCCCTGTCTTTCAGGACGGCTTCGAAATTAACTCCAGCCTGAACGACACCTGGCGCAGCATAAACACACGCGGCCAGGGGTTCTTTATCAACGTATTTTCAGGTACGACCCCCGACAGGCCACAGCCGGTAATGTTCGTGGGCTGGTTTACCTACGACGTTGAACGGCCGGCGGCGGACGTCACCGCCACGCTCGGCGAACCCGGCCATCGCTGGCTGACTGCATACGGCCCGTACTCCGGTGACACGGCTACGCTGGATATCGAGCTTACCCATGGGGGCACTTTTGATTCAGGTGTTCCTGCTCCCATGCAGGGGCCCTATGGCACCATGACGGTGAAGTTCACCAATTGCAGCGAAGGCGAAGTCACCTACAACATTCCGTCCGTGGGGGCTTCGGGCAAGGTACCTATCACCCGCGTTGCAAATGACAATGTGTCGTTATGCGAATCACTCGAGGCGAAAGTGCAGCAAAACCTTGATTAGCTGGAAAATGCTTTTCTCAATCAGACAAGCCTGGGCCGGACTTTCAGTCCGGCCATCAACCCGGCCGGCCATCGATGCGTGGCCGGGTTAAATACCCCCAGTAGCGTGACAGGAACAGTGCAAAGGCCAGTGCCCACAGTGTGCCGGAAAGAATCACTGCGCCGCGGTAATAAACCGGAGGGATCAGGGTTGCTGCCACGCGGATGATCGCCGCCAGCTGGATGAGCAGAAACGCGCTGATTTCAATCCAGCCGGCCCTGAGTTCACGACCGGTATGCCCCAAAGCGCTGCGCGCCATCATGGCCAGCATCAGACTGCTGATGGCGCCGAGCGTCAGCGCATGCACAGCGGCTGCAGCAGGCACTGCCGAGATCTCTCCCACGGCCCTAAATGCCAGGCTGATGGGAATCCAGCTGTAGGCCACCGGCAGCATCCACAGCAGCGGGTTGTGCATGGTGCGCTGCGGCTGCCACAAGAGCAAACGGATGCCGTGAGCTGCTGCCGCGAGGGCGAGCAGCATGCCCCACCCTGTCCCAGCCGGTAAATGCCAATACCCCGTGATGTCACCCAGCCAGAATGAGTAGCAGTGATCCAAGCGCGACAAATTCAATGCTTTTAATGTGCCGGGGATGCGCCGCTGGTACTGCATTGGCGGTAAATGCCGGGATGACCCGGCCGGCAACAATGGCCATGAGCAGGGTAATCATGTCCAGTGCTACCCTGATGGCCAGTTGACTGATCTCGCCCGGCAAAACGCCTAACCAGGACAGGTGATAAAGAATATTGACGGCAGACAACCCGGCCAGCACCAGCAGTATCTTGTAATTCCGCACGTTCCTGCTGCGCCGGATCGGGATGGCGATAGCGATGGCCAACGCTGGCAAGAATGCGCTGTCGATGAGTGCCGCCAGAGCAGCCGGCCCGGTGACAGCAGTTAGCCGTGCCATGACCCACAACGTGGCAAGTGCGGCCAATCCTGTACCGCTTAGCGTGGCCTGGCCGGTCCAATTGCGCACTGCGGTGAGGAGAAATCCGCAAATGACTGCCGCAGCGAAACCAAAAACCATTTCATGGCTGTGCCAGGCCGGACCCTGCAAATATCCACTCCACTGCAACAGCCCGACATAGGAAGCAATCCACAAGGGTATCGCCAGCAGTGCAAAAATAGCCGCGAGCAAATAGAAAGGCCGCAATCCCAGCGCCCACAGCGGTGCATCCATTCTGCTCACGATGATTTTGCCGGGGTCAATGTCGCAAAATCCGTACGCGCCAGCAGCACCATGAAAACTATCAGCAACGGTACGCAGGCCAATAGCAAGCCGTGCCACTGCCATTGATACATAAGCCAGCCGGAACTGAATGAAACCAGCGCCTGTATGGTGAACACGAGGAAGTCATTGGTTGACTGGACGCGAAATCTCTCTTCGGGCTGGTAACCGTAAGACAGCAGGTTAGTGCCGGTGAGAAAGAGAAAATTCCAGCCTATACCCAGTAACACCAGGGCTAGCCAATAGTGGATGAAATCCGTGTTCAGCAGGGCGACGACCAGGCAGGCAAAGAAAATGAGCAGCCCGCTCCACAACATTCCCCTGAAGCCCAGAAAAGCAAAAAGGGAGCCGTAAAGCAACGATGGCAAAAACATGCCGGCGATGTGAGACTGGATGACCACCTTGGTTGCTTCCAGGCTGTGGTGGGAATGCTGGGTCATGCTGATGGGAGTTGCGCTCATGATCAGGCTCATGACGCCATACGCAATGCCGCTTGCACCAACGGCCAGCAGCACTGCCGGTGAGCGCAGGATGACACCAATCGGCCGGCCGCTGTTACCGGCATGAACGGGAGAAAAGTGGGTCGAGTCGCGGTGAGAACTGATAATAAACAAGCCCACCAGGTAAGCCGCTGCCAATAGCAGGAATGAACCTGCGAACTCTGTTTCCAGCAACCAACGACCCCTGACGGCCAACTCGGGACCAACGAATGCACCCAGTAAGCCACCGAGCAGCAGCGCAGAGGTTGCCTTGGGCGCAAGATCTGCAGGCACTGCTTCCAGTGCGGCAAAACGGTACTGATGACCTGCCGCGGT
Source organism: uncultured Gammaproteobacteria bacterium (assembly GCA_963784425.1). Taxonomy (GTDB): domain Bacteria; phylum Pseudomonadota; class Gammaproteobacteria; order Xanthomonadales; family SZUA-36; genus SHZL01. The sequence continues at coordinate 30,298 of CAWARM010000009.1, forward strand.
CGCCCAGCCCATCATGAACGATGCCAGACAAAACCCGGCAAAACTAGCGTGCGCGAGGCTGGCGGAGGCAAACAGCGCACTGCCGATGGCCAGGACCGCGTAGGCCCTGAACACCTTGTTGCGCCCAAAGCGGCCGAGCAGTTTTCCCGTGGGCAATGTTGAGCTGGCCAGACCTACCACGGCCAGGGCGACGGGGAGTGTTGCCACTGCCGCAGTTGGCGCCATGGCGACCCCGATGATGCCGGCAATCAATACGACCATGGATGTTCCCGCCATCATCAGGGAGTAGGCCAGCATCAGCCGCCAGACGGGAAAAGGAATGTTACGCATGTCCGGTCAAGCCTGTTCAGTGGTGCATGTGAGCAGTTGGCTGATACGCGAGCGTGTAGGCCATCCATGCAGCAAGGACGAGCAAACCAAACCCCACATAACGACGGAAGCTGCGATCGGACAGCAGCCCGTGCAAACCAGGTGCAGCAAGCGTGAGCCCCAACATGGATGGCAAGGTGCCAAGGCCAAAGAATACCATGGTCAGGAAACCGCTGGCGGGCCTTCCGGTTGAGGCCGCAGTCAGGAGCACGGTGTATACCAGTCCACACGGCAGGAATCCCCAGCACAAGCCCAGGGCCATGCGCCCTGCCCCATCCTTGCGGGCTCCCGCGCGCATGGCCAGGGGTGCGATCTGCTTCCAGATTGTGGCCCCCGCTCGTTCGATGAAATCGAGACCGCGCCAGTTGAACAGAAAATGGCAGCCCAACAGCGCAACCATGCTGGCAGTTGCCAGCCTCAACCAGAGACCTGTGGCCTGCAACTGACCGAGGCTGTCCACCAGGCCGACCATGCCCGCGGCAGCGGCGCCCAGCAGGCCATAACTGAGCAGACGGGCCAGGTTGAACTCGAAAGCAGAGCGTACAGAATTATTCTTTCGCGGAAATGAACCGATGACGCCGAGGCTGCTGGCGATTCCACCGCACATGGCAAAGCAGTGGCCACTACCCAGCACGCCGGTCATGCATGCGGCAATCCACACGGCCGGATCAGTGATATTCATGTTCAGTGATATTCATGTTCAGTGGCATTCATCATTGCGCATCTGTTGCATCACCTGCCTCTGCGGCGTCGGCTTTGGCCGGTTTGGCTTTGGCCAGTTTGTCCTTGTCCAGCTTGTCTGGCACTTCAAGCTCGCGGTCCTCATCCAGCACCACGCTCCATCCCTGCGATTCCAGGTCATCAAATTGCCCCGAGCGTATGGCCCAAAACAAGGCCCATAGCGCGCCGCCCATCAGTAGCAAGGCGAGCGGAATCAGAAAGTACAGCACCGTCATGCTTGCCGCCCGGGCATGAGCTGTGCATGCGGAATGGGCCTCTTGGACAGGCTCTCCCCGGCATGCTTTCGGGTGCGTGACAGGCGCGTTGCATTGAGCACTACCAGCAGTGAGCTCGATGACATGCCTACCGCAGCCATCCAGGGTTGCAGCATACCGGACATGGCCAGTGGCAGGATGGCGGTGTTGTAGGCCAGCGCCCAAGCCAGGTTCTGACGGATCAGCCGTGCTGCCATGCGGCTGATTTCAAATGCCCGGACCAGCGTCAGCAGGGAGGCGGACGTCAGTATGAAATCGGCCGTGCTGTTGGCCAGCTCGGTAGCGCCCTGCACCGTCATGGAGACATCCGCTGCCGCCAGAACTGGTGCATCGTTGGCGCCGTCACCGACCATAAGCACGGTGTGGCCTTGCTGTTGCATACTGCGGATGGCATCAAGCTTGCCCGCGGCGCTCAGGCGCGATCGCCAGTGCGCAAGGCTCAGTTCTCCGGCTACGTGCGCCACGGCTGCTTCGCTGTCACCGGAGAGGATGCGCAGGTCCATTCCGCCTGCGCCCAAAGCAGCAATGGCCTGTGCTGCGTCCCGGCGCAAACCATCGTCCAGGTGGAAGCGGGCATACCAGTCGTGTTCATCAGCCAGCCAGATCTCACTGTTATCTTCCTGGGGTTTCATGCCGGTGGTCATGAGCTGGACAAAACCCGCGCTGCCTATGTTCCAGGTATGGCCATCGATGGAGCCCCGCAGTCCGCCCGAAGGGTGCGAGGTGACACCGCTTGCAGCCTGCTCTATTGGCAAATGCCGAAAGGCGCGTGCCAGCGGGTGATTCGAATACGCTTCCAATGCCGCAGCACGTCCCAAGGCACGACTCATTGCGATCGCCTCCAGGCACCCTGGCCTCGCCACATTGAGCTCTACATCGCGGATCTGCGCGGAGCCTTCGGTCAATGTGCCGGTCTTATCGAAAATAATGCAGTCAACCTTGAGCAGGTCATGCAGTGCGTTGGTGCGCGTGAGCAGTATGCCTTCCAAAAGCAGCCGGTGGCTGGCAGCCGAATGAACCACCGGCAATGCGAGCGCCAGTGCACAGGGGCAACTGGCGACCAGCACGGCCAGCGCAGCCGGAAAAGCCAGGCCGGGTTGAACCAGCTGCCAGTAAATCCAGGTGCCGCTGGCCAAAAGCATTACCGTGATCACGAACACGGGAACCAGCCATCCCGGCAGCCCCGCATCGCCCGTCCGGCGCGACTGGGCGGACAGTACCATGCGCCCCAGCGCAGACAGGGTCGAGTCATTTCCGGCTGCAGTGACCTCCACGTCCACGGCCTGTGCGAGGTTAAGCGTGCCGGCGATCACCCGGTCGCCGCGCTCCTTTGGCCGTGGATTGGATTCGCCGGTGAGCAGCGCTTCATCAACTTCGGTAGTGCCGCAATGAATCACTCCGTCTGCCGGGAAGGCCTCCCCCGGCACCACCCGGGCCAGGTCACCGGCGACAAGATCCGTGGCAGGAACAGTTTCGACTTCACCTTGCGTGATGCGCAAGGCCCATTCCGGCAGCAGTCGCGCCAGCGCTGTGCCTGCCTGGACACTGCGATGGCGCAACACCAGTTCCAGGTGACGACCCACAATCAGGAAGAAAACGAACATCACGACGGAGTCGAACCAAACCTGACCCTGCCCGGCAAAAAAATTATAGCAACTGGCGGTGAAAGCCAGGCCGATGGCCAGCGCTACGGGCACATCCATGCCCGGGCGCCCCGCCTTTAACCCCGCCCAGGCCCCGGAAAAAAAGATTCGTCCGGAATACAAAACTACCGGTAAGGTCACCACCAGGCTGACCCATGACAGGAAGCTTCGGTAAGCCGGTGACATGCCCAAAGTATGACCGGAAGCCTGGCCAGCGTATTGCGCGACTGCGAACATCATCACCTGCATCATGCCGAGGCCAGCCACGCCAAGGCGCTTGAGCGACTCGCGCCGTTCATGCCTGCGTCCCTCTTCCTCGGCGCTGGCAATGGGCAGGTGCGGAACATAGCCCAGTTCGAACAGGCAGGACGCAATGGCACTGAGCCTGGTTAGCGCAGGGCTCCAGGTAATCCGGGTAAAACCGGTGGCAATGTCTACTTGTACCGAGTGAATTCCGGGTGCAGATTCCAACTGGCTGCGAATCAGCCAGGCGCAAGCGGCACAGCGAATTCCTTCAGTTTGCAACTGCAATTCACGCCGGCCATCCAGCGTCCCATCCGGTGCGGGCGATCCCCACAAGGCCTGGCGGTCGTCGATGGCTTGCCAGGCTTTTTTTCTGGCAGCCACATCCCCGGCAACCTTGCGGCCCAGCGCCTGGCGAAATCGATAGTAGCGTCCCAGCCCGGCGCCGGTAATTACCTGGAATATGGCCTGGCAACCGGCACAGCAAACAGGGTGGAGAGCTCCCTGGAAATCTACACTGAGCTTGCAATCGACCGGCACGGGTTCACCGCAGTGAAAGCAGGCGGATTCAGTGATCCCCATCGGGTGCTACCGTGCCCGGCTCGCTGGCTGGTTGTGGTTGTGCCTGAAGACCTGCCTTGACCGCCTGGTATTGATCATCCTCAACTACCAGGTAATCGGGGTGAGTCAAAGCCAGCCACAAGGTTATCCCGCACGCAATGACGGTCAGCGCAGGAATTGCAATCAGAACCCAGGGCCATGGTTCGCGGTACCACGGTCGGAAATCTGGGTGACTGGTCTTGGCGGTTAGTGGAGGCATGGGATCAGTTCTGCGTCGGCGGCAGGATGAACCGCACGTCAAGAGTCTTGCTAATGGACGGGTCGTCGCTGGCGGTGAGTTGCAATTGCAGGTTTTGCACACCCTGCCCCACCGATCGCGGCAGGTGTATGCGCACGGGAAACCCGGCAACTTCCTCAGCTTCCAGGCGCAATGGCCGCGCCACTTCAATTTCTGCCGGTGAGCCCGGCGCGGCGGTCAGGCGATATTCACGTGCGGTCTCGCTCATATTGGTAACTTTCATGGTGTAAACATTTTCCACCGACCCATCTTGCAATACGCGATACAAAGCATTGCGATCCCTGATCAGGTCGGCACGCAGTGGCGTGCGATGGGTCATCGACCACAGGGTTCCAGTCACGAGTGCCAGCAGCAGGCTGGCATAGATGAGAATGCGCGGCCGCAGAACCCTTGTGTGCTTGCCTTTCTCTGAATTTCCGGTGGTGTAATGAATCAGTCCCCGCGGATATGCCATTTTGTCCATGACCTGGTCGCAGACATCGATGCAGGCCGCGCAGGCTATGCACTCTATCTGCAAGCCTTCGCGGATATCAATACCCGTGGGACAAACCTGCACGCACAGGGTGCAATTTATGCAGTCGCCCAGCCCGTGCTCCGCAGGGATCTGACCTTTGCGCCGGCTGCCGCGCGGTTCGCCGCGGCGGCCATCATACGAGATGATCAGCGTGTCGTTGTCGAACATGGCGCTTTGGAAACGGGCATAGGGACACATGTATTTGCACACCTGTTCCCGCAGGAAGCCGGCGTTCCCATAGGTTGCGAAGCCATAAAATATGGCCCAGAAAGTCTCCCACGGGCCCAGCGAAAAACTGAGGATGTTCCCGCCCAGCTCCCGGATGGGAGTGAAAAAGCCCACAAAGGTGAATCCGGTCCACATGGAAAAGGTGATCCAGAGGAATTGCTTGCTGCCCTTGCGCAGAATCTTGGCCTGGTTCCAGGGCGCGGCATCCAGTTTCATGCGCTGTTGCCGGTTGCCCTCAGTCCAACGTTCCATCATCAGGAACGCCTCAGTCCAGACCGTTTGCGGGCAGGCGTAGCCACACCACAAACGTCCGGCCAGGGCGGTGAAGAAAAACAGGGATAAGCCGGCCGACACCATCAAGGTCGCAAGATAAATAAAGTCCTGCGGCCAGAACGTCAGGCCCAGGATGTAAAAGCGGCGGGCCGGCAGATCAAACAACACGGCCTGGTGCCCGCCGATGTTGAACCACGGCAGGAAATAGTACAGGCCCAGCAAAACATACATAGCAAGGTCGCGCACACGACTGAAGCGCCCGTTAACGTGGCGTGGATAGACCTTTGGCTCCTTCCGGTACATTGAGTTTTGTACCGGCAACGGGGTATTCACCTCCATTGCTCCGGGTCAATGCCAAGTTCCGGATCTTCAGCAGCCGCAGGTTCGATATGTGGCGGCGGCTTGCCGCCTTTGCCCCGGAAGTGGCCCTTGCGTGGTCCGGTATGGATCATGAACGCAGTGAGCGCGCTGGCCATGGCGCCGACACAGAACAGGAAAATGAAACCGAGGCTGTAGGCCAGCTTGCGACCTATTTCCCATGGAAACACCCAGGCATCGCCCAGCGCCTCCGGGTCAAGCACGGCAAACAGGGCGAACGCACCAGCGCAGGCCGCAAGGAATCCAACCCAAACCACCAGGCCGATTTCGCGTTTGCGCCGGTTCCAGCGCCCGGGGATTCCCTGCCTCTCCTTGCTCATAGCGCCAGGTTGGATGAACTGGGAATCACTGAGGCCGAGGGGCAGAAAGAGACAGCACGTAGGCTGCCAGCAAGCGCTGCCTGTCCACATTCAACAGCTCTTTATGAGCTGGCATTTTGCCATTGCGGCCGGCCGTGATGGTTTCCGCAATAATCTCAGGCGTGCCTCCGTACAGCCAGATCTCGTCGCTCAGATTGGGTGCGCCCAGCATCTGGTTGCCCTTCCCGTCCGGGCCGTGGCAAGCGGCACAGTAAAGGTCAAATTGCGCTTTCCCCGCGGCAGCCTGGCCCGGGTCAACAGCTTGCCCTGACAGGGACAACACGTACTGACTGACGTCACGCACGCCTTGTTCACCCAGTGCAGCACCCATGGGCGGCATTACACCGCCGCGCCCCATATTGATGCTATTCAGGACCTGGTCATACGCATTGCCATACAGCCAATCGGTATCCGTAAGGTTGGGGAAACCCGCAGCCCCCCGGCCATCGGAGCCATGGCACATGGCGCAATTGTTGGCAAACAGCCGCCGGCCAATTGCATTGGCTTCAGCGTCGGCCATGAGTACCGCCGGGTCAGCCTCACGATAGCGGGCGTAAACCGCTTCCTGTGCGGCATGGACCTGTCCCACTTCCGCGTCGTAACTGCCGATCTCGGTCCAGCCAAACAGGCCGGGAACATTACCCAGTCCTGGATACAAAACCATGTACACCAAGGCAAAGACGATGGTGATGTTGAATAAGTGCAACCACCACCTTGGCAAGGGAGCATTCAGTTCGACCAGGTTTTCATCCCACACGTGGCCGGTCGAGCCTATGTTTTTGCCATCCCTATTGGATATTCCTTTGGTCCAGTGCAGCAACCACCAGCACGCGAGGATGCTGCCTATGGTCAGGATGATGACAAACCAGTTCCAGAATGAACTCAGCATGGGTTACTCCCTGGCTCTCAGGTGCTGCCCGCCGCCAGCAGGCGTAACGGCCTGGTCATCTTCCAGCGGCAACATGCTCGCATCGCGAAATGCGGGTTTGCGCTTACTACTCCAGGCCCAGGCCCAGATTCCCAGGAAACCGATCAGCAAGGCGATCATGAGAATCGCCCGCACCTGGTTTAAATCCAATTCAGCGGCAGGCATGTCAGCGACCGCTCCGTGCGTGGCCAAGGCCCTGCAGGTAGGCAACAAGAGCGTCCATTTCTGATTTGCCCTGCACTGCTTCCGGGGCTGCGGCAATTTCTTCATCAGTGTAGGGATCGCCAAGCCACTGCAGAGCATGCATTTTCTTCTGGATCAGTTCCGCATCCACCATCTTCTCTTGCAGCCACGGGTAGCCTGGCATATTGGATTCGGGCACTACATCGCGCGGGTTCGTCAGGTGGATCTTGTGCCATTCGTCACTGTAGCGCCCACCGACGCGGGCGAGATCCGGCCCGGTGCGCTTGGAACCCCATTGAAACGGCCGGTCGTATACGCTTTCGCCGGCCACTGAGTAAGCTCCATAACGCTCAGTCTCACTGACAAAGGGGCGGATCATCTGTGAGTGACAGCCGTAGCAACCCTCGCTGATGTAGACATCCCGCCCGGCGAGTTGCAAAGCAGGATAAGGCGTAATGCCTGGAGTGGGCAGACGGGGTTCGTTGAAAATCAGCGGCAGTATTTCAACCAGGCCGCCAATGCTGATCACGATGACTACGAACACCGCCATCCAACCGATGTTCTTCTCGAGCTTCTTGTGCCCCGTACTCATCGTGCATCCCCCCACTGTGCCGGTTCGGCAGCCTGGAATACCGGGGGTACTTTATGCGCCATGGTTTTCCATGCATTCCAGGCCATTACGAACATGCCGGTCAGGAACAGGGTTCCACCCAACAGGCGGATCACGTAATAGGGCCTGGTCGCAGCGAGGGTTTCGATGAACGTGTAGGTCAGCGTGCCGTCGTCGTTGAACGCCCGCCACATCAGGCCCTGCATCACGCCAGCGATCCACATGGAGGAGATGTACAACACGATGCCAATGGTCGCAATCCAGAAATGCACATCCACGGCCTTGACGCTGAACATCACTTTCTCACCCATCAGCCGCGGGATCAGGCAGTACAGGGAACCAATGGTCATCATCGCAACCCAACCCAGAGCGCCCGAATGCACATGGCCGATGGTCCAGTCGGTGTAGTGGCTGAGGGCGTTGATTGTCTTGATGGACATCATGGGCCCTTCGAAGGTCGACATGCCGTAAAAACTCAGCGCAACAATCATGAATTTCAACACCGGGTCGGTGCGCAGCTTATGCCAGGCGCCGGACAAGGTCATGATCCCGTTGATCATGCCGCCCCAGCTGGGGGCCAGCAGGATCAAAGAGAACACCATGCCCAGGGACTGGATCCAGTCGGGCAATGCGGTGTAGTGCAAATGGTGCGGCCCGGCCCACATGTAGATCGCAATCAAGGCCCAGAAATGAACAATAGACAGACGGTAGGAGTAGACCGGTCCTTCCGCTTGCTTGGGTACAAAGTAATACATCATGGCCAGGAAACCGGCGGTCAGGAAAAAGCCGACTGCGTTGTGCCCGTACCACCATTGCACCATGGCGTCCACGGAGCCCGAATAAATGGGATAGGACTTGAACAAGGTCACCGGGATAACCAGGTTGTTGACAATATGCAGTACGGCAATGGTCAGAATGAAGGCTGCATAAAACCAGTTGGCCACGTAAATATGGCTGACGCGGCGTTTTACGATGGTGCCAAAAAAAACCACTGCATAGGAGACCCATACGACCGCTATCAGCAGGTCAATAGGCCACTCCAGTTCCGCATATTCCTTGCTTTGGGTAATGCCGAGCGGCAGGGTGATCGCGGCGGAAACGATGACCAGTTGCCAGCCCCAGAAAACAAACGAAGCCAGTGGCCCGGCAAACAGGCGCGTGTGGCAGGTTCGTTGCACCACGTAAAGGGAAGTTCCGATCAGGGCGCATCCGCCGAATGCGAAAATAACCGCGTTGGTGTGTAGCGGTCGTAATCGGCTGTACGTCAGCCAGGGAATATCAAAGTTGAGCTGGGGCAACCACAACTGGGCAGCAATCACCACGCCCACCAGCATCCCGACGATGCCCCACACAATGGTCATTACAACGAATTGCCGGACTACCTTGTCGTTATAGGTCATTTTTGTTCCAAGAGAAAAACCTTACCGGCCTGCAAACACAGGCCGCCATCAGTTCCTTTACCAGGGCGATAAGCCGGTCTTTGTTTGAACTAAGCCAGTTCTTTAATCAAGCCAGCTCTCAGTTAAGACTTAGCTACCCAGGCGTTACACCAACCGTTATGCGAGACCAGCTTGTTCTGGAAGATGCTGCACGGTCCAGATGCGCTGTCCGCATCCCCACCATACAAGGCACAGTTATGGCAAAACTGCTTGGCGCCGGCTTCACCTGCGCGCTTCGGGAACTTGGCGGTATCCACTTTGGTGGCATCAGTTTTATAGCCCATGGCCTGCGCCAGTGGGTCACTTTCAGCAACTGCATCCTGTGCAACCAGGCTGATGGGAATGGCCGCCAGCGCCAGTATTCCGCCGCCAGCCTGCATTCCAACTTTAAGGAAACTCCGACGATCCAGCTTTTGATCTTTTTTCACGACTGCCTCCACTAAGGGTTCAAAAGAATTCATACAGGGGACTGACTCAGTCATTGTGCCTGTTTTTGAGTCGATTCAGCAAATCCAGCAAGCGATTATGTGAAAACGGTTTCTCCAGAAAATCCAGAGCGCCTTTCTGCATCAGGTCCACCGCGGCCTGTGGCGAGACATCGTGCCCGGTAAAGATTACCGGCACGTGCTGATCGCTACAGCTGTGCAAGATTTCAGCCGCGGCACAACCGGGTACGCTGGCTTCACTGATGACAGCAGTAACCTCCTGTTTCGCAAGCAGTTGATTGAGGCTATCACGCCCCGGCGACGATTCAACCACCCAGCCGAAACCTTGCAACAGTTTTTTCAAGGCATCAGAAACGTTGCCATCGGGTTCAATCAAAACCAGAACGCCGGGTGGCTGTCCCTCGGCAGTATGTGCTGTTCCCCGCATTAAACTCAATCCTGAGCATGTTGCAAGTCTCATGCGGCAGGATATTCATCTTCCAGCAAAGTGACATCAGGGAAATTACTTAGGCAGCCTTAGCAGCGCTGCCATGCGCACAAGATCCGGCAAGGATTCAGCCGCCATTTTTTCCATGACGTGGGCCCGATGAATCTCAACGGTTCGCGGACTGATGTTGAGGGCTTCTGCAATCTTTTTGTTCGGCAGCCCCTCAACCAGTAGCTTCATGACGTCGCGTTCCCGGGGCGTGCAGGTGCTGCAACGGTGGTTGAGTTCATGGACGTCCTGCAGCGTTTTCCGCTCACCACGGTAATGCGCGACTGCGGCTTTGACCTTGGCCAGCAATTCACCGTGCTGGAAGGGCTTGGTGAGGAAATCAAAAGCCCCCTGCTTTATTGCACCAACGGCCAGCGGGATATCACCGTGGCCGGTAATAAAAATAATGGGGTAAGGCGCTTTTTCCCGGATCAGTTTCTGGAACAGTGCAAATCCGTCCGTTCCAGGCATGCGGATATCCAGCAGCATGCAGACGAAATCCTCATCCTCTTTTCGAGCCAGGAACTGGTCGGCAGAAGCAAAGGCCCGGCAGGAAATTCCGTCAGCATAGAGCAACAGGTTGAGCGCCTCCCGTATGGCTTCATCGTCATCAATGATGCAGACGCGGTCTTCCTTGCGCATGAACCATTTAGCCTATGAATGAAAGCGGCAACCTGAGCACAAAGCGAGTGGCTCCCGGTTGTGAAGAAGCGCAAATCAGGGTGCCACCGTGTGCGATGGCAATATTCTTGCAAATGCTGAGCCCAAGACCCACCCCTTTTGGTTTGCTGGTGTAAAACGGCTCGAACAGGCGCGGCAGGCTTGGTGCGGACACACCGCCGCCATTGTCCTGCACCGAAACGTGCAGCTCATCGGCTTCCTGTTCCACGCGTATATCAATTTGCCCATTCTTCTGTCCGCACTCAAGGATTGCATCCAGGCCGTTTTTCACCAGGTTAACCAGGATTTGTTGGATCTGGATTTCATCAACATACAGCTCCGGGAGGTCCCCGGCTGCATGAGTACGTATAGCTACATTCATTCTATTTACATCAAAATCAAATAGTAATAGAACATTCTTAATTATGTTTAACATATTGTGATGGGCTTTTGTCGAGGTCCCGCTCCGTACCAGCAAACGCAATCGGCCCACAACCGCGGCCGCACGCCGGGACTGCTCGCTGATGCGGGCGCAGATGTCGTGCACGGCGGGATCGACAGTATCCGGTGCTTTTTCAACCAGGTGCCGGGCCGCATCTGCGTAGGCGGCGATGGCGGTCAGAGGCTGGTTTATTTCGTGCGCAATGCCGGCGGTCAACTCGCCAAGTGTCAACAGGCGGTCAGCGTGAAACAGTTGCTGCTCGAGGTCTTTGAGTTTTGCCTCGGTTGCATGTTCCTGGCTAAGGTCATGAATGATGCCAACGAAATGCACTTCCCCGTCCCTGCGCGATTCACCCACCGAAAGGCGCATAGGAAAGACTTCCCCGGACTTGCGCAAACCACGCTCGTCCCTGCCTTTGCCAATAATAGCGGCCTGTCCGGTTTGACGGTAACGACTGAGATAAACATCGTGCTGGCTGTGCGCCGGCTCAGGCATGAGCAATTTTACGTTGCGTTGCAGAACTTCTTCAGCAGTGTAACCAAACATCAGCTGTGCGCTACGGTTGAAGCGCTGGATTTCGCCTTCCTGGTTGATGATTACAATGGCATCGACCGCAGAATCGAGCAGAGTTTCAAAGAAGCCGGAGTCTTCTTGCGCGGCAGTCGTCATGGTCGCGCCCTGCTCAAAGCTGAGTCCGAGGTGCCGGAAACGACAGCGCACGGCGGAAAGCGGTTCCATACCAGCAAGTGGCGATAATCCCTCGCGGAATTGCGCGAGGCGCAGATCAGAAGATGCGCCGCACGAACAGGCGGCGCACCCGGATTTGCATGAAGGCGCAAAACGGTTGCCCAGCGATTGGACCAGCCGTGCCCGTTCCACCTTGCGCGCTGCTGATGGGTGATGGCTGTACCGTCGCGAAAGATCTGCACATGGCTCTGTGCCTCCGCAGAACTCCCGAACCAGGGACTCAGCCCGGCCAGCAACAGAAAAGCCAGCACTAACCATGGCCATGCCAGAACTTCCACGTAAGCCAGCACGTTTGTTAATGCAAGCAGCCACAGCAGCGTGGCTACCACGCGGTATTGCCGGTCCAGGCCGGTGCGCAGTTCAATGCTGGCTGGCTGTTCCATGGCGTATTGTTGCTAACAGGTGATGGAAATCTGCGGCATCGGGGCGCTCAGGAGCTTGCAGCCAGTCCCAGATGCGATCATCTTCGGCCCGCAGCAGCACTTCGAATTCCGGCCAGGCGCCTGCATCCAGTTGCCGCTCAAACCCGGCGATGAAATTCTCCAGCAGAACGTCCAGTTCTTTCATGCCCCGCCGGCATAACCATTTCAGCCGCTTGACGCGCTGCGTGGTTTCCATAGGGCGGGCCTGCTCAGACGCCCTTCCGGGCAACCAGCATCTTCTTTATTTCCGCAATTGCTTTGGCTGGATTCAAGCCCTTGGGGCAGGTGCGCGTGCAGTTCATGATGGTATGGCAGCGGTAAAGCCGGAACGGATCTTCCAGTTCGTCCAGCCGTTCTCCGCTGGACTCGTCGCGCGAATCGACCAGCCAGCGGTATGCCTGCAACAAAATCAGCCGGGCCGAGGTAGCGATCCCCGTTCCACCAGTAACTGGGGCACGATGTGGAACAGCATGCGCACAGGATGCACTCATACAGGCCATCCAGCTTTTCCCGGTCTTCCTTTGACTGCAATCGCTCGCGGTCCGGCGGAGCAGAACTTTGGGTGCTGATCCACGGTTTGATGGTGGCGTATTGGGCATAGAAATGCGTCATGTCCGGAACGATATCCTTGATTACCGGCAAGTGCGGCAGAGGATAAATTTTTATGTCGCCTTTCACCTCGGCGATGGGCTTGATACAGGCCAGGGTGTTGGTGCCATCAATGTTCATGGAGCAGGAGCCACAGATACCTTCCCGGCAGGAACGGCGAAAGGTCAGGCTGGGGTCGATTTCATTCTTGATCTTGATGATGGCGTCCAGCACCATGGGCCCGCAGTTATCAAGATCCACTTCGTAAGAATCCATCCGCGGATTGCGATCGTCGTCAGGGCTCCAGCGATAGATGTGAAACGTTCGGATATTGCCCGCATTCGCGGCGGCGGGGAAAGACCGGCCTTTTTCGATCCGCGAGTTTTTGGGTAATCGAAACTCAGCCATTACCGGGTCTCCAAGTTGGGCACGCCTTGCCAGGCGAGTCCGCTGAAAAAGTTTGCAAAATACACCGCATCCCCCACTAGTACACCCTGGGTTTGGGCGGAACAACCGCAACATCTTCGCTGAGCGTGTACATGTGCACCGGGCGATAGTCCAGGTTCACCTTGCCTGCATCGTCCATCCACGCCAGGCTGTGCTTCATCCACTGTGCATCATCGCGCTGGGGAAAGTCCTCCCGCGCGTGCGCGCCACGACTTTCCTTGCGATTTTCTGCCGAAACCATGGTGGTGACGGAACAGCCCAGCAGATTGCGCAGTTCCAGCGTTTCCGCCAGGTCCGAATTCCACACCAGCGACCTGTCGCTGACTCTTACCTGTGCGAACGACTGGTATACCGTGTCGATCAAGGCGCAACCTTCCTGCAGGATATCGCCCGTGCGGAACACGGCTGCATTGTTTTGCATGACCTGCTGCATGTCCGCACGGATATGCGCGGTGGACAGTTCACCGGACGCATATCTGAAGCGGTCGAACTCGCCGACCAGTCTGTCTACCGCAGCAGCGGCTACCGGGGCATGCCTGGCTCCGGCCTGGATAGTCGCTGCGCAGCGATGGGCCACGGCACGCCCAAAGACAATGAGGTCCAGCAGCGAATTTGATCCAAGGCGATTGGCGCCGTGCACCGAAACACAGGCCGCTTCGCCAATGGCAAACAAGCCCGGTACTACGCTATCCGGGTTGCCGTCCTTGAGGGTAACGACTTCGCCGTGATAGTTCGTAGGAATTCCACCCATGTTGTAGTGGACAGTGGGCAGCACCGGTATGGGGTCACGGGTGACGTCCACCCCGGCAAAAATCTGCGCGCTCTCGGCAATGCCGGGCAGGCGCTCATGGATGACTTCCGGACCCAGGTGTTGCAGGTTCAGGTAAATGTGATCGGCTTTGGGCCCCACTCCCCTGCCCTCGCGGATTTCGATGGTCATTGAACGGCTAACCACATCGCGTGAGGCGAGGTCCTTGGCATTGGGCGCGTAGCGTTCCATGAATCGCTCGCCCCTGGAATTGGTGAGGAAGCCGCCTTCTCCCCTCACCCCTTCGGTGATCAGGACGCCGGCGCCATACACACCGGTGGGGTGAAACTGTACGAACTCCATGTCCTGCAAGGGCAGCCCGGCGCGCAACACCATGCCGTTGCCATCCCCGGTGCAGGTATGCGCGGAGGTACAGGAAAAATAGCTGCGGCCATATCCTCCGGTGGCGAGAATGACGGCGTGTGAACGGAACAGGTGCAAAGTACCGTCCGCCAGGTTCCAGGCCAGCACGCCGAGACATCTGCCGTCATCGTCCATCAGCAAGTCAGTAGCAAAATATTCGATATAAAAAGTCGCATCGTGTTTGAGTGACTGCTGGTATAGCGTGTGCAGTATGGCGTGCCCGGTGCGGTCCGCGGCAGCGCAGGTGCGCTGCGCAACACCTGCCCCATAGTGTGTGGTCATGCCACCAAAGGGCCGTTGGTAAATCCGTCCATCCTCGGTGCGGGAAAAGGGTACGCCAAAGTGCTCCAACTCCACGACCGCGGGCACGGCCTCGCGGCACATGTATTCGATTGCGTCCTGGTCACCCAGCCAGTCGGAACCCTTGATGGTGTCATACATATGCCAGCGCCAATCATCTTCACCCATGTTGCCGAGCGCGGCAGACATGCCGCCCTGGGCCGCAACAGTGTGGCTGCGCGTTGGAAACACCTTGGAAATGCACGCCGTGCTAAGGCCGGTGGCGGCAAGGCCCATGGTTGCCCGCAGCCCGGCGCCGCCGGCGCCCACCACCACGATATCGTAATAATGCTCTTTGATTTCGTAGGATTTGTTCATTCCTCAGGCCCCGAGCGTCAGCTTCATGATGTGGATGACGCCGAGCGTGGCGGCAAGCAAGGTGGCGGCACGCAGCGCGAAATGCAGGCTTAACTCCAGGGCGCGATGATGCACGTAATCTTCTATAACGACCTGTAAACCAAGCATGCCGTGGTAGAGCAGCAACAGCAGCGACAACAGCAGCAAGGTTGCATTCCACGGTTCAGCCACGAAAGCCAGCGCCTCGGCATGGCTGGCCCCGGCCAGTTGCAGCAGAGAGTAAGCCAGCCACGGCAGCAGAAGTACCAGCATGACGGCTGAAACCCGCTGCATAAGCCAATGCTGCACACCGCTTTTTGCACTGCCATGACCACGCGCCCGGGCCAGGGGATGTTTCATGTGACTCATAGCAAAGCCCCCAGCAGAATCGCGGTTGACACCAGGCTGCCGGCCAGGACCAGCCACCCGGAAGCATAGGCCTCCTTGATGTCCAGCATCCTTCCGGTATCCCACACCAGGTGGCGAATGCCATTGAAGAAATGAAAACTCAGGCTGAATGTCACGGCAATTGCCAGCAATTTCCCCGTCCAGCCCGACAGGCAAGCGGTCATTGCCGCGTAAGACCCGGATCCCCCGCTGGTAGCCACTATCCACCACAGCAGCAGTGGTGCTCCAACCAGGCTGAGTACAATGCCGGTCAAGCGGTGCGTAATGGACAGCACGGAGGTAAGCTGCGGCCGGTAGTACGGACCAAGCATGAAGGGTGATAGCGGTCTGGGTTTCACGTGGACAGTTTCCCGGGTATCAGTGATGCAACTAGAATCGCCTGCTCTGGCGCGGTCTCGCTACACGTATCAAGCCCGATTATACCGTGATTCCGGGATGCATCGGGTACAATGCAAGCCACTTTGCAAGATCAACAACAAACATGACGCATTTGCCTTATCTTGCCATTTTGAAGCTCTCTGGTGCGGATGTTGGCAGTTTCCTGCAAAGCCAGCTGGCCGCCGACATTGCGGTGGTTGCGCCCGGCGAATCGACGTTTGCAGCCTATTGCTCAGCGCGCGGGCAAGTCATCGCCCTGATGCTCGTGTGTCGATCCGCCGAGGATTGGTTCATCGTGCTGGAATCCAGCCTGGCGGAAGCCGTCGCGGCCCGTCTCAGCATCTATGTGCTGCGCGCCAGGGTCAAGATCGAGCTGTGCCGTGAACTGCAAGCGGCCGGTTTGTCCCCGGGTGCTGCTCCACCACCGGATGCATGGCATTTTTCTTCGCCGCAGCTTGCCCTGCAGTACTTGCTTACAACGCCCCAAGTCAGTCCCGAAAATGAAGTGCTTGCCTGGCGGCGCAATGAAATCTGCCACGGCATCAGCTGGTTGGGGCGCGCCAGCAGCGAGCGGTTCTTGCCGCAGATGTTGGGGCTGGATGTAATCGGCGCAGTAAGTTTCTCCAAGGGTTGTTACCCGGGACAGGAGATCGTGGCGCGCACCCGCTACCTGGGAAAAGTCAAACGGCACCCTGTGTTACTGCAACTGGAAGGCAGGACGAAATTACGCGCTGGCGACTCCTGCTTCGTGCTTGGTAACGGACAGGAAGCAGCAGCATCCGTTATTGACGTTGTCTGTCCACCGGGCCAACCATGCGTGGCGTTGCTGGTGGCGCCGCTGGAGAAAACCGATCCGGTCACCGCCGTCCGTGCGGGCGAGTTGTCCTGGCCCGCCCACCGGCTCTAAGCCTGCCCAACGGCTCTAAGCCTGCATTAAGGCTCTAGGGCTAGTTACAGGACACTAGGCCTGGGCGACGATGTAACAAACCCAGCCGGCATCCGCCTCACCAATTTCGCGAGGCTGATACTCACCGTTGCCTTCTTCAGTTTCCTCGTCGGTTCCTTCCCAATACACGTCCGCCTGGCGGAAACCGGCTTCCAGGAGAATTTCCCGGATTTCGGGCAAGGTCCACAACCTCCAGTGATAACTGAACGCTTTATCAATCCTTGAACCGTCTGCAAATTCAAAATGGATATGGCAGGTCATGCAGGAATCTATCGGATTGAATTCCGCCTGGTCCCATATGTATACGAAGTCGTCACACTCCCGGCTCTCTTCGAGTTCCCGCGGTGCATCGTATCCGCCGTAGGCATCCAGGAAAAAGATACCGTCTTTTGCCAGGCCCGCATGCACGGAACTGAAATACTCGCGCAATTCATCGCGCGTGCGGAAGAGGAAATAGCTGAAGTTCATCGCCAGCACGATATCTGCGCGTTCCTGCAGATCATCGAGGACGTTGCCATTGATCAATTCAAGGCGATGTTGCTCCTCGGAGCTCAGATGTGAAACGTTGTGTTGCTGGCCCCACTGCAGCACCTCGCTGTCAAGGTCAATGCCGATGGCAAAGTGGCGGGGGTCGCGGCGCACCCACTCGCAAGCGGTATTGGCCGTGCCGCAAAAGTCTTCGCGCAACAATTCGGCCGGCCTCTTGCGCAGGCCGTTCCAGGTCTCGAGGATAAAATCAATTTCTGTTTCTGTATCCTGTACCGAGCGCTGGTAGAGGTCGTGCCGGTCAGCCAGTTCAGCCAGTTTATGTTTTCGCAGCAAGCTCATGGTCACCTGTTCACTGTTCGGGTCGGTAAAGGGGGTAGTGGCTTTCGATGTACTTCTCAATCAATTGTAAAAAATCCTGCGTCAGCGTGTCACCACGAAGAGTTGCTGCCTTCTGCCCGTCAATAAAGACCGGGGCAACCGGCGCCTCACCAGTGCCGGGCAGACTGATGCCAATATTGGCGTGGCGGCTCTCGCCGGGGCCATTGACGATGCAGCCCATGACCGCCAGGGACAGGTTCTCAACGCCCTGGTAGCGGGTGCGCCAGACCGGCATGCTTTCGCGCACGAAGGATTGTACGTCCCTGGTCAATGCCTGGAAAAACGTGCTGGTGGTCCGGCCACAACCGGGGCAAGCAGTAACCATGGGCGTAAATGCCCTCAAGCCCATGCTCTGCAAAAGCTCCTGTGCCACGATGACTTCATCATTGCGCGATTGGCCGGGCTCCGGGGTGAGTGAAATCCGGATGGTGTCGCCAATGCCTTCCTGCAGCAACACGGCCATGGCGGCAGTGGAAGAAACAATTCCTTTGCTGCCCATGCCCGCCTCGGTCAAACCGAGGTGCAGCGGATAGTCGCATCGCGTTGCCAGTGAACGGTACACCGCGATCAGGTCCTGCACATCGCTGACTTTGCACGAAAGGATAATGTGGTCATGTTCCAGGCCAAGATCTTCAGCCTGCCGTGCGCTTTCCAGGGCGGACACGATCAGGGCCTCGCGCATGACCATGCGTGCATCCAGC
The DNA here is from genome assembly GCA_963784425.1 of uncultured Gammaproteobacteria bacterium. Taxonomy (GTDB): domain Bacteria; phylum Pseudomonadota; class Gammaproteobacteria; order Xanthomonadales; family SZUA-36; genus SHZL01. The sequence goes on from CAWARM010000009.1 coordinate 48,692, forward strand.
GGTTCCCGGCGACTGGCGTTTTCATCCATCAATCGCGCCAGCAGTGCACTGTCCAGGCTGCCCCAGTTGACTCCAATCCGCACCGGTTTGTCATGCTTGCGGGCGATTTCAATAATGGTTGCGAACTGGTCATCGCGCTTGCGGCCAAAGCCCACGTTGCCCGGATTGATGCGGTACTTGGCCAGGATCCGTGCGCAATCCGGCACTGCAGTCAGCAACTGGTGGCCGTTGTAGTGGAAGTCGCCCACCAGTGGTACATCACAGGACATCATGTCGAGCCGGTTTTTGATATCCACCACGGCCCGGGCCGCTTCGAGGGTATTAACCGTGATGCGGACCAGTTCGGACCCGGCACGCGCAAGTTCAGCAACCTGTTGCGCGGTCGCCCTGGCATCTGCGGTGTCCGTATTGGTCATGGATTGCACCACGATGGGATGCAAGCTGCCTACAAGAACCTTTTCAATGCGTACGGTTGGCGTTTCCCGGCGCTGGGTAAGAATAGTCATGGATGCAGGACTCAATCCTTGTAGCTGGAACGTGCTGCATGCGCTGCATCCGCAGCGTCAAACTCTTCCTGCGAGTAATGCACGTGGTGTCGCGAGTCGCTGATCACCGGCCAGGCCGACCTCAGGTGGGTCCACATGGACCATAGAGTCAGCGCCGCGGCTGTGTACAGGAGCAATTCACCCAACAACGCGATGGGGATCCAGCCGATGTTTTCATGGTAAAGCAGAAACCCGATTGCGGTCATCTGGAACCCGGTCTTCATTTTGCCCACCCAGGACACATTGACCAGTGAACGGCCCCCTACTTCCGCCATCCACTCCCGCAATGCTGAAATGGTAATCTCCCGGCCTACAATCACCGCGGCAGCAACAGCGAAAAGCCCTTCATATGACTCCTGCCGCTGCACCAGCAAAATCAGTGCCGTTGCCACCATGAGTTTGTCGGCTACCGGATCCAGGAAGGCTCCGAACCGTGACATCTGCTCCATCCGCCGGGCCATGAATCCATCAGCCCAATCGGTTACTGCAGCGAGCACGAACACCACTACGCAAACGTCATTAGCCCATGGGAAGGGCAGGTAAAAAAACAATACCAGCACCGGCACCAGCGCAATTCGCATCAGGGTCAGAATGGTTGGTGCAGAAACGCTCATGGCTTGCCGGTAAGGATGAATGATTGCCCGTGTATTATTACAGACTGCCCGTGATAAAGACATCGAAGCCGCACCAAAAAAAATGGCGAGACCCTATGCACGACCTTAATGCAAGGCTTTGAAGATCTGCTCCGCTAACAAGCGGTTGATGCCGGGTACGCTGGACAACTCATCAATGCCGGCTTTGCCCACGCCCTGCAGCCCGCCAAAATGGTTGAGCAATTGGCGGCGCCGCTTTGGCCCTACTCCTGGAACGTCTTCGAGAGTTGACCGGGTAGTGGACTTGTTGCGGCGGCCGCGATGACCCGTGATGGCAAAGCGGTGCGCCTCGTCACGAATCTGTTGTGCCAAATGTGAGGCCGGTGACGCAGGGCCTGGAAACAACGAGGGTTCCGGCGCAGGGCGCACCCACTCCTCGAAGCCGGGACGACGCGCAGGCCCCTTGGCTATCCCGACCAGCATGATGGCCGACAAGCCCAGTTCCGCCATCACGTCGATTGCCTGTTGCAATTGGCCTTTACCCCCGTCGATCAGCACCAGGTCCGGCAGAGCGCCCTCGCCCGCCTGCATTCTCGCGTAACGCCTGGTGAGAACCTGGCGCATGGCCGCGTAGTCATCTCCCGGCGTGATGTCCTTCAGATTGAAACGGCGATAACGTGACTTGACCGGGCCGCTGCTGTCGAACACTACACAGGAACCCACAGCCTGGTTTCCCGATGTGTGCGAAATATCAAAACACTCGATGGACCGAGGCTGTTCATCGAGCCGCAGCAGGGCCTGTAAAGCTTCGAACTGCCGGCTAATGCTCGCCAGCCCGGCAAGGCGAAGACCAAGAGACTCCCGGGCATTCTGCGCCGCCAGTTGCAGCATCTTGCGCCGGTCACCTCGCGGGCGGGACTGGATTGCAACTTTTCTGCCCGCAGCAAGGGAGAACGCGGCTTGCAGTATCCCGGGATCCGATACGGGGTGGGAAAGCACCAATTGCTCCGGCGGAATGCGTTCACGGTAGTACTGGCCGAGAAACGCTTCCAGTACTTCCGCCGCTTCATGCTGCTCGGCCTGGCTGGGAAAAAAACTCCGTTGGCCGAGGTTGCGGCCGTTGCGGTACGACACTACCTGCACGCAACTCTTGCCCTGCTCCTGGGCAACGGCGATGAAATCCAGGTTGCCGCTTCCGCCGGAAACAAACTGTTGGGCATGCATTTGCTTCAGGGTATTGATCTGGTCCCGGTAGACTGCCGCAGCCTCATACTCCCGTTGTCCGGCGGCCAGTTCCATGCGGCGGATCAGGCGCTCGATGATTTTTTGATCCTTTCCGGCCAGGAACAAGCTGGCATCACTGACTTGTTCCGCGTAGTCACTGGCATTGACAAAACCCACGCACGGAGCAGTACAACGTTTAATCTGGTGCTGCAGGCAGGGCCGCTGGCGATGGCTGAAATAGCTGTCCTCGCAGTTGCGCAAGCGGAACAATTTCTGGATCAGGCTGATGCTTTCCCGCACCGAGCCTGCTGACGGGTATGGGCCAAAGTAGCGCTGCGCGCGATCCCGTGTGCCACGGTGGAAAGCGATACGGGGAAACTCATGTCCGCTGGTAATGACAATCCACGGATAGGATTTGTCGTCACGCAGCAGGATGTTGTAGCGCGGCTTGAGCGACTTGATCCACTCGTTTTCAAGCAGCAGTGCATCGCCCTCACTGCGGGTCAGGCTGATTTCGATGGACTGGATGCGCGCGATCATGCGCATGATGCGCTCCACCTTCGGGCTGGCATCAAAATAGCTCCCAACCCGCTGGCGCAAATTCCTGGCTTTGCCCACGTACAGGGCGAGACCGGTTTCATCCCGCATCAGGTACACCCCCGGACGCTTGGGCAGGCGTGCCGCAAAGGCCTTGCCGTCAAATTCTGGTGAGGGGGAATCTGTGCGCATCATTTATGATATATAATGTATTTAAAACAATATTATATGTAATTAATCTAAGTTTTTACCTTATTAAATCACGCACCCTTTCCAGGTCTTCCGGCGTGTCAACTCCGGCGGGTATGTGGCGGCAAGCCTGGGCCATGATGATGCGTCCGCCGTGCTCAAGCACGCGCAGCTGCTCCAGCTTCTCAGCCCGCTCCAGGGGCGTGGGCTGCTGGCGACTGAAAGTTTGCAAGGCAGACATGCGCCAGGCATAAAGTCCGATATGCCGCTTCCACTCACCGCCCCATTCACAGGCATTGTCCAGCGCCGCCTGAAGGTCCGTGAAGTCCCGCGGAAATGGAATCACTGAACGGCTGAAGCAAATGGCGGCACCATCCAGGGCGGTGACCACTTTCACAATATTGGGGTCAAGGATTTCCTGCGGCGTTGTCAGCGGCCAATACAGGCTTGCCAACCGCGCCGCGGGATCGGATGCAAGCAGCATGGCAACCTGGTCCAGGCATTGCGGTGGCATAAGGGGCTCATCACCCTGCAGGTTGACGATGGTTGTGTCATCCGGCCAAGCCTTGCACACCGCGCATTCGGCGAGACGGTCACTGCCGCTGGCGTGCAAGGCAGAGGTCATGACTACCTCTGCGCCAAACGCTTCGCACACCCTTTGCACCCGTGCATCATCGGTGGCAATGACCACCGATGCAGCAGCAGACTGCAATGCTCCTTCGTAAACATGCTGGATTAAGGGCTTGCCGGCAATGTTGACCAGGGGCTTGCCCGGCAAACGCCGGGATGCCATGCGTGCCGGAATCACCACCTGGTAACTGGCGATCATGGCCCGGAACTTGCCTCAGGGTGTTTGCCGGGCTGGGCGAGCCCCGCATCCAGACGCTGCAAAAACGCGGATTCCCAGGTTGAAGGAAGCACTGCCTCAACCGCGAGGAACCATGCGTTGTCCAGGCCCAAACCGCGGCACTTTACGGCATCCTTTTCGGTCATGAGCAGCGGCAAACCCGGTTCCAACGCACTGAAATCTTTCCTGGTAAATGTATGGTGATCGGGAAAAGCGTGATTCTTCGTCTGCAATCCGGCCTGCTGCAACACGCGGAAAAAACGATCCGGATTACCAATTCCGGCAATGGCGTTCACCCGGCAGCCGGTAAACTGAGACAGGCGCCACTTTTCCGTGCCGTTGAGCGCATGCAGCAAACCCGGGGCGAGCTCCATGTTCACCGCAGCGCCAGGCCGGGCTGACAGGTCGCGAGGCACGGACTGACCCGGCACCTCGTCCTGCGCACCATTGATCACGACAAAATCCACACTATTAAGGCGCGACGGCGGTTCACGCAAAGGGCCTGCCGGCAGCAATTCACCATTGCCGAAACCACGCGCACCGTCCACTACGCAGATTTCGATGGTGCGGGGCAGACGGTGATGCTGCAAACCGTCATCGGATATGACCAGGTCAGCACCCCGGTCGAACAGGAACTGTGCCGCAGCACAGCGGTCAGCTGCCACCACCACGGGGGCCCCGCTGCGGCGCGCAATGATCAAGGGCTCATCGCCGATTTCGGCTGGAGATGAATCCTTGCTGACCTCTGCAAGGACGCCCGATGATCTGCCATAGCCGCGGCTGATCACTGCAGGCCGATAACCGGCCTGGCGGGCTAACTGGCACAAGCGAATGACCAACGGTGTTTTGCCGCTACCCCCTGCGACCACGTTTCCCACGACCACTATGGCGCGACCCTTCAGTGCTGCAGGTTGACGTGCACTCTTGAGTTTTCGATTCAGCCAGAAACCTGCCCGGTAAACGGGTACCAGGGCTCTGAGCCAGGTTGGGGGCTTTTCGCCCCCGTACCAGACCTCGTCCAGGAAGCGCTCAAGCTTTGCCCGCATGGTCCGCCTTTTGCCTGCCGAATTGCAGATGATAGAGCGAGGAATATACCCGGCCCCGCTCCAGCAATTCTTTGTGAGTACCCATTTCAGTCACCCTGCCCTGATCCAGTACGATGACCTGATCGGCATTTTCAATGGTAGACAAACGGTGCGCAATGACCAGCGTTGTGCGGTGTTTCATGACCTCTGCCAATGCATCCTGTATCACGCGTTCTGACTCGCTATCCAGCGCGGAAGTCGCTTCGTCGAGAATCAGTATCGGCGCATCCTTGAGCAACGCCCGGGCAATCGCCAGCCGCTGCCTTTGCCCGCCGGAGAGCAGGGTTCCATTTTCCCCGACCTGGGTATCGAGCTTCTGCGGCAGACGCTCAACAAACTCGGTAACGTGCGCTGCCCGAGCCGCCCGCTCAATGGCCTCGCGACTGGCGCCCGCCAGGGCCCCATAGGCGATATTGCCAGCCACCGTATCATTGAACAGCACAACGTCCTGGCTGACCAGGGCAATCTGACTGCGCAGGTTCTCCAACCGGTAGTCCTGTAACTCGACGCCGTCGAGCAGCACGTGGCCGTCACTGTAGGGATAAAAGCGCGGCAACAATCCGGCCAGGGTAGTCTTGCCACTGCCGGAATGCCCTACCAGTGCCACAACACTGCCGGCTGCAACGGTGAAACTGACATTGTGCAGCACCGGAGCATGACTGCTGGGGTAACTGAAGCTGACATTGCGAAATTCGATATCACCCCGCACCCGGGCGACGGAATAGCTACCGCTATCCTGCTCAGGCTCGAGATCCACTACCTGGAAAATGCTGTCGGCAGCGGCGATGCCTTTTTGTAGCTGCGACTGCACCGAGGTAAGGCGCTTGAGCGGGGGTATGGTGCCTACCATTGCCCAGAAAATCGTGGTGAAGGTTCCGGCGGAGATGCCATTGAGCATTTCCGGCCGGGTGGCAAATATCATCAGCAAGACAATGGCCAGCCCCGCTGCTACCTGCACCATGGACGAACCTGTCAGGTGCGTTATTTCCATGCGCATATGCAGGCGACGGGTTTTCTCGTTGACCTTTTCAAAGCGGCGGATCTCGGCTTGCTGGCCCTGGAATACTTTCACCACCCGGTGCCCGGCCACGGCTTCTTCGGTCACATGGGACACGTCGCCCATGGAATCCTGGATGCGATGGCTGATGCCGCGAAAACGCTTGCTGATGACGGTAACCAGCAAGCCTATCATGGGCACCAGCAACAACATGACCAGGGTCAGCTTCCAGCTATTGGTTACCATCACCGTCACCAGCATGATAACCAGCACCACGTCCCTGAAGGCCGAAACGATGGAGTTGGTCGCTGCGTTTGCAACCTGCTCGCTGTTATAGGCCAGCTTGGAAATCAGCTGGCCGGAGCTGAACTTGTCATAAAAAGACGCGGGCAGGGCCACGTATTGAGCGAACAACTGGTTGCGCAGGTCAGCGACCACCCGCCGCCCCACCCATTCCATGCCGTAGACACCGGCGAAATTACCGATGATGCGGCCGATGCTGATCAAGGCGATGATGCCGGCGAGCCACAGGCCGAAGGCGGAATCCTTACCGACGAATACACGGTCGATCAGGGGGCCCATGAATTCCACGAAAGCCGCCTGCATTGCCGCATCCACGCTGACGCCGGCCAGTCCCAGCACGAACATCGGCCAATAACGCCGGGTATAGCCCCACAGCCGAAGGTATATCGCCATCGACGAAGCCGAGGGCGTTGCAGTCATTCCTTCTTTCCGCTGGACCGGTCGGTAGCGATTGACAGATCGGTGAATCCTAACTGAGCCGCTACATCCATGGCCGTGACCACGAAGTGATGCGGGGTTTCGCGATCTGCGCGTAAGACCAGCGGTACCTTACGATTGTCACCGACCTCTTGCGTGAAAGCAGCAATCAAGGTTTCCTGCCGGTCATCCACCAGTTCCTGGTCGTTCAGATACATCTTGCCCTCTTTATCAATGACCAGTTCCAGCCGTTTCGCCGGGTCTGCCAGCTCCGCCTCCGCACTGGCTTCCGGCAGCGTGATCTTCATTGAAGCCGGGCGTTCGAACGTGGTACTCACCATGAAAAAAAGCAGCAAAATAAACACCACGTCAATCAGCGACGTGAGGTCGATGGTCAGCTCCTCGCCGGTGCGTTTGCGGAAGTTCACGAGTCAGCCGCCCGGAACACGGTTGCTGAGTTGTGCCACGTTGCCTTGCTCAATTGCTTCAATCAGGCTGATCGCCTCTACTTCCATTGACACCACGTACTCTTCCACCCTGCCTTTGAAGTAGCGGTAGAAAAAATAGGCCGGAATGGCGACGGTCAGCCCACCCGCCGTAGTAATCAATGCGACGGATATGCCGCCGGCCAATTGGTCTGCATGGCCTGCGCCATGTTTTACGATGGCTGAAAAAACCTGGATCATGCCAAGCACCGTGCCGTACAAACCGAGCAAGGGTGAAATGCCAGCTATCGTTCCCAGCGCGTTAAGGAAACGATCGAGTTCGTGGACCACGTGCCGCCCCGTGTCTTCAACGGCTTCTTTGATCAGTTCTCTTGGCCGGTGCCGGTTGGCCAGCGCGGCGGCGAGGACACGCCCCAGTGGTGAACCGTCGCGCAGTTGTTCGATGTGCCGTTTGTCCAGCTCATGCCGCGACGCCCATTCCTGCACCTGGGCGGAGAGGTGGGGCGGGATGACCTTGCTGGCCCGCAAGGTCCAGAAACGCTCGGCGACTATAGCTACGGCAAGAATGGAGCAAAGAATGATGGGCGCCATGACCCAGCCGCCAGCGTAGATGATTTCGAGCACGTGTTTTCACTCCTTTGATTGCAGGCAATCCGAATGATACATGCGGCGCCGGACAGAGGCCATTACCGCCATCACCTGTGCCAGGCTGTCAGGGGCAGAAATCTGCCGCCGGCCAGCGCCACGGCGCCTGCTGGACCTTGCGTGCGCTGTAACTCCGCATGCTGCCATCCGCCGCCAATCCACGCGGATAGCCCCACAGGCGTCGGTCGACCACAGGGGAATGCCATGTTCAAGATAGCGCTGCCGGGTTTCAGGGCGTGGAAAGCCAAACCGGTTGCCCAGCCCCGTGGTTGCCACGGCGATGAGAGGTTGCACATGCTCCAGGAACTCTGCGCTGGAAGACGATTTGCTGCCGTGGTGCGGCACCAGCAGTACCAGGTGCGAGCCTATGCCCTGGCGCACGAGGCGATCCTCAATTGGGCTGGAGATATCGCCGGGCAACAGGACCGAGGATTTGCCAAACCTTATGCTCACGACGCAGGAGCTGTCATTGCGAATGTAAGGCAGGTAGGGAGACGGGTGCAGCACCTGGAAACTGATGCCGTCCCAGGCCCACTCCAGACCTTGCCTGCACTTCGCCAGCTCGCCCCCTGCAACTGACAAATTGGCAACTGACAAGTTGGCATGCACCAGTGCGTGCGGAAAGAGTTCCATGAGCCGGTTTAACCCGCCGGCGTGGTCCATGTCACCGTGGCTGATGAGGATGCGATCCGGGGACCGGTACCCCGATTGCAGAATGGCCGGCACCATCACCTGGTCGACCAGGTTGAATTCCCGGCCGTCACCCGGACCGCTGTCGTAGACCAGCAAATGCTCGCTGGAGCCCACCAGCACTGCAGTACCCTGCCCGACATCCAGCACGTCAAGACGCAACGACCCCACGGAGGGGCGCGGGAACGGCGCGAGCAAAGGCAACAATAAGAGCAGCCCCAGCCAGCGGTGTGGCAGGCCTCGTGGCAGCAACAGCAGTAGTCCACCCAGTGAGGCCACGGCCACGGCCCACACCGAGGGCTGGGGTAAAGCCACTGCCGACGACGGCAGTGCAGCCAGCCATTCAAGGGCCAGCAAGAGATACTCCGAACTTGCTCCGGCCAAATAAAATGCCAGCAGGGATAGCGTTGTGCAAAGTGGCGCCAGCAGCAGGCCCAGCAGGATCAGCGGCACCGTGATGAAACTCACCCAGGGTATGGCCAGCAAGTTCGCCGCCAGGCCGGACAAGCTGACCGATTGGAACCACCAGGCGCCGAGCGGCAGCATGAACAAAGTAATGCCCACTTGCGCGCGCAGCATACTGCGCCACCAGGACTCGTCGTTGGCCGCGCGGTTGGAAAACAGCAGCAGGAGCACCGCGACCGCAGCGAATGACATCCAGAATCCCGCACCCAGCAGGGCGGGCGGATCCAGCAGCAGCACGGCCGCCATGGCGGTCAGCCACGCCTGCCACAGGTGGGTGGTGCGGCGCGTCGCCAGCATCAGGATGCCCACCATCAACATCACCAGCGCGCGCACGGTTGATGTTCCAAATCCGGCGAGGGCTGCGTAGACCGTCGCCAGTAACAGGCCGGCAAACATGGCGGCAGGATACGCAAGGCCGCGCATCCATGCCGGAGGAATCGCCAGCAGCAGCAAGCGCGCAAGCAAGAAGCCAAACATGGCCGCGAGGCTGACCTGTTGCCCGGATATGGCCAGCAAGTGAGCTGTGCCGGTGCGGGAGAAAGTCCGGTTCTGCTGCACGGAAAGTTTACTGAGATCAGCGATGGCAAGCGCCAGCACCACTCCCTGTGTCTGCTCGCCCGGCACGGCCTGCAGAATGAGTGAACGCAGCTTGTTCCGCAGTGCATTCAGATGGGAGCTTATCGAACTGTCCATGCCCTGCAGCTCACCGGCGCGGACCGTCGCCAGCGCCCCTATGCCTTCAGCGAACAGCCAGCGCTCGCGGTCTGAGCCCTGGAAGTTCACCCGGCCCCAGGGCGGCCTGAGCTGGAGTTGCAGTTGCCAGATCTCTCCCGGCGCAATGGCAGGCGGGTCGCGATACCAGTAGGCCAGGATGGTGCCGGGCAGCATGGTGTCAGATGGCAGGTTCAGGGGGTGGAAACGGAAGCGGGTGTATTCGGGATACTGCTGCGGCAGGTCTGCTACGCGTCCTTGTACCGTCAAAGTGCGGCCATTCAGTGCGGCTGGCAGGCGATCCTCAAGCTGGTGCTGAAATGCAAGGCCGGACCAGCTCAGGCTGAGCAACGCTGCCACGGCCCATGGCGATCGCTGCTTGATCGCCAGCAGCACGATCACCCATGGCAACATGGCCGCCGCCAACGGCCATACATTCCATCCCTGGATGAACAGAAAGTACCCTGCGAAAACGCCGGCAATGATGCCGGCCGGGAAGCTACGGGCAACACGCCCGTGCAGCATGGATCAGACGCTCCTTAAGTCAGCGTGTGGATCTGCCCGAGGCGCAGCTCCAGTTGCCGGTCCATGCGCGCTGCCAGCCTGGTGTCATGCGTGACCAGCAGCAGGCTGGTTTGTAGCTCGCGATTCAGCTCCAGCAGCAAGTCGTAAACGCTTCCTGCAGTGCGCTCATCAAGGTTTCCGGTTGGTTCGTCACCCAAAACTACCCGGGGGCCGCCGACCAGGGCGCGCGCGACCGCTGCACGTTGCCGCTCGCCGCCCGATAGCTCACCCGGCTTGTGGTCCAGCCTCTGCTCCAGGCCCACGCGGCCAAGCAGATCAGCTGCTTTTTGCCTGGCAACCGACACTGCCAGCCCGCGTATGAGCAGAGGCATGGCGACATTTTCCAGCGCAGTGAATTCCGGTAACAAGTGATGAAACTGGTACACAAACCCGAGGGTGCGATTGCGCATGGCGCCGCGCGCCGCCTCACTTTGGGCCCACAGGGACTGGCCTTCGATCAGCACTTCGCCACTGTCCGGCCGATCAAGGCCACCGAGGATATGCATCAAGGTGCTTTTCCCGGCTCCGGAAGTTCCAACAACCGCCATGGACTGTCCAGCACGGAGCTGCAAGCTGACATCACTCAGCACATCAATTTTTTTCGATCCCTGGTGAAAGGACTTGCTGATATTGCGCGCGTCCAGCACCAGTTCCGGAGACGTGCTATTCATAACGCAATGCCTCCGCCGGATGAGTGGTCGACGCGCGCCACGCCGGATACAGGGTAGACAGCAGGGACATGCCCAGCGACATCAGCGCAAACTTGACGACATCGCCGCCACGCAAATCAGATGGCAATTCGGTGATGTAGTAAATGTCCTCCGGGAACAGGCTGAAGCCAAAAATGTGCTCCAGGAAAGGCATGACAGAACTGATGTTCGCGGCCAGCACGACTCCGCCCAGCACGCCCAGCGCAGTGCCTATGATGCCAATCAGGCTACCCTGGATGACGAATATCCGCAGGATGGTGCCCGCCCGGGCGCCCATGGTCTTGAGAATGGCTATGTCAGCCTGCTTGTCGGTCACGACCATCACCAGCATGGAAATGATGTTAAACGCCGCCACGGCAATGATGAGTGAAAGAATCACCCACATGACCGTTTTTTCCGTGCGCACTGCCTGGAACAGGTTGCCGCGCTCTTCGGTCCAGTCACGCACTATGTACTGCCCGGTCAATTCGCTGGAAATTTCGCGCGCCGTGCGCCAGGACAGGTCCATGTCGGCCAGTTTGAGGCGGATTCCTCCAATGCTGCCGGGCTGCATGCGCAGCAATTTTGCAGCATCATCGATATGAATCAGCGCCAGCGTGTTGTCATTTTCGTACTCACCAAATTCGAAGGCGCCAACCACCGTGAACCGCCGCATCAGCGGGCTGGCCCCTACCGGTGTGGCCTTCAGCCTCGGGGCAATGACGGTGACCCGGTCACCGGGCCCCACCCGCAGTTGCGCAGCCAGGCCGATTCCCAGGAGGATGCTGTACTCGCCGGGGCGCAAGTCCGCCACGGCCCCCGTAACCATCTTGCTGCCAACTTCGGAAACACGCTCCTCATAGGCGGGGTCAATTCCACGGATCTTTGCACCCGAGGAGCCAACACCCTGCAGCCAAACACCCTCTTCTATATAAGGAGCAGCACCCAGCACCCCGGCGTGTTGCTCTACCTGCTTGATGATGGGCTGCCAATCCACCATTGCTTCGTTAACCGGTTGGATGGTGGCATGGGCGATCGCGCCCAGTATGCGGCTACGCAATTCCTTCTCGAAACCGTTCATTACCGAAATCACGGTGATCAAGGTGGTCACGCCCAGCGCGATACCCAGCATCGAAGTCAGGGAGATAAAAGAGATAAAGTGATTACGCCGCTTGGCGCGCAGGTAACGCAGGCCAATAAAGGCTTCCAGGGGCCGGTACATGGCGCGAATTAGAGCACAGGCCGCCGGCTATCACCAGCGGTCAAAGCCCCTCCTCCCTGTAGTCAATCTGCTATGCATCGTGGGGCCCAGTTATGAGGTTTCATGACATCAGGTTTCATGACATCAAGGCTCGATCGCATCAAGGACTGCACGAAGTGCCAGGGGCAATGGCGCATGACACTCTATGGTTTGCCCTGACAACGATGCAAAGCCCAGCTGGTGCGCGTGCAGGAACAGCCTGTTGAGGCCCCGCGCTTTCCATTTTTTTTGCGAATCCTCAGTGGAGTAGCGGCTGTCTCCGGCCAGCGGCAACCCCAGGTGGGCCGCATGCACGCGAATCTGGTGGGTTCTCCCGGTGAAAATCTCCGCTTCCACGTAACTCGCGTCGGCATAGGCCTGCAGCAAACGAAAATGGGTTAATGCGTCTTTGCCTTCATCATCGACATCAACGCTGTGTTCCTGGTCGTAGCGCACTTTCAGTACAGGCGCACTGACAACCACCCGGGGTTCCTGCATCAACCCGTCCAGCAGGCACAGGTACCGTTTGGCGACCGTGCCCTGGCGGAATTGCGCGGAGAGGTGCCGCAGTGCTTCCCCGCTGCGGGCGAGCAAGACGCAGCCGCTGGTCTCGCGATCAATGCGATGCGCCAGTTCGGCGTATTGCCCCGGCCAGGCCTGGCGCACGGCATCAATCAGTCCCCACGGCAGACCGCTGCCTGAATGCACCGCCATGCCTGAAGGTTTGTCGATGACCAGGTAGTGCGCATCTTCATACAGCACCGCTTGCCGGACCTGTTGCAGCACTGCTCCTGCTACCCGCACGGTCCCGTCTTCCTGGGTTCGGGCAGGGGGTACACGTATTTCATCACCAGCAGCCAGCTTATGGTCTGGTTTGCAGCGCTTTCCGTTGATCCGCACTTGTCCGGTGCGGATCATGCGGTAGACGCCCGCCTTGGGAACGCCCTTGAGTTGCCGGGCAAGGAAATTATCAATGCGCTGCCCCGCGTGGTCCGGCAAGACTTCTACGTGCCGGACACCATTCTTTCTATTCGCTTCAGTATTCAAAGACAACTCATTGATAGATTGGGAAAAGGCTGTTATATTGCTGGCCTTCGGATCGTCGCGCTGGAACTAGCGAATACATCATCTGTCACTCCGGTCACTCTGGACTTTAGTATCGGCAAGTGTCATTGGAAAACCCAGCCTGGCTTTTTTTGGGGCCGTGGTCCCCGCCCTTCAGTTTATCCGAACATGCCTGGTCTGCGCGCGTGCGCAAGCCGGAACTGGACCATCCGGCACACAGCAAGCTGCGTTTAAGATAAAAATGCGGGGCTGAGCCAGGCAAGAACTTGAGATTCATGCAACAGCCTTTGGCCGTTGTAACGGTCCGGTAGCTGCAAAGCGAACCGGCAAATACACATTGAATAGGCATTCCTGGAACGGCTTTACCACCGTCGGGAATATGAAACGCGTGAAACCGGGGTTTTGAGCTCCGTGAGCCCGTGTGTTCAGGCCAGGATGCCTGAGGAACAAATATAATGTTAAGAATGCTGATAAACGCGACTCAGCCAGAAGAGTTGCGTGTGGCCATTGCTGATGGCCAGAACCTGATTGACCTGGATATCGAAGTCCCCGCCCTCGAACAAAAGAAATCAAACGTCTACAAAGGACGTATTACCCGCGTTGAACCCTCCCTGGAAGCCTGCTTTGTCGATTTTGGCTCTGTCCGTCACGGATTCCTGCCGCTGAAAGAAATCTGCCCGGAGTATTACCAGGCCTCGGCGCGCGGCAAGGAAGGCAAAGTATCCGTCAAGGAAGCAGTGACGGAAGGACAGGAAATCATTGTCCAGGTCGAAAAAGAAGAACGTGGTAATAAGGGCGCCGCGCTGACCACTTACATTTCCCTGGCCGGCCGCTACCTGGTTCTGATGCCAACCAACCCGAAGGCGGGCGGCGTATCGCGCCGCATCAGCGGCGATGAGCGGCAGGACCTGCGGGAGCAGTTGCAAAATGTAACCACCCCGGACAACGTGGGCATCATCGTGCGCACGGCAGGAGTCGGGCGCGAGGCCGACGAACTTCAGTGGGACCTGGACTACTTGTTGCAGCTTTGGCACGCCATTGACAAGGCCTCCCACGAAAAGAAGGCGCCTTTCCTGATTTACCAGGAAAGCAACCTGTTCATCCGCGCCCTGCGCGATCATTTGCGTAACGAGATCGGCGAAATTCTGGTCGATGACATCACCGTATTCCAGGACGCACGCAAGTTTATCGAAGAGGTGATGCCGCACAACGTACGCAAGCTCAAGCTGTACGAAGACGATGTGCCTCTGTTCAGCCGCTACCAGATCGAAAGCCAGATCGAATCCGCGTTTGCCCGCACGGTGCACTTGCCGTCGGGTGGTTCGCTGGTCATTGACCACACCGAGGCGCTGCTGTCCATCGACATCAATTCTGCGCGCGCCACGAAAGGATCCGACATTGAAGACACCGCTTACAAGACCAACCTGGAAGCTGCGGACGAAATCGCCCGGCAGTTGAGGCTGCGCGATTTGGGCGGACTGATCGTGATCGATTTCATCGACATGATGGACCGCAAGCACCAGCGGGACGTTGAAGAGCAATTGAAAAACGCCCTGCAGATCGACAAGGCGCGGGTTCAGACTGGCCGGATTTCCCGGTTTGGCCTGATGGAAATGTCGCGTCAGCGGCTGCGCCCTTCTCTCGGTGAGTCCAGTCAGGAAACCTGTCCGCGCTGTGATGGCCATGGAACCATTCGCAGCATTGAATCCCTTGCCCTGTCCATATTGCGCCTGCTGGAAGAAGAGGCGATGAAGGAACACACCGGCCAGGTGATTGTGCAGGCGCCGACTTCAGTGGCTAACTTCATACTGAACGAAAAGCGCAAAAACCTGACGGGCATCGAAGCACGCCATTCCGTTC
>CAWARM010000010.1:0-127500 GCA_963784425.1 uncultured Gammaproteobacteria bacterium
CAATTGCACTGGCCGCTTTCATCGCCTGCGTAGCCGCAAGGGCAGGGGTTCATTGCAGCAGCGAGCTGAAAGCGGGCCGGGAAGGTGTCGCAGCGCAACGCGCGGCTGATCGCGATCCGCCCCGATTCCATGGGTTCGCGCAACACTTCCAGCACGTGCCGGTTGAATTCCGGCAATTCATCGAGAAACAGCACGCCATTGTGTGCCAGGGAAATTTCTCCCGGGCGGGGGTGCGAACCACCGCCGACCAGGGCGATTGCACTGGCAGTGTGGTGCGGTGCGCGAAACGGACGAACGTGCCAGTGGTGCAGGTCCAGCCCGACCCGGCTGACCGATGCGATGGCCGCGACTTCCAGCGCTTCAGCATCGCTCATCGGCGGCAGGATGCTGGGCAAGCGCGAAGCTAGCATGGTCTTGCCGGTGCCCGGGCTGCCGCTGAACAGGATGTTGTGCCCCCCGGCAGCGGCCACCTCCAAAGCACGGCGGGCCCGGTGCTGGCCGATGACATCCGCCAAATCCGCGAGCGCTGGCCCTGGTTTGGGGTCTGCAGGCATGACTTCAGCAAGAACAAGTTCGCCTTTCATCCACGCCACCACATCCAGAAGGCAGGACGCCTGCAGGGTGTTTTTGCTTTTGGCCAGTGCTGCCTCGGTGGCATTGCCTGCGGGTACCAGCAGGCCGTGACCGGATAGGCCGGCCTGGATGGCAAAGGGCAACACCCCGTGCACTGGCTTGAGTTCACCACTGAGTGATAGCTCGCCCACAAATTCGTAACCAGCAAGCAGGCGTGCGGGGGCCTGCTTCGACGCCACCAGTATTCCCAGCGCGATGGGCAGGTCAAAGCGGCTGCCTTCCTTGGGCAGGTCGGCCGGGGCGAGTGAAATGGTGATGCGCCGCTGAGGAAATTCAAAGCCGGCATTCAGCAGTGCAGCTTTCACCCGGTCACGGGATTCGCGCACCGCTGTTTCGGCGAGGCCAACTATGGTCATGGCAGGCAGGCCACCCCCAAGGTGAATCTCGACCATCACTTCCGGCGCTTCGACACCCACGCAAGCACGGCTGAAAACCTGTGCCAGGCTCAATGGGGACCTCCTTTGCCTGTGGCCGGGCAGGCCACTCAGAAGGAAGATTCTCCGCCCATACCGGCGAAAGATAATCAGGAAATGCCGTTAGCATTCGTAGGAAAATGGAGTGGTACAGGCCGGTGTCCGGAGCGAACCGGCGCGATGCTACGTAATGAGCTCTGAATAAATCAGGGTTTCCTTACTCTTTTTCCAGTTTCGTCACTTGTTCCTGCAGGCGCTCCAGTTTTTCCCGCGTGCGCAGCAGCACGGCGGACTGGGCGTCGAATTCTTCGCGGGTTACGAAATTCATGCGTTCAAAAGCCCGCGTCAATACCAGCCGAAACTGCGCGTTCGCTTCATCCTTGAGCCGCGTAAAACCTGGAGGCAATGCATCGGCCAGCTTGCGGCTCAGTTCGTCGATCAATTTCAGGTCGATCATGAGTGGTTCCTGCAGCCTGCTTACATCCCGCGTATGTCCAGCGGTTGCTTGTGGCAATATTATGCTCGCATTGAAGTCCCATGAGCTACCTTTGCCGAGACACGCTAATGAAACTAATAATCGCCATCATTAAACCATTCAAGCTGGATGATGTTCGTGACGCCATTTCCGAAGCGGGCATCCAGGGCATGACCGTTTCCGAAGTGCGGGGTTTTGGACGCCAGAAGGGTCATACCGAGCTGTACCGCGGCGCCGAATACGTAGTGGATTTTCTACCCAAGCTGAAACTGGAAATCGCCGTGCCCGATGAGCGCGTGGATGCCGTGGTCGAGGCCATAGCCGACGCGGCAGCCTCGGGCCGCATCGGGGATGGCAAGATTTTTGTGCAGCCGCTGGAGCGCGCGGTGCGCATCAGGACAGGAGAAGAAGGCGATGAAGCCCTTTAGCCAGCTCCATGGCCAGCTCTTTAAATTGACGGGGAGTTAAAAAATGACTGACTTACGCACGGGCGTGATTGGGCTGGGAGCAATGGGTGCACCCATGGCCCGCCACCTTTCCGCCAAGGGTTTTCTGCAGGGTGTGTGGAACCGGACCGAAAGCAAGGCGGCGCAATTGGCAGCCGAGCTGGATACCTGGCATGCAGGCAGTCCGGCCGCACTGGCGCAGCAATGCGATGTTTTGCTGGTGTGCGTTTCGCGGGATCAGGATCTTGAATCCGTAGTGCAGCAGAGCTTGCCTGGATTGCGCACAGGCTCCGTAGTCATCGATACCTCCACGGTGAGCCCATCGACCACCGTGGCGCTTGCTGCCGCTCTGGCCGGCAAAGGAGTTCATTACGTAGATGCTCCCGTCTCCGGTGGAGTAGAAGGCGCCATTAACGGCCGCCTGGTCGCCATGGTAGGGGCCGAATTGACCACTTTCTCGCGAATCCAGCCAGTGATAGCGTCCTTTTCAGCCGCTGTCACTCACATGGGGCCCGTTGGCAGCGGACAGGCCACCAAGGCGGTAAACCAGGTCATCGTGTGTGGCGTGGCCGAGGCGGTATGCGAAGCCCTGGCCCTGGGTGAGAAACTAAATCTGCCGCGCGAGCGTCTACTGGCGGTACTGAGCTCAGGCGCAGCGGACGGCTGGTTTTTGCGCCATCGTGGATTATCCATGATGGAGGGTCGTTTTGAGAAAGGTTTCAAGCTATCCCTTTTGCTCAAGGATCTGGAGATCGTGAAGGCTTTGGCACGGGAATTGGATATATCTATGCCAGTGGTTGAACACGCCGCACAGGATTACGCGGCATTGGTTGATGCAGGCGAGGGCAGTAACGACATTTCAGGCTTGATCCGGCTGAAAAGATCGCTACAGGGCCAGGGCAAAAATTAGCAGCACATGACCGAAACGCACTCATTCATATCAGGGACAATGACAGAACTCTCGCGGCGCAAGGTGCCGCGCACGGTGGGTGCCTATGCCGTGGGCGCATTCGCGTTGTTGCAACTTATGGATGCTGCGGCCGCGCCATTACGCTTGCCGGACTGGTTGCCGACACTGATCGTCATTGCGCTGATTCTTGGGTTCCCGCTGGTATTCCTGCTGGCCTGGCAGTTCGACATCACCCCGCGAGGAATTCGTAAGGCGACTTCCAGCGGCGCCCTCACCCGGTCGCAGAACACCCTGCTGTTCAGTGTCAGCCTGTTGGCAATGTTCGGGCTGGGATACGTTTTCTACGAATATTATTCAGGCGTGTTCGAAGCGACCGGACCGGCTTCCGGGCAAGCCCGCCAGTTTGCCGCGCCAGCCAACTCCATTGCCGTGTTGCCATTCACCGATCTGTCCGCTGCAGGCGACCAGGCTTATTTTTCTGATGGCGTGGCTGAGGAAATTCTCAACGTGTTGGCCCAGGTCGATGGATTGCACGTGGTCGCCAGGACTTCCTCGTTTGCATTTCGCAACCCGACCGAAGACATTCGTGAAATTGGCCGGCTATTGAACGTGCAAACGGTGCTGGAAGGCAGCATACGCTCTGACGGGAAGCGGGTCCGGTTGACGGCACAACTCATTAATGTCCAGGACGGCTATCACATCTGGTCTCAAACCTATGACCGCAAACTGGATGACCTGTTTGCGATCCAGGAAGAGGTTGCCAGCAACATCGCGCAATCGCTAGTCAAGTCCTTCGCTGGCCTGAAACAGAAATCGCCACAGACAGAAAACCTTGCTGCAGCCAACGCCTACCGCACGGGTCGGCTCCACTGGTGGCGCCGAACTCCGGCAGAGCTGCAAACGGCTCTGGGGTTTTTTGCCGAAGCACTGGAACACGACGCTGCTTTTGCTCCAGCGTATGCAGCCATGGCCGATACCTGGATGCTGCTGTCACTGTACGGCAACATCACCCCTTTGAAGGCAACGGAAAAAGCCCAGCCCATGATTGACAAGGGGTTGGAACTCGACCCCGAATCGGCGGAAGCCTTTGCCGCGCTCGGCCTCGCGCGTTGGCAAATCGGTCAGTACGATGCCGCCGAATCCGCTTTGCGGCGAGCGGTGCAGTTGAACAAAGATTACATTCCAGCCCAGCTTTGGCTGGCCGGCGTGCTGGGTGAACAGGGACGATACCTCGAAGAGAACAGCATCCTCGAACAGGCGATGGAGCTGGATCCCTTGAATGAACTCCTCGCGGTCAACTATGCGGAAAACCAGCGCATCAGGGGCAATGTTGCAGAATCCCGCCGGCGGCTCAAAAACCTCGTCGATTTGCGCCCGGACTCCACCACACTGCTGCGCGCGCTGGCCCAACAGGAATTGGAGCAAGGCCATTTGGTGGAAGGCTATAAGCTTGCTCAACGCTCATACTCACTGGAACCTGACGACCCGGTAGATTTGGCCGTGTTGGCGAAAACCTGGCTGCAGTTGGGGCAAATGGACAAAGCCGGGGAACTGCTGTCAGCGGGGCTGGAAAAATCCGGTCAGAATTTCAACCTGCTGCGAGTCTATTGGTTAAACCTGCTGCTCTCTGACCGTTTGGAGGAAGGTGAGCGTTTGGTGCGCGAAATGATGGAAGGTGCGGGCGACGAGCCGACGACAGCCCTGACGCACACCTTCAATTTGCAACTGGGCATGATTGCGCTGGCACGGCAAGACTACCCGGCCGCCGGCAAGTTTCTTGAAAATGCATTCGGCCCTGAGGGCGAGGGGGCTTTTGATGGTACTGAAATCCTGGCCATCACTCTGGCCTCACTGGCTTCCGCCAAACTGGGCGATGAAGAGACTGCCGCCAGCCGACTTGCAATTGCCGAGCGAAAAATCACACGTGCACGGCTAAATGGCGTCGCTGATGCCGAAATCTATTATACCGAGGCCGCATTACTTGCCATGCGTGAAAACAAGTCTGAAGCACTGCAGAAACTGCAACAAGCTTACGACCGGGGTTTTCGTGAGCTATGGTTGCTCAAGCTGGACTGGCGCATGGAAGGATTGCGCGACCAAGAACAATTCGTCGAATTGGAAGCGAGGATCGGGCAGGACATTGAACAGGCAACGGCGGAAATTCGTTCGTTAAGCATGGCTGCCCTTTGATCAAGCGGGTTTTACCGTCCACCCTCACACTCCGGCAAAGCGAGTCGCAGATCCTATCCAGCGGCTGATCAGTTTTTCTGCGTGCTCCGGAGCGCCGGCAAGGATGCGTTCGGCAACCGGGGGAATCCGGTCCAGCAAGGCCTGGTCCCTGGCCAGGTCGGCTACGCGAAATTGCAGCATGCCGGTCTGTCGCGTGCCGAGCACTTCCCCAGGGCCGCGCAACTCGAGATCTTTCTCGGCAATCCTGAACCCGTCCGTGGTCTGGCGCATGATCCCCAGTCGCTCCCTGGCCAGTGGCCCGGCAGAGGGGTCGGCCAAGAGTACGCAGGAGGCCTGCTCCGTTCCACGCCCCACCCGGCCGCGTAGCTGGTGCAACTGTGCCAATCCCAACCGTTCCGCGTTTTCGATAATCATCAACGAAGCATTGGGGACATCAACTCCTACCTCGATCACTGTGGTGGCAACCAGCAGATCAACCTGCCCGGCAGTGAAGGCCTCCATCACCTCCAGTTTTTCCGCCGGTTTCAGCCGTCCATGCACCAGGCCCACTCGCACACGGGCCAGGCTGTTGCGCAGTTCGCTGGCCACCTCTTCGGCTGCCTGTGCCTGGATAAGATCCGACTCCTCGATCAGGGTGCAAACCCAGTAGGCCTGGCGGCCCTCGGCGCAGGCAACTGCCACGCGCTCTATGACTTCACTGCGTCGCTCATTGGAGACGGTTACCGTGTTGATTGGCTTGCGCCCGGGCGGTAATTCATCGATTACCGAGGTTTCAAGTCCGGC
The DNA here is from genome assembly GCA_963784425.1 of uncultured Gammaproteobacteria bacterium. Taxonomy (GTDB): domain Bacteria; phylum Pseudomonadota; class Gammaproteobacteria; order Xanthomonadales; family SZUA-36; genus SHZL01. Next base: position 5,851 of record CAWARM010000010.1, read on the forward strand.
GTAAGCGGTCATGGCGAGGGTGCGGGGAATAGGCGTTGCGGTCATGATCAGCTGATGTGCATGCAGGGTAGTGGTGCCCGCCTTGTCCAGCAAAGCCAGCCGTTGATGCACACCGAAACGATGCTGTTCATCCACGATGGCAAGGCCCAGCCGGCCAAAGCTGACACCTTCCTGCATCAGGGCATGGGTGCCGATGACCACGGGCGCACCCGAGTCAATAGCTGCAAGTGCAGCAGCGCGGGACTTGCCCTTGATCTTGCCGCTGAGCCACACCGGTTCTATGTCCAGCGGTTGCAGCCAGGTGCGGAAACTGCGCAGATGCTGCTCGGCCAGCAATTCAGTGGGCGCCATGATGGCCGCCTGGTAGCCGTTGCTGATAGCGCGCAAAGCGGCCAGGGCTGCGACCACGGTTTTACCGGATCCAACATCACCCTGCAGCAATCTTTGCATGGGATGGCTGTGTGCCAGGTCGCTGCGGATCTCGGCGATTACGCGCTGTTGGGCGGCTGTAAGCGTAAAGGGCAGAAGCTTGAGAAAACGCGATTCCAGTTCGCCCGCCTCGCGCAGCATTGGGGCTTCTTGCTGCCGTTGTCTGTGGTGCAACTGTTGCATGCTGAGGTTGTGGGCGAGCAGTTCCTCCAATGCCAGGCGTTGCTGGCAGGGGTGGCGGCGCTCGAGCAAGGCCGCAACATCGGCACCCAGGGGCGGCCGGTGGATGAACTGCACAGCGTCCGCCAGGGACGGCAGCTGGAGATTGAGCAACAGGTCTTGTGGCAGGAGTTCTTCCAACTGGAGCTTACCGGACCGCAGCAATTCCAGCGCCTGGTCGGTCAGCTTGATCCAGCTGTGCTGGCCCAGGCCCTCGCTCGACGGGTAAACGGGGGTTAAGCGGTCAGACACGGCCGGCACACTGTCACCGGCAATGCATTGGTAACTGGGATGAACCATCTCCAGCCCTTTGTAACCCCCTCTTACTTCGGCGTAACACCGCACCCGGGTGCCGCGCGAGAGTTGCTCGCGTTGGGCATTGCGAAAGTGAAAAAAGCGCAGGCTGAGCAGGCCGGTGCCATCGGCGATAACCACCATCAGCGTGGGGCGGCGCCCGCGCAGTATGGCGCTGTGCTCCACTGTGCCCTCCACCATTACCTGGGCGCCGGGGTACAGACTGCCGATGGGCAGGATGCGGGTGCGGTCCTCGTAGCGGAATGGCAGGTGGAAGAGCAGGTCGGAAACGGCACGGATGCCGAGTTGTTGCAGGCTATCCCGTATCCTGGGCCCGACACCACGCAGTTCGCCCAGGCCCGGAATATCCGTTTTGGCCATGTTCCTTATGCTGCTTTACAAACCCAGGATGGCATCAATTTCTACCATCGCCCCGCGCGGCAGCGCTGCCACACCGACGGCTGCACGTGCCGGGTAGGGCTGGGAAAAATACTCTGCCATGACTGCGTTTACCTGTGGGAAATGCGTCATGTCGGTAAGGTAAACCGTTAGTTTGAGGATAGCGTCCAGGCTCGCTCCGGAAGCAATGCAAACCGCCCGAAGGTTGCGGAACACCTGGTGAACCTGTGCCTCAATGCCGCCCTCGACTATGGTCATGCTCTGTGGTTGCAGCGGAATCTGGCCGGACAGGTACACGGTGTCGCCGTGCCGGGTAGCTTGCGAGTATGTGCCGATAGCGGCAGGGGCTTCGGATGTGCTGATAATGGTTTTGCTCATGGGCTCTGTTTCCTGTTAGGCGCTTCAGATGCGCGTGACTCTAAGCACTTTGCTGTTGCGCCTCAGGCGGCGCAATACCCGCGCCATGTGATCGCGACTTTCCACGCTGATATTGAACAGTAAAGCGGATGTTTCGGGATTGGATTCGGTAATGGAGACTTTTTCAATGTTACTCCCCGCCTCAGCAATGCTGCTGGAAATATTGGCCAGCACCCCGGGAATGTTGTTGGCCAGTATTTTTACCGCCACGCGGAACATGCCTTCGGTGATTGGCGCCCAGATCACGTCCACGCACCGGTCGGGGTGCTTGCGGAACTCACGTACGTTGGCACAGCTTACGCGGTGCACCACGAGTCCTTTGTCCGCGGAAACATAAGCCGTGATGCGATCGCCCGGCACCGGCAGGCAGCAGGCTGCGAAGCTGACGGCGCTTCCTTCCGAGCCGGCGATGGTCAAGGCTTCTTCTATCCCTTCCGCCCCGTTTAACAACTTGGATTCCGGCACCAGTTTGGCCGCCACGATATTGGCCAGGGTAGTTCCGAACGCCAGGTCACGAAACAGGTTCTCCTGCTTGGCGAGGTGGTTTTCCTTGAGGTAGCTGTCCCAGCGTTTCTGCGGGATGGTGTCGAGTGAGCTGCCTCTCGCGTTCAGGGCCTTTTCCAGCAGGCGCAGCCCGAGCGCAACGGTATCCTCGTGCTCAAGACTCTTCAGATAGGCGCGAATCGAGGTTCTTGCCCGGGCGGTGGAAACAAATTCCAGCCATTCCGGTTTCGGATGGGCATCCTTGTCCGTGATGATTTTTACGGTCTGTCCATTGAACAGGCGCGTGGACAGGGGGACTTCCTCTTTGTCCACCAGGGCGGTCTGCGTGTGGTTGCCGATGTCGGTATGGATGGCATAAGCAAAATCCAGCGCCGTGGCGTTGCGGCGCAGATCAATGATTTTCCCCTTGGGGGTAAATACAAATATCTCATCGGGGAACAGGTCGGATTTTGCGCCGTCCAGGAATTCCAGCGAATCGCCGGTGTGGCGCTGTACATCCACCAGTTGCATCAGCCACTCGCGCGCCCGCACCTGGGCTGAGCTGCCATTGTTGGGATGGCTGCTCTTGTAGTGCCAGTGGGCAGCAGCGCCTTTGACCGCCATGATGTCCATTTCCTCGGTACGGATCTGGATTTCGATCGGCAGGCCGTAAGGGCTGTTCAAAATCGTGTGCAGTGACTGGTAGCCGTTAGCCTTGGGCAGGGCGATAAAATCCTTGAATCTCCCCGGCTTGGGTGGGTAGAGGTTATGCACCACGCCCAGGGCAATGTAACAGTGCGATTCGGCCTGGGTGATGATACGAAATGCGTAGAAGTCGGTGACGCTCGAAAACGACAGGTCTTTTGCCAGCATTTTGCGGTAAATGCTGTACGGGGTTTTCTGCCTTCCGGAAATACGGCACGGGACGCCGGCATCGTTCATGCGTTTTTTCAGGGCTTCGCTGATGTTTTCAACAATTTCCTTGCGGTGCCCGGTCATGGCGGACAGGTGCTCATTGATCGTGCGATAGCGCCAGGGATAGAGGTTGGCAAAACCCATGTCCTCGAGCTGGGACTTCATGCTGTTCATGCCAAGGCGATCGGCGATGGGCGCGTATATTTCCAGGGTCTCGCGCGCGATGCGCCGGCGCGAGTGGTCGGACATCTGGTCGAGGGTGCGCATGTTATGCATGCGATCGGCCAGCTTGATGAATATCACGCGAAGGTCGCGTGACATCGCCAGCATCAGCTTGCGGAAACTTTCCGCGTCTGCTTCGCCGCGGGTGCGAAATTTCATCTTGTCCAGCTTGGTTACACCATCCACCAGGTTGGCAATTTCCGCTCCGAATTGTGACTCTACGTCCGCTTTGGACAGGACGGTGTCTTCCAGGGTGTCGTGCAGAATCGCAGCAGCAATGCTTTCATGGTCCATGCGCATGTTGGCAAGGATCTGTGCCACGGCAACCGGATGCAGGATGTAGGGCTCACCCGTGATGCGGGTCTGGCCTTCGTGGGCGCGCGCGCCCACTTCGAAGGCGCGCAGAACGACGGCTACTTTTTCAGGATCGAGATAAGTGTTAAGCAGGTCCCTTAGCTTTATGACGGCTTGGGGATAGTCGGAGGAGGCCGCCTGCATGGACTTGTTGTTTGCGCAGTTGACGAATCAGAAAGTAAGGTCTTCTTCTTCAGCCGGGGCTCCAAAAATCTCGGCGGCTTCAATCTCTGCCTGGATCATCGCGACCCGGTCGGAGTCAATAAAGCCCTTGGCGATTTCCCGCAGGGCCAAAACTGTCGGCTTGTCGTTTTCTTCGTCAACCAGCGGACTGGCGCCGTGGGAAATTTGACGGGCACGCTTGGTGGCGGTAAGTACCAGTTCGAAACGGTTGTCCACGTTTGCAAGGCAGTCTTCAATAGTAATTCGAGCCATTTAATTAGTCCTGATAAAGCAATAAAGGAAGCTCCTGGAAGATAAATACTCCTCAAGCCAACCTGTCATGTTAGTCATTTTTCAACAAATCTGCCAGTAATGTTTCGAACCCCTCCTTTGTGCCCGGCCGCACCGGCCGGCCAACCCGCACGATGGACAGCAGGTCATCCAGGGCTGCATCAAACTCGTTGTTGACCACCAGGAAATCAAATTCCGTGCAGTGGGCAATTTCAGAGCGCGCTTGCTGCATGCGGCTCTCGATCACCTCTGCACTGTCCTGGCCCCGGCGGGCAAGGCGTTCCCGGAGTTCCTGCATGGAAGGCGGAAGGATGTATATGGAACAACTTTCGGGGAAAGAGTCCTTGACCTGCCGGGCGCCCTGCCAGTCAATATCCAGCATGACGTTAAAACCCTCTCCCAGGAGCTGCTGTACGGCAGCCCGCCCGGTGCCGTAGTAGTGGCCATATACCTGGGCGTACTCAAGGAAGGCGCTCTCCTTAATCAGCTGCAAAAATGTGGCTTTATCCACAAAGTGATAGTGCTCCCCATCTCTTTCCCCGGGGCGCGGAGCCCGGGTGGTATGGGAAATTGACAAGCGGACTCCCGGGTCGCGCTCAAGCAAGGCGGCCACCAGGCTGGTTTTACCACCGCCGGACGGAGCGGCAACTATAAACAGCTTGGGCTTGATACTCATCGGGCTAACTATTCAATGTTCTGCACTTGTTCGCGCATTTGCTCAATCAGCACCTTGAGTTCAACGGCTGCCTGGGTCGAGCGCTGGTCTATGGATTTAGAGCTCAAGGTGTTGGACTCGCGGTTGAACTCCTGCATCAGGAAATCGAGCCTGCGGCCGACCGGCTCTGCCAGCGCGACTACCCGCCTGGCTTCGCTCACGTGCGCGTCCAGCCGGTCCAGCTCCTCATCCACATCAATTTTTTGTGCCAGGAACGCAACTTCCTGCTCAAGTCGGCCGGGCTCCAGTGGCTGCGGCAGATCGGCTATGCGGCTGAGCAACCGCTGCCTCAGCGCCAGGCGGATTTCCGGCAGCCAGCCACGCACCTGCTGCACCACGGCGCTAACGTTGTCCAGCCGCTCCACGATCAGAACCACAAGTTTCGCGCCTTCCCGGCGCCGGCTGGCGTTGAGCTCGGCAATACCCCGGGCCAGCAATTCCAGTGCAGCTTGCTGCATGGACTCGCTGTCGGGCGCCCGCTCGCTGACCAGTCCCGGCCAGCGCATCAGCTGGTTCAGGTCGGCCTCCTTGCGAATCGTGCTCAGATGTTGCAGCTCCTTGTGAATATCAAGCAGGCGCTGCGCCAGGCCGGTGTTAAGCACCAATTCACTTTGGGTGGCGTCCGGGTTGCGGGTGAAACGCAAGGTCACATCGACCTTGCCGCGGCTGATCTGAGCACCCAGCATGTCCCGTATGGATGGCTCCAGTGAGCGGAACTCTTCCGGCAGGCGCAGGCCAATTTCAAGATAGCGGTGGTTGACTGAACGCATCTCCCAGGCCAGTCGGCCAAACTCGGACTGCTGCTCGACACTGGCAAAGCCGGTCATGCTGTGAATCATCATTGAAGGTTTCCGTGGTGCATAATGGTGGGCGACGCGATCATTGTTCAGCGCACAATGGTACCGGCAAAATGCCACGGCGTCAGCGCAGCATCACTAATCCCCATGCGGGAACCACATTACCCATTGCAAGGAAACGATTCATGAGACCCAGTGGCAGACAGGCAGACGAGCTGCGAAAAACGGTAATCACCCGTCACTATACCCGGCATGCGGAAGGCTCCGTACTCATCCAGTGTGGTGAAACCCACGTGCTGTGTAATGCCTCGGTCGAAGAGCGGATTCCACCGTTTTTGCGTGGCAAGGGAGAAGGCTGGGTCACCGCAGAATACGGCATGTTGCCGCGTGCAACGAACAGCCGGATGGGCCGAGAGGCAGCGCGTGGCAAGCAGGGCGGGCGAACGCTGGAAATCCAGCGGTTGATCGGCCGTTCTCTCAGGGCAGTGGTCGACCGGGCCGCGCTGGGCGAGCATACCATTACCCTGGATTGCGATGTCATCCAGGCTGATGGTGGGACGCGCACAGCGGCTATTACCGGGGCGTTTGTTGCCTTGTCTGATGCCTGCCGGTGGTTGTTGGATGAAAAGAAAATCAGCAGCAACCCCATTCACGGGCAAATCGCCGCCGTTTCCGTGGGAATTTGTGGCGACGTCCCGGTGCTGGACCTGGACTATGAGGAGGACTCCGCTGCAGAAACGGACATGAATGTGGTGATGAACGACGGTAATGCGTTCATTGAGCTGCAGGGAACTGCCGAGGGTCATGCGTTCCGTCGTGATGAACTGGACGCCATGCTTGCCCTGGCACAATCCGGCATCGCGCAACTCATGCTGCTGCAGCGCACGGCGCTGGATGGTTGAACGCACCGTGTCGCAGGCGCTTTCCTCCAGGCCCAGGCTGGTCTTGGCCAGTGGCAATGTCGGAAAACTGCGCGAAATAAGCAGCATGGTGCAGCCCCTGGGCTGGACTGTCCGTCCGCAGAGTGATTGGAATCTGCCAGCAGCGGTGGAGGATGGCGCGACGTTTATCGAGAATGCCCTGATCAAGGCGCGGCACGCAGCCAGGCACACCGGCCTGCCGGCACTGGCGGATGATTCCGGGCTGGTGGTTGATGCTCTTGCAGGTGCACCTGGCATCTTTTCTTCCCGGTTTGCCGGTGAACACGCGAATGACAAGGCGAACAACAGGAAATTGCTGGAAATGATGCGCGATGTCCCCCTGGCGGGGCGGACCGCATACTTTTACTGTGCCATGGTAGTGCTCTTGCATGAGCAAGATCCCGCGCCGCTGCTGGCAACGGGCAGGTGGCGCGGCAGGATCGCAGAGTCCCTGAGTGGCTCAGGCGGCTTTGGATATGACCCTTTGTTCTGGGTGGAGAGCCACCGGTGTACCTCGGCCGAACTGGACCCAGGCATCAAGAACTCGCTCAGCCACAGGGGCCAGGCATTGGCAGCGCTGGTGGAACAGCTGCAGGCAATTCAGCCCCACTAGGCAGGCCGCACATGCTCAGCTTGCCGCCGCTCTCCTTGTACGTGCACCTGCCCTGGTGCGTGAAGAAATGCCCGTACTGTGATTTCAATTCCCATGCGCTGGACGGTTCCATTCCTGCCGCGGAATATGTCGATGCACTGTTGCTGGACCTTGAAAATGACCTGCCATTGGTCTGGGGACGTCCCGTGCACAGTGTCTTTTTCGGTGGCGGGACCCCCAGCTTGTTCAGTGCGAGAGAGATCGACCGGTTTCTGGCCGGGGCAAGAAGCCGCCTGCCGCTCACCCCCGGGGCGGAAGTCACGCTGGAAGCCAATCCCGGAACCATTGAACACGACAGTTTCAGCGCTTATCGGGATGCCGGCATCAATCGCGTGTCGCTGGGCGTGCAAAGTTTCAGCGATGCAGCGCTCAAACGCATTGGCAGGATTCATGGTCGCAACGAAGTGGAAACAGCCATTGAGTCGATTCACCAGGCCGGGCTGGACAATTTCAACCTCGATCTCATGTTCGGCCTGCCACAGCAAACTCCCGAAGAGGCGCATGAGGATGTGCGCGAGGCGCTGGAACACTATCCGGCCCATCTATCGCATTATCAACTCACGCTGGAGCCAAATACTGCTTTCCACGCGCATCCTCCGCAACTGCCAGGTGAGGATGACTGTTGGGAAATGCAGGAAGTGTGCTCCGTCCTTTTGCGCCAGCAGGGTTTTGAACAGTATGAAATTTCCGCATGGTCGCGGCCCGGGAGTTTATGTGCGCATAATCTCAACTACTGGCGCTATGGTGACTACCTTGGAATCGGCGCCGGTGCCCATGGCAAGATTACTTTTGCTGCTGAGCAGTGCATCAGGCGGTACAGCAAGCAACGCCACCCCAAAGCCTACCTGCAGGCAAAAGAGCATGGAAACTGGCGTGCTGAAGACCGGGAAGTGCCGGAACGCGAGCGGGCATTTGAATTCTTTCTGAACCAGTTGCGACTGCGCGGCGGGGTGCGTCTGAGTGATTTTACCCCCCGCACCGGGTTGGACCTCGGCAGCGTGGAGGCAGCGGTTGCTGAGGCGCATAGGCGCGGATTATTGCGGCAGCAGGGGCAAATCCTGAAGGCAACCGAAATTGGCTGGAGATTTGTCAACGACACACAAGCCCTGTTTCTCCCGGGGGATTGAAGGCATGCTTGCAAACCCCGTGCTTGCAAACCCAGTCGTACGCCATTAAACTGGTCGGTCTTTCGCGCTTAGAATCTGCAGGAATCGTCATGAAATCTGGCATTCATCCAAAATACCGTGAAGTAGTATTCCAGGACCTGGCTTCAGACTTCGCCACACTGACCCGCTCGACGATTGAGACCAGGGAAACCATCAAGTGGACTGACGGGAAAGAATATCCATTGGTCAAATTGGATGTGTCCAGTGCTTCTCATCCATTCTATACCGGTAAACACAAATTGCTGGATTCCGGTGGACGGGTAGACAAGTTCAAAAAGCGCTACGGAAAGTAAAAATTGCGGCTTCAACAAGAACCCGCGCGGGCCATGTCCGTGCGGGTTTTTTTATTCCTGCTTTCTGTGCGACACTTGGGGAGCAGTACACTAGTACTTTGATAGCGCAATCGTGCGAGCAAGAGCTGCGGCCGAGGAGAAAATGAGTGCCTGACCAAAAAGTGTTCCTGACTGACGAGTCGACCGGTAAGCGCCTTGAATTGCCGGTGGTTTCCGGCACTGAAGGCGAGCCCACCCTCGATATCAAGGACCTGCAATCGACTCTCGGTTATTTCACCTACGACCCCGGATTTGCTGCCACCGCTGCGTGCACCAGTGAAATTACGTTTATCGATGGCGCAAAGGGAATTCTTCGCTATCGCGGGTACCCAATCGAACAGCTGGCAGAAAAAAGCACTTTTCTTGAAGTGGCTTACCTGCTGATCAACGGGAATTTGCCTAGCGGTGCCGAATTTGCCCAGTTTGAGAATGACATCACCTACCACACGATGGTGCACGAACGGCTGAACATGTTCATATCCGGGTTCCACTACGATGCACATCCAATGGCCATGATGGCCGGAGTCGTTGGGTCACTGGCGGCCTTCTACCATGACGGCATGGATGTGAATAATCCGGTTCACCGGATGCTGGCGGCAAAAAGAATGATTGCCAAGATTCCTACCATCGCTGCGGCCTGTTACCGGCACCACATGGGCCGGCCCACTGCTTACCCCAGGAATGAACTTGGTTTTTGTGAACGATTCCTGCACATGATGTTCTCTGTGCCAACAGAGGAGTACTCGGTCAGCCCGACAGCGGCACGAGCACTGGAACTGCTGTTTATTCTGCATGCAGATCACGAGCAGAATGCCAGTACATCCACAGTCAGGCTGGTTGGGTCTACCGGGGCGAATCCCTATGCCTGTGTCGCCGCCGGGATTTCCGCGTTGTGGGGGCCAGCGCATGGTGGCGCCAATGAAGCCGTGCTTACCATGCTCAACCAAATCGGTACCACTGCGAATGTTGCGAAATTTGTTGAGAAAGCCAAGGACCGCACTAACCCATTCCGCCTGATGGGATTTGGTCACCGTGTGTACAAGAACTACGACCCCAGGGCATCGATAATCCGTGCAGCTTGTCACGATGTTCTGGCCGAAATGGGAGGACACGATCCGCTGATGGATCTTGCCCTGGAACTCGAGCGAACTGCGCTTGAAGACCCCTATTTCATCGAGAAAAAACTGTATCCCAATGTCGACTTCTACTCGGGAATCATTTACCGGGCGCTGGGCTTTCCGGTCAGCATGTTCACCGTGATGTTTGCCATTGCCCGTACCGTCGGGTGGGTTGCCCAATGGCTGGAACAAGCTCAAACGCCCACCAAGATCGGACGTCCGCGCCAGGTTTACAACGGACCCTTGGAACGTCGCTACACCTCACTCTCAGAGCGGGGCTGAAGCTACGCGGCCGGGCTACCCGGCCGGGGCCAACAGGCATTCAACCTCAACGAGGTTGGCTCGATGTTGCGGCCTGCCGTCAAGCGGGCTGGGTGGTGGCTGGCGCAAGTCGATCCGGTTAAAAACGGCAAGCTCAACCTCAGCTCCATTTTCTTCAATGACCAATATGGGGACGGTTTTGTGGCCCCCGTTGTGCCAGCGTATTTGCCGCTGCTCCTGGTCAAAAGGTTTACCCCGGTCCAGCAGGTTCATGACCAGTTCTTCCGGGGCGTCACAAAAAACGTGCATGGCAATGCGCGAGTGTTTTCCCGCAGTCCCGTCGAGCACGGGCCCCACCAGGCGCGGGGAATAGTCGTGCAAAGAATTCATCACGGACACGGCAACCAGTCGCAAATGCTCCAGATTGCTGGCGTGCTCCTGCCCTCCGTACAGTCTTTGGTAATGTTGCAGAGCTTCCTGAACCTCAATGTTGCTTGGCAACGCGAGGCGCTGGCTGATCCCTATGCGCTCTGCCGCTTTTTTCTTGGCGGCGTGGAAATTGTGCTGCCCTTCGGTGGCAATAATGCGCGCCGCCTCGGCTGCGACTTCAAGGCGGGTTTGTTTCAGTTTTCGGTCGTGGCGTGGAGGTAGCGCATCAGTAGATTTCGTACGGGTTTTCTGCTGGTGAGACATCCTGGCTCTCCGTTCCGGAATCAGCTTCCATGGGCGGCGATTTTCCCACTTCGAATATTTCCATGATTGTATTGCTGTTATCAAGTGTTGCAATCAAGCCGGTTTCCGGATTGATCCTCGCTTGTGCCAGCCCGGGTGGTAATTTTGGTGGTTGGTCGGCTACGCCCTTGAGGGCTTCCCGCATGTATTCAATCCATATGGGAAGCGCCGCCCGACCGCCGACATCGTTCCGGCCAAGCGGGTCATGGTTGTCAAAGCCGACCCAGACAGTGGTTACCAGGTTGTCGTTATACCCGGAAAACCAGGCATCGCGTTGCTCGTTGGTCGTGCCGGTTTTGCCGGCCAGGTCGCTGCGCCCCAATTCCATGGCGCGTGCCCCGGTACCGCGCCTGATAACATCCATCATCATGGAGCGCACCAGGTAGGCATTTTGGGGAGAAATAACGCGCATCGCGTACACGGGTGACTTCGCCGCATCGAGCAGGGCCTGGTTCAAGCCCGATCCGACGGGTGCGGACCCTGCGGCCGGATCAATTTCAAGCGGTCGCAATTGCGGACTGGTCAAGGCAGTATCTTCCGGCTCAGGTTCCGACTCCGGCTCTGGTTGCGGTTCTGTCCCTTGCTGCGGAGCGGCAGCTTCGGGCAGACAATCATCACAAAGAACCGGGTGGCTGGTCTGGTAGACCACTTCACCCGTGTCGCGGCGAATTAACTGGATGAACTCCGGTTGGACGAGATAGCCGCTGTTGGCAAACACCGAGTAACCCCGGGCCATGGACAGAGGTGTTACCGAGCCCGTGCCCAGGGCCATGGTCAGGTTATTCGGCAATTCCTCGCTATCAAAGCCAAAGCGGGTGATGTAATCGCGCGCGTAGTCAATGCCAATTGCACGCAACAGGCGGATAGAGACGAGGTTGCGGGAGTTGACCATGGCTTCCCGCAGACGCGTTGGGCCATAAAACTTTTCGGTATAGTTTTGCGGCTTCCATGATTGCTCCAGGTCCGAATCATCGAAGACAATGGGTGCGTCGTTCACCAGGCTTGCCGTGGTGAATCCTTTTTCCAGCGCCGCAGAATAGATAAAGGGTTTGAAGCTGGAGCCTGGTTGCCGTCGTCCCTGGGTAATCCGGTTGTATTTGCTGCGGGTAAAATCATATCCGCCCACCAATGCAACAATTTCAGCAGTAACGGGATTCATTGACACCAGGGCCGATTCCACCTCAGGAACCTGGCCAAGCTTCCAGGTGCCATCGTCATCCATCCGGGCTCTTATGACATCACCAGGTGCAAATACCTCTTTCAGCGACTTGGGCTTGAAGCCTACGCGGTCCCTGCTGATGAACGGCGCGGCCCAATCCTCAAGTTCAAGTGCAATGGTTTGCCCATTGGGCAAGTAGACCATGGCAATATCATCCTCCACTTCCGTTACCAGGCCGGGTACCAGGCCCGACACGGGGCGATACGGAGTTAGCGCCTCGTTCCAATCCGCCGGTGTCGATTTGTCCTGCAAATCGATTCTTGCTTCAGGACCTCGATATCCGTGGCGCTTGTCATACTCCTCCAGGCCGGTCACCACGGCATGGTTTGCCGCCTTTTGCAATCGGCTGTCTATGGTTGTGACCACTTCGTAACCACCGGTGTAGGCTTCCTGGCCCAGCAGTTCCAGAGCACGGACCCGCACCATCTCCGCAAGGTACGGCGCAGACACTTCGGCCGTGGCACCGTGGTAGTAGGACATATCCTGTTCAGCGGCAGCAGCTGCATATTCCTGTTGAGTGATGTAGCCCAATTCCTGCATCCGGCCCAGCACGTAATTGCGCCGCTCAATAGCCCGTTCAGGTTGGTTTATGGGGTTTATTCTTGAAGGCGCTTTGGGCAATGCGGCAATCATTGCGCTTTGGGCCAGGGAAAGTTCGCTGGCGGATTTGCCGTAATAAACCTCTGCGGCTGCGCCAACGCCATATGCCCGGTAGCCGAGGAAGATCTTGTTGAGGTAAAGCTCCAGAATTTCGTTCTTGCTCAGTTCACCTTCAATTTTAAATGCGAGCAGAATTTCCTTGATCTTACGCGTATAGGTTTTTTCTGAGGTCAGGAAGAAGTTCCGGGCAAGTTGCTGGGTGATGGTGCTACCGCCCACGGTCTTTTCACCTGTTGTCAGGAGGGTGAACGCCGCTCTTGAAATGCCCTGGTAATCAACTCCGGGGTGCTCGTAGAAGCGCGCATCTTCGCCGGCAATGAAGGCATTCTTCAGATCATCCGGCAATTCGCCAAGGGTTACCGGAATCCGGCGCATCTCGCCGAACAGGCCGATCAGCTTTCCGTCCCGGCTGAAAACACGCAGCGGCACCTGGAGCTGAACGTCCCTCAGCGACTCCACGTCCGGCAGGTTGGGAGAAATGAGCAGGTAGGCGGTAACCGCTGCCACAATACATAGTACTGCCACAGTCAGAAATGCGCCCAATATCCAACGAAACACTTTCTTCACGCAAAATTCCTGCTATATTATTTTCCGCAAGTGCAGTGATCCAACATGCTGCTGGCCGGCAAACTCGCCCACACCGGGAAGATAACTGGCCGCAGGATGCGATATTAGCAGGCAAGCAGGGAAGCGGCCTCACCAATCTTAGTGCGACAGCCTGACTTGGCGTTCGTTTCCCCCTTCTGCACAGCACCTTGCATCAGACCTGAGAGTTATTCGCGCCGCTGACTTGTGGCCGGGAATTGAAAAATTTGTGTCGTACCCATTGAGATACGGTTCAATTTCTGTTAAAAACAAGTCTAAGAAGTCTCAGTAAGCCATTGTCGAACAAAGGATTGGGGGCAATTTGAAACTATTGGGCACAAAGCGTCCACCCATAATTGGGCTGGACATCGGGGCATCAAGCATTCGTTTGGTGCAACTTTCACGTCACGGGTCCAGCTTTCGCATTGATCATTTCGCGATAGAGCCGCTGCCGCAGGGCGTTATTGTCGAGAAATCGGTTCAGGATATCGACGCCATTTCGGATGCGATCAAGTCTGCCATCAGAAAATCCGGTTCCAGCTCGAAATATTGCGCAGTAGCCGTATCGGGTTCGGCGGTCTTTACCAAGACGATCAGCCTGCCGGCCAACCTGGCTGAAGCCGACATCGAAAGCCAGGTACAGATCGAAGCGAATCAGTACATTCCTTATCCACTGGATGAAATCAGCCTGGATTTCGAGGTGCTCGGTCCCTCTGCCCGCAACGCGGACATGGTTGACATTCTGCTGGCCGCCAGCAAGAACGAAAACGTCGAAAGCAGGCAGGATGCCCTGGAATCGCTGGGGTTGAAGGCCAAGGTCGTAGATGTTGAAGCCTTTGCCATAGCCAACGCCTTTGAACTGATCCGCGAGCGGGAAGGCATTCGCAGTACCGAGACGGTTGGCCTATTTGATATCGGTCACGATCTTTCCACTTTGCTGATCTTGCGCAATGGCCGGGTGATTTACACCCGTGACCATCCATTCGGATCACATCAATTAATCGAAGAAATCATGCGCCGGTATGACATGACGGCCGAGCAGGCGGAGTTTTTCAACCGCGGAGAGCCGGGGCCCGAAGACTTTGAAGATGCTGTATTGGAGCCTTTCATGCTCAGCGTGGTGCACCAAATCAGCCGGGCTTTGCAGTTCTACAGCTCCAGCAGCGAATTTTCCAATATTCGCACCATTTATCTTTCCGGCGGAATGGCCGCCCTGAAAGGTTTGACCGAAGTAATAGAGCAAGAGCTTGGAATCAAGACCAATGTTGCGGATCCTGTGAGTGGTTTGGAAATCGCGCCATCAGTTGCGGTTTCCTCCCTGACGAAAAATGCTCCCAACATGATGGTGTCCATGGGACTGGCATTGCGAGGGTTTGATTGATGGCCAGAATCAATCTCTTACCGTGGCGCGAGGAAGCGCGTAAAGAAAGGCAGCGACAATTCCTCTTTTCGCTGGTTGGAACATTGGTCCTGGGAGCGGTTCTTGTTTTGATCGTCGGGTTATTCTTTGATCAGAAAATCACCACGCAGGAAGCCCGCAACCAGCAAATCCAGATGGAAATCGACCGTCTCCAAGATCGCATCAATCGCATTGCAGAATTGGAAAAGACCCGCAACCGCTTACTTTCCCGAAAACAGGTCATTGAACAGTTGCAGGCCAGCAGGTCCCTGACCGTTGAATTGCTGGATGCGCTGGCCAAGTCCGTTCCGGTCGGAATCACCCTGACCAGCGTGCGCCAGCAGGGCCCTAACGTGACCCTGATGGGCACCAGCCAGTCCAATGCAAGGGTGTCCGCCTACCTGCACAGTCTTGAGCAAATGGCTCTGTTCGTGAATCCCGAGCTGCAATATGTGCGAGCGGCGGAGAAGCCAGTGTCCCGCACCGAAACATATGAATACGCCATCCAGGTTGGCTTGCGCCCAACAACCGAGAATGGGCAGGAAGAAGACTCCGCGGTGGGGGCGAACTGATGCTAAACGAACTGAGAGACCTCGACTTTAACGATATCGGCAGCGCTCCGCTGACCATCAGGTACTTCATCCTTACGGTGCTGTTGTGCATCATTCTTGGCATTGGTTACTTCTTACTGGTGAAAAACAAGGTAGAGCAGCTCAAAGTCGTTGAGCAGAAGGAATTGACGCTTCGGTCTGAGTTTGAGTACAAGCAACAAAAGGCGGCCAACCTGGAAGCGTATGAAGCGCAATTGGCAGAAATGCAGAAGTTGCTGGAAACCATGTTCCGTCAACTGCCGAGCAAAACGGAAATGGACAAGCTCCTGGTGGATATTTCCCAGACAGCGTTGGGGGCAGGTATTGATGTGCAACTGTTCCAGCCCAATGCCGAGACTCTGCACGATTTTTATGCAGAACGACCAATCTCGGTTCGAATGTTGGGCGATTATCACCAGTTTGGTGCATTCGTCAGCGGTGTAGCTTCATTGCCGCGGGTTGTGATATTGACCATGAATGACATCTCATTAAGGCCAGCAACTCAAAAAGATCTGGGTGGGGCCCAGAATGATGGACGACTGATACTGGAAGGTACGGTAAAGACCTATCGGTATATTGACGAAGACGAGGCTGCTGCGGCGGCAGCGGCAGCTCAGACTCCGAAGGCAACGCCATGAAACGTCAAGCGGCCCTCAATTGGAAATCCGGCCTTTTCGTGGCCCTGACTGCTTTCATGCTTGGTGCGTGCACTCAAGAACAGGACAACCTGAACAGGTACATCGCTGAAGTCAAAGCGAGACCTGCTGCCCCCATTCCCCCTATTCCGGCAGTCCGCACGTATACACCTTTTGTTTATGACGGCCTTGCAGGGCGTGACCCGTTTCGGGCGTCGACCAGTGAAGGCAATGATGAAGCAGCCGCGGGACCGAAAGGTAATGGACCGCACCCTGATCTGCAGCGCACCCGGGAGTACCTGGAGAGATTCGAACTGGATACGCTAACGATGGTAGGAACTTTTACCAAGGAATCATCCTATTGGGTTCTTATCCAGGATCCGGATAGCGTCGTGCACAGGGTTTCCGTAGGTAACTACATGGGCAAAAATCATGGGAAAATCACGCAGATCAAGCCGAACGCGGTGGACCTGAGTGAGTTTATTGCTGATGGAGCGGGTGGCTGGCTTGTCAGGCCGGTGTCACTGGCTATTGGCGAGAAAAGAAAATGAGCAGCGCGTTGAGTAGTCAACCTCAAGAGGCAGTGCAATGAAGAGCGACAAGGAATGGCTTTCAATTGAGCCGCAAATCTGTGATAGAGGGCGCAGCATGCGTATTTTGAGAAAAGGATTTCTGGCAGGTCTCGGACTGATCTGTGTGACGGCCCCGTTGGCGACTGCATTTGCGGCCACCGAAGTGACGGGCATCGACTACGCTGCTACTTCTGATGGCGGGGTGCAAATCACGCTCGCCACCACCGGGGATACACCGGAGGTCAGCGTTTTCGCGACTGAAGATCCCGCGAGAATCGTCCTTGATCTTGCCAAAACCACCAGCTCGGGGGGCAGCGACCCAGTTTCGGTTGGCGCCGGGTCAGTGCAGAAATTTACGGTGACTGCTGCAGGTGGGCGTACCCGTATGGTGGTCGACCTCGATAATCCGGTGAACTACGACTACACCGCAAGCGACGGCCGCGTGGTGCTCACTATTGCCGGATCTGGCGGGGTTGCCGCAACTCCTGCAGTTGCTGCGGCCGAAAGCAGGCAGAGCAGCGACTCCGGAGCAGGTGGCTATATCATTGAGGGAATTGATTTCCGCCGCGGTGAAACCGGCCAGGGCCGGGTCATCCTTTCGATGAATAAACCCGGTGCCAGTATGTCGATTGAGGATGGGGCAGACCGGGTCACTATTGATGTGATGAACGCCACCCTTCCGGACCAGCTGCGCCAGCGCCTGGATGTAGTCGATTTCGCAACACCGGTGCAAATGATTGACGCTTCAAACATTGATAACGGTGTCAGGATAGGCCTGACTGTTGCTGGCGCCTATGAGCACTTGTCGTACGAGTCTGATAACACCATCGTCGTAGAAGTGAAAGATTTGATTGCCATAAACAAATCCGCACAGGAAGAAGATGCTTCCAAGCTGTTCGAAGAAAAGGTTTACACGGGGACCAAGGTAACATTTAATTTCCAGGACATCCCCGTGCGCTCGGTGCTGCAGTTGATTGCTGACGTGTCTGACCTGAATATCGTGGTTGCAGACAGCGTTGGTGGCAACCTGACGCTCAGACTAACCAATGTACCCTGGGACCAGGCGCTTGATATCGTCATGGACGCACGTAACCTGGACATGCGCGAGAACGGTAATGTCCTCTGGATCGGGCCGACCCAGGAAATCGCGTCGCGCGAACAGGAATTGCTGAAGGCACAACAGGACCGCAGAATTCTCGAACCACTGCAGACTGTTTTGATCCCCATGTCCTATTCGAAAGCCGTTGATATGAAGGCCCTGATCGAAGATTCAACGGCTGAAGGGTCGGACGACGAATATGGTCTCTTGTCCGAGCGCGGTTCCGTGACGGTAGACGAGCGAACCAATACCCTGCTCATAACGGACACTGCGGAGCGCATAGTTGAAATTCGTCAGTTATTGACCGAACTGGACTACGCTGTGCGCCAGGTTCAGATTGAATCTCGCATCGTGGTCGCCAACTCTGAATTCGTTCATGAGTTGGGCGTGCGGTTTGGCGTGACCTATGCCCACATAGGAAGCAATATCGGCATTATCGCCGCGGACGGCAACGCCACGGACGTTGTCAATCCGCGAATAGATCCCAGGACTGACGGGCTGCTGGATATTCCCAGTTTCCCGAATCGATACCAGGTCAATTTGCCGGCCACAGATCCCAACGCAAGTTCCATTGGATTTTCATTCCTTTCCAGCAACGTGATCCTGGATCTTGAATTGTCCGCCCTGGAAGCAGAAGGAGAGGGCGAAATCATTTCCACTCCGCGCGTGATTACTGCCAACCAGGCGGAAGCATTCATTCAGCAGGGTGTTGAGATTCCATACGAGGAAGCTACCTCTTCCGGTGCGACTTCGGTGCAGTTCAAGGACGCTGTGCTGCAGTTGAAAGTCACACCACTGATCACGCCGGATAACCGCGTGCAGTTAGACCTGAACGTCAAGCAGGATTCGGTTGGTGAAATATTCCAGACCTCACGCGGCGGTTCCGTGCCTTCAATTGACACCCGGGAGGTCAACACGAAGGTGCTCGTTGCCAATGGTGATACGGTTGTTCTGGGCGGTATTTTCCAGGATCAAAAATCATCCAACACAGAGAAAGTGCCATTCCTGGGTGACATTCCTTACGTCGGTGCATTGTTCCGGCGGCGTGGCAATGAAACCAAGAAGCGTGAACTGTTGATATTCGTCACGCCCACCATTGTTGAGGATCGCCCGACTCTGTAAGTATCTTCTGTCAGGCTGTTGAAACGCCCGGGATTCCCGGGCGTTTTTTCTTCTGGCAGGCCACTAGTTGCGGTACATTGCATCTCATGAAAGCAGAATCTGAACCCCGGCTTCAATGCGGCAGCTCAAGCCTGTTGATCAGTGTCCCGCACTCCGGTACCAGGGTGCCTTCTGCCTTGCTCGAAAATTTTTCAGACGAAGGCCGTGACCTCCCTGATACAGACTGGTTTGTTGATCGCCTGTACCAGTGGGCCCCTGAAACGGGGGTCGGAATGATCGTTGCACCGATGTCCCGCTATGTGGTTGACCTTAACCGGCCGCCTGATGATGCCCCTCTCTACGACACGGCCGGGGTAAGCTTGCAAACTGGCCTTGTGCCCACTCGCACTTTTTCAGGGGCGGCGATTTATGTTCCCGGGGCAGAGCCCGATCCCATGCAAGCGCGCAAACGCGTAGCAGACTACTGGGAGCCCTACCATCAGTGCTTGAAAACAGAGCTCGAAAGAATTCGAAACATCCATGGTTTTGCCATGCTGCTGGATGCCCACTCCATCCGCAGTAAGGAGCCTTTGCTGTTCAGTGGCATACTTCCTGATCTCAATCTGGGCAGTAACGATGGCCGCAGCGCTCACCCGTCCCTGGTCGAATCCGCTGCTGCAGCGTTGCGTGACGAGCGCTATTCCATGGTTGTTGATGGCCGGTTCAAGGGCGGGCATATCACCAGGCACTATGGCTCTCCCCGGGGAGGGGTGCACGCCCTGCAACTGGAAATGGCGCAGTCGGCCTATATGGACGAAGATGCAAGGCTGTGGAGCGGGGAACATGCTGAGGTAATGCAGGGCGTGCTAAGAAACCTCGTAAATGTTTTGATTCAGTGGCAACCTTCCGGCACCTGCAGATGAAAGATCGGGAAATACTGTGCGAATCAGTCCTTACACCAGGTGGCTGGATAGACCAGGCCCGTATTTGCATTGACGATGCAGGGTTCATCACCGGCGTCTCGGCCCTTCGCGACAGTGAGTCCAGGGCAGGTTTGAGAGGCCATGTTGTGCCGGGCATGCCCAATCTTCATAGCCACGCATTCCAACGCCAGATGGCGGGACTGACTGAAACCGGCGGTGGAAAAGCCGACAGCTTCTGGACCTGGCGAGAGGCCATGTATGCCCTCGCTGATCGCATTACTCCTGAAACTTTGCAAGCGATAGCTGCCTTCCTGCAGGTCGAAATGCTGGAAGCTGGGTATACCGCCTGCGCAGAATTCCACTACCTGCACCACCAGGCCGGCGGGCAGCCCTTCGACAATCCGGCTGAAATGAGCGATGCCCTGATTGAGGCGGCAGACGGATCAGGCATGGCGCTGACGCTATTGCCGGTATTGTATTGCCGCAGTGGTTTTACCTCGGACACCGTTTCCGCACGCCAGCATCGATTCCAGAACTCGCCGGAACAATTCATGCGTTTGTTTTTCGCCTGTGGCCAATTGATAAAGAACCGGCCCTTGCACAAGCTTGGAATCGCCCCGCACTCTCTGCGCGCGGTAGCGCAGGATCAACTGCAAATGGTGCTGGATGCACCAGAAGTGCAAGGCCTTCCGGTCCACATTCACGTTGCAGAACAAGCCGCTGAAGTTGAAGAGTGCCTGTCCGTCCTGGGTGCCAGGCCGGTCAACTGGTTGCTGGACCATTTTGCTATCAATTCCCACTGGTGCCTGGTTCACGCGACCCACCTGGAACGCAGTGAACTGGAACGGGCGGCCGCGAGCGGTGCAACGGCAGGTCTGTGCCCAACCACGGAAGCAGACCTGGCAGATGGCTTTTTCGAGGCCGGGCGTTGGTTGGATATGGGAGGTTCTTTTGGCATTGGCAGTGACAGCAATCTGAGAGTTTCCGTCGCCGAAGAACTGCGTTTGCTGGAATTTGGCTGCCGTCTGCGAACACACCGGAGAAATGTACTGGCGCGCAATGGGGAAAGTTGCGGCCGTACCCTCTACCAGGGAGCCGCCCTGGGCGGTGCGCGGGCGCTAGGCCAGCCAACAGGACGGATTGAGGCGGGGTGCCGCGCGGACCTTGTTGAACTGGATGCTCATCATCCTCTGCTCGATGGCCGTCGCCATGATGCCGTGATTGACACCTGGCTATTTGCCGGGGGATCGGCGATGGTTCGATCCGCATGGGTGGCGGGGGCGCTGTGTGTATCTGAAGGCAGGCATAAGAACCGGGACCGGATCGAGGCATCTGGTCGCCAGGCAATGCGAGGGCTCTTGTGATGAGCGCGGACCTGCCGTTTGCCGCAGCATGTGAGCGCAACAAAAAACCGATTTTTGCAGTCCTGCAAGAGGTGCTTCCGGAAAAAGGAACGGTCCTGGAAATTGGCTCCGGCACCGGGCAGCACGTTGTGTTTTTTGCTCCCCAGCAGCCGAAGCTGCACTGGCAGCCCTCAGACCGCAAGGAATATCTGCCCGGCCTTTCGCGCCGATTGGCTGCTGAGGGTTGCAGCAATATTCTGCCGCTCATTGAGCTGGATGTGATGCAAAGCTGGCCGGCGCAGAACTTCGCCGCGGTGTATTCAGCCAATACTGCGCATATCATGGACTGGCAGGCAGTTTGTGCCATGTTCAAAGGTGTATCACAGCGGCTGCTGCCTGGCGGCCCTTTCTGCCTGTATGGTCCGTTCAATGAAAGAGGAACATTCACAGCACCCTCTAACGCTGCGTTTGATGCACAATTAAAATGTGAAAATCCTGCAATGGGAATACGGGATATTGAAGCTCTTGAATCACTGGCATCAAGCCAGCAAATGCAGTTGGAACGCCGATTTTCACTGCCAGCGAACAACCAGTTGTTGCTGTTCAGGTTGAACCGGCCACATTTAGCAGGAACACCAGACAGGAGAAAGCACGATTGAACAGGGAAACGCAGGCCTCAGGTGGCACGCTTGTGGAACAAGCCCGTGCATTGTTGTCCGGGCAAAAAGACCGTATCGCCAATGCGGCAAACCTTTCCGCCTTGCTATTTCTGGAGTTTGGCGATATCAGCTGGGCCGGGTTTTATTTTCTGCGCGGCGACAAGCTCATCCTTGGCCCATTTCAGGGCAAGCCTGCGTGTGTAAGCATACCCATGGGCAAAGGTGTGTGCGGAACCGCGGCCGCGAGCCGCACCACCCAACGGGTGGCTGACGTGCACTCTTTCGCCGGGCATATTGCCTGTGATGTGGATGCAAGGTCCGAGGTAGTGGTGCCCCTGGTCCTGCATGGAGTCTTGATCGGCGTGCTCGACATCGACAGCTCCACGCCGGCGCGGTTTAATGCGCAAGATCAGGAAGTCATCGAGCAACTGGCAGAAATTTATCTCGCTGCTATTGATTGACGAACCGGATTTGCCCGCGGGGCTGCTATGAGTGCTATCGGGCAGCGTTGGCAGGACACTAGAGATCTTTGCCGCGAATAATGTAGCGCAGGGTGCCACGGTGGTGACCGGACGACCAACCTTCAGGAAAATCCACCACCACCAGCGTGCCAGTGGGAAGCCGCGCGAATTCCTGCCGATGACGGGGATGAATGACGGTCCCGGCCAGGCTTTCAAAACCGGGATTATGACCGACGATGAGCACCCGGTCTGCCTCAGCAAAAGCAGAATCCAGCAATGTTTCTATGGTCGACGAGGTCGCATGGTACAACTGCGGCACGAAGTGCACGATGGTTTCGAGTTGCGGCCGCAAAGCCAGTATTGGTGTCAGGGTTTCCCGAGTGCGCTGCGAGGGCGAACACAGGATGGTTTCCGGCGGTTCAAGGCTCTCTTCCAGCCAGGCTGCCACGTTTTTCGCATGCTCGCGCCCGGCGCGGGTAAGTTTGCGAGGAAAATCCTCAGCGGCGGGGGACCAGGGTACAGCCTTGGCATGTCGCAGGATGAGCAGTTGTTGCATGAACCCACCTCCATCTCTAAGTACAGGCTATTCTAACCCGCATGGACAAAAAATTTGCAGTGTTGATCAGAGGTTCCCTAAAGGATTCGTGATGCGCTTTCTGCCGCTGATATTGTTTTTCCTTTGCCCCTGCCTGCAGGCACAAACGGAGGGCATTGATACTCCGGAAGTCTACGATCACTGGCGCAACCGGGTTGTACAAATCCAGGTGATCGATCAACAGGCGCAGACAAAAGCGGCTACCGGTTCCGGATTTTTCGCCGGCAGGGCCGGCTGGGTTCTGACCAACTATCACGTCATCGCCGGCCTGGCCAATCAACCTGGTCAATACCGCGCACGCTACCTCTCGGATAATGGCGAGTCCGGGTCGCTGGAGTTACTTTCAGTTGATGCGGTGCATGACCTGGCCGTGCTCAAGGCGGAAAACCTTGCTCCACCGCCTTTGTACCTCGCCGTGCAAGCGCCACCCAGGGGAAGCCGCTTGTACTCAATGGGCTACCCGTACGACATCGGGCTGAGCATCGTGGAGGGAACCTACAACGGCATGCTGGAAAAATCCTTGTATGAAAAACTGCATTTTACCGGCTCCATCAATCCGGGTATGTCCGGCGGACCGACGCTGGACCACGCCGGGGAAGTAGTGGGCGTGAATGTATCCACGGCGGGCAACCAGGTCAGCTTTCTGGTGCCGGCACAATTTGCTGCGGCACTGATCAGTTCTACGCGTGACCAGCCAGTTGGCGAGGACGAACTGAATCGCTCCGTCACTGCGCAGCTTCTGCAGAATCAGGACGAAATCAGCTCTCGCCTGCTATCTGTGGATATACCCACTACGCAGCTGAATGGTTATCGCGTTCCGGCTGCGCTGGCGCCTTACATCAGTTGTTGGGGAGATAGTGAGGGGGACCAGCCAAACGAGCTGGCCCGGGTTTACTATGACTGCCAGACTCAGGACGATATTTTTCTGAGCGACACCTTGTATACCGGAGTCATCCGCTATCAGCACGACTTGTTATCCACTGACCAGCTCCATCCCTTACGGTTTTACCGCCAGCTGGAGGCGCAAAGCTCCTATCAACAGCTGTACCTGGAGGGTGAAGAGAAAACAGTCACTAATTACCGGTGCCACTCGGATTTTGTGGACCACTCACAGGTGACATACAAGGTCTCGTTCTGTATTCGTCGCTACCGGGAATTTGCCGGCCTTTACGATTCCTACCTGACTTTGACCAGCCTGGTGAGGAATGATGAAGCCTTGCAGTCCACCCTGGTGCTGGGGGGCTTCAGTTGGATCAATATCAAAAAGATTTCTACGCGCTTTATCGAAGCCATGAGCTGGAGTGATCCAGGATCATGACAGAATCAGGCGAGCAGGGCGTTCATTCCGTGATCGTTGGCGTGATAGAAATGCTGAACCGAAGCGGGCAGGTAACGCAGCGTGAGCCCTGGAATGGCTCTACGCTGCGAGTTGGGCGCGCATACGACAATGACATCATTATCAACGACCCATACGTGTGTCCGCACCATCTTGAGCTGTTGACCGAATCGGGTTGCATGCTGGTGCGGGACCTGGGCAGTGTAAATGGCACGTATGCCGGCAGGAAAAGAAGCCCGCTTAACACCATGGCTTTGCAGGATGGCACCGTAATTCAGTTGGGGCACAGCCAGATGCGGTTTCACCTGGCCAGCGGCGAGGTGGCGGCTACATGGAAGGACACGACCCGGCAGGGCCTCTTGTCGTGGTTGGGCAAGCCCTGGATCCTGTTCCTTGCGAGCCTTGTTGCGCTGGTCGCTCTTGCCGCTGATGCGGCCCTGGACAACCCCGAACAACTGCAGCTCCTGACGATGTCCAGCGATATGCTTTACCCTCTCATTGCGGTGCTGATTTGGGCCGGGTTCTGGGCCCTGCTGAATCGCGTGCTTACTCACCAGGCAAATTTCCCGGTGCACTTGGCAATCGCATGCCTGGGAGTGGGTTCGCTTTTTTTCGTGGCCCAGCTGGCTTCCATGGTGAGCTTTGCGCTGGGCCTGGATGACTGGCTGCCATGGCTCAGGTTATTGGGTCGCGTAGCGATTCTCACGGTGGTAATTTATGCTCATCTTCGCTATGCGACAGTAGTCTCAATGAGTCACCAGTTCGTCATCGCGGTGCTGGCCTCGGTGGCCATGTTTGGTACCCCGGAAATAGGTTCCGTTATTGAGCGCAATGAATTCAGCAGCCTGCCTTACCTGGAGCCTTTGCTGCGGCCACCGGGATTTCGCCTCGCACGTGGCGAAACCGTCGATGACTTTTTCGAACAGGCGCAATTATTGCGCGAAAAGGCAGACCAGGATGTGCGTCCCTGACTCAAGATTCCCTTAGCAGTGAACCAATTGAACTATGGAACCTCTGGTCCATAGAGGAGATTCAGCCATGCCCTCGTTTGATGTTGTATCAGAAGTTGATCATCACGAATTGACCAATGCGGTTGACCAGGCCAACCGTGAAGTTTCCACGCGATTTGATTTCAAAGGCAGCGATTCCCGGCTTGAACTGGCCGGGCAGGTTATCACACTTCATTCGCAGTCCGAGTTCCAGTTACACCAGATGTACGACATCCTGTGTAACAAGTTAGTCAAGCGCGGCGTGGACATTACCTGCCTGGAAGCAGGGGAACCCGTATTACACCTGAAAACTGCAACTCAGACGATTACTGTAAGGGAGGGTATAGCAGCAGAGACCGCACGAAAAGTAGTGCGGGTCCTCAAGGACAGCAAGAACAAGGTGCAGGCACAAATCCAGGGGGAACAGGTGCGGGTTACCGGGAAGAAGCGGGATGACCTGCAGGCGGCCATTGCGTTGCTCAAGGGAACAGATTTCGAAATACCGCTACAATTCACAAATTTTCGTGACTGAAGAATTCCGGCAGGAAAAATCGCCGAAGAAAACCCTGCAGGAAAACCCGCTGCCATAGCAACGGGGGTTCACTCAGCCATTAACAATCTGCTTGCGCGCCTGGTCAGGTGTTTTGCCCAGTGCGTTGGCGAGTTCTTCGACAAGGAATTCCAGGGACTGGTTGAGATGGGCCCGGTCAGAAGCACGCAAGGCGCCGCTCTCTTCGAGTTTGCTCAGTTCCTTGTAGACATCGGCGTAATCCAGAGCGGTGCCCCGCTCCATGGCCTTTTGGTGTGCATTGGCACGCACCTTCCATTTGCTGCTGACTTTGCCATCCCATTTTCTGAGATGCGCAAGTACTTTTTTTGCCTCGCTGGCATCAATGGGAGTGCGCACGGTATTGGCCAGGTCCTGGCTACGCAGCATCAGGGTCAGGTTGTTACGCGTGAAATAAAGCTGGGTAAAGGTTGTTGCTTTCTCCCCGCCGAAGCTTCGCTTGCACACGGAAAGAACCTGGCCGATTCCATGATGTGGGTGATGAATCCTGTCCCCTTGATTTACGATAATGAGCCTTCTCCTTGTGACGGGTTTTTTAGGTCAATAAAAAATACATCGGAATCAGTATGTTACAGTATTCTTTGATAAAGTTCAAACCCTGTTTTGTCTACGCGCAGGTGGTTTCGGCCTGGTTTGCTTTTCGTACTGCGGGTTTTTTTCCAGCACAATGGATTTAACGAGCGTGGCATAGTAGTCCTGTGGACAAGCACAACGAAGAAGACTGGGAAGGATTCTGGCGCAATACACGTGAAGCCGCTGCTTACCGCTCCGGCGCGCCGCAACAAGCCGTTTTGGAACAGTTCTGGGGTGACTTTTTCAAACGCACGCTGCCAGTGTTTCCCGACGCTCGAATCCTGGACCTGGCTTGTGGCAACGGGGTAGTCGCCCACAGCGCACTCGAGGCGGCGCAAACAGCCGGTCTGACTCATGTTATGGTCTGTGGGCTGGACCGATCCGCCGCAGCGCTGGTCGACCTGCACCGGCGTTTGCCTTCCGCTCACCCGGTTAATGCCGATGTCTTGAAGGCTCCATTTCGGGACGGTGTATTTGACCTGGTAACCAGCCAGTTTGGTGTTGAATACGCAGGTTCGAGCGCCGTGGCGGAAGCCGCAAGGCTGGTTGCGCCGGCTGGTGTGCTGGCAGCGATCTTGCACTTGAAGGGCGGCGGGATCTACAACGAGTGCCAAAACAACCTTCTCGCCATGCAGGCCCTGGAGAGTTGCAACTTCCTGCTGCACGCACGACATGCTTTTCTCGCTGAGAAGCAGCCATCTTCGCGCCGGGCTGGTGTACAACCGGGCGAGCGCCCCACGGCAATGTTCCTGACTGCTGGCAAAGCCGTGCTTGGGATACTGAAGCGTCACGGGGAAGATGTTGCCGGTGGCGTAGTGCGTCGCCTGCATAACGACGTTAGCCGCATGTACAAGAATCGAAGTGCGATTGAGCTGAATGCCATTGTGGCGTGGATTGATGGAATGTCCGGCGAATTGCGCACCTACGCCGGGCGCATGTCGGCCATGCTGGGCGCTGCACTGGATGAAAACGATTTCGTTGAAATCAGGCGGCAGCTTGTTGCCGGTTCGATGACCATCCGGGTGCACGAAGTCATGCACATGGGCGAGTTGCACGACCCGGCAGCCTGGCTCCTGATCTGTGATCGACGCCACCCGAATGAGCCATTCCTGGGCGCAAATAATGCTTGCCAAAATTCGTGAGTAAACTACTCTTTTGCCAGGCGGACGGCCATGAGGCGGCTCGCTATGGCCGCCACCCACGGGCAACAAACGGTTTGACAGCCTGTCCTACCGGTTTCTACGGAGATTGCAGCGAATGAACCTGGTATCAATTGAGAAGAAGCAGCACGAAGCTCCCTATCGTCAATTCGTTGAACAGCATGGTTCCCCGCTATTGGTGCTTGATTGTGACGCATTGCGCGCGCGTTACCGTGAACTGAAATTGGCTCTGCCCAATGTCGGCTTTTTCTACGCCATCAAGTCATTGCCGGAGCCAGCCGTCCTGGTGACCTTGTTGCAGGAAGGCGCCGGGTTTGACGTTGCCACCACGGGAGAACTGGGCCTGATGCGCAGCGTTGGCGCAAGGCCGCAGGCTACCATTCATACGCATCCCATCAAGCGCGACCAGGATATCCGGGATGCTCTGGACTTTGGCTGCACCACGTTTGTCGTGGACAACATTGATGAGTTGCTGAAGTTCACAGCCTACCGTGCGCAGGCTGAGCTGCTGTTGCGGGTTTCGTTTCGTGGCAAAGATGCCGCGGTCGATCTGTCACGCAAATTCGGTTGCGGGCGACAGGATGTACCCGCCATGCTGGCGGAAGCTGCGAAGCTGGGAATTCGAATCAAGGGCTTGAGCTTCCACGTCGGATCGCAATCCATGACCAGCGCTGCGCACGTCGATGCCATCCGGGCATGTCGGCCTTTTTATACCCCCGGTGCATACGTGGGAGCAGAGCATCTGGCCGTGCTGGATATCGGCGGTGGCATGCCGGTTGACTATACGCAGCATGGCCTGGACCTCAACCAGTTTTGCAAACCGATCAACGCGGCCCTGGCTGAGTATCCGGAGGAGGTGCGCATCATCGCGGAACCGGGGCGGGTGCTCAGTGCGCCCATCATGAAGTCTGTCAGCACCGTCATGGGTCGTGCCCTGCGCGGTGGTCTGTGGTGGTATTACCTGGACGACGGGGTATACGGCGCCTACAGCGGTCAGATTTTTGATCACGCGGAGTATCCGCTTACTGTCTTCAGCGATGACGCAGAGACGCATCCCAGCGTTCTTGCCGGCCCCACCTGTGACAGCATTGATGTAATTACTGAATTGGCCATGTTGCCAGCCATGAATATTGGCGACATTGTCGTGGGGGAACAAATGGGCGCCTACACCCTGGCGACGGCCTGCGAATTCAATTCCATTCCAAAGCCCAGGCTGCTTGTGATCAACCGCTGATTGGGCGCTGTCACATCTTTGGCGGATGGGTTGCCAGGAGCCTGTCGGACTTAACCGATCGTAGCGAGGGAAAGCCGATTTGAGGCAGATTTTTCGCTCTCTTGAGGCGAATAGCACCGTTATTTAACGAGAGAGAGCGGAGAATATGACCAAATTCGGCTTTTCCGCACGACTGCATGGATGCAGGAGGTAGGGCAACGCAGGGAGCAGTTGCCGAGTAGATCAGTGTTAAGTCCGACAGGCTTCTAGGGATTGGCACAGTGCATGCCGGGGACAGCTGAGCAGGTGGTCATTCACCAGGCCGGCGGCCTGCATAAACGCGTAGCAGGTGGTATCGCCAACAAAGCGGAAGCCCAGTTTCTTGAGAGCTTTGCTCAACGCCACGGACGCCGGCGTGCTGGATGGAAGTTCGGACATGGACTTCCAGCGGTTCTGTTTGGCTTGGCCGTCAACGAATGACCATACCGTGTCATCGAGGCTTCTACCCGACTCCCACAGGGCCAGCACACGCCGGGCATTGTTGACGGTTGATTCGATTTTCCCCCGGTGTCGCACAATGGCGGGATTCAGCACCAGTTGATCAATTCGTTGGGAATCAAAGCCCGCCACGCGTTGCGGATCAAAACCAACAAAAGCTTTGCGGTAGCCTTCCCGCTTGCGCAGTATGGTCAGCCAGCTCAGGCCGGCCTGCGCCCCCTCCAGCGTGATCAGTTCGAACAGCCGGGAGTCATCATGCACCGGGCTGCCCCACTCCAGGTCATGGTAGGCAATGTTGAGGGGATCCGTACCGGCCCAGGCACACCGGCTTGGGTCCATGGGCGCACTCATTCCACCATCTCCGTCAGGGTCAGCCACTCCCCGGGGTGAATATTTGCGCCGCTGATGATTGCGCCTACCTTTTTACCTGAGAACAGTTGCGGGTAACGCCTTATTGCGGCGATAACGACCGCTGACGACGGCTCTATCAGCATGCGTGTGTTTCTCCAGAAAAGCACCATAGCAGACCGGATCTCTTCTTCCTCCACGGTCAGGACCTGCTTGACGTGCTGTTGAATAATCAGGAAATTGCGCGCACCGACCAGAGCCCTGAGGCCATCAGCTATGGTGTCGGGATGGAAGGAATTCACCCGGTGGCCCAGGGCCATGCTGGCAGCGGTGTCTGCAGCACCCGCCGGCTCGGCTGCATAGGCGATGATCCCGCGATCGTTGGCAACCAGTGCCGTGCCTCCAATCAGGCCACCGCCACCCACGGGGGCGATGAGGATGTCCAGGCCGGGATTGGACTCCACCAGTTCCAGGGCTGCGGTTCCCTGGCCTGCAATGATGTCAAAGTGGTCGTAAGGCGGGATGGGGATATGGCCTGCCTGCACCAGCCGGGCCAGGCCGGACTCTCTGTCCGTCTGCGTAGGGGCGCAGAAGTGAACTATGCCGCCGTTGCGCCTGACCGCATCAACCTTCAGGGCGGATGCGTTTTCGGGCATGACGACGTGTGCGGTCCGCTGGTCCAGGCTGGCCGCCAGGGCCAGTGCAGAACCGTGGTTGCCTGAAGAATGGGTTGCGACATCGCCGCTGATTCCAGCTTCGCGCAAGCGGACAACAGCGTTGCTGGCGCCACGAAATTTGAATGCACCTGTGCGTTGCAGATGTTCACACTTGCACAGCAGCTCACAACCTAATTCGGCGTTGAGACCGTCGTTGGCAAGAACGGGTGTCAGGTTTACCAGGTCCCGGATGCGCCTGTGCGCCTCCCAAACGGCAGTTATGTCTGGAATGTCAGGTGATTCCGGGCTCAAGTTTGCGGGTCCTGTAGGGTGCGGTTCATCGAAAATGCGCTCGCAGCAGCTTGGGCATATAATACGAGAGTAAATTGGGGTCAGAGTACAAATTCAGGGCAATTCTTTGTGCGTGAGCGCGATACGCGCTGAATTTGTACTCTGACCCCAATTTACTTACTTCAGTCATGGCAGTTGCAATCCCGTTGCAAAGAAGGATTCGTCGCATGAAACAAGGCTCCGCCCGCAAAATTGTCAGGCGAGAAGAGTACACCCCCTTCCCCTGGCAGATTGACGAATTCCGCCTGAATTTTGAGATCGACAGCAAAATCACCACTGTTCGGGCTGATATCGCTGTGCGGAACGTATCTGCTGGCAGCGGCACCAGTGAAATCGTTTTGCAGGGTAAGAGTCTCGAGTTGGTGCGGGTGAAGCTCGATGGCAGGGACTTAAACGCTGCAGAGTATTCTGTTGACGCGGACCAAATGGTCATTTTTTCTTGCCCAACAGAGTGCCTGATCAGCACCGAGGTAAGGATACGCCCGCGCGAAAATACCGCGCTCGATGGCCTTTATTCCTCGGGTGATTTTCTGCTTACGCAATGCGAAGCGGAAGGTTTTCGGAAGATTACCTACTTTCCCGATCGCCCGGATGTCATGACGCGCTACGATGTAACTGTGACGGCAAACCGGTCGCAATTCCCCGTACTACTGTCGAATGGGAACGCAGTGGGCTCCGGTGAATTTGAAGATGGCAGGCATTGGGCTCGCTGGGTGGACCCATTCCGCAAACCTTCTTACCTTTTCGCGCTGGTTGCCGGAAATCTGCAGCATATCGAGGACCATTTCACCACCCGCAGCGGCAGAAAGGTCACCTTGCGCGTTTACGTGGAAAAGAAAAACATCGATAAGTGTGACCACGCCATGGCGTCCCTGCTGCGCTCCATGAAGTGGGACGAGGACCGGTTTGGGCTGGAATACGACCTGGACATTTACAACATTGTCGCCACTGACGATTTCAACATGGGCGCAATGGAAAACAAGTCGCTGAATATTTTTAACTCCAAGTTCGTACTGGGCAGGCCCGAGACTGCCACTGACAGCGATTTCCAGGCCATAGAAGGCGTCATCGGCCATGAATATTTCCATAACTGGACGGGCAACCGGGTAACTTGCCGGGACTGGTTTCAGCTGACTCTCAAGGAAGGCCTGACCGTCTTTCGAGATCAGGAGTTTACCTCCGACATGCAGTCACGCGCGGTCAAGCGAATTCAGGATGTGCGGGATTTACGCAGCCGGCAGTTTCCCGAAGATGACGGGCCGATGTCTCACCCGATACGGCCGGACGAGTTCTGCGAAATCAATAATTTTTACACCATGACGGTGTACCAAAAAGGCGCAACCATAATTCGCATGTTTCACACGCTATTGGGCGAAGACGGTTTTCAGAAAGGGATGAAACTCTATTTTGAACGGCACGATGGCCAGGCTGTGACCTGCGATGACTTTCTTGCTGCCATGGCGGATGCCAATGGAGTGAACCTGGATGAATTTGGCAAGTGGTATGGGCAGTCTGGCACTCCTGAAGTCACGGTGCGAACAGAATACGATGCGGGCAACAGGACCTTGACCATGCATTTGGGGCAACGGACACCGCCAACCCATGACCAGGCGCGAAAGCAGCCTTTGCTTATTCCTTTTGCAGTGGGCTTGCTCAGCGAATCGGGTGAACAAATCCCGCTGCGCCTCGCCGGCAATGACACGCCGGCAACATTCACGCGGGTACTGCTATTGAAGGAAGAGCAGCAAACCTTTGTGTTCGAGGACATCGCGCACCAACCGATCCCTGCGTTGCTGCGTGATTTTTCTGCGCCGGTAAAGCTGGTTTATGCCTACACCGCGGCAGAGCTTGCGGTACTCATGAAACACGACCCGGACGCGTTTGTCCGCTGGGAAGCGGCACAGTTGCTGGCCCAAAAAGAGATCATGAACAATCG
The DNA here is from genome assembly GCA_963784425.1 of uncultured Gammaproteobacteria bacterium. Taxonomy (GTDB): domain Bacteria; phylum Pseudomonadota; class Gammaproteobacteria; order Xanthomonadales; family SZUA-36; genus SHZL01. Next base: position 38,198 of record CAWARM010000010.1, read on the forward strand.
CCAGCGCCTGCAGGATGGCGCAGGCATGCAGTTGGGGTCTGAGCTGACCTCTGCCTTCGAAGCATTACTCGGTGACCGTTCAAGCGATCAGGCGCTCCTGGCCCAAGCCATGGTGCTCCCCGGTGAGGATTATCTTGCAGACCAAATGCAGGTGATTGACATTGATGGAATTCATGCAGCGCGCAAGTTTGTGAAAAGGGAGCTTGCAGCTCATTTTTCTTCACAGTTTGAGACGCTCTATGGTGATTTGAACCACGGCCGAGCTTATGACCTGACGCCCAGCGCAATCGCCGGCAGAAGCCTGAAAAACCTGTGCCTGTCTTACCTCGTTGAACTTGGGACCGGGGTAAATCTCGCCCTGCAGCAACTGTCCAGCAGCGACAACATGACCGATACGCTCGCGGCACTCGGCTGCCTGGTCCGTTCCGGCGCCGTGCAGGCGGCAGCGGAACTGGAGTTGTTTGCAGAAAAGTGGCAGCAGGATGCACTGGTTATGGACAAGTGGTTTGCCCTGCATGCCACGCGCCCCGGTGCGGCAACGGTTGAAAAGGTGGCGGCCTTGTTGAATCATCCGGCGTTTTCCCTGACCAACCCCAACAAGGTTCGGGCGCTCATTGGCGCCTTTGCAATGTCGAACCCGACTGGCTTTCATGCGGCGACAGGTGCGGGTTATCGTTTTGTGGCCGACCGGGTCATTGAACTGCAACGAATTAACCCGCAAATTGCCGCTCGAATCGCATCAGCCTTCAACCATTGGAAACGCTATGACCCGGCGCGTTCCCGGCTGATGCAAGCCGAACTCCAGCGTATTGCCGCAACACCAGAGCTTTCTTCGGATGTGGCAGAAATCCTGCACAATGCGCTTAACTGACGGTGTGCGCTCGCCGATGAAAACTCTTAAGTTAGTGGCGACATGTCTGTTTGCACTCTTGCTGTGGGCTTGCTCGACTGAGTCGAAACATGCGGGTAAAACGGCGCCTGGCATTGCAATTGATGGCGTTAAAATCATCAATCAATTGGGCACCACGATTACAGATGTTCAAATTCTTGTTCCGCTGACCGGAAATTTCGTCAGTTGCGGAACGATAGTGCGGCACACGTCCTGTTCCACCTCTTTTCCCGGGCGGCAATACGAGCGCAGCCCGGTGCAGGTTTCCTGGAAGGAGCAGGGCCAGGCCCACGCCACCGGCAATTTCGTGATTCAGCCCCCGGCAAACCTGGACCTGGCGCGCCCGATGTGGATAGAAGTAGTGATTTTTGCTCCCGGCCAGGCGGGTGCCAAGATGGTTCAGTACCCGCAAAAGGCCAGCGGAACCTGAGACTCCCGAATTGCTTTGGGTAACCTTCGTGTCCAGGGCCGCCTTGCTTGTCTCCCTGTTCAGAATACGTTCATGCTCAAAGTGTTAATCTTGTACACAAGATGGGCGCTGGTCGCCCGTTGTGATGTGTTACGGGGAGGGCCGTACAATGAAAAAGCAGATTGTTGCCAGCATGGCTGCCCTGCTGCTTTCGGGCTGCGTTTATTACGTTCCCTACGAGGTTGCAGCGACTGAACCGTGGGTGGACGAGCCCGTTGCATACGCAGAGCCTGACGAAGCCTATGAATCCTATGTGGTCTCACCCTATTATCCATGGGCATCGCTGGACTATTTCTATTTCGGAAATAACTATTACCGCCCGTATTCAGGTTTTTCCTTCTCATTTGGATTCTATGCGGGTGGGGGATGGTATCCGCCCTATTACAGCCCGTACTACTACTCGGCCTGGTATCAGCCGTTCTTCGGCTTCCCCTACCCATACTATTACCCCTACCCATACGCTTATTACGGGGGAGGTTACAATTATTGGGATCACCACCACGGGGATGGTCACGATGATTACCATGGCGGCGGGCATGATGGTGGTTACGGGGGAGGCCATGACGGAGGCTACGGTGGCCACGGGGGCGGCCATCCTGGGAATGGCCCCGGGGATAGTTATTATGGCAAAGGAGTTGACCGGAGCGTTCGCAAGGCTGGTTACCCCTCTTTGGATCGCCACGTGGACGTCCAGCGCGAGCCCGGCCAATTCAACCGCAATGTATCCGCAAAGCCATCGGCGAGCGGTGCTGCTCATGGCACGGCCGTCGGCAGTCGGGGTGACAACAAGATAAAACCCAGCCGCCTGCAGCCCAGTCATGAGCAACCCTTGGGAAACAAGGCTTACGACGGCAGTTCAAAGCCCGTTGACTTGTCCGGATTCGCCGGTCAGAACGGCCAGGTCCGGACGATACAACCGCAACAAAACAATGCCGCTCCGCCACGGACCGGCATGCCCGGCGGTTTCAGTCGACCGGCGCCAGCGGAGGGTTCTGACGGCAAGCAGTATTCCGTGCGGCAAGCTCCTCCTGCACAACCTGCGCCCGTTCAGCAATCAGCACCTCAGCCCTCATACAACCAGCAAAACGCGCCTCAACCCGTGCGCTCTGCGCCAACCGGTGATTATTCGGGGCGGCCGGACGGCGACTATGATCGAGGCTCACGCGGAGGCGGAGATGACGACGGTGGGTTCCACCACAGCAACCGCGACGACCAGTAGGTCTGGTTGAGTGACGTCATCTGGCGGCAGCGCCTTGCGGCTGCCTGTTTTACAGCCCGGAAAGCGCTGGTTGGTTTGTTTTGTTGCTACAATGCGCGGTTTCAGGCATTTCGGAATCCGCCGTGATCTACCCGCAACATTTTGATGTGATCGTTATCGGAGGGGGCCATGCCGGTACCGAGGCAGCCCTTGCTGCTGCGCGTAGCGGGGCAAGCACCCTGTTGCTGACGCACAACATCGAGACCATAGGGCAAATGAGCTGTAACCCCGCCATAGGCGGGATTGGGAAAGGCCACCTGGTCAGGGAAATTGACGCCCTTGGGGGTGTCATGGCCCGCGCAGCCGATGCCGCTGGCATCCAGTTCCGCACACTCAATTCCAGCAAGGGACCGGCGGTGCGGGCAACCCGCGCCCAATGCGATCGCAGTTTATACCGGAGTTTCATTCGCAAGTCCGTAGAACAGCAGCCCAATCTTGTGGTATTCCAGGCTGCAGTGGATGACCTGCTGTTGCAGGGCGATGCGATAGCAGGGTGCGTAACTGCAGGCGGAGTCAGTTTCCATTCCACCACCCTGGTGTTGACTGCCGGCACTTTTCTGGCCGGAAAGATTCACATCGGGGAAACCAGTCTCGCCGGCGGACGTGCGGGCGACCCTCCTGCGAGCCTGTTGGCTGCAAGGATGCGGGAAATGCGCTTTCGGGTGGGCCGGCTCAAGACCGGAACGCCGCCGAGAATTGACGGCAAGTCGGTAAATTTTGACGGTCTGAAGGAGCAACCCGGTGACGAACCGAGGCCGGTGTTTTCGTTCATGGGAAGCGCAGCTGACCATCCACAGCAGGTGTGCTGCTGGATAACCCATACATCCGAACATACCCACGAAATTATTCGCAAAGCCTTGCACCGCTCGCCCATGTACAGCGGGGCAATAGCAGGCATTGGCCCGCGCTACTGCCCCTCGATAGAAGACAAGGTTGTACGATTTGCGGATCGCTCCAGCCACCAGATTTTTATTGAGCCGGAAGGACTCAACACCCGTGAACTTTACCCAAACGGCATATCCACCAGCCTGCCATTTGAGGTCCAGCTGGAGTTGGTGCAATCCATCCGTGGTTTTGAAAGGGCGTTCATTACCCGCCCGGGATACGCCATTGAGTACGATTATTTCGATCCGCGGGAACTGCGAGCTCACCTGGAAACCAGGCAGGTCAAAGGGCTGTATTTCGCCGGGCAGATTAATGGAACCACAGGCTACGAGGAAGCGGCAGCGCAGGGACTGGTAGCCGGTGTGAATGCAGCCCGCCAGGCTAAAGGAAAGCCGGCATGGACCTTGCGTCGCGACGAAGCCTACATTGGCGTAATGATTGACGATCTGGTCACCAACGGCACGCTGGAACCGTACCGGATGTTTACCAGCAGGGCGGAGTATCGCTTGCAGTTGCGTGAAGACAACGCTGACCTGCGCCTGACGCCAGCAGGCCGTGACCTGGGCCTGGTTGACGACGGACGGTGGAAAGCGTTCAACACCAAGCGCGCAGCCATCGAACAGGAAACCGCACGCCTGCACGACATATGGGTTACGCCGGAGAATGCACTGGGTAAGGCAGTCAGTGCGGCCTACGGTGTTCCGGTCAGCAAGGAATCCCGCGCGCTGCATTTACTGAAAAGGCCGGAACTGGGGTATGGGCAGTTGATCACAGTCGAAGGAATCGGGCCGGGTGTAAGTGATCCTCAGGTCGCCCAACAGGTGGAAATCCAGGTCCGCTATGCCGGTTATCTCGACCGGCAGGCGGATGAAATAGCCCACCGCCTGAAACATGAACTGTTTGAAATTAAAAGAAATTTTGACTATAGCCAGGTCTGCGGGCTATCTGCTGAAGCAATGGAAAAACTGGCAACAGTCAGACCGGACACGGTGGGGCAGGCGGCCCGTATTCCCGGCATTACTCCGGCGGCTATTTCTTTGTTGATGGTGCATCTGAAGAAGACACGCCAACAGGCAGCCTGAGTCGTTTAAGGAAAAATAAGGAAACTCTGAACAAATTCAGAGTTTCTTACGAAGAATTACGTTTTAGCAACGTTCCGTTGACAGATTCTTAACAGCAGATGAGTAAGCTAGGCGTGTAAGTTGACTGTGCCTGGCGTGTCGCACCTCTATACAGGCAGTCCCCACACTTCTATGCCTTACGCGATACGCTTTTCAAACCCCGGTTTCTACCGGGGTTTTTTTTTGCGCTCTTTCCCGGCGCAGACCACGGCACAAAAAATCGGTGTCCCACTTGCCGGATTAACGTTTGTCAATCACGTTCTGGCAATGAAACACAGTCTGGTGCTCAAGTTCTGCACCTTCTGCGCCCTTGCCCCGCGCGTACTGGCGATTCCACAGACCGTCAAGTTCCGGGTTTTCTCCCGGTTTGGCCGTTGCAGCAGTCTGCTCACGCTGCTGGTAATTCTCCTTGCGCTTTTCGCCCCACTGCCGGAACTGTTGCTCGAACTTGGGGTTCTCGGACAGGTCGTGCAGCTCGACCCGTGCTTCCTCCAGCAACTCCAGGGGGTAAGGGAAAATACGGGCTATGGGTTCGCCCTCCGCAAAGCGGATAGTGATATCAGGTGAGGTAATCCGCCAGTTCATAGTGAATGGAAACGGCAGCCAGTCGGTTCGAATGAAACCGTCAAGCGGAGTAATGTGCGCCCTGTCATGGTTGGCCGGACCCGTGACAACCAGCCCGTAACGGGCTGGTGTTTTAAATAGAAAAGGCAGTTCCCAGGTCACCACGACCGCTGCCGAAATGCGACTTGGGGCCAAACCGAAGTTCCTTTTCGCGATACACAAAAACTTGCGTGTGCGGGGTGAGGCCATTCCAGCGGAACTCGCAATTGACCGGATTGAGGATTTCCCATCCCATCGTGTTGGCAGCGGAAAGAGGTGTGCAGCGGTAGGCATAGCTTTCCGGCGTACGGTCCATCCATTCCCGTTTCGGGCGTGCGGGCCGGATCAGTCCCGCAACATCCGCAGGAGCTCCTGGAAGCACAAAGGCTGTGATAATGTCCTGCCGCTGGGTTCATGAACATTCCGTCGCGGGTGTGGTCGGCTGCCACAATGCGCTAGAATTTACCGCTTTCTCCGACAGATTGCCAAACCAAACGAAGCCAGACATGAGCACAGAAGAAAGCAACAGGACCAGCCACTTCATTCGCAACATCGTTGCAGCCGATCTCGAGTCCGGAAAGCATCGGACCGTGTTGACGCGTTTTCCACCCGAGCCCAATGGGCATTTGCATATTGGTCACGCCAAGTCGATCTGCCTTAATTTTGGCCTGGCCCATGAATTCGGGGGCTCGACCAACCTCCGTTTTGATGACACCAATCCGCTCAAAGAGAGCGAAGATTTTGCTCTTTCCATCATGGAGGACGTGCGCTGGTTGGGATTCGAATGGAACGAGCTACGCCACGCTTCCGATTATTTCGAACAACTCCACGACTATGCCGTCCACCTGATCAAGCAGGGCCTGGCCTACGTGGAAGAGCTTTCGGCTGAAGAAATTCGCGAGTTCCGCGGCACCCTGACCGAGCCCGGGCGCGCTAGTCCCTTCCGCGACCGGCCCGCAAGGGAAAGTCTGGAGCTTTTCGCGCGCATGAAGGCGGGCGAATTTGAAGATGGGAAATACGTGCTGCGGGCGCGCATTGACATGGCTTCCGGCAATATCAATTTGCGCGATCCGGTGATCTACCGCATCCGCAATGCAAGGCATCACCGCACCGGCGATACCTGGCATATCTATCCCATGTATGACTGGGCACATGGCATTTCCGATGCCATCGAAGGCATCACACATTCGCTGTGCACGCTGGAATTTGAGGACCACCGTCCACTGTACGACTGGATCCTGGAAAACATCCCTTCGCCTTCCCTTCCCCGGCAAATTGAATTTGCCCGCGGCAACATCGACTACACGGTGATGAGCAAGCGTCGCCTGCGCCAGTTGGTTGAAGAAGGCCACGTGTCCGGTTGGGATGACCCGCGTATGCCCACGTTGGCTGGCCTGCGCCGTCGCGGGTTCACTCCCGCCGCGATCCGTTCATTCTGGAATGAAATGGGTATTTCCAAGTCCGAAAGCATCATCTCGATGAGCGTGCTCGAGAATGAATTGCGCAACGACCTGAATGTCCATGCCCCGAGAACCATGGCGGTGCTGGAACCCCTGAAAATCACGCTGAGGAATTTTCCGGAAGGCGTAACTGAGTGGCTGGAAGCTGCCGTGCACCCGCAGGATCAATCCATGGGCGTTCGCCAGGTACCGCTCAGCCGGGAAATCTGGATTGAACGGTCCGATTTCATGCTGGATCCTCCAGCCAAATTCTTCCGCCTCAAGCCGGGTGGAGAAGTGCGGCTGAGGAATGCGTTCATCATCAAGTGCGTTGACGTGGTCAAGAACGCAGAAGGTGATGTTGTTGAGCTGGTTTGCGAATTTGATCCGGAGTCGCGCAGCGGTTTACCCGGTGCCGCGCGCAAGGTGAAAGGCACCATACATTGGGTCTCTGCCACGCATGGCGTGCGCGCGGAAGTCCGCCTGTGCGACCGCCTGTTCACCGTGCCGAACCCCCTGGGTGACAAGACCAGGGATTTCCTGGAATTTCTGAATCCGCACTCGCTGGATGTAATCACCGATGCCGTGGTTGAGCCTGCAGTGGCCGCAGGCCTGCCGGGTGATTGTTATCAGTTCGAGCGCATGGGCTACTTCGTGCACGACAGTGTGGATTCAAAGCCTGGCCGTCCTGTGTTCAACCGCGCTGTCACCTTGCGGGACTCGTGGGCAAAAGTGGAGCAGGACGGGAGCTGAGGCCTGGCATGGGTAGCGAGTCGTTACTTGCTGCACGCTCCGGGGCCAGGTGGTTTTGCTAAGATGTGACCGTTGATTTCAGCGTGGGAGGTGTGTCATGGGTACCTGGATTTTCCTCGGATTGGTCGTCGCAGCAATCCTCTTTGCGATTTCGATATACAACCGCCTGGTTGCCGGTAGAAACCGGTACAAGAACGCTTTCGCCCAGATCGATGTACAACTCACCCGGCGGCATGACCTGATTCCAAACCTGGTGGAAACAGCCAAGGGATACATGGCCCATGAACGCGAGACTCTCGAGGCGGTCGTCAACGCGCGCAATGTGGCGGTCTCCGGTTTGAAGGCTGCCGCCAGCGATCCTACCAATCCTGAGGCCATGAAGCGCCTCGCCCAAGCAGAGCAGGGCTTGTCAGGCGCTTTGGGCCGCTTGTTCGCCCTGTCCGAGGCGTATCCCGACCTGAAAGCCAACCAGAACATGATGCAACTTTCCGAGGAACTGACTACTACCGAGAACAAGGTGGCGTTTTCACGCCAGGCTTACAACGACTCGGTCATGGAATACAACACCATGCGCGAGAGCTTTCCCAATAATTTTTTCACGGCCTGGTTCGGTTTTGGTCCTGCGGAACTACTGCAGATTGAGGATGAGGCAAAGCGCGAAGTCCCCAAGGTCTCTTTCTGAGTCCTGCGCTCCGCGGATGCATATGACTTCACCGCCGGGCCGCACTTGCGATGAGTGCGACTGCCATGGCTACAATTGTAAAGCCTGCTATTGCGATGCCAGCTATTGCTATGCCTTTGGCGGAGCAGGGCAATGAACTTTTTTGAACACCAGGAACAGGCCAGGCGGCAGACACGCTGGTTGGTGCTGATGTTCATCCTTGCCGTGTTTGCGGTTGTTGCTGCTGTTGACCTGTTGTTGCTGCTGGTGGCCGGTTATTCCGCTAGCACAGCAGCTCAATGGGAACCCTTTTCCAGCCAGTCTTTGCACAACAACGCCGCCCTGCTGATCTTTGGGGGAATTGCGTGCGCACTGCTGATCGTGTTTGCCAGTCTGTTCAAAACCATCCGTCTGCGTTCCGGGGGAGGCGTGGTTGCGCGGGAACTGGGCGCCGCCCTGGTTGAGTCCGACCCCCGGGATCCCCTGCGCCGGCGCTTACGCAATGTAGTGGAAGAAATCGCCCTGGCATCAGGCATTCCTGTTCCGGAAATTTACGTACTGGAGCAGGAGGCTGGAATCAATGCCTTTGCTGCCGGTTACACACCCGCTGACGCCGCAATAACTGTCACTCGCGGAACGCTGGAAAAGCTCAGCCGCGAGGAGTTACAGGGCGTTGTTGCACATGAATTCAGCCATATTCTCAATGGGGACATGCGCATCAATATCCGCCTCATGGGGGCCCTGTTTGGCATACTCTTGCTGGCGATCGCAGGCCGGCGAATCCTCATGCACAGTCATTTTGGCCGGTCGCGGGATAAAGGAGTCATGGCTATTTTTCTGATGGCTTTCGGGCTGATGGCCGTGGGCTACCTTGGCCAGTTTTTTGGCCGCTGGATCAAAGCGGCCATTTCGAGGCAGCGCGAATACCTGGCAGATGCCTCTGCCGTGCAGTTCACCCGAAATCCCGATGGCATCTGCGGTGCGCTAAAAAAAATTGCCGTTGCCAGTGGTGGTTCTCACCTTGCTGCGGATACAGAGGAAATCAGTCACATGCTGTTTGGAGATGGGCGGCAAATGTTCCTGTTTTCAACGCATCCGCCACTGCTTGATCGCATCCGCCGCATTGAGCCGCGCTTCCAGGCCGAAGATCTTGAGCGCCTTGCGGCCAGCATGGCCCGTAGCGAGTCCGGGCTGGAACTGCGCCAGGAATCCGCTGCGCTTGCAGCAGGCGGCCTGGCGGGCGCCGCAACTGCAACTCGTGCATCCGGTATGGAAATCGGTGGATTGATCAAGCAGATTGGCCAACCCGCATGGGAGCGCATCCTGATGGCTGCAACATTGGTTGCTTCCATCCCCGACCACGTCAGGCAGGCAGCACAGTCACCGGAATGGGCGCCCGAGGTGCTGTTTTATTCCATGCTCGATGCGCAGGCCGAAATCAGGGAGCAGCAACTGCTGCTGATAGCCCAGCGCATGGGTGCTGACAGCGAAGGCCAGGTTCGTGGCCTGCTCAAGGCCGGGGGTGTGCCCACTTCGGCGCAGCGCTTACCCCTGCTTGATCTGGCTTTCCCGGCACTGAAAAGGCGGCCGCCAGAGTTTGTGTCACGCGTTCTGGCCACGGTGCAGGACCTCCTGCAGGTGGATGGCCGTGTTGACGTCTTTGAATACCTGCTGGCGCGGATCATCACCCAGCACCTGTGGGAGTCGCAGAACCCGCACAGGGCGATCCTGTCCGGCAACCTGCCTCTAGCCCGCTGCCAGCCGCAGGTTTCGCGTGTGCTTGCCATACTCGCGATGCATGGGCATGCAGCAAGGGCAGAGGCAGAACTGGCATATCGGGCCGGAATGAAATGCCTGGCGGTTCAGGATAGCGCTGAAATGCCGACGATCGCTGACTGGGTTCTGTCGCTGGACGCGGACCTGCCGAAGCTGGACCAGTTGCGCGCTGCTGACAAGCAGCAACTGGTAAACGCGCTGTTGTCGACCACGATGTACGACGACCGGTTCGAGCCCGCCGAACTGGAACTGCTCAGGGTAATCTGTGGCCTGGTTCATGTTCCCTTGCCCATGCTGAGTGGAAAATCCCCGGAATCCTGAGTAAGGCTTCAGAGTTCTGCGGCAAATTTTTCGGCAATCATGATGGTAGGCGCATTGGTATTCCCGGATACCAGGCCCGGCATGATCGAAGCATCAACCACGGACAGCCCTTCAAGCCCCCGCACATTGAGACTGGAATCAACTACAGCCAGGTCATCCATTCCCATCTTGCAGGTGCCGATGGGGTGATAGATGGACTCCGCTTTCTTGCGGATAAAATCAAGCAAGTCCGCGTCGGACCTCAGTGCTGCTCCGGGATAAATTTCATCACCCACTGACTCACTGAAAGCAGGCTGGGCAAAAATCTCACGTGACAGGCGGGCGCATTCGATCATCATGGTGCGGTCGTACTCGGTGCCGAGATATCGTGGTTGCAGCGCGGGAGCATCTGCCGGATTGGCAGAATGCAGGGAAATTTCGCCCCGGCTCTGAGGCTGAAGGGCACAGGCATGTATTGTCATGCCGTGGCCCGGGAGTTTGTTCCGGCCATGGTCGTCCAGCAGGGCCGGCACGAAGTGCATCTGGATGTCCGGTCTGTTGTCGGTCGCGTGCCTGCTGGTAATGAAGCCGCCTGCCTCGGCAATGTTGGAGCTGCCGGGACCCCTGCGGTCAAACAGGTAACGCAAGGCGACGGCCCAGTCATTGAGCTTGTCATAGGTCAGCGTTGTTTGGCTTTTTACCAGGGTACAAATATCCAGGTGATCCTGCAGGTTCTTGCCGACACCCTCCAGGGCAAGCTGGATCTTGATGTCATGCCGTTTCAGCTCAGCCGCCGGCCCAATGCCGGAAAGCATCAGCAGGTGAGGAGAATTGATGGTGCCAGCAGCAAGAATGATGCGACCACCAGTGTCCCTGTCATGGACATCGCCCTGGCGGTATTCGATACCAACTGCCCGTCTGCCATCGAGCACAATCCGCTCAGCCAGTGCGCCCGTGCGGATGGTGAGGTTAGTCCTTCTCGAGGCGGGTTTCAGGTAGGCGACCGCTGCACTGCACCGACGGCCATTGCGCTGGGTCACCTGGTAGAAGCCAAAGCCCCGCTGATTTTCCCCGTTGAAGTCGGCGTTTTCACCGTGGCCGGCTTGCTGTGCAGCTTCGAGAAATACTTTGGAGAGCGAGTTGCTGTGGCGCAAGTTCTGGACGCTGAGAGGGCCGTCAATCCCATGGAACCTGGAAGGGCCGTTTTCCTGGTCTTCTGAACTGATGAAATAAGGCAGGACAGATTCATAGTCCCAGCCTTGGTTACCGGCATCCGCCCAGGCATCGTAATCCCGGCGGTGGCCGCGACAGTAGCACATGGCGTTGATCGAACTGGACCCACCGAGTACACGCCCCCGCGGCCAGTAGAGCCTGCGGCCATTCAACTCTGGCTGGGGCTCGGTTTCATACGACCAATTAAGGCTTTTCAGATTTACCAGCCGGGCGAGACCGGCCGGCATATGGATGAACGGATGCCAGTCGCGCCCGCCTGCCTCAAGCAGGAGAACGCGGTTGTTGGGATTGGCGCTTAAGCGGTTGGCCAAAACACAGCCGGCGGATCCGGCGCCTATGATAATGAAATCGTATTCCATTGGTTAGCGTACTGGTGGGGACAGGTCACGGGCATGATAACCAAATAAGGCCAAGGCGCAAGCTGTGAACACGGGGAGACTGCGTTCAAGTCATAATGGGCAATGCCTGTTGAGTCTGGAAAGCCGGGACGAAAAAGCGTTTTTGAGCGCCTGGTCACTGTTGAGCACGGTGAATGGCCCCGTCTCATACTGGCATTCCTGTATTTCTTCTTCCTGCTGGGCGGGTACTTCATGTTGCGCCCTATCCGCGGAACCGTTGCCGCCAACAACAGCGACGATTTGCACTGGTTGTACACCGCGACGTTCCTCACAATGATTGCGATCGTACCCCTGTTTGGGTTTGTGGTAGCCCGCTTTCGACGCAGCCAGTTCATCCCCGCCATTTACCTGTTTTTCATCAGCAACCTGGTGTTGTTCCTCTTTATGTTCACCGGTGACGAACCACCAGCCTGGGTGCAGCAGGTTTTCTACGTCTGGCTGAGCGTGTTCAACCTGTTTGTCGTGTCGGTATTCTGGAGTTTCATGACCGATATCTTTCGTCCGGGACAGGCCCAGCGGTTGTTTGGATTCATCATGGCCGGGGGGAGCCTGGGTGCGGTGATAGGTCCCAGGCTGACGGTGGGACTGGTGAACACAAACGGTGTGACCGGGGTCATGCTTGTTTCCCTGGTTTTCCTTGTCGTGGCTACCGTCCTGGCCATCAGCCTGGGACGGTATGACCTCAGAGTCACGCACGCACGGGCGGAAGCAATCGGTGGCGGGGTATGGGAAGGAGCAGTTCGTGTTTTTCGATCCCGCTACCTGCTTCTGGCCTGCCTGTTGCTGCTGCTGCACAACCTGGCATCGACCTTCCTCTATAACGGTCTGGCCGTATTGGTTGATCAGAATGTGGCGGGCTTCGACCAGCGCACGATTTTTTTTGCCTGGACTGATTTCATTGTCCAGATCATTGCGTTCATTTTGCAGTTCTTTGTTACATCGCGACTGGTCAATAGCCTCGGCATGCCCAGGACCCTGGTGCTGGTGCCCGTGCTGCTGGCGGGAGGGTTTGTCATTCTCGGCGGAAGCCTGGGCCTGGTGTTGTTTGCTGCCGTTGGCGTTGTGCAGCGGTCACTGAACTACGGAATTCTTGGTCCGACCAAGGAAATGCTCTTCACCGTGGTCGATCGCGAGGCCCGGTATAAGAGCAAGAACTTCATTGACACGGCAATCTATCGGGGCAGTGATGTGGTTGCCAGTTGGGTATTCAAAGGCCTCATGAGCGCCGGACTCCCGCTTGCCCAGATCGCCTGGGCTTACGTGCCGGTCATGGGATTGTGGGCCTGGGCTGCATGGAAGCTGGGCGCCGCCTATACCGGGCTGCGTGCGGGCATCGCTGGAGACGACTCTTCGCAGCAGCGGCCCTGCTGAACTGAGCATCAATGGGTCAGCGGGTAGAAACAGGGCCCGTCGGGGCTCTCGAGTTTCCTCACTGGGCAGCCATACAGACGTTCCAGGCTGGCTTCGTTTAACAGCTCTCCAATGCTCCCTGCTGTCCACTCACCGTTGCCATACAGCATCAGCACGTGGCTGCAGTAGCGTGCCGCGAGGTTGACATCATGCAGCGCTGCAATCGCGGCGCCTTGGGCTTGCACGCTGAGCGCGCGGATCATTCCCATGATAGAGACCTGGTGACGCAGGTCGAGATGATTCGTTGGCTCATCCAGCAACATGATGCGAGGTTCCTGGACCAGCAGTGTGGCAAATGCCACCCGCCGGGCTTCTCCTCCCGATAGTCCGGTGACGCTGCGTTCAGTGAGGCCGCTCAAATCGGCAGCATTCAGGGCGGCAATGGCCTTGCCTATGTCTTCCTGGCCCTCCCGCTGCCAGTAACCGAGGTGCGGGTGCCTTCCGGTCAATGCGGTTTGCAGCACGCTGGAATCAAAAACGTAGGCCGTGTGCTGTTGCAGCATGCCTATGTGGCGGGCCAAAACCCGGCGTGGCAATTCATCGACACTGATATCGTCAAGCATTACCTGTCCGACATCAGGCGCGCGCAGGCCCGCAAGGCATTTTAGCAAGGTAGTTTTGCCACTGCCGTTGGCGCCGAGCAGCCCCCAGAAACTGCCGGGCTCAAGCGTAAAATTGAACCCCCTGACGATGCTCACGCCACCGATGCTCAGGTCAAGGCCTTTACATGCCAGGTGGTTCATTGCCAGGTGGTTCATTGCCAGGTGGTTCATTGCCAGGTGGCTCATTGTTTCAGTTTTGCCCGATTCAACAACAACAGGAACAGCGGGACACCCAGCAAGGCAGTGATCACGCCTACAGGCAATTGCTCGGGAGCAATCACCGTGCGGGCCAGCGTATCGGAAATCACCAGGAAAATTCCGCCAAAAAGTGTCGCGGCGGGCAGCAGCATGCGGTGGTCAGACCCAAGCATAAGCCGGGTCAAGTGCGGCACGATCAGGCCGACAAAACCTATGTTTCCTGCGATGGATACCGCACTGGCCGTGAGCACGGAGGCCAGCAGGTAAATAAGCCAAAGCAGTCGCTGGGTTGGCTCACCCAGCAGCCGCGCCGTTGTTTCGCCCATGGCAAGAACATTCAGGCTTCGCGCCAGGCCCAGGCAAATGAGGAACACAAACGCGAGGACCAGCAGGGCCCATGAAGGGGTGGTGGCATACCCCAGGTCGCCCATCAGCCAGAAAAGCATCCCGCGCAAGCTGCTGTCGTTGCCCAGTGACAGCACCAAACTGATCAGTGCAGCCCAACCGGAAGCGGTAACAACGCCAGTGAGCAAAAGCCGGGTAGTACTCCAGGGGCCTTCTCCCCTGGCCAGTCCAAACACCAGCAGGATGGAAACCAGCGAGCCCAACAAGGCAAGCAGTGGAGTGAAGCCGCTGGCAACGCCGGCAGTCATACCCAGCAACGACGCGAAAGCAGCACCACCCGAAACACCCAGGATGTAAGGGTCAGCCAAGGGGTTACGCAGCAAGACCTGCATCAGGCAACCGGATAGTGACAACAGCGCACCCACGGTCCAGGCGGATAATGCCCGCGGCAGGCGCAAACGCCAAAGCAAATCGCCCTGGTCTGCGCCGGGGTGAAGCAGCGCCTGCGCCCATTGATCCAGGGTCATCGACACTGAACCCGTTGCGGATGCCAAAAGCAAAGCAAGTACCGAGACCAGGAGCAATGACAGGATGAGCCATCGTTTTAACGCTGTTGGCATCATGGAAAAGAAACGATTAACATTCCTGAGTAGAAGCCAAGCAAAGTAACATCACACATTCCGGCAGGCAACAAGCCTCTCGGAAAGGCTGCGAGTATTCACTGGAAGAAGTTTGATGATCGATCCCGACGGCTATCGCCCCAACGTTGGCATAGTACTCATGAACAACCAGCGCCAGGTATTTTGGGCGCGACGGGTGAACAGCGATGGTTGGCAGTTCCCACAGGGTGGTATGAACACAGACGAAACTCCCCTGGAGGCCATGTACCGGGAACTGCAGGAAGAGACCGGGCTGCTGCCTCTGCACGTGGAGTTACTGGGTAGCACGCCCGGCTGGCTGCGTTATCGCTTGCCCAAGCGATTCCAGCGGCAGTTCAGCAAGCCTCTGTGCATAGGCCAGAAGCAGGTCTGGTTCTTATTGCGGTTCCTGGGCAACGATTCTGCCTTCAGCTTTAGCGCTAATGATGAACCTGAGTTCTGCGATTATCGCTGGGTAGACTTTTGGTACCCGGTGGATAATGTCATCACGTTCAAACGGCGGGTTTACAAGAAAGCGCTGTCACTGCTGGAACCTTTGGCGGAGAATCCCAGCCTTGAGAGCAAAGGCAAGCCCTGAATACCCATGTCCAGCCAAACAAGCCAACCGTGCACCTTCGAGAGGGATTGTGAAGTCGTCATGATTCCTTCCGGTGACGTGGTCAACATGCCTGCAGGCACAGCCGGTTACATTACCCAGGCGCTGGGCGGAAGCTTCACTGTGTTCGTGGATGGCAACCTGTTTCGCGTGGCGGGAATTGATGCCGACGCGATCGGCCGGGACCCGGTGATGCCCCCGAGCCTGCCGGAAAACGCTACCAATGACGACGTCGAAAAGCTGCTGTGGAAGCAATTAAAGACCTGTTATGACCCGGAAATCCCGGTAAACATTGTTGACCTCGGGCTGGTATACACCTGCAACCTGGAAGTTCAGGAGCAGGGGAAACGCGTGGTGACTGTCGAAATCACGCTGACGGCACCGGGATGTGGCATGGGGGACATCCTCGTGGACGATGTTCGATCCAAGTTGCAAATGGTGCCAACGGTTGACCGGGTGGATGTCACATTGACTTTTGACCCGCCGTGGAACCACAGCATGATGTCTGATGTGGCCAGGCTGGAAACAGGCATGTTTTGAGGTTCAGCCGGGCGCAATTCCAGCTCTAGTTTTCTGCCGACAGGACAATGGCCTGCCGGTCACCCGTCAGTTCTACTCGTTCCAGCATTTCCGGTGTTGCGTAGATTTGTCCGCTCGCATCGGTCAGTAACACCATTTTTATGTCCAGTGCCCGGGCAAGCTCTGACCATGCTGACAGCCCGGCAACAACAAATGCTGTTGCCGCAGCATCAGCCAGCCAACCGTCCTTGCCCACGACCGTTGCCGACATGACTTCCCTGGCAGGGCGTCCCGTGGCGGGATCAATAATGTGTGCATAACGCTCGTGGTTTGCGGTTTCGAGGTAGCGCTCGTAATTTCCCGAGGTAAACACAGACTCATCTCCGCGGATTTCCAGCGCACCCAGGACGCCGCCCAGAGGGTTTTTTATTGCGATTCGCCACGGCCTGCTTCCCTGGGTCCCATAAGCCCTGAGGTCGCCGCCGGCATTGACTATGGCATTTTGCACGCCCAGTCTTCTCAGCTCCGCACACGCTATGTCCACCGCAAAGCCTTTGGCGATACCGCCGAAGTCCAGTTGCACTGCCGCATTGCGCGAGTACAGACCATCCGGTGTCAGTTCAATGTCAGAAGCAGAAGGATGCCGCGCAACCAGCGTTGCCAGTTGCTCCGCGGTGGGCACTGGCCCATGCACCGGGAAGTTCGAGGTATGAAACCCCCAAAGCTCGATCAGCTGTCCAATTGCGGGATTGAACCGTCCGCCGGTTTGTTTTTCAGCTTGCTGGGAGAGCCTTATCAATTCGCGCATTTCGGCATCGACCTTGATGGTTTTACCCCCGGCAAATGCTGCATTGATGGCGGTAAGCTGGCTGGGTTCCCACGCATGCCAGTCCCGGTGCATTTTCTGGAAACGGTCCTGCAGCAGCGCAAAGGCTTGATTGGACAGTTCCTCACTGGCGCCGGCAATGGACACCTGGACCATGGTGCCGAACACATAGAATTCGGCTTCGTGGACTTTAGATCGTCCACAGCCGGCAAGGAGCAGCAGGGCAGCCACGAACACGGCCGCCAACACAGGGGTTTTTGCGGGACGCAAGAGCACTTTCTCAATCGTTCATGCGGAGGCAGCTTCAGGACAAATCTGCAGTAACCTTGCGGCATTGGTCCAGCAGCACTGCGGGGGTCCGGCTGCCATAGGAATCCAGGTAATCGCTGATATTCGCCATTTCGGCCAGCCAGTCCTCCTTATTGACCTCCAGCAAGGCCCGCAAGGTGGCGGTCGGGATCCCCAGTCCGTCCAGGTTCAGGCTCCTTTGGTCCGGAACCATACCTATGGCGGTCTCGACTGCTGCGGCCTTGCCGCGGCATCGCTGGATGATCCAGTCGAGAACACGCATGTTCTCGCCAAACCCCGGCCACATGAACGCATGGTCTGTGTCTTTGCGGAACCAGTTCACATGAAAAATTTTCGGCAGCTGGTCAGGTCCTTGGCCAAAACTCAGCCAATGTGTCCAGTAGTCGGCAAAGTTATAGCCGCAAAATGGCAGCATGGCCATCGGGTCACGGCGCACTGTTCCTACGACGCCTGTTGCGGCTGCAGTTGTTTCAGAAGCCATTGCTGCGCCCAGCAACACACCGTGCTCCCATGATTTGCTTTCCAGGACCAGCGGAACGAGGCGCTCCCGGCGGCCGCCAAAAATTATCGCTGATATGGGTACTCCTGCGCTTGCCTCGGTCTTGTCAGAGTAGGAAGGACAGCGCGAACTGGATACCGTGAAGCGGGAATTGGGGTGGGCCGCCGGCCCCCTCGAGGGGTCATAAGGCCGGCCCTGCCAGTCGGTGACCGGGCGGTTTGAGTCTTTGCCTTCCCACCAGGGCTGGTTATCCGCCGTTAAGCCCACATTGGTGAAGATCGTATCCTTGTGCAGCATGGCCATTGCATTGGCGTTGGTCTTCTGGCTTGTGCCAGGAGCCACCCCAAAAAAACCTGCTTCCGGGTTGATGGCCCAGAGGCGCCCATCCTTGCCCGGCCTCATCCAGCAAATATCGTCCCCAATGGTCCACACTTTCCAGCCTGGATAACTTGCCGGTGGAATGAGCATGGCGAGGTTGGTTTTTCCGCAGGCGGAAGGGAATGCGGCAGCGATGTAATGTACTTCACCCTCAGGATTTTCTACGCCCATGAGCAGCATGTGTTCAGCCAGCCAGCCTTCAGAACGGGCCTGGTAGCCGGCGATGCGCAAGGCATGACATTTCTTGCTGAGCAGCGCATTTCCGCCGTAACCGGAGCCGAAACTCTGGATTTCCAGGCTCTCAGGAAAGTGCATGATGAATCGGCGCTCGGGGTCAAGAGTGCCGATTGAATGCAAACCCCTGACGAAGCGACCTTCCTTCTCAATACGGCGCAAGGCCGGGTTGCCCATGCGTGTCATCAGGCGCATGTTGACCACCACGTAGGGGCTATCGCTGATTTCGACTCCACAGCGTGAAAGCGGAGAATCTATCGGGCCCATGCAGTATGGAATAACGTACAGGGTGCGGCCTTGCATGCATCCGGAAAACAATTCGTTCATGCGGGCGCGGGCAGCAGATGGCTCCATCCAGTTGTTATTGCGGCCCGCATCCTCTTTGTTGGACGTACAAACAAAGGTCAGGTGCTCCACGCGGGCAACATCGGCGGGATCTGACCGGTGCAAATAACAACCGGGATGAGTTTCCTGGTTCAGTTCGATCAGGCCACCGGTTTTCAGCTGCTGTTGAATCAGCTCGCGGTTTTCTTCTTCCGTACCTGTGCACCAATGCACGGAATCGCATTGGGTCAGGGCGGCAACCTGGTCTACCCAGGATTGCAGCTGCGCAAGTTTGGTCACTGTGTGTTCCTCACTGGTGGCCCCTCACGGGGTGCCAGATGGTATGAGAGTGGCAATCACGTGTTCGATGTACGCGTCAAATTCTTCACTGCTCAGGTTCGGGGTTTGATGCTGGCGTTGCAGTTGCAGGTAACCGAGATAGACCGAATAGGTCAACCTCGCCTGGTTATTCGCCTGTCCCTCGGGCATTCCCATTTCCCGGAAGGCCGCTGACAGGTGTGCCATGCGCCGATTGGCAACCCGTTCCAGCACGGGTTCCACCTGCGGATGGCCTGCTGCTGCGCACAGGGCGCTGTAGACTTCGTGGGTCAGTTTTTCTTTGCCCACCCGGCGAAAAAATGAAATCAGGCGATCACGTGGCTGATCAATTTCTCCCAATGACTTACTGAGATTCCGCGCATCGTGTTCTTCCCAGCGTTGCAAGGCCTGTTCCAGCAGGGATTCGCGATTGGGAAAATGCCAGTAGAAACTGCCCTTGGTGATTCCCATGCGCCGGGCCAGTGGCTCTATGGCCACTGCTTGTACGCCTTTTTCCGCAATCAACTCGACCGCGGCTTGCTCCCAGTCGGCCGCTGATAGCGTAGCTCTTTCGTTCTTGGTCGTTGTTTTTGCTGCTGCTCTGGCCGTCATGCGTTTCCCTCCTGAACTTTCAGCTTCTCCCAGCATTGCATAAGTCTGCTCTCCAATTCCCGGGTGAAGCTACTCGCATCCATCAGGGGCGAGGACAACATACGCTGTCGCAAACCCGTTCGCAGCGCGACAAGTTGTGTCGGGTTGCCGGCCAGCTCGACAGCAGCCTGGATGTAACCGCTTTCGCAGCTCTCCACCAGGGACTCGAGCCCCAGACCGGCCAACAGGCTTGCTCCGACCCTCGACCTGTGATCCTTTCCGGCCCTGCTAACTACCGGGACTCCCATGATCAGGCTCTCGCAGGTAGTAGTTGTACCATTATAAGGAAAACTATCCAGGGATATGTCTACCCGTGCGTAAGTTTCCAGGTGGCTGTGCTTTTCGGTGACAACACCCAACAGCTCAACACGCCCGGGGTCGATGCCAAGTTGAGCGAATGCAGCCAGAACTTCCTGTCTTGGTGCCGCGTACCCCAGTGCGATGTTTTTCAGCAGGAGGCGTGAGTTCTTCACTGCGTGCAAAATTTCAGCCCAGGTGTTTAACAAGGCCGTATTGAGTTTCGCCATGCTATTGAATGAACCAAACGTGATGTAACCGGATTTCAGGCTTGGAGGCGGTGCGACTTCAGGCAAGTCCCCCCCGGGCTGGTACACCGAAAATGTGCCCGGCATGTACAACAGCTTCTCACTGCACAGTTCCAGGGCATCATCCGGCGGGTCGGTTACTTCGTCCACGATGCGGTAATCCACGGACCGCAAACCTGTAGTGTTGGGGTAGCCGATCCAGGTCATTTGCAGGGCAGCGGCACGCATCGCCAGCACGATCAGCCGGTTACCCTTGGTGTAGCCATTGAGGTCAATGAGGACGTCAATGCCGTCGTCCATGATGGCCGAACGCAAGGCGGCATCAGGCAAGGCCTGAACAAAGCGGAACTGCTTTAGCCAGCCTTTGCGCCCGGCGCGTGGTTTCATCCACCTGCTCATGGTTGTAGTACAAGTAGACCTCGAAGCGATTCCGGTCGTGCTGTTCCAGCACCGGCAGGATGAAGTGAGCTACCGGGTGGTTTCTGAAATCTGAAGACAAATACCCGATGCGCAGCGGACGATTGCTGTCGCGGCTGGTGGTAAAAACATGCGCGGGCTGGCGAAAGTGCTGCTCCAGCCAGGCCCCGCAATCCCGGTGGGCCTGGGCAATGTCGTGAGCAGAGGCAGATGTGCTGTAGTTGAGCGAAAAAACTGAGTTCATTCGCGCGAGGATATTGGCCGGGTTCAAAGCCAGCGCTTTGTGGAATAGCTGAATCCGCCGATCGCTCGCGGTGAAATGGGCGAGGGCAGCACATCCCAGGTTGTACCAATTGTCGCTGAAGTTGACCGCACGCGCTGATGGGGGAGAACTGAACGCATCCGGTGCTTTGGCTTCCCATTCCAGCAAGTTCCGCTCCAGCAGGTTCAACTCGGCCGTGCACGCGTACATGCCTTCTTGCTGAATCTGCCTGGAACCCGGGTATTCGCCGGCAGCGGTCTCGCAGGCTTGAGCCGCTGCTGCAACATCCAGCGCTGCTTCGCCGTCCGCGGCGTTTGTAGCAAATGCGGGGTCACTCAGCCGTATGGCTTCCTTGTAGGCGCTTACGGCCGCCTCCAGTTGTCCCGCAAGCTGCAACCGCACCGCTTCGAAATACTGTGCATTGGGCCGGGCCTGTTCTGTCCCGGCGGGCGGCGGCGCCAGCAGCCCATGGCAATGCTTGAACTTCTTGCCACTGCCGCAATGGCAAGGTGCGTTTCGGGCAGTCATTTTATTGGGCCAGCTACCGCGGGAGACTGGGATTGTTGCGGTCTGTTGCGGTTCTGTCAATTTCCACCCCAGCAGCTTCACCCCGCAGCTCCGGCACGCGAGGTCTCGACGCCAGGCATTGACGCCGGCATTGACGCCAGGCATTGACGCAGGTCAAACATTTTTCCATACTGTGGCGTATGGTATCTATGGGTGCCACGGCTTTCAAAGGGAGAATTAACATGCTTACACTCATGATTCTGGCATTGTTTGCCGTATCCATCATCTGCGCCTTCTATGGCGCCCAGTTGATGGTCTGGACGATTGCCCTGTTTGGGACCATCGTGCTGTTTGCCGGCGCCGGCGCCTTGTCCACTACAGGCTTGCTTGTGTCCTTGTGCCTGCTTGTCCTGGTTGCCGTGCCGCTCAACTATCGTCCGTGGCGATCGCGCTATTTAAGCGTTCCTTTACTTGAGCAATACCAGCGCATGATTCCAACCATGTCCGAAACCGAGCATACGGCGCTGGCGGCGGGCACGGTGGGCTGGGAAGGGGAGTTATTTGCCGGCAAGCCGGACTGGAAGAAACTGCTGGGCCTTCCATTCCTCGAATTGAGCGTGGAAGAACAGGCATTCCTGGACGGTCCGGTGGAAGAGTTATGCGACATGCTCAACCAATGGGAGGTTACTCACCGCGATGCCGACCTGAACCCTCAAACCTGGGAATTCCTCAAGAAAAATAAATTTTTCGGCATGATCATTCCCAAGAGTTATGGTGGCCTGGGTTTTTCCGCGCTGGCTCATCGTGCGGTTTTGCAGAAAATTTCCTCAGTTTGCCCCGTGGCAGGTTCGCACGTAGCGGTGCCGAACTCACTGGGCCCGGGCGAATTGCTGGTGCATTACGGCACTGAAGAACAAAAAGCCTATTACCTGCCGAGGCTGGCACGGGGCGAGGAGATTCCCTGCTTTGGCCTGACCGGACCCACTGCCGGATCAGACGCCACCTCTATCCCGGACTTCGGCATCGTGTGCAAGGGGGACTTCAAGGGCAAATCGGTAGTCGGTATCAAGCTCAACTTTGACAAGCGCTACATCACCCTGGCACCCGTTGCCACCCTGATTGGCCTTGCCTTCAGGTTATATGATCCAGACGGCCTGCTCGGTGACCGGAAGGACCTGGGAATCAGCCTTGCGCTGGTGCCGCGCAACACGCCAGGCCTGGTCATAGGCACGCGTCACCTGCCGTTGAATGTACCGTTTCAAAACGGACCCCTGCGCGGCAAGGATGTGTTTGTTCCGCTGGACGCACTCATCGGTGGTGTTGAATCGGCCGGACATGGCTGGCGCATGCTGGTCGAATTGCTCTCGGTGGGCCGTGCCATTTCATTGCCCTCCTGTTCAACAGGCGGACTGAAGATGGCGGCGTTTGCTGTGGGCGCATATGCGCGCATCCGCAAACAATTCAATGTCCCGATCGGCCGGTTTGAAGGGATTGAAGCTCCGCTGGCAAGGATTGCTGCCAATGCATATTCAGGTTCTGCGCTTTCGCGCATGACTGCAACGGCCGTGGACCTCGGAGAGAAGCCAGCGGTGCCCTCAGCCATAGCCAAGTACCACACCACGGAAAAGGGCCGGGAAGTCATCATCGATGCCATGGATATTCATGGTGGCAAGGGCATTATTCTTGGCCCGCGCAACTACCTTGGCCGCGCCTGGCAGGGCATGCCCATCTGGATTACGGTAGAGGGCGCCAATATCCTGACCCGGAGCATGATGATATTTGGCCAGGGGGCCATACGTTGCCACCCTTACCTGCTGCGTGAAATGGAAGCCGTGGGAATTGCGGACCCGGCAAAACGCATCGACGTGTTCGATAAGCTGTTGTTTGCGCATATCGGCTATTCCATTCGCAATGCAGTGCGCAGCCTGGTCCTCGGAATGAGTTTTGGCAAATTTGCTGCCGTGCCCAGGGATAGACGCACGGCAAAGTATTACCAGAAACTGTCGCGTTATTCCGCATCACTGGCTTTGGTTTCCGAGGCTGCAATGCTCATGCTGGGGGGCAAACTCAAACAGAAGGAGCACCTGTCTGCCCGCCTGGGTGATGTGCTCAGCCAGTTGTACATCTGTTCGGCCATGCTCAAACGATATGAAGCCATCGACCGGCCAGCGGCAGACCAGGCCATCCTGGCCTGGGCATTTCATGACTCCATTTACAAGATTCAGTTGGCCTTGCAGCAGGTGCTGGACAATTTTCCCAACCGCGCCATGCGTGTACTTTTGCATGTTTTGGTTTTTCCCTTTGGACGCCGGGAGCGCATACCTGGTGACCGGCTAACCCATAAAGTTGCGCAACTGCTAATGGCGCCATCTGATACCCGCGACCGTCTCACCCACGGCATCTACAAGTCTGCCCGCACGGGCCATCCTGTAGGCTTGATGGACGAGGCCTTGCCGCAGGTCATTGCTGCCGAACCCCTGGAACGCAAGTTGCTCAAGGCATTGAAGAGCGGTGAAATCGAGGGCATGACCTGGGACCAGCAACTGGAAGCGGCGGTTACCCGGGGCATCCTCAGCGCACCGGAGGCGGAAATCATGGTTCGGGTCAGGGCCCTGGTAATGGAAATCATTGCGGTGGATGAATTCCACAGTGAAGACATTCGCCTCGGGCAACAGCTGGACTCCCGGCTGGGTCAACAGCACGCGGCCTGAGGATGACTTAGGGAAGCTCTGAATAAATCGGAGTTTCCTTAGCAACGCATGCCGCTGGACTGCCTCGGGAACCATTTTCCGGGGAGCGTTTAAACCATTTCTTGGGAATCCCGTCAAACACGTCATGGGAGGAATCGCCAGGGTGAAAGCGTGGAGCGCGGCGAGCACAGGCCACGACGATGACCGGAACCTGGTTTCGTTGGCGCTTGGCGGTGATGTTCCTGCATTTGAGTCGCTGTATCGCGGTCATCGCGAGCGCGTACATGGCCTGGTATGGCGTCTGTGCGGATGCAACCAGGCGCTTGCCGAGGACTTGTTGCAGGAAACGTTTGTGCGGGCCTGGAGCAAGTTGCATTTGTTTCGTGGCGAAAGCCTGTTCGGCACCTGGTTACACCGCTTGGCGGTGAATGTGGCGCTGAGTGATCGCCGCATTCGAGTGCGCCGGGCGAGATTTGAATCCAGCCTCGATGAAACGGCTGAGCGGACAGCAATAGGTCATCGTGATGTGCATGCCGCGGATCATCGGGACCTGGAAAGGGCAATCGCCGGCTTACCGGAGCGCGCCCGCACAGTACTTATACTGTTTGACATTGAAGGCTATGGACACGCTGAAATTGCCGATATTACAGGTATGGCCGAGGGGTCCTCAAAAGCCCAGTTGCACAGGGCGCGAAAACTGCTGCGCGAGGAACTGGATTCATGAATCAATCGCATACTGAACAGGAAATGCTGCGCAAAATTGCGCTTCTGCCGCGAGAACTGGCGCCGGTAAACGACCCGTGGCCAAAAATCTCTGCCCGCATAAGCACACTTTCCCGTGACCGTGTATCTACCCGTGGACAGGCAACACGCCTGTGGCCTTTTGCCGTTGCGGCCACGGCGCTGCTCCTGGTAGCAATGGCGCTGATTGTTGGTCAGCCGCGGGATTCGTCATTACCCAGGAATTTGTCATCAGATTACCCAGCCACGCCCGAACTGGCACAGCAGTATCCTGCTGCCGGGACAAGCGCTGCAAGCGAGGCCGAATACCAGGCCGCGTTCAGGGAGTTCATGACATCGGGTGCGGCGCACGCATTGCCTGTGCAACCGTCCACGGAAGCTTTTGGTGCCGGGTGGAGCGCGTTGCGCCAGGCAGAAGTTGAATTGCAAGTAGCGCTGAACCAGGAACCTGACAATCAATTTCTGAACTCGCATATGCAGGCCTTGCGGGCCCGCCAACTGGAATTGCTACAACAGATATCGGCAGCAGATATGGCCGCCTGGAGAGACACCATATGAACATCGGCTATATGAAGGGCAAACTCCCGCTACTGGCTTGCATGGCAGTGCTGTATTTCCCTGTTGTCGAAGCAAAAACCCCAATTGATGAAAGCAGGCCAATCGCTGCGGATGGGCTGGTCGAAATCGACAACCTGGCAGGCCGCATAGAAATCACCGCCTGGGATAAGCCGGAAGTGCATATTACCGGCGAGCTGGGTGAGGACGTGGAGAAACTGGAAATACAGGAGTCGGCGGCGGGAGTGAAAATCCGGGTTCGCAACCGTCAGGACCAGCGCAATGTGGATGAAACATTTCTGATCTTGCAGGTACCTGCGACGGTAAGCGTGGAAGCGGAAAGCGTCAGTGCAGACCTGGCTGTCCACGGATTAACTGGAGCAAGCGTGGTCTTTAACACGGTTAGCGGCGATTTGACCGCGGAAGTGCAAACCCAACGCCTGGAAGTGGAAACCGTGAGCGGCGATGTCAGTTTTGCCGGAACCGTGCCACGCGCCAGTGTCGAAACCGTCAGCGGGGAAATCAATTTGCGCGGCATCGAAGGGGAAATAGCCCTCAGCACCGTTTCCGGCGACGCAAGCATGACGGGCAGTCACATTAGCCGGGGCAGGTTCGAAACGGTCTCCGGAGACCTGCAATTGACCCTCGACCTTGCCGAACGGGGCCGCCTTAATGTTGAGAGCATGAGTGGTGATGTCCAGTTGCAGCTCCCCTCCGGGCAACAGGCTGAATACACCGCACAAAGCTTCAGTGGCGACATCGAGTCGGATTTTGGCGAAGTGTCCGGGACTTCCCACGGACCGGGCCACTCCCTGTCATTCCAGGCAGGCGACAACGGAGCCACCATCCAGATTGAAAGCTTCAGCGGTGACATCAACATCACTGGCCATTGAGTTTCAGACCCCCTCACGACCCCTCACTACCCCCAAGTCTCACCCGATCTCCTGCCTGCGAATGTGTACGGCCTTATTCGTACTCAATCGCTTCACTGCGCCGCAAGCTCCCATCAACCGGGCCGTGATTCATGCGTAAAAGCGTGTTAATTCGCCGTTAATAAAGACTTTCCAATCCATTATGATTGGTGATACTATCCCGCCAAGCTCGGATATTGCTTCTGCTTGACCTGTGTCTGTTGACCTAAGTCAATGCCACCTCGAATCCGGGTTGACTTGGGTTAAAAGACAACCAAACCAAAATAAATTTTGGAGAGTTTCCATGACAAATAGCCGTAATCCTCTGTATCAGGCATTGCAGTACGCGCTGGTTCCTGGCGCAATGGCGAGCTTCGCTCTCGCCTCGTCAACTGTTTTCGCACAGGACAGTAGCGACGAAGAAAGTAGCACCCTGGAGCGTGTCCAGGTAACCGGTTCACGCCTTGTCCGCATGGATGTTGAAGGTGCCAACCCCGTAACAGTTCTGGATCGTGACGATATTGCCCGCACCGGCGTAACGGACCTCGGTAATCTGCTGCAGGACCTGCCGATGATGAGCGGCTCGCCGATTTCAACCCAGCGCAACAACGGTGGTAGCGGCCAGGTAGCCGTCGATATCCGTGGTATGGGTACCAACAGAACCCTGGTTCTGGTCAATGGCAACCGTTTGCCTTCGCTGTTCAACGACTTCTCGGTCATCCCGGTGGTCATGGTAGAGCGCATCGAAATCCTCAAGGATGGTGCTTCGGCCATTTACGGCGCCGATGCCGTGGCCGGTGTGGTTAACATCATCACCCGCCGTGATTTCCAGGGTGCAGAAGTCGAAGGCCAGATGGGTGAAAGCTTTGATAAGGGCGGCATGAACTACTCCACCAGCTTTATCACGGGTGGCAATACCGATCGCGGAAATTTCGTAATCGGTGCGGAATACGTCCGGCAGGAAGCAGTCCTCCTGACCGCGTACGATGAAGAGTACCTAAAGGGGTCGGTCACGGTGTACGACCCGGTGGGTTTTAATCAATACGGTTTCTCCGAAGCCCACGGCGTTGACGGGGATGGAAACGGCATTGCTGACTGGATCACTTTGGGTTCAAGCCGTCGCGCTAACGGTTATTTCCGCATCTGCGGGTGTTTCTGGCACCAAAACCGTCTGTGAGAATTCAGCCACGGGTGGTGCATCGGTTACTGACTATGCCGCTGCAGGACCGAATTGCGCCCCAGCCACCTATGACTACGCCCCAACCAACTACATGCAAACGCCCTACGAGCGCAGCAGTTTCTTTGGCCAGGCGGACTACGAACTGTTTGACAATGTAACGGCCACCCTGGAAACGCGATTTGCCAACCGCAGTTCGTCCCAGCAATTGGCGCCGACTCCCTACGACTCGCGTTTCGATCCGAGCTATGCCAACCAGGTGCCTGGCGTGGTTGTCCCCGCCAACAACTACTACAACCCGTTCGGTGCCGATATTACCCAGTGGCGCCGGCGCATGGTGGAAGACGGGCCGCGCCTGTTTGAGCAGAACGTCAATGAATGGCAGATAATTGCCGGGCTGACCGGTGATCTCGGCAACTCCTGGACCTGGGATTTGAGCTACAACTACGGTCAGAATGATCGTTCCGACACGGACTATGGTCAGTACAGCGGCTCCCGTTTGGCCAAAGCCATGGGCCCCTCGTTTCTTGACCCGGCGACTGGTGTCGTAACCTGTGGCACGCCAGGATCCCCGGATCCGGATACGGCGTGTGTGCCACTGAATATCTTCACCAACCCGGACACCAATCCCATTACCCAGGATATGCTGAACTACATTGGTGTTCCTTTGAATGACCGCTACCAGAACGTTCGCCAGGTTACCAACCTGACGTTTACCGGTAACGCCTACGAACTGCCGGCCGGGCCCCTGGGCGTCGCCGCCGGTTTTGAGCGACGTTCAGAGGCTTACCAGTACATACCTGATTCCGGCAAGGCGACCGGGGCTGTGACCGGCAATGTCGGTCTGGGCACTAAAGGGCAATATAGCGTTGATTCCTTCTTCGGCGAAGTCAATGTTCCGCTGCTGTCAGGGGTTACCGGGGCGGAAATGCTGGAAATCGGTGTCAGTGTGCGTTACGACGATTTCTCAATTTTCCCGTCATCTACGACCTGGCAGTATGCTTTCCGCTGGAAACCGGTTAATGACCTGTTGATACGGGCCACTGCGGGTAACGTATACCGCGAGCCGAATGTCTCCGAGCTGTTTGGCGGTATTGGCGACAACTTCCCGACCACGGCGGACCCGTGTTCAGGACAGGGCGGTACGCCGGGCTGTGAGAATGTTCCCCCCACCTATGTGCAGACTGACGCACAGTCGCGTACCCGCGCTGGCGGTAATATCAACATTACCCCGGAAGAAGGGGATACGTTTACTGCCGGCTTGGCCTGGACTCCGGAATTCGCGGACGGTTTCAGCCTGACGGTTGACTATTGGAAGATCAAGATTGATGACGCCATCAACATTCCATCTGCTAACGTGGTGCTGTCCGGCTGTTACAACGGTGCCGTGCCTGAATACTGCAACGATATCGTGCGGTTTGGGCCGGAGTCCTCGGATTACGGTGGATTGGACTACACGCTCACCCTGGTGCAAAAAGTTGGCCCCGAATCGGCTTCAGGTATTGACTGGCAGATGAACTACAATTGGGATACCGATATCGGTCTGTGGGATTTCGGTTGGTATGGCACCTACAACCTCAAGCGTGAACAACTCACCCTGAAGGATTTTGACGGTGATGGTTTGTACTCGGCTGAAATTGCCGATTCCGTGGGACAGTACGAACACCGGTCGCTGGGTCAGGCGTCGTCCTATCCCGAGTGGCGCTGGATGTTCAATACGGACTGGTCCCTGGGTGATTGGGGTGTCAGCCTGAGCATTGAATTCATCGACGGCGTAACCGAGTGCGGTAACCCCAATGCGGATGCTATCTACCTGACCATGTATTGCCCGGATGACCCGCAGATCGTGAGCATCGACCCGGCTGATACCTACCAGGGTATTCCGCTTATCGACCGCGCCTGGATCAATACGACCAAGGACAAGTACTACTTTGACCTGGTGGGTCATTACACGGTGCCGGGATGGGGTACGGAGATTTCGGCAGGCGTTACCAACCTGTTTGACGTAGCTTTGCCGTTCCTGAACTACGGCTTCAATGCCACCACGGACTCAGACACCTACCGTGCCTTTGGACGGTCCTGGTTCGTCAACGTGACTCACAGCTTCTGATGTATTTGGGCTGAAGTAAGACAAAAAGGCCCCGCACCTAGGTGCGGGGCCTTTTTTTTGGCGCGCCCTGACGCCCTCAGGCGCGATACAGGGAATGTTCACGCAGGGTGGTGCGCATTAACCATTTTTGACCGAGCTGCACCGGGCAGCCGTGATGCAGTGAATGCGCATCCGGAGCACCTGCCGGTGTAACGTTAAAGTGCAGCGTTGCCATCCCGGTTTCATACACGATGGCCAGCCCGGAATGGTCATACACGGTTTCGCCGCCGGCAGCGGGCGCCTGCAGGCACAGCAGGAAGGTCACCAGGCGCTGTCCGCTGAAATCCTTCAGCACCTTGCGGTTATGTTCAATTTGCTCCTGGCTGAAAAAATCCACATGGGAGTGGTATTCCTCGCCCGGCTCGTAGGCAATGATGGAACAGGGTTCAATCGTGTCCACGGTGTGTGCGGAATGCTGCGCAATGCGGCGCTCAACCGTGCGCACAACAGCGTCCGAAACCAGGGCCCCCAGAGGGCATCCGCGGCCCGTAAACTGCGAGTTCTCAGTCAGACCGGCAAGTGTCTTGCCGGTGTACTGCTCCGGTTGGGCCAGCGCTCCCTTTGCCACGTAAACCAGGTGGGCACATTCCTCCCGGGTCGCGAAGTTTCGGCATATGGCTACCCGTGGGCTTTGCGCCAGTTGTTCCCAATGCAATGTTCCAGACGCACCAGTAGATTGCCCGCCAGCCTTTACGGACAGTCGACCCAGCCCATCAAGCTGTAACTGGGGATGACCCAGGGAGGCAAAATGCGATTCCAAGCTGGGGATGATGGGTTTGCGCGAGAAGTCTATGGTCAGACCTTCTTGCAGGAGCTGCTGCAACAGGGGTTTGGCAGCAGCATGATTCTGCTTTAACACGCCGTACCAGCTCAAGGCGGATTCGGCACATTCGTTGTGTGGCGCCAGTTCGTCAGCAGCGCTCAGGGCATCGGGAAAGCCAGCGTCATTGGCGCGGAGCAGCAGGGCACGGGCAAATCCCGCATCACGAGTCACGCCTGCTCCCAAGGCAAAGCGCAAGCCCAGCGAGTAGTAGGCTGGTGGATACGCCAGGGCGCACGCCCGGGCAAATGCGCTTGCGGCCTCAGTTTCTGCATGGTCCTCGCCATGCAGGTAAGCCACATCCCATGCGGCCCGTTGGAAACCAACATCCGCCAGGCCTTGCAGCAGGGTAATGGCCCTGGGACGGGAATACGGCACCCCCAGTCCGCGCAGATGCAGGTTTGCCAGGCGATCAATGGCTGGCGCAACTCCGGCGCTCGCTGCGCGCTCCAGCCAGCGGGCGGCGTCGGCATGGGCGCCGGGCAGTGCTGTGGTCTGGATGTAATAGACCCCCAACAACCACTGGGCTGCGGCACTGTGGGATCCCTCGGCAAGCTCCAGCAGTATTTTCAGTCCCCGCTGGCACTCAGCCGAATCTGCCGGAAATTCAATTAAGTGGTTGGCGAGCTCCATGCGGGCATGGCTATTACCGCTGAGCGCGGCCCGTTCGAGTGCTGCTAAATCGGCCCCGGGCATATACGTCGATAGATCCCTTGTCCGCGATTGCGCGATGAGTGTTTCAAGAATGTCTGCTTGGTGTCGCAGTATACCCGAAAGAATTATGCTCCCGTCCGGTGGAAAGCCCTGGTGGAATTGGGGGAGGAAAGAAGGGCTATACTATGGGCATCCCCTGAACCGGGCAGTCCCGGAACGGGACTGGAAACGGCAAACGGTCTTTAAAGCGGCAGCAGTCTCGATCAGAGGCTTCCTAAATGAAACTTCCACGTGAATTTATCCAGCTTCCGCTTACTTTTGATGCAGAAAGGATGGCGGATGAAGTCCGGGCCTTGCCGGAAAGCGCCTGGCAGGCGCATCCGACGGGTTACCCGGGAAATCGTGCCGTGCCCCTGGTTTCCGTCAGGGGAGAACAAAACGACCTTTTTGCCGGACCTATGGCCGCCACTCCCTGGCTGAAGCAATCACCCTACCTGTGGCAGGTGCTGGCAAGCTTCCAGACGGTGTTCGGGCGCTCGAGGTTGATGGGGCTCGCCGGCGGCAGCGAGGTTCCCATTCACAGCGACGTTAACTACCACTGGTATTCCCGGGTCCGAATCCACATACCCGTGATTACCTTCCCCGAGGTAAGGTTTTATTGTCATGACCAGTCCGTTCACATGGCCGCTGGTGAGTCCTGGGTTTTTGACAATTGGAAAATGCATCGCGTAGTTAATCCGACGGAGGATTTCAGAGTGCACCTGGTGGCTGATACCGTCGGGTCATCCTTGTTCTGGAACATGGTCCAGGAATCACTGGACAGCAAGAGCCATGAGCTGACCAGGCGATTGCTTGCGTTCAGTCCCGGTGATGCGCCCAAGCTCAAATTGGAACGAATCAATGTCATGGACGTGATGCACCCGGTCGAAATGGAAGTGCTTGCGGAAGACTTGTTGGCCGACCTGATGGCATCAACTGATGAAAACAACACACCCGAGTCAGTGCAGCGATTTGTAATTTCCGTGCGCGGGCTTTACCAGGACTGGAAAAGCCTGTGGTCCATGTTTGGCACTGACGCGGCCGGCTGGCCACTGTATGAACGGCGGCGCAATCGAACACTGCGGGAACTCTACTCGATTAAAACTCCGATGGTACTGCACAGCACGGGCGTGGCTGCGGTTCCCGCAATCAAAGCCCGGGTGCTGGGTTCCTGCATGAGCACACCTCTGCCTGAAACGATTTGAACCCGCAAGCAAAGATTCGCATCGTCCACCACATGGCGCGCACCGGTGGCACGGTGATCTGCCGCTGCCTGGCCTCAATGAAGAACGTGGTATTGCTGAGCGAAATTCATCCCCTGGGTACACAGACGTTCAACCCCGTGCACCAGGCACATGCCTGGTACGATTTGCTCAACAGTGAGGACCTGGCTTCTGCCCGCAGCGGCCGCCTGAACTTCCTGGAAACCATTGAGCTCATCGCACGACGGTGCAGCGAACAAAACAAAATCCTGGTGTTGCGCGACTGGAGCCATCTGGATTACACCGGTGTGCCATTTACCCAGCCATGCTACCGTTCCCTGCTGGCCGAAAGGCTCCAGGCCACTTTTGCATTGGTTCGATACTCCACGGTGCGCCATCCCCTGGACCAGTGGCTGAGCGTAGCGCAGCAGCCGGTATTCCGGGAGCGGTTGGGGCCAGCGCGGTTCCTGCGCGGCGCCAGCCGTTTTGCCGAAGCTGCAGTGCAGACAGGATTCATGCGATTTGAGGACTTTACCCACGACAGTGATGCCGCCCTGCAGCAGCTGTGTGCCGGGCTGGAGCTTGAGTTCGACCCCGGATACCGGGAAAAATGGCAGGCTTACACCCATGTTACCGGCGATGTACTGCCGGGCCGCGGCCGCGGGGGTCACATCGCACCCTTGCCCCGCCAGGCTATGGATGAAAATGACAAGCGCAGGTTTTGCTCACTGCCGCAGTACCAGTCCATCATCAACAGCCTCGGCTATGATGAGTAAGGGAAATTCTGAATAAAGGGTCTCCTAAAGTCATTGGAATTTCACTGAGCATGGGCGGTGGCAGGTATAATTGCTTCGATGCAGGTTCATGGCAGGTTGTGTAATGGAAGATTTTTTTGGCATCTATGACAAGGCCCTGAGCGCCGAGCTATGCCAGGATATTGTCCAGCGCTTTGAAAATGACCCGCGCAAGAGCCGTGGAAAAGTGGGCGAAGGTTACTATCGCCCGGATTTCAAAGGCACGATGGAAATTGATCTTGCCGATATCCGCCATGGCTGGGAGGACGTGATCAACACCGTCAACCAGAGCCTGATGTTCTATTTACGGCAATACATGAAAAAATGGACTGAGGCGTTCAAATCGGTCGAAGTTCACCACGAGGGGTATCGCGTAACCCGTTACAATCCCGGCGAGCAATTTGATTGGCATTCGGACAATATCGGTGGCACCTACACCCGGGTGATGACGGCGATGTGGTATTTAAATACGGTGGATGAAGGCGGCGAGACGGATTACAAATGGATGGGGCGGGCAATCAAGCCGCTTGAAGGCCGGCTGATGATTTGCCCGGTGGGCTGGCCCTATTTTCATCGTGGCAATCCACCCATTTCAGGCCCCAAATACACCATCATCACCCAGTTGCATCAACAGCGCCGGGTGCAGAAGCCCGAAACTTCTTCAACTACTGCTGTTTAAAGGACGGCAGATAGCGGTCCCGGTGAATTACGCAACGGAGCGAGACGACCTGATCGATCTCACCTCGCCGGACTGGCTGCTTGCGGGGTTCGACGAGGGGCGGGAACTGTTCCAGTTTGCCCGGGTTTCACGCCAGACCTACCGCGATTCAGCATTCCTGGATCATCGCATCAAACCCTTGCCGGAACGCGTGACCACGGCCACCGGCATAGAGGTCGATTTGACCCTGGCTAAATTGGGCAGCCGCCCGGCGGCCTGGGTTTTTCACACGGCTTTTTGTGCTTCCACGCTGCTGGCTCTCTGCCTTGATCATCCGGGCCGGACGCTGGTTTTGCGGGAACCCAAGGTGCTTGCACGCCTTGGCGCGCTGCAGCGAGACACACCATCTCCCGAATCAGAACACATGGGGCGGCTGAAACAGCGCGTTTTCGGATTGCTGGACCGCAGCTACGAGGGGGAGGCCGTGGTCATCAAGCCGTCGAACTTCGCCAATTCGCTGGTGCAGGATGTGTTGGATGACGGGTGCGGTAACAGGCGAACAGCACCAATGCCTGTTGCTGAGCAATGGTTTGCGCAACCTGATCATTTCAATACTCAAGAATGAGCCCGAGGCACGCGAACGAATGCCCGTGTTTTTGCAGGCCTTGCTCAGGGATAGCGATTACCTTGAGCGCGCCGGCTTGCCACCAGTGGAATCTTTGGACTTGCTGCAACAAAGCGCAGTGTTCTGGCATTGCCAGCGGCATTTCTTCCAATGCATCCAGTGTCCATCCGGCATCCGGCAACTGCTGCCGGTTAGCATGGAAACTTTTTTAATCCGGCCGTTAGACACGCTGCTTTCGATCAATGAGTTTCTGCAACTCGGCATGAGCGAAGCGCTCTTGACTGAAGTTGTGCAACGCGGCGCATTCCGTCAGCACTCCAAGACCGGCGCCGGGTATGGCCCGGAGCAGCAACATTTGGAAGCACAAGCCATTGCACAACGGCATGATGCTGAAATTCGCCGCACCCTGAAATGGGCCGCACCTTTGCTGCGCGCCATGCCCGTTGAACCGTTTTCGGACGACGAAGAAGGATTCGCCTGAGCTTGCAAAAACTGCGCTTCAGGGCTGGCCCTGCCATCTGAAACTGCAGTTCGCCGCCACCGTTATGCGCGGAGACGTACCAAAATATGGCGTCACTTCATGTTGCACGAATGCAGGGAACACCAGCAGGTCACCCGGCCTCATTTCGTAGTTTATGGAGCCAACATGGTGGGGCTTTTTCCAATTCTCGTTTCCCGGGTCACGGTACATGTTGGCATTGGTCCTGGGATCCTTGAAATTGAGCATTCCTCCTTTTGGCATATCAGCGGGTTGCTCGCCCGGATCTACCATGTATACCGCCGACCAGGAAGCATTGGGATGGGTGTGGCTGGAAATGTACCCGCCAAATCGCGTGACGTGATACCAGGCATCCGTTATGACCTTCAAACGGTCGCACTCCTCGATTGAGTACCCATTGGTTGCAGTGACCGCATGCACGATGCCGTGCAGAAAAAACATCTTCAAATCCTGTACGGCCCGGTTCGGGTCTTTGAACAAATCGAACGAGCTTTCGAATATCCGCACCTGGTTGCTGGGGATGTACTCCGGGTTGCGGTATTTCTCCCCTTCTGCTTCCTGCCCAAGGATGAATTTCTTCAATTCAGAATTAAGTAAGCGCGGCTGCGGATAACGCGACGAAAATACCGGTGTTGAAAAGTCTCCCCAGCCAGTAATTTCGGGTTTTGGTGATGGGTTTGATGCTGGTGGGTTTGACATCCAGTCACATGCTCCTCTGCCTGGTCAAACTTTCAAGGCTGTGCAGCCAACTGTCAAGCACTGATTGCAGCCATTCTTCACTCAACGGCCCGTGATGGAACCTGCAGTCGCGGTCGAAGCCGGCCGCAGGCGACGGGCCAGCGTTGCACAAACCGGACGGAGCTTGTACATTTCGATTGAGGCCGCCGCGCGCCTTTGCACCTGTGGTACACATGACAGGGCTTATTTAATGACAGTGCGGTGGCGAACCTGACCGGGGCTTTGCAACAAGGTCTTATGCCGGTTGGCGCCTGCACAAGGGGGGACCCGAATGCAGGGCAGGTCTTTTCAATCGTTCGGCCCCGGGTCGCTTTTCGGCCGTTTGACCCGGGTTCTGATTTTCTTGCGCGCCCATATTCTTCGTGCTGCGCCAGGTCCAGAAAATACACCTGGCCTTGGCCTGGACTTGCTCAGGCATGAACTGCGTACACCGGTTACCGGGATACTGGGTATGTGCGAACTTCTGCAAAAATCGGAGCTGACGGGCGAACAGTTCCAACTGGCCAGTGCCATGACGGAGTCTGGTAAACAACTACTGAGGTTGATTTCCGGGATTGGCTCCGGGTTTGGTTCGGAGATTAGCTCGGGGCTTGGCGCCGGGTTTGCCCTCGATAGTCCTGCAACGATTGAGGGTAGCCAGGCAGGGAAGCAAGACTTGAATGGCGCTATGCTGATGGAGCAAGTCATCCGCGCACATTGGCCCGCTGCCCAAAGCAAGGGTATCGGTCTGTTTCTGCACTTTGATCATCGTTTGCCCGCGTGCTGGCGTGCGGATAT
Organism: uncultured Gammaproteobacteria bacterium; assembly: GCA_963784425.1. GTDB lineage: Bacteria > Pseudomonadota > Gammaproteobacteria > Xanthomonadales > SZUA-36 > SHZL01. Next base: position 74,610 of record CAWARM010000010.1, read on the forward strand.
TGTTTGCCTGCGACAGTTGCTGGATAACCTCTTGACCAATGCCATCAAGTTTACCCACCAGGGGTATGTGCTGGTGGAAGTTTTGCAATCGCAGCTCAATTCATCGGGGCGGGCGGATGTGGAACTGAAAGTAAGTGACACCGGCATTGGAATTGCGCACCGGGATGCCCGCCGGATTTATTCCGTTCGCGAGCAGGGGAGTGGGGACATCGCTGACCGCTTTGGCGGCTCCGGTCTGGGTTTGTACGTCTCCAGTCGTATGGCTACCGTGTTGGGAGGTTTCATTACGCATGAATCATCGGGATATGGCAGAACCTGCTTCCGGGTGGCACTCCCGGACCTCGCCGACCCGGGAACTGGGGATTTCGGTCGCCCGCAGCCCCGCTTGCTGAAGGACCTGAAATGCCTGCTGGCAATGCGGCCGCCGCAGGCTGCGGTACTGGAGCAGCTGTTGCTGCGAATTGGAGTGCAGGTAACGTTAAATCCTGAGCGGCGGGACAGCATAATTCCCGTCGGAGTGGACGTCGTTATTTGTGACCAGGTGTTATTGCATAAGGCGAAGGACCGCGCGGAAGCCGCCTCAGGCCAGAACACCCTCCTGTTGCTTTCTCCTTCGCATGGGTCCAATCCGGCGACTTTCGCCGCAATGCAGGGGACTGCAGCTACAGAGCTGCTTCAACCCGTCCTACGATCGAACCTGGAGCCCCTGTTGCTGCGCGTGGCCTTACAGCGCAAGCTGCAAATCGCTGCCCCTGGAAATGAGACCCTTGGAAATGAAACCCTGGGAAGGGGTTAGTGAAAGGACGGGCTAAGCTCCCAGACGGTATTGACCAGGGCTTGCAGGTGGTCCGGATCTACGTCGGGAGTAATACCATGGCCCAGGTTGAACACGTGCCCGGATCCGTGGCCAAAACTGCTCAGTACCTGGCTGGCTTCGTGTCGAATCACTGCGGGGGCGGCGAGTAGAATTGCAGGGTCCATGTTGCCTTGCAAGGCAACTCTCTGCCCGACCCGGGAGCGAGCTTCGGCCAGTGACATGGTCCAATCAAGGCCCAGGGCATCACAACCCGTGTCTGCCTGGGCTTCCAGGTGCGCATTGCATCCTTTGCAAAACAGGATGACCGGTACGCGCTTGCCGTCATGTTCCCGCTTCAAGCCAGCGACAATCCGCCCCAGGTAGCGCACGGAAAACTCTTTGAATGCATCGGCTGACAGTACTCCGCCCCAGGTGTCGAAAATCTGCACCACCTGGGCGCCGCTTTCGATCTGCGCGTTGAGGTAGTCAGTTACCGTGTCAGCGAGCTTTTCAAGCAGCAGGTGTGCCAGTGCGGGCTGGTCGTAGATCAGTTTCTTGATCTTGCCGAAGGACTTGCTCGGCCCACCTTCCACCATGTAGGTCGCCAGGGTCCATGGACTTCCGCTGAAACCGATCAATGGAACCCGGCCGGCCAGTTCATGCCGCACCAGCTTGATTGCGTCCATGACATAGGCAAGGGATTCATTGACATCCGGTCGCGGAAGACTGCGAATGTCTGACCCGGTTTGCAAGGGCCTTTTGAATTTTGGCCCTTCGCCCTCGGTGAAATAAAGCCCAAGGCCCATGACGTCAGGGATGGTGAGGATGTCAGAAAAGATGATGGCTGCGTCGAGGTTAAACCGGCGCAGTGGTTGCAGGGTGACTTCACATGCCAGTTCCGGGGTCTGGCACAGTTGCAGGAAGCTACCCGCTTCGGCCCTGGTCCTGAGATATTCCGGCAGGTAACGCCCGGCCTGGCGCATCACCCACAGTGGCGTCCGATCCACGTGCTCGCGGAGCAAGGCCTTGATGATCAGGTCGTTGGCAAGTTCCATCGCTTTGGTCCTTCGTTGGGATCAGGCGTGCGGGCGAAGCGGGCGGCACAGCTCAATTGCAGCCGACATCTCTTCATGGGTGGATTCGGTGTCAACCAGCGCTTTTCCGATTCTTTCCAGCAAGATGAGCCTGGGGCCGCTGGCCACTGCTTTTTTGTCCAGTTCAAGGGCCGCTATCATTGCTGCGCCGCTTACCGACTCCGGCAACTCAACCGGGAGGTGAAAATCCTGCAATAGCTTGCGGATTCGAAGCCCGACGCCTGTGGGGCACAATCCGCGTAATTCACTCAAGCGGGTGGCAACGGTCATGCCAATCGCCACCGCCTCTCCGTGGAGAAACTGGCGATAGCCCGTTAATGTCTCGAGCGCGTGCCCAAAACTGTGGCCGAAATTGAGAATGGCCCTGATCCCCGCTTCTTTTTCATCCGCGGAAACGATTTGGGCCTTGTTTTCCACGGAACGACGAATGAAATACTGCAAGATAGCGGCCTCGCGAGTTTTGATGGCCTCCTTATTACTTTCCAACCAGTCAAACAGGGCAGGATCCATGATGGCCCCGTACTTCACGACTTCAGCCATGCCGGCATTGAATTCGCGATCCGGCAGGGTATCCAGCGTGGACGTATCGATGACGACCGCGTCCGGTTGATGAAAAGCGCCGATCAGGTTCTTGCCGGCCGGGTGGTTAATTCCCGTCTTGCCGCCGATCGAGGCATCAACTTGCGCCAACAAGGTCGTGGGTACCTGCACAAAGCGAATCCCCCGCATGTAACTGGCTGCGGCAAATCCCGTGATGTCGCCAACCACCCCGCCACCGAGTGCTATTGCGGTTGTATCACGGCGCGCATGCATCGCCACCAGGCAATCGATAATTCCGGACCAGGTTTCCCGGGTCTTGCAGTGCTCGCCATCTGCAATGATGTGCACGGTGACGTCCCGCCCGTGTAAGGCTGCTTGCAGCTGGTGCAGATACATGGGAGCAACAACTTCGTTGCTCACGATCAGCGTTTTACCCCGGCCAAGGTGCCGCTTCCACACCTCAGGATCAGAAATAATTTTGTGCCCAAGATAGACCGGGTAGCCGCTCCTGGCAGGGTTAACCCGGATGGTTTGCATGTCAGGCTGAATGATTTGCATACTGGCCCATGTGTTGGCAGATCACTTGGTAAATCTGGGTAATGGTGCTGTCAATGTTGCGATTCTTCACGGGAAACACGAGGTCCGCCACGGATTCGTACAAGGGATTCCTGATTTCCGCCATTTCACTCAGTGTATGTTCTTTGTTCATGTCTTGTAGCAAAGGCCTTGAGCGGTCCCTCTGCAGCCTCTCCAGTTGTTGCCTGACGGTGGTACGCAGATAAATCACGACGCCGCTATTCTTCAGGAGCTCCCGGTTGGTTGCGCTTAAAACAGCACCGCCCCCGGTGGCGACCAGTACCCCTTCCCGCGCGGACAGTTCTTGCAGCATACGGGTTTCACGTGCGCGAAAGCCAACTTCTCCTTCAATTTCGAAGATCAGGTTGATCCGGGCGCCGCAGCGGGCTTCTATTTCCTGGTCGGAATCATAAAACTCCAGGTCCAGTTTTCGCGCCAGACGGCTCCCGATAGTGGTTTTCCCGGAACCCATGGGGCCCACCAGGTAGATATTTTTCTTGCCCGGTGCCATTGTACCGGTCTATCCCAGGCGTGCATGCGATGTGAACATTGGGTACCATGGCGGAACCTTTTTGACTCCTGCGTCCCCATTCCTGATGATTCGATTTTTCATATTGTTCACGGTTTTACTGGTTGGCCTGTTCACGCTGGAGATTCTACAGCCGGCGGAAAAGTACGTCATCCTGCCATTTACTTCATTTGTTGCCGATGTCAGTGTTTGGCTCATCCAGTTTTTTGATGATGGCGTGGTGGCCAAGGCAAATGTCATCAAAGACTCTGTGAGTGGTTTTGGCGTCCGGATTGAGCGTGGGTGTAATGGCGTCGAAGCCATGATCATCCTGTTTGCGGCCATTTTTGCTTTTCCGGCGCCCATGAAGAACAAGTTGATGGGCTTTGTCGTAGGGTTCTTCGCAATCCAGATCCTGAACCTGCTTCGAATAGTCAGCCTGTTTTATCTCGGACAGTGGAACCAGGTGGCATTTGAATGGTTTCATCTGTACCTGTGGCAGGCATTGATCATTATGGACGCGCTGGTTGTTTGGCTGATTTGGCTACGCACCTTGCCCCAGGCGAAGTTGCGTCGTCAGCGGGATGCCGAGGCCCAAAAGGGCCCCTGAGGCGCGGAGAATTCCCGGATGAACAGTAATCCTGTGAAATCAGCCGGCATCCTGCCCTTGTCGCAGGAAATTATTGACCGATTCAACCACGCAATGCATGCGGCGCGTGCGCTTGGCGAACCTGAGCCCACTGCCATGGTATTGGCGACCAGTGACGGGGCAGGCCTGGTCACGTCGCGGACGGTCTTGCTCAAAGCCCTGGACGTGGACGGGTTTGTGTTTTTTACCAACACCACCAGCCGAAAAGGCCAACAACTGCAGGCCTGTCCCAGGGCGGCGGCGACGTTCCTGTGGAAAACCATCGAGAACCAGGTGCAACTTGAAGGCCCGGTCAGCCGGGTCAGTGACGCGGAAGCGGATGCGTATTTTTCTACCCGTGACCGCGGTAGCCAAGTCGGTGCGTGGGCTTCTTTGCAGTCCCAGAAGCTCGATTGCCGGGAAACGCTGGAGCGCAGGGCCGCGGAGTTCGAACACAAATTCGAGGGTCGGGAAGTATTACGTCCAGCGCACTGGTCAGGCTTCCGCCTGGAGCCGGAAAGCGTGGAATTCTGGCAAGGCCGGAAGTTTCGCCTGCATGACCGATTGAAATACAGCCAGGAAAACGGTCAATGGGTGACGCAGCTCCTTTATCCCTGAAAGCGGTGTATTGGCCTGAAACCTACTCGGTAAAGAACTGCTGGCGAAAGCTCAATTCAAATGGCTTTGGTTCGCCCTCAACCTGGACGCTTACAGTGAAATTGTACGTTTCCATGTTGGCAATGGGTAATTCGCCAATATAGTAAACCGCGCCTTCCCCTTCCTCGATCGCCCGCATTTCAACCGTGCGGCGCTGACCGGTCAGGTTAATGGAGTTTGTCGTTACGGTCGCATGCACCGGGGTGCCATATTCGCTGGTGCTCTTGTCCAGTACCGTAATGTTTACCACCGCCCGGCTGGAAGAGCGTTTAATTCCGTATCCCTGTGCTACCTGCGCCGGGAGCAAATTGGCATTGATGGCGTTGTAGTGAATTTCGTATTTTCCGAATGTTTCTGACTGTTGGGCAAAGCAGGTATTGAATTGGAGCAGCAGGCTGCCGAAGAGCAAGAGTGAAAGCAGACGACGCATGTAATTTCTCCCGGGTCAATGGTGCAAACAACAGAAGAAGCGACCGCAAGGGCAAGGATATTGCCACGACGGTTAAACCGGTCCGGTTACCATCCTAGCAGAAGAATCAGGAATCGTATCCCGATCAGTGCAAACAAAGGCGAAAGGTCAATCCCCGCAATGGGAGGAATAATCTTGCGAATCGGCCTGAGGACAGGCTCGGTCAGCTGGAATAACAGCGGAATGAAGGGATGTCGCAGGCCCTGTCCCAGCCAGCTCAGGAATACTGCAGCCATGATCAGGAAGAAATAGGTCATCAGCAGGGTCATGAGCAGTTTTACTGCGGCGAAAAGCATGATTTGCTGCAACTGCATACCAGCCGATCCAAATTGGCCGACCAGCCAGACACCCAGCCATTCCAATACGTACATGAGGATGACGGATGCTGTATCAAGGCGACCAATGGAGGGAACAAACCTGCGCAAGGGTAGCAGAGCTGGATTAGTGACTTTGACCAGAAACTGACACACGGGGTTGTAGAAGTCAGCCCGCACCCACTGCAACAGCAAACGCAGCAAGACAGCGGCTACGTAAAGGTCGATCAGTGTACCGATGAGGTAACTTATCGCGTTGGCTCCGGATCCACTCACTTTTTGGCCCCCGCCGCTGCAGCAGCCAGCGATAATTCATTACCCCGTCGCTCGGCTGCAGCAGCAGCGGCGTACACCAGTTCCCTGAACTTGCCATGAGCGAAAGCGTCGAGCGCAGCCTGGGTGGTACCGCCTGGTGAGGTCACGCGCTGGCGTAATTCGGCGGCGCCCAAGGTCGATTGACCAGCCGTTGATTGCCCGGAAGTCGATTGCCCAACAGTCGATTGCCAGGAAGTCGATTGCCCAACAGTCGATTGTTTCAGCATCGCCCCCGCCCCGATGCAGGTGCATTCCGCCAGTTTGCGTGCGACATCTTCCTTCAATCCAAGGCGGACGCCGGCTTCCGCCAGTGCCTCCGCCAGCAAGAAAAAGTAGGCTGGGCCGCTACCCGATATTGCCGTTACGGCATCCATCAACGTTTCATCATCCACCCACAGTACCTCTCCGGCCGCATGCAGAATACGCTCAGCCTGGTCGCGGTGGTGTGGCCGGCAATGCTCGCCCGCATACAGCACGGAAATGCCTTCTCCAACCAGTGCGGGAGTATTGGGCATGGAACGAATGATGGCTTGCCTGGGGCCCAATTGCTGGCCGATGGCAGCGATGGTAGCGCCCGCGGCAATGGAAAGCACCAGTTGGCCGGGCTCGATAGCCCCGGCGAGCTCTGACAAAACCGCCGGCAAGACCTGGGGTTTCACCGCAAGAACAATCACGTCCGCCCCCTGGGCAACGCTCGCTGCACTGCTGGATACGAAGACATCAAAGCTGGACTGCAGACGTGCCCTGGCTTCTTCGCTGGTCTCGGCTACCCGAATGGTCAAGCCCTGCTCAATTTTTTTGCTCAGCCCGCTGATCAGGGCTGTTGCCATGTTTCCTCCACCGATAAATGCTATCAACATGTTGTTATCAAGCTCTTGGGTAAGTGTGGTAATTCCCGGGCTCATGCCCTGGGGCCAAACAAATCGGTTCCGATCCTGACCATGGTACTTCCAGCCAGCACCGCAAGCTCCAGATCTGCGGACATGCCCATGGACAGGGTGTCCACAGGCAGGCCTGCGTCCTGCAATTGGTCGAACAAACGCTTTACGTTGCGGAAGCTTTGCAAGGTCTGGTCAGGCGTATTGCTCGCCCGTGGAATAGCCATCAACCCGCGCAGCGTCAGTCCCGGCAGCGCGCTGGTCAAGCGGGCGAGTTGCAGGACTTCATCCGGGTTTGCGCCGGATTTCTGTTCCTCGCGATCAATATTGACCTGTATACACACATTAAGCCTGGGCATCCCGCCGGGGTGTTGGCGCGACAATCGTGAAGCAATTTTTTCCCTGTCGACACTCTGCACCCAATTGAAATGGTTGGCAATTTCCTGGGTTTTATTGGACTGGACCGGGCCGATGAAATGCCATTCCAGGGCCAGGTCCTGCAGCCCGGCCTGTTTTTCCAGGGCTTCCTGCACGTAATTTTCCGCAAATGCGACCTGGCCAGCCGCGTGGAGTTGGCGGATGGCTGTGCCGGTTTGGCGCTTGCTGACCGCCAGAATCCTGACGCTGGTTGCCGGGCGTTGCACCTTGGCGCAGGCGCTGGCAATCCTTGTATTAATACTCTCAAGTTTGGCTGTTAAGTCATTCATCTTGCAGGGAGACTATGCATTGATCTATTGTAGTGGCTGTGCGTTGTGCAAATGGAATGTGCGCTGCGCACATTGGCATTGAGTGCCGTATTGTAGCGTGACAGGCTGGAATCAAGGAGAGATCATGGATATTGCAGAGCTACTGGCCTTCGCGGTCAAGAACAATGCCTCGGATTTGCACCTCTCGTCGGGGCTGCCACCGATGATTCGCGTCGATGGAGACATTCGCCGACTGACGCTTCCTGCGATTGACACACCCCAACTGACCGAGTTGCTCTACAGCACCATGAGCGACCAGCAAAGACGTGATTTCGAAGCCAATCTTGAAGTTGACTATTCCTATGGCGTTTCCGGGCTGGCTCGTTTCCGCGTCAATTGTTTTCATCAGGACCGCGGTGTAGGTGGAGCGTTTAGAACAATTCCCGACGCCGTGTGGAAACTGGAAGACATCGGTGCCCCGCCCGTTTTTCGTGAAATTATTGACATCCCCAGAGGCCTGGTACTGGTTACCGGCCCGACAGGCTCTGGTAAGTCCACGACGCTTGCAGCCATGATCGACCACCTCAACTCCTATGTCGAGGGTCATGTCTTAACCATCGAAGATCCAATCGAATTTATTCACAAGAGTAAGCGTTGTCTCATCAACCAGCGCGAAATTCACCGCGACACGCATGGATTCAACCAGGCATTGCGAGCATCCTTGCGCGAAGACCCGGACATTATCCTGGTCGGTGAAATGCGCGATATCGAAACCATCCGGCTGGCTTTGACTGCTGCGGAAACCGGCCACCTGGTCTTTTCCACGCTGCATACCAGTTCGGCAGCAAAAACCATCGACCGCATTATTGACGTATTTCCGGCGGGTGAAAAATCCATGGTTCGTTCCATGCTGTCGGAGTCTCTACGTGCTGTTATTGCCCAGACCCTGTTGAAAAGGGTAGGAGGGGGGCGGGTCGCGGCCTGGGAAATCATGGTGGCCAATCCCGCAATACGGAACCTGATACGCGAGGACAAGATCGCGCAGATGTATTCCGCCATCCAGACCGGGCAGAACATGGGGATGCAAACCCTTGACCAGGCCCTGGACGTCCTGGTGGGCAGAGGCATAATAACGCGACAGGAAGCGAGTCGCAGAGCGGTCGATAAGAAGCAGTTCCAGTAGGAGTTTTCTCATGAGTATTGTAGACGGCTGGCTCAAGCAGCTTCACGAAGAAGTGGGTTCGGACTTATTTGTCACGGTTGATGCGCCTCCTTGCATCAAGGTGCATGGCAAGATCCGCCCCATTTCCACGGATGTATTAAAAGCCTCGGATACCAGCGAAATTGTTTTCAGCCTGATGTCGGAACGTCAGAAGAACGAGTTCATTCAAACCAACGAATGCCAGTTTGCATATGCACTGGATTCAGAAGTCAGGTTCCGCGTTAGTGCATTCTTCCAACAAGGCAATATTGGCATGGTGTGCCGCCGGATCGAGAGCCGCATTCCTACCTTTGAAGAATTGGGTTGTCCCGATGTAATGACTGAACTGGCGCTGCAGAAGCGCGGTATTATTCTGTTTGTCGGCGCCACCGGCACGGGTAAGTCCACATCCATGGCAGCCATGATGGGCTATCGCAACCAGCGCATGACCGGCCACATCATCACTGTTGAAGATCCCATTGAGTACGTGCACAAGCATGGCAAGAGCCTGGTGACTCAACGCGAAGTGGGTATAGATACGGAGTCGTTCGAGGTTGCGTTACGTAACACCTTGCGCCAGGCGCCCGACGTAATCCTTATTGGCGAGGTGCGCACGCGTGAAGCCATGGAGCATGCAATCACGTTTGCGGAAACAGGTCACCTGGTGCTGTGTACGCTGCATGCCAACAATGCCAACCAGGCGCTGGATCGGATTATTCATTTTTTCCCCGAGGACTTCCGCGAGCAATTGTTGCTTGACCTCTCGTTCAACCTGAAAGCTACCATTGCTCAACAGTTGATTCCTTCCATCGACGGGTCCAGGCGTTGGGCTGCTTTTGAAGTGATGACCGGGACACCCCTGGTCAAGGACCTCATTCGTAAGGGCGCCATTGACCAGTTGAAGAACGTGATGCGCGATTCGGGTCATCACGGGATGATGACATTCGACAAGTGTATGTTCCGCATGTACAAAGAGGGCAAGATTTCCTATGACGACGCGCTACGGCATGCGGACTCTGATAACGAAGTACGCTTAATGATCAAGATGGATGAAGGTGGCGATGCCGAAACCCTGACCCGCGGCCTGGCCGGCGTTGAAGTCCTGGGTGGTAATCATTGATTGGTTGATTCCGCACGTTTTTAACTGTCTGTTAACCCTTATCAGGGTAAAATTGCGGGATGCCTACATTCAATCGCCCGGCACGCAGCAATGCAGCAGCTGTAATTCGCGCGGTGTTTGAACCAGCCCACCCGGGCCAAGGTTAAAAAAATGTGTCCAGGAGCAGTGCATGCGAATTCTGATCATTGAAGATAATCCCGACATTGCCGCTAACCTTGGTGATTATCTGGAGGATTATGGCCACACAGTGGATTTCGCTGGTGATGGTGTAACCGGCCTGCACCTGGCGGTAGTCAATGACTTTGATGCCATAGTCCTGGACCTGGCACTGCCCGGCATGGATGGGCTGGAAGTGTGCAAGAAACTGCGCGGAGATGCTGGTAAAGACACCCCGGTATTGATGCTGACCGCCCGGGACAGGTTGCAGGACAAGCTCGCAGGTTTTGATACAGGCGCCGATGATTACCTGGTCAAGCCATTTGAATTGCAGGAAGTGGAAGCACGCCTCAAGGTACTGGCCAGCCGCGGACGGCGTCGCGTGCGGCGCGAATTAAAAGTGGGTGACCTGGTGTTTAACCTGGACACTCTGGCGGTGCATCGCGGGGTCCAGGACATCTATCTGAATCCCATTGGCCTCAAGTTGCTGCAGATCCTGATGGAGTCTTCGCCCAACGTGGTGACTCGAAATGACCTGGAGATGGAGGTTTGGGGAGAGGAGATGCCTGACAGTGACAGCCTCCGCGTGCACATCCATTCGTTGCGCAGCGCCATCGACAAGCCTTTTGGGAGCAGCATGATCCAGACCCGGCACGGAATAGGCTACCGGCTGGTAGAGTCAAATGCAGTATCGCCGCCGGCTTAGAAGCCGCATTGTTCTCTCATTCCTGATTTTCGGCACATTACTGAGCGTGCTTTTTGCACTCAGTACCCTGCTACTGCAAAACTACCTTGAAGACCAGCTCATCGGAGCAACGCTGGAGAAGGAATTAACTGACTATGTCAACCAGCTTCGGCTTGACCCCACTGTCGTTGAACCCTTTTATACCCGCATCCAGGGCTACATAACCCGGCCAGGTGACCCAAACCAGACAGTCAATGCCGAGTTCCGGGAGTTATCTGCCGGGGTGCATGACGTCGAGACCGGAAACAGGGTGTATAAAGCGGCGGTAAGCAAAGACGAGGATTTCTGGGTTTTTCTGATTTACGATGTCAGCGACAATCAACTGCTGAAACAACGGCTGATTATCGCCCTGGTCGGTGTGGTCCTGATGTTCTCGGTACTTTCGTTCACTCTCGGGGCGTGGTCATCCCGCCGCGTCATGAAGCCAGTCACAGACCTGGCTAATCGCCTGAACATGCTCAGTGAAGAGAGAACATCCGACCGCCTGGCGCACCACTTTGCGGATGATGAAGTGGGACAGCTTGCCGCGGCCCTGGACAGCTATGCGGACCGTTTGCACCACCTGGTGGAGCGGGACCGTGAGTTTAATGCTGATGTGAGCCATGAGCTGCGATCCCCATTGACTGTGATTATCGGCGCGACGGAGTTGCTGCTGGCACAGACTGACCTTGATGCCAGGGTGCGCACCCGCTTGTTGCGCATTGCCCGCGCAGCCCGCCAGTCGGCCGATATCACGACCGCACTATTACACCTCGTCAGGGCGGAGCAGGGAACCGACAGGGACAGCGTGGCGCAAAACGTCAGCCAGGTGGTAAACGAAGTGGTGCACCTGTATGAGCCGCTGATCGGCAACAAGGAGTTGAAACTACTGGTCCGGGAAGAAGACCGGGTCAACGTGATCGCCCCCGAGTCCGTGCTGGCAGTTACCGTAGGCAATTTAATTGGCAATGCCATGCGGTACACCGCGAGCGGTGAGGTGGTGATTACCATAGGTAGTGGCATGGTGGTTGTTGAGGACACCGGGCCAGGGATCCCCGAGGCCGAACTGGAACACGTTTTTGAGCGCCATTATCGTGGCCAGAATATTTCGGGCAAAGGCGCGGGGCTGGGCCTTGCCATCGTCAAGCGCTTATGCGAACTCTATGGCTGGTCAATTCATTTCAGCAACCGGCAAGCGGGTGGCCTGCGCGCGGAGCTCAGGTTTTTTGGGGTGTAAGCAGTTATAGGCCACTAACATCAGTGCATCTGGTACGCTTTGGCTCAGAGAACCGGCAAGCCAGGATGTCTTTGCAACCAAGGAACCTTTCATGACACGGCCCAAGATAGAGTTTTTCACCGATCACGAAGGACTGCTGGAATTTCCGCCAGTTCCGGCCAGCAAGGCGTTGCCAGACTGGTTCAGGAAAATGGCGCCGTCCATCGAGTTGCCGCCGGGAAGCTCCAGTTTTCCCTTCGGCATATCCAAAGCTCTGAAATTGTCCAACGTCAATGCGACCATCCGTCGTTGCCCGGGTGTGATCTCCTACCTCTCGGAGGGCTACTTGATACCGCTGTGGAGCGACTTCCTGGTGCAGGTCAGGGGGCAGACAATTTACTGCGCCGGATCAAATGAGCTGGGCAAGGCTTCGCCCCATAGCAAAGACATGCAATACAACACCATGCCACTGCCTGAGGGGTATTTGCCGGACTCGGTTAAATTTCTCAATCCGTGGAAAGTAAAGACGCCGCCCGGCTGGTCAGTCCTGCTATCGCAGCCGTTTTATCACTTTGAGCAACGCTTTACCGCCGTGCCCGGCGTCGTGGACTCAGATGTTTACCACCACATCCACGTGAACACATTTTTTCGCAAAGGCGACCTGGACCACCAGCTCAAAATGGGCATGCCGTTCGTGCACATCATGCCATTTCAGAGAAGCGCGCTTGAGCCGGAAGTCCGGGTCATGAATGATGCCGACAAGAAACGGATGAAGCGACTGGATTTCAAAGCCAAGCGGTTTTTTGGCAAGAATGCCTCAATTCGCGGACTGCTTGATTCCGAAGACTGAAAACAAAAACCCGCTGCGATGGGCTTTTCTAATGCCCGGCTGGAGTTATTGAATACGCTCAACCTTGCATTTTGATGAATATCCTTCAACCGAAAGTTTCCATGTGCTGAAGGCGCCCGGCTCAATGGTGACCACCGGATTCTCAATTTCCTTGATATAGAACTTGTCCTTGTCTGACTGTTGCCAGATCATGCCGTTTTCCAGCTTGAAGGTGGTTTGACCGTCCCAGCCGCTAAATTTGCCAACCAGCTTGCTCGTGATCGTGGTCTTATCCATGTCGGCGATCTTCTGCGTTTCAAATCCGCGAGCGTCCCCGCTGCCCGTTGCTGTTGCCGCCCCCGCTGCTGTTGCCGTTCCCGCCGCAGGTGCATCCAGAGTTGCCAGGGAGTGAGCGCGAAGCCAGTTATCCAGTGCAGCCAGTTCGTCTGGAGAAAGTTTTTCCAGCCCGGTGGCTTTGAATTCAGCGCCCGTCATTTGCTCCTCCAGCGAGGAGAAGGCCTGCTGGCCGAAAGCAGAAGATGACCCGGCAAGTACCAGGATGGTGAAGAGCAGCTTATTCATTGGTAAAGCTTCCAGAACGAAAACCGCGCAAGTCTACCATGATCAAGACTTGTAGCGTGGGACGCAGTTAAGAAATTCATGCTACAGAGAACCATCCGGATTTGCGGCATACCCAAAGTGGGTTACCCATTGACCCAAAGAACTGAACTCAGGTTCCACACGTTGGCGATAGTTATGCCAGCGACCAATTGAGCTAAGGTATAGCGGTTGAATGACCTGCTGGTAACTTGGAGTAGAAATCGCACGGGTCTGTGCCTTCTGGCGATAGTTGAGTATTTCCGCGTCCCACGTCAACCCGAGAAATTTCATTAAACGTCGCATGGTTGGCTCAAATTCCCTTACCAGGTCTTCATAGCGTACGGCAATTATCGGGTTGCTTATTGCCCTGGAAGTTTCCGTGGCCAAGGTCATGACCAGGTCGTAGTAACGCACGGTATCCTTGAGGTCGAGAAAATAGGGCATCGCGCCTTGCAACTCAAACGCCTGGAAATAACAGGACAGGCACACATCCCTGGGGTCGCGCAGCATCAGGACTATTCTGGACCGCGGGAATAGCCGATGAATCAGGAACAGGTAAACAAGGTTCAAAGGTAACTTGTCCACCACGACTGGCTTGTGCTTATGCTGCCTGAGCTGGCTCAAGGCATGCAGGTACGTGTTTCTTGCTGAATTGATGTCAGCGTGGCTCATCGCCGGAATGCTGGCCAGGCGGCCTCCATCAACCCAATTGCGCCGGGCATCATCAAGAAACTCGTGTTCTTCCATTACTTCAATATCCGCATGCGCTGAAAGCGCCTGGTCCAGCAGGGTAGTCCCTGATCGTGGGAAACCAACCAGAAAGACGGGGTCGGTGGCATTGCCGAATGCATTTTCCGACCAGCTATCCGGGCGGTTGGATTGCAACCATTGGTGGATGTGCCGCACGGTTTCCATGCCATAACTTCCAGAGTGAAGAGGGCTCCCGTGGGGGTGGTGACTCCTGAGGATGTTGTTGGCTTCCCGGATGCAATCGAACGCATTTTCCCAAGCCCGTTTTTTTTCAAAACATTGGCCCATTTGGTTCAACGCAATGCTGCGGTTCAGGGGCACCAGGTCTTCTTGCAGGAGTGTGCGCAGCCGGCTCAGCGCCGCGTCGATCTTTCCCTGCCTGCGTTCGACAGTTGCCTTGCTCAGGTTTGCCATGAAATTACGTGGCCTCAGTGCCAGCGCCTGATCAGCAAGCTCCATTGCCTCATCCAGCTGGCTTGAGCGTTCCAGCAAGAACGCCAGGTTTGCAGCCGCATCCGCATGTTCCGGATTTCGCAGCAGCACCTTTTTGTATTCGTTCATGGCATCGTCGACCCTTCTGAGCCGGGTAAGTACACGCGCCAATTCATACCGTGCGTCAATTTCAAACTTCGGTTGAAGACTTGCTGCAGTCAGTGGCGCAACGGCTTCTTCAAATCGCCCGGCAAGGCGCAACTGGCTGCCTAAGGCCAGGGCCGCATGCAAGTTATTCTCTTGCTCCGACCATAGCCGGGACAGGTCCGCGATGGCTTGCTCCGTATTCCCAAGTTGCGCGTGGGAGATTCCGCGTAAGTGGACTGCCTCCAGCAAAGCGGGTTGCTCAAGCAACAGTTGATTGCATATCTGCAGGCAGCCCGAAGCATCTGCAGTCATGAGCCGGGCAGCGGCTGCGTTGAGTTGACGTCGGGATTCAGTCACTGGCAGGAAACGCTGACACCGGTTACCACAAGGGATAGGTGCTCAGTATGTACTTCGAATTTGACAAGGGTGGCCGCCCGGCGTGACGGTACATCCAGTACGGTGGGAATACGAGCAACTTGCCGGTTTGCGGTGGAACTGAAATGCCAAGGTCGACGAATTCCGTTTCACCACCCCGTTCAACATCGTTCAGATACCACAAGAAAACCATGTAGCGGTTTGCTACCTCTGAGATGGAGTCGAAATGGGGTTGAAACCGATCCGATCCGCCTGCGTCGTAGCGCTTCACGATGAATGGTGCAAACGCGCTTGGTTCTGGCAGTTCCGGCCGTATCAGGCAGTCTCTTTCGTATTGGGATTTATAGTGGCGTAAGCAATTGAGGATGATGTTGCGAAAGTTGAATTGCTGGCAGTTGGTAAGATCCAGCTCCAGCCAACTGCTCTCGGACAGGCCGGGGCGAATGCTGGCCCCGTTTCGTTGTGGATGTTGGTCTTTGGACTCAAAGAGCTCAAGGACGCTTTCACAGAATGGGCGCGGCAACGCCTGCTCGTAAGTGCGGATGTAATTCGCCAGGTCCGTCATGTTGTGCTTTTCTCAAGAAACAGAGGCGTAAGGCACAGGATACAACAAGGGGGGCAGGTCGCGCCGGGCTGGCGTATGTCTATAAATCCTGCTGGTAGCGAACGTAAGGGATGCGTCCGTATACGGATTCAAACCGGTCTACGTTCTTGTCGCTGCTGTTGCTGCCGTCCACGCCAGCGCCCAATACATTACTGGCGCCGATACTCAGGTTGGCGTTCCACGGCGTGCGCCAGGTGAAATGCACGTCGAAGGTACTTGAGCTATCCAGTTGCTCGCGATTCAGGAAAGTAACCGGTTCCCGGTAGTAGCCTCTAAGGCCACCACTGAACGAACCGCGGTTCCATTCAAGACCCAGGGCTGCTGAGTCGAACGACTCAGCGAGGTTCCAATCCAGTAAACCCGGGTTCTGGCCATATATCCCCTGGTAATTTGCATCAAGCACGCGGGTGAGAGCGAGCCCGAGTCGAATGTTGCCCGCCTGGCTGGTGGTGAACCCGACCTGGAAATTCAGGTCGATGCCGGTAGTTTCACCGGCGAGGTAGCCAGAAGGGCTGGTGCCGGCAAGAACGCCGGTGCTCATAGCAGGTATCAGCAGGCGGCTATCCACCAGTGGAGCCGGGTTGAACTGGTTCAGCGCGTAAACGCCACTGGAACCGGATTCGGTGGCCGTTGTGAACCAGTTAACTGAACCCCGAACCTTACCCATTTCCTGGCTGGCTCCAAGGCTTAGCGTACGCCGGTCAAATTTCGCTCCCGAGTCTGTGACGAATCGACACCCGGAGGCTGTGTAGGAATCGGGTTTCAGTGTCCCGTTCATGCATTGAATGCTGCCAAACGACTGAAATTGCGCGTTACCCAGGTTTTGTTCCACTCCGCTGTTCAGGCTCAGTCCGCCGCCCACAGGCATGCGCAAGGTTGCATCGAGGCCTAGCAGATTTGAGTCGGGCGAAGTTGCAACCAAATGACTGCCCGTTTCCAGTACGAGCGGCTGGGAGAGTTGCAACTGGAGTTTTGGGGTTTCACTTCCACCAAGGTCAAATTCAAAGCCCCCTGACACCGGGTCAAGAACCATTGGGGTGCCCGGGTGCACTGTTTGTTGTGGATTCCCTTTAAGCAAGGTGGGCTGCGCAGCTTGTGCGTCAGAACCGGGGAACAGGCCGGAAACCAGGCACAACGAAGCCGTGGCAGCAAACACTGCCACATTCGGTTTACGCTGGTGGAACTTCCGCTTCATTCTTTACCCTGATATCCCGAAAAACGACTGGCAAATGGAATCACCCCAAGCATAGCAAATTTTTGCCGATTTCACTGCATTTTTTCTGCGGTTTTCCCGCAGATCAGGCTGCTATACTGCGGTTTCCTTCAAGCCTGCACGCTTCAATGACTCTGACCCATACACCTGTATGCAAGTTCGGTGAAAGAGCTCCAAATTTTCATCTTTTGGCGACTGACGGTCGGTTCTGGTCATTGGTTGACTGTCTTGGGGCAAAGGGATTGCTGGTCATGTTCATATGTAATCACTGCCCCTACGTCAAAGCCATCAATAAAAAGCTGGTGCGCGACGCCAATGAACTGAAGAACTTTGGCATCAATAGCGTGGCGATCATGCCAAACGATATAGTTCATTATCCGGAAGATTCGCTGGAAAATATGGTTCAAACAGCACGCGACCTGGGCTATCCATTTCCGTACCTGCTGGATGAAACCCAGGCAGTGGCCCGGGCGTTCGGTGCGGTTTGCACCCCCGATTTCTTTGGCTACAATGCAAAGCTTGAATTGCAATATCGTGGCCGGATGGATGAAACCGGTGCCAGCCGGGACACCCGCGATGTTCGCAGGGACTTGTTTCTGGCCATGAAACTGGTGGCGGAAACCGGCTCAGGGCCGCAGCAGCAGATTCCTTCCATGGGTTGTTCAATCAAATGGCGGGATGCCTGACGGGCAATTCATCCCTTGCCCTGAGCGAGACCTATCGGCGAAAATCATCATTAGCTCCCGGTAAAAATTTTTGCGCACGAAACTTTTGACGACCGGGCAATTGGCCCGCCACTACACACCTACCAGGAAACCGTAATGCCCACTCGCCGTGAACTTGCCAACGCCATCCGTGCGCTGTCCATGGATGCAGTGCAAAAAGCCAACTCTGGCCACCCGGGCATGCCCATGGGCATGGCGGATATTGCCGAGGTCCTATGGAATGGCTTCCTGAAACACAACCCTGCCAATCCGCGCTGGTGGGACCGCGACCGGTTCGTGCTGTCCAATGGACATGGCTCCATGTTGCTGTATTCCCTGTTGCACCTGACCGGTTACGGCCTGGCCATTGATCAATTGAAAAACTTCCGGCAACTTCACTCAAGTACTCCCGGTCACCCCGAGTACGGCGAGGCCCCCGGTGTGGAAACGACCACAGGCCCGCTGGGGCAAGGCCTTGCCAACGCTGCCGGAATGGCGCTTGCTGAAAAGCTATTGGCGCAGCGGTTCAACCGTGCGGGCCATCAAATCGTGGATCACCATACCTGGGTATTCCTCGGTGATGGCTGCTTGATGGAAGGCGTGTCCCATGAGGTTTGCGCGCTGGCGGGAACGCTCGGGCTGGGCAAACTGATTGCGTTCTGGGATGACAATGGCATTTCCATTGATGGGGAGGTAAAGGGGTGGTTCACGGATGATACGCCCGCTCGATTTGAAGCGTATGACTGGCAGGTGATCCGGGATGTGGACGGCCACGACCCGGTCGAAATTCAGCAGGCCATCGAAACTGCCCGGGCGGACACCCGCCGCCCCAGCCTGATCTGTTGCAAAACCATTATCGGCTTTGGCTCACCCAACAAACAGGGCACTGAAGCGACACACGGCTCACCGCTGGGGGCAGACGAAGTGGCTGCAGCCCGGCAAGCCTTGGGCTGGCACCATCCTGCATTTGAGATTCCCGCGGACATCAAGACTGCCTGGGATGCCCGGGCAAAGGGCGCCCTGGCTGAAAGTGAGTGGCAAAAACATTTTGCGGCCTATCGGGATGAATACCCTGAGCTTGCTGCTGAGTACGGCCGTCGCATGGCCGGCGATTTGCCTGCGGAGTGGGAAGCACAGAGCCGCAAAGTGATCGCAGCCATGCAACAGGACCGGAGCGACGTTGCTACCCGCCGGTCTTCCCAGTTGGCTCTGGAGGCGTTCGGACCCTTCCTGCCGGAACTCATTGGCGGTTCGGCTGATTTGGCCCCGTCAAACAATACCATTTGGTCCGGCAGTGTGGATGTCAGGAAAGCGGATGGCAGGGGCAATTATATTCATTTTGGTGTGCGCGAATTTGGCATGACGGCCATGTGTAACGGCATCGCTCTGCACGGCGGCTTTCTCCCTTACAACGCGACCTTTCTGGTGTTTTCGGACTATGCGCGAAATGCGGTTCGCATGTCCGCCTTGATTCCCGCCCACAATATCCATGTGTACACGCATGACTCGATTGGCCTGGGTGAAGACGGGCCAACGCACCAACCGGTGGAGCATGCAGCCAGCCTGCGGTTGATTCCTGGGCTGGAAGTATGGCGACCTTGCGATACCGTGGAATCGGTGATGGCGTGGAAAATGGCCATCGAGAACGTCGGTAAGCCCAGCGTGCTGATATTTACCCGGCAAAATTTGCCGCAGCAGGCACGTGACCAGGCACAGTGCGATGCGATCGCCCGCGGTGGTTACATCCTGCGGGAGGCCAAAGGAAAACTTGACTGCATCCTGATTGCCACCGGCTCGGAGGTGGGGCTGGCGATGGCGTCCGCTGATGAACTGCAGGCCGAAGGCATTGGTGTCAGAGTTGTTTCCATGCCCAATCCGGGTTTGTTCTTGCAGCAGGATTCCATCTATCGCGAGATCGTCCTGCCCCCCTCGCAGCGGGCCCGGGTTGCCGTCGAGGCCGGCGTTAGCGATTACTGGTACCGATTCGTAGGGGACAGGGGCGAAATCGTGGGTGTGGATCGATTTGGAGCATCGGCGCCGGCTAAAGATCTGTTCAAGTATTTTGGACTGACAGCAGAGCGGGTTGTCCTTGCCGCAAGAACATCCATGGCGGCAGCCTTGTCAATGTAGCAAGGCTTGATGGGCTAAGGACTTACTGTATGAGGGTGCTATTGTTCTCGGGTTTTACTTTTCAGGAGTTATGAAATGGCGATCAAGGTTGCAATTAACGGTTATGGCCGCATCGGTCGAAACATCATGCGTGCCCTGTACGAGTCAGGACGGACTGGTGAAATTAAAATTGTCGCGATCAATGATCTGGGAAACGCGGAGACCAATGCTCATCTGACGCGCTATGACACTGCGCACGGGAAGTTCCCCTATGAAGTCGGAGTCAGTGATGGAGATCTCGTCATCAGGGGCGACCGCATCAAGGTCTTGGCTGAACGCGACCCGGCGAAACTGCCGTGGGCCGAATTGGGGGTCGAGGTGGTGCATGAATGCACGGGTCTTTTTGCCAGCAAGGCGAAAGCCGGCGCACATATTACTGCCGGTGCAAAGAAGGTCATCATTTCGTCGCCAGGACAGGACGTCGATAATACGGTGGTTTTTGGCGTTAATCACAAAAGCCTCAAGTCCTCCGACCAGGTAATTTCAAACGCCTCCTGCACGACCAATTGCCTTGCGCCCCTCGCCAAGGTTCTGCACGAAGGCGTGGGCATTGAGCATGGCCTGATGACAACCATCCATGCGTACACAAACGACCAGGTGTTGACGGATGTTTACCACTCTGATCTGCGCCGGGCACGTTCCGCGACCATGAGCCAGATTCCCACGAAGACCGGAGCAGCAGCAGCAGTGGGCCTGGTCCTGCCTGAACTCAATGGACGCCTGGATGGATTTTCCATGCGCGTGCCCACGATCAACGTGTCCGTAGTCGATTTCACGTTCACTGCCCGGCGCTCCACTACCGTTCAGGAAATCAACCAGGTGGTGAGATCAGCTGCAGAAGGCAGTCTCAAGGGAGTGCTGGCCTATAACACGCAACCACTGGTATCGGTTGATTTTAACCATGATCCGCACTCATGTATTTTTGATGCAACGTTGACCCGCGTCATGGAAGGCAGCATGGTCAAAGTGCTCGCCTGGTACGATAATGAATGGGGGTTCAGTAATCGCATGCTGGATACCACAATTGCTCTGATGCAGGCCTGAGTACAGGCAGCTACCACCCGGGAGTACCTTGTTTGATGAATATCCTTCGCATGGAAAACCTGTTCCTCGCCGGCAAGCGGGTTTTGATTCGGGAGGACTTCAACGTGCCGGTGAAGGCAGGGGAGATCACGTCCGATTCGCGTATTCGTGCGGCAGTTCCTACAATTCAGTTTGCACTCAAGAAAGGCGCGGCGGTAATTATCCTGTCGCACCTTGGGCGGCCGGTTGAAGGACATTTTTCAGCAGAATTCTCCCTGGCGCCGGTTGCCAGGCGCTTGGGCGAACTGCTTCAACTAACGGTCCGCCTGGAGCCCGACTGGCTTGATGGAGTTGAAATCAAACCGGGTGAGGTGGTGCTTTGCGAAAATGTGCGCTTTGCTCCGGGCGAAAACAAGAACGATGCGGTCCTTGCGGGCAAAATGGCAGCTTTGTGCGACATATTCGTCATGGATGCTTTCGGCACGGCGCACAGGGCACAAGCATCCACGGAAGGCGTAATCCGCCTGGCGCCCGTGGCATGCTCCGGCTTGTTACTGAGCAAGGAACTGGACGCGCTGAAGAAATCCATGCTGCAACCTTCGCGCCCCCTGCTGGCCATCGTGGGCGGTTCCAAAGTCTCCACCAAGTTGACGATTCTGGAGAATCTGCTCAAGCAGGTAGATGAGTTGATCGTCGGTGGTGGAATTGCCAACACCTTCATCGCGGCAGCCGGCTTTGAGGTCGGCAAATCGCTATTTGAGCCCGACCTGGTGCATGCAGCGCAGGGTTTGATCCGCCAGGCCCATGAACACGGTGGAAGCATTCCCATCCCCAAGGACGTGGTGGTGGCCAAATCATTTTCTGCGGATGCGGTGCCGGTGATTCGCCATGTTGGCGAGGTCAGAAGGGACGAAATGATCCTGGACATAGGTCCGATCACCATCATCGAATACTCCCAGGCTATCGCCGCTGCAGGGACCATCGTGTGGAACGGACCGGTGGGCGTCTTCGAATTCACCAGTTTTTCGGCCGGTACGCGGGCCGTGGCTGAGGCTATCGGCCGGTCCAGGGCATTCAGTATCGCAGGCGGCGGGGAGACCCTGGAGGCCATCGAACAATTTGGCGTCAGTGACGAAATCAGCTACGTTTCTACGGGTGGGGGCGCATTCCTGGAGTTCATAGAAGGCAAGACACTACCTGCAGTTGCCGCCTTGCAGGATCGTTTTGTTATCTAGGGAAGCTCTGAATAGATCAGAGTTTCCTTAGTTCACCTGAATCTGCCACGACTGACTGCCTGGGGAGTTTTTGTCTTGAATCGCTCGGGCCCGTGGCATAATGTGCGCAGGCCAATTGGGTGCGCAGGCCAATTGGGTGCGCAGGCCAATCGGGTGCGCAGGGCAACCGGGGACATTCATCCGTTTTATATCCAGGAGATGAACCATGTATAAACGACTTAACAAGCCGATCAGGGATTTGCTCCCCGGTATAATCTGCGGGCTTTTCCTGTTGGGCTGTGCGCCGACGGTCAAAGTGCGATCCGATTCCAATCCCAATGTGAACCTGGCGCAGTTCAGCACGTATAATTTTTTCAGCAAACTGGGCGTTGAGCAGGAGGGATACTCCGGTTTACTTGGGCAGCATTTTCGCGATGCGGTGAGTGCACAGTTGAATTCACGCGGTTTCAGCATGACGGATTCACCCCAGCTGCAGGTCAACGTAACCGTTTCAAAGGATGACAAGATACGGGTGAATACCTACCAGGACCCCTACCTCTACGGCGGTTATTACGGCGGAGCACGCCGCGGCGGCTACTGGGGCGCCCCCATGTATTATGGCGGGGGCACTCAAACTACAGTCAGCCAATATACCCAGGCTTACGTTTACATCGATCTCGTGGATTCCCAGCAGCACAAGATGGTCTGGCAGGGTGTGGCTACCTTTGTGCTGACAGAAAAAATGCAGTCACAGGTGCGTGATGCGGTGATCAAGACCGTCGCGGAAATTTTCACGCACTTTCCAATAGCCGTGAAGCAAGCCGGATGAAAACCTCACTTCACTTAGCAGGGTTCCTTGCCGCATTGCTTCTCGCTGCCTGTTCTTCGGGAGTCACGGTACGTTCTGACGCGAGCCCTACGGCGGATTTTACCCACTACAAGACATATGGTTTTTTTCAACCCATGGGGATTGAAGAAGGTTACAACTCACCGATTTACGGGCAGCTGTTCCGGGCCGCAATCAGCCAGCAAATGGAAGCCCGCGGCTATGTACTTGCCAAGGATCCGGATTTGCTGGTCAACGTGACTTCCCGATTCGATTCGAAGGTCAGGGTAACTACCTACACGGCACCCTACATGATGGGCGGGTACTACGGCCGTTACTATGGCCCAGGGGTGGGAATGGGCACTGAATCAAGGGCGACAGTTACCCAGGATGTGTCCGCATTTATTGACCTGGTCGACAATGCAGGGGACCGCATTGCCTGGCAGGGTGTAGGGGTGGTCACGCTGAGTGACAAAAAGGCAAAAGAACTCAAAGAGACCATTGATTACACGGTAAACAAGGTGTTTGCCCTTTATCCGCACAAAGCCGGGCAATGAGAGAGCCTATGCATAACTTATCAGATGCTCCCTAGCTCGTTCCTGCGTTCCGGTCGGCTTCGGCTATTGCATCAAAAAAGCCCGGCGCCATGGCGTAATAGTTTTGCCAGCGTGACAATGAGCGCTGGTGCAGCGGTTGCCGGGCCTGCCAGCTGCTTGCGGTCCTGACCGGGCGGGTGTCTGCACTGTCACTTTCCATCGCTGCATCC
Organism: uncultured Gammaproteobacteria bacterium; assembly: GCA_963784425.1. Taxonomy (GTDB): domain Bacteria; phylum Pseudomonadota; class Gammaproteobacteria; order Xanthomonadales; family SZUA-36; genus SHZL01. The sequence continues at coordinate 98,140 of CAWARM010000010.1, forward strand.
CAGCCAAGACCGAGGAAACCCAGCACGCCTTCCAGGGTTGGGCGTGTTTCGCAAACCAGGTCCTGGTACGCCACGGTGTGAATGCGGTCCCCTGCAAGCTGGCACCACCTGTGCATTACTTGCCGATAGCCACGATAGTAATCCAGCAAGTCGTCCAGGCTGTTGGAAAAACCCGCATCGGGGTGCTGCAACAACTGGAAGAAACAAGACAGGCAGCTGTCACGGCCATCCCGGGTGACATGGATGATTTTTGCTTCGGGCATGATGCGCAAGAGAAAGCCGATAAAGCGGAAATTCAAGGGATTCTTGTCGATATACCGCTGTTGTTGCGGTCCATCCAGCCGTAAACGTGTCCACAATTCATTGCCAAGTGACTGCTTGTTCCGGGCTATCCGAGCCGTTTCATCGGGCGGCATGGCTTCCGGATCTTCCTTCGCCAGGTGGGCGAGGAAATTAAGTTCTCCCCGCGCGGTAATTCCCGGATGACGATCCAGCATTTGCTCGAGCACTGTTGTGCCAGAACGTAACATACCCATGATGAATATCGGGTGGCGGCCGCTGTTCTGCAAGGGTTTCGGGGGTGGACTGGCGACTGGCAATGATCTGGCCAGTTGCTGCTTCCACGCCAGTTTGTCCCATGGTTGCGAGGTGTTTCGCAATTGATTTCCCCTGCAGATCTCCTTCCACGCGGATTGCCACTGGCCCATGTCATCCAGGCCTTTAGCGTGAGCAAAGGCCAGGCACATATCGGCCTCGTTACCCAGGGGCTGTCGCACCGCTTGTTCAATCAGTTGCCAGTCGGACGATGTGTCGTCAGAAAACCGCTGCATGTGTGCCAACAGCAGCCAGCCCGTACCCAGGCGAGGGTTAATTCTCACGGCCTTGCGCAGCAGGCCGAGAGCAGCGTCGAACTGCCCCACGGCCTGGTAAAGCCGCGCCAGTTTCAGGTGCAGGCTGGCATCGTCCGGCGCCTTGTCCAAAGCCATGTGCATCACGCTGATCGAGTCGTTGTACTGATCAATGTCGCGCAGGAACCCGGCCACTTTCAGCAACGTTGCCAGGTCTCCTTCATGGGCATGAGTCAGTTGCACAAGCACCCCGGAAGCATCCGCGGGGCGACCTTCAGCGCGCAGCAGGAAGGCCAGGGCAAAGGCAACATCAGTATCTGCCGGAAATTCATTTACCAGTTGCCGGAACATGCGCTCGGCAGCAACCGGCTGTGCACACAGCCGCAGGGCATTGCCCAACCAGTAACGCACGTCACGCTCCGCCGGCGCCAGGCGGTATGCTTCGGCGAGGCTAGAACGTGCTTCCTCGCCTTGCTGGCGGCCGATTTCAGCGATTCCTGTTCGCAGCAGGGATTGCCAATCTGGCTGGTTCACTTGATCACCGGCAGGGCCCAAGCAATTGAGATGCAATAAGTATATTCTGTCACGCTCGCGGACGGGACAACCCGCGCGCAACACCATAGAGAACGTGGACTGGATCACATGCAGATCGACACCAGCAGACCTATCAAGATTCGCCGCACCAAGATCATTGCAACGCTCGGTCCGGCTACTGACACGCGGGAAGAACTTTACGGCGTGATCAAGGCAGGCGCTGATGTATTGCGGCTGAACATGTCCCACGGTCCCGCCGCGAAACAAGTCCAACGGGCACGAATGGTGCGCGAGGTGGCTGCAGAGCTGGAACGCGAAGTCGCGCTCCTGTTTGATTTGCAAGGGCCGAAGATCCGCATTGAGCACTTCGCCGGTGGCAGCACGATGCTGGAAACGGGTCATCAATTCATCCTCGATGCAGAGGATTTCACCACGCCCGGTGACAACCACAGGGTCGGAGTGAGCTACGCCGGCCTGCCGGATGATGTTAAGGCAGGGAACCTCCTGTTGCTGGACGACGGACTGATTTCGATGCGGGTTATCGCGGTTAAGGGCCGCAAGATCGTTTGCGAGGTGGAAAATGGCGGCAGGCTTGCCAACCGGAAGGGAATCAACCTGCAGGGCGGAGGATTGTCTATTTCCGGCATAGTCGAGCATGACTTGCCACACATCCAGTTGGCGGCCGATCTCGAGGCCGATTACCTGGCAGTCTCGTTCCCTGCGAGCGCCAGCGACATGGTGCGCGCCCGTGAGCTTCTGCATAAAGCGGGTGGGCGGGCTGCATTAATGGCCAAGATCGAGCGCATTGAGGCCATCGAAAACCTGGAAGAAATTTGTGATGCATCAGATGCCATATTGGTTGCTCGAGGCGACCTCGGTGTGGAAATCGGTGACGCTGAACTACCCGGCCTGCAAAAACGCATCATCCATAGTGCGTTGAAACACAATCGCATCGTTGTTACGGCCACGCAAATGATGCAGTCCATGATTGAAAATCCGATCCCAACCCGAGCTGAAGTGCTTGACGTCGCCAATGCCGTAATGGATGGCTCGGACGGGGTAATGCTTTCGGCCGAGACCGCGATGGGAAAGCACCCGACAAAAGTCATTGAAGCGATGCACCGCATCTGTCTTGGGGCCGAGCGTCACTTTGACCGGGAGGGTGTGAGCGCACCTTTAACCGTCCGCTTTCAGAAAATCGACCAGGCAATCGCCATGGCGGCGATGTACATGGCGAAGAATGTTTCCGTTCAGGCCATCGTCGCATTGACGGAATCCGGTTCGACGGCCCAGTGGCTGTCCCGGGTCCAGTCATCGGTTCCGATATTTGCTTTGTCGCCGAATGTTGCCAGCCGCCGCCGCATGGCCATGTACCGTGATGTGTATCCGGTGGCCCATCAACCCCAGGGAGACGATCTGAACCTCATTGTTGCGGAGTTATTAAAGCTGCTCAAACAAAAAGGTCTTATCAAGGCCGGCGACCGGGTGATTGTGACCATGGGCGACAAGACCGGCAACCAGGGGGGTACCAATGCCCTGCGTTTTGTCGAACTCGGCCCGGAATGAATGGGCACGGAATAAATGGGTGCATGGTCTCGGCCACAACTAAACGGTAAAATACCCGTTCCACCCAAACGGTATGCCCAAAGTGGGCTTTGCAAATTCTCTTTTAGGAGTCAGTAGTCATGAATGAAATGGAGTTGGTGTCGGTCGCCGAGGCAATGGTAGCTGAAGGCAAAGGGATTCTTGCCATTGATGAGAGCGCAGGTACCATCGCCAAGCGGTTCAAGGCGATCAACATCGAATCCACTGAAGAAAACCGGCGTGCTTACCGGGAAATGCTGCTCACCACAGCCCACCTGGGCAAACACATCAGCGGTGCGATTCTCTATGACGAAACCATTCGTCAATCTACGCGGAACGGCGTTTCATTCGTGAAGGTCATGCAGGACGCAGGAATCATCCCGGGTATCAAGGTGGATATGGGCGCCCATCCCTTTGCCGGCCACCCGGGGGAGAAAATTACCGAAGGGCTGGACGGTTTGCGCCAGCGGCTGGAAGAGTACCGTGCGCTGGGCGCGCGATTTGCCAAGTGGCGCGCGGTCATCACCATCGGGGAAAACATTCCCACTACGTCCTGTGTCGATGCAAATGCACACGCCCTGGCCCGCTATGCCGCACTGTGTCAGGAAGCGGACATTGTGCCGATCGTTGAGCCGGAAGTATTGATGGATGGCGCGCACAGCCTCGATGAATCATTTGAAGTGACCGAAGCCACGCTACGAGCATTGTTCAACCAGTTATACGAACAAAACGTTCTGCTTGAGGGCACGATTCTCAAGGCCAGCATGGTGATTTCAGGTAGTGAAGCGACCAATCGCGCCAGTGTGCAGGAGGTTGCAGAAGCTACCGTTCAATGCCTGTTGAACTCCGTGCCGGCAGCACTGGGAGGGGTGGTATTCCTGTCCGGCGGGCAAACGGATGAAGAAGCCACAGCGCACCTGAATGCCATGAACCAGCTGGCTGACTTCCCGTGGGCTTTGACCTTTTCCTACGGCCGTGCCTTGCAGGCGCCTTCCCTGAAAGTTTGGGGTGAGAACCCGGCAGCAAACGTAGCCGCTGCGCAGAAAAAACTGGCGCATCGTGCACGCATGAATGGCCTTGCTGCCATGGGTCAATACGAAGAGTCTTTTGAAGCAGCCTGATCAGGGTCTGCTGATCTGCGCGAAACTCCGGGTATGGACCGGCCATCATTTTTTCTGGGAGCCGGCTTCCTGCCGGCTTTGTGGGTGATCCCGTGAACGACAATCAAAAGGAAAACGCACTTCACTACCACCGGTTTCCCAAGCCGGGAAAAATAAAAATTACGCCGACCAAAGCCCTCACCACCCAGCAGGACCTGGCGCTGGCGTATTCCCCCGGTGTTGCTGCAGCGAGCGAGTTGATCCACGCGGATCCTTTGGCGGTAAGCGAAGTCACGGCGCGCGGTAACCTCGTGGCAGTCATTACCAATGGCACTGCTGTGCTTGGCCTGGGCAATATCGGCCCGTTGGCCGCGAAGCCTGTGATGGAAGGCAAAGCCGTACTGTTCAAGAAATTTGCCGATATCGACGTTTTTGACATTGAAATCTCCGAGCAGGATCCGGACAAGCTGGTCGATATCATTGCCTCCCTTGAGCCGACGTTCGGCGGCATCAACCTTGAGGACATCAAGGCGCCGGAATGTTTTTCGGTCGAGTCCCGGTTGAAGCAGCGCATGGGAATTCCGGTGTTTCATGACGACCAGCATGGAACTGCCATTATCACCGCCGCAGCTGTGCTGAATGCCCTGCAAATTGTCGGCAAATCAATCAGTGAGGTCCGCCTCGTGGCATCCGGAGCGGGTGCAGCGGGCATGGCCTGTCTTGATTTGCTGGTGAAACTGGGAGTGAAGAAAGACCACATTGTAGTCATTGACCGGCTGGGTGTCATTTTCACCGGGCGGGGTGAGTACATGGATGCACGCAAAGCGGGTTATGCCATTGACACCCAAATGCGCACGCTGGAACAAGCCATTCATGGGGCAGACATTTTTCTTGGTGTTTCCGCAAAGGGGGTCCTGAGCAAGCAAATGGTGACCACCATGGCACGTCGGCCCATCATCCTTGCACTGGCCAATCCTGATCCCGAAATCATGCCCGAGGATGCACGCGAGGCATGCCCGGACGCCATCATCGCCACTGGCCGGTCTGATTATCCCAACCAGGTGAACAATGTCCTGTGTTTCCCCTACATTTTTCGCGGTGCGCTGGATGTCGGCGCAACGTTGATCAATGACGAGATGAAAATGGCCTGCGTCAAGGCCCTGGCAGAACTCACGCGAATGGAAGTGCAACAGACAGGTCATAGCCCTGAGCCGCTGCAATTCGGGCCGGATTACATCATCCCCAAGCCATTTGATCCGCGTCTGCTGGTACAGTTAGCTCCGGCCGTGGCCCAGGCGGCAATGGACAGCGGCGTTGCCACCCGGCCTATCCGGGATATGGCCGGCTATCGGGAAAAACTCGAGCAGTTTGTGTACCGCACGGGTTTGCTGATGAAGCCTGTTTTTGACGCTGCACGAGCTGCGCCGAAACGGGTTGTGTATGCTGATGGCGAGCACGAAATCATCCTGCGCGGTGTGCAGTCCGTGATCGACAGCCATCTCGCCTGTCCCATTTTGATTGGCCGGCCAGCCGTGATTCAGAACCGTATCGAAAAACTTGGGCTGCGCATGCGTCTTGGAGCGGACTTTGAACTCGTCAACCCCGACTCAGATCCCCGTTTTTGGGATTATTGGAATGCCTACCACGCCCTGATGGAGCGGCGTGGAATTTCGCCGGATGCTGCTAAAGCCACTGTGCGCACTCGCACCAGCGTAATTGCTGCCTTGATGCTCAAGCGCGGGGAAGCTGATGCGATGATCACGGGAATGGTCGGCAGTTACCGGGTGGACCTGGATAATGTGCTAGATGTGATTGGCCTGCTTCCCAGCGCGAAAGTCGCGGGTTCGCTCAGCGTGCTCAGCACGGATGACGGCGCGTATTTCGTCTGTGATACACACGTAAATGCAAACCCGACAGCTGAAGAGATTGTTGAAATAACGCTCATGGCAGCCGAGAAGATCCTTATGTTCGGCATTCGCCCGCGGGTTGCGCTGTTGTCGCATTCAGCCTTTGGCAGCCACCGTGATGATAGCGCGAAGAAGATGAAACTGGCCCTCGCCCTGTTGCGCGAGCGTTCCCCGGGTCTGGAAGTAGAAGGCGAGATGACGGCTGACATGGCGCTGGATGACTCTTACCGCAAGAGTGTTTTTCCCAACAGCGCCTTGAAGGGTCCAGCCAATCTCCTGGTGATGCCAAACCTTGATTCCGCCCATATTGCCTACAACCTGGCGCGGGTCATCAGTAACGGAGTCACGGTGGGGCCGATGCTGCTGGGAGTTGGCCTTCCAGCTCACGTGTTGACTCCATCCGCGACTGCACGCCGGATTGTCAATATGACCGCCATAGTAGTGGTCGAAGCCCAGATCCACGAAAAGTGCACCAAGAGTGGAAGCACTTGAATGGGAGTCCGCGGCGTGAACCTGGAATTCGACAAGCTTCGTCACGACAGCGACCCTCTGGAAACACAGGAGTGGCTGGAATCACTGCAGGCTGTCATCGGCCGTGAAGGGCCTGACCGCGCTCACTACCTGTTGGAAAAGCTGGTGGATTTCACCCGGCGATCCGGCGGCTACCTGCCTTACGATGCCACTACCGCCTACATCAACACTATTCCGCCACACATGGAAAAGCACACTCCCGGCAATGCCGAGATGGAGTACAAGATCCGCTCCCTGATTCGATGGAACGCGATGGCCACCGTGCTTCGCGCCAGCAAGAGGGGAGGTGAACTGGGCGGGCATATTGCAAGTTTTGCTTCAGCGGCAACGCTGTACGACGTCGGTTTCAATCATTTTTTCCGTGGGCCGGATCATCCCGGCGGTGGCGATCTGCTGTATATCCAGGGGCATTCCTCACCCGGTATTTACGCCCGCTCGTTCCTCGAAGGCCAGATAAGTGCTGAGCAGTTGGATAAATTCCGCGAGGAATCGGAAGGCAAGGGCCTTAGCTCTTACCCGCATCCGTGGCTGATGCCGAATTACTGGCAAATACCCACGGTGTCCATGGGTCTCGGACCGATCATGGCAATCTACCAGGCGCGTTTTCTCAAGTACCTGCACAACCGCGGGATTGCTGATACTTCGGACCGGCGCGTGTGGTGTTTCCTGGGTGACGGTGAAACCGATGAGCCGGAATCTTTGGGCGCAATCTCGCTGGCTGGCCGGGAAAAGCTGAACAACCTCATATTTGTCGTCAACTGCAACCTGCAGCGCCTTGACGGCCCGGTGCGTGGCAACGGCAAAATCATCCAGGAACTGGAAAGCGTATTCCGCGGGGCCGGATGGAGCGTATTGAAAGTCATTTGGGGAGCTTATTGGGATCCCTTGTTTGCCAAAGACAAAGATGGCCTGCTGCGCAAACGCATGGAAGAAGCCCTGGATGGCGATTACCAGAATTACAAGGCCAAGGGCGGCGCATACACGCGGGAGCATTTTTTCGGAAAATACCCGGAACTGCTGGAGATGGTTGCGAGCATGTCGAATGATGACATCTGGCGTCTGAACCGCGGTGGACATGACCCGCACAAGATTTATGCGGCTTACCATGAGGCTATCAAGCCCAGGGAGAGGCCCATTGTCATCCTGGCAAAGACGGTCAAGGGTTATGGAATGGGTGGCGCCGGCGAAGCCCAGAACATAACCCACCAGCAGAAAAAAATGGATGTCGATTCCATCCGGCAGTTCCGCGACCGTTTCAATGTTCCGATTTCAGATGAAGAAATTGAGAATATCCCGTACTACCACCCGGGAGTTGACAGTCCGGAAGTTCAGTACCTGCTGGAGCGCCGCAAGCAATTGGGCGGGTTTTTGCCCCAGCGCCGATCCGAATGCCAGGCATTGGAAATTCCCGGGCTGGAGGCTTTTGAGTCCTTGCTCAAAACGACCGGCGACCGCGAAATCAGCAGCACCATGGCTTTCGTCCGCACACTGGCTATTTTGCTGCGGGATCAGAAACTGGCCTCTCACATTGTCCCCATCGTTGCTGATGAAGCGCGGACTTTTGGCATGGAGGGCATGTTCCGGCAGCTGGGAATCTACTCCTCAGTGGGCCAACTCTACACGCCGGTGGATTCTGACCAGTTGATGTTTTACAAGGAGGACAAGAAGGGGCAGATTCTGCAGGAGGGAATCACTGAAGCCGGGGCGATGTCGTCCTGGATTGCCGCGGCAACCAGCTATGCCAGCAACGGCGTGCCCATGATTCCATTCTTTATCTTCTATTCAATGTTTGGTTTTCAGCGCATTGGTGACCTTGCCTGGGCCGCGGGCGATATGCGGGCCAAAGGTTTCCTCATCGGTGGCACGGCCGGCCGCACCACGCTGAACGGCGAGGGTTTGCAGCACGAGGATGGCAACAGTCACATGATGTCCGGCATGGTGCCCAATTGCATCTCCTATGACCCCACGTTTGCATACGAAGTGGCAGTTATTGTGCAGGATGGTCTGCGGCGCATGTACCAGGAAAAAGAAGACGTTTATTACTACATGACGGTGATGAACGAGAATTACACCCATCCGGACATGCCGGCCGGTGCCGAAGAAGGAATCCGCAAAGGCCTTTACCTCCTCAGCCCGGGTCCGGAAGGAGCGCGCAGAGTGCAGTTGATGGGTTCCGGCGCCATCCTGCGGGAAGCCATAGCCGCTGCCAACATCCTGGAGCAGGATTTTGGCGTGGTGGCCGACATCTGGAGTGCGACGAGTTTCACGGAACTGCGCAGGAACGGGGTGGCATGCGCCCGTTGGAACCGGCTTAACCCGGAAAAGGAACCCCGCATACCCTGGATTACGCAGTGTTTTGCAGGGCGCAAGGGGCCGGTTGTCGCCGCGTCGGACTATGTTCGGGGATTTGCCGACCAGGTGCGCGGTTTCCTGCAGGAGTCGGACTACATCGTTCTTGGCACAGATGGTTTCGGACGCTCGGACACACGGCAGAAATTGCGCCGGTTCTTTGAGGTTGATCGCTTCCACATCGCTTATGCAGCTTTATACGCCCTTTACCGGCAGGGCGCGGTCGGGCAAGGCGAATTGTTGGCAGCACGCAGCAAGCTGGGAATTGATCCTGGCAAGATCAATCCGGCGAACGCCTGAGCGCAAATGGCCTGATGATGCGGAGCCAACAGTGAGCCCAATGCCAAAACTGAGCACCATGATTGAAATCAAGGTTCCGGATATCGGGGACTTCACCAATATCCCGGTGATCGAGGTGCTGGTGTCCGCCGGAGATCGGGTAAAGGCCGAAGACTCCCTGGTGACGCTCGAGAGCGACAAGGCCACCATGGAAGTACCCAGCCCACAGGCTGGCGTAATTCGCGAAATGAGGCTGAAACTGAACGACAAGGTTTCCGCTGGTGACGTGGTGGCCATACTCGAAATAGAGGCTCAGCAGGAAGCCTCTGCCCAGGCTCCTGTTCGGCCCGAAGGCCAGCCGGAACTCGAGCTGGAAATCAGGCCGGAAGCCAGGCCAGAACCAGGGCAGGGAGCGGTCTCGAAAGAAGCCATGCCCCAGGGCGTTCCAGCAAATCCAGCTGCACTTGCTTCCCAGTTAATTGCACAAGGCTACGCGGCGGTGGACCCGTCCCTGGTGCCCTATGCCAGCCCCTCGGTCCGGCAGTTTGCGCGCGAACTGGGCGCAGACCTGAAGCAGGTCAAAGGCACGGGCGGCGGTGGCCGTATTCTGCAAGAAGATGTCACTTCATTCGTAAAATCCGTCATGACCCGTCCACCGGTGGAGAGATCCAGCCCGGTCGGTTTTGAACTGCCTCCGCCACCCAAGGTGGATTTCTCACAATTTGGTGAAATCAGCGAGCAGCCCCTGAGCCGGATCCAGAAGTTATCCGCGGGGTACCTGCACCGCAACTGGATAAGCATTCCCCACGTGACCCAGCATGACGAGGCGGACATCACCGACATGGAGGCGTTTCGCAAGGCTCACTCTGCGGATGCCGAAAAGCAGGGTTTCAAGCTGACTCCGCTGGTGTTTCTGATCAAAGCCAGTGTTGCGGCTCTGAAAAAATTCCCGCAGTTCAATGCTTCGCTTGATACATCGGGCAAAAACCTGATCCTGAAAAGCTACTTCAATATTGGCATTGCGGTGGATACTTCCGAGGGGTTGGTAGTTCCCGTTCTGCGGGAGTGCAACCGCAAGAGCGTCATGGAACTGGCCAAAGAACTTGCCGAGATCAGCGTCCGCGCCAGGGAACAGAAGCTCAAGCTCCAGGACATCCAGGGAGGGTGTTTTTCCATTTCCAGCCTGGGCGGAATTGGCGGCACGGGATTCACGCCGATTATCAATGCACCTGAAGTCGCAGTCATGGGAGTATCGCGTTCGCGCATGCAGGCGGTATGGAACGGCAAGTCGTTTGAACCGCGGCTGATGTTGCCGCTTTCCGTCTCCTACGATCACCGGGTGATTGATGGCGCAACCGCAGCCCGGTTCACCCGTTTCCTGGGCAGCCAGCTTGAGGACCTCAGACTTCTCATGCTCTAGGCGCACCGGTAACCCATAAACATGTCTGAGCAACAGGATGAACAACCGCCAGGTCAAAGCCGGCGCCTCTATTGGGCCGCCATAGTTGCCATCATGCTGGGACTGACGGCGCTCTATACCGCAACCTTGCGAAATGATGGCGGAATGCGCCTGGAGCAGGACAGGGAAGGCCGCGTCCTGGTCGTGCTGCAACGCCAGCGTAATGGCCACTTCAGCGCCACCGGTGAGATCAACGGGCAGCCGGTCGAATTCCTGATTGATACCGGGGCAACCGATGTGGCCGTGTCGGAGCAGTTGGCCCGTGACCTGGACCTGGAGTTTGGCCCGGGCGTGACGGTCATGACCGCCGCGGGACCATCGGCCGGCTGGATGACCAGGCTGGCAAGGGTGCAGGTTGGCGCCCTGGTGCTGCGGGACGTGAGTGCAACGATTGCTTCCGGCCTGGGAGAAGAGTCTTTGCTCGGTATGAGCTTCTTGCAACATTTCAGTATCGTCCAGGAAGGGGATACGCTGGTGATTGCCAGTCGCGGAGGCGATGAACCATGAGTCAAACATACGATGTGGTTGTATTGGGCGCCGGGCCGGGCGGTTACACCGCTGCCTTTCGCGCCGCGGACCTGGGGCTGAAAGTGGCCCTGGTCGAGCGTTACCCCGTGCTGGGCGGGGTTTGCCTGAATGTCGGTTGCATACCTTCAAAAGCCTTGCTGCACACGGCGCAAATCATCGATGAAGCGGCCGCCATAGCCAGCCACGGGGTTCAGTTTGGTGATCCCCGCATTGAGCTCGACAAACTGCGAGCCTACAAAGATGGAGTGGTCAACAAAATGGCCAGCGGGCTGTCTGCCCTGGCGAAGAGGCGGTCCATCGAGGTGGTTCAGGGAGTGGGTGCTTTTACCGGTCCGCACGATATCTCAGTTAAACAGGGCGGGGAAACACGAACCCTGGATTTTGCCCACGCCATTATCGCCGTCGGTTCACAATCCATGGAGCTGCCGGGCTTGCCCTGGGGTGACCCGCGCCTGATGGACTCCACTGCAGCGCTGCGACTCGATGAGATTCCGATGCGCCTGCTGGTGATAGGCGGCGGAATTATCGGCCTGGAAATGGCCTGTATTTATGCGGCGCTGGGCAGCAAGGTTACAGTGGTTGAATTGACCGGCCAACTGATGCCGGGTGCTGATCCCGACCTGGTCAAGCCTTTGCAAAGCCGCGTCGCCAAGCGCTATGAACACATCTACCTGGAAACACGGGTGACCCAGGTCGATGTCGCTGATGATGCTCTGGTGGCGCGGTTCGAAGGTTCCGGTGCTCCAGCATCGGCGCCATTTGACCGTGTTCTGGTTGCAGTCGGGCGTACCCCCAACGGCAGGTCAATAGGCGCGGACTCTGCCGGCGTTGCCGTTTCAGATAAGGGTTTTATCGAGGTGGACCGGCAAATGCGCAGCAATGTTCAGCATATCTTTGCCATTGGTGATGTCGTGGGTCAGCCCATGCTCGCACACAAGGCCAGCCACGAGGGCAAGGTCGCAGCCGAGGTTATTGCCGGGAAGAAAAGCTCCTTTGACGCAAGAGTCATTCCTGCAGTTGCCTACACCGACCCCGAAGTGGCCTGGGTCGGTTTGACCGAGACGGAAGTCCGCAAGTCTGGCGTCGCGTGCGAAGTGAGCCGCTTCCCGTGGGCAGCCAGTGGCAGGGCCGTGGGCATTGACCGCACCGAGGGATTCACCAAGCTGCTGTTTGATAGCTCTACCAGGAGGCTGGTTGGAGCTGGAATTGTTGGCCCACATGCCGGTGACTTGATTGCAGAGTGCGCCCTGGCGATCGAAATGGGTTGTGATGCCGCGGACATTGCCCTGACCATCCATCCGCACCCGACCTTGTCCGAAAGTATCGCCATGGCTGCCGAGGTATTCGAGGGCACCATAACGGACCTGTATATCCCCAGGAAGAGAGGATGAGTAGCTCAGCCCTTTTTGCGGAACCTGAAAATCACCTGGTCGGTCTTGCCGCGCACGGATGGATCAGACATCGGCAGGTTATGGTCGTCAGCTGAATTTCTCAGCACGTTCAGTTCGCCTTCAAACACAAAACACGTGCCCTCAAGGTCTGCCTTGATCCGCTGAGGATCTATGCGATGCAGTTTTTCGCCTGATTCGTGGGGATCCGCACCCTGGTTTGCCACGTGATCAATGACTCCCAGCACTGCCCCTGGTTTCAGTGCAGCGCACAGTTTTGCTGTTAGCGCAGGCACATCGATGGCCGGCCACCCGTTATCCGCATCGACAGTGTAGAAGTCGTGCCAGGTCAGCGTGGCAAATGCCGCGTCAAAGGAATCCGCCGGTAGATTCAGCTCGTACGTCTCCGCGGTCAGGCGTTCGACGTTTGCAAGATGGTTGTTACCGTACCTTTGCTCCAGTTCTTCGGCCACATAGGCCAGGTAGGCAGCATTGTTATGGGCCACTACCGAGCCATCGGGCCCAACCACGCCGCTGAGTATCTCGGTGTAGTAACCGCCGCCGGAAAACAGGTCAAGGACGCGCATTCCCGGCTTGATTTCAAAAAAGGCCAGCACCTCGTCCGGTTTGCGCAGGGGGTCTTTTGCCCGGTCACTTTCCAGCCGGGCAGGCTGTGCCAGGGCTTCTGCAATGACGGCCTGCGTGGAAGGCCCGCCACCATCCGAACAGGGCGATACCAGCAAAAGGCTTAAAACGGCTTGCATGCAGGTCATGATCTTCTCCCGATACTGGCTTGTCGCCAATCGCGCGGATTATAGGCCAGGCAAGCAGTTAAACCGTTTTTGAACCTGGCTTTATCGGCAAAATGACGCCGCAATGCGATAAAGCGTCCTCTTCCCGCAGGGGCAACGCATGGTCTTGAGCAAAACGGTGGTGGCGATCGGATCAAATTCCGATGGCAGCATGACTCAGGTCATGGCAGGGCAAGGTGGATACAGGGTGCCTGTGCGTTTTTCCGTACGTTGTCGTATGATACTTTCGTCAAAGTAGTTTTCGGCCAATCGATGTCCTGTCAGTGCCCCAGGGTTAATCAATCGCTGAATTCCCGCGATCTGGGTTCTCCGTGCAACAGGTTGGTAGCCGAAAGTTCCAATAAGTAGGTTCATCACTACACAGGTTTCGGGGGCACAAATGATTAATAAACGTCTGATTTTCCTTATTCTTGCTTCACTATTTGTCACCCAGACCCTGGCGGCATCGCCATATACGGGTAAGAACAAGAATGGCAGCACCGTCACCGATGTAGTGACGGCGGTCTTCAATCCTTCCGCTGGCCAGCTGCCATTTCCACACAATCTGCTGTTCACCGGGACCAAGGATCTGACGCTGAATCCACCGGTTGCGAACCCGGCAAATATTGGCGATCCGGCCGTGTGGCTTAGCGCGATGGATGGTTTCAGCACGACGGAAAAGTGGGTTGCAGGCTTTGTGAACAATGTCAGGGCCCCCGCGCAGATCGCCCCGGCTTCGGTGGTGCCTGGCCAGAGCGTACGGGTGTTCCAGGTCACTACCCAGCAATTCCTTGTGGTCACATCGATCGTTCGGGAGCTGACACCGGGTGTGGATTTCGTGGCTGTCGCCAGTGGCAGTTCGGTTGCCATCATTCCATTGAAGCCACTGAAGGAATATTCCAGCTACATGGCCGTACTGACCAATGGCATCACCGATACGGCTGGGAATGATGCCACGCCTGATTCAACTTATTTCCTTGCCAAGCGCCGCACTCCCTGGGTGGATGCTAACGGCCACAGTACCTATTCCCTGATCGACGATGCCACCGCACGATCGCTGGAGCCTTTGCGCCAGATTACCCAATCAATGGAGCTGAATGCGGCCAGCAAGGGAATCAACCCGGATGACATCGTGCTGAGCTGGACGGTACAGACTCAATCGATCACGCCCACCTTGAAGTTGCTGCGCAGTATTGCGGCACCGATGCCGGTACTGGCCGGACCCACCGGCCTGAATACTTCCGCAGTCGGCGGTTTCGGACTTGCGAATATCGTCATTGGGGTAATTACGCTTCCCTATTATTCAGGGATTCCATCGGCAGGAAACCCTGTCGCGCCTTTGACTGACTTCTGGAAAGCGCCACCGGGCGGTTATGTTCCGCCGTTTAACCAGTTCGGACTGGATCCGACCTCGACCAACGTTACGATCGCCAATCCATTTCCGGTGCTGACCGGTACGCAGACCGTGCCATTGATACTCACCGTGCCAAATGCCAATTCCGGTTTCACCAAACCCGCAGGGGGATGGCCAGTGGTGATCTTCGTCCACGGTATCACGCGCAACCGCACCGACATGCTGGCCATTGCCGATGCCCTCGCCAGCGTTGGTTATGCATGCATTGCCATTGACCAGCCATTGCATGGCGTGGTGCCTGACGTTGCTCCGCAACTCGCGCCGTTCTACATCGAGAACACACCATTTGGACCCATTGCCAACGAGCGCACCTTCGATGCCGACTACTTTAACAACGCGACCGGCGCATTTGGTCCGGATGGAATCAAGGATGCTTCGGGCAGCAGCTATTTCAACCTGGGTAATATGCGCGCAGTGCGAGACAATATACGCCAGGCGCAGGTGGATTTTTCCACACTGGCCGTCAGCTTGCAGAATATCAGCTACGATGGTGATGCAATTCCGGACCTCAGTGGCCTGAACGTTGCGGCGGTCGCCCAGTCGTTTGGTACGTTTACTGCGACCGGCTTCCTCGCAGTCGAGCCAACCGTTTCCCGGGCCTATTACAGCGCCGCCGGTGCGGTTTTACTCAGGACGGCTGAGGCCGGAGCTTTCGGCGTTCAAATTCGCGCTGCCCTGGCCGCCGCAGGCGTGCTACCGGGCACAGCGCAATTTGAGCAATTCATGCTGGTCGGCCAGACGGTGCTTGGCAGTGCGGACCCTGCAAGCTGGGCCGCGGAAGCCGTCGCGCGGATTCCGCTCGCCCACAGCGAGATCGTGAACGACAACACGGTGCCCAATGTCGTGGCTGGCTCCCCCATGGCAGGCGGGGAGGGCCTGAACAGGCTGATGGGTTTGCTCAGCTACAGCAGCAGCCAGGCCAACCCTGCCGGGCTGCGCGCGGTCGCTCGATTCCTGCCGCCAGCGATACACAGTTCGCTACTCTCTCCGGTTGCCGCACCGGCTTCAACTGCCGAGATGCAGGGACAGATGGCTTCTTTCATTGCGTCCCTGGGTACCTACGTGCAGGTTAGTAATTCCAGTGTCTTGGTACCGGTCGCGCAAGAAGAGATTTCTGCTGCAAGCGAGGCCGCCGCTAACGTGGACACGACTGACGTCAGCATGGTGGTTTCAGCGGGCACTGATCTGGAAAATATCTCCATTGAGCCAATGAGCATTGTCGTGCAACAGGGAGAAGCTGCAAATGAATAAGCCGAGATCCGCGCAATCTGCACCCGCACACGGGTCGATTCGCATGGCAAGCAACTGGAAAAGAACGGCCCTTTCATGGTCTTTCGCGTCGATGCTACTGGGCGTCGTATCCAACCAGGCCATGGCGATTGAATTCTCCAGCGAAGACGGGGAATGGAACGGTAATTTTGACACCACGATCAGTTACGGCGCAGCCATACGCGTAAGCGGTGTCGATGACGATAACGTCGGTAAGGCCGTGTTTAATCCCACGGCATTCCTGTTGGACAATGCCGGGCAAAGGGCCGCGCTTGGCCGTTGGTCGGTTAACGGCGACGATGGTGATCTGAATTACGGCGATAGCGGTGACTTGATTTCCAACGCGATAAAGATCACTTCGGAACTGGATGTCAACTGGCGCAACTTCGGTGCGTTTATTCGCGGCACTGCGTTTTACGATTTCGAAAACGCTGACAAGGATTTCCTGTCCGAAAAAGCGCAGGAGTTGGTTGGCACAGACATCCGCTTGCTGGATGCCTATGTCTATGGCGAACACAATTTTGGTGAAAAAACGGCGACCTGGCGTTTGGGTTGGCAGGTGGTGAGTTGGGGTGAGTCGACTTTTATCCAGGGCGGCATTAACTCCGTCAACCCTGTGGATGTCTCCAAGCTGCGGGTAGCGGGTGCGGAACTGAAGGAAGCTTTCATAGGTATCCCCATGATTTGGGGTAGTTTTGATCTTACCGAAAGCGTTTCTTTTGAACCCCTGTATATTTTTCAGTGGAAGAAGACTGACCCCGATCCCGCCGGCTCCTATTTCGCTACCAACGATCTGGCGACCCCGGGTGCATCTTATGCCATGCTGAACTTTGGCACGCTGCCACAACCGGTCACCAATCCGGATTTGTATGACCAGGTGTGCCTCAGCGGCCCCGCTGGCTATGCAACCTCCGACAGTGTCCTGCCACCTCAACTGGTGGGGGCAGGCTGTCAAGGTTCCTTCCCACGGGATCCCTCGGTAAAGCCCAAGGATAGCGGACAGTTCGGCGGCGCATTACGCTGGTACGCGGAGCAGTTGGGCGGTACTGAATTTGGCTTTTACTACTTTAATTATCACAGCAAACTGCCACTCATCAGCGGACGCTCCATTACCACAACCGCACCCAGCAGCGGCCGCTACTGGACTGAGTACCCGGAGGACATACATCTGTGGGGTGCCAGTTTCAATACGTCGATTGGTGAGTGGTCGTTTAGTGGCGAAGTAAGTTACCGGCCAAATGCACCGCTGCAGATCGACGATGTCGAAGTGTTGTTCGCAGGGCTTTCGCCCTTGAATCCCCTGATCCCGGCACCGGCCAACCGCTTTTACTCCCAGCTGGGTGACTATGGTCCTGGTGAGTATATTAAGGGCTGGGACAGATACGACATGTGGCAGACCCAGTACACCACGACCAAGCTCTTTGGCCCGGAGAATTTTCTCAAAGCCGGACAGATTTCCCTGGCGGCTGAAGTGGGTTTCAACTTCGTTCCCAACTTGCCGTCAAAAGATGTTTTGCGGTTCAATGGCGACGGTACTGATACCGGCGGTGGCCCGGACTACCAGGATGGCTATTTCCGTAATCCCGAAACCCAGGTCGGCGGATTTGCCGACGACTTCAGCTGGGGCTACCGCCTTGCTGCCAGAGCCGAATACTTTAGTGTTTTTGGCTCGTCAGTGACCATTGCGCCCAGCATCGGCTGGGCTCAGGATGTCAGCGGAACCACACCAGGGCCCGGCGGCTCCTTCATAGAGCATCGCAAACAACTGACGGTGGGAGTTTCAGCACTGTATTTGCAGGAGTGGGTGTTTGATTTGTCCTACACATCTTACTTCGGTGCCGGTCTGTTCAACTTGCTTGAAGACCGTGATTTCATTTCTGCCAGCGTCCGTTACTCTTTCTGACCACCGGAGAATCACATGCACATGATGAACAAATTTACGCTGTCAGCTTGTGTTGGCTTGGTGCTCGTTGTCGGCCAGGCTTATGCCGGAGCTAAACCCGATCAGATTGCACGATTAAGCGGTGATTTGACTCCCATGGGTTCAGAGCGGGCTGGCAATGCTGCCGGTACGATTCCGGAATGGACCGGCGGGATCACCCAGCCTCCGCCCGAATACAAGCGCGGTGATCACCACCAGAATCCATGGCCAGACGACAAGCCTCTGTTCCGGATTACCGCGGCAAATTTCCAGAAATATGCGGACCAGCTCAGCGAAGGTCAGAAAGGCATGTTTGCCAAGTACCCCGATACTTATTTCATGGATGTTTACCAGACCCGACGGTCTGCTTCATTCCGAAAGCGCACTTATGAAATGACTGCAGCCAATGGCAAGACCGCCGAGTTAACCGGCGATGGCGAAGGCGTAGTCAATGCCGCCGAGGGCTTCCCTTTTCCTTTCCCGGAAAACGCTTATGAACTTATGTGGAACCATAAACTGAAGTACAAAGGCACTGGTGGAGTGCGCTACAACAACCAGATTGCCCCTACGGCTGATGGCAAGTTTTCAGTGGTGGTCATCCGCGAAGAGTTTCTGGGCTTGTATTACAAGGAAGGCGAAACCAGTGAAAGCATCAATAACATCCTGCTGTACTTTTTCCAGGATGTAGAATCGCCGGCCCGCCTTGCAGGTAACATACTGCTGGTGCATGAAACCATGAACCAGGTGGTATTGCCGCGACAGGCCTGGATTTACAACCCGGGGCAACGCCGCGTGCGTCGCGCCCCGAACGTGGCTTACGATAACCCGGGCACGGCCTCAGATGGTTTGCGCACCAATGACATGACGGACATGTTTAATGGCTCGATGGACCGGTTTGACTGGAAAGTCATTGGCAAGAAAGAGATGTACATACCCTACAACTCCTACGCTGCCCATGCTGAGGGCATCAAGTACGATGATTTCATCCGACCTGGCCACCTCAACCAGGACCTGATGCGTTATGAACTGCATCGCGTCTGGATCATTGAGGCTAACCTTAAGCCGGGCATGCGTCACATCAATCCAAAACGCACGTTTTATCTGGACGAGGATAGTTACCAGATCGTGCTGATCGACCACTACGATGCGCGTCTGGAACTGTGGCGTTCGTCCGAGGCACATTGCATCAACTACTACGATGTTCCGACATTTTGGTCGACCATAGAAGTGCACTACGATCTGCAATCCGGTCGCTACGTGGGCCAGGGGTTCGATAACACCATGCCCGTCAATACCTTCGACGCGGATTTGAATCCAGGCGACTACACGCCACAGGCATTACGTACCCGCGGCGTACGATAGTAAAATCAGAAAGGCCAGCTTTGCTGGCCTTTCTGTTGGTAAAAGTATCAGCGGGCGGGTGCCGGCTCCGCAGTTAATGGTCAACTTTCCCGGATTCATGCAATGACCAGAATTTTCATCACTGTGCTTGTTGTTCTTACCCTGGCCTTGTGCGGCGCCCAGCCATTGGCGACTGCAGGGGCGCAGGATGAGCAGCTGGATATCGTTTACGCCGAGCATGTCCCGCTGGCGGCACACTCGCTCCTGCTGGACCTGATCAGGTCCGGAGACCGGATCATTGCTGCCGGTGAGCGCGGGCATATCATTTTGTCTGACGACGAAGGGAAGACCTGGCGCCAGGCCGAAACCGTTCCCACGCGTTCCACCTTGACGAGGCTTTTTTCCGTTGGTAGCCGCTTGTGGGCGGCAGGCCACGATTCGGTCATCCTGACCAGCGGTGACGGAGGTGAGAACTGGACTCAGCAGTATTTTGATCCCGAACGCCAGCAGCCTATCTTCGACCTTTATTTCCGCGATGAGAATAACGGCCTTGCCATCGGGGCCTATGGGCTCATGCTGGTAACCGCGGACGGTGGTCAAAATTGGCAGGACAGCGCCATTAATGCTGAAGACGATGCACACCTGAATGCGATCATTGCACTTCCCGACAACGTACTGCTGATTGCCGGTGAGGGTGGCTTTTCCTACCGCAGTGCGGACGGTGGTGAAACCTGGGAAAACATGAACCTCGCCTACCAGGGCTCAATGTTCGGTGCCGTAACAGCAGGCGTGCCGTGCGTGGTGTTTTTTGGCTTGCGCGGCAATGTGATACGCAGTTGCGATGCAGGTATCAGCTGGGAAAAGTTGAACAGTGGAACCGAGGCGACCCTGCTCGGTGGGGCCGAGCAGGATGGAAAAGTCTTGCTGGTAGGCAACAGCGGGGCAGTGATTGAATACGATGAAGCCGGTGGCTTCACCTATCACGAACACCCCAGCGGAGTGGACTTTGCAGCTGCCGTGGGCCTGGGAAATGGCCGGTTCCTCCTGGTGGGTGAAGACGGCGTCTACTTCTACCCGGTGCAGGATACCGCGGAGGTAGCACCATGATCACCAAACCGCAGCAGCGGCTGCACGATTTTGCCACCTTCCTGATCAACTACCGCTATGCAATTGTCAGCGTGTTCGTGGTCATAACCCTTTTCATGCTCTATTCGATGTCCCAACTCAGGGTTGAAACGGGTTTCAAAAAGCAATTACCGCTCAACCATGAGTACATGAAGACCTTCCTGAAGTATGAAAAGGAGTTTGGCGGGGCGAACAGGGTTTTGGTCGCATTGATGGCCAAAGATGGCGACATGTTCACACCGGAGTTTTTTACAAAATTCGAAGCCATTACCAACCAGGTGTTTTTCATTCCGGGTGTCGACCGCGCCAGCGTCCGTTCGATTTTTACTCCGAATGTCAGGTTCGTGGAGATCGTCGAAGACGGCTTTGCCGGGGGAAACGTAATTCCTTCTGATTTCTCTCCTTCGCCCGAGATGTTCCAGCGGGTGCGAACGAACATCGTCAAGTCAGGAGAAGTCGGCCGCCTGGTCACTAACGATTTCTCCGGGGCCATGGTATGGGCCAATTTGCTGGAAGAAGATCCCATCAGTGGCAAGAAACTGGACTACCGCGAGGTGGCGGAAAAACTGGAAGCCATTCGCACCGAGTTCGAAAATAATGATTATTCAGTGCACATCATCGGCTTTGCCAAGATCGTGGGTGATATTTCAGACGGCGCAAAATCGGTGGTCTGGTTCTTCCTGGTCTCGTTTATCATCACCGGGATTTTGCTTTATCTGTATGCGCGCTCAGTATGGCTGACTGTCTTGCCGCTGGTTTGCTCCCTGATTGCGGTGATCTGGCAAATGGGAACGATCAGCCTGCTGGGCTACAGCCTCGACCCGATGAATATTCTCACGCCCTTCCTGATTTTCGCCATAGGCGTCAGCCATGGGGTGCAGAAAATCAGCGCATGGATCATTGAGAAGAAGTTCGCGGGGAGAACACCCGATGACTGGGCTCGTGAGGGCGTCACGGACGTAGAACTCATTCCGCACCGATCGTCCATGCATGGGTCGCGCGAGGCGATAAAGCGGCTGCTGGCGCCGGGCATTGTCGCCCTTATTTCCGATGTAATCGGGTTCCTCACCATACTGTTCATCGCGATACGCATCATCCAGGAACTGGCCATTACTGCCAGCCTCGGGGTTGCGGCCATCATCCTGACCAACCTGATACTCCTGCCGGTTTTGTTGTCATGGGTGAAAATCCGCCATCCGCACAAATTCCGCCAACAGATTGCTGCTCAATGCGCAGGGTGATTCACCGTTCTGGAATTTCCTTACCAGCTTCACTGAACCCAATCGTGCCAAGTGGGTGATCATTGCCGGCATAGCCCTGTTCGCCGTGGGCTACTGGAAAGGCAGAAGACATGCAGATAGGTGACTCCGAAGTTGGAGTCCCGGAACTGCGTCCCGAAGCCCGCTACAACCAGGATGCTCTGCTGATTTCCCGGAAATTTTCACTGGGCGTGGATCTCCTGACCATTGTTGCCGAGACCACCCCGAATGCCTGCACCGAAAACTACGCGGTCATGGAAAGCATTGATCGATTTGCCTGGCAACTGCGCAACGTGGAGGGCGTTCAGAAAGTCATCACGCTGCCGATGGTGGCCAAAATCGTCAACGCGGGCTGGAATGAAGGCAACATCAATTGGCGGGTCTTGCCTCGTGACAATTACGTAATGCGACAAGCTCTGGGAAACATCGACACGGACACCGGCCTTTTGAACTCCGACTGCAGCGCAATCCCCATCCTGGTATTTACGTCCGACCACCGTGCCCAGACCATCGCCCGTGTTGTCAAAAGAGTCAAGGAGCTTCGCGACGAAATCCACGCCGGAAATGTCCAGTTCAAACTGGAGGACAAAACCCTTGAAGGCGTCGCCAGTGCTGATAAGCCGGTTACGGAAGCAGGAGGTGCGCTTCCGCCTGGCCACCGGAAACGTGGGAGTGATGGCTGCCACCAATGAAGATATTGCGGCGGCAGAGAAACCCATGTTGGCACTGGTATACACGGCCATCAGTATCCTGTGCCTGATCACGTACCGCTCAGTGCTGGGGACTTTGTGCATTGTGCTTCCCCTGGTGGTGGTCTCAACGCTGGCCGAGGCCCTGATGGCGATGTACGGAATTGGGCTCAAGGTAAATACCCTGCCGGTGGTGGCGCTGGGTGTCGGCATCGGTGTGGACTACGGAATCTACATCTACCAAAAACTGGACAGCCTGCTGAAGCAAGGCTTTCCGCTGCACGAGGCGTACTACCGCACACTGAGGCTGACCGGGCGTGCGGTTATCTTTACCGGGTTTACACTGGCGGCCGGCGTGGGCACCTGGATGTTCTCCGCGCTTCAATTCCAGGCCGACCTGGGTGCCTTGCTGACGTTTATTTTCCTGGCGAACATGGTGGGCGCCATTGTCATGTTACCGGCCCTGGTTCGCTGGTTGATGCGCCGCAACGAAGGCGAATCCACCGCTATTCCGGCGCATAAGAAAGCAGCATGATTGGATGGCGGTTGTCTGTGTGCTCATTAAGTCTTGCAAAGCGGATCGGATTTCCGTAGATTCAATAGCATGAATGAACCAAGCGGCCAAATAGCAGAAACATCCCTCCGTCTGCGCCGACCCAAATACACATTTGGGGCTGGGTAGCCGTTTAAGTTTCATTCAGGAAACAAGCGAGACCAAAAACCCAGCCACCGGCTGGGTTTTTGGTTTCCGGGCAGCAGTAAATGACCGAGGACACACATTGTGCATTTCTTAACTACGCAAGACTGGACGGTTGAACAACTAAGCAAGGTCCTCGACCTGGCAACGGCGCTGAAGCGCAACCCCATGCAATCGCATTTGCATGGTAAGTCCATTGCGTTGATGTTTCTCAATCCTTCCTTGCGAACCCGCACCTCTTTTGAACTGGGCATGCAGCAACTCGGCGGAATTGCGATCGTGTTGCAACCCGGCAAAGACGCCTGGGGCGTAGAGTTCAAGCCGGGTGTCGTCATGGACGGGGACGCAGAAGAGCATATCGCCGAAGTCGCGGGTGTTCTGTCACGATACTGTGACATGATCGCGCTACGGGCTTTTCCCCTGTTCAAGGACTGGTCAATTGACCGGGAGGATCCGGTCATACGATCGTTGGCACGACATGCTTCCGTGCCTGTGATCAACATGGAAACCATAGTCCATCCATGCCAGGAATTGGCACTGATGCAAACACTGCATGAACACCTCGGCTCGGTGCGAAAGAAGAAATTCGTTCTCACCTGGACCTGGCATCCACGTCCGTTGAATACCGCGGTTGCCAATTCCGCCTTGTTGATTGCAACCCGGTTCGGCATGGACGTGACCTTGCTTTGTCCACAGCAGGAATACATGCTGGATGCGCAGTTTGAAGCTGCAGCGACTGAAAACTGCAGACTCTCCGGGGGAACGTTTTGTGTGTCCCACGATATCGAATCAGCATATTCCGGCGCGGATGTTGTGTATGCCAAGAGTTGGGGTGCCCTGCCGTACTATGGGCGGCCACAGGAAGAGTGGGAATTACGCAAGAACTACCGCCATTTCATGGTTGACGAGCAAAAAATGAGTCTCACGAACGGCGCACTATTCAGTCATTGCCTGCCGTTGCGGCGAAATATCAAGGCTACCGATGGTGTCATGGACGCGGACTATTGCGTAGCCATTGATGAAGCCGAAAATCGATTGCACGTACAAAAGGCCGTCATGCTGACCCTGATGGGGGCCAGCGGTGCCGTGGAGGACCAGCTATGAAAGAGAAAATTGTATTGGCTTTTTCCGGGGGCCTGGACACCAGTTATTGCGTGCTGGACCTCGTGCAGAAGGGCTTTGAAGTGCACACGGCCTTCATTGATACCGGAGGCTTGACCGCTGCCGGCAAGGCAAGCATTGCGGAACGGGCGCGGTCGCTGGGGGCAAGCCAGCATCATGAAATCAGCGCAGCGCAGGAAATCTGGCAGGAATTTGTTGTGCCTTTGGTGTGGAGCCATGCGCGGATGCTCGGCCAGTATCCCTTGCTGTGTTCTGACCGTTACCTGATCGTGAAGCATTGCCTGCAACTGTGCGACTCGCTCGGTACCAGGCACTTTGCCCACGGTTGTACCGGTATGGGCAATGACCAGATGCGCTTCGACCAGACCGTGCGCAGCCTCGGCGAGTATGAGATTCACGCGCCGATCCGGGATCTGCAATCCCGCGTCAGCAAGGTGCGTGACTATGAACTGAACGTACTGGCCGAGGCAGGAATCCCCGTCGCAGCGTCCAGCAGCCGCTATTCCGTCAACGAGAACCTGCTGGGGGTCACCATTTCAGGCAGCGAAATTGATCAGTACGGGGCGCCAGCCGATGATGCCTGGAGCATAACCAGGGCGCGAAACAACTGGCCAGCGGAACCGCTGGAACTGAGGATTGGATTTGAACAAGGCATTGCGGTAAGCCTGGACGGAATGGGCATGAGTGGACCCGATTTATTGCAATCGCTCAATCAGCGCCTGGGTGAATATGGTGTTGGCCGCCATATCTACACCGGTGATGTGACCATTGGCCTCAAAGGGCGTATTGCATTTGAGTGCCCGGGAATCGATGCCTTGCTGGCTGCACACCAGGCGCTGGAAGATGCCGTGAATACGCGATTTCAAACGCAATATCGGGCGGGCATAGCGGCACGCTGGGCCGAGTTGGTATATGCGGGGTTTTTTTACGAACCGCATAAGTACGACCTCGAAGCCTACCTGCGCAATTCTCAGCAATACGTTTCTGGCACCGTCACGATCAGGACCGACGGCGGGTCACTGCTGGCGGTTGCGGTGGATACGCCCTACCGGTTGCATAATCCCGCTGCCGTTTACGCCCAAAGCTGTGACTGGACGCCCGAGGAAGCAGTCGGCTTCATCAAGCTGTTGGGGCAAAGCACCACCCTGGCCGGCAGGGTAAGAGGAAAAAAGTGAAGGGCCAGCGGACGGTCATTGAACACCTCGCTCAGCTGGTGGCGTGCGACACGCAAAACCCTCCCCGCCTGATCACGGGCGATTCCGGCATTTTTCAGCACTGTAACGCAGCTGTTGGTGACCGTTTTAGTGTCCGGATCTGGGACCATGGCGATGGCCATGTCAGTTGGTTTGCGGTTCGCGGCAAGCCAAACATCCTGTTCAACGTGCATTTGGATACGGTGCCCTTTGGAAGTGGCTGGTCGTCCAACCCGCTGGAACTGCGGATTGAAGATGAGCGAGCCTTTGGGCGCGGCGTGTGCGACATAAAAGGCGCTGCGGCAGCGCTGCTGGCGCTCGCGGAGCAGGGCGCGAAAAACCTGGCCCTGCTGTTTACTACCGATGAGGAAGGCGCCGGAGGCTGTTGTGTTGAACGATTCCTGGATACCGGTGAGGCGGGGCGGTTCAGGCAGGTGGTCGTTGCTGAGCCAACATTGTGCACTGCTGTTACGGCACATCGTGGCTTTCTGTCGGTCAAGACCCGGTTTCAAGGCGTGCCGGGGCACTCTTCTGAGGCCAGGGCCCTCCAGGACAACGCCAATCACCAGATGGTTGTATGGGCCAGCACCGCCCTGGATGTCGCGCGAAACAGCATCACCTCGACGCAGGATCCAGGTCCGTGTCTGAACATCGGGATAATGAACGGTGGTACAAAAAGCAACGTGATTGCCGGTGAAGCCTTTGTCCATTGGAGCGCACGTTTGCAACCCGGAAGCTCAAACGAAGATTTTCTCAGCACCATCAAGTCATGCGCACCCCGGGGTGCAAACGTGAGCTGGGAAGTACCTTTTGCCGGCGAGCCTTTGCCCGCGGCAGGACGTGACTCAACCGCAGCGGAGCAGTTTTGCGCCCAGGCGGGTTTGCCCAAGGGGACTGCGGTTGATTTCTGGACGGAGGCTTCCCTGTTTTCTGCCGCAGGCCTGCCCGCTCTCGTTCTGGGTCCCGGCAGCATCAAGCAGGCGCATGTAACTGATGAATGGCTTGCCTTGTCACAGCTGGATCGGGCATATGATGTTTATCGAAATCTGGTGAATGCCGATGGCTGAAATTCGCAGTGTGGTGCAGCAGGTGCTTAGTCAACTGGGAGCAAGCCGCGAAGCCAGGCACTACCTCGGGCAGTTCAGTGGGACTGACAGCATGCGCTTCGCCGTGGTCAAGGTGGGCGGGGGTGTCATCGAACAGCAACTCGAAGCGCTGGCTTCTGCGCTCGCCTTCCTGCGCAATCTTGGCTTGATGCCCATTATTCTGCACGGTGCCGGGCCGCAGCTTGATGCAGCGCTTGAAGCTGCATCCATAGTAACCGTCAAGCACGATGGCCTCCGGGTAACGACTCCCGAAGTGATGGAGGTCTTGCGCCCCGTCATTTACCGGGCAAACCGCGCCATTGTGAGCGCCCTGGAAGAACAGGGGGTACGCGCCCAGGGAATCCAGCACGGGGTGTTTGAGTGTGATTTCCTCGATAAAGATTTGCTGGGACTGGTGGGAGAGGTACGGCGGGTCGATCTTGAAGCCATTCGCGAAGCAGTCAATCGTGGTGTTTTGCCCGTAGTAGCCTGCCTGGGCGAAAGTGCTACCGGCCAGGTAATGAACATCAATGCAGACATCGCAGCGCGCGAATTGATATGGGCGGTAAAACCCCACAAGATTATTTTCCTGACTACCACCGGCGGCCTGCTGGATGAGTCGGGGCGGGTCATTTCGGCCATCAGCCTGCGCACGGATTTTGCTAACCTCAGCTCCCAGCCATGGGTGCATTCCGGGATGCTTCTCAAGCTGCAGCAGATAGACCAGATTCTGGCAAAGTTGCCGGATTCGGCGTCGGTGTCTGTTACTTCGGTGGAGAACCTGGCACGTGAACTTTTTACCCATCGCGGTGCAGGAACCCTGATCAGGAAAGGCGAAGCCATTATCGAACTGGGGAAATTCGATGACGAAACTCGCCAGCGCGCAACGATGCTATTGGAACAAAGCTTCGGCCGCCAGTTGAAACCAGGATACTTTGACGGTCTGGAACTTGAGTGCGTGCTGTCCAGCGAGTCGTTTGGCGCCATGGCAATAGTCCTCAAAGGCGTGGACGGCATATCCTACCTCGACAAATTCGCGGTCACCCCTGAAGCCCAGGGAGCTGGACTTGGCGCTGCCGTCTGGCAGGTGCTGGTCAACCGTTGCCCCAGGCTGTACTGGCGTTCCCGCATCGATAATCCAATAACCCAATGGTATTACGAGCAGGCGGATGCAAGTTACACGCAGGACCGATGGGTAGCCTTCACCAAGGGAGTCCATGACTTCGACCAGATCAGACGCTGCAAGGACGATTGCCTTGGCCGCGAGGAGAGCTGGCAGGAGCAAGGGCATGTCCGTTGAGACGGTCGTAATCGGCGCTCGTGGCTATACCGGCGGGGAGTTGCTCCCGCTATTGTTCGCTCACCCGGATTGCACGATTAAAGCGGTAGGCTCATCCAGTGCTGCGGGCGAACCGGTGAGCAGGCAACTTGAAAGAATGGACGGTTGCCAGCTGCATTTCAGCGATATCCAGCCGGGCAACCTGGACCAATTTCCCGCTGATCTGTATGTGCTGGCGTTGCCCAACGGGGGCGCGGGGGCATATGTCGAAGCAATTGAACGTCACCATGCCAAAGCAGTGATTATTGACCTCAGTGCAGATTTTCGATTCGATAATTCCTGGGTTTACGGACAACCCGAACGTTTCAAGGCGTTTATTGCCGGCGCAAAACGCATTGCAAACCCCGGTTGTTACGCCACTGGAGCCCAACTGGCGCTTGCGCCCCTGATTTCCGGATTGATCTCAAGCCCGGTGGTCTTTGGCATTTCCGGGTTCAGCGGGGCTGGCAAAACACCTTCGCAGAGAAACGACCCCGCCGCCCTCAAGGACAATATCCTTCCCTACGCCCTGGTGGATCACGTGCACGAGCGGGAAGTGAGCATGCATTTGAAACATCAGGTGCGTTTACTGCCACACGTTGCTGCATTCTTTCGTGGCATCAGTCTCACGATTTCTGCAGAACTGAATGAACCGACGGACGCAGTCGCCATGTTCAGGCACTACCGTCAATTCTATCAAGACTGCCCGCTGCTGCTGGTCCGCGAAGAAATTCCGGAGCTGGTGGAAATCCGGGAACGGCACGGTGTCATTATTGGCGGCTTTGCGGCCAGCAAGTCCAGCCCCCAACACGTGTCCCTTGTCTGTGTATTGGATAACCTGCTGAAAGGCGCGGCAACCCAGGTGGTCCAGAACATGAACCTGGCATTCGGCTTGCCGCCACTCACCGGCCTGGAAGCCGGTCCAGGTTTCTTTGGAGGAAGATCCGAATGAGCAAGTTTCTTTGGCAAGATGGCGCGGAGGCCGCAGGTGGTCTGTCGATGCACAGCGCAATCATGGAATTCATGGCCGGTGAAGATGTGGTCCTCGATCGTGTCTTGTTTCCCTACGACGTGCGCGCCACTGCCGCGCATGTGCGCGGATTGGAGCGCATTGGGCTACTGTCCGGGGCCGATTCTAACCGGCTGTGCGAACTGCTCGGGGAGCTCCTTCTTGAGTTTTCTTCCGGGGTTTTTGTCCTGGACAACCGCTATGAAGATGGCCACACGGCAATCGAATCCTACCTGGAGGACAAGGCAGGGGGCCTGGGAGAGCGCGTGCACACAGGGCGCAGTCGCAACGACCAGGTGGCGGTTGCCACGCGGCTGTATATGATCGATCGCGTGCGCGAAGTTGCGGTGCTTGCCGCCTCGATCAGCCGGGCCTGCCTGGATATGGCGAAAACCCATGCGGTCGTGCCCATGCCGGGCTATACCCATTTGCAGCGGGCCGTGCCTTCCAGCGTGGGCCTTTGGATGGGTGGATTTGCAGAAGCTTTTGCAGATGACGTGGCATTTGCCTGCGCAATACTGGATATGCTCGATGCCAGCCCGCTGGGAACGGCCGCCGGGTATGGCGTGAACTTGCCACTGGACAGGGATGGCGTTGCCAAAGAGCTGGGTTTTTCACGGC